>NZ_LR131106.1:2025276-2148693 GCF_900626215.1 Corynebacterium neomassiliense | reverse complement strand
CCCGCCGCCCCCCCGGGAGCACGCGCGGCGCCGAGGGGCGCGCGGACGGCCGGCGCCCACCGCGCCCCCCCGGCCGCGAAGGGAGCACGCCCGAGCGGCAGGACGCGCGAGCCCCGGGGCCGGCGCAGCCGACCACACAGTTCCCTCCCCAGGGAGTTCCCCAGGGAATGCCCCAGGCCATGCCCCAGGGAATGCCCTACGGCGTCCCGCCCCAGCAGCCGCCCCAGCCGCAGAAGAAGCCCTTCTACAAGCGTGTGTGGTTCATCATTCTCATGGTTGTCGTGGTCATCATCGTCATCGCCGCAGCAACCGGCGGCGGGGACGAGGACACGACCGGTGCCCCCTCCGGGAGCACGGCGTCCCCCGTCCCGGGAGCTGCACCCGGCGGAGCTGCGGAGAATGCGGCTCCGGAGGGCGGGGAACTGGCCGACGCTGTCGAGGCAGGCGGTGCCGCTCCGGCCCCCGTGGAGGACGCCGGGAGCGCTGACGTCCCCGCCGAGTTCGATTCGGCGCTGAACAGGGCGAAGCAGTACTCGGACACGATGCACATGTCGAAGCTCGGTCTCTACGACCAGCTGACCAGCGAGTACGCCGACAAGTTCTCCCCGGAGGCTGCCCAGTACGCCGTGGACAACGTCGGGGCCGACTGGAACGCCAACGCACTGGAGAAGGGCCGGGACTACGCGGAGACCACCCACATGTCGAAGAGGGGCGTGTACGACCAGCTGACCAGCGAAGTGGCCGAGAAGTTCACCCCGGAGGAGGCGCAGTACGCCGTCGACAACCTCGACATCGACTGGAACGCCAACGCACTGGCCAAGGCGAAGGACTACCGGGAGACCATGGACATGTCCCCTGAGGGGATCCGCGACCAGCTCGTCAGTGACTACGGGGAGAAGTTCACCCCCGAAGAGGCCGACTACGCCATCGCCCACCTCAACGACTGACCACCGCGGAAGAGAATTGACCATGTCCCACCTGTCCCTGCGCCGGTCCACCGCGGCGTCCTCAATGATGCTCGCCGTCACGGTCGCACTGGCCGCCGGAGCGGTCACGGCACCCGCCACGGCAGCTGCCCCCTCCGGATCCGGATCGTCGACGGTATCCGTCACCGGTTCCCTCCCCACCTCCTCTGACCCGCTCGGCTCCCTGCTCGCGACCATGCGGGACCAGATCTACACCGTCACCGACGCCCCGTTCCTCCGTGAGCCTCTCGCGCATGCTGTGCTGACTCTCGACAAGGACACGCCGGTTGTGGTCCTGGGTGCGCAGATCAACGAGGACTGCACGCTGCCACAGGTCCTGGAGGACCGGCTGGACGCCGCTACCCGGCTGCTGAAGTCCCACCCGGACAACCCCGTGATCGTCACCGGGGGTCGCAGCAGCCAGTGCCCGGCAACCACTGAAGCTGAGGCCATGGAAAAGGGGCTCCGCGACCGTGGCGTCACCAACCGTGTCATCCTCGAGAACGAGGCCTGGAACACTCTGCAGAATGTCGCTTACACGGCACCTCTGATCCGCGAGCTGGACGGCACGGCCGTCGTCGTCACCTCCGACCCCCATTACATCAGGGCGCTCCGCAACTACCGGGACGCCGGGATCCGTGCCTTCGGCTGGGTCGGCGGGATCGGGTAGGACGCCGACCGTCACCGGCACGCTGAGCCGACCGTCAGGGCGCCCCCGTCAGAACAGCAGGGCGGTACCGGCGAAACCGGCCAGGGCGGTGAGCCCGACGCCTGCTGACAACTGCACCATACGGTCCATGGTCATGGACTTCATCAGGAAGTCCGCCATTGTCCGTCCCCTGTGCTGCATGACGATCGCCATGGCGGCAGGTCCACAGCGTCCCACAGACACCAGCGCGAACAGTGCCGCGCCGAGGAGCGGGTCACCGAGAGCGAGTACGCCCAGGAAGAGCAGGTAGTAGGCGGCGGACCGGATGAAGATCATGAATCCCGGACCGATGAGCATCCCGAAGTAGAAGGAGACCCTGGCAGGACGCCCGGCGCGGCGAAGATGGCGTGGCAGCTGCACCCTGCGCATCGGGGTCGGCATCCTGACCAGGTCTGACTCGTGCAGCCCGTAGGCCAGGGCGATGACCGCCCAGATTCCGAGCAGTGCGGCCCAGGGCACGGACCCGGCACCGACCGTGGACTGGATGAGCCAGCCGACTCCTCCCAGGGCAAGGCCCGTGGGAACAGAGGTGAGCAGCGATCCGGCGAGGTGTGCGAGAAGGCGTCCGACCGGGGTAGAGGCACCGGGGCGTCCTTCCTGTTTAGGAGCCGCGACGACGCCGGCGACAGACATACCGCAGGTCGACCAGTTCGCCGCGACCGCGGTGAGCAGTCCGGTGGCAACGACCCCTGCGGTCAACGCCCCGTGTGCGGTCACTCCGGTTGTGGCTCCCGCCAGTGCTGCGGCACCTGCTCCTGCCCCCAGGGCAGCGACTGTGGTCCCGAGGCGGGTGACGAAACCCACCCTGGCTCCCATCCGGGGACGGATCTCAGGATGATCGCCGAGATGGCGGTCAGGGATGTCAGGAACAGACCGGGAACGGAGTTCTGCTTCGGTGGCGGCATCTGCCAGGCGCAGATGCGGGGCAACAGGTGGGGCGGTCAGTGTGGACGGTGTGGATGGTGTGGTGGTGGACATGATCTTCTCCCTGTGATTCATGTGACGGTGACCGTGCCGGTCATCGTCGGGTGGATGGAGCAGGTCACCCGGTAGGTACCGGGGATGTCGAAGGTGTAGTGCCAGTCGCCCTCCCGGCGGAATCCGGCGTCGACGCCGAGCTCCTCGATGAGGATGTCGTGGAAGGTGCCGCCGTCCTCGTAGTACCAACCGACGTCGGTACCTGCGGGTACGGTCACGTCCTCAGGTGCGAAAGCGACATTCCTGACAGTGATTCGGGTCTGGTTCCCGTCTCGGTTCCCGTCCTGGTCCGGAGAGCATCCGTTGAGCCAGGTGACGAGCGCTGCTGCCCCGAGCAGGACCGCTGCAGTTCTTCCGGGACGCGGACCGGCAGATTCGGTTCCTGTCACTCCTGGACGATCACCTCCCCGGTCATCATCGGGTGCGGAGTGCAGTGGTAGCCGTAGGTACCGGCTTCCTCATAGGTGTAGGAGTACTCACCCTCGGTCATCAGTTCGGAGTTGTACTCCGCCGGGGAGCCCTCATCGGACACGACATCGTGCGGCAGAGCGGCATCCCACACCCACTTGACGGTGTCACCCGGTTTGATAGTCACCGACGCCGGATCAAAGACCATGTCCTTGACGGTCACGGTCACGGTTTCACCTGATCCTCCGTCACCGGAGGAACACGCCGACGCGCCGGCCAGCGACGACACCGCAAGCAGTCCGAGGGCCACGACCCTGGCACGTCGGGTGCCTCCCCGCAGACCGGAGAAATGATGGGAAACAGGAGCAGTCATGGTGAATGTCACCTTTCGTAGTAGAAGTTCGTGGTCATACCCGCATCGAGGTGGTAGGCGTTGTGACAGTGGAACATCCACCCACCCGGGTTGTCAGCGTCGAATTCGAAGGCGACCGTCTCCCCGGGACTGACGATCACCGTGTCCCGCCGCAGCCCCCCGTAGTCCGGGACAGCGAACGTATGACCGTGCAGGTGCATCGGATGCCACATGTCGGTGTTGTTCACCATCTCGATCCGGACCCGTTCACCTGTCTTCATCGTCACCTTCCCGACATCCTGACCGGCGATACCCCACACATAGGCGTCAGTGGACTGGATGAGCTCCAGGCTGTACGACCGGTCCGGAGTTTTCACCGGCAGGACCACCGACTCCGCGGCAGCGAGATCCCTGTCCTGCAGAGGCTTCGACGTCAGCTCCGTCGCCTCCACCGCCCCTGCCAGTGTCTCCTGGGGCAGGTCCGCAGCCCCGGAAGTCTTCACCGTCACTGCGACGCCGGCACCGGCCCCGGCCGGACGCCCGCTGCCCTCCGGGACGGCGACGAAGGGGACCGCGTCCCCGTCGTCCAGGTCGACCAGGACATCGATGCGCTGAGCCATGCCGATGATCAGACAGTCAGCCTCGACCTGTCTGGCCGGGTATCCGTCCGTTTCGACCACGGTCATCCTCCGACCTCCGACCGCGAACCGGTACGGGGTCTCACCTGCGGCGTTGATGATCCTCAGACGGGTCTTCCCCGGCGCACCTTCAAGAGACTCCGCCTCCGAGGTCGGCAGTCCGTTGATCAGATGGACCGGGTAGGCGATGTGCTGGACCATCCCGCCGAGTTCGGTGGATTCGGCATGCGGAGCCGCAACGAGCTTCTTCGCCGCCTCCGGAACCGTCACCTCCGACGGGGCCGTCGCCCCGGCTGCCCCTGAACCCGTGGACCCGGCACCCGTGGTCCCGGCACCGGTTGTCCCATGGTGGGCATGAGCCGAGCCGGACGCCGCATGACCGGCCAACGACGGGTTGAGCGCGCCGAGGAGGTCCGCGGGCATGGTGCCGTCACCGCACACCCAGTCGTCGAGGATGATCACGTGGTCGGCTGCCGCACGGTACGGGTCATCCGGGTCATCGACGATCAGGGCTCCGATCATCGCCTCGTCCGCCTGAAGCCCGGAATGGGAGTGGTACCAGTAGGTCCCCGGATGGTCGACGATGAAACGGTAGTCCAGGGTGGCACCCGGAGCGGCAGCTTCACCGGTCAGCGGGGGAGCGCCGTCCATGTCATTTCGGATGTGGATCCCGTGCCAGTGGATCACCGTGTCGGTGTCGAGGGTGTTGACGTGCCGGATGTGAAGTTCATCGCCGTAGGACGCCCGGATCAGTGGGCCGACAGGGCGGGTCACCGGATTCGTCCCGTCGGAGTATGCGGCCGCCATCGCGGGCCTGCCGTCCACGGTGAGATTCGCCATCACTGCGGCGACAGTCGCCTCCACCGTCACCCCGGAACGGAACCGGGCATTCTCGGTGGCGGTGATCTCGTCGTCACCGAACAGGATCCGGGCGGAGGTGTCCGTCCCCGTGGAACCGGAGGCAGAGTCTCCCCCGCCGGAGTCACCGCACGCTGCGAGTACCGTACCCGCACCAGCCAGACCGAGCACGGTGAGGAATCCACGCCGGCTCAGGGGGCGGACGGAGAGCTGCTCCGCGAAGCGGGCAGCTTCTCCACGATCGACAACGGACGCCATCAGTTGACTCCCTGCACTTCCGGGGCCATCAGGCCGGAGACCCCGTCACGTGATCCGTATCCGGTGACCTCCACGGAGGAGCGGACCTCTCCGCTCACCGGGTCCACACCGACCAGGGTCGTGATGTCCTGGCCTTCCTTGTCCCCGGTACCGGGGACGGTGCCGAGGACGTAGATGAGGGTTCCGTCGGCGTTCCAGGCAACGGAGTCGATGGCGTCGAGCCTGGTGTCCTCAGTGGTGACCAGTCTTGTCTCGTCCCCGGTGACGGCGTCGAAGATACGGAAGCTGACGGTGTCACCACCGTTGACGGAATGCGGATGGATGTCGGAGTCGGTGTAGGTGGTGAAGAATCTCTTTCCGTCCGGGGTGATCCCGTAGTCCTGGGCGGCGAAGCGCCCTCCCTCCTTGCCGACGTTGCCCACCGGGGCAACCTCACCGGTGGGCAGGCCGTCGGCGAAGTCGAAGACGTAGGCATCACCGGCTTCGTTGATCAGGAACCCCTGTTTCGTCCCTGAGGCGAAGGACGCGTGCCGTGACGCGGTGAAGTCGTCCGGAAGAACCTTCTGGCGCCCGGTCTCGGTGATCTGACCGGAGTCGTCGATGGTGAGTTCCAGCAGTTCACGGGAGTTCTCGCAGACCGAGTAGATCTTCTCCCCGACCGGCCAGGTGTAGGGCCCGCATCCTACGACCTGGAGCTCTCCGGTGAGCTTCCCGGATTCCAGGTCCACGACCCTGACCCCGACAAGCTGGTCATCCCATGAGACCAGGTACTTGCCGCCCCCTGCCAGAGTGTGGGAGCCTGCCCGGGAGTGGAACCGGACATGCCTGGGCAGGTTGACTTCAGCGGGTTCAAGGAGATTGCCGGAGTAGGTCGAGACCGTGAAATCGGATTCCCCCCGTGATCCTCGTGGTGACCATTTTTCGAAGGCGACTGCCTGGGGGGCGTCGGCGTTGTCCGTGGAGAACACGTGGACGATGTCCTCCCAGATGGCGTGGCCGGTGGTGATGCGCGTCATGATCTTCCCCGTTGCCGGGTCGATGGCGTCATAGACGGATTCATTGTCGAGGGATTCGTTGGTGATCATCCAGGTGGGGTCGATCGGGGTGACCTTGCCCACCGAGGGGGTGTTGAGCTCGTCGCCGATCTGTCCCACGGCCTGGTCTTCGGTCTCCAGGCCGCCACCTTCGGGTGTGTCTTTCACGGTCGGCACATTGGGGAACTCGAAGGTCGTCTCGATCCCGTTGGCCACATCGAATTCGGAGCTTCCGTCATCGTCGGAGGAGGATGAGGAACAGCTGCCCAGGATGAGGGCTGTCACGGTGGCCAGGGAGGCGCTCACGGCTGTGAGAGATCGTCGGTGTGTCAGCATTTTCATGTCCGGTTCTCTTTCGCGTCTGGTGCCGGTGGGTCCGGTCAACGGGATCCGGCGCCGACGCGGGGCCGGGTCGCCTTCTGGGTCTGGCAGTCCTCGCCGACGATCGGCGAGAGTGTGCAGGTGTAGGACTGCGACTCGTCGGAGATGCACCAGATGATCTCCTGGTCGAAAGAACCGGAGACGGGGTTGTACATGACGGCCTGCGCATCCGGCTCACCGCAGTAGGTGGTGGAGCAGCCCGGCGCCCCGCAGCAGTCGTAGTAGGCGATGAGGTAGGTTTTGCCGTCGTCCGGGTTCGTGCAGCAGCCCACCCAGTACTCGGCTCCGGGCTTGGACCCGGGTGCACAGGTGGCTATGCCGCCTCCGGCACAGGCTGTACAGGGGGTTCCGTCCATGTTGCACCAGCGCCAGTAGTTGCACTTCGTGGGATCTTTGCCGTCGTAGGTCGGGATGAGGTCGTCTCCCTCACCGAAGGGCGTGGCTCCGTCGGGCGGGGCTGCTGCCGGCGACGTCGGCGCGGCGGAACCGGACTGGGCCGTTGCTTTCGGGTCCCTGGTGACGGGGAGGGACGCCACGACCGCCACACCGGTGAGGCCCATGGTCCACCGGGCGATCCGGGATATGGCGGATCTTCTCGAAGTTCTCTCGGAGAGGCGACGGGTGAACCGGCTCATCTTGCCCCCTCCTTCACCTGCGAGCCAGGCAGCGTGGTCGTTGAGTCGGTCCTGGTCGGAGTACTGCATTTCAGACATGGGCGGTTCCTTTCAGATCTTTGCTCCGGTCACCCTGCTGCGCGTTCTGTCGAACGGGCGGCGGAGAGTCCGGAGTAGAGGTGCTGGACGGTGGGGGTTGCTGTCTCCAGTGCGTTGAGCAGACTCTCGACGTGGGACATGTTGTTGCAGAGTCCCTTGGCGACGAGGGTCCCGTCGTCGTCGACGAGAACGCCGTAGGGGGTTGTGCCGACCTGGTATGCGATGCCGACCTCCCGGGCATCGAGGTAGCTGATCTCGGTTCCGACTCCGGCAGAAGCGAGGAACTCCGCATGTTCTTCCGGGGTCCCGTCGGAGACGAGGACGACATCCAGGTTCTTCTCGGCCTTGGCCAGTGCCTTGACCCCCGGGAGAAGTGCCTTGCACGTGGAGCACTTCGGCCCGGTGAACATCAGCAGCTGAGGTCGGGGTCGGATCCCTGCGACACTGACTTCACGGTCGTACTGGTCGACCAGACCGTCGAATGCGGGGGCCTTGTCCCCGATCTCCGGGCCGGAGTCCATGACCCGTGCACCGAGTGGTCCGAGACGTACCTGGATCCTCCCGATTTCCCGGGCCAGTCCCAGAACGAGAAGAATTAGTGCGACGTCGACGATGACGAGCACCGCGACAATGACAGCAAGAATTGTGGTCATGTTTTCCTTCAATCGGGATCGGTGAAGTAACCGGCTGACCCGGGAAATCCGGTATCACACGGCGTGGAATATCAGAGGGAGGTGAGGCGGCACCGGCTTACCCGGATTCTTCAGGGTCACCCGTCCGGAATCACCTTGCAGGGGTTCGGCGACGCAGCCGCTCAGCTAGCTGACTCAGCCGAGAGCCGCGCGACGGCGCAGCAGTTCCTCACGAGCGGGGGCCAGGTAGTCGTCCACCGCCTGGTGCCCCGGCCTGCGCACCGCGAGGAGGGAGGAGGTGGCGAACGCCAGGGCAGTGACAAGAAGCGCGACCGCCGTCCCCGCCACGGTGACTCCGGCGGACGACGGTGCCGGCAAGAGGGCGGAGGCAACACCCAGTGAAGCGAAGAAGAGGGCTCTGAACGGGTGGAACCAACCGATGCGAGGCGCATCCTCCTCACCGAAGGCGAAGCATCCGCAGGCCAGCTCGGTACGGCCCCGGGCCAGGTTCACCACCAGTCCGGTCGCGTAGCTGACGAAGAGGAGAGCCGCAGCGTAACCGGCCCAGGGAAAGCCGACCCTGAACAGGAGCGCTGCGCCGAGGAGCGTCTCGGTGAACGGCAGGACCCGGCCGACGACCCGGGCTGCGGGGTCAGGCATCACTTTGTAGCCGACCACTACCCGGGCATGTGCTTCCGGATCTCTGAATTTACCTAGTCCTGCCACCAGGAGGGTAAGTCCCAGCAATGACGAGACAATTGCACTCACCATGCGCTCTGCACCTCTTCTCTTCTCCGGGCGGACGTCATGACCGCCACAGAAACCGAATCTAAAGAGCAATAGTTTCTGGAGAGTTTCCCTGCCCGGGTATGGAAGGTTAAAAGATGACTCATCAATTGTTTCCGTCCGGATAATCCGCAGTACACCCGGACTGAACCGGCACCCCTGACCGGCCTGCTCTGAAACAGCTGTTCTCCCGGCGTACCCGGATCCCCCGCCCCCACAGGCACACCGGCCCCGGGGCCGGTGTGCCTGTGGGGGCGGGGGATCCGGGTACGCCGGGAGAACAGCTGNCGGCCCCGGGGCCCCGGGGCAGACCCCCTCCCCGCAGTCTCACCGGCCGACCGGTGCTACCCCCACAGACCGACCCGTGCTACCCCCACAGGTCGGCGATCCGGTCCCGGTACTCCGCCCGGGCCTCCAGCGCCTCCTCGACCGTCACCTCGACGAAGTGCACGGCGGCACCCGGCGCGAGCCTGGCGACCAGGTCCATGTCGGCGCTGACCACGGTGCCGACCATGGCGTAACCGCCGCCGGAGACCGCGTCGCGGTGCAGGACAATGGGTTGCGTGCCACCTGGGATCTGTATGGAGCCCACGGCGTAGCCGGCGTCGACGATGTTCGAGGGGTCCGCCCCGGCACCGAACGGCTGGGGCCGGTCCCTCCACTCCACTCCCGGGCCTTTGAAGCGCAGCCCGGCCCGGTCCGCCACGGGTGTGAGAGTCCATTCCCCGTGGGTGATGTTCTCCCGTCCGGTGTCGGTGAGTTTCTGGTCGTAGAGGCCCATGACCACCCGCACGTCCTGCGAACGTCCGAACTCCGGTCGTAGGTTGTCCGGGGTTGACGCACGCTCCGGCAACGGGTTTCCGGCATCGCCGACCGGGAGGGCGTCACCGGCGCGCAGCTGGCGTCCTTCATGTCCGCCTATCCGTCCGGCGGGGTAGGTGGACCGGGACCCGAGGACGACAGGGACGTCGACGCCGCCGCGCACGGCGATGTAGAACCGGGATCCGCCTGCGATGATGCCGAAGGACAGTGTCGCCCCGGCCGGGACCTCGAACCGGGTCCACTGTGCGACTTCGGTGCCGTCGACACTCACACCGACCGGTGCACCTGTCACCGCCACGACAGTGTCGTGGGAGAAGCGGAGTTTCGGCCCCATGTACGTGCATTCCAGCACCGCATCGTCAGGGGTGTTGCCCACCAGTGCGTTCCCTGCGGTCGCGGACAGGGCGTCCATCGCTCCTCCCTGGGGGATCCCCAGGTGGTAGTACCCGAAACGTCCCCGGTCCTGGACTGTCGTCGACAGGCCGGGTTCAATCACCTCAATGGTCGGCATCGAGCACCTCCAGCAGTTCTCGGTTGTAGCTTTCGCCTTCGTCCAGGGCCCGGTTCATGTCGAAGGTCACCGGTACCTGGCGGTACCGCCAGGTACCTTCGTCGACCCGGCGGCGGATGTCATGGAACTCCGCTTCTCCGACGGGCCGGAACTTCACGATGTCTCCGGGGCGGAAGAGGATCATCTCTTCCTCCCGGTCGGTCCCCTGCAGTTCCGGGGAGTAGATCGGTGCCGCTGCCAGTCCGAACATCTGGTATCCGCCGGCTCCGGGGACGGAGTATATGACGCCGAAACAACCTCCGTGTCCCACGGTCAGTTCGGCGGTGTCGGTGCGTGGGGACAGGTACTTCGGGACCTCGAGCTGATGCGTCCGGTCGACCAGCTGGTACATGAACGGCAGTCCTGCGACGAATCCGACCATGGTCACCAGCCACGGTGAGCTGTGGTGCCTGCGGATGAACTCGTCGGCGCCACGGAGGTTGTTGACCCGGGCGGCGAAGTCCAGGTCACGTCCCCCGGGTTCCTGGTGGTACCCCTCGCGGAACCGCGAGGCGACCTCTGCTGTGACGGGGTCGTCGTACCAGACGGGGATCTCGATGACCCGTGTGCGGACGGGTACCGCCTCGGTGGCGGAGACATCCGCTTCGACCTCCCGTATCCGGCGCTCGAGGTCCGTGGGGCTGACAGTGTCAGGGTTGTACCGGATGAGCAGCGAGGCGTTCGCGGGGCACAGTTCGATGATTCCGGGGAGCTCCCCGTCTGCCACGAGTTCGCTGATCTTGCCCGCTATGCGGGTGACCCTGAAGTTCGCCGCCAGGCTCATGGCCTCAGAGACCTCGACGAAGAGGAATTCGTCCCCGCCGAAGCTGTAGCGTGCAGGTGCGGTGATCCTGGAACTACCGGTCATGACAGTCCTTTCTGATGGTGGGCGCCGGGAAGGCTCTCCCCGTGGTGGGCCGTGTAGAGCTCTCCGCTGTGCTCGACGAATGTCGAGTGGTGCCGCACCTCCCGCAGTTCCGGGGTGGCGGCGAGGGCTGCGAGCAGCGGACGGGTGGTCGCGACTCCTTCGATGTGCAGTTCGTCGAGTGCGGTCCGCAGCGCCTCGAGGGCCAGGTCCCGGGTTGCGGCGTGGACGATGATCTTGGCGATCATGGAGTCGTAGAAGGGAAGGACGGCTGACCCTTCCTCGAAACCGGTGTCCACCCGGACCTCCCCGGTGGTGGGCCAGATGACGGTGGTGAGCGTCCCCGGGGAGGGCATGAAGCTGTTGGCGGGGTCTTCCGCGTTGATTCTCGCCTCGAAGGCGTGCCCGTCGAAGACGATGTCCCCCTGGCTGACGGACAGGGGCAGCCCGTCGGCGACCCGGAGCTGTTCTGCGACGATGTCGACGCCGGTGATCATCTCCGTGACCGGATGCTCCACCTGGATCCTGGTGTTCATCTCGATGAAGGACGCTTCCTGCCGCACCGGGTCGTAGAGGAATTCGACGGTGCCGGCTCCCCGGTACCCGCAGTTGCGGGCGAGTTCCACCGAGGAGGACCGGATCGTCTCTCTCACGTGGTCGGGCAGTGCCGGGGCGGGCGCCTCCTCGAGGAGTTTCTGGTGGCGTCTCTGCATCGAACAGTCCCGGTCGCCGAGATGGATGACCCGGGTGTCGTCGGCGAGAATCTGGACTTCGACGTGTCTGGCGTTCTCGATGAAACGTTCCAGGTAGACGGAGGGGTCCCCGAAGGCGGCGCGGGCCTCCGCCCTGGCGAGTTCGATGGTGGACAGCAGTTCGCCGGGTTTCTCCACCAGGCGTATTCCCCGTCCGCCTCCTCCTGCGGACGCTTTGACGACCAGCGGGTAACCGATGCCGGCTGCCGTTGTCTCAGCGTCGGCCCCGGGGTCCAGGGCACCTCTGGTCCCGGGGAGGGTGGGGACGCCTGCAGCTTCGGCGGCTTCCCTGGCAGCGGACTTGTTGCCCATGAGCTCGATGGTCTCCGGCGAGGGCCCCACCCATGTCACGCCGGCGTCGAGGACGGCGCGGGCGAAGTCCGCGTTCTCGGACAGGAATCCGAATCCGGGGTGGACTGCGTCTGCTCCGGAGGAGCGCACCGCATCGAGCACCGCGTCGATGTTGAGATATGAGCCGGTCACGGGGGCCGGGCCGATGACCACGGTCTCGTCGGCCATGGTCGCCGCGACCGAGTCCCGGTCAGGTTCACTGACAGTGAGTACGGTGCGGATTCCGGCGTCCCGGGCACTGCGGATGATCCTCGCCGCAATTTCTCCACGGTTGGCCACAAGGAGTTTTCTCACGACTCTGGCCTAACCTTCGTCAATGACGGCGATGACGTCACCGGGATTGACGGTTCCCTCATTAGGGACCTTGAATTCCCTGACTGTTCCTGAAGCTCCCGACTTCACCTCACTGAACTGTTTCATTATTTCGATTATTCCTATGGTCTGACCGTTTTCGACATGGTCTCCCTCTTCGACGAAGTTGTCTTTGTCCGGGGCGGGTTTGCGGTAGAAGACGCCGGGGATAGGTGATTCGATCTCAAACATTCTCTTGTTTCTCCGTCTGTTATGTGTGACTGTCGGTCACTGACCGTGTTCGATGTCGTCTATCGCGGACCTCACCGCGCGGACGACGTCCGGGGCATTGGCAGGGTCGGAGTGCACGCACACGCTGCCGAACGTGACGGGGAGGCGGGTCCCGTCGACGGCCTCCGTCCATCCCTCACTGAGTGCGGTCCGTACCCGGTCGGCGGCCGCTGCCGGATCGGCCGGAGCCGGGGAGCGCTCGATGATCAGGGTTCCGTCAGGGGCGTAGTTGAGGTCGACGTAGATCTCGGCGATAAAGGGGACGCCTGTCTCCTCGCAGATTCTCCGGTGTTCGGTGTTGGCCAGGCCGAGGACCGCCACACCGTAGTCGGACGCCACCCTGGCCACTCCCCGCATCAGTTCGGGGTCGCGTCCCACCATCCCGTAGAGGGCGCCGTGGGGTTTTATGTGGTTGAGTTCGGTGCCGTATTTCTTCAGGAATCCTGTCAGAGCCCCGACCTGGTAGCGGACGAGATTCTCCACTTCATCCCGGTTGAGAGTCATGGCACGGCGTCCGAATCCCGCGATATCCGGAAGTCCGGGGTGTGCTCCCACCGCCACTCCGTTATCGGATGCCAGCCGTACCGTCTTCTCCATGACCTGGGGGTCGGATGCGTGGAATCCGCATGCTACATTCGCCACGTCGATGAGAGTCATCAGCTCTTCATCATTGCCGAATTGATGCAGTCCTATTCCTTCACCTACATCCGCATTTACAGTTGTCGCCATTGACTGAATCTCCTTTCACGAGAGACAGTAACAGTCGGGTTTTCCCGCCGGTACGGGAAAAGTGCACTTATTCACCACAGAGTATTGTGCACACTGCACACCGATGTCCCCCCGATCCGCCTCCAGGATGTGAACTTTGCTCGTCGCCGACCTCATCACCGACCCGGAACTCCACCTGGAGCTGGCCACCCCGTCGCCGATCAGGGACCTTGAGAAACCGGTACGTGCCGCCGTGGTGACCGAGTCGATGACCCCGACCG
The DNA here is from genome assembly GCF_900626215.1 of Corynebacterium neomassiliense. Classification (NCBI taxonomy): domain Bacteria; kingdom Bacillati; phylum Actinomycetota; class Actinomycetes; order Mycobacteriales; family Corynebacteriaceae; genus Corynebacterium; species Corynebacterium neomassiliense. Next base: position 2,135,070 of record NZ_LR131106.1, on the reverse strand, counting down.
CCTACCTCGAACCTGACACCCTCCTGCTGACCACCGGCATAGGGATGAACTTCGAGGACGCCAGGATCTGGGAGGCCTACGTCGAACGTCTGGTCACCGGCCGGGTCTCCGCCGTGGCATTGGGCATCGGCCAGCCCCACCGGAAGGTTCCGGCAGGACTCACCGCGGCAGCACATGCTGCCGGCCTGCCGGTCCTCACCGTGCCGACCGACGTCCCCTTCCTCCAGCTGCAGCACTCGGTGAACCAGTCGATCGCCAGCGAGCGTTACTACCTCTCGCGCCAGGCCTGGGATCTCGCAGCACACTGCACCCGGGCCGCCGGACGCGGTGCCGGCGTCGACGAGCTCGTCCACCTCATCGAGGACCGTGCCGGGGTGGACGTGGTGGTTCTCGACGATTCCGGGCACCGGTTCGCCGGGACCGCGTCCCCGGATGCCCGTCAGCGTGCCGGTGACCGTGGCGGAGCCCGCGCCACGGTCGGTATCCCGCTGCCCGTCAGCGGGGAGGCGACCTGGCAGCTCTGTGTCCGGGAAGAGGAGTCCCGGGACCTGCGGACCCTGCTCACTCCGGCGACGGCGATCCTGAGCATGGCGTTGTCCCGACAGTTCGAGAATCCGGCTCCGGTGGTCTGGCCCCTGCTCGACGAGGTGGTCGGCAACCCCACCGTGCAGGGGTTCAACCGGTTGGCCGGGGAGATCACCGAACGCGGTGTCCCCACCCTGCGGGGCTCGGTGGTGCTGCGCGTGTCCTCCCGGTCCCCGGTGCGGCGCAACCTCCTGGCCCACCGGGTCGGTTCCTTCCTGCAGCCCGACCACCGGACACTGACACTTCCGGTGACGGACGCGGTGTTCGTCCTCGTCGCCGACGGTCGGGGACCGGGGCAGTCCCCCGAGTCCGGGGCCGTCTCCGTCTCCGTCTCCGACCTGTCCCGCCTTCTCCGGGACGGTGGAGCTGTCGACGCCAGGGCCGGGGACGCCGTCCTCGTCAGCGAGCCGGTCCGCGGAACCGGTCATCTGGTGCTGGAGATCCGCAGGTTGCTGGGCCGACGGTCGGAGCCCGGTGTCTGGGTGGTGGGTCGCCCGGACACCGACGACATCGTCGACCTCGTTCCCGCCGCCCTGCAGGAGGCGCTGGCCACCGCGGTCCTGGATCCGGTACTCAGTTCACCGGAGAGCGCCCGGATGCTGGCCACCCTGTCCGCGCTGCTCTCCACGTCGACGACGACCGCGGCGGCAGAGGTGGCGGGGGTCCACCGGAACACCTTCCTGTCCGACCGGAGGCGGCTCGAGCGGCGTCTCGCCATGGACCTCGGGGACGCCGGGAACCGGGTCGTGTGCACCGTGGCTCTGGCCCTGCTGCGCAGAGATGGCTCTGGCCCTGCTGCGTAGAGATGACGCCGTGTAGCCGACACGCCGTGCACGAAGTTGACGTGTCACCTGTCAGAAACTGCACGTCATTTAGCCTGTTTCGCATTTAGGTTAGCCTGCACTATAGTCCGGTGAAACACCGTTCATCACTGAAGTCAGGCTTTCATGTCCATGTCACAGCCCACCTCCCGCGCCCGGCGCCGGGGCATCCCCGCAACCCTCCTCCGCAGCACAGCGGCGGTCGTCCTCGCAGCAGCAGTCGGCGTCACCGCCTCCTGTTCGTCCCGGTCCGGCACCGAGGAGACCCCGTCGGACAGCTCCGGGGCCTTCTCCGTCGTCGACCAGCGTGGAAAGACGGTCGAGTTCGACAGTCCCATCGAATCCGCCGCTTTCGCCGTCATCCCGGCACCGTCCATCTTCGCCGCCGTCGACGGCAGCTACGACCGCATCGTCGGGGTGAACCAGTCCACGCTCTCGGCGAACCAGCAGGGCCTGTTCTCCACGATCTTCCCCCAGTCGGCGTCCTCCCCCGTCGTCGCCGGGCCGGACTTCGTCCCCAACGTCGACACCCTGCTCAACCTCCACCCGGACGTCGTCATCCAGTGGGGTGACCGCGGCCCGGACGTCATCGACCCCATCGAGAACTCCGGCATGAAGGTCATCGGACTCGAGTACGGCACCCAGGAGGACCTGGAGACCTGGATCACCGTGTTCTCCCAGCTCCTCGGTAAAGAGGAGCGGGGCAAGGAACTCGTCGAGTGGCAGCAGACCCGCAGACAGGAGATCGAGGAGAAGGTCGCCGGTCTGGACAAGCCCCGCCCTCGGGCGATGCAGCTGTCACTGGCCAATGACGCCTTCACCACCACCAGCGACGCCGGATACGACGGCTTCCAGTACGACCTCGTCGGCGCGGACCAGGTCACCCGCGGATTCAGCTCGGACAACCAGCAGGCGTCGGTCAGTGTGGAGCAGATCCTCAAGTGGGATCCCGAAGTGATCCTCCTCAGCGGATTCGACGAGTCCACCCCGGAGGACATCTACTCCGATCCACGTCTCTCCGAGGTCAGTGCCGTGAAGAACAAGCGGGTCTACAAGAACCCGCTGGGCGCCTACCGCTGGCAGGTCCCCAGTGCGGAATCCCCCCTGTACTGGCAGTGGCTTAACGAGGTGCTGTACCCCGACCCCGACACCGACCTGCGGGACCGCATGAAGAGCGCCTTCTCCGACCTGTACAACTACGACATCAGTGACCGGGAGATCGACGATGTCCTGAGGTTCGACGTCAACACGGGGTCCGCGGACTATGACCAGTTCGCCAGCTGACCTGGATGCCGGCAGCAGTGCCGGCAGCAGTGCCGACCACTACGCGGGCAGCGGCGACACTTCACACCACAGGCCCCACCGGCGGCAGAGAGCCACCATCGGGGTCCTCGCCCTCCTGTGCGTCGTGGCCGTGTTCGCGGCACTGGCCGCCGGACGCTACACCGTGCCCGTCAACGAGATCGTCCGCATGCTCCTGGGCCAGGTGCTCCCCCTCGAAACCACCTGGTATCCGCAGGAGAAGAGCGTGGTGCTCGACGTCCGCCTGCCCCGTGTCCTGCTCAGCCTCCTCATCGGCGCCGGCCTCGCAGTCACCGGTGCCGCCTGTCAGGGCGTGTTCCAGAACCCGCTGGCCAGCGAACACATCCTGGGAATCTCGTCCGGGGCGTCCTTCGGCGGGGCCCTGGTCCTGCTTCTCGGCCTCGGCTCCACCGCCCTGGTGGCGGGCAGTTTCCTCGGCGGTGTGGCCGCACTCGTCCTCGTCCTCGCCATCGCGCGGACCGCGAGGGGTCTGCCCCTGCTCGTGATCATCCTGGCGGGAACGGTTGTCGGCGCGATGTTCAACGCTTTCGTGTCCTTCATCACCTACATCGCCGATCCTGACGACACCCTCCCCACCATCGTGTTCTGGCTGATGGGCTCCCTGGCGTCCGCGGACTACGGCAAGGTGCTCACCGCACTTGTCCCTGTCGCCGTCGGAGTGACCGTGATCACCGCACTGCGGTGGCGGCTGAACATCCTGTCGATGGGTGACGATGACGCCCGTTCCCTCGGCGTGGACCCCCGCACCCTGCGGACCGTGCTCCTCACCGCCGTGGCACTCACCACGGCCGGGGCCGTCGCCGTCGCCGGCGTCATCGGCTGGGTGGGCCTGGTGGTCCCCCACCTGGCACGGATGCTGCTGGGCACCAGTGACAACCGCTTCATCATCCCCGCCAGCGCACTGCTCGGCGGACTGTACCTGACGGTCGTGGACACCCTGTCCCGCACCATCAGCCCCACCGAACTGCCCATCGGCATCCTCACCGCGGTCATCGGGGCACCGTTCTTCATCATCCTGCTCATCCGCGACCGGAAGCAGATCTGGGGAGGTGACCAGCAGTGATAGAGGCACACAACCTGAGCTTCCGTTACGGACGCCGCTCCCGGTGGATCGTCTCCGACCTGACCGTCTCCACCTCCCCCGGGGAGATTCTGGCGGTCCTCGGCCCCAACGCCCGGGGCAAGACCACGCTGCTGAAATGCCTCAGCGGACTGCTGGAACCGACCTCGGGGACAGTGAGCTCCGACGGCCATGTGGCCTACGTTCCCCAGGGACAGGGTGCCGGATCAGCGTTCCCCGCCGTCGACCTTGTCCTGATGGGCAGGGCCCGGCATGTCGGCGTCCTCCGTGTTCCGGGGAAGAAGGACCGCGAGATCGCCATGGATGCGCTGGAGAGGATAGGGATCGCACACCTGGCTGACCGTCGCTTCGGTTCCATGAGCGGTGGCGAACGCCAGATGGTCCTCATCGCCCGCGCACTCGCCGGAGGCTCACAGACCATCGTCCTCGACGAACCTGCCTCCGCCCTGGACCTGCGCAACCAACGGCAGGTGCTCACGGCACTGCGGACACTGGCCGACGAAGGAATGTCCGTGGTCATGACCACCCACCACCCCGACCACGCACTGCAGGTCGCAGAACGTTGCCTCCTGCTGGAGAACGCCGACGACATCCGGACCGGGCCGACCCCGCAGCTGCTCACCCGGGAGACCCTCAGCGAGCTGTACCGGATGCCGGTGTACATCGCCGACATCCCCCTGCCCGGGTACGGACGCACCATCACCGTCCCCGACTTCGGCCGGTCGGTCAACGACCGGTCAGACAGCGGTCGGTCAGACAGCGGCACCGGCCCATCCCCGGCGTCCGACAACGCACAACCTGAACCCGGAGGTTCACCCCTGTGACCGGCACCTACCAGCTTCCGGCAGAGGCGGTCATCGTCCTGTCCGGTTCGGCCCGGCCGTGGCCGCCCGAAGCCGACGGACACGGCGTCCTTCCCGTGGACGCCCTGACACTCCCCGACATCGACCTGTCGCCGGTGTCCGGGATCATCGTCAGCGGTGGTGTGGACCAGGTGTCCCTGGCTGAGCACCGGGAGATTCTCGACAGCTTCGTCACCTCCGGAGGCCGCATACTCGTCAACGGCCATGTACAGGTCCCCTTCCTCAGCGGACTGGGGACCTGGCGCAAACTGGAGTTCCACGGACCGGCGGACCTGGTGCTCACCCGCGTCACCGATCACCCCGTGTGGCGCGGTGCCGATCTGGAACGCCTGCTCTACATGATGGGCGGTACCGACGGCATCTCCGCCACCGGTGACCTGCCCTCCCTCGACGAACTCCGGCGGCACGGGGTCGCCGGGTTCTACGGACGCGGCTACCTCTCCCCACTTCCCGTGGACGCCGTGGTCGTGAACGGGATCGGACCGTGGCAGGCGCCCGTCGACGTGGAGTACCCCCTCGGTCGGGGCCGGGTGCTCGTCCACAGTGGCAATGACCTGCAGATGTTCATGAGACCCGCGCGCGGTACGGCACATATGTGGGACCAGCTCACCGACTGGCTGCGGGACCGTGACGGACAGACTGCAGGACAGATTCCGGGGCAGGCGCCGGGGCAGATTCCGGGGCAGGTCCCAGGGTGCGTGACCGACACACGGAAGGATTCCGAATGACCTCCTCACCGTCCACCTACCACGGTGGAACCACCGTCGTCCTGCACGGCGGTACAGCATTCCAGCTCGCCGCCCTCCGCGACCCTGCACTGGCGGGCTACCGGATCCGCCCGGTCCACATCCGCGACACCCCTGCGGCGCAGGAGGTGCTGGCAGGTCTCGGAGGACCGGACACCGTCATCGTCGCCGACCGCCTCCGCCCCGACCAGCTCCGGCCACTCGGCGACGACATCCTCGCGGTCCGGCAGCGTGGAGGCACAGTCGTCGTGTTCGGGATCAACGATGTCGGTTCCTGGTTGCCCGGGTACCGGGAGGAGGAACGACCCACCGTGTTCTGGTGGTGGAGGACCGGCGAGGACAGCCTGCTCCGACGGAGAGTCCCGGACGACCCGATCTGGGACGAGTTCCCCGAGCGCGCGGTGATCTGGCACTACCATGCGGTCCTGCACGGTCCGGACACCGCGGTCAGCCTGGTCGACAAGCTCGTCGGGGACAACCCTGTGTTCCCCGGGGAGGCCGACGAGAACCGGGTCGACGGGTCAGTGCTGCTGGTCGACGACAGTGGTCCGGGACGGCTGCTGGTCACGAGCATGGATCCCGTCTACCACCACGGCTCAGGGTTCATGCCCGGTGCGACACAGCTCCTCTACGCCTGTGTCCGGTGGGCGACACGGTGACGCCACCGGCCCGCCCAGCACCGGCCACAGCAGCGGTCCCAGCACCGGCCACAGTTCCCTGACCGTTCGACCACCCGGGTCACGCCCGTCCACCGGCGGCCGCTACGATCTGGAGTCGGTCTCGCCCGCGGCGTCCTCCCCGTCCCCCACCCCAGGGACCACGGTCCTCACAGGGACCGGACACCGCCCGGAACCACCGGTCTCATACGGTGATCCCGTTGATCTGCCGGCCCCGCATCTATCACGGAGTACCAGCAGGCATGCATGCCCTGACTATCGGCGTCCTCGTCCTCATTTTCCTCGTCGGAACCCTGCGCGGCATCAACCTGGGGATCCTCGGTCTCATCGGCGCGTTCCTCGTCGGTCTCGCCGTCCCTGAGTTCACCGCGGACGGTGGCGGCACCGACGCCGTCTTCGGCGAAGTCTTTGCCGGCTTCCCCGTCGACCTCATGATCGCGCTGATGGGGCTGACCTATCTCTTCGGTTTCGCGCAGAACAACGGCACCATCGACCTCATCCTCCACTGGTCGATGCGCCTGGTCCGGGGCAACCGGGCGGTGATGCCGTGGATCTTCTTCGCACTCACCGGCTTCTTCATGTCCATCGGGGCGATCTTCGCCATCGGCGTCATCGCTCCCCTGGCGGTGCCCTTCGCCCGCCGGTACCGCATCAACCAGCTGATGATGGGCATGATGGTCGTCCACGGGGGCATGGCCGGACTGCTCAGCCCGCTGAGTGTGTACGGCATCTACGTCAACGACTTCCTCGGCAGCCACGGGCTGGGCGACCACACCTGGACACTGTTCCTCATGGCACTGGGGTTCAACGTGGTCATGGGCCTGGTCGTGTTCATCTTCCTCGGTGGACGCCACCTGCTCGGCGCCCGTGCCCGCGCCGAGATGGAGGAGATACGGGAGGACGCCGCCGTCGTGGAGGACGCCGCGGGCGGGAACCCCACCGGGTCAACGACTGTCACGGCCTCCTCCCGTGTGACCGGTTACCAGTGGGCGACCCTCGCCGGACTCGCCGCCCTTGTCATCGGGGCGGGCATCTTCGCACTCGACATCGGGGTGGTCTCCCTGACCGTCGGAGGGGTGCTGGCCGTCATGCGCCCGGTCGAGTCCCGCAGGGCACTGGACAAGGTCTCCTGGGCGACGATTGTGCTGGTCGGCGGGATGGTGACCTATATCGAGGTCCTGCAGGCGGCGGGGACCGTGGACTGGATCTCGGGGAAGATGGCGTCGATGGGCGCCCCGGTGCTCGGTCTGCTGCTGCTGTGCTACCTGTCGGGGGTGGTCTCGGCCCTGGCGTCCTCCATCGCGACGATCGGTATCGCCGTGACGATGGCGACACCGTTCCTGCTCAACGGTGACCTGCCGGTGGCGGGAGCGGCGGCGGCGATCGCCGTGGCCGCGACAGTGGTGGACGTCTCCCCGTTCTCCACGAACGGTGCGATGGTGCTGGCCAACGTCGACGCCGCGCACCGTGACGCCTTCTTCCGGCAGATGCTCGTGTACTCCGGGGTCGTGGTGGCGGTCGGGCCGCTCCTGGCCTGGCTGATGGTGTTCATCCCGGCGTAGGCGGGCCGGTGACCGGGGTGTTCGAACAGTACTGCCCCCGTGACATCCACGTCCGTACGACGGATACTGTCAGCACCAGGAAAGTACCTGACCGCGGGAGAGACGGAGATGTGATGGACGAACGCAAGCGTCCGGAGAACCCGTACCGGGTTCCGGGCCAGGTTCCGGGCCGGGGAGCCCCCCGCCCGGGACGGCCACTGACGCCTCCACCGGGAGGACAGGTTCCCCCGGGGATGCAGGGCCACCCGGGGCAGCCGGGGTACCCGGGGCAGCCGGGGCAGCCGGGGTACCAGAGCTATCCCGGATATCCTGCAGCTCCGGGCGTTCCCGGCCCGCAGGCGCCACAGGGCTACCAGGCTCCACAGGGCACCCCCGGGCCACAGGGCTACCCGGGGCAGCCGGGCTACCCGGGGCAGCAGGGCTACCCGGGGCAGCCGGGAGTTCCCGCCTACCCCGCGCCACCGCCGTACGGGACGGTTCCGCGGCAGGTCAGGCAGCCGGGGCAGGCGTCCTTCCAGGACCAGCTCGCAGGCATCGCGAAGGACGCCACGCTCAACGTCGCCCGTGCCGCAGCCGACAGGGTCGGTGCCGCCGCCCGCAACCGGGTTCCGGCCCGCCCGCCGGCGGTCCGGCCCGCCCAGCCGCCGGTGCCTGTCCGCCCGACGAACAACTCCTTCTCCACGATGGTGCTCGCGGTCCTGACCGCGATGTGGGCGTTCGGGTTCATCGGCGGCATCTCCGCTCTCTCGGACTCTGTCCTCTACGGTCTCGGGCAGATGCTGTCCTGCCTGGCCCTGCTGGTCCCCTGCGCCTGGCCGCTGGTGTGCCGCCGCAGGGACCGGAAGGCCTACGAAGCCTGGGAAAAGGAGCAGGCAACCAACCGTGAACTTGTCTCCCACCTCACCGAGGAGGACGCCGGGATCGCCGCAGCCCTCTCCCCCACGCCACCTCCGGAGCCGGTACCACGGCACTGGAAGCGGGTCTGCATCGCCGCCGGCGTCCCCCTTCTGCTGGGGATAGGGCTGACCAGCGCGGGAGATGACGCGTACCTCGAAAAGAATCCGGGCGCCCACATCAGCCCCGCGGACAATGACTCCGGAAGAGACAGCAGCAACCCGTACCTCCCGGACGACGACTGAGACTGGCAGGGCGGGCACAGTCACGGGCCCGTTGCAGACCCGGCACGAGCCCGGTCGGGACTGTCAGCCCCGCCCTCGGAGAAACGCCTCCGTCACATCCTCCATGCTCCGCCCGACCAGTGAAGGCCACCAGACGTCGAAGAGTTCCTCCGGCAGACCCCCTGTCGGAGGAACGGCGATCCGGCGCATGCCCGCGGCCCCGGCGGCGGTGAGTCCGAGAACGGAATCCTCCAACGCCACCGATGCGGCAGGGTCCACACCCAGTGCCTCCGCCGCCCGCAGATACGCCTCCGGGTGGGGCTTGCCCCTGGTCACCGTGTCTCCGGTGACAATGACCGGGAATTCCGGCACCCCCGGCCGGTCCAGCACCCGGTCGACCGTCTCCCGGTATCCCATGGTGACCAGTCCGAAAGGCACCCCGGATCCGGCGACCGACTGCAGCAGTTCAACGGCACCCTGCCTCCACACATCCTCGGTGACGATCATGTCGTTGACCCGGTCGACGACATGCCCGATGATCTCCTCCTCCCGTTTCCGGACCCCCGCGTCCTGCAGCTGGACGGCGAAGTCGTCCAGCGCGGTGCCGACCGCGGCGTCGATGTGCGCCTGGGTCCACTCATGTCCGGACGCCGTCACCAGTTCCCCGCCGGCGATGGCGTAGAGGTGCTCGGTGTCGATGAGGGTGCCGTCGAAGTCGAAGAAGACTGCCTCAGGAAGTGGCACCGCCGTCACCTCCCGGTCGCAGAGACGGCGGCAGACAGTGCTCCCACGAGCTTGTCCGCCTCCACTGCGGTGTAGCTCAGCAGCGGCCTGATCTTCAGCGTGGAATTGTACGGTCCCGCCACGGACACGAGGACGCCCATGTCACGCATGGTGTTGATGATGTCGAGAGCCCTTGCGGAATCAGGGGTCGTTGTTCCCGGTTCCACGATCTCCACCCCGAAGAACAGGCCCGTTCCACGGACGTCACCGACTCCCGGCGCGGACTGCCGGAGTTCCTGCAGCTGACCGGCGATCCGGTCCCCCAGGACGGACGCCTTCTCCGCCAGGCCCTCCTTCTGGATCACCGTGAGGACCGCCCGGGCGGCTGCGACCGGAACCGACGATCCGCCGAAAGTGTTGAAGTAGGGGATGTCGGAGCCGAAGGTGGCGAGTACACCGCTGCGGGCTACCATTGCCGCGACAGGCACCCCGTTGCCCATGGGTTTGCCGAGGGTGACGATGTCGGGGACGACCCCGTGCCGGGCGAAGCCCCAGAAATCCCGGCCGACACGGCCGAAACCGGGCTGCACCTCGTCGGCGATGAACACCGCCCCGAGTTCCCTGGCGACCTCAGCCGCCGGGCCGAGGACCGAGGTGTCAGGAAAGACGCCGTCGGAGGAGAAGATGGTGTCCACCAGGAGCGCCGACGGCGGGTAGCCTTCGGACGCCAGGTCGGTGAAAGCCGCCCGGACGTTGTCCGCGAACCATTCCGCGAGGCTTCTGCCGTCATGGTCCTCCGGCCGGTAGCGGAAGGAGTCCGGGGCAGGTACCGCGCGCACATGGGGCCCGGTCCCCTCACCGCCTGCGGACGGGGACACCGCGGAGACGGCGGCGGTGGTCCCGTGGTACGCCTCCGAGGTCACCACGACCCCGGTCCCGCCGGTACAGGCGGCGGCCACCCGGAGTGCCAGATCATTGGCCTCTGACCCGGAGTTGGTGAACATCACCTGGTCGAGTTCCTCCGGGAAAGTCGCGAGAAGCTGGTCGGAGAAGTCCAGGATCCCGTCCTGGAGATACCGGGAGTGGGTGGACAGCCGGGACATCTGTTCACGGACCGCTTCGACGACGGCGGGGTGGGCGTGGCCGATGCTGGCGACGTTGTTGTAGGCGTCGAGAAACTCTTCCCCTTCCGGCCCGTAGAGGTAGCTTCCGCTGCTGTCGACGACATGGACCGGGTTGCGGTAGAACAACCGGTAACTCGGGCCGAGGTTCTTCTTCCTGCGTTCGACCAGCGTCCGGTCCTCCGGGGAGAGGCCGGCGAGGGCTTCGGGGCTGTCCTGGCGGAAGGAGTTTCCTTCGATGATTGTGGAACCGCTCATGGCGTTCGGCCTTTCATTGGTTGTCGTGGCCCGGTCGTCGTGGCCCGGTTGTCGTGGCCCGGTCGGGGGGGTCGTCACAGTGCGTGGAGCCAGCGGCCCCACCGCCGGTCTGCCGTCCGGTCACGGGCCCGGGCAAGTTTCCAGACACCGTACTTGTGGTAGTCGAAGTCCCATTCGGTGTTGAGCGAGTGGTTCACACAGCCCCACAGTCCCCACTTCAGGTCCGCGAGCGCAGAGGCGACAAAACACCGTGACAGGACGTCACGGGTGGCTGCCCCGTAGACCTCCTCGATGCACCGGATGACGGTCGGTTCATCGAAGAAGAACTCGGTGAAGGTCACCGCCAGGTCATAGGCGCGTTCATTGTTGGAGGCGAACTCGAAGTCGACGAGCTTCATCGGCTGTCCGTCCCGGATGAGGAAGTTCCCGGGCATCGGGTCGTTGTGGCAGGGGACGATGTCCAGTCCGGAGGCGCGGAACGCCTCCCGGGCATTCGCGTACTCCCGGAGCAGCGAGGTCGCGAACCCGGGGAGCGGGACATTGTGTTCGCGTACCTGGTCCAGGTGCTCGTCGATGAGGTCGAAGATCGTCTTCGTCAACGGCAGGGCATCCACGGTGTGGAACTGGTTCTGGAGGTGGAGGACGTTCTCGGCGATCTCCCACCGTTTCATGTCGGAGTTGGTGCACGCCCGGTAGCCTTCCAGGAACTCGATGACCTCCACCCCGGTGGCGGGGTCGAAGTGCACGATCCGTGGACTGATCCCGAGGTCTCCCGCACGTCGGGCGGCGACATGGGAGTTTCCCCTGTCGATGAAGTCCTCGGTCCCTTCCCCGGGGACTTTGAGGAAGTAGGCGACGGGGTCGCCGGTGACGTCGATCCTCCAGTTGCTGTTCTGCAGTCCGCCGGTGACCGGGGAGTACCGGATCTCCCGGCCCTGCCATTCGGCGACATCGCCGATACAGGACTCCACCTTCGTCTCCGCCGGGGAGACAGCGGTGCCGACCGGTTTCGCCCCCTCGGGGACTCCCGTGCGCTCCGCGGTCTCCACCGTCGGAGCACCCGTCGGGTCACCCGTCGGACCACTGTCCGCGGAAGCGCCCGGGGCACCGGGGGCACCGGGGGCACCGGGGAAACGGTCCTGCCGGCTGTCCGGCCTGTCGATGATGATGGTCATGACATCTCCTCCAGGAAGTCGTCGTACCGGCGTTCCCCCAGGGTTTCGCGTGCCCAGAGGAACATCCAGTCCGAGAATTTCGAGTACTCGTAGGTTCCGGGGTCACAGTGGTCCACCCAGGCTCCGATGAGGCCGCCGCGGACGGCGTCCGCCGCCCGGTAGCACATGGCCCTGCTGTACAGGCCGAGGTCGAAGGACCCCCAGTAGAGTTCGAATATCTCCTCGGGTCTGAGGTCGTTGCTGGACATCTCCAGCAGTACTGAGCCGATGTCCTGCAGCGGGTCGGTGTAGGCGGCCCAGTCGTAGTCGAGCAGTTTCGCTTCCCCGGTGACCCGGTTGACCGCCAGGTTCGAGGCGTTGGCGTCCCCGTGGACCAGAACTGTGTCTGTTCCTGCCGCGGTGATCCGTGATTCGACGTCGTCGAGTACGGAGAGCATCCACGGCAGGTCGGTGGGCAGGGCGACACCGGCCGCGGTGCATCTGCCGAGGAGGGCGCGGATGTCGTCGAAGATCCCCGCCCGGCGTGCCCCGGGGACGTGCAGGTCCCACATGGCCCGGCGTTTCTCCACGAAACGTCCGGTGACGTCCGGGTCGTTGAAGTCACGTACGGAGGCGGTGCGGTAACTGTCGGTGAGGTCCTCCATCGCGAGTTCACCGCGTCCGGGGTCGGCGTCGAGCACGCGGGGGCCGATCCCCGCGTCCCCGGCCGCGGTGGCGACCGCGAAGCTCCCGGGAATGTCGATGCAGGTGGATGCTGCCGGGGTCATGGTCTTGAGGAAGACGGTGCGGCCGGTGTCCACGTCCCGCAGCCGGGCACGTACCGAGTCCGCTCCCCACCACTGCGGGCTGGCGGATGTCGGCGCCGGGGCGGTGAGAGCGGGGTCAACGGTCAGGTGCACGGTGTTCTCCGTGGCGTCCGTGTTTTCTGTGGTGTCCACCGGGTCAGCTCCTCTGCGTGTCTCCGGCAGTGGCCGGGTTGGCGTCGGCCGGGTAAGCGGTGACCGTGGCGTCCCGGTAGCCGGCGGCGTACAGGTCCGGGGTCAGGGCCGGCAGGTCGCGGGGGACGGTCGGCCAGTCGAACGGGGCGGGACGCCGGGATTCGAGCCATTCCGCGACCGCGAGGACACGCAGGTCCGCGAACCTCGGACCGCCTACCTGCACACCGACGGGAACCCCGTGGCTCATACCGAAGCCGACCGTGGCGGCGGGTTGTCCCGACTGGTTGAACCAGCAGGTGAACGAGCAGTGCTCCAGCGGGGAATCCTGACTGAGTCCGACCATTCCGGCGGCGAAGCCGAGCCCGGGGATGACGGGGGACACAATGAGGTCGAAACTGTCCACCACCGAAGCGAAGTGGGCGGCGCTGGCGGCGACAGCATTGAGGTCGTTCTCGTGGTCCGCCGCGGCAAGGCCGGAGGCTGCGGCACACCAGTCCGTGATCTGCGGCAGGACCTCGGAACGGCCCTGCCCGTCATAGGGCAGCCATTCCGCCAGAGCCCTGACCTGGAACAACCGGTCCAGGGCCGGCCAGGGGTCGGCGCTGAACACGGGAGGAACCTCGGTGACGACCGCGCCGGCGTCCTGGAGTGTCCGGGCTGCGGCACGGACCACCGCCTCGACCTCCGGGTGGACCCCGTACCCGTACCCCATGTCGAGGATGAGCCCGATCCTGAGCCCGGCGACAGTCCGGTCCGAGGTGTCGACCGGTTCCGGTGTCAGTGGCCCTCCGGGCAGACTGAGCAGGTCCCGGGCGTCCGGCCCGGAAATGACGCTGAACAGTTCAGCGACCTCACGGACACTGCGTGCCAGCGGTCCTGCGGAACGGGTGGTGCTGGGTGCGAGATGCGGAATCCTTCCCTGGGTCGGTTTCAGTGCCGCGAGACCGCAGTGCGCGGCGGGCAGGCGGACGGATCCTGCGATGTCACTTCCCACGGACATCGACCCGATGCCGGCCGCCAGCGAGGCACCGGCCCCGGCACTGGAACCTCCGGTGTTCATCGCAAGGTTCCACGGGTTCCGGACGATGCCGTAGAGGGAACTCACGCCTGCCCCGAGCATTCCGAAGTCCGGCATGGCGCATTTGCCGAAGATGACTGCACCGGCTTCGCGGAGCCGCGCCGCAGGGGGTGAGTCCACGGTGTCCGCGTCGAGACCCCGGTTGGGCAGAGTGCCGTGACGCCAGGGCATCCCGGCGGCGCGGACACTGTCCTTGACCGAGACGGGGACGCCGTCGAGCACGCTGAGCGGGGTGCCGGCCTTCCACCGTGCCGTGGACGCCTCGGCCTGGGCGAGGGCGTTCACGTCATCCCTGAAGACGATGGCGTTGATGCTGTCGTTGACCTCGTCGATCCTGGTGAGCGTCTGTTCCAGGACGTCGACCGGGGTGAGGCTTCCGTCCCGGTAGGCCGCACGGACTGTCTCTGTGTTCATCGTGTCACCACCGGTGTGCCGATGAGCCAGCCGCCGTCGACGGCGAGGATGTCGCCGACGACGTGGTCGGACAGGTCAGAGGCGAGGAAGAGCACGGCCTCCGCGATCTGGCGTGGGTCAGCCCACCGGCCGTTCGGGGTCTGGCCCTCCAGTGCTTCGCGGGTCGGCGCATCGTACAGGGCCGTCATGTCGGTCTCCACGAAGCCCGGCGCGACCGAGTTGATGTTGATCCCTCTCGGCGAGTAGTCGATGGCCGCCTGCCTGGTCAGGTTCACCACCGCCGCTTTCGCGGCGCAGTAGGCGGCGAATCCGGGGTTGCCGCGGAGACCGCTGATGGAGCTGATGTTGACGATCTTTCCCCGGGGTTTTCCTCCGGTCCCGGCGCCGCCTGCGAGCATTGCCCTGACTGCCGCCCGCATGCAGTAGAAGGTTCCGTCGACGTTCACCCGGAACTGCTCTCTCCAGGTTTCGTCACTCGTTTCGGCGATTTCCCCGGACTGCAGTATTCCGGCGTTGTTCACCAGGATGTCCAGTCCGTGGCTGGCACTGACATCGGCCAGAAGGGTGTCCACCGCCGCACTGTCCGATACGTCCAGGTAGCGGGATTCTGCCTGGCCACCGCGTCTGACGATCTCCGCCCAGGTGGCGGTGTCCGGGTCGGCGAAGCAGTCGGTCCGGTCGGCGATGACGACCCGTGCGCCCGCCTCGGCGAGCACGAGGGCCGTGGCCCGCCCGATGCCGCGGGAGCCCCCGGTGACGAGGGCTGTCCTGCCGCTGAGAGTGATCATGTGGTGTCCTCCTTGGTGAGTGCTGACACCAGAATCGGCGGGGACCATTTCTGGTGCAGGTTCCCCGTGTGAAAGGGCGGTAAAGGTCCGGTCAGGACCCCGAAATGGGCCGGCAAAAGGTATGGTCCGCCGTTACTGTCGTCCCATGAGCTCACAACATGAGGTGGAGAAGTCGCTGACGCGTCTGTGCGAGGAAATGCGTGCGGGCGGGACGGCGAAGCTTCCGTCTGAACGGGATCTCGCCCTCCGGCTCGGGGCGTCCCGGAGTACGGTGCGCCGGGTGTTGGACGCGATGCAGGCTGACGGGGCACTGTACCGGGTCAGGGGTCGTGCCGGTGGGGCGTTTCTCACCGGTGTGTCCACCGGGCCCCCGGTTCCGGAGGATGTGCCGGGGTCCGGGGAGGGACGCCGCAAGGTGCTCCGTGACCTCAACCAGGTCAAGGGGATTCCCCAGATGCTGTCCGAACAGGGCTACCGGGACGGGACGCAGGTCGTGCGGGCGGCACTGGAGGCTCCTTCCCCCGCGGTCGCCGGGTGCTTCGGAAGTTCCGGTCCGGTGGTGTCTCTGCTCAGGGTCCGGTTCGCCGACGGTGAGGCCCTGTCCCTCGAGCATGCCTACCTGCCTGCCCCGCGCTTCCCCGGACTGCTGAACCATCCTCTGACGTCCCTGTATGCGCTGTTGGCGAGCGAGTACGGGACCGTGGTCGGCCGGACCGAGGAGATCATCGAGGCGACGGCGGCGACCACACCGGTGTCGGGGATCCTGCATGTCAGTCCCGGTGCACCGTTGCTGAAGGTCACCCGGCGCGCCTGGGCTGAGGATGTCACCGGGGACGCCAGCGGGGACGCCACCGGGGACGCCGTCGGGGAAGTCAGCGGGGACGCCGCTCCGGTGGAGTTCTCGGTGGACCTGTTCAGGGCGGACAGGACCAGTCTGACGGTGCGCAGTGACCGGCCCGGCGCGAAACTGCACCACCCATTTCCCGCTGGTCCACACTGACCCAATTAACGCATCTTTACCCGGTTGGCCGGAGGCCAGTAATGGTTGGCGCTGATGCTGATGTCCACGTTCCCTCCTGAACCGTCAGCGGTTGCGGAGGGACGTCACACCACATCTGACGCATCGAGGTCATCCATCATGAAGAACGCTTTAGCTTCTCTGCCCCCGACGCCGGTGAAGAGCACCCTCGTCGGTATCTACATCTTCGCTCTGGCACTTGCCGTCGTCCCTCCCCTCTACTTCTCTTTCAGCGGGAACGAGACCCTGTTCCTCGGGTTGCCGCTGTCCATCGTCTACTGGATCTTCGACGCACTTCTCGTCGCCGTGTCCCTGTGCTTCCTCTACATGTACGAGGACGCCCGCGGTGAGCTGGACGAGGTGATCGCGGCATGATCGTGATGATCGGAATGCTCGCCGCGTTCTACGCGGTCGTCGTCGGCATCCTCTACACCACACGAAAGTCCCGGGAACCGGACTTCAACGAGTACGCGGTCGGCGGCAGGAGTTACGGCCCCTGGTACATCGCCTGGTCCTACATCAACTCCTGGTGGCCGGGGTCCACGTTCATCGCCTTCTTCGGCCTGGCGACCGGGCTCGGGGTCTTCGGTTTCTACGGTCTGGCGTACTCCACCCTCGGTGTCGCGTTCATGTACTTCATGGCGACCCGCGCCTGGCGGTGGGGTGCGAAGTACGGTCTGCGGACCCAGCCCGACCTGATGGGCAAGAGGTTCAATTCCGTCTGGGTCCGCCGTATCGCCAGTGTCATCGGGGTGGTCTCCCTGTTCCCCTGGATCATCACGGGCATGCAGGCGCTCGCCGCACTGTTCGATGTCGCCGGCAACGGTCACTGGGGGTACACGACGTCGTTGATGATCGGCCTGGCGGCCATCGTCGTCCGGCAGATCTGGACGGTCCAGATGGGTATGCGTGGTCTGATCATGACCGACGTCTTCCAGGGTGCGGTCGCCTACGGCGGAGCCTCCCTGATCTGTGTGCTGATGCTCGCGGGCATCGGTGATACCCCGGTGTCCTTCGGTGATCTCGGCCATGTGGCACAGCAGTACCTGCGCGTCCCCGGTGACGGGGACGCCTACGGTCCCTGGTACGTGTTCAGCCTTGTCCTCACCGGTGTCGTCGGGTCACTGTGCTGGCCGACGAGCTTCCAGCGCATCTACACCGCCTCTTCGGTCCGGTCGGTGAAGAAAGGAACCCTGATCACGATCTTCATCTCGGGGATCTTCTACACACTGCTGATGCTCGTGGGCATCGCGGCAGCCGGGATGGCGGGAATCATCGAAGCCCCGCAGGACGGCTGGTTCACGCTCATGAACGACTACGGCGGAACCTGGCTGCTCGGTCTGGGAGTGGTCATCGTCTTCGCCGCGTCGATGGGCCATATCGACGGTTCTGTGCAGGTCAGTGGCCTGCAGATCGCCAATGACCTGTTCGGGACGACGACGAGGATGACGGACAGGCAGCTGACGTACGTCTCGAAGATCTGCATGGTCCTGGCGATGATCCTCGCCGCCGTCCTCGCGTTCGCGACGAAGGACATGGAGCGCATGCAGCTGCTGGCGCAGATGAGTTACCAGGGCATCGTCCAGCTCAGCGTGCCGCTGTTCCTCGGCATCTTCTGGCGGGGCGGCAACAAGTACGGCGCGATCTCCGGCATGCTCGTCGGTTTCGTCATCGCCGCAGCACTGACCTGGATCTACCCGGACGACATTCCTGCTCTGGGGTCGGTCACCGGCGGCATCATCGGCCTGATCGTGAACCTCGTGGTCTTCCTGGTGGTCTCCGCTGTCACCGGTCGTACCGAGGCGGACAGGGCCCGTGTCGAGGAGTTCTTCGCCGTGGCACGTGGCGAGCGTACCCCGCCACCGGTGGCGGGTTCGGCCGCCGGGACCCCGGCCCGGGCCGGTGCACCGGTGGCGGCCGCTGAGCCGACTGCCTGATCCTCACAGGAGACACCCGCCAGGTCTGTTCCCGGCGGGTTTTCCCTTCCCCGCACCTTCCTTTCCCTGCCCCTCAACCGTCCGCCCTGAAGAAAGGACCCCCGTGTGATCTCCGACCCCACCCAGCTGCCGATCGCGGACCTGCGCCGCGCCCTCGACGACGGATCACTGACCTCTGTCGGACTGGTGTCGGCCTTCCTCGACCGAATCCGACGTTTCGACAGACCTGCCGGGACTGCGTCAGGCCCGGAGGACGCCACCCTCACCCCGGAGGGAACGGTCCCGCTCAACGCGGTCGTGGTCGACAACCCGGACGCTCTCGCGGAGGCGGAGGCCTCCGACAGGAGGAGGGCCGAGGGCCGCATCCTGGGCCCGCTCGACGGTATCCCGTACACGGCCAAGGACTCGTACATGGTCCGTGGTCTCACCGTCGCCGCCGGGTCCCCGGCGTTCCGGGACCTCGTCGCTCAGTGGGACTCCTTCGCTGTCGAACGTCTCCGCGCGTCCGGGGCCGTCCTCCTCGGTCTGACGAACATGCCTCCGATGGCCAACGGCGGCATGCAGCGCGGCCTGTACGGGCGCGCGGAAAGCCCCTACAATCCGGCGTGGCTGACCAGCGCCTTCGCCTCGGGTTCCTCCAACGGGTCCGGCAGCGCGACCGCCGCCGGGTTCGCCGTCTTCGGCCTCGGGGAGGAGACCTGGTCTTCCGGCCGCGCACCGGCGTCCTGCAACTCCCTGTGCGCCTACACGCCGTCACGGGGGGTGATCTCCGTCCGCGGCAACTGGCCGCTCGTACCGACCAAGGACGTGGTGGTCCCCCATGCCCGCTGCATGGGCGACCTGCTGGAGATACTGGACGTCCTCGTCGCCGACGACACCACCGCCCGGGGAGATTTCTGGCGGGTCCAGCCGTGGATCGACATTCCCCCCGCCTCCCGGGTGCGTCCGGCCCGCTACCCGGATCTCGACCGGTCCACGACCCCGCTGGAGGGAGCCAGGCTCGGCGTCCCCCGGATGTACGTCAACACCGATCCCCTGGCCGGGACCGGCCCGGACCACCGGGACGAGGTCGGCATCTGCGGGTCGATGGGACAGCGCGTCGTCACCTCACCGGACGTGACGGCGCTGTGGGAGCAGCTTCGCGCGGACATCGAAACTGCAGGGGCCGAGGTCGTGGAGGTGGACTTCCCTGCCGTGACCAGGTACGAGGGGGACCGCCCGGGAGCACCGACCGTCAGTTCCCGGGGGCTGGTGTCCCGCGAGTTCCTGCTCGCGGAGACCGGGGTTCTCTCCGCCTGGTCGTGGGAGGACTTCCTCAGGGCCAACGGTGACCCCTCCCTGCACTCTCTCACCCGGGTCGACGGCAGGGACATCTTCCCGCCGCCCCGGGGGGCGCTCCCGGACCGCTACACCGGCCAGGAGCATGACGTCGCCGACTATCCGGCGGTCATCGGGTCCCTGCTCTCTGGCCATCCCGAGCTTCCCTCGCTTCCGGAGCTTGACCCTTCCCTGCCCGCCGGTCTGGCGGGGCTCGAGGAGACCCGGCGGGTGGATCTCGAGGACTGGATGGACTCCCTCGGACTCGACGCCCTGATCTTTCCCGCCATGGCGGGGGTTGCGCCGGCGGACGCGGACGTGAACCCCCGGTCCGCCGACACCGCCTGGCGCAACGGAATCTGGGTCGCCAACGGAAACGTGGTGATACGTCACCTGGGCATTCCCACCGTGACCGTCCCGATGGGCGCCATGGAACACAACAACATGCCGGTGGGCGCAACGCTGGCAGGGCGGGCCTGGGACGATTCCCGGCTGCTCAGCCTGGCAGCGGCCGTGGAAGCGACCGCACCGCACGGCACCCGCCGCACCACCCCGATCCTGACCTGTGGAGGATGACAGTGAACCCCGACGACTACGCCGGCACGACGGCGACTGAACTGCGTGACCTCATCGCCTCCGGCAGTCTGACCTGCCTGGAGGTGGCGGAGGCCGCCTGCGACCGTATCGGAAGACTCAACCCGGACATCAACGCCTACGTCTGCTTCGACCGCGAGACCGTCCTGAAGGACGCTGCCGAGCTCGACAGGAGGCAGGCCTCCGGCGCCCCGCTCGGCCCGCTCCACGGCGTCCCCTTCGCCGTGAAGTGTCTCACCGAGGTCGCGGGACTGCCGCACACCCATGCCCTCGTCCCCTTCGCCGACAATGTCGGGGAGAAGGACGCCACCGTCGTCGCCCGGCTCAGAGCGGCGGGTGGACTGTTCACCGGTCTGACGAACGCCCCGGAGTGCGGGTACTACGGCGGCACGGACGGTCACCTGTTCGGCGCCACGCACAATCCCTGGAAGCACGGCTACTCCGCGGGCGGTTCCTCCGGCGGTTCCGCCGCCGCCGTCGCCGCGGGGATGGTGCCCCTGGCGGAGGGCGCGGACGGGGCGGGCTCGGTCCGCATCCCGTCCGCGTTGTGCGGGGTGGGGGGTTTCAAACCTTCTCTCGGGCGGATCCCGCAGACCCTTGTCGCGGGGAAGTTCTCCACCTACGTCTTCCACGGCCCCATAGCCCGGACGGTGGAGGACGCCACGGTCATGTTCGACGTGATGAACGGATTCGACCCCTCCGACCCCATGAGCCTGCCGAAGGAGACGGCCAGCTACCCCGGGGCGGTCAGCGCCGCGGGTTCCGACATGACGGGTATGACGGTCGCCTATTCACCGGACCTGCACGTGGGCTACGTCGACCCTGAGGTGGATGCGGTGTGCCGGGAGGCGGTGAAGGCGTTCACGCAGCTCGGTGCGACGGTCACGGAGGCGACCCCGGAATGGGACTGTCCGGAGCAGGCGATGTGGGACGGGATCTGGGTGCCCGGCATCGGCCTGGACACCGACCTGTGTGACTGGGGGCAGTGGGAGGGGAAGGTGGACGCCAACTACCTGGAGATCATCGCGGCGGCCCGGTCACTGCCGGCGGTGGACGCCATCCGCGCCCAGGTGGCCAGGTCCAGGATGTACGACATCTTCTGCAGCTTCATGGCGGACTTCGATCTCCTGGTCTCCCCGACCCTCGCTTCTGCGGCGTTCCCGCTGGACCAGTTCGCCCCCTCCTGGCTGGAGGGCGAACCCCTGCAGGCGCAGCTGCTGCGCTGGTTGTTCACCTACCCGTTCAACATGACGACCACGCCGGCGATCACCGTGCCGGCCGGGTTCACGGCATCAGGGCTTCCGGTCGGTCTCCAGATCGCCGCACGGCACCGGGGGGATGTCGAGGTCCTGGCCGCTGCCCGGGCGTATGAATCGGTCCGACCGTGGGCGGGCACCACACCGGATCTCGGCGGGGTGCAGGCACAGTGACGGGCGGACCTTCACCGACGTTCCTTTCGGACTTCCACCACACCGCCTCCTTCGGTGCGACGGCAGGGGGCGGGATCGACCGTCAGGCCGGCACCCCGGAGCATGGTGCGGTGCGGGAATGGTTCCGGCGACGGGCCGCGGAGATGGGGATGACCGTCACCGTGGACGCCATCGGGAACCAGTTCGCGTCCTACCGGTGGGTTCCCGGCGCACGGCACGTGCTCACCGGTTCCCACCTGGACAGTCAGCCCCTGGCCGGACGGTTTGACGGGACGTACGGGGTCGTGGCGTCCCTCCATGCCGCCGCCGCGGTGCATTCGCGTGTCACCGCCGGCCTCACCGCACCGGTGCACAACCTCACGGTGGTGGACTGGTTCAACGAGGAAGGGTCACGCTTCGAGCCCTCTCTCATGGGCAGTTCCGTGGCGGTCGGCCAGCGGTCGCTGGAGGAGATGCTCGCGGTGACGGACCGGGACGGTGTCAGCGTGGCTGAAGCGCTCGACGCCACCGGGTGCCGTGGCTCAGACGTCATGCCGCCGGCCGTCGCCTACGCGGAACTGCATATTGAGCAGGGGCGTCGCCTCGAACGGTCCGGCGTGACCGTCGGCGCGGTCACGGGCAACTGGTGCACCCGGAAGATCCGGGTGACCGTCAACGGCGAACAGTCCCACACCGGGGCCACGCTGATGGGGGACCGCCATGACGCCCTGACCGCGGCGTCCGAGATGGTGCTCTCGGTACGGAAGATCGCCGCCGACGCTCCGGAGGGGTCGATGGTCACCTCGGTGGGACGCTTCACCGTGGAGCCCAACGTGCCGGGGGTGGTGCCCCGGCAGGTGACGATGAGCGTGGACCTTCGCTCCCCTGACCCGCAACGGCTGGTCCGGGCCTGGGAGACTCTCAGACCGTTGCTGGTCACCACGGCAGAACGCCACGATGTGGGGGTGGAGATCGAGGACTTCGACCTGCGGGAGGCGGTGCCCTTCCCCGGGGCCGGGGTGGAGCTGACGGAGAAAGCCGCCGCGGACGCCGGGGTCAGCTGCCTCCGTCTGAAGACCATGGCAGGTCATGACGCCGTCTCCATGAACCGCATCGTCCCGACAGTGCTTCTCTTTGTTCCGTCGGTGGGCGGGGTCTCCCACTGCGAGGGCGAGTTCACCGAGGACGCGGACCTGGTGACGGGGTTGGATGTGCTGACTCGGGTGGTGGGGACACTTGTGGTGGGTGCACTTGTGGCGGGTGAGCGGTGACGGTGGATCTGGTGCGGCGGCGGGACGGTGACCTGCGGCAACACTGAGTATCTCCTCTGTACATCCTCTCCCGGAGCGTCAGCGGCAGACCCCCGTCGACTCCCGTTCGACAAGCTCAACAGGCAGTACGGTAGAAGTCGGCATCTCACCGGTCTCCAGCCAGTCGAGAAGCGAGGTGACCGCTACCTTCCCCATCTCCTCCGTATTCTGTCGGATGGTTGTCAGCCCCGGGGTGACCAGTTCCGCCAACTCGATGTCGTCGACGCCGATGACCGACACCTCGGCAGGGATACTCTTCCCGTGGTCCCGGAGACACCGGACAGCACCGACGGCCAGACTGTCGTTCGCTGCGAAGACCGAGGTGAAATCAATACCGTTCGCCAGTGCATCTGCAGTCAGACGGTACCCCGATTCGATGTCGAAGCTCCCGTAGAAGACAATCGCGTTGTTGAACGACTGCCGAAAGCCCTGCACCCGTTCCACCTGGGACTTCAGGCCCTGTGGACCGGCAATGACGATAGGGCGGGTATGTCCCAGGGCGGCGAGGTGTTCACCGGCGATCTGCCCGGCCCGGAGGTTGTCGGAAACAACCGAGGGCACCGGCAGGGTGGGCATCTGCTCGTCAACAAGGACCACAGGGCCTTCATTCACCAGCCGGGTGAGGTCCTGTCCCGGGATCATGTCACGTGATCCGGTGTACAGGAGCCCGTCGACCGCCCGAGCCCTCACCAGAGAGAAGTACCGGGATTCTCGTCTGGGATCAGAGTCCGCGGTACTGCTGACGAGAAGCCCGTATCCACGCCGATCCGCCTCCTCTTCTGCTCCACGGGCGATACTGCCGAAGTAGGACTGGGAGATATCCGGCACCGCGAGCGCGAGGATTCTGCTGCGACCGGACTTCAGACGGCGTCCCGCGGAATCGGGTACGTACCCGAGTTCTTCGACGATGCGCATGATGCGCGCAGCAGTCTCCGGTCGCACCGCCCGCTTCCCGGAGAGAGTATGGGACACGGTCGTCACGCTGACGCCGGCCACCCTGGCGATGTCCTGCATTGTCCACTGCCGTCCCCAGCTCCTGTCCATAGGTGACACCATACCCTGACACTGTTTGCCAACCGATTTGCGCATGCCTCCGCAGTGTCGTCCGGTACCTCCAGCAGGCAGGAGCGAAAAGAGCCCTAAGCATCTGTTACACGTGCGGTAGAGGGATGAAACAGTCGAGAAACCTACAGTCCATAGCGTCGTGAGCTCAAGGTGCAAAACGGTTTGTCTAATCGATGGACGGACTTCAGCACACCGCAAGAACACACCTCAGGAGTTCCCGTGTCCCACTTCAGTTACCGACCCAGAAGCAACCACGTACTGCGGGTCAACGCCCTCATGGCAGCAGCTGTGTCAACGTCACTGGCACTTGTCGGCTGTTCCGTATCCGATGACGACGGATCATCCGACCCTGACGTCGAGAAGATCACGCTCCAGACCTCCTGGGTACCGCTCGTCCAGTTCGGCGGCAGCTACATCGCAGACAACAAAGGCTATTACGAGGACAACGGAGTAGACGTCGACATCCGCCCGGGCGGCCCCGACGTGGACGCCATGTCAGCAGTAGTCTCAGGGCAAGCAGACATCGGTATGGGCAATGCAGATACCGTCGCGCATGCCAACGCTGAGGGTGCTGACCTGGTCATTGTCGCTGCAGGATTCCAGAAGAATCCGTTGTCACTGTTGTCCTCCCCTGACAATCCGATAACCACCCCCAAGGACATGGAGGGCAAGAGGATCGGAGTCCCGTCCGGTGACGAGACCGCACAGGAAGCTCTTATAGCTCGCAACGGAGTGGATGCCTCGAAAGTCACCACAGTCCCTGCCAGTTTCGATATCGCTCCACTGACCTCCGGCGAAGTGGACGGTCTGTGGGTCTTCTACGCTGAACAACCGGTCTCCTACCTGGAAGCGACCGGCCACGAGGGCACCGTGATGATGACCTCAGACTTCGGTTTCGACGTGTATTCACAGGTGTACGCCGTCAAACGTGACAGCCTCACCGACCAGGCGAAGCGCGAGGCCATCACCGGTTTCCTCAAAGGGGAGATACAGGGCTGGCAGGACTACGTCAATGACCCTGCAGAAGCCGTTGACCTCACGGTCAACGACTACGCCAAGGACAGTGGTCTTTCGGTGGAGAACCAGACTGAGCAGGCGAAACGTCAGATGGACCTCCTCGTCACACCAGACACCAGGAAACTTGGACTGCTGCAGATGACTGACGAGGGAATTGCCAAGAACGTCACTTCGCTGACGGCACTCGGCATCGACGGTGTTTCCTCAGACATGTTCGACACCTCCGTGCTCAAAGACGTGTACGCCGACGGGGGAGCGACGGTGGCGGACAGTGCCGACGGCACAGAAACAGATCCCTCATGACCCCCGCCGCAGAAGCAGTGGAGCGCACCGCCGACAGAGGCACGCGGAACGTAGCCACCGGCATAGACCTTCACGGCGTCTCCAAGGTGTACGGTGACGCGCACAAAGCTGTTCACGCCCTCGACGAGGTGACCTTGACCGCCGACCGTGGATCGTTCACAGCACTTCTGGGGCCTTCCGGTTGCGGGAAATCGACAATCCTCCGCATTCTGGCGGACCTGGACCAACCCAGCTCAGGCACCGTCACCATTCACGGAGAACCCCCCGGAGACATTCGCCGTTCACACCAGCTGGGTCTGGCACTGCAGGATCCTTCCCTGCTGCCCTGGCGGTCCGTCCGTGACAATATCCGGCTTCCCGGCCAGGTCATGCACATGCCCGTCCCCTCTGACAGGGTCGACGGACTCATCGAGATGATCGGGCTGAAGGGTTTCGAGAAGGCCCGCCCCGGAGAGTTGTCCGGCGGAATGCGACAGCGCGTCGCTATCGCACGGGCCATTGTCACCCACCCTGAGATCCTGCTGCTCGACGAGCCCTTCGGCGCTCTCGACGAGATCACACGACAGCGGATGAACATTGAGTTGCAGCGACTCTGGTCAGATACCGGGGCGACAGCGCTGCTGGTGACCCATTCAGTCTCGGAGGCCGCTTTTCTGGCTGACCGGGTGATAATCATGTCCCCTCGACCCGGTCGGATCATCGGTGACATTCCGGTGGAGCTTCCGCGCCCGAGGACGCGGGAGATGCTCAGCACCCCGGATTTCCACGCGATCTGTGACCACCTCAGTGCGGTGCTGTACTCGGGCACTGACTCAGACGGGACAGCTGCAGGGGATACGCCGTGACAGCCGTAATCAACTCTCCAGAAACAATGACGTCAATCTCCCCCGCCCTGCAGCGGGACCTGGACCTGCAGCGCAGACATGCCCGCCGTGAGACGCTCTCGGGATGGGGTGTCACTGCCCTGGTCTCCGTACTCTGCCTCGTCATCTGGCAGATGGCTGCCCAGTTCGGGCTCTCTGACCTCGGTGTGATTGCCTCCCCGACGGAGATTATCTCCGAGATCATGCAGAATTCGTCGCTCTACCTGCGCAATGCCCGGCTCACCGTCACTGTCGCTCTACTGGGCTGGCTGTGGGGCAACCTCGCCGCAATTGTTGTCGCCGTTCTCTTTGTCCAGGTACCCGTGCTGGAGTCACTCTTCATGCGCCTGGCTGTGACGTTGTTCTGCCTTCCACTCGTCGCGGTCAACCCGATCCTCCAGCTCACATTCGACCTTGACACTGCACGGGTCATCCTGGCCGCCCTGGCGGTCTTCTTCACCACACTTGTCGGAACGATGCTGGGACTCCGTTCCGCTGACGGGAACCCGATGACGATGATCTCGGCCTGGGGCGGTGGACGCCTGTCTGCCCTGCGTTACGTCCGGATCCCGTCCGGAACGCCTGCGATACTCACCGGACTCCAGGTCGGCGTTCCCGCGGCAGTTCTCGGTGCGATCTTCTCCGAGTTCATCGGAGCGAAGTCGGGCCTCGGCGTCCTGCTGGTCAACGGACTGATGTCCCAGAACCTGCCACAGGTGTGGAGCGTCGCTGTCATCGTGACTGTGGTCTCGGTGATCCCCTATGTCCTCCTCGGTTGGGCCCGCAGGAAGATGACACCTTGGTCGACGTCGATGTCCTCTTCTCCACCGGCACCGCGTTCCACCGCAGGTTCCCGGGGCACGAGGTGGACTGTCGGCGCCCTGTGGACTCTGGCATCGCTGGCTGTCATCATCGCCGCCTGGTATCTCTATCTGGCAGTCTTCCAGGTCTCCCC
Organism: Corynebacterium neomassiliense; assembly: GCF_900626215.1. NCBI lineage: Bacteria > Bacillati > Actinomycetota > Actinomycetes > Mycobacteriales > Corynebacteriaceae > Corynebacterium > Corynebacterium neomassiliense. The sequence goes on along the minus strand of NZ_LR131106.1, from coordinate 2,108,011 downwards.
GTTCGTCGGAAAGAACGCCGGAGATGTTGTCGAGTACCTTTTCACCAGTCCGGACGCCGCTGTTCAGCGCTCCGAAGTCTTCACTGCACTGGGGACAACCGCGGTTCATGCAGGGGTCGGCTATGTCACTGGTCTGATTTCCGGGGTCGTTGCCGCCACACTCTTCGTCACCTATCCGATAGTGGAACGGGTCTTCACCCCGGTTGCCCTGGCACTGCGCTCTGTCCCCATCATCGTCCTCATTCCGATTCTCATCCTCGCCTTCGGTCGCGGAATGTGGGGCGTGGTCGTCATCACCGCGATCGTCACGTTCTTCCCGACCATGGCGAACACCCAGACCGGGCTCCAGCAGGTGTCCGACGACGGTATGACCCTGATGCGCAGCTACAACGCATCGGTAATGACCCGGTTGTTCCGGCTGCAGCTGCCCTCATCGCTTCCCTCGATCTTTGCCTCCGCAAGAATCGCAGCACCCAACGCCATTCTGGCAGCGACTCTCGCCGAATGGCTCGCCACCGGTGACGGGCTCGGCCATTTCATCGTCATTTCCCGGTCACACACCGACTACACGGGGCTGTGGGCCGCAGCCGCAGTACTCACCTGCGCGTCACTTGTCTTCTACGCCCTGGTCTCCGCCGCAGAGCGTCTGGTCCTGGACCGGTTCTCTCCCGGCCGCACCAGCTAGTTGCGCCCCCATCACCCAATGAAAGGAACTTCCCGTGGCCACACCCCACATATCCGCCGAACCCGGCGACTTTGCGCCTGACGTTCTCATGCCCGGCGACCCGTACCGGGCACGGCATATCGCCGAAACCTTCTTCGACGACGCCGAACTCGTCACCGAAGTCCGCGGCATACTCGGCTACACCGGCACCTACCAGGGTCGACCAGTCTCCGTCATGGCCTCTGGGATGGGTATCCCTTCCATCACGATCTATGCCACTGAACTGGCCCGCTTTTACGCGGTGAAGCGCATCATCCGGGTAGGCACAGTCGGAGCCATCGACCCAGACCTGCAGATCGGCGACGTCGTCGCTGCGTCGAGTGCCCACACGAACTCATCACTGAGTTCCTCTGTGGTACCCGGTGTCACGCTGAGCTCGGCGCCGAGCTTCTCACTGCTGCGCAGAGCCGTCGAATACGGCGACCGTTCCGGGAAACCCATCAAGGTAGGCCCGGTGTTCACCTCCGACCTCTTCTACGGCGGCGGCACCGACGTGATTCCCGGGCTCCTGGAGATCGGGACTCTCGGGGTGGAGATGGAAGCCGCCGGCCTTTACACCGTCGCCATGCGGGAACACATTGAAGCGCTGATGCTCGGCACCATCAGTGACAAGCCCGGAAACGACATGACCGCCCACGAGCGGGAGACCATTTTCGCTGACGTCGTCAACTTCGCACTGGAGGCTCTGGCATGAACTCCACTCTCAACGGCTATCCCCGTTGGTCCGGTGACAACGAACCCTGGGGCGCGTTTCCCAAGGTTTCGCTCCACGACCATTTGGACGGTTCGCTTCGCCCGGAAACCCTGATCGAACTCTCTGAGAGCACCGGTGCTGAACTGCCGTACACCGACCCCGGGATGCTCTACGGTTGGCTCTCCGGTGAGATCACCGAACCACCGGTGAAACACTGGGACGACAAGTTCGCTCTCACCACTTCAGTGATGCAGACGGAGGAGAACATCGCGAGAATCGCTCGCGAGTGGGTCCTTGAGGCTGCCGCTGACGGCGTCCTCTACGGCGAAGTGCGCTGGGCCCCGGAGAAGCACACTCTCGGTGGTCTACCACTTACTGTCGCGATAGGAGCGGTCGCCACCGGACTCCGTCAGGGTGAGGACGAGGTCTCAGCCGCAGGGGGGAGAATCCGTGCACGTCAGCTCCTGTGCGGAATGCGGTCATCTACGCTGAGCTTTGAGATCGCCCGTACCCTCGTCAAGGTCTACCGGTCCTGGGGTGACAGCATTGCAGGATTCGACATCGCAGGCCCGGAGGACGGCTTCCCGATCAGGGATCACCTGGACGCAACGACCCTTCTCGACCGGGAGGAGATACCGGTGACCGTCCACACCGGCGAACACGAGGGGCCGCACAGCGTATGGGAGACCGTCCACCTGGCGCATGCCCAGCGACTGGGCCACGGTGCCCGAATCATCGAAGACGTCACCCTCAACGGTCGGCCGCTCAACACCCGCACCGCCGTACGTGAGGTGGCAGCCGCCCGGGAAGCCGGCGATGCCGTCCTGCAACTGGGAAGAACAGCACAGTGGGTGGTGGACCGAGGGATCCCGTTGGAGATGTGTGTGTCATCGAACTCGAAAGGAACCGTTGTAGACGGTATCCCCGACCACCCTATTGACCTTCTACGGGAACTCGGGTTCACCCTCACCGTGAATCCAGACAACCGAGGTATGTCCCAGACAAACATCAGCGTGGAATTCCGACGGATCGCGGAAGCTTTCGGATGGGGCATCGAAGAATTCACGTGGGCGGAGCTCAATGCCGTAGAGGCAGCATTCCTGAGCAGGGCGGAGAAAGATCAGCTGCGTGAAGATGTACTGCAGAGGATCCGAGAGTTCTCTCTACCCTGAGGCCGAAGCTGCGCTTATGCTCCGTGGACGCACCGAGCACTCAAAGCCTTTCAAGGGCTGATTCCGGGGATCTGGTCTGCAAACCGAGTACAACGCCAGATGTCTTTCCGTGCACGAAGAGGAGCAACCGGCCGACGTCGCCGTCGGGCCTTCCCCATTGGAGTCATCCCCGCTCGCGCGGGGAGCACGCCTTCCAGAAGTTCCGGAACCCCTCGACCTTGGGATCATCCCCGCTCGCGCGGGGAGCACCGGCACGCGGATCGGTTGGCGAAGGCGCTCGAGGGATCATCCCCGCTCGCGCGGGGAGCACTCGGTGGTGCGGAACGCTGTCGAGTTGTAGCTGGGATCATCCCCGCTCGCGCGGGGAGCACTTACGCCCGGCGCGCCACAGATACTTGATGGCGGGATCATCCCCGCTCGCGCGGGGAGCACCCGCGTCCTCCCTGGCCTCATCGACGACCCCTAGGATCATCCCCGCTCGCGCGGGGAGCACGAATACAGCGACGGAAGATCACGCCGGAACTGGGGATCATCCCCGCTCGCGCGGGGAGCACAGTGTGCCCACCGGGGTGACGAGAATGTGCTGGGGATCATCCCCGCTCGCGCGGGGAGCACCGATTATGGTGTTCGATTGTTCGGGTCGGGTGGGGATCATCCCCGCTCGCGCGGGGAGCACACCATTCCGAGCTCTTGGAGGGCGCGGACCGGGGGATCATCCCCGCTCGCGCGGGGAGCACGCGATCACCGCGAGGGTGGTGAACCCGGTGGTGGGATCATCCCCGCTCGCGCGGGGAGCACGCGCAGTCTGTTGTGCAGTCTCTGTCCCCGAAGGGATCATCCCCGCTCGCGCGGGGAGCACCCGGACATCCACGGGTCTTCATCCTGCTGCGCGGGATCATCCCCGCTCGCGCGGGGAGCACGCGTACCTCCGCAACGTCGGCCAGCAGATGGGCGGATCATCCCCGCTCGCGCGGGGAGCACTACATTTCCGGGGGCATGTACGCCGGTGACGCGGGATCATCCCCGCTCGCGCGGGGAGCACACCTGGTGGCCACGGAAGTCGAACGGGGTGATGGGATCATCCCCGCTCGCGCGGGGAGCACCTCATTTTCGAGCCGGATACCCTCATCCTCCCGGGATCATCCCCGCTCGCGCGGGGAGCACGAGTGCCCGGGGTTTCCCCCTCTTCGCCCCGGGGGATCATCCCCGCTCGCGCGGGGAGCACCGTGGACTCCGCGTGTCGATGGACCCCCGCCGGGGATCATCCCCGCTCGCGCGGGGAGCACTAAGCAAAGCCCCCCAGACTGCAACGCGTTTGCGGATGATCCCCGCTCGCGCGGGGAGCACTGTCCACCACTTCTCCGCAAATCCCGCAGACTGGGATCATCCCCGCTCGCGCGGGGAGCACGATGGCAGGGGGTCGTCCTCCCACCCGCCGCGGGGATCATCCCCGCTCGCGCGGGGAGCACCGCGTTCGGCGGAGGTTGTTGGTGCGCCTGGTGGGATCATCCCCGCTCGCGCGGGGAGCACGTGATCTTCACCCCCACCTCAGTGACCACCTGCGGATCATCCCCGCTCGCGCGGGGAGCACGCGAGGACTGAGCGGTACATGCCGACGCTCAGGGGATCATCCCCGCTCGCGCGGGGAGCACAGACCAGTGTCCCCCCGATCACCCTTGTCACCCGGATCATCCCCGCTCGCGCGGGGAGCACGTGTCCGGGATCGTCGCGTCCGTCCTCGCCCTGGGATCATCCCCGCTCGCGCGGGGAGCACGAGCAGGATGCGGAGGATGTCGCGGAGCTTGCGGGATCATCCCCGCTCGCGCGGGGAGCACGGATTGGGACAGCGTCACCTACCGGCCCGTGCCCGGATCATCCCCGCTCGCGCGGGGAGCACGTTTCGAGAGCGGTCACGCGTGCGACCAGTGCGGGATCATCCCCGCTCGCGCGGGGAGCACTTGCCGGCGACCGGCTTCTCGTAGTCCGTGGCGGGATCATCCCCGCTCGCGCGGGGAGCACGTGATGACGTTTGAAGCGCTTGCAGCCGTCGCGGGATCATCCCCGCTCGCGCGGGGAGCACAATCTGAGGAGGTCGCAGCGATGAGCAATGTGAGGATCATCCCCGCTCGCGCGGGGAGCACTTCCTGCGGACGAATGAGCAGATGGTGGTGCGGGGATCATCCCCGCTCGCGCGGGGAGCACCAACGAGTACGGCACGAACTTCCGGGCCTTGGGGGATCATCCCCGCTCGCGCGGGGAGCACGCGATCGTGTTCCAGGCCTTCAGGATGCCGTTGGGATCATCCCCGCTCGCGCGGGGAGCACTGTCTGGGTGCCCGTGCTCGCCAGCATGAAGGGGGATCATCCCCGCTCGCGCGGGGAGCACGGGTGGTGTGCCCGTCACGTGAGGGGGGTGGGGGATCATCCCCGCTCGCGCGGGGAGCACACCTCCGAAAGTGTCTGGAAGAATGTCCGGGCGGGATCATCCCCGCTCGCGCGGGGAGCACGGGCAAGAACTTGCCGCACTGACTGGGAAGACGGGATCATCCCCGCTCGCGCGGGGAGCACGGGAACAACTACCCGATCGCGTTCGTGTGGGCGGGATCATCCCCGCTCGCGCGGGGAGCACCATTTCTTTGAGGTCGTCGCGGATAGATCGGAGGGATCATCCCCGCTCGCGCGGGGAGCACTGTCGTCCTCCTGGACTCTGTGGCTTCGGGCGGGGATCATCCCCGCTCGCGCGGGGAGCACTCGTCGGTCACACAACGGCGTACGTATTCGTAGGGATCATCCCCGCTCGCGCGGGGAGCACCTGGCCCCGATCCTCTCCGGTGTCATCAAGGGGGGATCATCCCCGCTCGCGCGGGGAGCACGTGAATGCGTGGATCATCGCCGGGGTGGACCCGGGATCATCCCCGCTCGCGCGGGGAGCACTTTCCACGTCATCGACGTCTGGGACGGAGGGTGGGATCATCCCCGCTCGCGCGGGGAGCACGTGGCGAGGATGACACGGGCAGCGGTGTATGCGGGATCATCCCCGCTCGCGCGGGGAGCACACCGGCACATCCCACCCATGCACCAACCACCCGGGATCATCCCCGCTCGCGCGGGGAGCACGCTGGCCTGTCGAAGAACCAGCGAACCGAGCTGGGATCATCCCCGCTCGCGCGGGGAGCACACCGCGTGATCATCGGCAGTAGCGGTGCCGACCGGATCATCCCCGCTCGCGCGGGGAGCACCTGCAGGCCGTCGGCCTCGCCGGGCACCCGGTGGGATCATCCCCGCTCGCGCGGGGAGCACGCAATGCGCGAGTTGGAGCACCGCGGCCAGCCGGGATCATCCCCGCTCGCGCGGGGAGCACCCCCGTATCTCTCACCGGAGTTCCAGGATTCAGGGATCATCCCCGCTCGCGCGGGGAGCACCGTGACCTCCTGGTCCGGTCGGTTGCTGCCCAGGGATCATCCCCGCTCGCGCGGGGAGCACGATCCGATCCTCCCACCCGGTGACCCACGGGACGGATCATCCCCGCTCGCGCGGGGAGCACCCGTGGTGGTATCCGCTACCCGGTCGATCCCGACGGATCATCCCCGCTCGCGCGGGGAGCACCTGGAAGACCTGTCGGTCGACCAGATCCCCGAGGGATCATCCCCGCTCGCGCGGGGAGCACATGGTGGACAAGAAGAAGCTGCAGCGGGTGACGGGATCATCCCCGCTCGCGCGGGGAGCACGAGAGAGCATCCCACGCCGGCTTGATCACATTGGGATCATCCCCGCTCGCGCGGGGAGCACTCTTCGAGCACTTTCGCCACCTCTGACCCACGGGGATCATCCCCGCTCGCGCGGGGAGCACGCTGGCACGGCGGCGGGTGAGGTGCGCGGCGAGGGATCATCCCCGCTCGCGCGGGGAGCACTGTCCTCCTCGGGGACTCTGTGGCTTCGGGCGGGGATCATCCCCGCTCGCGCGGGGAGCACGAACAGCATTGTTTCCGGGTCGAGTGCTTCCAGGGATCATCCCCGCTCGCGCGGGGAGCACCGGGCATGGATGGGTGACGACGAGTACGACAAGGGATCATCCCCGCTCGCGCGGGGAGCACGAACTGCCACGGCCCTTGTTCCGTGCTCGAGTGGGATCATCCCCGCTCGCGCGGGGAGCACAAGCTGTTAAAGACTTCCGGGTGTGATGGTCCGGGATCATCCCCGCTCGCGCGGGGAGCACTGGTCGTGGCACCGGTGGCAAATGTGCCCCAGGGGATCATCCCCGCTCGCGCGGGGAGCACTGAGTGGTATCCGGGTCGCGGTTCGGGACGATGGGATCATCCCCGCTCGCGCGGGGAGCACGGCACGGCTGGAGGTGCTGACCGCCTCGGAGCGGGATCATCCCCGCTCGCGCGGGGAGCACCGGACCGCCCTGTTCACCCTGATCAGCGCGTTCGGATCATCCCCGCTCGCGCGGGGAGCACTTCCAGTCTGCGGATCGGGAGTTCGACAGGGCGGGATCATCCCCGCTCGCGCGGGGAGCACACTCGCTGATCAGCACGTTTTCGATCCCTGTCAGCGATTTTACATCACTTGCGTCGACGGCCGGCCTTGCGCATACGCGACGCCCTGGACCACCCAGCTTTCATCGCACTCTTCTCCGTCGTGACTGGACGTTTCATCAGTGTCAGTCCCTCAATGTCCGTCGGCACCCACTCACCGCGGTGGACCTTCACGATGAACCCCTGCTCATTTTTCGATGTCGGATATGTCAAGACCGCCCGTCCCGATTCCATCTCGCTGATCACGAGCAGCCATAATTCGTCACGGACGCGTGCACTGACACGTCCGACATACACCCCTGGGCTCACCTCCATCAGCCACCGAGTGAGATGGCCACGGAGTTTCGCTGGAGATGCGGACAGCACAAGGGTCATCATGACCGAGATGCCTCCTCATCCTCTGGGCCCTCGCCGTAGTTCATGCCGCCCACAACGTTGCGGGTCCGGTCGTCCCAGAGATTGACGACATCCGCCCACAGATCCTCCTCACCCGCTTCGTTCTTCTCATCCACGAGCAGCACCGCGATATCGTGGGCGATACGCTCCGAAAGGCGGAGTTCCTTGATCCTGTCCCGGACGGCCCGACGAGTGACGCCGGCAATGTCTGCGAAATCAGCTGCGCCATCATCCTGCAGCTTTTTCACGATGTCAAAGGCAACCGGGATCGTACATTCAGCTTTGTAGAGGTCTGCGACGTCATATACGAAGGCCCTGTCATGTCCCGTGTGCACAAATCCCAGCCCCGGACTGCATCCGAGAGCAGTGATCACGGCGTGGGACAGACCGTAGAGCGCAGCATGGGCTGCAGACAATGCCTGATTAATAGGATCACCGGTACTGAAATCATTCGGGTCATAGGTCCGACGAGTCCATTCCACACCAGTGGAATCGGCACATTCCCGGTAGATCTTCCTGACCCTGGCGCCTTCTTTACCTCGGAGTTGCTGCATTGTCAGACCAGAAGTGTCCTCGCCCGGGAACCTCATAGCGTACATTTCCCGGGCGACGGCCAGCCTGCTCCTGGTATTCGAGACTTTCTTCGCCTGTGCTTCCAGCAGTTTCGTGGAACGAGCGATCGACCGTCCGTGGGCGTAATAACGGACGCCTTCCTCACCGACCCAGACCAGCGAACATCCGGCATCAGCCACCACGGTCACCGCCTGATGGGTCAGTCTGGTACCCGGACCGAGCAACAGTACGCTGAGCGAGGCCACCGGGACATGGATGACGCCGGTGTCGTCAGTTGCGGTCAGTGCGCCCCCGTCGCGTCCCAGGGTGCAGTGTTCCAGGTAAAGGAAACTGACCCGGTCAGTGACCCTGGCAAGTTGTCGGGGTGTAGACGGGAGCATTCCGCCGTTCACGTGCCGACCTTCGCCAGGGTCAGCAGGCCACAGCCGTACGCCTTCGCTTTACCGATACCGGAGGTCAGGGTCTTCTCCAGCAGATCACGGTCAGTGACCTCCAGAAGCCCCTGGTACGAAACACGGACCAGGGTGACTTTCCTGCCTTTCCGGTCAAAGACCAGGTGCTCACTCCCGGTGACGGTCGCGGCTACCGCGTCCTCCTCACCGAGGAACCTCACACCCATGGCTTCCTGCCTGTCGAGCAGCCACTGCAACTGGTACTCGGGCTTCTGGTGAACGCGACGTTTCTTCACCCCGCCTTCAGTGACGATGTGGACGGGATTGGCGACAAGGCGGAATGCGTACTGCTGCCCCTTCATCAGCTGACCGGTCAGCCGGGAGTAGTCCCGGGTCTCCCAGGTCTGCTGTTGCGACCACCCAGCCTGCTCCTGAAGGTGTTCGAAGGACGGGACAGCGGGGCTCAGCATCCACAAGGCGGTCTTCTCATCGCTACGGTCGATGCTCCACAGGACCCGACCATCGTCTGACACAGCATCAGTACCCGGGGGGAATGAAGACAGCACGGCCGCATGCATCATCTCCGGATTCGCCAGCAGGGCACGGCAGTGCCGCCGCTGCGGATTCAGGTACATCCGAGACAGGTACATCGTCAGATTCCTCCAAGGAGTGTGAACGGGTCATGCTGATCAAGGTCATAGCCGTCGGGGTTATCCATGCTGACCCATTCATGCCGGACGCCACGCAGCTCATAGCGACGGTCACGGGGATCGAAACTCACGGGAGCATCCCGGATCTGTTCATCGGGGACCTCCCCGGCACGGACATCCCGGCTGACCGGTAGGTCGAGGGTTTTCGGCTGCTTTTTCCGGTACCAGGCAGCTGCAAGCCATGGAGCCTGCTTCAACGCATCGACCGGTTCCGCGTCCACGATTCCCCGGGGTATCCGGCCGGCAGGTGGGCAGGAGCGGCGTCCGAGATAGAGCGGGAACTCGGGTGTCCGCAGCGCAGCATCGAGTGTCTCAAGGAGTTCACGGTCCCCGCCGACGGCGACCGTGAACTTGAAGTCCTGCAGGTACCAGCGGTTCGTCAGAGGCTTGGACTTCGGGGCTTTCGGACGCCAGTCGATCTCCGTCTGGAAGTCCCGCAGCAGACTTCCCTGTTGGTCGGTCCGGACGGCGAAAGACAGATCTAGCAGATCAGCAACTGAATCGGTCCGGTAACGGCCCTGGGCGGCAGCGATCATTCCGAGAACGCCGCTCTTCGTAGGGATCTTCTGCGTGGACCGGGTGACGAATCTCCCGGTCACACCCCAGGACTGGAGTGGCCCGTCAAGGGCCAGGACAAGTGTCGGCATCGTTCTCCGCCTACTTGCCGGACTCTTCGCTGACAGCTGCGCCGACCGCGCTGATCAGATCGGGGAAGGATGCTGCGGTGGAACGTCCGTCCAGCGCAGACAGCAGTTCAGGGGTTGATGCCCGCTCGTTCACGAGGAACAGGGACGTTGCCGGCTTTGTTCCGAAATCGCGGTCTCCGTCAACGGCGTACCTGGCGAGCTCAACTGCTGCGGAGGCAAGTGCCGTGCCGTCGTTGGCGACCGGCTTCTCGAAGGCATTCACCAGGGACACGGGCTGATCGGTACGGACCTCCGCGAGGATGAAGTCCGGGCGCGTCCTGTTGGCGAAAGTGTTCTGCTTACCGGTCGGCATTGACAGGCTGAATGCCTGGATGAATGCCTCTACCGCCCGAGCGGCAGCGGTACGGTCGCCGAGGTTCGCAGCCAACGTGTCAATGTCGACGGTGGCGTACCGGTAGAGGGTGGAAGAGACGAATTCCACGGTCCCGATCATGCCGGCGCCGGCATTGTCCTCCGGCGCGTTGTCGTCGACAGCGGTGAAGTAGTCGAACTCCGTGGTTGCCTTGTGGACACTCAGGGCGTGCTCCACCTGGCAGGCAGCGTCGACGTTCAGCTCGGGGGCGTCCGCGAGCATCCGACCGAACAAAGCGATATCCACAGCGGTGGTTCCCACCAGTGCTGCACGGGCGTCCTTCTTCGACAGCTTCTCGTTGCCGTCCGCGAGACCGGCCGCCAGTTCGGCGAAACGCTCGATCTCCTGGCGGGACAGGAAGACCAGGTAGGAGGTCTGGTCGGTGTGCTTCTTGTCCATGGTGATACCGGCGGCCTTGAGAACCTCACCCGCGAACTCCAGCGCCTCTTCCTCGGAGAGCTCCGAACGCAGTCCCCGGAGCTTCTCAGCGACACGGAGCGCACCGTACTTCGTCCGCTCGCCGAGCTGTTCTGCGTCGAGCAGATCGGCGAACCCCTTACGGGCTGCCCGCTTCCAGGCCTGGCTGGAGACGCGGTGCCGTTCGACGCCACCGAACCGGGCGCTCTTCGGTGATCCGGTGTCGTCGCGGTTGATGCAGGACGGAGGGACGAGCTGGAGAATGTGGAGGTCAAGGTAGGTCGTCATGGGTCTGTTTCCTTACGTATGTCAGTTTTCGGAGGATGGGTTGTTGTCGGTGACATCGGAGGCCCCGGGGGCCTCGGGTCGGTAGGTGTAGAAGTCACGTCCCCACCGCAGCCGGACAGCGTCCCGGTACTCGGGCACCGGATAGCTGTAGAGGTCCCGGACCAGTCGGCCGTAGTCCAGGGGAATCCCCTCCGCCCGGAGCTGGGTGATAAGACCGCGGAGGTGCCAGAGCATCTCCTCAAGCGAATCTGCAGTGCTCAGTGCATTGAAGCGCCGGATCAACGGCCCACTGTCCAGGGCATCGGAGCCCCCGGTCCGCTGGTGCAGGATCCGGAGCGACCGTCCGAGGCCCCACCCGGACTGGTGCATCCGCTCGCTCCGGGACTGCTGGTGGACAGCGAAAAGGCAGAGTGCGGTGTGCGCCGCCTGTTCCGCAGGACTCGGCACATCACCGTGTCCGATGAGGTTCTCCGGAAGCCCGCCGAGGGTGATCTCCCAGACCTCAGGGACCGATCCTGCCTGTCTGGTCAGGGCCCGACGAAGTCTCGCCGCCGTCGCTTTCGCCGCAGAGGACTGCTGGTCGACAAGACCGGCCTGGATCCGCTCGACCTTTCCCACGACGTATCTGGCGAGTTCCGTCGCCTTACCCGTCGATGACGTTGTCTGTCCCGTCATGCGTTCTCTCCGTTCTCCGTGTTCCTGCGGGGTTCTTTCCCGAGGCAGTCATTGAGGTTCTTCCGCAGCCAGTCAACCGCTACAGCTCCGGTCACCCGACGGGTGCCGTCCCAGCGTCCCGCCCAGACAGCAGGACCCTGAGCCGTCAACAGGTCATTGGCCAGGTCTGTCGCCGTGGAGCGGGTTTTCCCGGCCCAGCCGGAGAGGGCAGCGTCCCTGTCCGTGTCCGGGCCGAGGCGTCGAAGCCAGACGCGGAATTCGGCGTCCACCCGGGTGTAGAACTCCGCCTGTATCCGGTCGGTGTCCGCGTCATCCTGGTTCCCGGACACGGCAAACGCAATGTTCCTGGCGAACATCCACAGGCATCTGGCGGCGCCGTCCGCAAACTCGACGGCCCGGCGCGCGGTAGCCCGGAGCTGGTCGTTGTCCAGCGCGAGCATCGGCGACTGCACGGTGATCGCGTCTTCGACGATGCCGGCGAAGCTCGACTGCTGAGGGCCGTACTCCATGGAGACCATGCGGATCCGGATGTCCCGGTCATCGGGGAGCACCTCCGCACCGACCAGTTGGCCCACCCATCGGACATTTCCGGCGGGAATCGACTTGTCCACATCGACCTTGGTTCCGTCAACCTTGAAAGTGGTCTTCGGCACATCATTGTTGGGAAGAATCCCGCCCAGTGACCGCCACATGGTGCGGCCGGCGTCCAGGGTCTGCGGCATGTACCTGATCAGCTTCGCCTTCCTGGACTGTGGCTCGCTGAACCGCCACGGGGTCATCGTCTCGATACCTCGCTTGGTGGTGTAGCCGACCGGGTCGCCGTTGGTGATGAGGACGCCGGTCACGGCGTCCTCCTCCCACCGCAGCAACAGACGACGCTGCGGCCAAGTCAGCAGTTCCACCGGTCCGGTTGTCCCGTTCTCGGTCTGCGGTTCAATCCGGTAGCGGGGATCGTCACGGGGGCCGGGACCAACCCCGTCGATCTCCCAGAGCGGCTGGTCCTCGGTTCCCGCCTGTTCCCGATTCGGCACGTAGTTGAGCAGGAGTGTCTCGCGGAGATCTCTTCCCTCCACCATTGTGCCGCCGAGCCAGCCGCACCAGCCGATCCCGATCGGATAGCCTCTGCCGCCTTTGACCCGGTCATCTCCGACAGCACCGGACTTGATGCCGGAGAAATCGAAAGCCATGCAGTGGACCAGCATCTGGGCGGCTTCAGCCGCATCGACAGAAGCCAGTCCGGAGCGCATCGTGTAGAGATCGCCGGTATCCCCGACGTCCGGGAAGAGGATGTCCAGGGACCTCCACTCCCCTTTCGACGTATGCAGGCCGGCCACCTGGAAGAAAGGATGCTCCGCGTCCCGGATGTCGAACCTGTCCTGCCACTGATCGAGGTATCCGGCGACGGCGTCGTCGAGCAGAGTGCCCTGGTCCCACTTCTCCTGCCAGTGTTCGAGCGCATTGTCGAGGTTGCGCCACTTCCTGCTGTCCCACGCCCGGTACAGGATCGCCTCCACCATGCGGAGAACCGCAAAATTCACGGTACCCAGAGGCGCGGCGAACGCCCGGTAGTCGGACGCATCCCGCAACAGTGCCCGGATGCCGACCCTGGACTCGACGCCCTGATGATCGACGACATCGATCCAGGCCTCATCCAGGAGGTTGTAGTGTTCCACCGTCCACCCTCTCTTAAACCTAACGTGTCATTGTCTGTAAGGTAGCGCCAAATCGAGATGCCTGCCACCAGGGGTAGTTGATTGCCACCCCCTAACCTCTTCCGGTAGGTATAGCAGTCCTGCCGGACGACATCCGTGGAGTTCCCCCTCCTGTCGAACACCCGGATGCATGACGCCGCCCCCTGCGAGCTCTCTGGCAGATGACCAGCAGAGGCAGGAGACGGCGACAGTCCCCGCCTAGGCGGGGATCACGACTGCCCTGACAATGACACCGGGCCATCCCCACTCACGCGGGGACCTGGGGCAGTCTGCACCGAGGTTAACAGTGCCTCCAGGACAGGGGATCAACCCTTCACCCGCTCACAGAGCAACCCGAGACGGTCGTCGTACCGCAGCAGCCAGTCCCCGACGCGCTTCTCACCGGACTCGTCAAGGACCAGGGGGAGAACCCCCTTCAACCACGGTGAACTCTGCCAGGACTCCTGTCCGTCCTTCTCCAGCTCATCGAACTGAGCATCGGTGCGCATCACCCACGCCGGCAGTCGGACTGTGCACTGGGCCAGTCGGCGGGCGTACCCGTCATCGATCCCCACAAGCTCGTCGAGGAATACCCCGGCCAGCTCACGGACATGGGGAAGAGCGACAATCCGACCGTCAACACGCTGGGCCACCACAACCTCGACACTGTCGTCAGCATCCCTGACCTGGGCAAGGCCCTCGATCTCTGCGTCACTGGTCGCTGCCACGTTCCAGGTGGACAGATTCCCGTTGTCTGCCTGAGGCAGACGGAACTGCTCCGCTTTCTGCCGTTGCCCGGCCCGGAACTCCTCTTCACGCCGTTCCGCCGCTGACCACACCTCGTCCCACGTCACCGGAGGAACAAGATTCTCCGAGTACGCGGTAGCTACCAGGCCGGCGACATCCTGTGGCGAATCCACGACTCCTCCGGAATCCGCCAGGTGCCGATTCAGCGTGAGCACGGACCGGAGCAGACGGGACCGCCGGTAGACAGCCTCAATGCCGCGGGGGAACTCCGGTGCGACCTCGTCCCCGAATTCCGAACACCCGGTGATGACAAATTTCGCGTCCTTCTTGTCCTGCGGCCGAACACCTGGCGCGAAGTCGTGCCGGTGCAGTCGGCCCATCCGCTGAATCAGCAGGTCGACCGGGGCAGCATCGCTGAACATGAGGTCGAAGTCGAGGTCAAGACCCTGTTCAATGACCTGGGTGGAGATAACCACCCGACCGGGCCGACGTGACGCCTCACCATCCCGGCCGAGAGCTGTCACCAGCTCCTCCTCCAGGGCAGCACGGTGATCAGTGAGGAATCTGGAGTGCAGCAGCGAGAGATTCTCCACTGTCCCGTCGAGCAGGTCGAAAAGCTGTTGCGCTCTGCTGACCGTGTTGCAGATCGCGGCGATGCATCCCCCGGTACGTGCCGCCGCTGCAACGGCGTCCGCCATCTCCTCCAGGTCACCGGGGAGGAACTCGACCCGGGTCCGACGGGTCCGGTCACCGGCGGCCGGAACAACGACACCGGCGGAGGCTCCGGTGACCCAGGTGATCCGCGGATAGGCACTGGAGTCCTCCAGCGCGATGTGGTCGGTGTCGAATGCGCTGGCGCCTGTGGCGTAGGCGTCCACCAGTTCCTGCCGACGCGCCGGAGGCAGGGTGGCGGACAGTGCGATCACCGGGACGCCGTAGACCCCGAGCCATTCCAGGATCCTGGTCAGGTAGACGGTCATGAAGTCATCTGCCGCGTGGATCTCGTCGAGGATGACGACCTTCCCGAACAACCCGAGATGCCGGAGCACCACATGCTTCGACTTCAGGGCCGCGAAAAGAAGCTGGTCTATGGTGCCGATGACCACTGAGGCCAGCAGTCCGGTCTTACGCCCCCGGAACCATGCGTTCGCTTCCGGAGACAGCCCTTCGTCACTGCCGTCGGAACTGTAGACGTTCGTCGGTCGTCCCTGCCCGAAGAGGGAGAGATAGTCCTTGTTGAACTGTGACTTTCCGTGGGCGAGGATCGTCGACACTTCTCCGGTCTCCGGGGAGTGCTCCAGCCAGGTCAGTACCCGATTGAACATCGCGTCGCTGGTGACACGGGTCGGCTGTCCGAAGAAGACGCCGTCCATGCCCAGCCGGTCGGCCCACACGTCAGCGGCCATCAGAGCCGCCTCCGTCTTCCCTCCGCCGGTGGCGTCCTCCACGAGGATCAGACCCGGACCGTCCATCGTTCGGACCGTCTCCACCACCGCTTCCTGCACAGGACGCATCGTCGAACCCGAGGGGAGACTGAAACGTTGCTGGAAGGCTTCAGAATCGACCGGCGACGGCGTCCACCGTCCACCCAGGTTCATCCTGCGCTGACCTTCAATGGCGCGGCGCTCCTGGTCAGTGCCGGAATCACAGCTGTACGGGAAGTTCCACGTACTGGAACCCACCCAGTCCGCGGCGACGAGCAGACCGGTGACCACTGCCTGGTCCGGGATCTCCCAGGACAGTTGTGCGAAGGTATCGATGTCTGCCTGGGTCAGTCCGAGATGCCGGACGCCCAGGTCAAGGAGCCGGAACCTGGCGTCCTTCCATTCCGCCGGTTCATTGACGAGAGGGGCGGGCTTCTTCTCCATGGAGGGGAAGGCACCGTGGTGTCCACCGAGGATGGAGAACCAGGCCCGCTTCACCCGGACACTGGGCTTTCTCGTCGCCCGTGCAGCGAGCCAGTCGACAACGGTATAAGCACTGACCAGGCCATGAGCCATCGCGCGAACTTCCTGGGGAGAGGCGAGTATAGCCGGGTAGCCGGCATTCAGGACCCGTTCGTTCAGCTCGGGCACCTTCCCCTGGAACCAGGGGGATGCCTTGCCGACATCGTGACCCCACGCCACGAACCGGAGGATCTTCCCCAGATCTCCTCCGCACCGTTCCTCGAGCATCCGGAGACGAGCAGGGGGCAGGAGATGCTTTGCCACCGGAAGTGCCACTCCACTCACGTCGGTGAGGTGCTGCCGCAGGGACAGTGATCCCGAAGTCTTGCGGTCAAACTTGGCCCAGAACACGTCCAGACTCAAGGTTTCCGTTTCATTCATGCCGACAAGCTAAACAAGCGCACAGGACAGGGCGCCTGCAGCAACGAGCAATTGCGCAAGACCGTTCGAATTCTTGTTCCGGCTCCCTCCCTCCGAGGCGATCCCACAGCTCACTTCCACCGCAATCGTGGAAGCCCCGCACCCCTCAGTGATGGAACCCCGTCCCGTGTCCGCCCACGGCAGAGGACGGCAGCGGGGCGTCCAACCCGTCAAGGTAGTGCACGCAGGTGCGCAGGTCTCTGACAAAGAGCGTGGCCAGGTCATGGCTCATCCCGTTGCGTACCACGATGCGCTGCACCGTCATGTCACTGAGGTTGTCGGGCATCGGATAGGCCGGCACCTGCCAGCCGTGCATCCGCAGCCGGTCGGACAGGTCGTAGAGCGTCCACTTCCGCTCCCGGCGCACGCCGCCACCGGTCCTGGCGTCCTCCCCCGCCAGCCGCCACGCGAACACCGGTATGTCCGGGTCGTCACTCCACAACTCGAAGTCCGGCATTTTCCCGATCTCGCCGGCCAGGTACCTGGCAACGTCCATGGTGGCTCCCTGCACCCGCCGGTAGCCGTCCATTCCCAGCTGCAGGAACAGGTAGTACTGCAGCAGTACCTGCGCGCCTGGGCGCGAGAAGTTCAGTGCAAGGGTCGGCATGTCCCCGCCGAGGTAGTTGACGCGGAAGATCAGGTCCTCCGGCAGATCTTCCCGCGTACGCCACACGATCCAGCCCAGCCCGGGGTAGACCAGTCCGTACTTGTGCCCCGAGGTGTTGATGGAGGCCACCCGAGGCAGCCGGAAGTCCCACTCCAGATCCGGCTGGAGGAACGGGGCGATCATCCCGCCGGATGCGGCGTCCACGTGAATCCGGATGTCCAGGCCACGACGGGACTGGATCTCGTCGAGTGCCTCGGCGATCTCCGCCACCGGCTCGTACATGCCGGTGTAGGTCACCCCCATGATCACGACCACGCCGATGGTGTTCTCGTCGACGTAACTGTCCAGGTCATGACCGTCGAGTACGCGGTGTTCCTCGCTGACCGGCACGTACCGGGGCTCGACCTCGAAGTAGTTGCAGAATTTCTCCCAGCACACCTGCACTGCCGAGGAGAGCACGATATTCGGCCGCTCGGTGGATTTCCCCGCCTCCCGGCGCCCGTGCTGCCAGCGTCGCTTCAGCGCCAGGCCACCGAGCATGCACGCCTCCGAGGAGCCGACGGTGGAGGTCCCCAAGGTGTGGTCCGGATCGGGAGCGTTCCACAACCTGGCGATCATCCGCCAGCAGCGGTCCTCGATCTCCGCCGTGGCGGGGTACTCGTCCTTGTCGATCATGTTCTTGTCGAAGGCCTCGCTGTACAGCCGGTCCGCATAGTCGTCCATCCATGTGCCGACGAAGGTGGCGAGGTTCATCCGGGCGTTGCCGTCGAGCATCGCTTCGTCATGGATCAGCTGGTAGGCGGTCTCCGGAAGACTGCCGACCTCCGGCATACGGTGACGCGGGAAGCTGGTCACTTCATCGGCGCGGGCGAACAGCGGGTTGAGTTCGAGGTCACTCATGAGTGGTCTCCGTTCGCGTACGGGGTCCCGAAACGCCCCGAGGATCAGGACGCCGTGGTCGTCGGAACACAGTGCCGTCGAGACTACCCGCGGCGGGTGCGGGGGCCGTACCACCGGTGTTCTTTCCGCCAGCGCCTGACCCGGAGGGCACGGTCAGGCGGATTCGCCGGGGTGGACAACAGCCCACGTAAACGTCATTCGCCGAACGGCCGGCATATTCCTGCGTAGGGCTGAGGAGAACATGAAACCCGTTCGTCTTCCCAACTCGGTCTATCCTGTGACGCCGACCTGGCGACCCGACCCAGATCCAGGTTCACGAACCTCGCCTGTACTCTCTGCAACGGACACACTCTTCACCCTCAGTCGAGCTCTCCGAGGGCGCAAGGCGCGTCAAGTTCGGCGCGCGCATTTTCGACTGCCCGGGTGCGCCACGGATATGCTCGACCGCATGAGCTGGCTGGTGCGAAAGAAGAGTGAGACCTACAGACTCCGGGTCTCCGGGCGCATCGAGGTTGAGCGGACCGGTCCACTGCATCAGGGAGAGCCCATGCTCGAGTGGGGATCCGTGACGAAGACCGTCACTGCAATGATCGCGGAAGAGCTGGACCGTGCAGGATCGGTGGAGTTGTCAACACCCGTTAGCGAATACCTTCCGGAGACTGGGCTGCCGGAGGCGGTAGACGTCCGCAGCCTGGTAGAACACACTTCTGGTTTGCCGCGGCTCCCCAGGAACATCATCCGGACTAGGGCTGATGCACAGGATCCTTACGCGAAGTTCACCTCCGGGTACTTTGACGAGGAAGTCCTGCCCGATTTGTCAGAGCAACTGTGCGGGCACCCGGGATCGACCCTCTACTCCAATCTGGGGTACGCGGTACTCACTCGCCTGCTCGAGGTCGCCACTGGAGATGACTGGTGGACACTCGCGAAGCGCCACGTGTTCACGCCTCTCGGTGTCGCGAATGTCTCGATATGCCCAGAGCAGCAACGCGTACCCGTACTACGTTCCTGGACAGGTCACATATGCAGGCAGTGGAAGTTCGCCGGTCCTTTCGTCGGGGTCGGTGGCCTTCACGGCACTCACGATGCACTCGAACGTTACGCCATCACCAGAACACAGCGCACGCCGGGAGAAAAGCCCTTCGGATGGCTCGATGACGGGGATCTGTACTGGCATGACGGAGGAACCCTGGACCAGGGCACATTCGTCGGGGTTTCCCATGACGGATCGCGGGTAATAACTGTGCATACGCTGGGATACAACGCCGGGCGAGTCAACAGGACCGCTGCGCGACTCAACCGTGCGGCGCGCTGAACGGGAGCCTGAGGATAGATATCCGGCATTTCCAGAAAGCATCAATACAGAACGACCAGGGAGTCTTGAATTAGAGTCTTTTCGCGGTTAGGAGTGTGCAGCTGACGCGAAGGTGGGGCCGGGGACGGCTCAACATCCAGAAGCTCCGGCAGGTACAAGATGAGAGTTGCGAAGCCGTCATCTCAGGCGAACCAGCACCCTACCGGCACCTGCAGCAGGAAGATTCTCCGGACCCCACCGCCGTGCCCTGGCGACGGGGCAAAACTCACCCGGCGGGGTGACCTGCCGAATCCTCCGACGTCGTGCCGTAGAACGGATCAGCGTGGCGGCGACCGCCAATGGTTGAATCCCCGCTGTCGTGGCGGGTGGTATTCTGCTGTCCTGTACATCGCGCAGAGATCCGGTCCCGACAATTTGTGCTGGGGGCATGGGTCTGGTTGTCCGGGTTTCACCGACTTTCGCCTGATGTTACCGGGTGAGGACGCGCAGGTAGTTGGCGAAAAGTCTCCGGAACATGTGGTTGATCCCTGCGGTGCGACTGAAAGTCCGCCGAAGATCGTCGGTGTACTAGGCATCCCTTTCACACAGGAGATCGGCGTCGTTGGGGTCAGTGTGAGTGCTCAGGGTTTCTCCGGGGGTCGAGGTGCGGGCGGTGTGGCGTCCCGGTGGCCGATGTGCACGGTAGGCCCCGTGCGCGTCGGACACCTCGCCACGCTGCAACCCGCATTCCAAACGGAGACTAGTGGCACATACTCACCGCCAGCACACCATGGGCTATGCCAGCTCCCACCACAGGGGTGAGAGACGGTGGACCTGGTTCTTCTCAGTACGTACTGTCCACATACTGCGAACACCTGGACAGGACGCCCGCCTGCAGGATCCGGGTAGCCTGCCACCCCGATCTGCCGGTGGCCTCCTCCACGGTATCGAGCTCCTCGTCCTGTCCGGCACCAGCATAGAGAGCATCGCACGCAGCAGTGGAAGCTCGAGCAATGTCACCGGCAGCCACATCGATTCCCTCGCCCTGAAGCACGTCCGCGTAAATGCCGTCCATCGTGCTCTCCGGCGTTCCGGATGAAGACGATGCTGTAGGAACTGGAGAAGTACTTGGATCGACAGGCCACTCATCCGCAGACGCACCGACTCGGTGGGAGCTGTATTCCATCCCCAGACTGGCCTTCACTCTGGCGCAGTTCTCCACGACTCTTCCGCCGTAGCAGACTATCGACCAGTCATCGCCCCACACCATCTCAGCATCCAGGGGATTCCCTTCAGCCATAAATGCACCACGGTTTCCATCCGCGGCAGTCGGATTTCCTGTGGAGTTCTGTGCGAGAAAATAGTACCCGTCCACGTCGTTTCCGCAACTGGCTATCTCGTCATTGAGCAGGTCGAAAGAGTCACATGTCCCACCGATGGCACTGATCCAGTCACGCATTCTGACGGGCGTACCCCACCTCTCCGACGCAGGAGAAATGGTAGCCTCTGCTGTTGCAGATAAATCATCTCCAATTTTGCCACCGCATCCTGCGAGCGTGAGTGCAAGTGTGAGTAAAGTAAGTTTAGGAACAGTATAAAGTGTGACCCGCGTAAGATTCATGGGAAGATCATACCGGCACTGAACTAGACAGCCGCCCTACCATGGTTGTCTGCCCCCTCCCCCACCAGACGGTGCGGTGACCAGCAGCGATGAAGCAGGGAATCCAGTGTCGGACACCACTGGTCAGCCCGTTACTCTGGACTGTCACGCCCAGCACCTCCGGGCTGCACCAGGCGTCCCGTAATCCGGCGCTGCCTGCTGCGCCCGGGGCCCGCGCCCTGTTGTCCCCCCGTCTTTTCCTGCCGTCTTGATCTTCCGCCCCCTGGCGGCCAGCTCCCGTGCCCCGGGTCGCGTCCCTGATTCGAACAGTGACCGGAGGTGTCGCGCGCCGCCGGTAGGGTTACGCGCGATTCAGCGTCATGTGACCCGCTGCCGGAGCGAGGAGACCTTCCCCGTGAAAGATCTCGGGCCACAGAAAAGTTCACCTCACAGGAAGCAGGGAGACAGGAATATGAGCAACGGACAGCCTTGGACACCAGCCCACGACACTCCGGCTGGACCGCGCAAGCGTGACCCGTTCATGCTCCCTGAGTTCATGGGGTGGCTGACCACGGGTATCGGAATTCTGGGAGCGGTGTCAGGTCTGGTCATGGCGCTCGACACGGACGGGACACTGGCTGTTGCTTGCTGCGGCCTGGCCTTCGCCACGCTGGGGATGATTCTCGTCGTTGTCAGCAGGATCGGCACCGGGCTGCTCAGGGCCGGGAAGATCCGGCAGTAGCCAGCCGACTTCTCCAACTCGCGGGAGTTGACCACCCGGTGGCCGTCCCACCCGGTGACCGCCCCACCTCACACACCCCACCCGCTCCTCACGCGTTCACCTCCGCCCGGATAACGTGCTTGAGCAGTTTCCCGGAGGGGTTGCGCGGCAGTCCGCGGGCGACCACGACCTCGCGGGGGATCTTGTACTTCGCGAGCTTTCCGGACAGGTGGGCGCGCACCTCGTCGACACTGAGCAGCTGTCCCTCGTCGGTGACGACCACTGCGACCACGGTCTCCCCCCACTCGGGGTGGATCCTGCCGACGACGGCGACGTCCCGGACCTCCGGCATGTCCCTGATCGCCTCCTCCACCTCGGTGGAATACACGTTCTCACCGCCGGTGATGATGACGTCTTTCTTCCTGTCGGCGATGTAGATGTAGCCGTCGGCGTCCACTTTCCCCACGTCCCCGGTGCGGTACCAGCCGTCCATGAAGGCTTCGGCTGTCGCCTCCGGGTTGGACAGGTACACGGACATCATGGAGTCGCACCTCATCCAGATCTCTCCTTCTCCGGAGGCGGTCACGTCGGTACCGTCGTCGGCGACGACCTTGAGGTCCACCCCCAGCATGCCTCTGCCGATGGAGCCTGCCTTGCGTACCTGGTCGGCGGGGACGAGGACGGAGCCGGCGGGCCCGGTCTCGGTCATGCCGTAGACCTGGTAGAAGTTCTCCGTCCCGTAGGCGGTGATGAGCATGCGTGCCATCTCCTCCCCCAGGGGTGCCGCCCCGTAGATGAGCATCCGCACGCTCGTGAGGTCGTGGTCGCCGGGTTGCCGTGTACCTGTGCCACTGTCCGCGCCGGCTTTCGCGAGCTGCACGGGGGCGATGTAGGCGATCGGTGCTCCGAAGACGGAGGTGATCCTCGCTGATTCGAGTACCCCGAGGAACCGGGTGGGGTCATATTCTCTCATCAGGACCACGGTGCCGCCGACGAACAGGGTGGTGAGGGTCCAGTTGTTCAGTGGTGAGGCGTGCCAGACCGGCATGCACACGAGCATGCGTTCATCGGCGGCGAAGGGCATGTTGGAGCAGATGTTGGGGGCGATGGCGCTCACAGCCCGGTGGGTGAGGACGCAGCCTTTGGGGCTCCCGGTCGATCCGGAGGTGTAGAGCACCTGCGCGTAGTCGGTGTCCCCGACGAGCGGCCCGGTCCACGGTTCGGCGGCGGTGACGGCGTCATCGAAGCTTCCCGGCGCGCTGACGGGGTCGCCGGAGGTGACGAGCCAGTCCACTCCGGGGGCGCCCTGGCGGGCGGTGTCGGCGAGGCGGTCGCTGGCCACCCCGAGTACGGCCCTGGAGTGTGCGGCGATGTGGGTGATCTCGGGAGGGGTCATTTTGTGGTTCACGGGGACGAGGACGGCTCCGCAGCGCCAGATCCCGTACATGGCGACGAGGAATCCGGGGTCGTTGAGGGTCATGACCATGACCCTGTCCCCGGGGAGGACGCCGTGGTGTGTGAACACGGTCGCGGCGCGTTCCGCGGCGTCCTTCAGTTCCCGGTAGGTCATGGTCCTGACCGGGGGCCGGTCCCCGGTGTCCGGTGCGGCGGGTGTCCCTGCCCATTCGACGGCGGGGTGGTCCGGTCGGCGTCGGGTGCTGGCTTCGAGAACGTCGAAGAGGTGCATGGTCTGGCTCTCTTTCGTTGTGTGATGTAATCTGTATCACAGTGAACCACAGTTCACTGTTCGTGGGAAGTACCCCCGGACAGGAACCCGTCCCGCACTCACAGCACGCACAGCCCGCACGCGATACAGGGAGCACCATGACCACTTTCCTTCCCGACACCAGCACCCGCCCCGGTCCCGCCCGGGTGAACCACCGGGTGGTCAACCAGTCCGCCCCCCGGGTGGACGTCAACGAGTACACCTCCGACACCGCCCTCGTCGAAGCCGTCACCACCTTCGGACCCGGCAGCCCCGGCAGCTCCGGCAGCTCCGGCAGTACCGCCGGCACCGCAGCAGAGTCCACGGCCGCGCACGCAGCCCTCACCCGCATCGGCGCCGAGGTCGCGACCGCCTCCTACCAGCACGACGCCGACCTGGCCAACCGGATCAGCCCGGTCCACCACTCCCACGACCGCTGGGGCAACCGGGTCGACCACATCGAGTTCCACCCCGCCTACCACCGCATCATGGGCTACTCGGTGGGCCAGGGACTCCACACCTCCGCCTGGGCGAATCCCGGACCCGGCGCCAACGTCCTGCGCGCCGCCGGCTTCATGCTCGTCAGCCAGATCGAGGCAGGTCACGGATGCCCGGTGTCCATGACCCACGCCGTGGTCCCCGCCCTGCGCAGAAGCCCGGAGCTCGCGGAATTCTGGGAACCGAAACTCCTCTCCACGGTCTACGACCCCGAACTCCGGGACCCGGCGACCAAACAGTCCGCGATCTTCGGTATGGCCATGACCGAGAAGCAGGGCGGGTCAGATGTCCGGGCGAACACCACACGCGCCGTCCCCAACTCCGACGGCACCTGGTCCCTCACCGGCCACAAGTGGTTCTGCTCGGCACCGCAGTCCGACGCCTTCCTCGTCCTCGCCCAGACCTCCGACCCCCTCGACCCGGACTCCCGCCGGGACGCCCTGAGCTGCTTCCTCGTGCCCCGCATCCTCCCCGGCGGCGAGCGCAACCCCTTCTACGTCCAGCGCCTCAAGGACAAGCTCGGCAACCGGTCGAACTCCTCCTCCGAGATCGAACTCGACGCCACCGTCGGCTGGCTCGTCGGCGAGCAGGGCCGCGGCGTCCCGACCATCATCGAGATGGTCAACCGCACCCGACTGGACTGCATCATCGGCTCCGCCGCCGGACTGCGCCAGGGGGTCGCCGAAGCCGCGTGGCACGCCCGGCACCGTGCGGCGTTCGGCGCCACCCTCATCGACCAGCCGGCGATGGTCAACGTCATCGCCGACCTGCAGCTCGAGAGCGAGGCGGCGACGTGGACGGCCGTGCGTCTGGCGTCCGCCCATGACGCCCCCGACACCGGCCACGAGGCCGACTTCCGGCGCCTCGCCACCGCCGTGGCGAAGTACTGGGTGTGCAAACGCGGTCCCCACCACGCCTACGAGTCGCTGGAGTGTCTCGGCGGCAACGGCTACACCGAACTGTTCCCCATGGCCCGCCGCCTGCGCGAAGCCCCGGTCAACGCGGTGTGGGAGGGCTCCGGCAACGTCATCGCCCTGGACGTGCTGCGCGCCCTGGCGAAGCAGCCGGCGGCCGCCGAGGCCTTCCTCGCCGAGATGTCCACCACCCTCGGCACCGACGAACGGTATGACGCCCAGTTCCGCCGCATGCACGCCCTGCTGGAGGCGGCGTCCTCCGATCCGGGGTCGGCGGCGGGGCTCGCCCGGCAGCTCATCGAGGCCCTGGCCCTGACGCTGCAGGCCCAGGTCCTGCTGACCCACGCCCCGGCACCCGTGGCCACCGCATTCCTGGCGGGACGCCTCGACCCCACGACCCGTGGCATGGAGTACGGCACCCTCCCGGCGGAGGTGGACCTCGGCGCCCTGGTCGACCGGGCCTGAAGGCACCGGCGGCCGGCGGACCCTACTTCACCGCGGCGGTGGCGTCCCCGCGGTCGGAGACGACCTCACTACGCCCCCGCGGAGAGTCGATCTTCAGCACCAGTGCCATGACCAGCACGACCGCGGCGATCGCGAAGCCCATCCAGAACGCCATCTGCACACCGTCGATCATCGCGGCGACCGGATTCTGGTCGACCTGGTCGGAATGGGACTGGCCCACACCCATGACCGCGACGAACAGGGCGGTACCGGCGGCGCCGGCGAGCTGCTGCAGCGTGTTGAGGATCGAGGAACCGTGGGCGGAGAGATTCGTCGGAACCGCCGCCAGGGCATTGGACATCAGCGGGGTCATCAGGCAGGCCAGGCCGATGTTCAGCACGACTGCACAACCCACCAGGAACCAGACACTCTTGCTCTCGTCGAGAGTGGTCATCAGGTACATGGCGAACACCAGCAGAGCGGAACCGGGGATGATCAGCGGCCGGGTACCACGGGCATCGTAGGCACGGCCGGCGATCGGACCGAGCACACCCATGATGATGCCGCCGGGCAGGGTCACCAGGCCGGTCTGCAGGGCGGACAGGCCGAGAACACTCTGGGCGAAGATGGGCATGAGGATGATGAACCCGAACAGGGTGCAGAAACTGATGAGCATCATCGTCATGGAAAGCACGTACTGGCGGTTGCGCAGGGGGGTCGTGTTCATCAGCGGGGCGACATGCTCACCGCGCGCCTCGGCAGCCATCAGGCTGCCCTGACGCCGGAAGAACACCGTCAGCACGAGGGCACCGACAACCAGGAACACCAGCGACTGGGTCGGGAACCCGTCGGCCATCTCAGACAGCTTCGACAGGCCGTACACGGTCGCGGCAAAGCCGATACCGGACAGGACCGCAGACACGCCGTCGAAGGGCGGGTTGGAGGTCGGCTGGAAACTGCGCATCTGCCAGCCGCCGACGACCAGCGCCACCACACCCAGGGCGATCATCGTGGCGAAGATCCACCGCCAGGTCGCGATCTCCAGGACGAAACCGGCGTAGGTCGGTCCGACGGCCGGGCCCACGGCCATGACAATGCCGACAAGCCCCATCATCGAACCACGGCGCTCGATCGGGACGAGCACCATGATCGTGGTCATCAGCATCGGGGTGATCAGCGCGGTACCGGCCGCCTGCACCACCCGGGCGAGCAGAAGGGCCCAGAAGACCGGGGCGAACGTGGCGATGATGCTGCCGATCACGAACAGTGCGACAGCGGTGATGTAGAGGACCCGCCCGGGGATCCGGGCCATGAGGTACCCGGTCATGGGGATGACCACGGCCATGGTCAGCATGAACGCGGTGGTGAGCCACTGGGCGGTGTCCGCGCCGACCTCGAACTCCATCATGAGGTCCGGGAGGGCGTTGGACAGGGTCGTCTCGTTGAGGATCATCACGAACGCGGCCATCACGAGGATGCCGATGAGCAGTCCCGGGCGACCGGGCCTGTCCCGGGCGGTGGTGGACTGCTCCGGTGATGCCGGTGAAGCAGACGACGGAGAGGAGACGGATACTTTCTTCGCGGAGGGGTCGGGGATTTCAGACATGGTCTGGAAGGGTCACGCTTTCCATGCTCGGCCTGGGCACCGTGTACTGCGGTGCGTCAGTGTGGGGAGGCCCCCGGGAAACTCACGGGAACCTGCCGGGCGTGCCGGCTCCGGGCCGGGCGGAGCGGCAGACACGAGCATCCAGTATAACACCCGTCCGGGGGTGCACAAATCGGACGCCGACAGTGAAACCGCAGGTTAACAGGTGCAGAACTGTGGAAAGCCGGCTGCCGTGGTGGCACACCTGCCACTCACCTGCACTGGGACGCCGAAACACAGGTGAACACCGAGAAACACCGTGCGGACCCCTCAGGAAAACCCTCAGGCGACAGTTCTCCCGGCGGGGTGGTCAGCGGGTGGTCTTCTCCCCCGGAGCGTCCGTGGCCGCGGTGTCCGCACCCGGCGCGTCCTCACCCGCGGCGTCCTCCGCCTCAGCGTCGACGACACCGGGGCCCGTTGCCTCCGGCGCCGCCTCAACGGCAGCCCGGGTCTCTCCCCCTGTCACGGCGGACCGGCCGGACGCCGCGGATTCTGCGGTCCCCGCCATCTCCGCGCGGATCTGCTCCAGCCGGCTGGCGGCGGCAGAATCACGGCCGGACTGCTCGATCTCCGCCATCCGGCTGGCCGCACTGTTCTCGAAGAGTTCCTGCGCACCGAGGGCGTTGGCGTACCGGGCCTCGATACGGGCGCGGACGCCGTCGAGCGTGGGAACCGAGTCATCCGCCTGGATCCCCTGCATCGACTGCATGGCCTGGCTGGACGCCTCCTGCATCTTCGCCTGGTCGACCTGGGCGCGCAGCTGGTCGATCTGCGCGAGCTGCTCCTGGAGACGGGTCGCCGACTGCTCCTGCTGCTGCCTCGCCTGCTCGGCGGCCTGGACAGCCTGTGCGTGCAGCTGCTTGGTCTGTTCGATCTGCTGCTCAACCGTGACGAGCTGGGTGGCGAAGATCTCCGCCGTGTTCGCCAGCTCCGTCGCCTTCGCAGTGTCACCGGCGGAGGTCGCCGCATCCGCCTGACTGATCGCGGTGCGGGTGTTGCTCTCCAGAGCTTCACGGTCCTTGACCAGCCTGTCGAGCTGCATCTCCAGCTGGTTACGGTTGCCGATGATCTTCGCGGCGGAATCCGTGATCTGCTGGTGCTGCTTCCTCGCCGCCTCGGTGGCCTGCTGGATCTGCACCTTGGGGTCGGCGTTCTCGTCGATCTTCATGTCCAGGGACTGCATGAGGTACTTCCAGCCCTTGGAAAAAGGATTCGCCATGGTAGCTCCCGATGGTCGGAGGGTATGTGTGCTGTCCAGGATAAACACTTACCGCCCGCCGGGGGTGGGGGTTACTCTCCCTGGGCACCCTGCTGCTCGGCGACCTTCTGGCGTACCTCGTCCATGTCCAGACCCTCGACCTGGGCGATGAGGTCCTTCAACGCCTTGGGGGGAAGGGCTCCGGCATCGCGGTAGACGAGGATGCCGTCACGGAAGGCCATGAGGGTGGGGATGGACTGGATCTGCAGTCCCGCGGCGAGCTCCTGGTTGGCCTCGGTGTCGATCTTGCCGAAGACGTGGTCGGGGTACTCCTCGGAAACCTGCTCGTACACCGGGCTGAAGCGCTTGCAGGGGCCGCACCAGTCGGCCCAGAAGTCCAGGAGGACGATCCCGTCCTTGTCGATGGTGTCCCTGAAGTTCTCGGAGGTGATCGTCTGGGTGCTCATGTCTGGTCCTTTCGGAGATCCATGTCTGTTCAGTGTCTGGGTCCGTTACAGTGCCTGCAACAGGCTCACGGTCGGAGGTATTCCCGGGCCTCTTCCCCGGGTACCGCTGGCGCAGGGGGTTTCGGACCAGCGTACCGCCATTTTTGACCGTTTGCCGGACACCGCCCTCGCCTGCCCGGTACGCTCTGCGCACATGACCCCCCAGTCGTACCCCTCCGGACCCACTCCCCTGATGAAGTTCTGGGGACGGCTGAACTCCTCTGCCCCGCTGCGCGGACTGTTCTCCCTCGGATACGCGCTCAAGGCCCCGTACTTCCGCACCGTCGCCCCCCGGGTGCGGGTCATCGAACCCGGGCGTGCGGTCGTCCGGATCGGGAAATGGTGGGGCGTCACCAACCACATCGGCACCTTCCACGTCATAGCCGCACTTAATGGTGCCGAGGCGGCGATGGGCCTGGTCTGCGAGGCCTCGGTTCCGACCACCCACCGGTGGATCCCGCGCAGCATGCGGGCGGACTACCCGGCGAAGTCCACCGGGGGGCTGACCGTCACCGCCACCCTCGACCTGCCCGACTTCTCCACGATCACCCGGGAGACCGGCGGCTCACTGCACACGGTGAAGGTCACTTTCGTCGACGACGCGGGTGTCGAACCTGTCACCGCGGAGATCGACGTGTGGATCTCCGCTAAGAGAGCCTCCTAAACCAGGTTGTTGATACGAAGTATCGCGACTCTGTCCGACGTCCGGGACGATGAGGATGAAGGTAGGATGACGATCAGTTTCTGAGGTGTCTCCCTCGGAGACACCGGCAGTGGGGCTTGCCGTACCCAACCTCGGTTCGCATCATGTGCGATTTACCCCCGACAACAGTCCCTACCATCTGTACATTACGTGTATCTGAAGGTGGGATAGCTGTGTATCTGCAACCTCGACTCATTGCATTGGTCCTGGTCGGTGGCACCATAGGAGTTGCTGTCAGGGAGGGGCTGGTGCTCGCGTTCCCCTACAGCGGCATCCCCTGGCTGATCGCCGTGATCAACATCATCGGCGCGTTCCTCCTGGGTCTCATTCTGGAACTGCTTCCCCGTTTCGGTGACGACACCGGAGGACGCTGTGCTTTCAGACTCTTTGCAGGAACGGGGGTCATAGGGGGTTTTACCACCTACAGTGCTTTGGCCACGGACACTGCCCGCCTCTCCGCTGAGGGTTTGACAGCCGACGGAATCAGCTATGCCGTCGTGTCCGTCGTTTCAGGCATTGTGGCCGCAGGCGCAGGCATGATAGCAGCCAGGGGCGTCCGGAGTGCTCCCCATCACGAGGTGACGGACGGAGATGACGCCCGGTGACACCGATTCTGTTCTGCGCATTGTCGCTGGCCGGCGGTGTAGGCGCAAGCTGCAGATTCGTCATTGACGGCGTGGTCAAAGATCACGTGGTGACACGGTTCCCCGGCTCCGCGGGTAGGCTGCCGTGGGCAACATTCCTGATCAACGCCAGCGGCTCCCTGCTAATGGGGTTGCTCACGGGGTTTGTCAGCACCGGTATTCTTGCCCCTGAGTGGCAACAACTGGCCGGGGTCGGCTTTCTCGGTGGGTACACCACATTTTCCACGGCGAGCGTGGAGACTGTGGACCTGCTGCGGCACGGCAGGAAGACGGCCGGGCTGGTCTACGCGGCGGGGACACTGTCAGTGACGGTGCTGGCCGCCGCAGTCGGACTGTGGGCCGGTTCCGCCGCGGTGTGAGACATCCGCGCCGGAAACCGGAACAGCCCGGTCAGGCGTTCTTGACTGCGGAGACGTCGAAGCTGAGGGTGATCTTGTCCGAGACGAGGACGCCGCCGGCGTCCAGGGCGGTGTTCCAGTTCAGACCGAAGTCGGAACGCTGGATGGTGACCTGGCCCTCGAAACCGACGCGGGTCTGGCCCCACGGGTCGGTGGCTTCACCGTCGAAGTCGAAGTCGATGGTGATCGACTTCGTGACGTCCTTGATGGTGAGGTCGCCGGTGACCTCGAGCACGTCATCACCCTTGGCCTTGACCTCGGTGGAGGTGAAGGTGATCTTCGGGAACTTCTCCACGTCGAAGAAGTCGGCGGACCGGACGTGACCGT
Source organism: Corynebacterium neomassiliense (assembly GCF_900626215.1). NCBI lineage: Bacteria > Bacillati > Actinomycetota > Actinomycetes > Mycobacteriales > Corynebacteriaceae > Corynebacterium > Corynebacterium neomassiliense. Next base: position 2,077,466 of record NZ_LR131106.1, on the reverse strand, counting down.
CGCGGTCGGCGTTGCGGGTGTCGACGGAGGCGGCGTCGATCTCGACGTTGATCGAGGCACCCTCCAGGTTCTCGCCGGTGGTGGCCGTGCCGGTGAAGGAGCTGAAGGCGCCGCGGACCTTGGTGACCATGGCGTGGCGGGCGATGAAGCCGATTTCGGTGTGGGCCGGATCGATGGTGAAGGTGCCGGCGAAGTCGTTGACAGTGCTCATGATGTGGAGTTCCTTTCGGGGATGGTTGCTTGTCCGTCTCCGCGGAGACTGGACCGCGACGACACGGACCACTGTACACGTTATGTAGTTGATATGTCATCTAGTTCCGGAATGTGGTTCAATCAGAGGTATGAAAGCCCCGGACCTCGACATCGACCGCCCCACCGACCGGAACGCCGGCAACGTTTCCGGCCCCGCCCCCCGCCCAGCTGCGGACACGGCCGACGCTACCGCATCCGCCTCACCTGCACAGGGCACGTTCACCGCGCCCGCAGCGGCCACCGCGGCGTCACCCTCTTCGGCCACCCCCGCAGGAAACTGGCTCACCGCGGAGGAGCAGCTGTTGTGGCGGCGGGGGCTGGAGGGCGGGGCACGGATCCAGGCCAACCCCCCCCGCCCGATGCTCCGGGACAACGGCATCTCCATCGCCGACCACGAGGTCCCGGTCAACCCGTCCGAATCCCCCCGGCAACGCATGCGCATCGCCGCACTCGCGGACAAGCTGCAGTGGGACCGCTCCCGCCTCTCCCACCAGATCACCCGCATGCGCAAGCGCAACCTCGTGGACCGGGAGATGTGCGACTCTGACGGAAGAGGCGCCTTCATCGTGCTGACGCCCGCCGGTCTCGCCGCGACCGTCGCAGCCGCCCCCGGACACGTCGACACCGTCCGACGCCTCTTCGTCGACCGCCTCTCCCCCACCCAGGCCCGTGACCTGTCCTCGATCCTGGAGTGTCTCATCGCCCAGTTCGAGAACGCCGACTGACAGCCTGGCACCGGCTGACACCGCCTGACCCGGCCCCCCGTCACGCCCCCGGACTGAGCTCCGAGAAACGCGAGTAGTGCAGCTGGTGCGCGACCCGAACTGTTCCGATGGGACCACCACGGTGCTTGGCGAGGATGAGGTCCGCCTCGCCGGCACGCTCGTGGTCCCGGTTCTGGGAGTCCGGTCGGTTGATGAGGATGACGATGTCGGCGTCCTGCTCCAGCGAACCGGACTCACGCAGGTCCGACACCCGCGGCAGGGCGTCGTCGCCACGTGCCTCGACACCACGGTTCAGCTGCGAGATCGCGATGAGGGGTACGTCGACCTCCTTCGCCAGCAGCTTGAGCTGGCGTGAGAACTCCGAGACCTCCTGCTGACGGGACTCGACCTTCTTGCCTGAGCTCATCAGCTGCAGGTAGTCCACGACAATGAGACCGAGATCGTGCTTCTGCTTCAGCCGCCGGGCCTTCGCCCGGATCTCGGTCATCGTGAGGTTCGGCGAATCGTCGATGAAGATCGGCGCCTTCTCGATCTCGGTGACCCTCCGGGTGAGCTTGTCCCACTGGGCGTCGTCCATCTTCCCGCCGCGCATCGCCGCCAACGGCACCGACGCTTCCGCGGAGAAAATGCGCATCATCACCTCGGACTTGCTCATCTCCAGGGAGAACAGCACGGACGCCTTGTTCTGCTGGACCGAGCAGGAACGCATGAAGTCCAGCGCCAGGGTGGACTTGCCGACACCGGGACGGGCGGCGACGATGATCATCTGACCGCCACGGAATCCGTTGGTGAGTTCGTCGAGGTCACGGAATCCCGACATGACGCCACCTTCACCCCCGGCGCCGGCGGAGAGGTCGTCAAGCTCGTCCATCGTCGACTCCAGGAGGTCGGCCAGCACCATGTAGTCCTCACTGGAGGACTCGTTGGTGATGTTGAACATCTCCTGCTGGGCACGGTCGACGACGCTCTCGAGTTCCGCACCCTCCAGTCCCGAGTACCCGTACTGGACGATGCGCGTACCCGCGCTTACCAGCCGACGCAGCACCGCCTTCTCCGCGACAAGGTCCGCATAGTAGCCGGCGTTCGCCGCGGTCGGGACCTTGCTCGACAGTTCGTGGAGGTAGGGCAGCCCGCCGACTTCATCGATGAGACCGTTGTTGTCCAGGCGACCGCCGAGGATGACAGGGTCGACCTCCATCCCCTCGCCGTAGAGCTCGAGCATGGTGTCGTAGATGGTCCGGTGGGCCGGACGGTAGAAGTCGTCCGGTTTGAGCCTCTCGACGACATCGGCGATGGCGTCCTTGCTCAGCATCATGCCGCCGAGGACGCCCTGTTCGGCCTCCACATTCTGCGGCATCTGGCGCATCGGTTCCCCGAGTCCGGTGAACCCGGGCCCGTCGCCGGGCCTGCCCCGACCGTCTCCCCGGCCTCCCCTGCCACCCCGGCGACGTCCGTCACCGTTGCCGCCGCCCGTGAAGGGCGCCGAAGTGGGCCCCTCGTCCCATGCGGAGGGCTCGGGAGGCAGGGGTACACCACCCTGGTCTGCCGCGAAATTCTCCCCCGGCACACCGGAACTTCCGAACGGCTCCCCTGACACCGCATTGTCCTGTGCACTCATGGGCCCACTGTAGACCGGTTCACGCCCCGTCCCAAGTCGGTCACGCCGGCCGAGGGTCTGCCGTCCACCACTCCCGGCGGACGGCAGACAGCCGGTCGTGCACAGAGTTGTCCACAGGGAATTGTGGACAACTTGTGGACATTCAGTGCATATCGACGATCAGTGCAGGTCGCGTTGTGGACAAACTGTGGACAACTTCGGCCGCGAGAGCCAGGTGACCCTTGTTAACGCAGGTCAGAGCGATGACAACCTGTGGAGTGCATGGAAATGCCGGGTGGACAACTGTTTCCTCACCTGCGCGACCGCAGGTAGGACTGTATCTGTTTATATCGACGCAGGTCGAATATGCGCATACTATGCACATGCTATTCACCCGGTGGTGCGCACGTTGTCCACAACGGTCCCGGAGGTGGGTCATCTGACCGGAAACCCCCGCCGAAAAGCGTCCGGAGACACCACACGGACCTGTCCCGGCCGATGGCCGGAAAGGTCCGTGCGGTGTGCTGTTGTCTGAAGTATGTTCTTCGGATCGCCTGGCCGGGTTCACGGCAGTCGACGGGGCCGGGTGTCTGGGCCGGCACACCCCGGGTGTCTGGGCCGGGGCCGTCGTAGGTGTGACGGAGCACTGTCAGCGCTCCGCCCGGAAGGCGGTTGACGGGGCGACGCCAGTTACTTGGCGACGACCTTGAAGTTGAGGGACGCGACGACCTGCGGGTGCAGCTTCACGTCGACGTTGTAGGAGCCGGTGGCCTTGATGTCGCCCTGGTCGAGGAGGATGGACCGCTTGTCAAGCTCGTGTCCACCCGCCTCCTTGACGGCGGCGGCGATGTCCGCGGCGTTGATGGAGCCGAAGAGCTTACCCTTCTCAGAGGTGCGGACCTTGACGGTCACACCCTGGAGGTGGTCGATCTCCTTCTTGACCTCGTGAGCGTGGTCAAGGTCACGGATGACCTTGTCAGCCTGGGCCCGACGGATGTTCTCGACCTGTGCCTCGGCACCCTTGGTGGCGGTGATCGCCAGGCCACGGGGGAGCAGGTAGTTACGGCCGTAGCCGGCCTTGACCTCGACGATGTCGCCCGGGACACCGAGGTTGTCAACGGCAGCGGTGAGGATCAGCTTCATTGATCCGGTGCCTTTCGTTGTGCTGGGACTTCTGGGGGTGTTTCTGCTGGGGAACGGTCACACGGCAGATCAGAACGGGGGCTCCTCGCCACCGTCGAACCCGGACTGCTGGGGAGCGGAATTCCACGGGTCGTCATCGGTGGAGGCGTTACGCCCGCCGAATCCGCCCTGGTTGCCGCGCGGAGCGGAGGACCGGCTCTGGTTGCCGGAACCACCCTGGCCACCACCGGCGTTGCCGCCCTGGTAGCCTCCGCCGAATCCCTGGCCCGCGTTACCCTGCGGTCCACCGGAGTACCCGCCCTGGCCACCACCGCCCTGCTGACCACCGCTCCAGCCGCCCTGACCACCCTGCCGGGGAGTCTTGGCGACCTGCGCGGTCGCGTACCGCAGGGACGGGCCGACCTCGTCGACCTCCACCTCGAACACGGTCCGCTTCTCGCCCTCGCGGGTGTCGAAGCTGCGCTGGCGCAGACGGCCGGTCACGATGACCCGGTCACCCTTGGTGAGCGAGTTCGCGACATTCTCGGCTGCCTGACGCCACACGTTGCAGGTGAGGAAGAGAGCCTCGCCGTCGACCCACTGGTTCGACTGGGAGTCGAAACGTCGGGGTGTGGACGCGACGCGGAAGTTCGCCACGGCAGCCCCGCTGGGCGTGTAACGGAGTTCCGGGTCGGCAACGAGGTTGCCGACCACAGTGATCGGGGTGTCTCCCTGTGCCATGTGGTCTCTCCCTATGTCTTCTGCCGGCTCTCTGCCCGGTCTCTACTGACGGTGGTGGGGGTGCGGGACCCGGAGGCCCTGCAGTCCTGTGCCGTGAGGAGCCCTAGTGGGCGTCCTTGCGCAGAACCTTGGTGCGCATGATCGTGTCGTTCAGGTTCAGCAGACGGTCGAGCTCCTGGACGGTGGCCGACTCACAGTGCAGGTCGACGACGGCGTAGATGCCCTCGGCCTGCTTGTTGATCGGGTACTCCAGGCGACGCTTGCCCCAGATGTCGACGTTGTCAACCGTACCGTTTTCCTTGCGGACCGTCTCGAGGAACTTGTCCAGCGACGGGGCAACGGTGCGTTCATCCTGGGACGGGTCGATGATGATCATCATCTCGTATTGACGCACGGACCTCATCACCTCCTGTGGTCTAGTGTTTCGGCCGTACCCCTGTTGGGCACGGCAGGAGGGTTCGTTGCGTCAGCAACCGGTCCAGCATACGCTACGCGGCCCAGAACACCGCAATCCCCACGGGCACCAGCGTGATGAAGACAACCGCCGCGGTGAACAGGCCCCACACCACCTTCGGCCCCCGCCTGTCCATGAACCCCTTGAAGGACGCCCCGAAGAGGACGAACCCGATGCCCACGCTGACCATCGTGACTATGACGCCGACGTCAGACACGTCCCGGCCCCCGCTACCGGCCGTTGAGCAGGTCGTCGATGATCGCGCCGACGTCCGGCAGCTGACCGGTTCCGCCGCCACCGCCGCCGGTGCCGTCACCGGGGGCCGGCGCACCGCCACCGGTACCGCCCGGATCGGGGGCCGGAGCCTCCTGGCCGCCGTCGTCCGTCGTGGAGTCACCGCCACCGCCACCGCCGCCCGTGGAGGTGGAACCCCCCGTGCCGTAGCCGGAGGAGTACCCGGACCCGGAGGACCCGGCAGATCCCGCGGCCGCAGCAGACGCGGAGCCGGACTCACCACCGAAGTACTCCACCGGGTCATCGGCGAGCGCGGCGTCCATGAAGTTCTTCCAGATGTCCGCCGGTGACCGGGACCCGTACATCGGGCCGCCGTAGGTCAGGTCGACCAGCGGCTGACCGTCCACGTTGCCCATCCACACCGCGGTGGCGAGCTGGGGGGTGGACCCGATCATCCAGGCGTCCTTGTTGGCACCGGTGTCACCCAGCTGGGAGGTACCGGTCTTCGCCGCCGACACCCGACCGCCGGCGAGAGAGTGCCCGTTGGAGTAGGCGGCGATCGGCGCCATCGCGGCGATGACGGCGTCCGCGGTCTCCGGGCTGATGACCTGGGTCGGCTGCATACCGGAGTTGTCCAGCAGGACTTCGCCGGACTGCGTCTCGACCTTCTGCACGAAGTGGGCCGGGAAGTACTTTCCCTGGTTGGACAGGGTCGCCAGGACGGAGGCCATGTCCAGCGGACGGGACTGGTACTGGCCCAGCGTGATGCCCTCGTAGGGGACCCCGCCGTTCTCGGTGAGGGTCTTGTCGATGCCCGGGATCGAGGTGGCCACACCGAGGCGGTGGGCCATGTCGGCGACATCCTGCGGCCCGTTGTCGAGACTCTGTGTCAGGCGGATGAAAGAGGTGTTCAGGGACATCTTCAGGGCCTGGGCCAGCGAACACGTGCCGCAGGTCTCACCGGAGTCGTTGGTGACGGTGTTGTCCCCGGAGACCACCGGTGAGGAGTCGTAGAGCGCACTGGTGGGGATGCCCTGCTCCACGGCCGCGGCCAGGGTGATGATCTTGAACGTCGAACCGGTCTGCAGGCCCGCGTTGGCCCAGTCGTAACCGTTGGGGTCGTCGCCGCCGTAGTAGGCCTCGATGCCGCCCGTCTTCGGGTTCACGGCCACCCCGGCGGCGCGGACGGTGTCATCGTAGGAGTCCAGTTTGGCGTGGACCGAGTCCACCATGTCCTGCTGTTTGTTCCAGTCGATCGTGGTGGTGATCTTCAGTCCGCCGGTGTTGACGGCGTCCTCGGAGATGCCGTTCGCGGCGAGCTCATTGAGCACCTGGGTGCGGATCAGACCGTTGGTGCCCTCGGCGAACGAGGATTCCGCGGTCGTCGCCGGGTCCACCGTCTCCGGGTACACGGCGGCGGCGCGCTGCTCCGGGGTGATCGCGCCGAGCCCGACCATGCCGTCCATGACGTAGTTCCAGCGTTCCTCCGCCTCCGGACGGTTGGTCCACGGGTCGAGCTGGCTGGGCCGCTGGATCGACGCCGCGAGCACCGCCCCCTCCTCGACAGTGAGGTCCTTCACCGGCTTGTTGAAGTACGCCTTGGCCGCGGCGTCGATGCCGTAGGCGTTGCGGCCGAAGTAGATCGTGTTCAGGTAGGCCTCGAGGATCTGGTCCTTGGACCATTCACGGGTCATCTTCGCGGAGATCACCAGCTCCTTGCCCTTGCGGACCAGGGAGCGTTCGTCACCGACGACAGCGTTCTTCACGTACTGCTGGGTGATCGTCGAACCGCCGCCGGCGGAGGAGTTCCCCGTCAGCTGACCGAGCGCGGCACGACCGAAACCGGTGACGGAGAAGCCGCTGTTGGAGTAGAAGTCCCGGTCCTCGGCGGAGAGGACGGCACTGCGCACGTGCTCGGGAACCTCACTGATGCTGATGTTCTGGCGGTTGCCCTCGGGAGGCACGATGCGGGCGATCTCACTGGTGCCGTCCGCGGCGTAGATGTTGGAGATCTGGTTGTTCTGCAGCTCCTCCGGCTGCGGCACCTTGGTCACCGCGTAGGCGGCGAAGAAGGCGACGAGCGGGACGATGATGAGGACGGCGATGACCGAGCAGACCGTCGTGATGACCCGGCGCCACGGCGGCCGGCGACGTCGCGTGCGGATACGCAGGTTGTCCCCGCCGTCTCCCGGCGTCCGGTTAGCGCCCTCGTTCGAGCTGTTCTCGTTACTCACCTAGCTGGTCTTCCCGTCGACGGCCGGGCCCCGTCGCGGACCCGGATTCTGGCAGAATACTACCGACAACACCCCGGTAGCCCTCTTCGCGGATCAGATGGTTCCACCCGCACCGCAGGCAGACCTCCACGGTGTGCACCGTGAGTTCCTCATCCGTCCCAAGGGTGGACAGGAGCTGTCTCACCTCCGAGAGACTACGCGCTGTCCCTGACTTTTCCCCCATCGCCGTTCCGTGGATCCACTGAGTTTCCCGCAGGTCGTCGCCGCACACCGGGCATGCCCGGCCGGTGTTCACACCCAGCACCTCGGCACTGGCCAGGACCTCACGACCTGCGTCGCAGACACTTTTCCGGCTGATCTCCCCGCGCGCGAGGGCACGCAGTGTCCGTCGGCGGCTCAGCTCGTGGTCCACGGTGCGGCAGGGGACTGGTACCGACCTCATGTCACCGCTCATGTCACCATCCTAGGTAACTCCTGCGTGCATCACCCGTGACGCCGGTGTGGCCGGCCGGCGGCGCTGCACGGGAGCCCGGAGCGTCAGGGCGTCGGGGCGTCAGGGCGCCGGAGCGTCAGGGCGTCCTGCTGTATCGGTCAAGCTCGCCGGTGAACCGGTCAAGACCCCGCAAACAGCCCCGGACGTGCGCTTTTCCTCCCGCAGCGGGGTTATGGTCCCACCCATGACCGCAAACGACAGCTCCACGATCAGACTGGCCATCGTCGGACTCGGCAACTGTGCCGCCTCCCTCGTCCAGGGCCTCGAGTACTACCGCGACACCCCTGACGACGCCACCGTCCCCGGCCTCATGCACGTCCGCTTCGGTGACTACCATGTCCGGGACATCAAGGTCGTCGCCGCCTTCGACGTCGACGCCGACAAGGTCGGCAAGGACGTCAGCGAAGCCATAGAGTCCGGCCAGAACTGCACCATCAAGATCTGCGACGTACCGGAGACCGGGGTGACGGTCCGGAAGGGCAACACCCTCGACGGCCTCGGAAAGTACTACCGGGAGACCATCGAGGAATCCGCCGAGCCGGACGCCACCCACGACGACATCGTCGCGGCGCTCAGGGAGACCGGCGCAAACGTCCTCGTCTGCTACCTCCCCGTCGGGTCCGAACAGGCCGACAAGTTCTACGCGCAGTGCGCCATCGACGCCGGAGTCGCCTTCGTCAACGCCCTGCCGGTCTTCATCGCCTCCGACCCCGAGTGGGAGAAGAAGTTCGCGGACGCCGGCGTGCCGATCGTCGGCGACGACATCAAGAGCCAGGTCGGTGCGACGATCACCCATCGCGTCCTCGCGAAGCTCTTCGAGGACCGCGGCGTCACCGTCGACCGCACGTACCAGCTCAACGTCGGCGGGAACATGGACTTCAAGAACATGCTCGAGCGTGACCGCCTGGAATCCAAGAAGGTCTCCAAGACCCGGGCGGTGACCTCCAACCTCCACGGTGAACTGGCGGGGAAGATCTCCGACCGCAACGTCCACATCGGCCCCTCCGACCACGTCGAATGGCTCGAGGACCGCAAGTGGGCCTTCATCCGGCTGGAAGGCCGCGCCTTCGGTGACGTGCCCCTGAACCTGGAGTACAAGCTCGAGGTCTGGGACTCGCCGAACTCGGCCGGGGTCATCATCGACGCTGTCCGCGCCGCCAAGATCGCCCTGGACCGGGGTATCGGCGGTTCGGTCGACCCGGCCTCCACATACCTCATGAAGTCTCCGCGCCACCAGGTCAACGACGACCAGGGACGCCGGGATCTCGAGGTCTTCATCGCCGGAGAGGACGCGACCCGCCCTGCCGGGGACGCCGGGGACACCGGAGCAGCCGTGGCCGCCGTGGCCGCGGACAGCTCCGGCCAAGAGCAGGACGTGGCCGACAGTCTCGCCAGACTGTGACGCCGAGCATATTTATCCAGAATATTCCCTCCGGGTGAACAGTTCCTCCGTGGAACAGGTAGATTCGGTGACATGACCGTCTCATCAATCGGCGTCGCGAAGCAGCTCCGGCCGGTGCTCACGCGCCTGTACCTGCTGTACTTCCGCCAGACCGCGACTTCCGCCATCAGCATGGCCCAGCTGTCCATCATGATGAACCTCCAGGACAACGGCCCTCTGCGCATCAGCCAGATCGCCGACCTCGAGGCCATCCGGATGCCCACCGCATCCAACGCGGTGAACCACCTCGAACAGATGGGGCTGGTCTCCCGGGTCCGCGACGTCAGCGACCGTCGCGGAGTACGGGTGCGCCTCACCGAGGAAGGCGTCCGCCAGCTCGGGAAGATCAGCGAGGAACGCGTCGAGCAGCTCGCCACACTGCTCGACGGGCTCACCGAGGATGAGCTCACCCAGATCCAGGACGCCATGCCCCTGTTCGACAGGGTGCTCGCGACCTTCGGGCCCCATGTGTCGGGGACCGCCACCGAGAAAGACGGGGAATCCGCCTCCGACGACTCCGCCCGGTAATGTGCCCAGCGTGAACACCACACGGATACTGCTCGCCTGGCGTCCCGGAGACGGTGCGCCGGACACCGCCGGAGCGGACGCCGCCGCCACGGCCGCCTGGCTCGCCCGCAGCGGACCGGTCCTCGTCCGGCCGGTCAGCGTCATTCCCCGGGTCTGGCCGGAAGGCGACGGCGAGGACCACCTCGGCAGGGCGTTCGGGGACTGGGCCGCCGCCGAATCAGCGGCCTGCCTGGAAGACGCGGTCACCGCACTGCGTGACGCAGGTCTTCCCGAGGACAGCATCGACACCACGTACCGGGCAGGCAGTTCCGTGCCCGGCACCCCGACAGACGGCGGGGACGTGCTGCTCAGCCACTCCGAGACGACGGCGCTGATTGACGCCGCCACGGACTTCGGGGCGGACTGTATCCTCATCGGGCCACGCAACGGTGCCCCCGACGGCCGCTTCCGCGCCGGCGCCACCGCCGACGCACTGCTGCACTGTTCGCCGCTGCCCGTGCTCACGGCACCGCACGCGCCCGTACTGTCCGGCCACGGGATAACGAGGGTGAGCTGCGCGTACGTGGACACCGAGCAGTCGCAGCAGGCCCTGCGCCACGCCTCGGACCTCGCCGCCCGTCACAGGGTCCCGCTGCGGCTGGTCGTGTTCAGCCCGACCGGGGCGACAATGTACCCGACCCGTGTCCCCCTGCCGGAGGGGAAGGACGCCCGGATCCTGGCCAGGTGGACCGCCCGCGCCGAGGAGATCATCGACCGGGGGCGCCGGCGTGCACTGGAACGTCACCCGGAGCTTGAGGTGCAGACCGGGGTGGGCACCGGCGGGGACTGGGAGACCTCCGTCGGCGACCTGCGCTGGAAGAAGGGTGACCTGCTGGTGGTGGGTTCCTCGGTTCTGGGGACGTTCAACAAGGTCTTCATCGGACCGTCGACGAACCAGATTCTCAGGCATTCGCCTGCACCTGTTCTCGTCAGCGCGGTGTAGCCGTCCGGTTCGGACGCCCGGCCCCGCCCCCGGTGTCCGCACCCTGACTACCCTTGGGTGTCATGGATGACGGGACAGGCGGCACAGCCGGCAGAAGAAACAGGGACGACGTCATCGGACACCTGGAGCAGGAGGACCGTCGCGCGGCGGTGAAAATGGCGTGGCAGTGGGGGCTGGGGGTCCCGGTACTGACCGTGGCCGTCTATCTCGTGCTGCGGGCACTCACCGGGGATTCCACGCTCACCCACGCGGTACCGGTCATCGTCTCCCTCGCCGGGGCCGTGGGCGTGTGCGTGGTGACCAGCCGGCGGTGGAGCCGTTACCACGCCTGGGCGCCGCTGATGGGGGCGGTGTGGGCGCTGATCCCGTGGTTCCTGCTGGTCGCGACCACCCTGCTGCAGAAGCTGATCCTGGGGGAGTAGACCCCCTGCGGGGCCGGCCGGCTACTTCGCGACGATGTTGACCATCCTGCCGGGGACCACGATGATCTTCACGATATTCTTCCCGTCGGTGTGAGCCCGGACGTTCGGCTCCGCCAGGGCCGCGGCCTCCACTGCGTCACGGGATGCGTCCACGGCAACGGTGATGTGGCCGCGGACCTTGCCCATGACCTGGACCGGCAGCTCGACGGAATCGTCGACCAGCCATTTCTCGTCGAAGGTGGGGAAGTCCTCGTGTGCCAGGGATTCCCCGTGCCCCAGACGGCCCCACATCTCCTCGGCGATGTGCGGGGCCACCGGAGCCAGCATGAGGACCAGGGGTTCCACGGCGGCGCGCGGCGCAGAGCCGGACGCCCCGCCCGCGTAGGTTCTCGTCAGGTAGTTGACGTACTCGATCAGCTTCGCGACAGCGGTGTTGTCCCGCAGGTTCGCGTAGTCGTCCCGGACCCCGGCGACCGTACGGTGCAGGGTGCGGAGATCCTCGTCGGTGAGGCCGGCGTCGGAGACCACGGCGTCCCCGGTCTGCTCGTCGACCGCGAGACGCCAGGCGCGCTGCAGGAAACGCTGGGCACCGACGACGTCCTTGGTCGCCCACGGGCGGGAGGTGTCCAGCGGGCCCATGGACATCTCGTAGACCCGGAGGGTGTCCGCCCCGTAGGCGTCGCAGATCTCGTCGGGGGAGACGGCGTTCTTCAGGGACTTGCCCATCTTGCCGTACTCCCGGTTGACCTCCTCACCGTTGTAGAAGAACCTGCCGTCCTTCTCCTCGACCTCGGCGGCGGGCACGTACACACCACGCGAGTCCGTGTAGGCGTAGGCCTGGATGTAGCCCTGGTTGTAGAGCCGGTGGTAGGGCTCGTAGGAGCTGACGTACCCCAGGTCGAAGAGGACCTTGTGCCAGAACCTGCTGTAGAGCAGGTGGAGCACCGCGTGCTCCACTCCACCGACGTACAGGTCGACACCGCCGGAGGGCATGCCCTCCCGGGGACCGGTCCAGTAGCGCTCATTGTCGATGTCGACGAACTTCTCCTGGTTCGTCGGGTCGATGTACCGCAGCTGGTACCAGGAGGACCCCGCCCACTGCGGCATGACGTTGGTGTCACGCCGGTAGACCTTCTCGCCGTCACCGAGGTCCAGTGTGACCTCGACCCACTCCTTCGCCTTCGCCAGCGGGGGGTGCGGTTCCGAGGAGGCGTCGTCCGGGTCGAAGCTCACCGGGCGGTAGTCCTCGACCTCGGGGAGTTCCACGGGGAGCATGGACTCCGGCAGGGCGTGCGCCACTCCGTCAGAGTCGTACACGATCGGGAAGGGCTCACCCCAGTACCGCTGGCGGGCGAAGAGCCAGTCCCTCAGCTTGTACTGGATCTTCTGTTCACCCAGGCCCCGTTCCTCGAGCCAGGCGATGACCGTGGCGACGGCCTCCGCCTTGTTCCTGCCGTTGAGGTCCAGGCCGTCACCGTTGGCGGAGTTGACGAGGACACCGTCACCGGTGAAAGCCTCCTCCTGCACGTCCACTTCGGTGCCGGGGGCGGCGACGACCTCACGGACCGGCAGGCCGAAGACGGTCGCGAACTCGTGGTCACGGGTGTCGTGTGCGGGGACGGCCATGATCGCGCCGGTGCCGTAGCCGGTGAGGACGTAGTCGGCGATGAACACGGGCACCCGTTCACCGTTGACCGGGTTGGTGGCGTAGGCGCCGGTGAAGACTCCGGTCTTCTCCTTGTTCTCCTGCCGTTCCAGGTCCGACTTCGCGGCGATGGACCGCCGGTAGGCGGCCACCGCCGCAGCCGGGGACTGTTCGCCGTTGGTCCACCTCGGGTCGGTGCCCGCCGGGTAGTCGGCCCCCGCGGACAGTTCCACCAGCGGGTCCACCAGCTCATGTTCGGGGGCGAGCACCATGTAGGACGCCCCGAACAGGGTGTCCGGCCGGGTGGTGAACACCCTGATGCCCTGACCGTCGGGAAGGTCCGTGGCGAAGTCGACCTCGGCGCCGCGGGACCGGCCGATCCAGTTGCGCTGCATCGCCTTGACCTTCTCGGGCCAGTCCAGGTCCTCGAGGTCGTCGATGAGACGGTCCGCGTAGGCGGTGATACGCATCATCCACTGGGACAGCCTCTTGCGGAACACCGGGAAGTTGCCGCGCTCCGACCGGCCTTCCGCGGTGACCTCCTCGTTGGCCAGCACGGTGCCCAGCCCCGGGCACCAGTTCACCGTGGAGTTCGCCCGGTAGACCAGACGGTGCGCGTCCAGCTCCGCCTGCTGTTCGGCGGGGGAGAGGGAGGACCACGGCGTCCCGTCGACGCCGTCGGCGGCGAACTTCTCCTCCAGCTCGGAGATGGGCCGGGCCTTCTTCAGCTCCGGGTCGAACCAGGAGTTGTAGATCTTCAGGAAGATCCACTGCGTCCACCGGTAGAAGTCGGTGTCCGTCGTGGCGATGACCCGACGCCGGTCGTGCCCCAGGCCGAGACGTCCCAGCTGACGTTCCATGTTCTCGATGTTCGCCCGGGTCGTGGTGCGAGGGTGGGTGCCGGTCTGTACGGCGTACTGCTCGGCGGGCAGGCCGAAGGCGTCGTACCCGAGGGTGTGGAGGACGTTGCGCCCCAGCATCCGGTTGTAGCGGGCGTACACGTCGGTGGCGATGTACCCCAGGGGGTGGCCGACGTGCAGGCCGACGCCTGACGGGTAGGGGAACATGTCCTGGACGAAGAGCTTGTCCTCCGGGAGTTCCCGGCCGGGTTCAGCGAGGTCCCCGACGGGGTTCGGGGCGTTGAAGGTGCCCTGCTCCCGCCAGGTGTTCTGCCAGCGGGCCTCGATGTCGCCGGCGAGCTCCGGGGTGTAGCGGAAGGGGGTGGTCTCGCTGGAATTACTCATGGCTGGTCATTGTAATAGACTGCCGGTCATGACCGTTCTCTCTGTCCTGCTGTTCATCCTCGGCGTTGCGGTGCTGGTCACCGGCATTATGGGACTGACGGGGACGCTCCCCGGAAACAGGTGGGTCGGACTGCACGTCCCGGAGGTCCGCAAGAGCCGTGAGATGTGGACCACCGCGCACCGTATCGTCGGCCCGTTCTGGACCGGCGCCGGAGCCGCCGTCATCGTCGGCGGGCTGGTCAGCCTGCGCGGAGGCTGGATGTGGGCGGTCGCGGTCCTGCTGACCGTCGGCGCGCTCGGCCTCATCGGTGTCGGCGCGGCGAACGCCGCCCACATCGTGGCCCGCATCGACCTGCGCAAGGGCCAGGAGGTCGAGGCCCGTCGCGCGGCGGCGGGCTGCTGCTCCTCGGGCGGGGGTGCCGCGGCGTCCTCCTCCGGGTCTTCTGCGGCCGGTTCCCGCACCACCGGGTCCGCCGCAGCGGACTCCTGCGGCGGCTCCTGCGACGACTGCGGGGCCTGCGACCACGCGGACGCCGACCTCTCCGGAACGACCACCACGCTGAGCAACCCGGTCCTCGACCTGGAGGCGGCCCGGCGCGCTGTGGCTGCCCGGGACAGCCACAGCGCACGGTAGCCGGGCCCGCGCGGTGCAGCACAGACAGTCCCGTCCCGCGGACGGTCCGCGTCCTGCCGTCATTGTCTGCGGCAGCGTCAACACGGACACTTTCGTCCGCGTCCGGGCGTTTCCCGCCCCCGGGGAGACGGTCATCGCCGAGCCTGCGGGAACAGTGGGCGGCGGGCCTGTGCTCGGAGGGAAAGGGGCGAACCAGGCGGTCGCGGCGGCACGGTTCGCGGCAGGTTCCGCCTGCTGTGCCGGGGACGGCACCGTGGACGACAGGGCGGCGACGGTGTACCTGGTGGCCACGGTGGGGGAGGACGCCGCGGGTGCAGCCGCCCTCGACACCCTGCGTGCCGCCGGCGTGGACGTCTCCCGGGTGGCCCGGTCGCAGGACACCCCGACCGGTTCGGCGTTCATCATGGGTGACGCCGAGGGGGAGAACATCATCATCGTGACCTCGGGGGCGAACACCCTCACCGATCCGGCGCAGGTGCCCGGCCCCGGGGACCCGACAGGGGAGGACGCCACCCCTGCCGCCGATGTTCTCCTGGCCCAGGGGGAACTCACCCCCGGGCATTCCGCAGGTCTGCCCGACCTCGCCGAACGGCACGGGGCACGGTTCGTCCTCAATCTTGCGCCGGTGACAGTGCACGGCCATGACCTGCAGGAACTCGTGTCCACGGCGGATCCTCTCATCGTCAACGAGACCGAGGCCGCGGATGTCCTGGGGGTGCCGCGGGAAACAGGTCTCGACGAGGTGCTCGACGGCCTGGCAGCTGCAGTGGGCCGGGGACTGTGCCGTTCCGCGGTGGTGACGCTCGGGGCCCGGGGTGCCCTTGTCATCGACCCGCGTGGGACGGTGGAGGTGGAGTCACCGGCACCGGCACAGGTCGTGGACACCACGGGCGCCGGAGACGCCTTCTGCGGCACTCTGGCCACCGCACTGGCGACAGGGTCAGGTCTGCGCGAAGCCACCCGCTTCGCCGTCGCGGCCGGCAGTCTCGCCGTGGAGTCCCCGGGCGCCTCGGCGTCCTGTGCCGACGGGGCGGCGGTGCGTGAGCGGGCGGGCAGTCAGCTCAGTTGACCTTCCGGTCCATGCAGTATGTTTCTACCAGTGCCCGCTCCGGCCCCCGGCGTCGGATACAGTGCCCGACATGAGGAACTTCATTTCCCGCATCCTGGGATACCGGCCGGACCTTCTCATCGTCCTCATCGTCGTCGGGGTGCTTCTCGCACTCGCCTTCCCCGCCGAGGGCGGATTCGCCGTGGCTGTGGACGGGACAGTCAAGATCGTCATCGCCGTCCTGTTTTTCCTCTACGGTGCCCGGCTGTCGACCCGGGAAGCCCTCAACGGACTGACGCACTGGCGGCTCCACCTGCTGATCCTCGCCTTCACCTTCGTGCTCTTCCCCCTCATCGGTCTGGCCCTCATGCCGCTCAGGGACGTCATCGGTGACGACCTCTACCAGGGGATACTCTTCCTCTGCCTCGTTCCCTCCACAGTGCAGTCCTCGGTGAACTTCACCTCGATCGCGCACGGCAACGTCCCCGGCGCGATTATCAGCGCATCAGCGTCCAACCTCATCGGGGTCTTCGCCACCCCGCTGCTGGTTCTTCTGCTGATGAGCTCCGGGACGGGCCTGCACATCGACACCTCCGTGTTCCTCGACATCGCCCTGCAGCTGCTCGCCCCGTTCATCCTCGGACAGGTCGCCCGCGCCGTGTTCCCCGCCGTACAGACCTTCGCCAAGGCGAAACCGACCGGGTACGTCGACAAGATCTCCATCGGGCTGGTCGTCTACTCGGCGTTCTCCGAGGGCATCGTCATGGGCGTGTGGAGTTCCGTCAGCTGGGTCGCGGTGGTCGGGATCGTCCTCGGGTCGGTGGCCCTGGTGTGGATCATGCTGACCCTGACCTCCTTCGTCGCCCGGAAACTGGGATTCAGTTACGCAGACCAGGTGGCGATCCAGTTCTGCGGGACGAAGAAGTCCCTCGCCTCCGGGCTGCCGATGGCGACGGTGATGTTCACCGGGGGAGCAGGACTGGTCATCGTGCCGCTGATGATCTTCCACCAGGTACAGCTGATGATGTGTTCTGTCCGCGCCGCGAAATATGACCGTGAGCGTCCGGAGAACACCTGGTAGGTGGTCCGCAGACCCAGTCCTCGACGGGATACAGGGCGACCTCTTCGCCCGACAGCGACCGACTGACGCTGTTGACCTCATCCTCCTCACTCCCAGAAATGAGGTACCCGGTCCGGGTGCCCGTGGTCTCCACCGTCACCAGCCGATCTACTCCGCTGAGAATGACCGTCCCGACCCCGACACCACGGCGAGAGTCCGGTCCGACAGGCGCCACTCGTCGCGACGCCTGGAGGTGCGGTGCAGCAGTCCACGCTGTGACAGCCAGGTCATCAGCGTCCTGGCGTCCGCCTCGGTCGCCTGCTGCAGGGCCGCGACCCGTTCCAGCGTGATCACCGCCGCCCCGGCGCTGCGCGGACCTGCACCACTGGAACTGCCGAGCAGGTAGCGCAGCACGACCAACGTCGCGGCGTCCCTGGTGATGCCGCGGCCGAACTCGGCCCGCACCGCCGACAGTGCGGCAACGAACCCGAGGTCAGCCACCCCGTCAAAGAGCACCACGTCCACCGAGTCGGCGCGCACGTCAACCGTCGGCGGTTCGAAACCGGCGCTGAGCATGGAGACCCACATCCGGTCGAAACCACGGGAGGACCACTCCACCATCCCCAACTGCTGCACCGCGTTGACCAGTGCCGGGTTCCGCGGCTGGGACGGTCCGGACAGCAGCCTCTCGGCGGACGCCCCGGGCGGCAGTCCCCCCGGAGAACTGACGCGGAGCATGTCCGCGGACTGGTAGACCACCACCGGGTCCGGCCGGGACCAGTCCCGGTGCAGCAACGCATTGTTCAGTGCCTCAGTCTGCGCCGTCGGCGGTATCCCGGCATCTGAATGGGAACGCACGAGCCGGTGCAGGGAGCGTGCGGCGAGAACCAGCGGATCATGCAGCTCGGTTTCCGCGACGATCTCGCCCCCGGCGTCCCGGAAGATGTGGCGGGCCACCGGGTGCTCCGGATCCGCCATACCGAACAGGATCTTCGCCGCAACAGTGGGCGAGCCGTCATCGGTGAGCAGGTCAAGGGCGTCGAAGAGGGCGGCGGGGTCGTCGGAGAAGCCGGCCCGCACCGTGGAGTTCCCCGGGACCCTGACCGGACTCTGGTCCGGGGTCTGGTCCGGGGTCTGCCCGGTACGGTCCCTGTGCTCGGCCAGCAGGCCCCGCGCCACCGCCAGGGCGTTACGGTCCAGCGCGGACGCCGGCAGTGCGACCGGCTGCGCCGTCGGGTCCGGGTTCCTGCGCGCCCGGGTCATCTCTGCGAGCTCGGCACCGTCGAGGGGGAGGCAGGAATCACCGACCCTGTGCTTGACCACCCCGTCGAACCCCGTGTAGACCGCCATTCCCGCGGCGACCCGGATGATGACGAGCCGGGCACCGTGCACCTGCGTCGACCAGGCGTCCACGGCAAGGTGAGGTCGGGTGTTGGCGAAGATGGTGTGGGCGATGTCCGCAGGGTCCCTCCCGGTCCCGTTGAACGCCGCCGGGCCGGGGGTGCGGTCGGCGATCCCGAAGACGATGAACGCCCGCCCTGCGGACCCGTTGGCGAAACATGCCGCCGTCCGTACCAGCATGTCGGCCGTCTTCGCCGTGACGTGGGCGGTGGGGGTGTGGGCGGGGTCCTCCTTGAAGTCGAGGACCGCTGACTCGAGGTCGTCGGCTGTCGCACCCTCCCAGATGCGTTCCAGGGCGTCGGCGACGATGTTGGGCAGCGCCCGCTTCCGACTCATGTGTCAGTGCCACGCCGGCCGGTCGCGCCGGGTGTACCCCATCCGCGGGCGGAAACCTGCCGGGTGCCGGAGCTGGGCCACGGCGTCGGCGATGACGAGACGGAACCGGGGGTCCAGTGCAGGGAGCTGTGCCACCTCGAACCATCCGACCTCGGTGGACTCGTCGTCGTTGACGCGGGGTGTCCAGGCGTCCTCACCTGTCCCGCCTCCACCGCCCTCGACGACGACACAACGGACGGTGGTGTCCATGTACCGGCACTCGTCGCCGTTGGGGTAGGTCACCGGTCCGACCGCGCCGACCCCGATGAGCGCGTCCACCTCGACGGTCAACCCGGTCTCTTCGGCAACTTCCCGCACCGCGGCGGCGTGGGGTTCCTCCCCGGGTTCGACGATGCCGCAGACCGGCGTCCACCTGCCGTCGTCGGCCCGCCTGACCAGCAGCACCTCCGGTGTCGCGAACGCGGGTGCGTCCGGGGCGACGTCCCGGACGACGACCGCTGTGACCCCCGGCAACCACAGTGGTGCGTGGCCGATCTGTTCGCGGAGTTCAACGATGAACTGAGGTGTTCCCATGGGGCCCGAGTCTAGCCAGCCGGTCGGACAGTCGGGCGGGGGTGCTGCGCCGTCCCCCGAGGTAACTGTAGGCTCACCTCCATGACTTCACGGATCACGCGCATCACCGCGGCTGCACTGTCCCTGGCCACGGCCGTCGCCCTGGCCGCCTGCTCGCCGGACTCCGGTTCCGACGACTCCTCCGGCGGTGCCGACGACACGGCCGCCTCCACCGCCACCGACTCCTTCCCCGTCACCGTCGCCACGAAGTTCGGCGACGTCGAGGTGAAGGACCAGCCCGAGCGGGTCGTCGCCCTGGGTTGGGGGGACGCCGAAATCGCCACCGAGCTGGGGGTCCAGCCGGTGGGGGTGTCCGACTGGCTCGACTTCGGCGGCGACGGCCTGAGCCCCTGGGCGACAGCCACCTACGACGAGGCACCGGAGCAGCTGGGCACCATGGAACCCGACTACGAGAAGATCGCCGCCCTGGAACCTGACCTCATCCTCAACGTGCGTGCCGACGGCAGCCAGGAGACCTACGACAGGCTCAGCAAGATCGCCACCACGGTCTCCGTCCCCGACGGCGCGGACAACTGGATGACCCCCTGGGACTCCCAGGTCAGCATGATCTCCACCGCCCTCGGCGAGAAGGCGAAAGGCGAGGAACTGGTCACGCAGGTCAAGGACCGGATCACCGAAGTGAAGGACGCCCACCCGCAGTGGGCGGACAAGACCGCCACGGTCCTCGCGAAGACCACCGTGGAATGGGGCGCCTACGTCGCCGGGGACGCGCGTGCCGACCTGGTCGAAGACCTCGGCTTCCAGCCGAACCCGGAGATCACCGACCTGGCGAAGGACACATTCTACGTCTCCCTGTCCGAGGAGAACGTGGACAAGGCAGACTCCGATGTCGTCATCGGATTCCCCATCGGTCTCAGCGCCGAGGAGTTCACCGCGGACGCCTCATGGAAGCAGCTCACCGCGGTGAAGGAGGGCCACTCCATCGTCACCGACGAGGAACTCGCCAACGCCATCTCCCTGGGCACCCCCGCCTCGATGCTGCACGCCCTGGATCTGCTCGTCCCCCTGCTCGAGAAGGCGACGGCGTAGCAGGACCCCGGTTCAGAGGACCCAGTTGACCAGGACGACGTAGAGCGCCGTGCCGAGCAGCACGGACCATGTCGCCGAACGTCTCCACAGGTGCAGTGCCACGGTGACCGCGACGGCCGCCAGCGCGGCCCACACCCCGCCCGGGCGTCCGGTGCTGTCACCCAGCGTGTACATCACCAGAACCACCATCCCCCCCACGGGCATGGCTGTCCCCAGCCATCCGACCAGGGCGTTCTCGAGGAAGAACTTCACCGCCGCGAACGGCAGTGCCCGCAGGACGACCGTGACCACGCAGATTCCGCCGAGGATGAGCAGGGTGTTCTGCAGGTCGACCCCCTCGGGCAGTCCTGCCACGGCCAGATCAACGGTCCCAGGGTGGGGAGCTGTCCCGGTCACGGTGGACGTCACCGCGGCCCACCTCCTGTCCTGCGCTGCAGGAGGAACTTCCCGACCAGGAAGACGAAGTACAACGTCAGCGCGGTGAACAGCATCCGGTCCCGTCCCAGGAGCAGTCCCACCAGCCCGGCAGCGGCTGCGACGACCGGGAGGACAGGGTCCCGGCGGGCATCGGCCGCCTCCACCGCCAGCACGACGAACAACGCGGTCAGTGCGAAATCCAGGCCTTCGAGGTCCACCGGCAGCGCCGCCCCGACGAGTGCGCCGGCGATGCCCGGGAGCACCCACGACAACTGGCAGAAGACCTGCACCGTCAGGACCTTCACCTGCGTCCAGTCCGCCCGCGGCCGGGAGGAGAGGACGGCGTAGGTCTCGTCGGTCAGCGCATAGATCCCGTACGCTCTCGCCGGCGGGGAGTGGACAGCCCCGACCGGGTAGCTCAGCCCGTAGAAGACGTGCCGGAAGTTCACCAGGAAAGCGGTCAGTGCCGCCGACAGGGGTGCCACCCCGGCCGTGACCAGGGACACCGCCAGGAACTCCATGGAACCCGCGTAGATGACGACACTGAAGACCGGGGTCCACCACCAGGCGAAGCCCGCCTGGCTGACGAGCAGCCCGAATGCGAGACCGAGGGGCAGCAGTCCCAGGGCCACCGTCCACGACGTCCGGAGTCCGTCCCGGATCCCGTCCCGGATCCTGTCGAGGTTCCCGGGCTCCCCGACGGTGCCGTCGACGGGGAGGTCCGCGCGTCTCACCTGTCAGTATCCTCCATATCCTCGTGCACGTCCTCGTGCACGTCCTGCTGTGCGCGCTGAGCCTCCCTGTCTGCCCACCACGACCGCAGCTCGGCGACGGCCACGTCATGGTCCACCGGTCCCCGGTCCAGCCGGAGTTCCTTCAGGAATGCCCAGGCCTCCCCGACGAGCGGCCCCGGCGCGATACCGAGCACCTCCATGATCTCGTTGCCGTCGAGTTCCGGACGGACGGCGGCGAGGTCCTCCTTCTCCTTCAACTCCACGATCCTGGCGTCCAGGTCGTCGCAGATCCGGTGGAGACGCTCGGCCTTCCGGCGGTTACGGGTGGTGCAGTCGGCCCGGACGAGAAGCTGGAGTTCGGGAAGCAGGACCCCGGCATCGTTGACGTACCGGCGTACGGCGGAGTCCGTCCACGCCCCTTCCCCGTACCCGTGGAAACGCATGTGGAGGAAGACCAGCTGGCCGATCTCCTCGACAGTCTTCTTGGGGTACTTCAGCGCCTTCAGCCGCCGGCGCACCATGCGCGCACCCACCACCTCGTGGTGGTGGAAGGTCACCGTCCCGGACCCGGTGAAGGCCCTGGTGGCGGGTTTGCCGCAGTCATGCATGAGCGCCGCCCAGCGCAGTACGAGCCGACGGTGCTCCAGGGACTGCCCCGGGGACTGCTCCGGGGACTCGGCGTCCCCGTCACCTCCGGTGCCCGGGGAGGACGCCGCGAGCCGGTCCTCCAGCCCGGTGACGTTGCGCAGCACCTGCAGGGAGTGCGCGTACACGTCCTTGTGCTGCCGATGCTCGTCCTGAGTGAGCTGCAGGGCCGGCAGCTCCGGCAGGACATGGGCGGCGATGCCCGTGGCCACCATCAGGTCCAGGCCGGTCCACGGTTCGGCGCCGAGGATGAGCTTGTCCAGTTCCGCGGCGACCCGCTCGACGGTGATGCGGTCGATCTCCGCCGCCATCGCAGTCATGGCGTCCTGCACCCGGGGGGCGACCGAGAAGCCGAGCTGGGAGGTGAATCGGCAGGCCCGGAGCATGCGCAGCGGATCATCGTGGAAGGACTTCTCCGGGGCGGCGGGCGTGTCGAGAATCCCGGCGGCCAGGTCCGCGAGCCCGTCGAGCGGGTCGCACAGTTCATGCTCCCCGTCGGCGGTGAGCCGCAGGGCCACCGCATTGCAGCGGAAGTCCCGTCGGACCAGGTCGTCCTCCAGCGTGTCGCCGTAGGTGACCTCGGGGTTGCGGGACTCCCCGTCATACTGGTCCGCGCGGAAGGTGGTGATCTCCACGGTCATTCCGTGGACCATGCCGGAAACGGTGCCGTAGGCGATACCGGTGTCCCACACGGTGGAGGTGACCCCGGCGAGGATCTCCGTGACAACATCCGGGCGGGCGTCGGTGGTGAAGTCGAGGTCGTGGGAGAGGCGGCCGAGGAGGGCGTCCCGTACGGAACCGCCGACGAGGTACAGGGAGTGTCCACGGGTGGCGAAAGCGGCGGCGAGGGAGGTGAGGGTACGGTCGTGGGTTTTCACGGCGTCCCGCGCGGTCGCGAGCATGGTTCCGGTGGATCGTTGCATTCCCACAATGATACAGCCGGCTCACCCTTTCTCAGGTGGAGGCACTAGTCTGGGCAACCATGAGTCAGAGGCGTCGTCGCAGCATTCCGGACCCCCGTCGGTCTCCGGCGCGCCCGGTCCACCAGCGGGACCACCATGAGCTGCCGACCTCCGTCGAAACCAGCGCGGGCGGCCTGGTGCTGTCCGGGCTGGCTGAATCCGTCCGCGGTGACGGTTCAGTGGACCTGTCGAAAATGTACGTCGCACTCATCGGGCGTCTCGACCGGCGCGGCCGCCTCCTCTGGTCGATCCCCAAAGGGCACATCGAGGAGCCGGAGGACGCCCACACCACCGCCGAGCGTGAGGTGTGGGAGGAGACAGGGGTGCACGGGAAGGTTTTCTCCGAACTCGGCACGATCGACTACTGGTTCGTCTCCGAGGGCCGGAGGATCCACAAGACGGTCCACCACCACCTGCTGCGCATCGTCGACGGCCAGCTCAACGACGAGGACCCCGAGGTCACGGAGGTGGCATGGCTCCCGGTGAGCCACCTGGTCGAGAAGCTCGCCTACGCCGACGAACGCAAGCTCGCCCGCCAGGCTCTCGACAGGCTGCCCGACCTGGCACGCGCCGAAGCGAAGGCCGGGCGCCGCACCCTGCGGTAAGGACTGTCGACGTGCGAGTGTCCCGAATTTCCGCCGCCGTCCGGGCCCGTGTCCGCACGGCCGTCCGGTCGCGGGTGGCGTCCTTCACCCTCGCGGCCGCCCTCGGGGTCACGGCCGGTCTCACCGGGGTGTCCGGTGCCGCGGCCCAGGACGACGGTTCCACCGGTGCCGGGGGTACGGGAACCACCACCACCGACGACCTGCTGTGGGCGAATCCGGAGGCACGGTCCGCGGCCCCGGACACGGGGGTGACGGCGAAAGTCCCCGGACAGCCCACGACGACAGCGCCGACCGCCGATGTCCTTCAGGTCACGGTGGAGATCACGAACTCCTCCGACCAGGATCTCAGCGCACTGGAGCTGCGGGCCCAGCGCGCCGACCCGGTGGACACCCCCGCAGGGGTGGCGACATCACTGCTGGCGAACCAGGGCGAGTACCCGTGGGTGGGAACGTTCGTGCCCGTGGAGGGCACGGTCGAGGCCGGGAGTACCCGGACGGTCGAGGTCTCCGTCCCCGTCGGCGGATCCGACGACGGCACCTCCGCCGGGGAGACCTCCGGTGGCGACGCCGCGGACGCGGAGGGAGGCGGTGTGACCCTGCCCGGCCTCGGGATCACCGGCGCGGGGGTCCATCCCCTGCTGTTCAACTTCAACGGAGACTACGGGGAGTCCGGCACCGCGTACCTCGCCGCGGCCCGCACCACACTCACCGTCACCGGCGACAGCGACAGCACAGACGGCACGACAGACACCGGTGACGGAACCCGCGCCGGGCTCACCGTGCTCTGGCCCCTGTCCTCCAGCTCAGTTGCCGTGGCCGGCCAGGTGGGGGACGCCCCGGACCCCGCCGAACTGTATCTCCCCGACGAAACTCTCGCCGGCGAGCTGTCCGAGGGCGGGCGGCTCCGCGGTCTCCTCGACGTCTGGCGTGACGCCGTCAACGGGCCCGACGGCAGCTCCGTACGCACGGCGACGTGCCTGGCGGTGGATCCTGACCTGCTGGAGACCGTCGAACGGATGGCCGGCGGGTACAAGGTGGGCAGCGCCGTGCCGTCACCGGTCGAGGAACCGACCCGGCTGCGTGACAGCTGGAACCGGAGGGACGCCGCCGGGGACGCGGTGGACGGCACGGGTGCGGACGCCGCCGCCACCTGGCTCGGTGACCTTCGTGACGCCGTCACCGACTCCTGCGTGGTCCCGCTGCCCTTCGCCAATGCGGACGTCAACGCCGTGGCCGCCGGCGGCGACCCGTGGCTCGCCGAAGGTCTGACGGACCGGGGGACGTCGACCGTCGAGGAGATCCTCGGCGTCACTCCGGCGACCGGGGTGCAGATCCCCGGATCCGGATACCTCGACGCCGACGCACTGCCGCTGGTGCAGTCCACCTCGACGGGGCCGGTCACCGCCGTGGTCGCGGACTCGACGGTCACCGACACCGGTTCCGGCGGCAGTGACGGCACAGGCGGGGGACCGGGCACGGGCGACAGTGCACGGCGGGACCCGGGCCCCGCCGGAGGAAGTGCCGTGGACACCCTCGACACCGGGTCCGGCACGGTCAGGGCTCTGCAGTTCCCCGCTGATCTCGGCGCCGCCCTGGCCGCCACCGGTGAACGGCCGGAGACCGTGGCCTACACCCCGGCGTCCTCCCGGCGTCATCTCTCCGGCGACGGGGCGGCGTCCCGGATGTCCGCGGCAGTCAGCGTGCTGGACCTGGAGATCGCCGCCGTCAGTTCAGGCACCGCACGGTCCCGGAACATCCTCGCCGTACCGCCCGCAGCATGGTCGGTCGACGCGACGGACGCGGCGACGTTCCTGTCGGCGGTGACCCGCCACCTCACCGACGGTTCAGCCAGGGCGGTGTCCTTCGGCTCCGCGCTCTCCGCACCGGCCGGGACCGCGACCCTGTCCGCCACCCAGGCCGGGAACCAGACCGGGAACCAGGCCGGGAACCAGGCTGCGCAGGACACTACCCTGGACGGAGACCCGGCCGCCGTCAATGACGGGGAGGCCCGCAATGTCGCACAGATCGCCGGACACATCCGCAATATCACGATGATGATGGACGATGTCTCGAACATCGCGCTGACCCGGCGGGTGTTCACCCGCCCGATGTTCGACGACCTGCTGCGGTCCGTGTCCGATACGGGGCGTCGCTCCGAAAAGGACTCCGCCCGGGTACGCATCGGCGCCTCCGACAGGACGGGCCGGGTCACGGGCCTGGCGTACGCCCTGCGCAACGCGGTGACCCTGCTGCCCCCGGGCAATGTCTTCACCCGGACCAGTGACTCGTCCCCGCTCATCGTCGTGGCCCGCAACGGACTGCCGTTGCCGGTGTCTGTCCGGGTGAACTACACGGCAGCCCCCGAGGTGACACTGAACACTCCGGGTGTGCAGCGGATTCCCGCGCGCGGCAGTGTGACCCTGCAGATGACCTCGTCCATCCCGGACACCGGTGCCCCCTCGGACCTGACGATGTACCTCTCCACCCCGGACAACGTACGGATCTCGGAGGACGTGGAGATCCGGGTCGCGTCCGCGCCGGGTCTCGGCTGGCGCACCGCGGCAGCTGTCCTGGGGGCCCTGGTCCTGGTCTTCTTCGTGGGCCGTGGCCTCCGCCGGCGGCGTAACGCCCGGACGGCCGCAGCGCACAGCCTGTCCGACCCCGCACCGGGTGATCCACGAAGTAGATCACGGCGGTCATCGCGACGTACTCCACGCCGCAGTTCGCCAAGTACGGCCCACGTGCACGATGATGGTGCACGTGACTGATTCGTACGAGGACCCCGACCAACAGCCGGGCCATCCGGGACACCGAGCGGGACAACCCGGCCCGCGGGGGCAGCGTCACCGGTTCGTGGCGTCCGGCTCCCCTTCGGTGACGCCCGCGCCGAAACCCTCCCCGGCGCGTCATCCCCGGACGGCGACCCCGGACGGGGGTGACCTCTCCCACCTGGACCGGTTCCCCGCGTCAGGGGCCGGTGCGACGATGACCGTGGAGAACCCCGACGTCCCGGCGGGTGCGGACTCCGGCACCGTGACCACCGAC
Organism: Corynebacterium neomassiliense; assembly: GCF_900626215.1. Taxonomy (NCBI): domain Bacteria; kingdom Bacillati; phylum Actinomycetota; class Actinomycetes; order Mycobacteriales; family Corynebacteriaceae; genus Corynebacterium; species Corynebacterium neomassiliense. The sequence goes on along the minus strand of NZ_LR131106.1, from coordinate 2,050,803 downwards.
GGCACTCCCAGTGACGCCGAGGTCGTGCAGAACACGGGTTCCATGGCCTTCGCCACCCTCCTCAGCCGGATCACCGGGTTCCTGAGGACGGTCCTCATCGGGTCCGCGCTCGGCGTGGAGGTCGGGTCAGCCTTCAACACGGCGAACACCCTCCCGAACCTCATCACCGAACTGGTGCTCGGTGCGGTGCTGTCCAGTCTGGTCATCCCGCTGCTGGTGCGTGCGGAGAAGGAGGACCCGGACCGGGGTGCGGCGTTCATCCGCAGACTGTTCACCCTCACCTTCACGTTGATGATGGCGGTCACTGTCCTGGCGGTGTTCGCCGCACCGTTGCTGACGCGGATGTCCCTCGACGCGGACGGCAAGGTCAACGTCGGCATGTCCACGGCCTTCGCCTACCTGGTGCTGCCGCAGATCGTCTTCTACGCACTGTTCTCGGTGATGATGGCGGTCCTGAACACGAAGGGCTACTTCAGACCCGGTGCGTGGGCCCCGGTGGTGAACAACCTGGTGACCATCGCGATCCTCGGCCTGTACTGGCTGCTGCCGGAGGACTCGAAACTGTCGCCGACGGATTCGGTGACGCTCACCGACCCGCACATCATGCTGCTGGGCCTGGGCACCACCGCCGGCGTGGTGGTGCAGGCGCTGATCATGGTCCCCTTCCTGCGTAAGGCGGGAATCGACCTGCGCCCGCTGTGGGGCCTGGACAGCCGTCTGAAGCAGTTCGGCGGAATGGCCGTGGCGATCGTCGTCTACGTGCTGATCTCCCAGACCGGCTACGTGCTCAACAACCGTATCGCCTCGAGTGCGGACGGTGGCGCCCCGACGATCTACACGCAGGCGTGGCAGCTGCTGCAGATGCCTTACGGGATCATCGGCGTCACCTTGCTCACCGCGTTCATGCCCCGGCTGTCCCGGAACGCCGCCGACGGTGACGACAAGGCGGTGGTGAAGGACCTGTCGACGGCGACCCGTCTGACGATGCTGGCCATGGTCCCGGTGATCGTCTACATGACCGCTTTCGGCACGGTCATCGGCCCGGCACTGTTCGCCTACGGGGACTACTCGAAGGACGCCGCGAACGTCCTCGGCTGGACCATAAGTTTCTCGGCGTTCACGCTGATCCCCTATGCGATGGTCCTGCTGCACCTGCGCGTCTTCTACGCCCGTGAGGAGGTGTGGACGCCGACCTTCATCATCGCGGGGATCACGGTGACGAAGCTGGTGCTCGCCTATCTCGCCCCGCACGTGGCCAGTGAGCCCCGGCTCGTGGTGGTCCTGCTCGGAGCGGCGAACGGAATGGGGTTCGTCACCGGTGCGATCATCGGTCACAGGCTGCTGAAACGGTCCCTGGGACATCTGGGGATGCGCAGTGTCCTGAAGACCGGGCTGTGGGCGTTCGCGGCGTCCGCGGTGGGGGCTCTGGTGGCGTGGCGGGTGGATGTCCTACTGACCACGTTCGTGGTGGGGGCGGACACGTCGGTCGGCTTCATCGTCCGTCTGCTGGTGACAGGGGTCATCTTCCTCGCTGTGGTCATCGGTCTGCTGTCCTTCTCCAGGCTGCCGGAGGTCGTCACTGTCGGGGCTGCCCTGTCCCGGCTGCCGGTCGTCGGCCGCCTGTTCCGCCGGGCAGCGGTGGCGGAGGAGGAGCAGGGCGACGGCGCGGCCACCGTCGCACCCCCGGGCACGAAGATCACCGCCCTGTCCTTCGGCGATTCGGGTGCCGGCATGATGCCCACCGGCATGGTCGGGGCACTGCCTCCGCTGTCCGCGGGCAGGGTCCGGGGCCCGCGGCTGGTGCCTGGTGCGCCGATCCTGCAGGGCCGTTACCGCCTCCTCGCGGACCACGGCGGATCGCCGACGGCCCGACTGTGGCAGGCCCGGGACAATTCCGACGGTGATCTTGTCGCGTTGACGGTCATTGACGCTCTCAGGTCGGGACGGTCCACCCGGGAGATCATCGATGCCACGGCGAAGCTGGCGGAGGCGACGGCGACGTCCCCGGCGGTGGCTCTGGTCCGGGAGATCTGTGACGCGCGGACCCTGGTCGTGGTCGTCGCGGACTGGACGGAGGGGACGCCGCTGACACGGGTCGCCGAGTCCGGCCCCGACCCCTATGCCGCGGCGTGGGCGATGGTCGGTCTCGCGGACGCCGCAGGGTCGGGATGCTCACTGGGTATCGACCACCGGAACCGGATCAGGATCAGCACGGACGGTCGGGCCGTGCTCGCTTTCCCAGGCGTCATACCGCAGGGTCCGGCAGGTGCGGCCGGGTCTTCTGCAGGGGAGTCGGCAGGGTCTTCTGCAGGGTCTTCGGCAGGGGCGGGTTCTGTCGCCGACCTGCACTCCATCGGGGTGTCTCTGTCACTCCTGTTGTCGGGGGTTCCCGGGGCGGTACCGGACAACCTCACCAGGATCGCCGATGATGCGCGGGCGGGCAGGTTCAGTGACGGTCACGAGCTGGCCCGTGTCCTGCGTGAGGCGACGCACCCGGACAACGACCAGTCGACGGGCCCGCATCTGCGTACCACCGCGGACGTGGCCCCGGAGGTCACCGACCGTGCCGGTTTCGGTGCTGCACCGGAGAACCGGGGTCGGTTGACGGTGATCGGGGTGGCCACTGTCGCAGGGGTCGTCGCCGTGGTCGCCGTGATCGCGGTGGCTCTGGCCGTGCTGGGTGGCGGGCGGAAGGATTCCCCGCTGACGACGGATTCGATTCTCGGCGGCGACGGGCTGGGGACCATCGGGGTCTCCCGCCCGACCGGGGTGGGGGAGTGGGCTCCGGAGGACGGCCGTGGAACTCCGGACAATCCGGAGGACGCCCCGCTCACCATCGACGGAGACCCGTCCAGCACCTGGTCGAGCGCCCAGTACCAGGCCCAGTTCGGTCCGACGTCGTCGTCGGTGAAGGACGGTATCGGTCTTCTGCTCACTCTGCCGGAGCCCGTGGCGGTGACCCAGGTTGAGCTGACGGGGGTGAGGCCGGGCATGACCGTGGAGCTGCGTACGGGTGACGGGGACGTGACCTCACTGGACCAGACGACACTGCTGGCCACCGCGACCTCCGAGGGAAACTCACTGGTACTGTCCCCGGAGACGACGGTGCCGGAGGACGGGAAGCAGGGGGTTTCCCGGGATCTCCCGAAGCCGGCGGACCGGGTTCTGGTGTGGATCACCGGACTGCCCATGCCGGACGCCGCAACGGTGGGGGAGATCACCGTCCACGGGGCGCCGGTGGTCACGGGGGACCGTACCGGTTCTGCAGTGGCACCGGCTCCGACGGAGTAAGGCTCCCGGTCCGGGTGCCTGCACGGGGGAACCGGTGGCAGGCACTGGACACCCTCCGGTTCCGGGGATAGTGTTGGACCGGTCAGTTGTTGGCACACCTGTTCGAATGGAGGGGTGTTGACAGGCAGGCGGTGCGGCGTCCGTGATACCGTCTGCACTGTCATCCGGGCCGGCCCAGCGCTCTGCCCGGAACACACTCCGGGTCAGCTCGGGGGCCACGGTCCGTGGTACGGACGCGGCCGGCACCGGCGGGAGAGGAACACAGTGGGATTTATCGTCAGCGACCCTCAGATCGACCGTACCGACCGTACCGACCGTACCGAGGAGTTCCGGACAACCTATCCCGATGCGTTCAGTGGTCTCACCGTCCGGCAGGCCGGAATCCTTGCGGACACCCTCGCCTTGGGGTCACAGCGCGGCGCCCCTGTTTCCGCAGAAAGAGCCCGGTTGATCGCCGCGAAGATCCGCGGTCTCCTCGCAGACTGATCCCCGGGGGCTGCCGGCCACCTTCGTGCCGGTCGCCGGTACCTCAGGCTCCGTCCTGTACTGCCCCGTGCCGCCCCGGTACTGCCGGATACACCCCAAATCCACGCACCTTCGCGGGAGCAGACTCGGACCACAGGCGCAGACACCGGCCATGTTTCACGTGAAACCGTTCCGGAAAGACAGTGGATCAGACGGGCAGTCAACTGCGGCGATGTCCTTCGACCCGGTGACGTCACGAGGTCCGGACGCCCGGTTCCGGGGACGGCGGGAAACGGCACCATTCAAACACATCATCCATTACTGTTCACGGGCGTCCGCGCCCCGAAACGGCGGTCAGAGCCGCCACGAAGGCCACCTTCGGATGTGTCATACCGCCAGGGGTCACAGCAGTCCGCCGTAGTCCGGGGTACTCACCCTGCCCTGAAGTCCGCCGAGCCGACCCCACCCTGTGGATACGACATCCACAGGAACAGGTCCGTGACTCCGCAGTCTCCCCACACACCGGATCCAGCAGCTACACTGCACGGGTAGTTGCTCCACCGGGGGAGGTGGAGAGGGGACAACACGAGGGGAAACACCAGTGAAAACTGCACTTCCGGGGGAAACTCCGCACGCCGCAGGAACGACAGCGCCTGCAGGGACGCCGGGGCAGGCAGGAACGGCAGGACCGGCAGCGCAACGACCGCGAACCACAGGGCCGCGATGGGACTACGACGACCTGACAGACGCCCAGCTGCTGAAGCGTCACCGTGACGGATGTGACCGCTCCTACGGTGTACTCGTCAGTCGGCACGAAAGGCTCCTGATGTGGACGCTGCACCGTCTCCACATCGCGCCGGAGGATCGCGCCGACATTCTCCAGGAGGCACTGCTGAAAGTCCACCGTCAGGCGGACAGCTTCCGTGGCACCGACTGTGCGGCAGCCTGGCTCCGCACCATCGTCACCAACACCGCCCTGACCCACATCAGGTCCACACGCCGACGCCACGAAGAGGTGGACGCCAGTGAGGACGGGATACTGGACCGCCTGCGCAGAACTCCCGACACCCGTGCTGTCGACGCAGGCCGGACCGTCCAGCGCCTGCTCCTGCAGGACGCCGTCCGCTCACTTCGTCCCGGCCTACGGGTCACGGTCGTTCTCTCCGATGTCCACGGACTGTCGATGGAGGACGTCTCCGCACGCACCGGTGTACCGGTCGGGACCGTCAAATCACGGCTCAGCCGGGCCCGCAGGCAGTTACGTTCCTCCCTGTCAGAGGCGGGGCTCACACCGACCGTCGCCCGTGACACAGTGCCGGCGGTGACCGCCTGAGGGACCCTGCCACCGGCTGCCACGCCAACCCGGTGCGGGGGCTAAGATCGGGCGTCATGAGCGAGCAGACCCCCACCATCCACGACGTCATCATCATCGGCTCCGGCCCGGCCGGCTACACGGCGGCCGTGTACGCGGCCCGGGCGGAGCTCAACCCCCTCGTGTTCGAGGGGATGGACTTCGGCGGCCTGCTCATGCAGACCACCGAAGTGGAGAATTTCCCCGGTTTCCCGGAGGGAATCATGGGCCCGACCCTCATGGAGAACATGCGCAACCAGGCCGAACGCTTCGGCGCCGACCTGAGGATGGAAGATGTCGTCCGGGTGGAACTCGACGGAGACATCAAGAAAGTCTTCACCGACGACGAGGAGTTCCACGCCAGGACCGTCATCCTCGTGACCGGCGCCGCGCCCAGGTACCTCGGCGTCCCCGGTGAGGAGAAGCTGCTCGGACACGGCGTCTCCGCCTGTGCGACCTGCGACGGCTTCTTCTTCAAGGACCGTCAGATCGCCGTCATCGGCGGCGGTGACTCGGCCATGGAGGAAGCAGACTTCCTCACCCGGTTCGGCGAGAAAGTCACCCTCATCCACCGCCGTGACGAGTTCCGGGCCTCGAAGATCATGGAGGAAAGGGCCCGCAACAACCCCAAGATCGACATGATCATGAACGCCACCGTCGTCGAGGTCCTGGGGGAGGGGACCGTCCAGGGGCTCAGACTGCAGGACACCGTCACCGGAGAGACCCGCGAGATCCCCATGGACGCGATGTTCGTCGCCATCGGCCACGATCCCCGCACCGAGGTCTTCGCAGGCCAGGTCGAATTGCAGGACAACGGCTACGTCAAGGTCGCGGAGCCGTCCACGGCGACATCAGTTCCCGGGGTCTTCGCCGCCGGAGACCTGGTGGACTCCCGCTACCAGCAGGCGGTCACGGCCGCAGGGTCGGGCTGCCGCGCCGCTCTCGACGCCGAAGCCTATCTCGCCGCCCTCGACGCCTGACCCGGCGACCTCTCACACCCCCCGGCCGGGACCCCACCGTTACCGTGCACCACCGCCGTCAACCCGGGCGCACGCTCGTCAATGACCTGTCCCGGGCACTGCACGGGTATCCTTGTGTGAACCCCTTAACTGTCCCTCTAACCCGGGAGGATCCACAATGGCAGAATCAGTGACCGTCACCCAGGACACGTTCCGCTCCTCCGTCATAGACGCCGGGCGTCCGGTCATCGTCGATTTCTGGGCCTCCTGGTGCGGCCCCTGCCGGCAGATGGAACCCGTACTCGACTCCATCGCCGAGGACTACGACGGTCGCGTGACCGTGGCGAAGGTCAACGTCGACGAAGAGCGCCTTCTGGCTTCGATGTACCAGATCATGAGTATCCCTGCCCTGCTCGTCTTCAAGGACGGCCACAAGGTGGCCGAACTCCACGGAAAGCAGTCCCGGGCCGCGCTCGCCGAAACTCTCGACGCCCTGGTCTGACCGGCAGGTACTGCAGCAGTGTACGGCGAAGTCCATAAACTCGGTGACCGGTCCCCGCGCGTGGCGGAGGTCCGCGGCACCCTTGCCCGGCTGGGTTTCCTTGACGGATTCAGCGGGGACGCCACGGGCGGAGGAAACCAGAAGCGGCGTCCCGAGGACGAGTACTTCGACGCCGGACTGGAATCCGCCCTCCGAGCCTTCCAGCAGAAACGCGGCATCGTCGCCGACGGCCACATCACCGACGGGACGCTCCGGGCGTTACGTGAGGCGTCCTACTCCCTGGGTGCGCGGGTCCTGGACCTGCAGGCACCCGGCCACTACCTCGTCGGTGACGACGTCGCCGAACTGCAGACCCATCTCCACGACCTCGGTTTCCTCAAGTCCCGCATCGACGGGCACTTCGGCCCCGTGACCTACGCCGCGGTCACGGACTACCAGCTCAACGCAGGTCTCACCCCTGACGGTATCGTCGGCCCGGCGACCCTCAGGTCCCTGTCACGTCTGGGCCGCAGGATCACCGGCGGCTCACCGCAGGCTGCCAGGGAACAGGAACAGCTGCGGTCGGCCGGCACACACCTTGCCGGGAAACGTATCGTCCTGGACCCGGGTTTCGGCGGACAGAAGACCGGGAGCATCGTACCCGGCCCCTACGGCGACATCACCGAGGAGGAGATCCTCTGGGATCTCGCCACACGCACGGAAGGGCGCATGATCTCCGCAGGCGTGGAGACCATCTGTTCACGGCCCCGTACCGACAATCCCACCAATCTGGACCGGGCGTCCATCGCCAACGCCTTCGGCGCGGACCTCATGATCTCCCTGCGCTGCGACTGGTACCACAATGAGAAGGGGAATGGCGCGGCGTCCTTCTACTACGGCTCGGAGACGGGGGCGACGTCAGTGACCGGTGAGCGTCTCGCCGGTCTGATCCAGCGGGAGGTCACCGCCCGGACAGGGCTGGGTGACAACCACACCCACGGGCGCACCTGGGATGTTCTCCGCATGACCAAGATGCCCACCGTCCAGCTCAACGCCGGGTACATCACCAACCCCGGCGATGTCGCAAAACTGACCGACCCGGAGGTCCGTGACACCATTGCCGAAGCACTGGTGGTCGCGGTGAAGCGTCTGTACATGATGGACAAGGACGTCGCCGAGACCGGCCAGTACTCGTTCAGCGAACTGCTGGCCGAGGAAGGACGCCTCTGACCCCGGGGTGGGTCCTGATGGTGAGCCCGCAGCGGTCAACACCCGGGGTAGCCGCCCCGGGTGGACGCTGTCAGCGTCCTCCACCGAGGACGGTGCTGAGAGGTTCCCGGTCGTTGAGAAGCTCGTGGGCGTCCGTCCCGAACGTGGAGAACAGGTTTGACCTGCTGTGGAGGTCCCGACGGTAGCGGGGGAAGCGTCGGTGCGGACCGATGACGTAGAAGCCCTCCTGCACCAGGATGTCCGCCGAAAGCACCGGCGCGCTCTCGAGGTCTTCGCCGGTGGGACGCTCCTCCCAGCCATGGTAGCCCTCGGGAATGTACACGTCGGGAGCTTCCCCGGAATCATTCCTGCCGAACGCCTCCACCGCTTTCACACCCCGGCGCTCCGCTTCGGTCAGGACCGTCTCGATGAGACTGTGCTCAAGATACAGCCCCATGTAGGGCTGGTCGACGAAGACATTCGAGATCAGTACCGCATCCGAGGACGCCGGGCCGGAGGGCATGGCATCCGCCCCCGGGAAGTACCCGGAGGGAGCGAAGAACACGGTCGCTGCCGGGCGCTCCACACTGCCGCTCTCCCCGGTACCTACGTAAGCGGTGTACCCGCAGATACCCCAGCGGTACAGCACGGACTGTATCCACATCTGCCGGTCGAACTCGGGGTCGTCCGTCCGCGTCCCCGGCGGGAGTTCCCAGAAGGTGTCCCGGGACGCCCTGGCCTCCAGCATTCCTGCACCGGCGTGGCTCAGCGCGCTGTACCTGATCTCCACCCGAACTCCTCGTCAGCTGTGTGTCGTCACCACCGAAAGTGTACCCACCGGGAATCCCGGCCGCAGGAGCCGGACGATCCCCGGTCCCCCCGTTCCGAGGCTCAGTCCCGGGGCAGTTTCAGCAGTTCGGTGATCCGCTCGAAGTCGTCGGTGTCCCCGAACTCCACGACGATCCGCCCCTTCTTCGCACCCATCTGGACCGTGACACGGGTGTCCAGGGCGTCCGCCGCCGAGCTGGCCCACTCCCGGACCATTTCGGGCTGTTCCCTGGGCTCGCGCTTCTTCTTCGGTGCGTCCTCGGTGTCCCCCCGGTTGATCAGGACCACAGCCTCTTCGGTGGCACGCACACTGAGGCCCTCGGCGATGATCCGCTCGGCGAGCTTCTCCTGCTCGGCCGCACCGGTCTTCACCCCGAGGATCGCCCTGGCATGTCCTGCGCTGAGGACCCCGGCGGCAACCTTGCGCTGTACGGGTACCGGAAGCTGCAGCAGGCGGATCATGTTGGTGATCAACGGACGTGACCGCCCTATCCGGCGTGCCAGTTCCGCCTGTGAGACGCCGAACTCCTCCAGCAGCTGCTGGTAGGCGCTGGCTTCCTCCAACGGGTTGAGCTGAACCCGGTGAATGTTCTCCAGGAGCGCGTCGCGCAGCATGTCCTGGTCGTCGGTTTCCCGGACGATGGCGGGAATGACCTCCAGACCGGCGAGCTTCGTCGCGCGCAGTCGCCGCTCGCCCATGATGAGCTCGAAGGCGACCTCGTCGCCGCGGGGGAGGGGTCGGACGATGACAGGCTGGAGGAGCCCGAACTCCCGGATCGAGTGGACGAGTTCGTCGAGGGCGTCTTCCTCGAAGACCTGACGGGGGTTCTTCGGGTTGGTGCGGATCTCGGTGAGAGGGATCTCCCGGTAGGTTGCACCGAACTCGTTGACCGGTTCAGCGGGCATCTCGGCGGGGTTCCGGACCGTGGAGCCGGTCTCCGGGTCGGCCCCGCTGCGGGCGTCCCGGACCGCGCGGCCGGACGGCAGCGTTCCTGCCGTTCCGGTCGAGGACGGACGTCCCCCGGTCCCGGCTGCCCCGGTCCCTGCTGCTCCGGCGTCGGCTGCCGGGTAGGAGGGGGAGTCTCCTCCGAGTCCCAGGGCGCCCAGGGCCCCGCCCGGACCTGTGGACCGCTTTGCGCTGCCCTGTGCTGCTGCGGAGGAGCCACCTCCACGACCTGACGGTCCGAGGATGACGTCCGCGGCACTGTCGCCGAGCCTGGGGCCCGGGGGAGCGGTGGGGATCAGCGCCGAGAGTCCACGACCGAGCCCTCCCCGGTGGGTGTCCATGCGCGGTAGCTGCGGGTGTCCGTTCCTGCGGTTCCGGCCACCGGGCGTCCCTGCCTCACCTGCCGTTGAGGTTCTGCCGGATTTAGCGGTCTTACCGGCCCCGGCTGTCCCGGTGTTCTTGGTGGCCTTGTCACTCTTCTTCGCGGTCATGACCGTTCCGCCTCCAGTCGGAGTTCAGGAGCGACACCGATAGGCGCGGTGCTCTCTGTCGGCAGGTAGTCGCCACGTTCAGCAAACTCTACCGCGGCGTCGAAGTAGGCCATGGCACCCCGGGAGCCGGGATCATACTGCAGGACTGTCTGGCTGTACCCGGGGGCTTCCGAGACCTTCACACTGCGCGGAATGAGGTTACGGAGCACAACTGACCCGAAGTGGGAGCGGACCTCTTCAGCCACCTGCTCGGCGAGCTTGGTGCGGGCGTCGTACATGGTCAGCAGCACCGCGGAAACATGGATCTCCGGGTTGAGGTGCATGCGGATCATGTTGATGTTGCTGAGGAGCTGCCCCACCCCCTCCAGGGCGTAATACTCGCACTGGATCGGGATGAGGACCTCCGTGGCGGTGTTCATCGCGTTGATGGTCAACAGTCCGAGGGAAGGAGGGCAGTCGATGAAGACGTAGTCGAATCCGGCGTCCGAGAGGAAGTCGTCGTTCAGGGCGTCATGCAGGCGGTACTCGCGACGTACCATCGACACGAGCTCGATCTCCGCCCCGGCGAGGTCGATGGTGGCGGGAATGCAGTAGAGGTTGGGGTTGTCGGCGTTCTGCTGGATGGTCTCCTCGGCCTTCTTCTGCCCGATGAGGAGCTCATAGCTGGACGGGGTTCCCATCCGGTGTTCCGCATTGCACGCCGTGGACGCATTGCCCTGCGGATCGAGATCCACGACGAGGACCTTCATCCCGTGCAGGGCCAGGGTCCAGGCGAAGTTCACGGTGGAGGTGGTCTTGCCGACGCCGCCTTTCTGGTTGGCGACTGTGATGCGGCGACAACGCCCGGGGCGGGGGAGAGTCAGTTTGGCGGGATTCTGAATGATCGACGCACGTCGTGCTGCTTCAGCGATCGGGGTCTCATCCCAGTCAGCTGGACTCATGGAGTTCCTATCTCTTGCATCTGCGCCGATGTCATCCGTTCTTGCCGGTGACCGGTTTCACGTGAAACATGGGCGGCTTTCCCCTCGGCTTCCGCCCCAAGCCTAGTCCTCCGCCATTCCGGCGACAACGCCAACCGGCCCTCTGAACCGGACCTCGGAACACCCTCCGCCGCAGCATCCGGTTTCACGTGAAACGCAGCTGCGGCACCCCTCAGCCGGGTTGTGTGACCGGACAGCCTGACCGGACTCCTGTCAGTTGAGCCGATCCACGACTGCAACATAGGTCGGCTGCTCGAGGACGCCCTCGCCCACAGTCAGAACCCTGCCCGCCGAACCCCCGGCCTGCCGGATCTCCGCGGCATCCCGCTCCAGCTCCTCGCCGACACTCGATCCTTTGAGTGCCCGCACCGAACCGCCGACCGCCGCCAACGGCAGCGACCAACCCATGAGCCTGCCGACCGGAGCCACAGCTCTCGACGTCACCACATCGGCGCCACCCACGGCGTCCACGACACTCCTGTCCTCCGCACGCCCCCGGTACACCTCGACATTCGCCAGCCCCAGATCGTCGACAACCTCGTTGAGGAACGTCACCCGGCGCAGCAGCGGCTCCACCAGCTGGACCGTGAGATCAGGTCGTGCGATCGCCAGGGGTATCCCCGGCAGACCGGCCCCGGACCCTACGTCAACGACCCTCGCACCGTCTCCGATGACCTCACCGACCACTGCACTGTTGAGGATATGACGCTCCCACAGCCGCGATACCTCACGGGGACCGATGAGCCCCCGGACCACGCCTGCATCGGCGAGCCATTCCGCATACCGCACGGCAAGTCGGAGGCGGTCACCGAAGACACGGGCAGCGGTCTCCGGCGGGCCGTCGGGGGAGGGGGTCACAGAGTCAGTCACGGGCCTCATTCTAGCAGGTCAGCCCTGCAGACAGACGACACCCCCGGCGGCGACCACGGGGTCGCTCATCCGGGGGTGTCACCGGGGACTGCCGCCGGCCGGCCTTCGCGGTCCGGCCGGCAGAGACCGACTGTTCAGCCGATACCGTTCTGCTGCTCGGCCCGGTACTCCTTGAGCACCGCAAGCCTCTTCTGCTTCTTGGACTTCTTCCGGGTGGCGGGGTCTGCGATCTGGGCCTCGATACCGGCGATCTCGGCGTCCAGCTCAGCAGGGGTCCAGTGTGCCGCCTCACCGCGGATCGACTTCACCTGGGCTTCGGTCAGAGGCGGGCCGGCAGGAGTACCGGCACCTGCGGTGGCAGCGTCACCGGAGTCCACCTCCGGACCGGCGACGGCCGCCGCGTTCCCGGCGTCCTGCACGGCCGGATCCTGCGCCTCGGCGGATCGGGAGGTGTCCTCCAGGACAGCAGTCGAGGTCGCCTGGGATTCACCAGATGTCTGCTGCTTCGGCTTCTTGCCGGGTCGGGGAGCATTGGTCCGCTTCGCGGCCAGTTTCGCCTCCTTCTCCTCGGCCTCCTCACGGTCCATCTTCCGGTAGACCAGAACCTGCTGGGCGAAAGTCCAGGTGGTGTTGGTGAGCATGTAGACGGCCAGGCCGACATGCCAGAAGTACGCACCGAGCAGGGACAGCACCGGCATCACCCAGACCATGAGCTTCTGCATCATGGCCATCTGGGATTCCATCATGTCCTGCTGCGGGGTCGTCGCTCCCTTCTTCTTCGGCTGCTCGGCCTTCTTCCGCGCCTGCCGTGCCAGTGAGTGCTTGGCGTTGAAGTGCATGATCACTGCGGCGATGAGCATGATCGGGATGACGACCAGCATGATGTTCGTCCGGGTGAAGTCGATCGACCCGTCCGCGGTGAACGCCCCGAAGGTGTCCTGTGGCATGGAGATATAGGACGAGAGCGGGGCACCGAAGAGACGTGCATCGAGGAAGGACCGGACCTCGTCGACACCGAACCCGTAGTTGGCGGTGTTCCTGGTCTCCTCGATCGTCATACCGATCTGGCCGTGGCCCGTACCGGTCCGGTTGAACGACCGGAGCACGTGGAACAGTCCGATGAAGATCGGGATCTGGACCAGCATCGGGAGGCAGGACGCCAGCGGGTTGACCCCCATCTCCTTCTGGAGCTTCCTCATCTCCAGAGCCTGAGTCTGCTGGTCGTTGGGGTACTTCCTCTTGATCTCCTGCATCCGCGGCTGCATGTCCTGCATCTTGCGGCTGGAACGCAGCTGGTTGATCATCGGTCGGACCAGGATCAGACGGATCGTCACCACCAGGAAGATGATCGACAAAGCCCAGGTGATCCCGGAATCCGGATCGAGGATGAGGCTCCAGGCTTTGTGCCAGAACCAGAGCACCCACGAGATGGGGTAGTAGATGAAATTGAGCACTGCTCTCGGACTCTCCTTGCTCTCCTTGATGGTGGGCTGCGGGCGTCGGTAAAAGAGACGGAGCCCCGCTCAGGACCCGGGAACTGCCGTCAGTGACGCCGACTCCCCGCAGGAGGGACAGGATCCCAACCGCCGGGGTGCCAGGGGCCGCATTTCGCCAGTCGGGCAGCACTGAGCACAAAACCCTTCACCACCCCGAACCTGGCGAAGGCGGTGAGGGCGTAAGCGCTGCACGACGGCGTAAAACGGCACGACGGACCCAGTTTAAGGGGTGAAAGGTAGTTCTGGTAACCGAGGATCAGCCACCGGAGCAGGCGGGCACGCCCGGTGGACAGGTCACCGGGCTGTCCCCCGCCCTGTAGCGGGGCGCTCTCAACTGAGGAGGCGTTGGAGTGCATGGCGCACATCCCGCTCCAGCTCCCCGGAGGTCGCGTCCGCGGCGGCGGGCAGGGCCCGGAGCACGACAGAGTGTTCAGGGCGCAGCAGACCGGCAGGGACGCCGTCCGCGATGATCCGCCCGGCGGTGTGACGCAGTTTCCGGGACACGGCGTGCCTGGTCACGGCATTGCCCACGGCTTTCGAGACCACCAGGCCCACCCGTGGTCCCCCGACCGTGGCCGGGTATCCCGCGCCCGTTCCCTCGTACTGGCGCTCATACACGTACACCACCGCCGTGCGACTCCCTTTCTTCCTGCCCCTGCGGACAGTCTCCCCGAACAGGGAGGTGGAACGCAGGCGGTGTTCCGGGGGAAGCACGGCGGTGGTGTGCAGTCTCAGTCAGTTGCGCTGAGAATCACGCGGTGAGGGACTTGCGGCCCTTGCTGCGGCGCGCCGAGACAATGGCGCGGCCTGCGCGGGTGCGCATGCGGGTACGGAAACCGTGCTTGTGGGCACGACGGCGGTTGTTCGGCTGGAAAGTACGCTTGCCCTTGGCCACGGTACTCACTCCTTGTTCTGTGTGACCGTGGTCGACCACCGGAACCCGCTCCGTGCCTCCCGGACAGGGAGGCACTTACGGACCGGCGGCCGACCACGGTGTTGCGGTCATAGCTGGTGTGGTCGACTATCCGGGACTGGCCCGTACGGTGTCGACCGTCCGCCCCAGTCGTTCCGGGCGGAGAGGAGGGTCGGGGATGTCAGGGCGCTGGCCCGTGGTCCGTTGACACTCAAAGACGAGGGACAATTTACAGGCTCCGGAGCGTTGCGCAAAATCCGACACGCGTCACACGCTTGTCATTTACCTGCCTGTTCCCCCTCCCGACCCAGCCTCCGACCGCGGTCCTCAGGGGCCCGGCACCGGCTGTTTCTCCGCCGGAACCGCCAATGCGTCCGGGCGGCGGGCCACAATCCGGGCCACAGGCCGGGCCACAGGCCCCGGACAGCCGGGGGAGTCCCGGGTGGAAACCCGGGGGATGTTCCACCGACCCTTCCGGGGGGACGGATGTCCCCGCGCCGTGGAAAACACCCGGACGCCGTGGAACAGCAGAGCGCCGCAGGTCAGGGAACAGGTTGCACTGTCCGCACACAGCTTGTGGACAACTTCGTCCGCCCCCGAACCTTCAAGGTGTTGTTTAACCCGTTAACGTGCAGGTCAAGCCGTTTTCCACAGGCTCCTTGGGGTTGTCCACAGCAGTGGAGTAGCCTGTTGACAACACAGCCGGAAAAGTTATCCACAGGTGTGCACAAACCTGTGGATGCGCAGGCCACACCGCCCCGGGGTTTTCCACATCCCGGTGGGTTTCCTTCCGGTGAACCCTCGGTGTCCCCTGTGTATTATTTCGTCGGCCGTGTCCGTGAACGGGTAGACCTACGGGGTCACCCCGGAACGGGCTACTCTGACATGTCCCGGCCCCGATTCACCCCTCTCCCGATTCGCAGACCTTCGAAAGGACCGACCCGATGACCACACCAGAGGACTTTCCCTCCGTCTGGGCGAACCTCGTCACCCGGTGGGTCACCGCAGATGCGGATTCGGCTGAGTTCCCCGAGATCACCCCCCGTTCCCGCAGCCTGCTGCAACAGCTGGACCCGGTGGTCGTCGTCGACGGGATTGCTGTGCTCACCGCACCGTCGAACTGGGTGTGCAATGAAACAAAAAAGAAGATCAGCGGAGACATCAGCGAAGTCCTGGAGAGAGAACTCGGCTATCCGGTGACCCTGTCCCTCAGCGTCAAAGAGAGGACACCGGAGCCCGCCGCCGAACGTGCTGCGGAACAGTCCCACGAACAGGGCGTCCAGCAGGGCGTCCAGCAGGGACTTCAGCGGGACTCCGAAACGGCCACCGGCCAGGAGGAACTGCGCCCGCCCGCAGGAAAACCCTCCGTGACCAGGGTTGACGCCCCGCCGCAGGTCGTCGCCGCCCGTCAGGACGGCGCAGACGGGGACCGCCGCCACTCCGTGTTCAGTGAACTCCCACCGGTTCCCCCGGGACCGGTGCACACTCCTGACCTGTGGGAGAACATGGCGGACGCCACGTTCCCCGGACCCGTCGACACCGCAGGTGGCGCGGTCGGTGTCCAGCCTTCGGTACGGCCCTCCTCCGAACCCCCGTCACCGTTCACGGACCATTCCGCCGTTGCGGAACCGGTCACAGTCACCGCCGGAATTCCCGTGACCACCGCGGCAACTGCCCCGGCCGCGGCGGCGACCCACGCCGACGACGAGAACCGGCTCAACCCGAAGTACACTTTCGACACTTTCGTGACCGGTCCGTCGAACCAGTTTCCGGCGGCGGCCTGCCGCGCGGTGGCCGAGAACCCGGGGAAGGCGTACAACCCCCTGTTCATCTACGGGCAGCCTGGTCTGGGCAAGACCCACCTTCTGCACGCCATCGGCCATTACGCCCGGGAGCTCAAGCCGACCATCCGGGTCCGGTACGTCTCCAGCGAAGAGATGACAAATGAGTTCATCAACGCGATTCAGGGCGGACCACTGGCCCTTGACCAGTTCAAACGCAACTACCGCAACCTTGATCTGCTGATCGTCGACGACATCCAGTTCCTTCAGGGCAAGGAATCGACCCAGGAGGAGTTCTTCCACACCTTCAACGCCCTCTACCAGGCGAACCATCAGATAGTCCTGTCGTCCGACCGGCCCCCGTCGCAGCTCACCACCCTCGAAGACAGGCTCAGGACCCGCTTCGAGGGTGGACTCACCACTGATGTCAAGACCCCGGACCTCGAGACCAGGATGGCGATTCTGGCGAAGAAGTCCCAGCTCAACGGCGCTGAAGTTCCCAGGGACGTCCTGGAGTTCATCGCCAGCCGTAACGAGTCGTCCATCCGTGAACTCGAAGGCGCACTGACACGGGTGGTGGCCTACTGCTCGATGACCGGGGAACCGATCACCATCTCCGCTGCGGAGGTCGTGGTCAAGGACATTCTCCCGCAGGATGTCAAGATCACCTCGGAGATGGTCATCGAGGTGATCTCGGAGCATTTCAACGTCTCCCTCGACCAGCTGACCGGCCCGTCGAAGGTACGCAAGATCGTCACGGCACGACAGTTCGGAATGTTCCTGACCAGGGAATACTGCGAGATGTCGACGACGAAGATCGGTGAGGTGTACGGGGGCCGGGACCACACCACCGTCATGCACGCGGAAAAGAAGATGAGGAAGGCGATCCAGGAGAACACCGTCATCTTCGAGCAGTTCCAGGAGCTCACCCAGAAGATCAAGTCCCGAGCCCGGCAGCGCTGACATCTGCGCCGGGGGCCGGCAGTCGGAGGGGACTGCGCAGTCGGGCAGGAAGCTGCGGGCAGGTTTCCGGGTCAGGTGTCCGGGGGAGGTTTCCGGGGAGGGACAACGGGGAGGGAGGGGAGGACGCCCAGAACGAAGAGGAACTCCCGGCGGAGCAGAACGGGCACATACAGAACCTCCGACGGCCGGAGTCGGGCAACCCGGTCGCTCTGTCCACACTCTCCACAGGTTTATCCACAGCGATGTAATTACAAGTCTGTGATCCGCCGGGATTCCGTCCTGTTCAGCGGTGGAGCCGGAATCAGCCGTCCAGGAGATCCACCGCCAGTGGATAAACCCCTCCGCCTGTGGATGAATCACAAGACTGTGCTTCAGCCGAAGCTGTTCTCTGATCTTTCCTCTGACAAAGTACTGTTTCTGCAGGTCAGAGACCCGCAGGGTTGTGGACAACTTGGCGTCCTCCAGTGCAGAATTCGGTGGAACGCCTGTGGACAACCGCGCGGCGACGGGAGTTGTCCACAATTGGTCCGAGTTATCCACAACTGTGTGCCCCTCAGCTCCACAGCTCCGTCAAGCCCACGAACAGGCCCGATCCGTGGTTGTCCACACGTTCCACACCCCCTACTGCTACTGCTACCGATCTACTGGAGATCATCACGAAGAAAAAGGGGGTGGGGATACAGCGACGCGGTCACCGGCACGGCCGGGACCCGCGCACCGTCCCATCTCAGGGGATGCCTCGCGGCAGTCCACCCCGGTGGACTACTGTGGGACGACAGAGCCGAAGGTGTTCCCTGCCCCGGGCAGGGTCACATCCCAGCCCGGGAGTGCCGGGAACGCCGGCAACCCGGGTGTTCGAATCATGTTCGAATGAGTGACACCATGAGCGACCTGCAGAAAGGTGACGACGAGTGACCACCGACCAGCTGGGGGACCAGCAGTCCGTCAGCTTCACCGTGGCCAAGGACGACCTCTCCTCGGCCCTGGCCTGGGTGGCACGCAGCCTCCCGAGCAAGGCCTCGCAGCCGATCCTGCGGGGAGTTCTCATCGAGGCCACGGACGAAGGGCTCCAGCTCTCCGGCTTCGACCGCGAGGTCTCCACGAAGGTCCGGGTGTCCGCCGACGTCGCGGAACCCGGCCGGATACTCGTCGCCGGCCGGTTGGCCTCCAACATCATCGGCGCACTCCCGGACAAGCCGGTCCGCATCGATTTCGACGGCACCAAGGTGCTCGTCAACTGCGGGAGCTCCCACTTCGAGCTCCCCGCCATGACCATCGACGACTACCCGGTGCTCCCGGAATTCCCTCCGGTCGCCGGAACACTCGACCCTTACCTGTTCTCCGAGGTCATCAGCCAGGTGGCGGTCGCCGCCGGACGCGACGACACCCTTCCCATGCTCACCGGTATCCGCATGGAGATCGACGGTGAACACCTCGTCCTCGCCGCCACCGACAGATTCCGTCTCGCGGTGCGCACCGTGGACTGGGCCCCCGCCCGTGCCGACATCTCCGCCGAACTGCTGATACCGGCACGGACCCTGGCGGACACGGCCCGTTCCCTCGATTCCACCGGGGAGCCGGTGGAGATCGCCCTGGACACCGACCCCTCCTCCGGGGGCAGCCGGCTGCTGGGCATCGCCACCAACGACCGGAGGTCGACCACCCGTCTCATCGACGCCGACTTCCCGAAGTTCCGCCCCCTTCTGCCGAAGCAGAACACGTCCCTGGCGTCCGTGGAGATCGCACCGCTTCTCGACGCCATCCGGCGCGTCTCCCTCGTGACCGAGGGGAACTCTCAGATCAGGATGGCCTTCGAGGACGGTGGGCTGACCATCTCCGGTGGTGGTTCCGATATCGGTGTCGCAGAGGAGCAGCTTCCCTGCGCATTCGTGGGTGAGCCTCTGGTCATCGCGTTCAACCCCGGATACCTCAAGGACGGTCTCGGGGCGATCCACACTGATCGGGTGGTGTTCGGGTTCACCCAACCTTCCCGTCCCGCCATCCTCCTCCCCGAACCCGAGGATCTTCCGCAGCCCGGGCCCGACGGCGCGTTCCCCACCCCGGAAACCCCGTTCATCTACCTGCTCATGCCGGTCCGCCTTCCGGGTTAGGGACACCGCCACCTGCATGTACCTGCGTTCACTGCATCTCGGGGACTTCCGGTCCTGGGCGTCACTCGACCTCGGGCTCGGTCCCGGTGTCACGGTGTTCGTCGGACCGAACGGCAACGGGAAGACCAACATCGTCGAGGCGGTGGGCTACCTGGCACACCTGTCGTCCCACCGGGTCAGCGGTGACGCCGCCCTGGTCCGTGAAGGACAGGACCGTGCCCGGATCTCGGCCACCGCGGTCAACCACGGCCGGGAACTCACGGCCCACCTTGTCATCAACGCCCGCGGTGCCAACCGCGCGGCGGTGAACCGGACGCCCTGCCGGAGTCAGAGGGAACTGACCGGGATCGTCAGGACGACCATGTTCGCACCTGAGGATCTGGCCCTGGTCAGGGGGGAGCCGGAGCAGCGTCGGCACTTTCTCGACGAGGTGATGACCGCGCGGTATCCACGGCTGGCCGGGGTCCGTGCGGACTACGACAAGGTGCTGCGGCAGCGTAACGCCCTGTTGAAGTCGGCGTCCTCCCCGGCGGCGGTGTCGGACACCCTCGATGTCTGGGACGGACAGCTTGCCCGGCTCGGCGGGGAGATCATGTCCGCCCGGGTCCAGGTTGTCCACGATCTCGCACCCCATGTCGCCGACACCTACGGCAGGCTCGCACCCGGTTCCCGTCCGGCACACATCGCCTACACGTCCACCGTGGACGCCGATCTCGGAGAGATCGGGATCGGTGCGGAGCCCTCCTCGGGCACGCACTACCTCATCGACCCCGGTGTCGCCGAGGCCGTACTGCTGGCACGGCTGGCGGAGCGCAGGGACGCCGAGATCGACCGCGGCGTCACACTCACCGGTCCGCACCGTGACGATCTTCAGCTCGTGCTCGGTACACAGCCGGCGAAGGGGTACGCCAGCCACGGCGAGTCCTGGTCATTCGCGCTCACTCTCCGTCTCGCCTCACACCGGATGCAGCGTGCCGACGGTACCGAACCGGTCGTCATCCTCGACGACGTCTTCGCCGAACTCGACCGGACGAGGCGGGCGGCCCTCGTCGAACTGGCGGGTGAGGCGGAGCAGGTTCTCGTCACTGCAGCGGTTGACGAGGACATCCCCGCCGGACTTCTGACGTCCGCGCAGGTCCACACGGTGCGCGCGGAGGTGACGGAGGAGGGGCGGGTCTCCGGGCTCGACGTGCCCCCGGGGCTGGCCGGCACCTCAGATCCTGAGGACGGCTCAGCCGGCACAGACAGCACAGCCGGCACAGCCGGCACAGACAGCGCAGACGGGAGGGTCGACGGTGAGTGACAGTCTTGACCGGGAGTACCCGGAACACGATCCGGTCGCCGCGCAGTGGGAGAAACTCCGGCGACTGTCGAAGCCTGCGCCCGGGGCGTCAGGCACCGGGAAGGGGGACGGCCTGTCTCCGGCGCCGGTTCCGCAACGGCAGCCCTTCAACCCGCGGCGTCGGCGGGGGAACCGTCCCCGGACCATGAAGACCCGGTACGACGGTCGTCCGGACCGCAGCTACCGTGATCCCGGCGTGTTCGGGGAGCTGGTGCAACGGGAGATCCGTCGCAACGGCTGGAACCGCAACTTCGCCGTCGGCACACTCAAGGGAAACTGGGCGGGGATCGTCGGCGAGGACGTCGCCAGACACACCACGGTGGCGATGTACAAGGAGAAGGAGCGGCAGCTCCACATCGAGTGCGACTCCACCGCCTGGGCGACGAACCTGCGCCTCATGCAGTCGATGATCCTGCAGACCATCGCGCGGAAGGTGGGGCCCGATGTCGTCGCTGAACTGCGCATCTACGGTCCGCGTCCCCCGAACTGGAGGAAGGGCCGCTACCACGTGAAGGGTCGGGGACCGCGGGACACCTACGGATGATCCCGGAGCCGTCCCCGAACAGGTAGGATGGTGTGGTTGGAGCTGTAATTATCAAGGAGTGGAAAAGGCTGTGGCTGAGGCTGAGATGAGCGCTGGACAGGGAACCCACCACGGATCCGAGGACTACGGCGCAGACCAGATCACCATCCTGGAGGGCCTCGAAGCGGTCCGGAAGCGTCCGGGCATGTACATCGGTTCCACCAGTGAGCGTGGTCTGCACCACCTCATCTGGGAGGTTGTCGACAACTCCGTCGACGAGGCCATGGCGGGTTACGCCGACCGGGTCGAGGTCACCCTCAAGGACGACGGCTCGGTGGAGGTCACCGACAACGGCCGCGGCATCCCCGTGGAGATGCACCCCACGGGGCGTCCCACCGTCCAGGTCGTCATGACCGAACTCCACGCCGGCGGCAAGTTCGACTCCCAGGCGTACGCCGTGTCCGGTGGTCTCCACGGTGTGGGTATCTCCGTCGTCAACGCCCTGTCCACCCGGGTGGAGACCGAGATCCGCAGGGACGGCTACCTCTGGCGCCAGGTCTTCGACCACTCGGTCCCCGAGGAGCTGGAGCAGGTGAAGAAGGCTCGCGGAACCGGCACGAAGCAGCGTTTCTGGGCTGACCCGGAGATCTTCGAGACCACGACCTACAACTTCGACACGGTCTCCCGCCGGCTGCAGGAGATGGCCTTCCTCAACAAGGGACTGACCATCACCCTCACCGACGAGCGTCACCACGTTGTCGAGCAGGAGGAGGACCTTGCCGACGCCGCAGCCGACGAAGCAGCGGCACCCCGGGCCGCCGGAGAGGTCGACGACAGCGGGTCGTCCGGGCGGAAGGTCCGGACGAGAGTCTTCCACTATCCTGACGGTCTCAAGGACTACGTCGACCACCTCAACAAGAACAAGACCCCGGTCCACCCCACCGTCATCGACCTGGAGGCGAAGGGGGAGGACCACGAGGTCGAGATCGCCCTGCAGTGGAACTCCGGGTACTCCCAGTCGGTCCACACCTTCGCCAACACCATCAACACCGTTGAAGGCGGCACCCATGAGGAGGGGTTCCGCGCCGCTCTGACCTCGTTGATGAACCGCTACGCCAGGGACCACAAGCTGCTGAAGGACAAGGAGCCGAACCTCACCGGTGACGACTGCCGTGAGGGACTTGCCGCGGTGATCTCGGTGCGCGTCGGAGACCCCCAGTTCGAGGGGCAGACGAAGACCAAGCTGGGGAACTCCGAGATCAAGGGGTTCGTCCAGAAGGCCACCAACGAGCATGTCTCGGACTGGTTCGACGCCACCCCCGCCGAGGCCAAGTCCATCGTCAACAAGGCGGTCTCGTCGTCGCAGGCCCGCGTCGCCGCGCGTAAGGCCCGTGACCTGGTGCGCCGGAAGTCCGCCACGGATCTCGGCGGTCTCCCGGGCAAGCTCGCGGACTGCCGGTCGAAGGATCCGGTGCGCTCCGAGATCTACATTGTGGAGGGTGACTCCGCAGGCGGGTCGGCGAAGTCCGGACGTGACTCCATGTTCCAGGCGATTCTCCCGTTGCGCGGCAAGATCCTCAACGTGGAGAAGGCCCGCCTGGACAAGGTCCTGAAGAACGCCGAGGTGCAGGCGATCATCACCGCTCTGGGCACCGGTATCCACGACGAGTTCGACATCAGGAAGCTCCGCTACCACAAGATCGTCCTCATGGCGGACGCCGATGTCGACGGCCAGCACATCGCCACCCTGCTGCTGACCCTGCTGTACCGGTTCATGCGCCCGCTGATCGAGGAAGGCCACGTGTACCTCGCCATGCCGCCGCTGTACAAGCTCAAGTGGGCCAAGGGTGAGCCCGGTTTCGCCTACTCCGACGCAGAGCGGGACTCCCAGCTCGCCGAAGGTATCGCCGCCGGGCGCAAGATCAACAAGGACGACGGCATCCAGCGTTACAAGGGCCTCGGCGAGATGAACGCCAAGGAACTGTGGGAGACGACCATGGACCCCGCCGACAGGATCCTGAAGAAGGTCACCCTGGAGGACGCCGCGGACGCCGACGAAACCTTCGCCGTCCTCATGGGTGACGACGTGGTCGCCCGCCGCAGCTTCATCACCAGAAATGCGAAGGATGTCCGTTTCCTCGATGTCTGACACCCCCTCACCCCGCCAGTCAGCCACCACCCCGTCATCGATGTACGTGTCCATGCCGGGCGGATCAGTCTCCACCGTGCTGCTGTACCCTGCCGCAGCACAGGTCTCCTCCGCGGCTGCGGGGTCCCCGCGGCCTCTCGTCGTGGTGTGGCCCGGATTCGGCATGGGTGCCCGGTACTACCGGCCGTTGGCCGAAGAACTGGCCCGACGTGGCTTTCCCGTGGCTGTCGGGGAACTGCGCGGGCAGGGGTCAAGCACAGCGGTGGCGTCACTGTCCTCCCGCTGGGGGTACCACGACATGGCGTCCCAGGACTATCCCCGGACTGTCCGCGCCGCGAAGGCCTGGTTCGACTTGGAGGAGGACCACCCGACCGTCCTCCTCACCCATTCGATGGGCGGTCAGATCGGGGCACTGTTCCTCGCCCGACCGGAGGCGGCGGAACTCGGGGTGGTCGGCATGATGGGTGTGGGAACCGGATCACCCTACCACCGGGCTTTCCCTGACCCCGAGAAGCGTCGGCTGCGGATCGGCGGCATCGTCATGCGGGCCGTGAGCTCTGTCCTCGGCTACTGGCCGGCGGGGCCCCTGGACGTGGCGAACTACGGACGACAGTCCGGCGTGCACCTGCGGGAATGGGCCCGGTTCGGTCGTACCAACTCCCTGGAGGACCTGAAGGGCCGGGACATCGACTACATGGACGCGATGCAGAAAGTCAGCGTACCGGTGCTGCTCACCAGGTTCGTCGACGATGACTTCTGCACGGTCGAGTCCTGCCGGGCACTGGCGTCACTGCTGCCGAAGACTTTTGCCAGGATCGAGGAGCTCCCCGAGACCCTGGGCCACAACCGGTGGGCCCGGGAGCCCGGTCCCGTGGCCGACCGACTGGAGGCGTTCGTCGGGCAGATCCGTGCCGACCGTACCGGCGCGGACAGTGCCGCCGCTGCCTCCGGCGAACCTCGCTAGACAGCACCGGACAGTGTCAACCGGAACCGGTCCGGGGGTCTGGTCGGGGTGACCAGGCGGTGATCAGGCCAGGGGGATCAGGCCAGGGGGATCATGACAGGGGGTCTGACCACAGCCGGTGCAGGGCGGTGACCGCGGCAGCCCGTGACAGGATCCCGTCACCCGCCCGCTGGATGCTGAGACGACGCCTCGGGGCGTCCCCGCGCAGGTGACGGGCGATGATTTTCACGGCGCCGGGATCGGCGGTGAACGCCTCTCCCGCGAAGACCACTGTCGCAGGGTCCACGACTTCCACAGCCAGTGAAATGATCTGGCCGAGCAGTTCGGCACGTTCGTCGAGGAGTTCCCTGGCCACCGGGTTCGTCGAGGACAGCGCGACGAGTTCGCTGACTGATGAGACCCTGATCCCGCGCCGCCGGGAGGCTTCGAGGACTGCTGTCGTCCCCAGGGGATGTCCGGAGCCGTTCCGGGAGACACTGAAAGACCCGGATTCGGCGATACGGGTGAAGGCGGCGGGGGAGACTCCCGTGAACGGCTGGTGGACGGCGTCCCCGACGATCCAGGCGTGGGCGACAAGTTCGCGGGCATAGACGTAGAGCGTGGATCTGCCGCCGGGGATGTCACTGTCAGCTGTTCCCAACGGGGTGCTGGTCAGCTCAGATCCTGCCATGGCACCGACACCGGTCGCCAGAGACACGGGAAGTCCACTGCCGGCGGCGGCCCTGCCGAGGATTCCGGCGACATCGACCGAGTTCCAGCCGTATGCACGGGAGGAGACATGCCCGGTCGCGTCGACGGGGGAGGAGAAGGCGACACCCAGACCCACCGGGTCCGGCAGGCCTCTGGCCAGGGAGGTGAGGCCGTGGTGCACGGCTTCGAGAGCTTCTTCGGGTGGGAGGTCCGGCAGAGGTAGTTTCAGGGTCCGGGATCTCAGGGGGCGTCCGGAGCCGTCGACCGCGACAAGTTGCGTACTGCGTAGTCCCACGTGTGCTCCGAGGGCGGTGAGGTGGCGTCCGTCGGGAAGGAGGGTGGTTCCCGGGCGTCCTACCGTGGTTGCGGAGCTCTGGGCGGGGGAGGCCTGTTCGACGAGGCCGGCGTCGATGAGGGCGGCGACGTGCCGGGTCACGGTCGGCTGTGACAGGTCCAGGTCCTGGTGGAGCCGTGACCGGGTGATGCCGGGTGAGGTCCGTATCTGGTGGAGTACGCGTGCGGGACCGGTCACCGGGGTGGCGAAACGTGCGGTGGACACCACGGCAGGCTCGGCAGGTTCGGCGGGCTCTGCAGTTCCTGCCGGTCCGTTCTGAGTGGGGGCGTGGGACCGGGAACGGCCGGAGGGTGCGGGGTACGTGGTCTGTCGGTACACGGTGGGGCGGGGGGCTGTGGGGGGGGGGGGTGTTTTACACATACTGGCGGG
>NZ_LR131106.1:1934410-2025265 GCF_900626215.1 Corynebacterium neomassiliense | reverse complement strand
CCCCCCCCCTCTCCGCTACTCCTCCCCCCCGCGTCGCTTTCTTCTCCCCTCCTCTCTTCCATCTTCGCCTCACCCTCCCGTTCTCTCCCCTCGCCTCTCTTTTTGTTTTTTTTTAATAACCCGCCTCCCCCCGAGCTCTCCCCTATCCTCTTCGTCGGCAGCGTCCGATGTGTATAAGAGACCCGCTCTGTCTGTACTCTTGCAAAGCGGGAGGTGGGACCCGTTCCGCTCACGGCGAATGGAACGGTGGAGCCGGGAACAGACAGGGTGGTCTACTCGGAGCCCATGACGACGACATCCACCGAACTGCCCCTGTCACTGCCCCCGTCCCCGGAAGTGACACTCCACTGGTTCCTTCCCACCAACGGCGACTCCCGGGGGATCGTGGGAGGGGGTCACGGAGCCGGTGCCGAGGTCGGTGACCGATTCCCTGACCTGCGGTATCTTACCCAACTGGCACAGGCCGCAGAGTACAACGGATTCGAGTCCGTCCTCACCCCGACCGGACGCTGGTGCCAGGATTCCTGGCTCACGACAGCCGCACTGCTCAGCGCAACGGACCGGCTGAAGTTCCTTGTCGCCTTCCGCCCCAGTCTGGTTCCCGCTGCGTTGCTCGCCCAGCAGGTGCAGACCTACCAGGAACTCTCGGACAACCGCCTGCTACTTAACGTGGTGGTCGGAGGGGAGGACGCCGAACAACGGTCCTTCGGAGACCACACGACGAAGGAGGAACGGTACGCCATCGCCGACGAAGCCCTCGACGCCGCCTCCCGACTGTGGTCCGAACTCGGTCCGGTGAACTATGAAGGAGAACACGTCCGGATTGAAGGTGGCGTTCTGGCCCGCAGGCCCCGGGTGGTGCCGAGGATCTTCTTCGGTGGTTCCTCACCGGCCGGTATCGAGGTGGCGGCCAGGCGGGCCGAGGTCTACCTGACATGGGGGGAGCATCCGGACGAGGTCGCGGAGAAGCTGTCGCGGGTAGCGGCCCGGGCGGCAGAGTATGGCAGAACGCTCGAGTACGGTATACGTCTCCACGTCATTTCGCGGGACACCGAGGAAGAGGCCTGGGCGTCCGCCCAGAGGCTCTATGATTCCCTCGACCCGGACGCCGTGGCCCGGGCCCAGGCAGGTCTGAGGACCTCGCAGTCTGAGAGTCAGCGTCGGATCGCGGAGATCCACGGTCGTGGTGCGGCGTTCCGCCAGGGAGGGGACGCCAGGGACCTGGAGTTCTTCCCCGGACTGTGGTCGGGGATCGGTCTGGTCCGGGGTGGTGCGGGTACCGCGCTCGTCGGTTCCCATGATCAGGTGGCGGAGAACATCGACAGATTCCGTGCCGCGGGTATCCGCCACTTCATCCTCTCCGGTTATCCGCACCTGGAGGAGGGCTTCTACGTCGGCGAGGGAACGGTTCCCGCACTACTTCGCCGTGGCGTCACAGTGACGAATCACCCTGAACCTCGGGTACCCTCTGTTTCTTCTGAGACCGGCTCCTCCGTGGGAGGGAAACCGGCCGGAGCACTCTCCGGGACACAGATCAACCCGGTTATCGACACCTCCGCCGACCATGCCGCAGTCAGCTCTGTCGGAGGTGCGTCATGACGCCTTCCGGTGCTTCACCCGGTTCAGTCCCGGACGTCCGTTCACCCGACAGTGTCTCGGGAGGGGGAGGTAGTTCTGACGGCACTGCGTCAAGAGGCAGTGCCTCTGTCAGTGTCGTCTCCGTCGACTCTGTGCCCGTCGACTCTGTGCCCGGCGGTCCCGCCCTCGGTGGAGCAGGGGAGGGGGGTCATGGTGGCGTGTCACGTCTGCTTGCAGGCCTGCGTCGGCGACGGATACCTCTGCATCTCGGCACGCTTGCAGGTGTCATCGCAGTATGGTGGGCAGTCGCCCGCTTCGGGGGTCTGGACCCGGTGGTTCTCCCGGGTCCGGGTGAGGTGGCCGACAGGCTTGTCACCACGAACCTGTGTCAGTCGGCTTCAGGGAGCGGTCGTCCGGAGTGCGGTGTCCAGGGATACTTCCTGTGGCAGCATCTGCTGGCCACCATCCAGCGCATAGCGGTCGGACTGGGGGCCGGCACAGTGGTCGGGGTGCTGCTCGGATGGTTGCTCGGCAGTAGCCGCGGGGTCCGTTCAGTGGTGGAACCCTACCTGTCCTTTCTCCGGGCCCTTCCGCCACTGGGCTACATAGGACTTCTCATTGTCTGGTTCGGTATCGGGGACCAGTCGAAGGTCGTCCTGCTGTTTCTGGCAGCGTTTCCGACCGTGGCCGTGTCAACGCTCGTCGGTGTGACCGGAGTTCGCCGGGACTGGATTCTGGCGACCGAGTCGTTGGGGGCGAGCCGTGTCCAGGTGTTCCGGACCGTGCTGCTTCCCGGAGCTCTGCCTGACATCATCAACGGTGTGAGGCTGGCGTCCGGGCTCTGCTGGTCCGCGATCGTTGCCGCTGAAATGAACGACGGCATCCCCGGCATCGGTGGACTCGCCTACATATCCGGCACCCAGCTGGACACCTCGTTGGCGATTGCGTGCATCATCGTCATCGGTATCGCAGCTCTTCTCCTCGATCAGCTTCTGCTGTGGGTGGAGCGTACCTATGCACCCTGGAGGACGAAGCAGTGACCACGTACAAGGACACCCCTGTTTCATCGCCGGCCTTGCCGGTGAAGGTGTCGGCCCGCAGGGTCCGGACCACAGAAGCGCGGAACGCTGCCGGAGCAGTCCCACGGTTTCACGTGAAACGCTCTCGCCGGGTGGCGGGTGCAGCCGTCATCGCCGTTTCCGGCCTGGCGTTGACGTCCTGTGTCGGCCCTCCTGCCGATGAATGGGCAGGCGGTGCTGAAGACGCCACCTGTCCGGTGACTCCAGCGGAAGCCGGCGGATCCCTGCGGATCGGCTACCTGGGTGGACCGGCAGCCGATCTCTACACACAGGACCAGGGACTTGCTGAAGCCTGTCTCCCCAACGCTGAGATCTCCTGGACCCGTTTCCCTACGGGCCAGGACATAGTGCAGGGCTTTGCGGCAGGATCTGTGGACATGGCGGCACTGGGATCCACTCCGACCACCAAAGCACTGAGTGCACCGTTGAATCTCGATGTGTCCGTGATCTCCGCCAACTCGGTCATCGGCGCGACCGAGGCTCTGGTTGCGAAGAAGGCAACATCCGTCCCCGAACTCAAGGGGCAGCGGATTGCCGTGCCCTTCTCCTCGACAGCCCACTACAGTCTGCTCAATGCCCTGATAGATGCCGGACTGGATCCGCAGCGCGACGTGGAGATCGTCAATATCTCGCCCGACAAGCTTCCTGCTGCCTGGAAGTCTGACCAGATCGACGCGGCGTATGTCTGGGACCCGACGTTGGAACAACTCAAGCAGGGAACCGGGGGAGCCCCGCAGGGGCACGTTCTCACGGACTCCGAGGAGCAGGCTGCAGCGGGACACGCCACCTACAATGTCACTCTGGCGACGAACCCCTGGATCGACGGAAACAGTGAGCTTCTCCGGGTTTTCCTGGAGCTGGAGGCCTGGGTTGTCGACCATGCCGACGAAGATCCGGATGACTTCGGAAAGGTCAATGCATCAGCGTCCGGAATGGATGAGGATTCGGCGTCCCGACAGATCGAGGGCCAGATCTTCATCCACGGCAGTGAGGAACCGGAGTACCTTGCCGAGGTGGCCGGCGCACTTTACTCGACGGCGGAGTTCCTTCGTGATCAGGGTGAGATTCCCTCCGTGAAGCCTGCAGACGCCTATGCGGCGGCGACCCGACCCGACCTCTGGAAGGACATTCAGTGATCACTCTCGAGAGAGTCTCGCAGTACTACGAGACAGAAACTGCCGGCAGGGTCCACGCACTCGAGGAGGTGTCGTTGTCCGTTCCCGCGGAGGAGACCGTGTGTCTTGTCGGCCCCTCCGGGTGCGGTAAATCGACTCTGCTACGGATCCTGGCCGGCTTCCTGAAGCCGTCCTCCGGCACCCTGGATGTCGACGGCCATCCGGTGGAGGGTGCCGATCCGGAAAGGGGAGTGGTCTTTCAGCAGCCCACACTTCTGCCGTGGTACTCGGTACGCGACAATGTGCGGTTGGCGTACCGCTACTCGGGGGACATCTCCCAGAAGGAGAGTGCCGATGAACTCATAGAGCTCGTGGGACTGGGGGACGCCGCGGAGCGGCTGCCTCATGAGCTTTCCGGGGGGATGCAGCAACGTACCCAGATTGCGAGGGTGCTGGCTGCAGGTCCCCGCTATGTACTCATGGACGAGCCTTTCGGCGCTCTGGATCCTTTTACCCGGGAGCAGCTGCAGGCGGAGCTGCTGCGAGTCTGGGCGAAGAAGCGCCCGACCATCATCTTCGTGACCCACAGCGTGGAGGAGGCGCTTCTCCTCGGCCACCGGGTGATCGTGATGGCGGCGGGTCCGGGGAGGGTTATCGAGGATGTGGTTGTCCCGGAACACCTCCGAGTGGATCTGGACGACGGGGAGGTTTCACGTGAAACTCTCCAGGAGCGTTTGCGGGCACTGACGGCGGATCCTGATTTTGTGCTTCTCCGCCACCAGGTGACGGAGTCCATCAACCGCGCCCATGCCACCGCATAGGGAGAGTGCACCCGCGCACACGGAGCGAGGACGTGAAGGGCGTCCGGGATGAAGAGTTCCCGGATGACTTCCCCTTGCTTCTTTCACCACCAGGCCGGACCGCCACCACCAGGCCGGACCGCCACCACCAGGCCGGACCGCCACCACCAGGCCGGACTGCAGGGCGAGGAAGCTGTGCCGGGGCCGGTGACCTTTCCCCGAGGTCACGGGGGGGCACGGTCATGATGACGGGCAATCAGGGAATCGGCTGTGCATCTGTCGTTTCCGAAGGTCCTTCACAGACCGATCTGTCTATGATATTTTCACGGTCTGACCTGCATATACGCACCATTCAGCAGCACTGGCACTTGCACTGTCGCAGACCGAGTGGTCTACTTGTACCCATGACCACAGCACTCCAGGCGGCCGCAGTCGCCACCGACAAGGGAACAGTCTCCGACCGGGCACGTCTTCCGCTGGCAGTTCTTGCCGCTGAAGTCGACCGTCGGATGATGTGTGTGGTCATCGACTCTTTCTTCGACGAGAGTCTGGCCCCGGGGCTGGTCTCCGTCCGCGTCCCTGCCGACAGTTTGGACTGGAATGCACTGCGATCCGCCCCCACACTGGGAATCTCGGTGCTCAACCCCCTGCAGACACTCGCCGCGGGGCAGTTCACCCGTGAGCGCCTCCCGAAGTCACTCCACCGTGACCACAACGGAGCGGGCCTGGTCGACGGTGCCGCTGTCCATCTCACCACCCGCCTGTACCAGGAGTTCGACGCGGGCAACCACATTGTCGCCCTCCTCCACGTCACCGGTCGCGAAACCGGGGAAGTGGCGGACGCGCAGCGTCCCTACCTCTACCTCGCGGCCTGAGCGGCCGCCTCGGCGGCCTCGATCTCGGCGTTGAACTCCCTCTTGCTCGCCTGCCACTCGTCCTCGACCATCCCGAGCCTCCAGTAACCCGAGATCGACACGTCAGCCCGGTCAAGGCCGTTGTCGACGAAGAGGTGACGCCGCAGATCGCGGATCATCTCCGCGACACCGTGGACGAACCAGGAGGTCCGTGTACCGGATGCCGCCTCGGCGGCCAGACCGGACTCCACGACCGCCCGGACAAGTTCAGTTCCGTGCACCGCGCCGTCACGGTACACCCGGTGGACAGTCACCTCTGACCCCTCAGGGGCGAGGGGAGCGTCGAGGGCGTGCGCGGCGTCCTCCTCCTCGAGGAAGACCTCGGCACTGCTGCCGGCCGGAAGGTTCTCCACTCCGGCGAAAATCGCCGGAGCCGCGGACTCGTCCCCGGCGAACACGTACCTGCTGTACCCGGGGGAAGGACGCCACGCCCCGCCGGGGCCGGCGAAGGCGATGCGGGCCCCGGGCTGCACCTCGGCGGCCCACGGACCGGCGATCCCCTGGTCACCGTGGATCACGAAGTCGATGTCGACGGTGTTCGCCTCCGTGTCCCAGCTGCGCAGCGTATACGTCCGCATGACGGGAAGCTGTTCCTTCGGCAGCACGTCCCGGACGGTGGCAGGGTCGATCGTGGCGTCATCCCAGGACCAGGTCGCCCCGACGGGGGGGAAGAGAAGCTTCACGTAGTGGTCGGTGTACTGCAGGTCCATCGCTGAAACAGGTTTCTCCGGGGTCAGGGTGAGGCGGACCATGCCGCCGGGGATGCGGCGGGTAGCTGTCACGGTCGCAGGACCGGGGGCGGGACGCCGACGTCGGGCCGGCTGCCGGGGGTTGTCAGTCATGGTGGCCAGGATAGCCTCACTAGCGGAACGACCGGTGGGACAGTGGTCGACGCCGCAGCCGTCCCGCCTCCGGTGACCGGCGGAAAATATATCCCCTGACGTGCTAGAATGGTCAGGTCATATCTAGTCAGCCAGAAGGGATCGCACTACGTGAGCGACGACACCAACGGCGGCGGCGAGACGCTGTTCGACCGCATCACCCCCATCGACCTCACCGAGGAGATGCGGAACAGCTACATCGACTACGCGATGAGCGTGATCGTGGGCCGGGCCCTTCCCGAGGTCCGCGACGGCATGAAGCCGGTGCACCGGCGCGTGATCTACGCGATGTACGACAACGGCTTCCGACCCGACCGCAGCTACGTGAAGTCCGCCCGACCGGTCGCCGAGACCATGGGGCACTACCATCCGCACGGTGACACGGCCATCTACGACACCCTGTGCCGTCTCGCCCAGCCGTGGGTCATGCGGTACCCGCTCGTCGACGGACAGGGGAACTTCGGCTCGCGCGGCAATGACGGGCCCGCCGCCATGAGGTACACGGAGTGCCGGCTGACCCCCCTGGCGCTGGAGATGGTGCGTGACATCAGGGAGAACACGGTCGACTTCTCCCCGAACTACGACGGCAAGTCCCAGGAACCGGATGTCCTGCCGTCCCGCGTGCCGAACCTGCTGATGAACGGTTCCAGCGGGATCGCCGTCGGTATGGCGACAAATATCCCGCCGCACAACCTCAACGAACTGGCCGAGGCGATCTTCTGGCTGCTGGAGAACCCGGAGGCTGACGAGCAGACCGCGCTGGACGCGTGCATGGAACGCGTCAAGGGCCCGGATTTCCCGACAGCCGGCCTCATCGTCGGGGACCAGGGGATCAGGGACGCCTACACCACCGGCCGCGGCTCGATCCGGATGCGGGGGCGTTCCACCATCGAGGAGGACGGCAACCGGCAGACGATCGTCATCACCGAGCTGCCGTACATGGTCAATCCCGACAATCTCGTCTCCTCCATCGCCGAGCAGGTCCGTGACGGCAAAATCGCCGGAATCGCGAAGATCGACGATGAATCCTCTGACCGTGTCGGTATGAGGATCGTCGTCACCCTCAAGAGGGACGCCGTCCCGAGGGTCGTGCTCAACAACCTGTACAAGCACTCCCAGCTACAGACCAGCTTCGGTGCCAACATGCTGTCCATCGTCGA
This sequence comes from Corynebacterium neomassiliense, assembly GCF_900626215.1. Taxonomy (NCBI): domain Bacteria; kingdom Bacillati; phylum Actinomycetota; class Actinomycetes; order Mycobacteriales; family Corynebacteriaceae; genus Corynebacterium; species Corynebacterium neomassiliense. The sequence goes on along the minus strand of NZ_LR131106.1, from coordinate 2,017,738 downwards.
CAGTGTGCCCCGTACCCTGCGTCTCGACCAGATGCTGCGGCTGTACGTACGCCACCAGATCGAGGTCATCGTCCGGCGTACCCAGTTCCGCCTCGATGAAGCGGAGAAGCGCGCCCACATACTGCGGGGACTGGTCAAGGCCCTCGACGCTCTCGACGAGGTCATCGCCCTGATCCGCAGGTCGGCGACGGTCGACATCGCCCGCGAAGGCCTGAGGGACCTGCTGGACATCGACGACATCCAGGCGGACGCCATCCTGGCGATGCAGCTGCGCCGCCTGGCAGCTCTGGAACGTCAGAAGATCATCGACGAACTCGCCGAGATCGAGGCGACGATCGCCGACCTCAAGGCGATCTTGGCGTCCCCGGAACGCCAGCGGACGATCGTCCATGACGAGCTCGCCGAGATCGTAGAGAAGTTCGGCGACGAGCGTCGCACCGAGATCATCGGTGCGACCGGTGACGTGTCCGAGGAGGACCTCATCGCCCGGGAGAACGTGGTCGTCACGATCACCTCCACCGGTTACGCCAAGCGCACCAAGGTCGACAGCTACCGGTCGCAGCGCCGCGGTGGCAAGGGTGTCAGGGGAGCGGAGCTGAAGCAGGACGACATCGTCCGTCACTTCTTCGTCTGCTCCACGCACGACATCATCATGTTCTTCACCAACTTCGGTCGCGTGTACCGGCTGAAGGCCTATGAACTTCCCGAGGCGTCGCGTACGGCCCGCGGCCAGCACGTCGCCAACCTGCTGGAGTTCCAGCCAGGCGAGCAGATCGCGGAGATCATCCAGATCCAGTCGTTCGAGGACGCCCCGTACCTAGTTCTCGCCACCCAGCAGGGGCGGGTGAAAAAGTCACGGCTCACCGACTACGACACCGCACGCTCCGGCGGCCTCATCGCCATCAACCTCAACGAGGGCGACAAGCTCATCGGTGCGCAGCTGTGCACCGGTGACGATGACCTCCTCCTGGTCTCCGAGGAGGGCCAGGCGCTGCGCTTCACCGCCGACGATGACACGTTGCGGCCCATGGGCCGGGCCACCGCAGGTGTCAAGGGCATGCGTTTCCGGGGTGAGGACCAGCTGCTCGCACTCACCGTGGTGAGGGAGGATTCGTGCCTGCTCGTCGCCACTTCCGGCGGCTACGGCAAGCGCACCCCGATGGAGGAGTACCCCGTGAAGGGTCGCGGAACGATGGGCGTGGTGACCTTCAAGTACGACCCGAAACGGGGCAAGCTCATCGGAGCTGTCGTGGTCAACGAGGATGACGAGATCTTCGCCGTCACCAGTGCCGGGGTCATCATCCGCACCGGGGTCGCGCAGATCCGCAAGACCTCGCGGGCGACCATGGGTGTCCGGCTCGTCGACCTGGACAAGGGTGTGGAACTCCTCGCCATCGACAGGAACGTCGAGGACGAGGGTGAGGAATCAGCCCAGCAGGTCGCCGACAACGACAGCGAGAGCTGACGCCGTGACTGACGACGGGCCCGCAGCAGAGGGAGACGGCTCCGGCGACGACGCGGTCGCAACCGTCAGCATTGTCCGGTCCGTCGGCCCCGGCAGTGCCGCCCGGATCGGGGCGGGTGTGGGCGCGTGCCTGTTCGTCGCGTGGATGGCCGCCGCGGCACTGATCTACATCCTGCTCGGAGCGACCGGTATCCGTGACCGGGTGAACAGCCTGGCGGGAGACCTTCTTGCCTCGGACGGTGTCAGTGCCGGAATGTACTTCGGTGTCGCGGCTGCGCTGGGTGCGGTCGAGGTCGTGGCCCTGGTTCTGCTCTGTCCCCTGTGTGCGGTCATCTACAACGGTATCGCGCACTATGTGGGGGGCCTGCGGGTCACCCTCGTCCCGGTGGAGGACGCCGGGGAGGACACCGGGGAAAGTGTCGTGCAGGACACCGGGCAGGACGCCCCGGGTGACTTCAGGCCGGGTGACACCACACCGCCGGAGGACGCCGACGAGGTGCCCGGGACAGGACCGGCGTCGGAAGGATGGGGTGCGCGTACGGATCCTCCGGGCATGAAGAGCACAGACTGAGGTCATGTGACCCGGGAACGCCTTTCCCGGGAAACATGTCCTGAACAGGTAGTTTGCTTGTTTCTCCGCGGGGGCTGTATAGTTTCCATTCGTTCGAGGGGCCTATAGCTCAGGTGGTTAGAGCGCGTCACTGATAATGACGAGGTCGCAGGTTCAAATCCTGCTAGGCCCACCAACGGACTTTCCGGGGCTGTAGCTCAATTGGTAGAGCATCTGCTTTGCAAGCAGAAGGTCAGGGGTTCGATTCCCCTCAGCTCCACAAGCGAAGTATCAGGTCAGGCCCTCATTCCGGTTTCGGAATGGGGGCCTTTCTGTCTTTGGCCTGCCCTCGGGTCTCTGCAGGTCCGCACTCTTAACTCGACCTTAGTGATCGAAATCCCTGTCCAGCGTCACAGTGACGATTCGCTTTGACAGCGCAAGGTTCTGTAGTCGGCCTTGAAACTGCGGCGCTTTCCGGTCCGCTGTGTTCACTCGTTGTTGACTACACTCATCCACGCATTCATGACGTAGTCGATCGACGAGTGGAGTGCCTTGGCGGGTACTCCGTCGCAGACTTCGACGGAGAGCCCGAGCAGATAGGAGTCGAACGTCGTAGTGAGGCCGTCCACGTCGGTGGAGTCGGGAAGATCGCCGGCGCTGATTCCGCGTTCGATCGCCGTCCGTATGCGCGCTCTCGTGATGTTGCGTGCACGGGTTCCCAGCAGTGCTGTGTCTGCGTTGCGGTGTGATGCTGCCGGTGAGGTGAGGGCGATCAGGCATCCCGGCGGGTGAGCCGGGTCCGTCTGCATCTCCAGCGACTGCACCAGTGCAGTCCGTAGCGCTTCGCGGGGAGGCAACTGGAGATCGGTGGCGGCCTCGGTGACTGCGCCATAGCGGGTGAGGTAGTACTCGATCACCTTCGAGAACAGTTCCGCCTTGGAGCCGAAGGCGTTTTCGATGCTCGCGCTCGACATTCCCATCGCCTCACGCAGGGCGCTCATGGATGCCTCCGCGTACCCGCAGCGCCAGAACACCAGCAGCGCTGCTTCCAGCGCCTCGTCTTCGTCGAATCGTCTCGGTCGTCCCGGGCTACGGGGGGAAGGCATATGAGTTCCTCTCCACTGGGTTGGTCGTGCCATAACTAGTTTGCTCAGTTACCTGACCCGTGGCAACCTAGTTATGGCACAATCGATCCATAAATAGAGGAGGGCGTGTGACTGAAACGATGAGAGAGACAGCGAACACATCTGACACTGATCCGAGGCTCCCCGTCGGGGCGCTTCTGGCGCTGGCGCTGGCAGGATTCGTATGCATCATGACCGAGACGATGCCCGCCGGTCTCCTGCCGCAGATCGCCGCCGGCCTCGACGTGAGTGAGTCGGCGGCGGGACAGTGGGTGAGTCTGTATGCCGCCGGTACGGTGATCGCCGCCCTTCCCGCGATCGCCCTGACCCGGGGGATGCGGCGCAAGCCACTGCTGGTCATCGGGGCCTCCGGGTTTCTTGTGGCGAACCTCGCCACTGCGCTGACCCCCACATATGAGTTTGCGCTTGTGGCCCGCGGTGTCGCGGGAGCGTTCTCCGGGCTGTTGTGGGGCATGCTCGCCGGCTACGCCCGCCGCCTTGTCCCTCCCCGGCAGAGTGGTCGGGCCATGGCGGTGGCGATGGTCGGCACGCCTATCGCCCTGTCGATCGGTACCCCGCTGGGAACACTCCTGGGAACGGGGTTAGGTTGGCGATGGGCCTTCGTCGTCATGTCATTGGCGGCAGCCATCCTCATCGTGTGGGTTCTCCTCGGAGTCCCGGACCGTCCCGGTCAGGGTGAGGGGGACCGTACGCCCCTCTTCCGTGTGATGTGGTTGCCGGGCGTCGCGCCGATCCTCGTCACGGCACTCGTGTGGATGCTGGGCCACAACCTCCTCTACACCTACATCGCCCCGTACATCGCCTGGACGGGCGTAGGCGTACGCGTCGATCTCGCGCTGCTCGTGTTCGGCCTGTCCTCGCTGGTGAGCATCTGGATCACCGGTGTCCTCGTCGACCGCATGCTGCGTGTCCTCGTGCTGACCGCGACCGCGGTATTCGCCGTGACCGGGGTCGTCCTGATGGCCGCAGGAGGCATGCCGATGGCGTTCTGGGCCTCGGTCATCCTGTGGGGTCTGACGTTCGGCGGGGCGGCTACGCAGTTGCAGACCGCGCTGGCCGATGCTGCCGGCACGGACGGCGATGTCGCCCAGGCAATGATGACCGTGACCTGGAATCTCGCGATTTTCGGTGGTGGCGCGCTCGGAGGAGTCATCCTCGCCGACAGCACCGCAGGGGCACTTCCGCCCGTCGTGGGCACGCTGGCGGCCGTCGCGTTCCTGATCGTACTTGTGGCGCGCCGTCATGCCTTCAGACCGGGCCCACGGCTGTGACGCCTTCTGTACAGGCATCACCGCACCTGTTCATTCCGGAGCAGGACAGCACATCGATGGCCGGACCGCTCGGCATCGCCGCACGGTGCCTGTCATTCCCTGTCGGCGAGCGGAGCAGAAACGGGAACCGGGGGAGTGAGGTCCGGGACCCTGTTGACACGGGCCATCCCTGAAGGTGCTGGCATACGACGGGGTGGCGCGGTGCACTGCCTCGGTCCCGGTGCCAACTCGGTTCGCTTCTGTCGTGGCAGATTTCCGCGCGTTACCCGGCCCGGTCATCGTTTCAGGCAGGGCAGACCCGTCTCCGGGAGCCCGGCGTCGTGGCGGTCCGCTCATTCTGCTGCCTGGTGATCAGCGTCGAGGTGATGTGGCGGTTCTGCGGGTTCGAACACCGGCATCCACCGGAGAAGGTCAGGGGAGCTACGATATGTTATCGTTGATTTCATGGTTGAGAAATCAATGATTCTGGATCGTGCGGTGGAGCTGTTCGCTGCATCAGATACCGGTGATTTTTCCACGCGTGCAGTGTGTGAGGCTGCCGGTATCGGACAACCGGTGCTGTACCGCATGTTCGGTGACAAGGCCGGATTGCTGGCAGCAGTGGCCGATCGGGTGTGGGAACAGTACCTGGCCCCGAAGCGCACAGCCACCGCCTCAGATGACCCGGTACAGGATCTGCGTGACGGGTGGGACAACCACACTGCATTCGCGCTGGCCAACCCCCATGCCTACCGGCTTGTGTTCGCCAGCTCGCTGCCTACGCGGCCGGTCGCGGCCGGTGAGGCCATGGAGCTGCTCTGCGGGGTGCTGGAACGCGTCGCGGCACAGGGCAGACTCGGGCTGGAGGTGGGGGAAGCCGCGCAGATCGTGATGGCCGCAAACAGCGGCATCGCTCTGTCACTCATCTTGCGTCCGGAGCAGTACCCCGACCAGTCCGCGTCCACCGTGATGCGCGAGGCCACCCTGCGCGCGATCCTGACCGACCATGCCCCGGACGCTGACCGGGCGCAGCAGGTCGCCGCGACGACCCTGCTGGCCGGACTCGCCGATTCCGAGGTGTTCACCTCAGCGGAAGCGGTGCTGCTGGCCGAATGGCTCGAACGCATCCGCTCTTCCTGACCCGCGTACCTCGCAGACAGTCCCGTGGAGAGCAGTGAACCACACCTTCTCTCCCGCGCGCATCCCGCGTGAGCGGTATCCGTTGATCCTGGAAACAAGGAGATTCCCAACCATGAACACTCAGAACACTTTCCGCACCGCCCTCGTCACCGGTGGTTCCGGTGGTATCGGCAAGGCGGTCGCCGAGCGCCTTGCCGCCGACGGGTACGCCGTGGCCGTGCACTACGCAGGCAACAGGTCCAAGGCCGAAGACCTCGTCGCCGAGATCACGGATGCCGGGGGACGGGCGGTCGCCGTCGGCGCGGATGTCGCCGACGAACACGCCGTGGCTAAGCTGTTCGACAAGGTGGAGGACGCCTTGGGCGGCATAGACGTGGTTGTGAACACCGCGGGGATCATGATTTTGGCACCGATCGCGGAGTACGACATCGATGCATTCGACCGGCTGATGCGCACGAACGTGCGCGGCACGTTCCTTGTCTCGCAACAGGCGGCGCGACGGGTGCGTGCGGGCGGATCGATCATCAACTTCTCCACCACCGTCACCCGCGCCCAGTTCCCCAGCTACGGCCCGTACGTGGCCAGTAAAGCCGCTGTCGAGGGGCTGACCCTGATCCTGGCACGTGAGTTGCGCGGGAAGGACATCACCGTCAACGCCGTGGCCCCTGGGCCGACCGCTACACCGCTGTTCCTCGAAGGCAAGACCGGGGAGCAGATCGCTGGCCTGTCGAAGGCTGCGCCCCTGGAGCGCCTTGGTCAGCCGGAGGACATCGCGGAGACCGTGGCGTTCCTCGCCGGGCCCGCCCGGTGGGTGAACGGGCAGACCATCTTCACCAACGGCGGACTCGCCTGATCTCACAGTCGTCCGCCTACCCTGGTGCACTCGGTCACGATTCTCCGGTGTCCGGGACCTTCGACAAGGGATCTCGGGTACTCCCGGAGGAGTAAGGCTGGGTCAAGTCAGCTCATTCGGCGTCCCCTGCGTGCGGTGTACGGAGTAGTTCACTGCTCACGGCGTCGCCATCAGGATGTTCACCGCCAGCCCGCGACAGCATACGGAGAGCGTCATCGGACGGGGAACCGGGATCGGTACGGTAGACGATGAGCGTCTGGTCTGGGTCTCCGGTAGGTTTCAGTGCCTGGTAGGTGATGGTGAGGTCGCCGACGACCGGGTGGTGGTAGTCCTTTGTACCTGTGGTGCGTTCATAGACCCGGTGTCGGGCCCAGAGCCGGCGGAATTCGGGACTGCGGATCGATAGCTCCCCGATGAGCTGACTGAGGTCGGGGTCATCGGGGTGACGTCCTGCATCGACGCAGAGCATCGCTGTAGTGTCGGTGGCAACCAGGTCCCAGTCAGAGTAGAGCTCACGGGCGTGGGGTTCGAGGAAAACGAAACGGGCCTGGTTGCGCTCGACGCGGGGCATGGCGGAGAAATCGGCGATGAGAAGTCCTGCCAACCGGTTCTGTCCGAGGACGTCGAGTCTTCGACCCAGTACGAACGCCGGGCGGAGGGCGGCGTCGAAGTCTTCGAGCAGGGTACGGGTCTCCGGGTGGAGCTGCTGCAGCCCGGCCGCCCTGCGCCGACGTGCGAGGGTGGGACGAGCGATGGTGTGCAGGTGGGCGCGTTCGATCTGATTGAGCTGGAGGGCATCCGCGAGTGCTTCGAGGACCTCGGCGGAAGCACTTCTGCTGCGGCCCTGTTCCAGCCGGGTGTAGTAGTCGACGCTGACGCCGGCAAGCATTGCCAGCTCCTCGCGGCGCAGGCCCTCCACGCGTCGTCTGCCTGTGTCGGTGATGCCCACGCGCTCAGGGGTGAGCCTGCTGCGGGACGCACGTAGAAAACCCGCAAGAGTCGGTTGGAGCGACTTGTCCATGGCTGAGATTATCGCACTCGGGAGGCGGGTGAAGGGTGGCCCATTTTGTCCCGGGCATGACCGGACCTTCTGAGGTGTAGCAGTGTGGTTGACACTGACTGTTGTCGCGACACGGCGGCACCCAGATCGAGGAGAAGGAGAATGCCATGTCAGTCTGGCTGGTTACTGGAGCATCCCGGGGACTCGGGGTGGAGATCGCTCGAGCTGCGGTGGCAGGAGGCGAGAAGGTGGCAGTTGCGGCCCGCCGCCCTGACTCGGTCCCGGAGGACATACGCGAGAGTGAAGAGGTACTTACGGTAGGTCTGGATGTCACCGATACCGACCAGATTTACCGGGCCGTCGAAGAGGTGGTCGGGAAGTTCGGCAGGATCGATGTCCTGGTGAACAATGCCGGGCGGGGGCTGTTGGGTGCACTTGAGGAGATCAGTGATGCCGAGGCCCGGTCTCTGTTCGACGTGAACGTGTTCGGTCTGATCAACACCACACGCGCTGTTCTACCTCATATGCGCACAGCCGGCGGAGGCAAGTTGGTGCACATCGGCTCCCGGTCAGGTTTCGAGGGAGAGCCGGGAGTGAGCATGTACTCGGCATCGAAAGCCGCGGTAGCCGGCGTCAGTGAAGCTCTCGCTGCCGAGCTGGAGCCTTTCGGGATTCAGAGCATGGTCGTCGAACCTGGTGTGTTCCGCACCGATTTCCTCGATGCCAGTTCGGTCCAGCTGCCTGAACGCCGCATTCCCGATTATGACGGGACGCCTGCACACGTCACTCTCGACTGGGCCGGGGAGGCCAACCACACCCAGCTCGGCGACCCGGTCAAGGGTGCGGCTTTCATCTACCAGGTCACCTCGGGTGAGACCCTGCCTCTGCATCTTCCTGTGGGTGCGGACGCCTTTGAGCGCAGAGAGGTCATGACTGCCCGGATCGCCCGCGAGATCGCTCCTTTGCATGCTGCCTCGGCGGCCACTGCGTATGTCGACGCAGAACGCGCCGACAGTTGATCAGTGGGCCGGCCCGATTCAGTATGTCTGTCTCTCATGGCGGACCGGCATCCCCCGGCTTCCAGCTGCGGGCCTGTCACCGGTACAGCGGTTCCGGACCGGAAGGCGTCGCCGGTTTCACGTGAAACCGTGATTCTGCGGTCTGACAGGAGAGCCCCTGCCAGCGCCAGAGCTCTTCAGCACTCTTCAGCGGCCACACTGAGACGGGCGAGAACGGCTTCAACTCCGAACTCGTAGCGCCGGTCAAAGTCCTCGGAGAAAATGTCTCCGCGAAGACGGTGCAGAGTGGGGTATCTGTCTGGGGCCGGGGCAGTTTCGGCGGCCGGGTGGTACTGCGAACCCTGCTGTTCCTGGGTGATACCCAGCAGGTAATAGAAGAGAGCCCACATGCCGAGCGCACACTGCGTGTCGGGCACGCCTGCGGCGCTCAGAGAGGACACAAGCTCCTCGGTGAGTTCGAGGGTGTGCTCTTCAAAGGGTGCGTTACCTGCGGTCAGGCGGGCACCGTCGCGGTACATCAGGAGAGTCTTCCGGTACCGTCTCAGGATCTCCCGCACCCGGTCAAGGCCGTTGTCGGGAAGGTCCTCCAGGGACAGATGTGTCAGGACTTCGTCCGACATAAGTCCGAGGAGACGGGCTTTGGTGCCGACCTGGAAGGACACGGTGTTGACATTGACATGCATTCTCCTGGCGACTCCGCGGATGGTGACCGCGTCCAGTCCTTCTTCGTTCAGCAGGTCCAGGGCGGCGGTGATGACGTCCTGTCGGGAGTATCTGTGGGGTGGCATAACGCTCCTGGAGGGTCTGGATCAGGACAGTGACTTACGGTACGTTATGGTACCCTGATCAAGTATAACTGAGGGTGTCCTGATCAAGTGTGTCATGATGCCGGAGATACCGCCCCGTCGAGAAAGCTGAACTCCATGGATGTCAACAACAGCAGTGCCGTTCGACGCATGCGGCGGCCGCAGATACGGCCGCCGTGGGCCCGAAGGTATGAACTGACGCTCGTCGGTCGGCGGACGGTCGCGCAGAATGTCCTCCGGGTGACGCTGAGCGGATTCGATCTTGAGGAGTTCCGCTATCAGGGGGGCGACCACCGGTGCACACTGCTGATTCCCTGGCCGGCGGAGGAGGCCCGGAGGTTCATGTGGCCGACGGTCTCGGATCCGTGGACCGGGGCGGCGCAGTGGGGCTTCATTGCGGCACTCACCCGCCCGCTCCGCCGTCCTTTGACGGTCAGCGGCTACCGCCCGGACCAGCTCGAGATCGACTTCGACATCCTTCTCCACGGTGACAGTCCGCTCACCACCTGGGCGCGGGGGGCCAGGCCGGGAACCGCTGTCCGGGTCATCGACAACGGGCGTCGGTACCGGGTGCCGGACGGTACCCGGACGCAGATCCTCATCGCCGATGAAGCCGGCGCTCCGGCGGCTCTGGCCGTCGCCGCAGAGACCCCGCCGTCTGTACCGACGGCCCTCTACATCCCGGGTACGGTGGCGGCTGCAGAAGGACGCCATCCCGGCGGACACGTCTCGGTGGTCACGGTACCTGCGCACAGCGGGGACCGGACCCCGGAAAAGCGCTTTGCGGAGGCAGTTCTCGCGGACGCGGCCGGAGTTCTCACTCCGGTCGGTTCGGAGCCGTTGGTCGACGGAGGACGGTTGTCGACTGTGCCGGATCTTGTCGGTATCGCGGGGGAGCGATCCTTCACGCGGCAACTGGTCTGCTCGCTGCGAAAGGCAGGTGTGCCACGGGGTGCCATTCACGCCGGGAACTACTGGAGGCTCCGGTAGAGGGAGGTGCTGCCCTTCCGGGGCTCCGACTGCTGCCCGGACAGCAGCTCCCGCCTGCGGTCTCTGTCAGTAGCCGACGGTGAAGCGCCTGCCGACGAACTTCGGGGACTCGATCTCGTCCACGAGGGCGACGGCGAAGTCCTCGTAGGAGATGCGCGACGCGCCTTCGTCATCGACGACCGGGGTGTCCAGACTGGTCCTGTAGCTGCCGGTCCGCTCACCGGGCTTGAAGTCGACCGGGGGCGGGGAGACGAAGGTCCACCGCACGCCCAGTCCGGTTGCGTTGGCGAGGTACCAGTCGAGGGCTTCGGTCTGACCGCGGGCGGGGAGCATGAACGCCTCCGGGAATCCTTCGGAGTCGACGATCCGCCTGCCGTCAGGGCCGAGCAGGGACGCCCCGCCGCCCATGTGGACGATGTAGGGGTCATTGTCGAGTCCCGCGACGGTTTCGGTGACGGTCCGGGCTGCGTCGGCCCAGGGGGACGATGTCATGGTGCCGATAGCGATGACGACGGCGTCGACGTCGGCGGCGAGCTCCCGGACGGAGTCCGCGTCGAGGGCGTCGCCCTTGACGACCTCGGCCCTGCTGTCGACGGTCGCACTGTCCGGGTGGCGTACCGCGGCAACTACCTCATGTCCGCGGTTCAGTGCCTCTGCCGTGATCCGGGAGCCGGCGGTACCGGCTGCCCCGAAGACGAGAATCCTGCTCATGTCCATACTCCTGAGTTCGTGTTTCTGACTTCCGCGACCAGGTTAACACCAATGCTTTCTTTTGGGAAGTGCCGAACGGGGAAAGATGCCGTACCTTCCCGCCAACCCGGCCGTGCAACTCCGGATCCTGTCTTCCGGTCGCACGGGGGAGTGGGGCACAGGTGGGGGAGGACAGTGACGGTGAGGGCGACGGTGAGGGCGACGGTGAGGGCGACAGTGAGGGCGACACTGACGGCGCAGGTGGTCGTTGACTTCGGGAGAAAGACCCGGGACGAAAAAGGACGCCGCGACCCGTGCGGGTCGCGGCGTCCCTGTCTGTGACGGTGGCTCACAGTCGGAGGGTCATACGGGTGCCGGAGCAGTTCCACCGCTCACCGGCACCACCTCGTCACTTGAACTCGCCGACGTAGTTGCCGATGGTGCGGAGACCGGTGTCCGTCATGTGCAGCGGGAGGTTGCGGCGTTCGGAGGTCGTGTCGATGAGGCCGGTGACCCACCGGTCGTTCGAGCACATCTCGTGACCGCGGCTGACCTGCTTGAGGGAGACCCAGGTGGAATCCGTGTCGGAGGCGGCCGCACGTCCCGCGTCCTCGAGGGCGGTCTCGATCTCTCCGATCTGTACGAAGGGCAGGGACATGGGAAGGTTGGGCACGACGTTGACGGGGCAGACCTCTCCGGCACCGTTGGAGACCTGGGGCATGCCGACGATCTTGATCTTTGCGCTCGGTGCCGCCTCCCGGGCGGCGCGAGCAGCATCACTGATGGAGGCCCGGAGGTTCTCCCGGATCTGGGGGACCGGCATGTGGTCGTTGAGCACGTAGGGGTAGGTGTCGTTCGTACCGGCGAAAAGCACGACCTGTCTGGTTTCGGGCGTCAGCGCCCCCCTGTCACGTGCGACATTGATCTGGTCGATGATGTGCATGCCGCCGGTGCGGTAGGAGGCTCCCGCACATGAGTAGTTGTCGGTGGGCAGTTGGCTCCCGTCGTGGACGGCGTCACTGAAGCGGTTGTCTGTCCCGCAGCCGGAACCGGACAGGACCGGGTTCGGCAGGGGCAGTCCTTTGCCTGCCAGGTAGTTGTAGAGGTCGGGGTTCGCGGTGAGCGAGTCACCGAAGACCACGACATTGCCACCTGCGGCTTCCGCGGTGGGCGCGTCGGTGGAGACGGCCATGCCGCCGGCGACGGCCGCTGCCGCGGTGGCCGCTGCGAGGGCAGTTCCCGCGATCCGGTGCCGCAGGGAGTTCCCGGCCGACCTTTCCTTCGTGTGGCGTGCGCTCATAGGTGCTGAGCATCCTCTCGTTGTCTCTGTCTCCGACGGTCCGTCAAGCCCGTCGCGTGCACGGATTCGTTGCCCCGGCGTCAGGGCTCCCTGAACCGCCGGCCGGCATGGTGACGAACGCCGTTCTCGGATAGCACGTTACACTACCGTGACTTTCCGCCAGGTGTCCGTGACCACTACTGTACCTGCTGCAACACCAGAAACATCAGTCACACAAAACTACATCCGTGTGACTGTGTTGCCGGGGGTGACCGGGGAGGAATCTCCGCGGGTAGCCTCGGCGACCGGAAGGGGCCGGCAGCAGGTCGGACAGCAGGTCCGGCAGCCCGGGCCCCGGGGCAGATGCGCTGCAGACTGTAACAATCTGCCCACATAACCGATAGTTGCGACAGAATCGTTTCAAAAGGGATATGGTAGTGGTCCTTGAGGCCACCCACCCCAGACAGGAAGGCTCTTCCCCGTGATCAATGTGTTCGACAGCTCTGAACGCCAGCAGTTCGTCAGAGATGCCAGGGGCATGCTACGTGGCGGCAAGGCCGTTCTCGGTACCGGCCTCCTCAAAGGGGGGACGGCATCCCAGCACCTGGCGTCATTCCGTAATCTTGCCCGCTACGGTGCCTCCATGACGGGTCTGCTCGAGGCCGGCACCGCCCGGTACCCGGACCGCACCGCACTGATCGACGATGACGGGGAACTCACCTACCGGGAACTACGGACCCAGGCCCGTCTCACCGCCCGGGTGCTCGCCAGCCGGGGGATCACCGAGAAGAGCAGGGTCGGCATCCTCGCACGCAACGGACGGGGTTTCATGATTCCCCTGTCCGCCAAGGGTTACCTGGGTTACACCGTCTTCCTTCTCAATGTCGGGGCCAGCCGCCAGCAGCTCCACGACATTGCCGTGGAGCACAACCTCGATGTCCTCTTCGCGGACTCGGAGTTCGACGACAAGCTTCCGACAGATGTCGAGGGGCTCACCATCGTGCACGCGTGGGCCGGTCCCGGTCACCGCACCGACATTGATTTCCCCACCATCCAGGACCTCTGGGCCGCGCCGGGCACCGGTGACGATTCACTGCCGAAGAAGGTGAACCAGGGCGGTGTGGTGCTGATGTCCTCGGGGACCTCAGGGACGCCGAAGGCGGTGAGCCACGGAGAGCCGACACTGCCTCTGGGCGTCCTCGGCCCGGCCATCGGTAGCCTCGGAGTGAAGGCAGGGTCCACTCTGCAGCTCACCGCGAGTATGTTCCACGTGCTCGGCTGGGCGGTCTCGGTGATCGCGCTGCTGGCAGGGTGCACCATCGTCACCCAGAGGGTCTTCGACCCGGAGAATGTGCTGCGCCAGGTGGACAAATACAAGTGTGACGGCATCATCAGCTCTGCGGTCTTCCTCAAGGACCAGCTGGCGGTCGACCTCGCGAACCCGGGCAAGTACGACCACTCCTCGGTGAAGTTCATCGTCAACGCCGGTAACGCGATGAGCGAGGATCTCGTCCTCGGCCTGGAGAAGCAGTACGGGTACATCCTCGGTTCCGCCTACGGGTCCACCGAGAGTCTCCTCATCGCCTGGGCCGGTCCCGAGGACATCAAGGCGGATCCCACGACCGCCGGTTTCCCGGTCTGGAACGGACGCGTCGCACTCCTCGACGAGGAGGGCCGCGAGGTCGAACCGGGTCAGGTCGGTATCATCCACGCACGGACCATGATGGCCATGAAGGGCTATCTGGGTGACCGGGACCAGGCGGAGGAGACCGCCGGAATGCTGAACCTGGGGGACCGGGGGATCATCGACCCCGCTTCAGGACGCCTGACTGTCCTGGGTCGGGACAATGACATGATCATCGTCGGCGGGGAGAACATCTGGCCGAGTTCGGTTTCCGACCTCATCTGCCGGATCGAGGGTGTCCACGACGCCTACTGCACCGGTGTGGAGGACGAGAAGACCTTCCAGCGTGTGAAGGCCTATGTTGTCGTCGACGGTACCGCCGAAGTCACCGAGGATGATGTCCGCAAGTTCGTCGAGGAGAACCTCATCACCCCGGCAGTGCCGAGGGACGTCGTGCTCCAGACCGAGCCCCTGCCCCGCAATGTCATCGGCAAGGTGGTGAAGAGGGACCTGGTCAACTGACCGACCGGGTCCCGGCTACCTGGTTTCCGATCGCCTCCAGGTGGCCGGTCGGCCTATGCTCCGCCCTGCTCGTAGAATGCTCTCCGCCGTGTACGGACAGCTGGCGGGCAACCCGCCATGCGGTTTCACGTGAAACCGATCCCGGCAAGCGGAACCCTGCGTGCGCCACCCGCCACGGAGGCGCTCCACCGCGAGTCTGCCCGCACCGCAGACGCGCACTCACGACGTCCTGCCCCTCAGTATCGGGGGAGCGCTGTCCACGGTGACCGGCACTCTGTCGCCGGAAGGGTCCCTCATGCGACGTGCGTACAGGAACACTCGCTGACCGTCGCCAGGACATACTCCATCCGGGCATGTCCCACCCGGCGGAAAACCGGGCGAGCCTCCGACAACGCAGGCCTCCTCACGCTCGACTTCCTCACGCCCGACCTTCTCCCACCAGAGTCTCTTCGATCCGGCAGTACCGTGCGGTGCAATCGTGCGGTGCAGCCGTGCGGTGCAACACGGAGGTCCGGTGGACGGAGACACCTCCTGAAAGTCACCTCACCGGGGACTACGCCGGGGAAGCCCTCGACCTCGTTCGGGCGCGACTGCCCCTGTTTCCCGCAGTTAACCAGGCGGCTCATGTAAGTGGTCTGACCTTTCTCCCGCTGCTTCTCGCATGCCGCGTGCACGGGTCGGAAGGGGTCCGTCCTGTCTCAGCCTCATCGCCGCTGCCTGGATTGGCCGGACGCCTGGACTGGCGGAGGCCTGGACCGCGGAGGGCGCACGGGACGCGTCCCTCATCGGCGCTCGAAGTCGGGGTCCCGTATCCGAGGGGGGCTCCGTTGGACGCCACGGGCTGCCGTTGACGTCTCTCCCGACGGTGTCCCGGGGTCGGTCCCAGGGTCGGTCCGGGAGCCGTCCGTCCCTGCGCCACATGAGGTATCCCTCGACCCGGTCGGAGCGGCACGCAGAGTCCGGTGGCGGCGGGGATTTCACCGGGCAGGTCGGAGAACCCTCCCTGCAGAACAACGTCGCTGCCGGGCGCCGGGAGAACTGTGTCGCCGACGGGACCGGCTTCGGTGCACTGAGGAACCTGTGGTCCGTCTTCCCCTCCCCCCGAGCTCCGGACGCCGACGCGCTCTTTATCAGGTGAAACAGGATTCGACGATCGGCCAGCTCCCCCCGGAACATGTTATATTCTCAGTTACAGATAATGCAGTGCAGATACATCCGGTATACTAACTGGGGTCACGGACCGTCAGGTGCGAGACGTCCACATTCACTACATTCAAGGAGTAATCATGTCCGGTATCACCGACATCATCATCGAGATCCTCGGCAACATCGGCGAGGTTGCCACCACTCTCCTCGGTACCATCTTCGGTTCCCTCTGATTCTGACACCATCAGAGCAGAACAACCCCTCGGTCTACACCGGGGGGATTTGTTTTATCTTTATCTGATTCATCGTTCATTAGTTACCACCGGTAAGCTTCTTTCTTAGGATGATACGCAGACCCGGGGCCGGGCCGCATCGGTCTGTCACCGCCGGCTGTCCTGCAGGTACAGCGACCACCGGGCCTGCACAGGAAGCGGACACGCCGTGGAAGAGTGCACGCGACAACGCCCGGAGCACCGGTACGGGACAGCTCCGGGGCAGGGAAGAACCGGGGGGGTCCTAGTGACGTTCGGCCGTCGAGGACCGGACAATGAGGGAGACGGGCAGCGTCACACTGTGCAGTTGTCCACCTTCGATGGCGGAGATCAGTTCATGGACCGCCGTTGAACCCATCAGCGTGAGATCCGAACGCACGGTCGTCAGTGGAATCGGCAGCTGTGCCACGATCGGGATGTCGTTGTAGCCGATGAGTGAGAGATCCCGGGGGATGGACAGCCCCCGCTGGTGGGCAGCACCCATCACACCGATTGCGGCAGTGTCGTTGACCGCGAAGATGGCGGTGGGGGGGTCCGCCAGGGAGAGAAGTGCGTGGGCGCCGAGCACGCCCCCCTGCACCTCCCATTCCGAGTGGATGACGAGAGACTCGTCCGCCGGGATCCCCGCGGACTCGAGAGCCTGACGGTAGCCCTGAAGTCGGTCGTAGCCTGTTGAGGCATGCCGCGGTCCGGCGACAATTCCGATGCGCGTGTGTCCCAGACTGATCAGGTACTCCGTGGCCTTGCGCCCGCCGTCGAAGTCGTCGCTGACCACCGCCGGTATGCAGGGGTCGATGTGGCGGTTGGCGGTGATGAAAGGAATCGGCAGCCGTGACAGTCGGTCGAGGAAGAGCGAGTCATCACGGTGCAGGGAAGTGGCGATGACGCCTTCGACCTGCCGGGACAGCAGGAAGTCCAGTGACTCCATCTGGGAGTTCATCGTGTCCGGCGGAGCGGTCAGCAGAGTCTGGTAGCCCGCGTACCTGGCGGCGTCCTCGATGGACTCACAGATGGTGGCGATGACAGTGTCGGTGAGCCTCGGCATCAGGAGGCCGATCGAGTGGGACCGGTTGGTGCGCAGGCCTGACGCCAGGGAATTGGGCCGGTAGCCGAGACGGGCGGCGACCTCACGGACCCGCAGGGCTGTGTCGGTCCACCCGTGCACGGGCTCCTGCTGGCGAAGGACCCGGGAGACCGTCGAGATGTGCACACCCGCCGCCCGGGCGACATCTTTGAGGGTCACCGGCTGGTCGTGCCGGCCGGAACCAACTGCGCCGTCTGCCGTCATATCCCTCCGTCCGTCACCGCAAGACCTACCAGAGTTGACACGTTCTCGCAACTGATTGGCAAACTGATGCAAACCTTTGCAGTCAACAAAAATGGCGATACACCGCAACGAACGCGTGATTATCACGTAACATCCGCGCAACAGCATCTCCATATTGTCAATCGGCAAGAACGTTTGCACCTCTTGCAGAAAGGTAGATCGTGTCCAAGAAAATCCTTGTGTCCTTCGGTATCGACATCGATGCCGTAGCCGGTTGGCTCGGCTCGTACGGAGGAGCCGATTCCCCCAACGACATCCAGCGCGGCATCTTCGCGGGCGAGGTGGGGATCCCCCGCCTGCTCAAACTGTTCAGCCGTCATGACCTTCGGACCACGTGGTTCATCCCGGGACATTCCCTTGAGACCTTCCCGGACCAGTGCCGGGCCATCGTCGACGCCGGCCACGAGGTCGGTGGTCACGGATACTCCCACGAGAACCCCGTCGCCATGACCCCCCAGCAGGAGCACGACGTGGTGGAGAAGGCGACCGAGCTTCTCACCGAGCTTGCGGGCAAAGCGCCCCGCGGTTACACCGCCCCCTGGTGGGAGATGAGCTCGTACACACCGACAGTCCTGAAGGAGTTCGGCTACACCTACGACCACTCGCAGTCCCACAAGGACTTCGTCCCCTGGTACTCGCGCGTCGGAGAGAAGTGGACCCCCATCGACTACACCAGGGCCCCCGAGTACTGGATGAAGCCGCTGGAGTTCGGCAGGGAGATCGACCTCGTCGAAGTGGCGGCGAACTGGTACGTCGATGACCTGCCCCCGATGATGTTCATCAAGTCCTCGGCGAACTCACACGGCTTCGTCTCCCCCAACGACATCGAACAGCTCTGGAAGGACCAGTTCGACTGGGTCTACCGCGAACTGGACTACGCGGTGTTCCCGATCACCATCCACCCTGACGTGTCCGGGCGCCCGCAGGTGCTGCTCATGCTCGAGCGCCTGATCAACTACATGAAGGAGTTCGAGGGCGTCGAGTTCACCACCATGGGCGAGATCGCCGATGATTTCCGGCGGCGCTTCCCCTTCGAGGGCACCGAACGCCCGCGGGACTACTGATCCACCATGTGCGGAATGTGCGGATCGGGCGGAAGTCGGCAGGACTGGTTCACCGCCGGAGTGGAGGACACCCCGCAGGGACGCCGCCGTGCCAGGCAGGCCGCGAGCATGCTGCTCAACAGCGAACTGGACCCGCGACGGTGCACCGTCACCGCCGATGAACAGACCAGGGCATGGATCGTCAGGGAGCCCACAGGCAGGCAGGTCCGCCACGACTCCCTCGACGGACTGCTGGAATGGCTCCACCAGCGTGGCCTGGTCAGCCTGTCGGCGTCCCGGATCTCCCTCGTGCCCGACCACCGCACCTGTACTCCCACGGAGACCGCCGACGGTGTCCTCGACGCCGCAGGCTGGGCGTCCCTGGGCATTTCACTGTGGCGCACTGCGCTGTGGCGGCGACAGGTCTCCGCGAACTTCCCCCCGACCCGGCAGACGGTCGACACCCCGGGCGGTCGTCTCGACGTCCGGGTGGACGACCACGGCATCCACGTCACAGCCGTGACCCCGTGCGACAGTCACCTCTGCACACACCTACCCGGACAGACAGCACACCCAGAACATGCATAGACATCCCCTAATCGGATACCTCGCCACCGGCGGAACCATCTCGAGCACCTCGGCCGGAACAGGCACCGGAGTTGTGCCGTCGCTGACTGCCGCGCAGCTCATCGACTCGGCCGGATTCGACGACAACCGTTTCGACGTCATCGCCGAACAGGCGGCGCAGTTGCCCAGCGCGTCCTTCACCTTCGACACCCTGCGTACCCTGGACCGCCGTGCACGCGCCATGGTGGACCGGGGAGTGGATGCCGTTGTCGTCACCCAGGGCACCGACAGCCTGGAGGAAACGGCGTTCTTCTTCGATCTGACCTGGGATTCCCCGGTACCGGTGGTCTTCACCGGGGCCATGAGGAACCCTGATGAAACAGGTGCCGACGGTGCCAGGAACCTGCGCAGCGCCATCCTCGTCGGTGGTGATCCGTCGAGCGCGGGGCGTGGTCCCCTCGTGGTCGTCAACGACAGGATCCACGCCGCGGGACTGGTCCGGAAGGCCCACACCAGTGCAGTGGACGCCTTTGTCTCGGACGGTGCCGGACCGGTCGGCGAGGTCGTCGAAGACCGGCCCAGCTACTACTCCGTACCGGCACGGAGGCCGGCTCTCCCCATCGGAGGACAGGACGCCAGGATCGCCGTCTACCGCTCCACACTCGGGGACTCCGACGACATCCTGCGTCACATCGCCGACGGTCCCTACGACGGACTCGTGGTCGAAGGCTTCGGAGGAGGTCACGTAGCTGAGTGGCAGGTGCCGGCGATCACCGGGATCTGCTCCCGGATGCCCGTGATCCTCACCTCCCGCACCGGTGGTGGCCGAGTTCTCGAATCCACCTACGGATTCGCCGGCAGTGAGATCGACCTGACCGCTCGCGGCGTCATTCCCGCAGGTCACCTCAACGGACTCCAGGCGCGCATGCTGCTGTGGGTCCTGCTGTCCCGGGGGGCCGGCCCCGACGACATCCGTGGCGCATTCTCCACCAGATGACCGCCCCGTCCCCCACCTACTCCCTGCTTTGCCCTGCTTTGCCCTGCTTTTCTCCCTCCCCGTTCAATGAAATGCACATCTGAGAGGCACACGTGTCATGAGCACGACAGTCACACCCAAACCAGAGGGGATCGACCTCACCTCCGGTGAGTTCCCCAGAATCCCCGTCGCAGAGGCGCGGCGCGGCGCCACCCTGGCCTTCTTCGCCTGGACCCTCGCCGTGTACGACTTCATCCTGTTCGGCACCCTGCTGCCGCGCATCAAAGAGAGCTTCGGCTGGTCCGAAACCACGGCCCTGCTTGCCAACACCCTCGTCTCCGTGGGCGTGTTCATCGTGGTCATCCTGGTCGGAATGTTCGTCGACCGTCTCGGACGGCGCCGCGGAATGATGGTGACGGTCGGTGGTGCGGCGGTCTCCTCGTTCCTCACCGGCATCTCCACGGGCATGGCGTCCCTCGTCGGATTCAGGTCCCTGTCCGGATTCGGAATGGCCGAACAGTCCGTCAACGCCACGTACCTCAACGAGGTACTGGCACTGACTGACTCGGACAAGGTCCGCAGGCACCGCGGGTTCATCTACAGCTTCGTGCAGACCGGCTGGCCCATCGGAGCTCTGCTCGCCGCCGCATTCATCGCAGTCGTCAATGCGGTGCTCGGTGAAGGCGAATGGCGGTGGGCCTTCGTGATCGCCACGGTTCCCGCCCTGTTCGTCCTGCTGCTGCGGAAAGGGATCAACGAGACTCCCCAGTACCGGTTGCACCAGTACCTTGACCGTCTGGTCAAGGAGGGTCGTGGGGATGAGGCCCGGGTCATCGCCGACCGGTTCGGACTCACCCTGAAGAGCAGCAGTCCCTTCCGCGAGATCTTCAGCGGAAAGAACCGTCGCAACACAATCGTGCTGTCACTGGCCTGGATCGCGAACTACTTCGGAATCTCGACCACCTCTGTCCTGGGAACCACGATGCTTGAAGGGGTCAAAGGGGTCTCGCCGAGTTACTCCCTGTTCATCGTCATCGTCTCCAACCTTGTCGCTGCCGCCGGCTATGTCTTCCACGGCTGGTTCGGTGACCGGATCGGGCGCAAGAAGGTGGTGATCATGGGCTGGATCATGGCGTCGGTGTTCTGGGCGGCGTTCGTCCTGGGCCCGGGCAACCTGGCCTTCACCCTGATCACCTACATGGGCACGCTGTTCTTCCTGCTCGGCCCGTACGCCGCAATCCTCTTCTACCAGGCAGAGTGCTTCGAGTCGCACGTCCGGGGCACGGGGTCGAGTTTCATCGCGGCCATGGGTCAGCCGGGTACCGTCATCGCTTCGGCAATCCTCACCGGTCTCGTGGCGTCCGGAATCGGGTTGGGATCCGCGGCCCTGTGGGTCGGTGCCGGAGGGATGCTCGTGTCCGGTCTGCTGATGTTCGGCGCGAAGCACGTCGAGACGGTGAAGCACTGATGGAAGGCGACAGCATGAGGTCCACCGGCATGAAGTCCACCGGAAGGGCAGGAAGACCTGCCGTGTACAGCGAGTTCGAGGGGCAGACGGCGGTGATCACCGGTGCCGCCAGCGGTATCGGACAGTCTCTGGCGGAACTGCTCGCCGAGCAGGGAGCCAATATCGTCATCCCGTGGTTCCGGGGAGACCCGCACGATCCGCAGGAGACGGTGTCCCTGGTGGAGGACGCCGGGGGCGAGGCCCTTGTCGTTCCGACCGATGTTTCACGTACGTCCGAGGTAGTCGCCCTGTTCGACGCTGCGGAGAAGAGGTTCGGCACGGTGCGGTCGGTTGTCGCTGCGGCCGGCATCCTGCGGAACCGGCCCCTGACCGAGATGACCGACGACGACTGGGACGACATGCTCCAGGTCGACCTCCACGGGGTCATGCGAACACTTCGTGAAGGAATTCGGCGGATGGACGACGGTGGATCACTGGTGGCGATCTCGTCCATCGCCGGGGGAGTCTACGGATGGGCCGACCATGCGCACTATGCGACGAGCAAGGCGGGCGTCCTCGGCCTGGTCCGTTCCGCCGCGGTGGAGCAGGCACGTCGGGGTATCCGGGTCAATGCCGTCATTCCGGGCCTCATCGAGTCTCCGCAGTCGTCCGACCCGGTCAATTCGTTGGGGCCGGACGGTCTCCGGGCGGCGGGTGAGTTCATACCGTGGGGCAGGGTCGGCACCACCGGAGAAACTGCGCGGGTGATCCGGTTCCTGTTGAGTGACGAGGCCCGGTACGTCACCGGTCAGCAGTTCATTGTCGACGGGGGCCTCACCGTCGCGATGCGGGAATGATGCGGGAATGATGCGGGAACTGCGTCCCGGAACGACCGGGAGCTCAAATGACCGAAACCTCAGATGAACTGGACAAGGAGAATACTGTGAGTGTGTTCGAAGATCTTCAGGGCAGGTCGGTGCTCGTTGTCGGCGGGGCGAGCGGAATCGGCAGAGCCGTTGCCGCTGCCTTCGCTGAACTGGGAAGCACTGTCACTGTCGCAGACATCGATGTCGCCGGCCTGGACCGAACCAGGAACGAACTGGTGGGAACGGTGCACACGGTGCGTCTCGATGTCCGGGACGAGGAATCGGTGAAGGACGCCGTAGACGCCGCGGCTGACAACGGCGGAGGAATCCTCGACATCGCCGTCAATTCGCAGGGGATTCTCACCCAGTCGCCCTTCCCGGAGATGTCCCTGGACATGTGGAGGGAGACGATCGACATTGACCTGACCGGCGTCTTTCTTCTGATGAGGGAGGAGTCCCGGCTCATGCGCCAGCGAGGTGCGGGACGGATCATCAATGTCGCCTCGCAGCTTGCGGTGAAGGGCGGGGTGGAGGTCGCCCATTATGCTGCGGCGAAAGCGGGGGTTGTGGCACTGACGAAGTCGGCGGCGCTGGAACTGGCCGGTGACGGCATCCTGGCCAACTGTGTCGCGCCGGGTCCGGTCGTGACGCCGTTGACGGATGCCATGACCGAGGAGTGGAAGTCGGCGAAGGAGGGCGAACTGCCGCTGGGACGTTTCGGGGTCCCCGGGGAGATCGCCCCGTCGGTTCTGCTGCTGGCGTCCTCCCCGTCGGGCGATCTGTACACGGGCCAGACTCTTCACCCCAATTCAGGTGATGTGATGGTGTGACGCTCCGGTCGTGAGCCCGCTCTTCTTCGGTTCACGGTGAGGGAAATGGTTGGGGAGTGTCCGGGGTGACCGTACTGTCGGCGAATAGACAGAGCTGTCTATAGTGGAACGGGAGTCGGCGGTTCTCCGCGCGGATGCTCAGAGCAGCCGATCGGCGATGATTCCCCTGCCTGTCCGCAGTTTCTGTCCCCGACAGTCGGCAAATACATCAGTAGGGATTCCCAATCATCGTCTCTGCTGATTATCACAGTACCACCGAAAGCGGAGTTCACCATGACCAGCACCCTCACCCGAACACCCACCGTCATCCGGCAGGGCCGAAACATCGGCGCGGTCATTGAAGGCATCGACCTCTCAGCAGACATCAGCGACAGGGAGGTGGAGTTCATCCGGACCGCACTGGCCACATACAAGGCCGTCGGCTTCCGGGGACAGTTCCTGGACGACGACAGCCAGTACGCCTTCGCGTCCCGGATAGGGACACCCACACTGGCACACCCCACCGTACATTCCACGGGGCTTGACAGGCTCGTCGTCGAGGGAGCTGCGAACTCCTGGCACACGGACGTCTCATTCGTTGACCGGGTGCCCAAGATCAGCATCCTGCGTGCGGTCACCCGGCCCAGCTACGGGGGATCCACGATCTTCGCGAACACCGTCGCCGCGTACAACGCGCTGCCTGAGGCGCTGCGTGTACTGGCGGACAACCTCTGGGCCGTCCACTCCAACGACTACGACTACGCCTCCAGCCTCGACAGCAACCGGGACAACACCGAATACCGGAGGGAGTTCACCCGGGTGCCTTTCGAGACCGAACACCCGGTGGTCCATGTCCATCCGGAGACCGGCGAAAGATCGCTGCTGCTCGGGCACTTCGTCAACGGCTTCGTGGGGCTGCGACCGAGCGAGTTCCATGACCTGTTCGCCATCTACCAGGACCGCATTACCCGTCCGGACAATGTTTTCAGGTGGGAGTGGCAGGACGGAGACGTGGTCCTGTGGGACAACCACGCGACCCAGCACTACGGCGTCCACGACTTCGGCGATGAACGGCGGGAACTTCACCGTGTGACCCTCGCGGGTTCTGTACCGACCTCAGTGACGGGGCAACGTTCGCGGATCATCACCGGGGACGCCGGAGACTATTCCGTCATAGACACTCCCCGGCCGCTGGTGGACTACCGGGGGGACGCCTCGGTCATCTGACCCCCGGCCAGACGGGGACCGGACGGTACTGCCTCGTCGCGGCGACGTCCCGTACCGACTATGAGTTCCGCCGGTGGTAGGTGTATGCTCTCTCGGTGTCGTCTTCGGTGAAGACCGGAGCTGACGACGGGGCTATAGCTCAGTTGGTAGAGCGTTGCGTTCGCAATGCAAAGGTCTGGGGTTCGATTCCCCATAGCTCCACAACGTGCAGTCCACGAACTGCAAGCACCGGAGGTCAGAAACCCGAAAGGGTTGATGATCTCCGGTTTTTCGTGCTCCGGGGAAGCGGATGTGCGAGAACTGACAGTAGAGGGGTTGCGGGGCAAAGTGCCCTTCGTGGGTGACAGGGGCGCGGAGGCCCTGGAGTCCCAGGAGGTTTGCCGACGGTGGGGGGGGTGGTTCTGCCAACCCGGCATACCTGGCACACGGAGCACGTGAATCCGACTTCCGGCAATTCACCGTCTTCTGAAAGTAGGTGGCACAGACCTATATGCAGCAGCACCTCTGATCCCACAGGTCGATGGTGACCGTTGGGAGGGGCTAGGAGGCAGCGGGTGCAGAACTGAACGCCGCGACCGCGTAGCCCCGATTCTGGCTGTGCCACTGGAGCCTCCTCCACCGCAGGATGCGGGGGTAACGCACAGTGTGCGCGTCAAGCACCATCATTCACAGCAGAAAGACTGTACATACACACTTTCACACTCCAAGCAGCACAGAGCGCGGGGGTGCTTCTGCATGTCTTTGTCTCAGCCCACTCTACCGAAACAAAGTTTCCTCAGTTAACCTACCCGTCCATGACGCTTCTCCCTCACCGTCGGCACGTCCCCGGCGTTCGCACGGCATGACCGGACACACCCCTCGCAGACGTTTCACCGCCCTGCTGGGTCACCGCCACCGTCGCCACTGCCACTCCCACACCGACCGCTCAGGCCGATGTTTTCCATGGGCATTGGATCGAGGGGCGGATCGAGGAGACCTTCCACCGTCTCGGCGGTCATGCGAAGTTCGGGGACGCAACAACCCCGGAATCCGATGCCGCACGCGGAGGCAAGTTCCAGGTGTTCGCCAAGGCCTCCTCGATCTACTGGCATCCCGACGTCTCCGGCGGCGTCGCCCGCCAGGTGGAGGGCCGCATCCGCGACAAGTGGCGCGATCTCGGGTGGGAGAACTCCCGCCTGAAGTGCCCCACCACCGATGAGATCATCACACCCGACGGCAAGGGACGGTTCAACCATGATGATCGGCCAGGCACTTAAAGAATGCTGGATCGCGAAGCACCCGAACCAGATTGAAACGACAAACCTAGGAGCCGCGTAAGACATGGATTTCGTCGAAAGTCCGCCGGTCGACATTGAACTAGGCCACGACGCCGAATACTACAAAGACATCATAAATGAATACAGATTCAATCCGCCAAAAAACGTGCCGGGACTTGAAAGTATTTTCGATGCGCACACAAGCGTTGAAGGTACGATGTTAATCGACGGCAGCTATCGGAGTGTCTTTATCAATCTGACCCACGGCGTGTCTAATTCATTCTCTACGGACGTCAATGATAGTGATACCATCTACGGTGTTCCGCTGAACAAAAAGCCGGCGAAAGTAAACAAGAAACTTCGGAAAATGGGACACAAAACGTTCAAGTTTCTTCACGATATAGCTCTCCTTGACGAGAGAATTGTTCTTGTCTTCAATGAGTTTCATGCAAATGATATTGTCTGGTACGACAAGGATACTATATCGGCGGAGGAAGTTAGACGTTTTGTCTCTTAATCATCACCGACACCCTTCATTCATGAAATATGAACCGTCAGCGAAGTTATTTATATTGCACTCAATACGAAGTTTGCCTTATAGGAAAGAAATATGATGCGCTTTTTTGCCCGTCCGAGTATTGCCCTTACCTCGATCGCCGCTTGCGTGGTGGGCCTCACCGCCTGCAGCAGTGACGCTGCTGATGAGGTGGTCTCGAACCCCGACCAGGCCAGTGCAGTGACCAGTCTGGACGCTGGGCAGCCCGCCTCCAGGGCATTGTCTGATCTCATCGTCGACGGTTCACTCACCCCGGAGGGTTTCGAATACATTCCGCCCACTGCCTCCGGTGAGCCCAGTATGGCGGAACTGATCAAGGAACTCTCCGACGACCCTGAGGGTTCGTCTGATGACCTCCCGGGGCTGATCGGTGGGCAGTCCATCGCCGAGATGACAACCACCACGCCCACCCAGTGCACCGGAGTGGCCATGGACTCACTGTCCGTCATTGACTGGATGATGCTGCCCACCGACACCCACGCCACCGCCGGTTACGGCAACCTCGCCGATGAGGATGACGCCATCATGATCACCTTGACCAGCGATCCCGTCGATCCGGCCCACTATCCCGCGGAACTGTCCGAGTGTGCTGAGTTCACCCGCACCATGGACGAGTCCGGAACCGTGGCCGCCAGTGCCTTCACTGCGGTGCCCTCGCAGGTGAGTATGGACAACGCGGAGGTCCTCGTCAGCGCCGATGTCACTCTTACCGGTGCGACCTTGAATGATCAGCCTGTCGAGGGTGAAGGTGTCGGCACCACCATCACCGTGGTCACTGCCACCACCGGTGGGATCACTTTCACCGTGGTGGCACCGCAGACCGCGGACGCCGGGCTGATCACGAGTATTGCTGCAGCTCAGGCTGACCGCATCAACAACGCTCCTGCCGCCTAGCCTGCCACGCGCCCGTCTGCAGACCGGCCACGGGGTGGATGCCCCGGCAGTGTGGTGAACGCCTGACGGGCGGCTCTATGGGGGGTCGTACGGCAGGTTGACCCCGGTGAGCTCCGGCACGCAGAATGGGTTCTGCGACCGCATCCGCGGCGTGACCAGTTGCTGTCACCCGAGCGTGCAGCAGAACCCGAGGAAAACTACAGTGGCTGAATTCTCTGCAGGACAAAGTCGTCATCGTCACCGGCGCAGCCGGTGGACAGGGCGCGGCGGAAGCGAAACTTCTCGTCGAACGGGGCGCCTCTGTGGTGCTGACCGACTTCAACGCCGAACTCGGGGAGAAGACTACTGCAGACCTGGGCGAGCGGGCCGTGTTCGTCAGACAGGACGTCACGAGCGAAGAAGACTGGAAGCGTGTCATTGAGACCACCGTCAGCACGTTCGGACATGTCGACGCTCTCGTCAACAACGCCGGGATCCTGATCATGGAGCCGCTGGAGTCCTCCACCGTCGGCACGCTCGACAAGCTGCTCGCCGTCAACGTGCGCAGCGTGTACCTCGGAATGATGGCCGTCATCCCCGAACTGAAGAAGAACGGTGGAGGGTCCATCGTGAACATCTCCTCGCTGGCCGGCATGAACGGGCAGGCGAACGCTGTCGCCTACTCCGGCTCCAAGTGGGCTGTGCGTGGGATGTCGAAGTCGGCGGCCCTGGAGCTCGGCCAGTTCGGGATCCGGGTCAACTCCGTCCACCCGGGTGCGATAGCCACACCGATGACAGAAGCCTCCCTGGGAGCCGCGGCGGACGCCCCCTTCCCTCTCGCCGCGCTGAACCGTGTCGGTCGTCCCGGGGACATTGCTCCGGCGGTCGCCTTCCTCATTTCGGACGAGTCGAGCTACATTTCCGGAGCCGAGCTCGTGATCGACGGTGCCAGTGCTGTCTCACAGTCGGCGCAGTTCACCGAGATGATGTCGAACGCAGCCCGGTAGCGCACCCCGCACGGCCCTGCAGTCCAGGTCAACGGTCAACGTCCGTACCGTCCGGCTGTGCCGTCCCTGAGATCGGTGACCAGGGTCTCGGCCAGCCGCTTCGACGACTGAGGATTCTGGCCGCTGTACAGGTTGCCGTCCCTGACGACGTGGGGAAGGAAAGGGATCAGGGCCCTGTCGTAGTCGACACCGATGTCCCTGAGCATGTCCTCGAGCAGCCAGGGGGCCTTCCTCGCGAAGCGGTTGACGAGTTCCTCCCGGTTGGACAGTCCCGTGACACGGCGGGCGGCGAACGGCGTGACCCCGTCGTCACCGACGGTGGCGAGGAGCGCAGCCGGGGCGTGACACAGCAGGGCCAGCGGGCGTCCCGAGAGGAGCCGCCTGTTGAGGAGCTGTCCGAAGGCCGGGTCATAGGCGAGATCCTCCATCGGCCCGTGGCCGCCCGGGCAGAAGACCAGTCCGTGGTCCTCCTCGTCGACGGTGTGGAGGTCCGCCGGATTCTCCAGGACCGGTGAGAGTTCGTCGAGCCGGGACCGGAACTGACGGGCGGTGCGGGGGAGGACGCCACCCGTCAGCCCCAGACTCAGTTCGTCGACCACGGGTTTCCTCCCTCCGGGTGTGGCGACGGTGACCGTGAATCCTGCCCGGGTGAAGATCCCGTACGGGACGAGGAACTCCTCGGCCCAGAATCCGGTCGGGTGCTGCGTGCCGTCGGTGAGCGTCCAGTGGCGGGCCGCGGTCACGGCCATGAGTACGGTGTTCACGGTCAGGTCCTCCTGGGCATCCTGAAGTCGGTGGCCCCCTTGGCGGGGGAGAGCTGTGCCGGTCCTACCCGGAAGAGCGGGGGTTCCGCTGCGACCGGGCGTCCGGGCCGAGCGTAGAGACCGAAGTGGACGGCGTCAACATATCGTTGACGTGGCGCCGCGGCCGGAGCCGGACTCAGCGCCCGTCCGGGGGGACCACCGCAGCGAAGACGGCGTGTACCCGCTCGGCGACCTCGCCGGGGGACCCGACGGGGAGTTTTCCGTCGGAGTACAGGCAGGCCAGGCCGTGCGCCGTCGCCCACAGTCCGGTCGCCAGGTCCGCGAGTTCCTGCTCCGTGAGGTCCGGGTAGACCGCCGACAGTGACTGCGCCAGGGTGTCATGAATCCTTCCGGAGGCCCGGACCCGTTCGTCACTGCTCCGGTCACACCCGGTGCCGAACATCAGCCTGAACATGCGGGGGCGCCGGAGTGCGAACTCCACGTAGCGCACCGCGAAGTCCGGCAGGTCGCCTGCACTGCGCGGCAGCTCACGGTCGGAGAGGAGATCGTCTCCGAGATCCCTGAATCCCACTGCGGCGACGGCCGACTCCAGGTGGCTCCGGTCCGGGAAGTGCCGGTAGGGGGCCGCCTGGGACACCCCGGTCTCCCGGGCGACCGCTCTCAGGGAGAAGGCTTCGCCGCGCTCCAGCATGGCCACGGCGGTTTCGACCAGGGCCTGGCGGAGGCTGCCGTGGTGGTAGCCGTCGCCCTTCGGGGTTGACATCGTTAACATACCTCCATATGGTGATGTTGTCACCGTACACATCTTGCTGAGCACCCGGGAAATCATGTCACACGACCTCTTCGCACCACTGACCCTGCCCTGCGGCCGGACCCTGCCCAACCGCATCGCCAAAGCCGCCATGGAGGAGAACATGGCGGCCACCGGCCAGCTGCCGGGCGATGATCTGCTGAAGCTCTACCGCACCTGGTCCGCCGGCGGCGCGGGCCTGCTGATCACCGGAAACGTCATGGTCCACGATGCAGCGTTGACCGGCCCGTCGGGGATCGTCCTTGACAGGCTCAGTCCGGTGCAGCCCTTCCGCGACTGGGCGAAAGCCGCCCACAGCGGAGGCTCTGTCGTCTGGATGCAGATCAACCACCCGGGGCGGCAGGTCCAGGCGGACATGCCCGGAGTCGCCTGGGGCCCCTCGTCCAACCGGGTGGACACAGGACGCACCAGCGCGATGTTCGCCCGGGCGCAGGAGATGACGGAGCCACAGATCGAGGAGACCGTCCGACGCTTCGTGGACACCGCCGTACTCGCCCAGAACGCCGGATTCGACGGGGTGGAGGTCCACGCCGCCCACGGCTACCTGTTGTCCCAGTTCCTGTCCCCGCTGGTCAACACCAGGACCGACAGGTGGGGTGGGAGCCTGGAAAACCGCGCCCGGCTGCTGCTGGACACCGTCCGCCGCATCCGTGACGCCGTACGCACCGACTTCGCCGTGGCCGTGAAACTGAACTCCGCCGACTTCCAGCGCGGCGGTTTCGGACCCGGGGACGCACGCCGGGTCATCTCCTGGCTGGCACCCCTCGGTGTAGACCTGGTGGAACTGTCGGGAGGCAGCTACGAGAGTCCGGCGATGACCGGCGGAGCGGGAGCCCCCGACGACAGGCGCCCGGCCCGGACCGTCGCCAGGGAAGCCTACTTCCTGGAACTCGCCGGCCAACTTGTCGCAGACAGTCCACTTCCGCTGATGGTCACCGGGGGAGTGACCCGGAGATCCACGGCACTCCAGGTCATCGACAGCGGCGTGTCCGTGGTCGGGCTCGGCACTGCCCTGGCGGTCGACCCCGACCTGCCGATGAAGTGGAGGGCGGGGAAGGAGGCACCGGTGGACCTCGCCCCGGTGCGGATCAGGGACCGGACCGTGGCCTCGGCGGCCACCATGGCACGGGTACGCCACCAGCTGCGTCGCCTCGGTCGGGGCAGGTCCACGCAGCCGGGGTTCCCTGCGGCTGCCGCGCTGGGCGTGGACCAGGTCAGAGACTTCCTGGCCCTGCGCCGGTACCGTCGCTGGCTCCGGGACCGGACCTGACCTTTCCCGGCCCGTCCCCCGATGCGACCTCGGCGATGATGCTGGCGGAGTCGAGGAGAACGACCCCGATCCCCTCCAGGTCGGCCAGACGCTCCGGACTGGTCCCGGACACGGCGTCGACGGCGAGGACGGAGCGGAAGTCCCGCTCACTCGCGTCGAACAGTGTCGCCCGGGGACAGTTGGGGAGATTGCACCCGGCGACGACGACCGTGTCACAGCCGTGGCCCCGCAACCACTGTTCCAGGCCGGTCCGGTGGAAGGCACTCCAGCGCGGTTTGAACATCATGACCTCCCCGGGGCCGATATCCTGCATTCCGCCGGCCAGGAGCAGCTCCGGGTCCGGGTCGACGGGCCGTGGGAGCAGTCCGGCGGCCGGGCGGGACCCCGGCGAACCGGGGGCGACGATACGGCCACCCTGTTCAATCTCGGAGCGCCTCGGAAGATCAGTGTCGGATCCGCCGGGGACATAGAGCCGTACCACGTGGACGACGGGCAGACCCGCGCCACGGAAGGACGCCGCGAGCGCTGCGACCGTCGGCACGACGGCGCCGGTGCCCGGGACGGGGGACGCCCCGCCGTCGAGAAAGTCGTTCTGCAGGTCGACGGTCACCAGTGCCGAGGACCGCCACCGTGGCTCAGTAAAGCCGGTCGAGTCTTCCCGCATGCTGTCCTCCCTCTCTGCACGGGTGTCTCGGGAGGGTGGCGTCCTCCCGACTCCTGTCCGGACATCCTACCGGGGCCGGGGTCGGGTCGGGGCTGGTTCGGTGCCGGCCGAATCCGGACCGCACGAACGTGTCAATGCTGGTCGCAGCGGGCCCGTTCGGGAGATGAACCCGCTGTTCACCGCACCGACACCGTCCATGCACCAGGGTGGGATAGCGTCCGGCATGTGCCTGTCCGGTGAGCCGGCGGTGACCCCTTCTCCGCAGAGCCCCGGAGCACCCAGAACCTGTACCTCTAAGGAACGCAAACCTATGTCGACACTATCTCTTGACGCCGTGTCCTGCACCTACCCGGACGCCGCCCGACCGGCGCTCAACGACCTCAACATCACTGTCGGGGACGGTGAGTTCCTGGTGCTCGTCGGCCCCTCCGGATGCGGGAAGTCCACGACACTGCGCATTCTCGCCGGCCTCGAGGACGCCACCTCCGGAACCGTCCGCATCGACGGCCACGACGTCACCGACGTCTCCCCCCGGGAGCGGGACATCGCGATGGTCTTCCAGAACTACGCCCTCTACCCGCACATGACCGTCGCCGAGAACATGGAGTTCTCGCTGAAACTGTCGAAGATGTCGAAGGACGAGCGGCGCAGGAAAGTCCGCGATACCGCGGAACTCCTCGGTCTCGGTGACCTCCTCGACCGGAAGCCCAAGGCGCTCTCCGGAGGCCAGCGTCAGCGGGTGGCCATGGGAAGGGCCGTCGTCCGCGAACCGAAGGCCTTCCTCATGGACGAGCCGCTGTCCAACCTGGACGCCCGCCTTCGGGTGCAGATGAGGGCCGAGGTGTCGCGGCTGAGTCGCCAGCTCGGCGTGACGACCGTCTACGTCACCCATGACCAGACCGAGGCCATGACGATGGGCGACAGGGTCGCCGTCCTCCGGGACGGGAACCTGCAGCAGGTCGCCGCCCCCGGGGAACTGTACGACAGGCCGGCCAATGTCTTCGTCGCCGGATTCATCGGCTCTCCGGCAATGAGTTTCTTCACTGTCCCTGTCTCGTCCCCGGGTGTGCTGTTCCTCGGCCAGCTGGTACTGCCGCTGTCCGGGATGACACGGGCCGGTGAGGCCGTCCCGCCGCGCGTCACCGTGGGACTGCGGCCCGAGGACGTGACGGTGTGTTCGCAGGGGGAGCAGGCGGATCTGCAGCTGACCGTGACCGCTGTCGAGGTCCTCGGGTCGGACGCCTACATATACGGGACCGTGAAACTGGACGCCGTCGCCGGACCGGAGAAACTCGTCGTCCGTGTGGACGGCCGCAGCCATCCGCAGGTGGGGGAGACAGTGCCGGTACGGATCGACTGCAGCCGCATACACCTGTTCGACGGTGACTCCGGGGTGAGGATCAACGGGGCGGTCAGCTGACCGGCACCACACACGGACCCTAGGGACGGACCCTACGGACGGACAATGCCCCGGCCCCTCGTCGGAGGGCCGGGGCATTGTCCGGCGGGTGGCTCCCGCCGGTCAGGCTCGTCAGTCAGGCTCGTCAGTCAGGCTCGTCAGTCAGGCTCGTCAGTCAGGCGAGGAGCTCGTCGAGAGCCGTTCCCCATGAGGTGGGAAGGTCAACGCCCAGCACCCGGGCGAAGGTGGGAGCTTCGTCGAGGACAGGACGGCGTCCGGCGTCCGCTCCGGGGATGAATGCGGGCCCCGTGGCGTAGAAGACAGGCTGGTTGCCCTGTCCCGGATTGTGCCCGTGGTTACCGAGGTTGCCCCCGAAGTCCGGGTCCCCGCGGCGGACGATGACGCGACGGTCGAGTGCCCCGCCGACGATCACGCCGGGGTGTGATTCGACGATCCAGGTGAAAGGTCCGTCGAGCCCGTAGAGCCGCCGGGCCTCTTCGGCGGTGAGGATCTCGCGGATGCGGTATTTCGGGTCGGAGACGAGCTCGTCGAGGACGTCCTCGATCTCCCGGAGACGCTGGGGGGACAGACCGTCGCGGACGAACAGCTGGCCTGACAGTCCCGCACTGTGCAGGTAGATGTCCCAGTCAACCAGCTCATTGTTCTCGTCGGTGGTCAGCAGTCCCCGTTCCCGGAAGAGGACGTTGAGGTTGGTGTGCTGGACGGTGGCGAGCTGTCCGTGGTCGGAGACCATCACGATGTTCGTCTCTTCGGCACGGCCGGAGTCGTCCAGGGCGCCGAGAATGACGCCGAGGCGGACATCGAGGATGTCGAGGGCCTCCCTGACGTGGGGACCGTCCGGGCCGTACCGGTGGCGCGCCGCATCCAGCTCCACCAGGTGGAGGAAGACCACTTCGGGACTGTCCTCCCGGAAA
This sequence comes from Corynebacterium neomassiliense, assembly GCF_900626215.1. NCBI lineage: Bacteria > Bacillati > Actinomycetota > Actinomycetes > Mycobacteriales > Corynebacteriaceae > Corynebacterium > Corynebacterium neomassiliense. The sequence goes on along the minus strand of NZ_LR131106.1, from coordinate 1,984,190 downwards.
ATGTCGGCAGTGACCGCGGCGGCGAAGGGACCGTGGTTGGTCTTGCTGCCGTACTCGATGAGGTCACGGTGCCGGTCGTAGAGCTCCCAGCCCCGTTCGGAGGTGGCGGCACGGTAGGTCGCTTCGACGCCGCCGGTCCGGTCGAAGTTCCCGAGTTCGGGTACGACGATGTCGAACGGGGCGCCGGCGGTCACCGGCCAGTCCACGACGGCGACGCGGTAGCCGGCGGCTGCGGCGGCGTCGAGCACGGTCGGCACCTTGATGTAGGAGTAGTCCCAGAACCAGTCCGGGTGGTCGATGCCGGGCTGCATGAGGACGTTGTTGAAGATACCGGTCCGGGCGGGCGGGCAGCCGGTGATCTGGGCGGAGTGGACAGGGTAGGTGAGGGTGGGGAACACCGATTCGATCTGCGCCGTGGCGGCGTTGTCGATCAGCCGTGCGAAGTTCGGCAGTGTGCGCGCGTACTCGATGTCGACGTCCTCCATGGCGTCCACGGAAATGACTGTCAGCCGTGCCTTGTTCATGCGTTCACCTTCGCGATCGTGTCGATGTACTTGCCCATGCTCTCTTCCAGGGTGGCGGCCAGGGCCGTGACCTGGGCGGAAGGGTCGGCGTTGTCTCCGTAGACTGCCGCCATGCTCTTGTTGATCTCCTGGACAGGGCCTTCCCACCAGCTGACCGGATCCGCGGTCTGGGCGTTCCTGACCTGGTCGAAGGCGGTCTTGTAGTTCGGGTCCTCCTTGACCAGCTGCTTGACGATGGTGGTGTCCTGGGCGGCGGTGACGATGGGAAGGTACCCGGTGTCGCGGTGCCACTGGGCGGACTTCTCCGGCTGGGCGAGGAAGCGGAGCAGTTCGGCACAGGCGTCCTGGCGGTCCTGGGACTCGGCCTTGACGATGGACAGGCCGGATCCGCCGGTGGGTACCTTCGGGCCGGCGGTGTCCTTGCCGAGCATGAACGCTGTCCCGATGTTGAACTTCGCCGTCTTCTTCGCCCCGGTCAGGGACGCGGTCGATCCGTGGGCTGCAGCGGCGACCCCGGTGGTGAAGTCGGTCATCGCTTCACCGGCCATGTACCCGAACTTGTCCTTGTGGATGAAGTTTCTGGTCCAGTCGAGCCATTCGACAGCGGGGCCGTCGGCGACGGTGATCTTGTCGGCGGTGGAGAACTTCCCTCCCCAGGCCCACAGCTGGGACTGTCCGAACCACTGGTCCTCGGCGCCGAAGGCGAAGGCCTTCAGCGGGTTGCCCCCGACCTTGATCTTCAGGAGTTCCGGGGCCATCTCCGCGTACTCGTACCAGTTCTTCGGGCCGGTCTCCGGGAGACCGGCTTCGGCGAACCTGTCCTTGTTGTAGTAGAAGAGCGGGGTGGAACGGGCGAAAGGAACGGCGAAGGTCTCGTCGCCGGCTTTTCCCTCTCCGACGTAGTTCTGCAGGTAGACGTCGAGTGACCAGTTGGCGTCGAAGTAGCGGTCCAGCGGGACGAGGGCGTCGGCCTGCCAGAACTGGATCCACCGGTGTTCGGGGAAGCAGACCAGGTCGGGGACCTCGCGGGCCTGCAGCGCTGCGGTGAACTTCTGGTTCAGGTCGTTGTAGTTGCCCTGGGACTGGGCGACGGCGTAGATGTCGGTCTGGGACCGGTTGAACTCGTCGAACAGTGCCTGGAGCGCTTCGAAGTTCGTTCCGGTGAAGGGTGCCCAGAAAAGGATGGCGGTGCGGTCCTTGAATTCCTGGGGCACCTCCATCGCCGCCTGGCGGAAGCCGTCACGGGTCGCTGCGCCGCCGGTGGCGGGAGCGCTTCCGGAGCTTGAGACGTTCACACAGGCGCTGAGGCCCAGGGAGGCTGCTCCGACGCCGAAGAGGCCGAGCAGTGAACGGCGGCTGAGGATGGGGCCGCGGTAGTCAGACATGGGGGTAAAGGATCCTTCTCGGTGATAGTTGATTGCGGGTGGTACGTGTGGTCGATGTCGGCGGGCCGAACGGGGGCGTCCGGCAGGTCCTGCCCTGATCGGCCCTGATCGACTCTGATCGGCCCTGATCAGCCTTTGAGCGCTCCGGCGCTGATTCCGCCGATGATCTTCTTCTGGGCGAAGAAGAAAAGGAGGAGCATCGGGAGGGAGACGATGACGGCTCCCGCCATCACCGCGCCCCAGTTGGTGTAGCCCTCCTGGCTCTGCAGGAACTGGAGCCCGATCGGCAGCGTCCTCATGTCCACCGTGCTGGTGGCGATCAGTGGCCAGACGTAGCTGTTCCACTTGCCCATGAACACGATGAGCGCTGCCGTGACAGCCATGGGGACACAGATCGGCAGGATGACGGAGAACAGCTGGCGCAGATGACCGGCACCGTCGATACGGGCGGAGTCGAGGAGTTCCTTCGGGATCTGCCGCATCTGCTGGTAGAGCAGGAACATTGCGAATGCGGTGCCGATGTCCGGCACGATCAGGCCCTGGTAGGTGTTCAGCCAGCCGAGCTGGGAGATGGTGATGTAGTTGACGAGCAGGGTGACGTGCCCCGGCAGCATCATGGATCCGAGGATCAGGACGAACAGCGGTCCCTTGAAGGGGATACGCATGAACGCGAAGGCGTAGGCGGAGAACACCGCCAGCACCATCTCCAGGACGGTGCCGACCAGACTGGTGACGACCGAGTTGACGAAGAACCTTCCGAAAGGCGCAGTCCGCCAGGCCTCGACGAAGCCCTGCCACGTCGGTGACCCGGGGATCCAGTTGATCGGCCAGGAGTAGATGTCGGACTGCGACTTCACCGCCGAGCTGAACATCCAGTACAGCGGGACCGCGAAGGTGAGGGCGGTGACCACCAGGAGGATGTAGAGGGCGGTCCGGGACAGTACCGACCGGGCCCGGCGGCTCCGGGCGTTGCGCAGTTCACCGGGAAGGCCGCTTCCGGGGGTTCCGTCTCCGGGTGTGCCGGTGAGGTCACCGACCGGTGCGGTGACGGGGGTGGTGGTTGACATGGTTAATCCGCACTCCTTCTGGCGTAGCGCATCTGCAGGACGGTGACGACCATCAGGAAGACGAAGAGGACCATCGACTGCGCGGCGGAGCTGCCGATGTCGAAGTTGTGGAAGGCTTCCTCGTACACGGACCAGGTCAGGGTGGACGACGAGACCCCGGGGCCACCGGAGGTCAGGGTGGCGATGATGTCGAAGGCCTGCGCGCTGGAGATGATGCCGGTGCACACGAGGAAGAACGTCACCGGGCGGAGCAGGGGCAGGGTGACGTCGCGGAACAGTCGCCACCCGGAGGCTCCGTCGACGGACGCCGCCTCGTAGATTTCCCGGGGCAGGTCGAGTATCGCCGTGTAGTAGATGATCGCGACGAAGCCGACCTGCTGCCACGAGTAGGCGATGATGACGGCCCAGAGTGACCACTGTGAGGTCGAGGTCCACTGCGGGGAGTCGAGACCGACGAGGCCGAACAGCCACCGGCTCAGACCGTAGTTGGGGTCGAACATGAACAGCCACATGATGCCGACCACGGCCCCCGGGATCATGTGCGGTGCGAAGGTCAGGGTCCGTGCGAGACCCGAGAACTTCAGCCGGCGGGACAGGAGCATCCCGATGCCGAGACCTTCGACGAGAGTTCCGGCGACTGTGACGAAGGTGAAGACGACGGTGTTCCGCAGAACGGTCATGAACTCGGCGTCATGCAGGAGGTCGGCGTAGTTCTTCAGCCCCACCCACTGCATGGTCGGGCTGATCATGTCCCAGTCGACGAAGCTGAAGAATGCATTGTACAGGGTGGGCCAGTACGAGAAGACGAGAATTATTCCGAGATTGGGCCCTATGAACAGCAGGAAAAGGAGCGACTCCTTCCATGAGTACTTTATTTTTCGTTTCCGGGGATGCGCGGGTTCTGCGTTCCCGGACTCCGGCGGTCTGTTTCTCGTGGAAACCAGTGACATCGTTGTACTGCTTTTCTCTCAGGTCAACGAGATTCGAGGTATCGGTCGTTAAGCGGTCTGGTGTCAGGAAATGCTGAACGAATGACGGCACACGAAAACGCGCACGTCAGTGCGTAGAACCACTGTGGTCGCACCCGTGCTCCGTCGTTCGGGCTACCACAACGATATTCTCCGCCGAATCGAATTGCAGTAGCCGACCGGGAAGATTCACCATGAGTTCATGACGGTTATTCCGGGGTGAATTCACATGGATCGGAAGTGTCTGAGAAGAGAATCCCCGGGGTCAGAACTCCTGCGGTCCCGTGCCCGTACCGGACCCCTGCCCGGACCCCTGCCCGGACCCCTGCCCGGGACGGAAGAGCACCATCGCCACGGTCCGCAGGGACATGAGGAAACCGCAGAACAGCACCACGTACCCCATCGCAGCATGCCAGGTCAGCCTCTCGACGAGTACCGGTCCACCGTCGCCGAACGCGATGAGCATGACCCCGCCCAGCACACATGCCCCGGCGACCAGCGCCACGGTGACCTGCTGCAGCAGTCCGGTCAGGAAAGCCCTGTCACCGGGGTTCCGGAACAGTCTCATACTCACCGACAACCTCCCCTCCTGCAGGTCATCGGCGATACCCGAGACCCTGCGGGGCAGGTCGCGCAGCAGCGGGAGGGATTCCAGGAGCATCCCCTCCGCGGCGTCCTTCAACCCCCCGGGACGGAACTGCTCCCGTACGAGCCTGCTGCCTTCCGTACGCGCGGTGTCCACCAGCGGATAGTCGGGGTCCAGGACACGCAGTGTCCCCTCGAGCTCGGCGAGACTACGCAACGCCACCGCCACGGTCTCCGGCACGACCAGCCGGTAGTTGCTGAACATCCTGGTCAGCTGGGTGAACAGTGCGGTGCCCCCGCCACGACGGACGCCGCCACGGTACCTGGCCAGCAGTACCCCGACGGACCGCTGGAGGGCCCTGACGTCAAGGTCGTCGGGGCGGTCCATCAGTCCGAGCAGTGCATCGGTGAGGATCCGCGAGTCCCCGTGGTCGATGGCGGCGAAGACGGAGGCCAGCGCCGTACGGTCCCCGGCGTCCAGGTGTCCCACCGCGCCGAAGTCGAGCATCCCCAGCCCGGTCTCGCGCACGGTTGTCTCCTGCGTGGACGAGGACGCCTCAAGCGTCACCGGGCCGAGATGTCCGGACCGGTCCCGGGAGGAGCCTGACTGTACCGTCACGTCGTGCATGAGCAGGATGTTGCCCGGGTGGGGGTCAGCCTGGAACACCCCGTGGCCCATCATCTGCCGCAGGGACGACGCCATCAGCAGATCCCCGAGCCTCCTGCGGTCCTCCGCGGACATCGCCGCGAGTTCCCCGCCGGCCGATCCCAGCGGGGTGCCGGTCAGCTCGTCCATCACCAGCAGACGGCGGGACGAGTACCGGTCGTGGACCTCCGGCATCACCATCCCGGTCGCGGCGACAGGTTCCGCCATCTGCCGCATGTTCGACGCCTCCGTGCGGTAGTCCAGTTCCTCGGCCAGGGTCGCCGTGAAGGACGCCGCCAGCCGGTACAGGCCCATCTCCCGGGCCCACCGGGTCGACCGTTCCAGCCGGGCGCAGATCCGCATGACGATGTCGGAGTCCCTGGTCACCTCCTCGACCACGCCGGGACGCTGCACCTTCAGGACCACAGGGGTTCCGTCCCGGAGCCGGGCCCGGTGGACCTGGGCGACGGACGCCGCGGCCATCGGCTCGTGGTCGACCCCGGCGAAGACCTTCTCCGGGTCCTCGCCCAGGGCGTCCTCCAGGGCGTCCCTGATCACCGGCCACGGTGCGGGTGAGGCGGAGGTCTGCAGGCGTGACAGTTCCCGGGTGAACTCCGGAGGCAGTGAGGCCTCCCGGGTGGACAGGTTCTGTCCCAGTTTGACGAAAGTCGTCCCGCACTCCTCCAGGGCCTCCCGGAATGAGCGGGCGAGTCGGGCGGTCCGGTCGGAGTGCCCGTCACCGGACCTCTCCCCGGACCTGCCACCGGGGAACAGGGACCGCCCGGAGGTCAGACCGTGCCTGACGAACACTGCGGCGACCTCCCGGTAGCGCCGGTTGCGCGCCCTGGCGTCCCTCAGACCGGACAACCGGGCCAGCGGACCGCCCCCCAGTCCCACGGAACCGGTGGGCACCACCAGCTCCAGCACGGTCAGAGCCGCCGCCCCGAACCCCAGCATCCACAGCAGGGCGATGCCCGCCAGAATCACGGCGGGGCCCGGGTCCACGGAATCGCCCCAGCTGCCGTCCCCGTCACCTCCACTGAAGAACTGACGTACCGCCAGGTAGACCAGTCCGCCGGTCGCCAGGGACACGGCCAGTGCCACCAGCAGTGACCGTGGCCGACCCACCGGCACGCCGAGGATCCTGCGCATCACGGTCGCCAGCAGCCAGGTCACCGCGGCGAGGGCCACCACACCGACGACGAGCAGAAGAGGCACCAGCAGCCAGGTGGCGACCGAGGCGGTACCGGTACCCGCGGCCGTCGCCGGGTACGGTGAAACTGTCGACACGTCAGTCAGCATGGTTCTCAGGCTACCGGCGTAGTCACCCACCACACCGGCAACACGCACCACCCCCGAAAGGCCCCCTATGACAGCCAACGGCGAGCCCGCACAGGTCCACCTCAATCTTTTCGTCAGCGGGTGCGGCCACCACACCGCCGCCTGGAGAGACTCAGGATCGGCCGTGGACAGGCTGGGGGACATCACTTTCTGGGAGGAGCTCGCACGCACGGCCGAGCGCGGCAGGATGGACGCCGTGTTCTTCCCCGACGGTCAGGCGGCACGCACTGACGCGCTCACCTCCGGGCCGACCTGGTTCCTCGAACCGCTCACCACACTCTCAGCTGTCTCACGGGCGACGGAGCACATCGGACTGGTGGCGTCCGTGTCCTCCACCTTCTGGGACCCCTTCCACGTCGCCCGGATGGTCGCTAGCCTCGACCACATCTCCGGGGGACGCGCCGGGATCAACCTTGTGACCTCCCAGCTGGACGCCGAGGCCCGCAACCACGGGATGGACGCCCTGCCGAACCACGCCGTGCGTTACGCCCGGGCAGGGGAGTTCGCCGCAACCCTCGTGAAACTGTGGTCCTCCTGGCCGGCGGAAGCCGTCGTCGCCGACCGTCAGGGCGTGTACACGGACGTGTCACAGCTCAAGGCGGTCGACCACCACGACAGGTGGTTCTCGGTCGCCGGACCGTTGAACATCCCCGAACCCCCGCAGCACCGGCCCGTGGTGTTCCAGGCCGGGGTCTCCGAACCCGGCCGTGACCTTGCCGCCGCCTGGGCGGACGGGGTGTTCACCGTCGCCTGGGACGCACAGGGGGCCCGTGGTTTCCGCAGCGACGTCAGGGCACGGACAGCAGCGGTGGGGCGTGACCCTGACACCGTGAAGATCATGCCGGGGCTGGTCGTGTCCCTCGGGTCGACGGAGGAGGAGGCGCAGCGCCGCAGGCGGCACCTTGACGACCTCCTCAGTGTGGAGGACGGGCTCCGCGACCTCTCGTCCTTCCTCGGCGTGGACGTCACCGGCTGGGACCCGGATTCGGTGGTTCCGGAACTTCCGCCGCTGAGCGGGACAGACGCGCCTGCGGGGCGCTACGCCCTGGTGCGGCACATCGTCGACCACACCGCCGTGCGCGGGGGCTCGTCCACGGGAAGAGATGACCGACGGCGTCCCACCGTCAGGGAACTGCTGGGCTACCTGGCCGCCGGAGGGGGCCACGCCACCGTGGTGGGAACTCCGGAGCAGGTCGCCGACGAGATTCTCCGGTGGGTGGACTGTGGCGCGGCCGACGGTTTCAACATCATGCCCCCGTCCCTGCCGGACGATCTGACGGAGTTTGTCGACCATGTGGTACCGCTGCTGCAGGTCAGGGGGCGTTTCCGTCGCGGATACGAGGGGAAGTACCTGCGGGACAACCTGCTGGGGCACCGGTCCACGGACGGGCGGTCACCGGCGTGACCGGACCCGACGGAGAATCCGGTGTGACCGGAGTGACCGGTGTCGCTGACGACACCACCACGGCGGACGCCGCGTTCGCCGCCCTGTCCGGCGGGACCACCCTGGTGTGGGAGGGGGACTTCCACAACGGTCGTCAACTGCTCAAGGCGGTGGAGAGACGGCTGGAACGGGGGAACCGACGAACCGGCGGGAAGAAGGGAAGGCGACCCCGGAGCGCGGCCGAACTCTTCCTCGCCCGGCGGGAGCAGCGGGCGCGACGGGCGGAGATCCTCGGCAGGATCGTCGTCGACCTCGGCGTCCGCGACGGTGACCGGGGACCGGTGTGGGACCTCCCGCTGCGCAGGGCCCCCGAAGTGGCCGAGGCCTGCGCCCATGCGTGGGGACCTCCGGAACCGGCGTCCGGGGGCAGGCGCGTCCCGCTGACGGAACTCCAGGGTGTGCTCGGGGCATGGCAGTGGCACCGGCGTGGTGTGCCCGTCCCCGCACTCGGGGAACGGGACGGCCGGACGGAGAGGGTGTACCCGGACTACGGGGTGTTCTCCCCGACCCGCAGCGAGTACGTGGACCTGGTCGACGAGGTCGCCTCGCGGTACCTGCGTCCCGGGGCTTCCGTCCTGGAGATCGGTACCGGTACCGGGGTCCTCGCGGCAGTGCTGGCACGGCGAGGGGCAGGACAGGTGACGGCGACGGATGTGAACCCGCGGGCGGTCGACTGCGCCCGGAGCAATCTCGACCGTCTGGGGGTGGGGGACAGGTGCACAGTGACCGGGGCGGACCTGTGGCCCGTGCCCGCGACGGCACCGGAGGGCACCACCACCTATGACGTGGTCGTGTTCAATCCTCCGTGGTTGCCGGGGGTCCCCACCTCCGGACTTGAGCTGGGTATCTACGACGACGGCTCGGATGCCCTGCGGCGCTTCCTCGAAGGTCTCGGTGACCGTCTCGCCGAGGGGGGTGAGGGCTGGCTCGTGCTCTCCGACCTCGCAGAACATCTCGGTCTGCGTTCCAGGGACCAGTTGGAGCAGTGGATCTCCGAGGGTGGTCTGCGCGTGCTCGGACGCAGCAGCACGGTTCCCCGCCATCCGAAAGCCCGGCCGGATCCGGGCGGAGACGCCGACGCCCTGCAGGTGGCACGGTCCCGGGAGGTCACGTCACTGTGGAGGCTGGCCCGGCGGTGACCGGTCGGCCGGGCGGATGATCCGGCGGGCGCGGGTTCTCCCGGTCCCTGTCGTCAGCTCCCCGGACTTCCTCCCTGCCACCTACCCAGGGTGTACACCGGGTGAATCCTGCCGGAATTCCGGTAGCGTCCGGCCGGATGGGACTGCGGACCGGTGGGCGGGCCTCTACGGTACAGCCGTACCCTCACCTCCGACATGTGAAGGAGAGCGCTCCCGTGCGTTTCCCCCGTCTGTCCTCCCGAACCTCCGTCCCCACCCGGCCCCCGGCCACCGTTGCTGCCACTGTGCCGGCCGTCGCCGGACTGCTGGCAGCCGCCGTCCTCGCCGCAGGCCAGGTCCCGTCCGCCCACGCCGCTGCCGGATTCCCCGACCACTCCGCCTCCTGGAGCGGAGTAGCGGGGAGTGCTCCGACTCCGCCCACCGGAAGCAGTGTGGGACCGGGTGCAGGTTCCTCGACGGGGCCTGTGGTGGACCCCACCGACAATCTTCCTGACACCTTCGACCTGCAGTCACACCGGGGAGGACGCGGCGAGTACACCGAGGAGTCACGGGTGGCCTTCGAGAAGTCCCTCGACCTCGGCGTCACCACCCTCGAGTTCGACATCCATATCACCGGCGACGGCGTCCCGGTCGTCTGGCACGACGCCTCGATCCAGGACGACAAGTGCACGGACACCGCCCCGGTCACCCCGGACGACCCCCTGTTCCCCTACGTCGGCAAGGATGTCCACGACCTCACCTGGGAGCAGATCCAGACCCTGACCTGTGACAGGACCCTCTCCGGCTTCCCCGACGCCGTCCCTGTCACGGGAAACCGGATCCTGCAGCTCAAGGACGTCTTCGACATCGCCTCACGCGACCCGGAGGTGCACTTCAACATCGAGACCAAGGTCGAGGCTGACGACCCCTCCCGGTCAGCCTCCCCCCGGGAGTACGTGGACGCGATCCTCGACACCGCTGACGCCGCAGGAGTCACCGACCGCATCGCCGTGCAGTCCTTCGACTGGTCGACCCTGCCCCTGGTCCGTGACCGTGAACCGGGTGTCCCGCTCGTCGCCCTCTGGGACGTGACCACCTGGCGTCCGGGGTCACCTTTCCTCGGCCCCGTCGATTTCCTCGCTGTCGGGGGAGACCCGGTCCGCGCCGGGGAGGAGCTCGGCGTGCAGGTGCTCAGTCCCTCCTACAACACAGCCAACCCCTGGTTCACCGGTGACGTCGCCGGGTTCATCGACCGGGCCCACGGCCGGGGGATGCGGGTGGTCCCGTGGACCGTCAACGAGGCCGCCGACATGGAGGAGTACATCGACGCCGGCGCCGACGGCATCATCACCGACTACCCGACCCGGTTGAAGAACATCCTCGACACACGCGGGATCTCCTACCGGTGACACACCTCCTGACGGTGGTGGATGAGGTGTCCGGGCTTTCCGTGGCCGGCGGTGACCGGTCGGCGTCCTTCCGGGGAAAAACCGAATCCGGGGACGTGACCCCCGCACAGCTGTAGTTTGTTGTCCATGACCAACCAGAAGAGCATTTTCATCTCCGGCGGTGCGGCGGGCATCGGACGTGAAGTAGCCCTGAGATTCCACAACGCCGGGTGGACCGTCGGCGCCTACGACATCGACGAGGCGGGACTCCGGAAGCTCTCTGCCGAGGCGCCCGGAATCATCACCGGCAGGCTCGACGTCACCGACTACACGAACTGGGAGGAGGCTCTCGCCGACTTCACCTCCCACACGGACGGGAAGTTGAACGTCCTCGACAACAACGCCGGGATCATCGGCGACCTCGACATCGTCGAACAGCCTGCCGGCCTGATCGCCAAGCAGATCGAGGTCAACTGCACCGGGGTCACCTTCGGTGCGAAAGCGGCCTACCCGTACCTGAAGGTCACCCGGGGAGCCCACATGCTGACCATGGGGTCGGCGTCCGGCATCTACGGGCAGCCGCACATCACCCCGTACTCCGCATCGAAGTTCTACGTCCACGGTTTCACCCAGGCGATGAGCCTGGAGTGGCGCAGGGACGATATCCGCGTCGTCAACATCATGCCCCTGTGGGTCAAGACGAAGCTCTCTGATGTCGAGGCGGCGTCGACGAAACGGCTCGGCGTCCACATCCGTACGCAGGACGTCGCCGACGCGGTGTGGAAGGCGGTGCACCCGAGGAACTGGTTCGAACGCCAGCGCCAGGACTACTCCGTGTCCACCCCGGACCTGCTGCTGCGGTGGTCGGCCCGGTTCGCTCCGGCTCCGGTGGCCCGGCAGGTCAACAAGATCATCGCCGGGTAGACGGGGTCGGGCACAGCGGGGTGAGGGTGGGCCGGGCAGGCAGAACAGGCCCGGCGGGCAGTCCCGGCGACCGGCTGGGAGTCAGTCCCTGTCAGTCTCTCGGCAGTGCGGCGCGGATACCGTCGGCGAAGGAGGTCGGTTCCCTGCCGATGAGTTCCCCCAGTGCCGGGCTCTCGATGTCCAGTCCACCTCGGGCGATGCCGGCGTTGAGTGCGGTGAGGAAGTCGATCTGGCCCTGGGGCAGTCCCGCTTTCTCCAGGGTCGAGAGGAACTCCTCCGGTTCGAGGTCGCGGTAGACGACCTCCCTGCCCACCGCCTCGCCGAGTGCTGCGGCGATCTCCGGGTAGGTCAGGGCCTTCCCGGACAGTTCAAAAGTCCTGCCGGCGTAGGTCGGGGCCCCGTCGGCGTCGTCGGCGAGCAGGACCACGGCCGCGGCGTCCGCGTAGTCCGCCCGGGTTGCCGCGGCGACCCGCCCGTCGCCCACGGCGCCGTTGAGGACGCCGGTCTCCCTGACCTGGAGAGCATCCGGCAGGTAGTTCTCGATGTACCAGACGTTGCGCAGCACGGTGTAGGGCACGCCGGAGGCGTGGATGGCCTCCTCTGTGGCCTTGTGCTCCGGTGCGAGCATGAAGTCGGTCGTCGTCGCCTCCCCGCAGCTGGTGTAGGCCAGAAGGTCGACGCCGGCGGCGGCCGCTGCATCGATCACCGTCCTGTGCTGCGGTACCCGGTGTCCGATCTCGGAGCCGGAGATGAGCAGTACCCGGTCCACACCCTCGACGGCGGCTGTGACTGATCCGGGGTCGTCGTAGTCCAGGTGGACCACCCGGACGCCACGGTCAGTGAGGTCGGAGGCTTTCTCGGGAGTGCGCGCGCCGGCGATGATGTTCGCCGGGTCGGCTCCGCGGGCGATGAGACTGTCGATGACGAGGTGGCCGAGGTGGCCGGTTGCTGCGGTGACGAGAATGGTCACAGTTGGTCCTTTGTTCCGGGGGTTGTGCTGTATCCCCACTGTAACCGTGGTTGTGGAGCGTGGTCAGGCACCGTCAGGCGCTGTCAGGCACTGTGGGACGGGCTGCGGACCGGGTTACCCGCCTCACTGTCCGCCTCACTGTCCGCAGGGTCGACGGCGGTGCCGTCTGCCCGGGGCACGGCGCCGTCTGCGGCGTGCCCGCCGGGCTGCCCTTCCCAGGCCCCGTAGCCCGCACGGTTGCGCCGTCGCAGGCGGAGAGACCTGCGCAGCTGCTCGAGCACGCGGGCCACCCCGGCAGCATGCTCGTCACTCTCCACCTGCGGACTGTTGCCCACCAACGGCTGTCGGGCGGACTCGGGCAGGAACCTCACGGCCACCATCCCGACGACACCGAACACGGCGAGCCACACCGCCGGCCACCAGGACCCGAACACGGGGATGAGGGCGGAGTTGATCATCGGGGTCGTGCCGGCGAAAACCGCGACGGACAGGTTGTACCCGATGCCCAGGGCCGCCATCCTGGTGTGGGTCGGGAAGATGGCGGGCAGGGTCGCTGCGACGGGACCGGCGAATCCGCCGAGGTTCACCGCCAGCACGGCGCACCCGGTGAAGATCAACGGCATGCTGCCGGTCTGCAGCAGCCAGAACACGGGGAACGACAGTACGACCAGGGACACGGACGCCACGATCAGGACAGGTCGTCGTCCGATCCGGTCGGAGAGGATACCGATGGGGTGGGCGGTCAGGACCGTGATGACGATCGCCGCGAGGACCAGCATGTCCGATTCGAAGACGGTGGTCGTGTGGGACGCGAACTCGGTGAGGTAGGTGTTCATGAACGAGGTGAGCGTGTACCCCAGCACGTTGTACGCGGCGACGATGCCGACCAGCACGAGCATTTCCCGGCGGTGGTCCCGGAGCAGTACCCGCAGTCCGGTCCTCCCGCCGTCAGCGAGGTCCTCGTCCTTCGTCTCCGCGGCCTCCAGGGCCTCACGGAAGGCCGGGGCGTCTTCGAGCTTCAGCCGGAGGTACATGCCGATGAACCCCAGGACGCCGGCACACCAGAAGGGGACCCGCCAGCCCCAGTCCTGCATCGTCTCTGCACCGAGAACGGCGTTGAGCAGGGCGACCAGTCCGGCGCCGAGGGCGAAGCCCAGGTACGAGCCGGCATCGAGGAAGGACCCCCAGTGGCCGCGACGGTTGTCGGGGGCGTACTCGGCGGTGAAGGTCATCGCACCGGCGTACTCGCCGCCGGCTGAGAATCCCTGCACCAGTCGTGCGGCCACGAGCATCAGCAGGGCCACCCAGCCGGGGACGAGTCCGACGGGTATCAGGCCGATGGCCACGGTGCCGGCGGCCATCATGATCATGGTGGTGGCAAGCACCTTCTGACGTCCGATGCGGTCACCCAGGGGCCCGAAGAACAGGCCACCGAGCGGGCGGATGACGAAGCTGATCGCGAATGTCGCGAAAGTGGCCACGAGTGCCAGGGAGTCCGACAGGGATTCGAAGAATACGGCGGACATGGTGACGGCCAGATAGCCGTACACGCCGTAGTCGAACCATTCCATCATATTTCCGAGGGAGGCCCCGCCGGCCGCGCGTTTCAGGGTCGGCCCGTCGACGACGGTCACGTCATCGGCGGTGTAAGGACGACGCAGGGCGGAGGCGTCCTCCCGGTAACGTTTCAGCCGGGCCGTCCGCACGGTGTCGGAGAGTTTCAGGTTGTTTCTGGGCACAGGGGTTTCCTCGGTGGTCTGCTGTCGGTGACAGTTACCCTTTCCAGCGGTACCAGCCCGCGAAGGTGACGAACAAATGTGACAGGGGGCCGGATATGTGGTGAATATCTTTCACCTTGTGCTCTCACCTGTGAGTATGTGGAAACTCCGTGTTTTCCCGGCAGAAGCCGTACCCCGTCGCCGGTGGGACGTACAGCACCCGTACAGCACCCCGACGGTACCGGACGGTACCGGTACCGGGCGGCGTCGCTCGGCGCTCTCCCCGGGTCCCGCGGTCCGGTGACCTGAGGTAACCTTTCAGACAGGAATGTTTGAGCTGAGGAGTTCTCATGGGTGCCTATATATCGCTTGTGGTCGCAGTGGCACTGCTTGCCGCCGCCATCGGGGCGGTTGCCGGCGCTTCGTCACGGGGGACGCTCGCGCGCAATGACGCCGTGGGGATCCGGACGAAAGCCACAAAGTCCTCGGACGCCGCATGGGACGCCGGCCACCGGGCAGCGGTGCCCGCCATGCGGGCGACGGCATGGTTCGGGGCGGCCACTGTGCTCATCGGCGTGGTGGTGGCGTTCATCGTGCGGCCCGGGGAAACCCCGGGTGCTGAGATCACAGTCCCCGTGGTGGGGTTTCTGGGTGAGATCGTGGGAACTGTCGCCGCAGCACGCGTCGCCGACCGGGCGGCCCGGGTCGCCCTCGGGTAGGGCAGGGCCCACTCCTCGGGTAAAAGTGCAGATCGAGGGTACGATTCCAGCTCATGACGAAGAGAGTGCCCGCAGCTGTGATTCTCGCCGTGGTTGTTCCACTGCCCCTGATCCTGTCCGGTTGTTCCGGTGACGGAAGCGGGGGAGATGTCGTCACCGTGACAGCGACGGCTCCTGCGTCTTCCCCGGTGTCGTCCACGTCCACCGGGCCGTCGCCGACGTTGGGGGAGCCTGCCGGGGCACCCCGGCAGAACCCGGACGTTCCGGAGATCGTGGAGCAGCCAGAGGTCATGGACACTCCGGAGGACGTACCCGGGGACGTTCCGGCCCGGGACGGTGAGGACAGTGCCGGATACGGTTCCGTGCCCCCGGGGCCTCAACTGGGGGACGCATGCATCGGCGCGGACATCGGGGTACGCAGCGTGGCGGCCGACGGCACCGGCATCATCTGTGACAACTACTCCTGGCAGGTGGACAACGGCCAGACGCCGACACATCCGTGGGTCGACGGGCAGATCGAGTGGAGCAACTGTATCGCCGAGAAGACTGTCGAGGAATGCCGGGACGAGCTCAACTGACCGTTCGTCCGGAGTCCGGTTCGCCGAGCGCAGCGCGCACAGGTCGACGGAGCAGTGGGCGCAGCTGCAGGTCGCGATGACTGAACTCGAAGGACGCCTCGGCGATGCCGTACGGGAAGGTGCAGAACCGGGCTCACCGCTGGCCGACGCCCGGGCGCGGGCTCTCGGTGTGGACCCGGACAAGGCGGAATGGGAGTGATCCGGGTCGTCCCCTTCACACCCCCAGCAGCTTCTGCAGGACCTGCACCACGCCACCGTCGGTGTTGCGCGGGGCGATGAACTGCGCCGCGCGCTGCACCGCCGGATGCCCGTTGTCCATCGCGAAGGACCAGTCCGCCTCCGCCATCATCTCGAGGTCGTTGAGGTAGTCACCGAACACCGCTGTCGCCGAACGGGGGATGCCCAGGCTCATCTCCAGTGCCCGCAGCGCCCGACCCTTGTTCGCCGAACCGTTCATGATGTCGATCCAGTTCCTGCCGGACACCACCACCTGGTGACTGTCCCTCAGATCCGCGACTCCCGGTCCACCACCGGTGAACAGTGCCGGCGCGGCCTGCGCGGCCGAGTCGAAATCGTAGACCGCGCATTTGAGCACGGTCCCGGACTCGAGGTCCTCCACCGCGTGCAGGTTCGGGACCACCCTGAGGGACGCGTAGTAACGCCCGGCCTCCCCGACGAACCTGGCGTCCTCCCGCTCCACGTACGCGGTCCGCGGGCCGCACAGTACCAGCCCCAGGTCACGGTCCGTCTCCCCGGTTCGCACGATGTCGATGACCTGTCCGACGGTGGGGGAGTCCACCGGCGACGTGGAGACCACCTCACCGTCGTGCACGACCAGGGTCCCGTTCTCGGCGATGAAGGTCCGGATCCCGTGGTCGCCGAACATGCGCTCCAGTGTCGCGTACTGGCGTCCGGACGCCGGGACCACGACGATGCCCCTGTCCTGCATCACCGGCAGCAGGTCCCAGAAGGCGTCGGGAACTGCGTCGTCACCGTCGAGCAGTGTGCCGTCCATGTCGAGGACCACCAGTTTCAGACCGGGCACTGCCCCGGTGACATCGGTCCAGGGGCGGGGCGAGGGCACGGCGGAGGTATCCATGCCCCCCATGGTCCCTGACGGCCGGCTCCCTGTCACCCCGCCGGTGCCGCCCCTGACCGCTACCATCAGACACATGGGCATCTACTTCCGTAAACGACAGAAGACCGGCAGTGACTCGTGGATCAACTACTCGGGGTCAGGCGCGTCCGTCTCCCGCCGCTTCGGCCCGGTCACCGTCAACTCCCGTGGCACGTACTCGATCAAGCTCCCCGGCGGTATGAACATCCGCGGCAGTTTCAGGAAGAAGCGCTGAACACATCGGTCACTGTCCGTCCCCGGTGACCAGTCTGTACCCCATCCCCGCCTCGGTGAGGATGTGGACGGGGTGGGACGGGTCCTCCTCCAGTTTCCTGCGCAGCTGCGAGACGTACAGCCGCAGGTAGCCGGTGTCCTCGACATGGTCCGTCCCCCAGATCGTCGTCAGCAGGGTCTGCCGGGTCACCAGCTTTCCGGCGTGACGGACCAGCACCTCCATCACCTTCCACTCGGTGGGGGTGAGCCTGATCTGCCGGGAGCCCGGGTCAGAGTCGCGGGTGGCACTGTGTGCCGCGAGGTCCACCGTCACCGGTCCGAGCCGGACCACCGGAGCCCCGTCGGGAGTGTCCGCGCGCCGGGTCAGTGCCCGGATCCGGGCGAGCAGTTCGTCGACGGAGAACGGTTTGGTGACGTAGTCGTCGGCGCCCGCATCGAGAGCCTCCACCTTGTCCACCGACCCGGTCCGGCCGGACACCACCAGAATCGGTGCCCGTGACCAGCCCCGGACGCCGCGTATGAGTTCCATCCCGTCCAACCCGGGCATGCCGAGGTCAATCAGGTACAGGTCGGGCTTCGCATCCACCGCCGCGTTGAGGGCCGTCGCACCGTCGGGTGCGGTGACCACCTCATATCCCCTCGCGCCGAGGGTGATGCGTAAAGCGCGGAGGATCTGCGGGTCATCGTCGGCGATGAGGATCTTCATGACACTCCTTCCCGGGGGTCACGGCTGAGAGGGAGAGAGACCACCATCGTCAGTCCCCCGCCCGGGGTGCTCTCCGGCAGAAGCGTACCGTGCAGGGCCTCCGTGAATCCACGGGACAGGGCGAGCCCCAGGCCGAGACCACTGGTGTTGTCTGTGTCCCCCAGCCGTTGGAACGGCAGGAAAATGTCGTCCAGCCGTGCCGGATCCACACCCTCGCCGTGGTCGATCACCCGGATCTCCAGAACCTCACCGAACGTGCTGGACGTGACCGTCACCGGCACACCGGGAGGTGAATGACGCACCGCGTTGGACAGCAGGTTGACCAGGACACGCTGCAGGAGGACCGGGTCCGCCTCCGCGGTACGGTCACCGTGGCCGAGGCACAGGCGCACCTCGTCCGGGCCGAGCCCCAGTTCGTCGAGGGCGGGGGCGACCGCCTCGGAGGGATCCGTCGGCATGGTGGTGATCGTCAGCGCGCCGGCCTGCACCCGACTGACATCGAGGAGGTCGTTGACCAGTGACGCCAGCGCATCCAGGCTTTCGGACGCCGTGTCCAGCAGTTCGCGCTCGTCCGCCGGTGACAGTGCCGCACCCCCGGAGCGCAGACCCCCGACGGCCGTGGCCGCCGCCGCCAGCGGGCGCCGGACATCATGGCTCAACGCGGACAGCAGTGCACCTCTGACCCTGTCGGATGCGGCGATCGGCTCGATCTCCTCGGCGGTGGCGGTCAACCTGCGGTGCTCGAGAGCCACACTGACCTGGGCGGCGACGACGGAGAGGAGACGACGGTCGGACACCGTCACCCCGGTCCCGTGGAACTCCAGGCGTCCTTCCCCGGTGAGGGGGATGACCGACCACTCACCGTCAACGGACGGCGTCCCCGAGGACGCCACGGTGCGCCCCTCCTGCACCACACGCACGCAGTCAAGGCCGAACGCCTCGGCGGCCCTGTCGACGAGGGCACGGACCGCGTCACCACCGCGCAGTACACTGCCGGCGATGGTCTGGAGCAGCTCGGACTCGGCTGCCGCACGCCGGGCGGCCCGACTGCGGCGGGCGGCCCGGTCCACCACCAGGCTGACCAGGACAGCGATGGTGGAGTACAGGACCAGTGCGACGATGTGGAGCGGGTCGTCGACAGTGACGGTGTACAGGGGCGAGATGAAGAAGTAGTCCAGGGCGACGCCGGAGAAGACGGCGGCCGCCAGGGCAGGCCAGATCCCTCCGGTCAGTGACACGAGGACAACCAGAAGCTGGTAGCTGAGGACATCACTGGTGACGGACTCCGGTGACCGGAAGGCCACGAGAAAGGCGGTGAGCGCCGGGCCGCCCGCCGCAGCGAGGAGAAAACCCAGCAGCCGGCGTTTCCGGGACAGTGCACCACCGGTCCTCGGCAGCAGGAATGAGGGGAACCTGCGTCCCGTACGGGTGTGCGGGACAATGTGCACGTCAATGTCACCGGACTCGCGGATCACCGTCGCCCCTATGCCCGGACCGGTCAGTGCGGTGGTGAGCCGGCTGCGTCGGCTGACCCCCAGCACCAGCTGGGTGGCGTTGAGTGAGCGGGCGACGTCGACGAGGGTCGCGGGAACATCTTCCCCGACGACCTGGTGGTAGGTTCCACCGAGCTTGTCGACGAGCACCCGCTGCCCCGCCAGTGCCTGATGGTCCACCGTGTGCAGACCGTCCTGGCTGGTGACGTGGACGGCGAGCAGTTCCCCGGAACCGGACCGTGCGGCGATCCGCGCCCCACGGCGCAGCAGCAGCTCACCCTCGGCGTCCCCGGCCAGTGCGACGACGACTCGCTCCCTGGCTTCCCAGGGACTGTCGATGCCGTGTTCCCTGCGGTAGGTCGTCAGCGCCTGGTCGACCTCGTCTGCCAGCCAGAGCAGGGCAAGTTCACGCAGGGCCGTGAGATTTCCGAGGCGGAAGTAGTTCGCCAGGGCGGCGTCGATCCTTTCGGCGGGGTAGATCAGCCCGTCGCCGAGCCGGTCGCGCAGTGCCTGCGGTGCCAGGTCGACGACCTCGATCTGGTCGGCCCCGCGCAGGAAACTGTCCGGGACGGTCTCCTGCTGTGACACTCCGGTGATCTGCTCGACCACGTCGTTGAGAGACTCGATGTGCTGGATGTTCACCGTGGAGATGACGTCCGTGCCCGCTTCGAGGAGGTCACGGACGTCCTCCCACCTTTTGCTGTTCACCGCGCCGGGGGCGTTGGTGTGTGCGAGTTCATCGACCAGGGCGATGTCGGGGGAACGTTCGAGCAGGGCCGGGAGGTCCATCTCGTGGAGGATGACACCGCGGTGGTTGACGACAGCCTGCGGCACCACCGGAAGGCCGGCCGCCATCCGCGCCGTGCCCGCCCGACCGTGAGTCTCGACGACGCCGACGACCACGTCGCGGCCTTCGCTCCGCAGCCGGTGCCCTTCCTCGAGCATCGTGAAGGTCTTGCCGACGCCGGGGGCCGCACCCAGCAGCACCCTCAACCTGCCCCGTCCTGTCGCCGCCCGTCCTGTCGCCGCCCGTCCTGTCATCGCCCGTCCTGTTCCGCCCGGTCGAGGGCAAGGTTCAGTGTCACCACGTTAACGACCGGGTCACCGATGAACCCGAGGTCGGATTCCTCAGTGTACGTGGCGACGAGGTCGCGGACGGCGTCCTCGTCCATTCCCCTCGCCGCCGCGACACGACGCACCTGGATGGCAGCGTACGCGGGACTGATGTGGGGGTCCAGACCGGACGCCGAGGAGGTCACCGCGTCAGCGGGCACATCCTCCGGTCGCACTCCCTCGAGAGCTGCGACCCCGGCCCTGCGAGCGGTGATGTCGGCGATCAGTGCCGGATTCTCCGGACCGAGGTTCGTGCCCCCGGACGCTGAGGCGTCATAGCCCCGGTCGCCGGCTGCGGAGGGCCGCGACTGGAAGTACCGCCTCAGGGGGCTGCCGCTGTCGTCTGTGAAGGACTGGCCGATCAACGAAGACCCGACAGTTCTGCCGTCTTCCTCCAGAAGGCTGCCGTTCGCGCGGGAAGGGAAGAACAGCTGCCCGATTCCGGTGACAAGCAGGGGGTAGAGGACGCCGAGAAGAACAGTGAGGATGACGAGCATGCGGCCTGCGGCGCGCAGGTTCCGGGCACCACGGAGGACAGATGAGGACATGACGGTCCTTTCAGAAGGTCAGAAGCCGGGGATGAGACGGGTGAACTGGTCGATCACCCATATGCCGAGGAACGGGGTGACCACGCCACCGAGCCCGTAGACGGCGAGGTTGCGTCCGAGAGTTTTCGCGGCTCCCGCCGGGCGGTAGGAGACACCACGCAGGGCGAGAGGCACGAGGAAGATGATGATGAGCGCGTTGAAGATCACCGCGGACAGGACCGCTGACGCCGGGGAGTGCAGCCCCATGATGTTCAGTACCGCCAACCCGGGGAAGACCCCGGTGAAGATCGCCGGGATGATCGCGAAGTACTTGGCGATGTCATTGGCCACAGAGAACGTGGTCAGTGCCCCACGGGTGATCAGCAGCTGTTTGCCGACCGCCACGATGTCGATCAACTTGGTCGGGTCGGAGTCGAGGTCGACCATGTTGCCGGCCTCCTTGGCGGCAGAGGTTCCGGTGTTCATCGCGACACCCACGTCGGCCTGGGCCAGGGCAGGTGCGTCATTGGTTCCGTCCCCGGTCATCGCGACAAGACTGCCGCCCTTCTGTTCCGCCCGGATGTAGTCGAGTTTCTGCTCCGGGGTCGCCTCGGCGAGGTAGTCGTCCACACCGGCCTCGTCGGCGATCGCGGCGGCGGTCAGGGGATTGTCACCTGTGACCATGACGGTGCGGATACCCATGGCGCGCAGTTCGGTGAACCTCTCCCGCAGCCCGTCCTTGACGATGTCCTTGAGGTGGATGACGCCCAGGACACGACCTGCCGAACCCGGAGTCTTCACGGCGACGACCAACGGCGTCCCCCCGGCCCGGGAGATCCTGTCGACCACCTCGTCCAGTTCGGCGGTGACGGCTGAGTCTCCGGGGGCCGCATCCTCGCCATCCTCGCCATCCTCGTCGAGCCACGCGGTGACGGCGGACCGGGCCCCCTTACGGACCATGGAACCGTCAGGCAGGTCCATGCCCGACATGCGGGTCTGGGCGGTGAACGGGACGGCCACAGGCCCGGTTCCGTCGGCGTCGACCCGGGCGGCACCGTCGGAGGTGGCGGCGGTGCCGGATCCGCCTGAGACGCCGAGACCGCGGGCGAGCTCGACGACGGAGGTCCCCTCCGGGGTGGGGTCGGCGGCTGAGGACAGGGCCGCCGCGTCGGCCAGTTCGGCCCGGGTGGCGCCGCCGACGGGGATGAAGTCGGTGGCCCGCCGGTTCCCGTAGGTGATGGTGCCGGTCTTGTCGAGGAGAAGGGTTGTCACGTCGCCGGCGGCCTCGACGGCGCGACCCGACATCGCCAGGACATTGCGTTGGACGAGACGGTCCATCCCGGCGATGCCGATGGCGGACAGGAGGGCGCTGATGGTCGTGGGGATCAGGCACACCAGCAGTGCGACCAGCACGGTGACACTCACCGGATCGGCGACGAAGGAGGCCACCGGGTTGAGGGTCAGGATGACGGCCACGAAGACGACGGAGAGGGACGCCAGCAGGATGTTCAGCGCGGTCTCATTGGGGGTCTTCTGACGGGACGCTCCTTCGACCAGTGCGATCATCCGGTCGACGAACGTTTCCCCGGGGGTCGAGGTGATGCGGACGACGATACGGTCGGAGAGAACCCGCGTGCCGCCGGTGACGGCGGAACGGTCCCCACCGGACTCCCTGACGACCGGGGCGGACTCGCCGGTGATCGCGGATTCGTCGATGCTCGCGATGCCGTGGACGATGTCCCCGTCCCCGGGGACAGTGTCACCGGCGACCACCGTGACCACGTCGCCGGGACGCAGGTCAGCGGAGGCCACGTCTTCGGTGGTGGCGTCCGCCGCGGCCGGGTCCGTGTCCGGGCTGTAGCCGGTGACACGGTGTGCGGTGGTGGTGGAGCGGGTACTGCGCAGGGATTCTGCCTGGGCCTTTCCCCGACCCTCGGCGACAGATTCCGCGAGGGCGGAGAAGAACACGGTGAGCCAGAGCCATGCCGCGATGATCCAGCTGAAGGAGACCGGTACCGGGCTTCCCCCCGAACTGGCCGGGCCGCCGAGGAAAGGTTCGGCGACGGCGACGGCTGTGGTGAGTACGGCACCGACCCAGACGATGAACATCACGGGGTTGTGCCACTGTGTGCGTGGACCGAGCTTACGGAGGGCCCCGGGGACCGCGGTCCGGACCTGTGACCAGGTCAGTATCTTCGGTGACTTCGGTGACTTCGGTGACTTCGGTGAAGTAGGTGACTGACGTGTGGAACGTTCCTGATCCGTTGCGGTGTCCGTTGCATTACCTGCTGCATTACCTGTTGCATTTGCTGACATGTCACATCAGTCCTTCCGCCAGTGGTCCCAGCGTGAGTACGGGAAAGAAGACGAGAGCGGTCACCAGGACCGCGGTCCCGACGATGAGTCCGACGAACAGCGGGCGGTGGGTGGGAAGCGTCCCGGCTGTGAC
The DNA here is from genome assembly GCF_900626215.1 of Corynebacterium neomassiliense. Lineage (NCBI taxonomy): Bacteria > Bacillati > Actinomycetota > Actinomycetes > Mycobacteriales > Corynebacteriaceae > Corynebacterium > Corynebacterium neomassiliense. Next base: position 1,961,176 of record NZ_LR131106.1, on the reverse strand, counting down.
GGGTACCGAGGGCTGGGAGGCGAGGGATCCCGCAAGAGCGAGTACCAGGCAGATCGGGATGAAACGGCCGAGCATCATCACCACGCCTGTCGCTGCGGTCAGCCACGGGGTGTCCGCGGTCAGCCCGCCGAAGGCGGAGCCGTTGTTGTTGGCGGCTGACACGAAGGCGTAGAGAACCTCGGACAGTCCGTGCGGGCCACTGTTCGTCAGGGAATCCGTGACGATACTGTTCTTCAGGCCGGGGACGGCGAAGCTCAGGGCGACGGCACCCAGGACGAGGGCCGGCATCACCAGGATGTAGAGGCTGGCGAGGGTCATCTCCTTCGGTCTGATCTTCTTGCCGAGGTACTCGGGGGTCCTGCCGACGAGCAGCCCGGCGATGAACACGGCGATGACGGCGATGACCAGCATCCCGTACAGTCCGGAGCCGACTCCTCCGGGGGAGATCTCACCGAACATCATGTTGACCATCGGGACTGCTCCTCCGAGTCCGGTGTAGGAGTCGTGCATGGAGTTCACGGCCCCGGTGGAGGTCAGGGTGGTTGCGGCGGCGTAGATCACCGACTGCACCAGCCCGAACCGTGTCTCCTTCCCCTCGGTCGCACCACCTGCCAGTTCCGGTGCTGTGCCGTTGCCGGCGAATTCGGCGGCGGCGAGAACAGTCGTCGACAGCAGGAAGATGGTGGCCATGGCCGCGAGCACCGCATAGCCCTGTCGGTTGTCGCCGACGATTCTGCCGAAAGTCCGGGGCAGTGAGAACGGGATGAGCAGCATGAGGAAGACCTCGAAGAGGTTTGTCCACCCGGTGGGGTTCTCGAACGGGTGTGCCGAGTTGGCGTTGAAGAATCCTCCGCCGTTGGTGCCGAGTTCCTTGATCGCCTCCTGGGACGCCACCGGCCCTCCCGGAAGGGCCTGAGATCCGCCGGCGACGGTGGCGGAATCGACGACACCACTGAAATTCTGGATCACCCCTCCGGAGATGAGGATGACGGCACTGACCAGTGACAACGGCAGAAGAATGCGGACCACGGCACGCACCAGGTCGACCCAGAAGTTCCCGATCGTCCCGGATTCCCGGTACGCGAAGCCACGGACCAGTGCGACCGCGACCGCGAGCCCGGTAGCCGCAGACACGAAGTTCTGGACCGCGAGGAAAGCGAACTGGACCGTGTACGAGAGTGTTTCGCCGGAGTACGCCTGCCAGTTCGTGTTCGTCACGAAGGAGACGGCGGTGTTGAAGGCGACGCCGGGGGCGACACTGTCCGGGCCCGCCGCGAAGGGCAGCAGGTGCTGGACCCGTTGGGCCAGGTAGACGGTCAGGACGCCGACGAACGCGAAGTACAGGACGGACCGCAGGTACGCCTGCCAGGTCTGTCCGCCGGCCGGGTCGACCCCGGTCACCCGGTAGATTCCGCGTTCGGCCCGGAGATGCCGCGGAGAGGTGAAGACCCGGGCCATGTAGTCCCCGAACGGCCGGTATGCGAGCCCGAGGAGGACGACCAGGATCGCTGCACTGGCGAGCAGTGCCCCCCAGGCCATCAGAACTTCTCCGGCTTCACGAGGGCGACCAGGAGGTAGAGGACTGCCGCGAGCCCGAGGGCGGCGGCTGTCCAGTCGAAGACGATCACAGTTTCTCCACCGCCTTCGCGATGACTGCAACCATGACGAACAGGACGAGGACGCCCAGTACGTAGACGACGTCGGACACAGGTGACTCCGTTCGGAAACCGGCGGTCACACTGCGGTGGCCGCACGCCCCGGTATGCGGGCGCGGCTCCTGATCAAACCTGTTCCGCTGTTCCGGTGGGGGAGTCCTTACGGAAGACATACGGGTGCGGGGCGGATCCTGACGGTTTCCTCACACCCCGGCGGGGAGCGCGGTCCCCGGGCTGCCCGCCGTCACCGGCAGTACTTCCGGTGAGCCGGACGGATCCGGTCAGATCTCGATCTCGAAGTCGTCGTCGGCGGTGAGTTCCCGGCCTTCGGCCTGCATCCGGGCGACACCCTGCAGCCGTGCGAGGTCGGTGTCCGTCCCGGTTTTCCCGCGACGCCAGTACCCGAAGACCTGCACCTGTGACCTGGGAAGTTTCCGCTCTTTCAGACTGAGGGCGCGGACGGCACGAATGTCCTCGCGCTCACCGGCGGCCCACACGGTGTCTGTGGCGGGGGTGTCGAGGTCCGCCAGGGCATCTGCCAGGGGGGTGTCGGATTCTCCGGCGAAGATGATCTGTGCCCCCGGGAAGTCCGCGGAGTAGGTCGCGGTCTGCGAGTCCCGGTCCGGCAGTGCGAGAACCACTGTGGCGATCCCGGGTACGGACCGTGCGATGGCTGAGGCTGCGGGGTAGGCGGAGCCGTCGGCGAGGAGGTGGATCCGGCCGGCCGGGTCCACGGCGTCCTGTCCTGTGGGGGCGGGGTGTGGCCGGGGGCCGGAGAAGTCCACCGTGTCCCCGGGGGTCAGTCCGGTCAGCCACCGCATCATCGGGGAGGTCGAGCCGTGGACCACGATGTCGATGTCGGCCGTGGAGGACGCCGTGTCCACGTTGGCCAGGGTGTACACCCGGCGGCATATCCCGGCCTGTCCGATGAGGGGGCCGAGGGCGTCGTCGGCGTCGGGGACGGCGAGGCGTACCGCGAGATTGGGGTGGGACCAGTCGGCCGGGTCGGTGTCCGCCATGCCCGGGATCCTGCCGCTGACCCGTGCGAGCCACGGGTACCGCCGGGTCACGGAGGTGACCTCGAAGGTGAGGTCGTTGAGCCCGGCCCGGTGCCGGTCACTGTTGAGCAGTGCGTTCACTGTCGTGGCGTCGGGGGTGTCATTCATTTCCGGCTCCGTTCTGCAGTGCGGCGAAGTACGGGTCGAGCTGGTCGAGGATCCAGGGGATGCTGCGGACCGTCGGTCCGGCCAGTGCAGTGGCCGCGGCGGTGTCGAGTTCTGCGACGGATCCGCGCTTCACGGCCCTGAGATCGGCCCAGCCGGCGAGAGTCTCGGGCTTGTCGCCGGTGAGCCACAGTGCCAGCAGGTCAACGTCGAGGGTGTCGAGGTTCTCCGCGGACACGGACACTCCCCGGGCCGTTTCTGTGCCGGACAGCTGGTCGGCGGTGGAGACCATTCCGAGGTCGGTGAAGAAGACGTTGGCGGCGTCCTGTGGGGAGGTGATGACCGAGAAGGCCTGGGCCCGGTAGGCGGCGTAGGCGAAGGTCGAACCCTGCAGTGCGGGGTAGCTGTTCTTTGTGGCGTCCATGTCGGCGTCGACGGAGGAGACCAGTTCGGACGCCTTGTCTTTCTCACCGAGGATGTCTCCGGCTGTGGTGGTGACTTTCCGCCAGTCGTCGATCTTCCCGTCCCCGACGGTGGCTACGGTGGGCGCTACGGCGTTGAGTGCGTCATAGGTTTCCCGGTCGGGCACGTAGCCGGCGAAGATCACGTCGGGGTCTTTCTGCGCGATGGCCTCCATGCCCATTGTGGTGATCAGGTCGGCGGAGGTGGCGGTGACGTCAACTGTCTCGCCCGCGGCGTCCGGGGACCAGGGGGCCCCTTCTTTCGCGGTGCTGTTGACCACCTGGACGTCGACGGGGGAGCCGAGTTCGGCGAAGGCGTCCGTCCAGTTCTGGCTGAAGCTCAGCACCCGGTCCGGGTTGGTGGGGACGTCGGTGGTGCCGTAGGCGTGGGCGACTGCGACGGTGCCGTTGTCCCCGCCACCGTTGTCCCCGGAACTGCCGGAGCTGTCGGGGTTGTCCGTGTCGCCGGAGCAGGCCGCGAGGGTCACTGCGCAGGCCAGTGCGGTGACTGCGGACATGGTGCGGGCGATGCCGCCGGATAGTTTCATTGCATCCTCCAGGGGAACCTCAGACAGCTGAGCCTCAGCTCACTTCACCGCGCTGAGTGTACGGTGTTGACCGTGACAGATGTTGACGGTATTCGTCAGGAAGTTGAACTTCGCCACTGCCAGGTGTGGTGGGTCCTCAGCGGTACCCTCCACATCAGCTGCCGGGTGAGCGACGGTCCCGGACGGCCGGACCAGCCCAGTTCGGGTCAGCCCAGTTCAGGTCAGCTCCGCACCATCCAGCTCGGGGCCGGCCGGGCGACCGTCCTGGACAAGGGCGTCCGGGTCAGTGTCCGTAGACAGCAGGGCACCGTCGCCCTCGGCTACCGTTCGCGGACGGAGGACCCCCTGCCCTTCGACAGGGAGGCCCCGGTCTCCACCGGGACGGTTCCCGCGGACTGGGAGGACGCCCTGATCGGACAGTTCGCCGAAAGCCTCAGCTACCTTCGCGCCGGGAGAACACCCCGGCCGGCGGCCGTGCCCGTTCTGCACCGGCCGCCACTGCCGCTGGACCCCGCCGCCCGGGCGGCCGCCCGGATCATGGTGGAGGATCCCGCTGCGCCTGCCGGAGTCGCGGAACTCGCCTCCGCGGTCTTCCTGTCACCGTCGACGCTCAACCGTCGATTCCGGGAGGACACGTCACTGACCGTCGGCGCCTGGCGATCCAGGCTGCGGATCTCTGTCGCCGCAGAGTACCTCCGGGAACCGGGGAGCACCCTGGAGTCCGCCGCCCACCAGGTGGGGCTGTCCTCGGCGTCCTCCCTGTGCAGGCTCTTCCGCACAGTGGCCGGGACAACCCCTGCCCGCTCCTGTCGTGCGGATCCACCGGAAGACGGTCCACGGCCACCGGGGGAGACCCGTGCGACCGTGAGATCGACCTGGCCACGCACGAACAGACTGCACGTGCTCGTGTGGGCGTTCCGCGGAAACTGCCGGGCCACTGTCGGTGAGACCACCGTGGACGTGGAGGAGGGGCGACTGGTCTGGTTGCCTGCGGGTGTCCCGAACCACCTCACCACCGATCCCGGTGGGATGGTGCTGCCTGTCGGGGCACGTGCCGGGAGAGTCCACGGGATCCGCCGACCGGTGCCCGTCCCGGGCAGGCCGGACAGGGACCGGCTGCTGGGCGTCATCGGCAGGGAGTACGATCCTCTCGCGGCGGAGAGGACCGACACGGTCGACGGCTGGTTCTACGCCTTTCTCTCGGAGGAACCCGGTCCCTCCGAGCAGGGCGGGGAGCAGGGCAGGCAGGGAAGCGCAGCGGGGGGCGATGATTCCGGACTCCGGGAGTCGCGGGTGCTGGAGCGACTTCTCGACGACTTCCGCCGCGACCCGACCCGCAATCTCACCGCACAGGAATGGGCGGAGATCGCCGGATGCTCCGTGGAGGAACTGCGCGAGGCACTCGACGTCTTCGGCATCCCCCGGGTGAGGCGGTGGGCCGGGCATCTCCGCATGGTCGCGGCACGGCGACTCCTGTTGTCCGGGGTACCGGTGGCTGCGGTGGCGCACCATCTGGGGTACTCGGGGAGCGCGTCTTTCAGCCATGTCTTCCGCCGGGCGCACGGTGTCGGCCCACGGGACTTCCTCGGGTACGCCTGAACTTCTCCGGCGCGGGGCGTCCACGGGCCGCTGCGGGAGGCCGGCCCTGTACGGTGTACAGATCCTGATCAGATCCTGCTCAGATCTCCGGGGATTCCCTCCGTGCCGCTGACGCCAGCGCCGCCCTGAACGCCCGCACCGCAGGGTGCCCTGTCTGTCCCTCGCGCACCGCAGTGTAGAGCAGTCGCGCCGGGGATCCCGGCAGCGCCTGGGCCCGGGTCTGGTCGAGGAATGTCCCGACCAGGAGTGAGGGGATGACCGCCACCGCGTGTCCGGTGCGCACCAGGTGGGCCTGGAGAAGCGGATCGTCGGTGTCACAGAGGACCTTCGGCACGATACCGGCGTGCCCCAGCATCCGCCGCACCCACCGACCCCCGGGAAGGTACTCCGGGTCGATCGCCCAGGGTGCCTCCGCCAGGGTGGAGAGCGGTTCGGGACCGGGCCAGTCTGACGGGGTGACCAGGAGCAGCGGGTCGGTGAACAGTTCCTGACGTTCCATCCCGGGGCGTACCGGGTCGGGTTCGTCCGGCCACTGGTCACCGATGACCAGGTCGTAGAGGTGTGCGGCCAGTCCGTCGAATGCGGGGCCGATCTCGCGGTGGAACACCTCCACCTGCAGTTCAGGGTGTCTGGCCCTGACCAGGGTGAGTGCCGTGGGCAGGATCGACGCCAACGCCGAGTGGAACGCCGTGACCCGCAGGGTCCCCGACACCCGGGGGGAGGACGCCGCCAGTTCCGCCTCCGCCCGGTCCAGCACCGTGAGCACCTCGTCGGTACGTGCCACGAGCAGACGGGCGGCGTCAGTCAGTTTCACCCCGCGGCCCACCGGTTCAAGCAGGGGGACGCCCGCCTCTTTCTCCAGCCGGGCCAGCTGGTGGGACACCGCGGAGGGGGAGTAGTTGAGCACCCGTGCCACTTCGGCGAGGGTGCCGCGCCGGGCAAGCTCACGGAGGATCGTCAGACGGTGAACGTTCAACATAATTCACCATTATCGGCCGAATACCTGAGCTGGACCACCCGTTCGTCGGCGGTGCACAATACCTGGGTGTCGAACCGCTCCACTGTCTCCGTGACATCTTCCTCATCCACCGCCTTCCCCGTGCTGTGCATCCTGGGATCCTGTGCCTCACTCCAGTTCGGGGCGGCCACGGCGGTGCACCTCTTCGACGACCTCGGGACCTGGGGGGTCACCCTGCTCCGCCTCGGTATCGGCGGACTGGTCCTGCTCGTCGTCTCTCGGCCGGCCGTGCGGGCCTGGAAGGCGGGCCAGTGGAGGTCGGTCGTCCTCTTCGCGGCCACCATGGCGCTCATGAACGGCTTCTACTATGCGGCCATCGGCCTGATCCCCCTGTCCGCGGCGGTTGCACTGGAGTTCACCGGACCGTTGGTCTACTCCGCGGTGACATCACGGAACCGTGGGGATCTGGTGTGGGTCGGACTCGCGGCCGTCGGTATGGCCGTGCTCGGTGCCGAGTCCTTCGCCGGGGGCGCCGACCTCGACCCGGTGGGGGTGGTCTACGCCCTGGTCGCGGGAGTGTTCTGGGTCGGTTACATCATCTACTCGGCACGGGTCGGCCAGTCCATCCCCGGCACCGGGGGACTGGCGGTGGCCATGTTCCTCGGCGCGGTCATGCTCGCCCCGGTGGGTGCCGCAGGGGCCTTCGTCGGCGTCTCCGGAGGCGACGGCGGGCTGGTGCAGCAGCCGGGACTTCTCTGGTTCGCGGCTGTCACGTCACTGCTTGCCTCGGTCCTGCCCTACACTCTGGAACTCGTCGCGCTGCGGCGCATCTCCGGTGCGGTGTTCAGCATCCTCGTCAGTCTGGAGCCGGCGTTCGCCGCGGCGGCGGGAATGCTGCTTCTGGGGCAGGAGCTCACCGGGTACAGGGTGGTCACCATAGTGCTCGTGATCTGTGCGTCGGCAGGAGTGACCTGGTCCCAGCACCACCAGCGGGTGACGGCGGGGGATACGGGCGGAAAGGTGGGGCAGGACGGGGACAGTCAGGACGCCGCGGGTGCCGTGCACGCCCGGACCGCGGCCTCACACCCGGCCCCCTGACCGGAGGACCTCCGGACCGGCAGCTGGTCTGACTGCTGCCTGCGGTGTCGTCCGTTTCCGGCTGTCAGAGCCGGTGCTTACCGCTGTCGTCGTCGCCGTCCGCACTGTCGCTGTCTGACGCCTCAGGAGCTCCCGGGGCCTTGGGGGCGGTGGGGGCCTTGGGGGCGTTGGGAGCAGCAGGTGCCGCAGGTGCCTTCGGGGCAGAGGCGTCCTGCTTCTGCGCCGTGTCCTTGACGGTGTCCTCTGCCGTCTCCTTCGCGTCCGCCGCGGCGTCCCTGACGTCCTCGGCCGCATCCTTGACGGTGTCTCCGGCGTCCTTGGCGGCGTCCTTGACGGTGTCCTTCACCTCAGCCGCGGCGTCCTTGACGGTGTTTCCGGCGTCCTTGGCGGCGTCCTTGACACCCTCGGCGACGTCCTTGGCGGCATCCTGCTCACCGGTGCCGGACGTCCCTGCTGCAGGGGTGGGGGCGGGGTTGTTGCGGGGAGTGGACGTGGGCGCAGGGGACTCCTGCCTGCGGAACTTCGCCGCGACAACTGCCACGGCCGCCGCGACCGCTGCGACGACCACCACAGACCGGAGCAGTCCGCGCTTCCTGCCACCGGACTTGTCCGCCTTCTTCAGGGTCTTCGCTTTGACCTTGTCCGCCTTCTTCTTCGCGGACTTCTCGATCTCCGAGGTGGACTTCTTCAGCTGCTTCTCGGCTGTCGCGGCATTCTTCTTCGACTGCTTGGCGAGTTTCCGTGCGGTCTTCTCCGCAGCCTTCCGGGCCCGTCTCGTCTGCTTCTCGGCGGTTGCGGCGACCTTGGGAGCCTCCTCGACCACGGTGTCGATGATGTTCGATCCGGCCTCGCGGAGATCCGAGGCGGTGGACCGCAGAGTATCCGCGGCCGAGGACGCCTGCTTCTTGGCCCGGCGGGAGAGCTTTCCGGCTTCGTCCTTACCAGCCTTACGGGCCTCGTCGGCCTTGAGCGCCAGTGCGGACCCTACAGCGATCTTTGCAGCTTTCTTGGCCACTTTCTTCTCCTTCTTCTCGGCTTTCGCCTGGGCCTTCCCGGCCTTGTTCGACTTTTTCTCCGCCTTTGCGGCCAGTTTCTCCGCCTTCTTCCGGGCCTTTTCGGCACGGGCGGTGAGTTTCGCCACCTTGGCGTCCTCCGCGATCTTCTCGTCGGTGGCCGCAGCCTCCTCCTCGGAGAGAATCTGACGGACGACGGCACGCGTGTGACCGGGGGCGTCGGCGAAGAACTTCTCGCGCTCCTCCGGGGATGTCAGCTGACGGCGCAGAACTTCGAGCTCCTGGTGCCGTGCAGATTCATCGCGTTGTTTCCTGGCCTTGTTCCATGCCCGGCCGCGCTGGGCGGCGAGCAGGGCGATTCGTGCGGTGTTGAGGGCCATGGCCCGGTACTCCTTCGCATCTGGCGTGCAGTCTGTATTGGGCGTTTAACCTCCGATCATAAACACTTCAGCGGTCCAGGGTGGCGGGATACGGTCACAGTGGTGCACCTGTCGCCCGGATGACACGCACCGCGCGCGTTTCTGTACCCTTGGACCCATGAGCGCCCAGAAGACTGCGACCGCGGTTCTGCACACGAACCTCGGCGACATCAGCATCGACCTTTTCGGCAACCACGCACCGAAGACCGTGGAGAACTTCATCGGCCTGGCCACCGGTGACAAGGAAAAGGCCCCCTACAACCAGCCCAACGCCTCCGGGACCACCGAAGGTCCGTTCTACGACGGTGCCGTGTTCCACCGGATCATCGACGGTTTCATGATCCAGGGCGGCGACCCCACAGGCACCGGCCGAGGTGGCCCCGGATACCGCTTCGAGGACGAGTTCCACCCCGAGCTCCAGTTCGACAGGCCGTTCCTGCTCGCCATGGCGAACGCCGGCCCCGGAACCAACGGTTCCCAGTTCTTCATCACGGTGACCCCCACCCCGCACCTCAACAACCACCACACCATCTTCGGTGAGGTCACGGACAAGGATTCCCAGAAGGTCGTCGCCTCCCTGGGACGGGTTGCGACGGACCGTACGGACCGCCCGGTCGATGACGTCGTCATCGAGTCCGTCGAGATCACCGAGTAGACAGGTCCGGCGGAGCGACGGAACAGGGCTCCACCGGCGGTCAGGGACATCTGCCGCCGGGGCCTACCGCGCCCGTCGACCTCACGACCACCGCCCCACGACGACATGGACCACCTGCGCAGATACCTCCGGGACGCCCCGGTGTGCGCCACGTTCGTGCTCGCCTGTGCGGCGGTTTTCTGCGTTGAGGTCCTGCAGTCACGCAGCCTCGGCGATCCGGTCGGAGTCCCCGGTGCAGGCAGTGGTGCCGCCTGGGCGCTCATGGTTGTCGCTCCCGAGATCACCGGGGAGCACCAGTGGTGGAGGCTGGCGACCAGTGCGCTGGTCCACATGAGCATCACGCACCTCCTGCTCAACATGCTGCTCGTGGCTCTTGTCGGCAGGGAGCTCGAGAAAGCCTACGGGGCTGCGGTGACGGCGGTGTCCGTCCTGCTGTGCGCCGTCGGGGGGAGTCTGGCCGCGCTGTGTTTCAGCCCGGATCAGGCAGTGGGAGGAGCATCCACCGTCGGCTACGGGATGTTCGCGATGCTGGTGGGCCTGGCAGTGTCGCGTGGCCAGGATGTGCGGGCCCCGTTGGTGCTCATCGCGGTGAATCTCGCGTACACGGTGACTTCTCCGGGGGTCTCCCTCGCCGGTCATCTGGGCGGACTGGCTGCCGGTGGCGTCATCGCCCTGGTACTCCTGGCACGGAAGACGGGACGGAGAAAGCGGGGTACTACTTCCACCCCATGGTCATCAGAAGACCGACGATGAGAAGTCCGAAGCCGATCAGGTAGTTCCAGGCGTTGAGGTCACGCATCAGCGGGATCTCACTGCCGGCGATGTAGTTGACGACGATCCACAGCAGCCCGAGGACCATGAGCCCGAGCATGACGACGATGTAGAGACGCGAAGTACCGGTGGCGTTGAGCTTTACCGGGGTCCGGTGGTCGGCTGACGGTGCACCGGAACCTTCAGGGGTGGTGGAGATCCTGGACTTGGGCATGGGACACTCTCGCTGTCTTCACGGGTACTGCTTCTGGGACGCCCCCAGGGTAGCAGCCGGAGCGACGATCAGGACACAGGTCCCGTCCCCGTGCCCGGAAGGCCCCGCGACCCCGGTGAAGATAGAATGAACGCATGCACATCCTCGTCATCGACAACTACGACAGCTTCGTCTACAACCTGGTGCAGTACATCGGTGAACTCGGTGAACAGTGCACGGTCTGGCGGAATGACGCCGTAGAGCTCGGTGACCCGGACAACGGGGTGGCGGGACTGGACGCCGCACTTGACCGGTTCGACGCGATCCTGCTCTCTCCGGGACCGGGGGAGCCGGCTGCGGCGGGAAGGATGCTGGACGTCATCGCATGGGCGGAAGAGCACAGGACGCCGCTGTTCGGAGTGTGCCTGGGACACCAGGCGATCGCACTGCACTTCGGGGGAAAGGTCGTCCGCGCCGATGAACTGTTCCACGGGAAGACCAGCCCGGTGATCCACAACGGTGAAGGGGTCCTCGCCGGGGTACCTTCACCGTTCACGGTGGCCCGGTACCACTCGCTGACCGTGGACCCGGAGACCTTGCCGGACAGTCTCGAGGTCACCGCGACGGTTGAATCGGGGATGATCATGGCGATGAGGCACCGGAGCCTTCCGGTCCATTCCGTGCAGTTCCACCCGGAGTCCGTCATGACGGAGCACGGTCACCGGATCCTCTCCAACTGGCTGGCGGAGGCGGGACGCCCGGTGGATGACGGGGAGCTGAGGCGCCTGGAGCAGAGGCATGCGGCAGCGCAGGAGGCATCGGCCGCGGTGATTGCGGGGGCCAGCGGCACCGTACTGGCGTGAGCCGGGGTGTCTCCGGCCGCGTTGTCAGGGCGCGGTCCATGGTATCTGACCTGCGGGTTTGTGGTGGTGTGGTGGGGTGTGTAGATTATGTCGGGTCGCTGCGGCCGGCTGGGGGTTGTTTTCCTGGGTTGTGGTTCGTGGTGTGCGGTTGTTGTTTGAGAACTCAATAGTGTGATGAACCAAGTTTTTACAAGTCGCAGATGATGCAGACGGTTCGGATGGTCCCGGCAAGTGGGTGACTGCTTGTTAAATATGGATCTTTTGTTTTCTGTCTGTTGGTTTTTGTGACCTGCGTGCGGTCCCGGTCCCCCGACCGGGGTTGTGCGTGGATGTCCGGTTTTTGTGCCGGATGTCAGCAGTTCAGTTTTTTGTTGTGCCGGTGACGGCTCTTTGTAGGGTTTGTTGCTTTTATGGAGAGTTTGATCCTGGCTCAGGACGAACGCTGGCGGCGTGCTTAACACATGCAAGTCGAACGGAAAGGCCCTGCTTGCAGGGTACTCGAGTGGCGAACGGGTGAGTAACACGTGGGTGATCTGCCCTGCACTTCGGGATAAGCCTGGGAAACTGGGTCTAATACCGGATAGGACCATCGTTTAGTGTCGGTGGTGGAAAGTTTTTTCGGTGTGGGATGAGCTCGCGGCCTATCAGCTTGTTGGTGGGGTAATGGCCTACCAAGGCGTCGACGGGTAGCCGGCCTGAGAGGGTGGACGGCCACATTGGGACTGAGACACGGCCCAGACTCCTACGGGAGGCAGCAGTGGGGAATATTGCACAATGGGCGCAAGCCTGATGCAGCGACGCCGCGTGGGGGATGACGGCCTTCGGGTTGTAAACTCCTTTCAACCATGACGAAGCTTTCGGGTGACGGTAGTGGTAGAAGAAGCACCGGCTAACTACGTGCCAGCAGCCGCGGTAATACGTAGGGTGCGAGCGTTGTCCGGAATTACTGGGCGTAAAGAGCTCGTAGGGGGTTTGTCGCGTCGTCTGTGAAATTCCGGGGCTTAACTCCGGGCGTGCAGGCGATACGGGCATAACTTGAGTGCTGTAGGGGAGACTGGAATTCCTGGTGTAGCGGTGAAATGCGCAGATATCAGGAGGAACACCGATGGCGAAGGCAGGTCTCTGGGCAGTAACTGACGCTGAGGAGCGAAAGCATGGGTAGCGAACAGGATTAGATACCCTGGTAGTCCATGCCGTAAACGGTGGGCGCTAGGTGTGGGGGTCTTCCACGACTTCTGTGCCGTAGCTAACGCATTAAGCGCCCCGCCTGGGGAGTACGGCCGCAAGGCTAAAACTCAAAGGAATTGACGGGGGCCCGCACAAGCGGCGGAGCATGTGGATTAATTCGATGCAACGCGAAGAACCTTACCTGGGCTTGACATACGCCGGATCGCCGCAGAGATGTGGTTTCCCTTGTGGCCGGTGTACAGGTGGTGCATGGTTGTCGTCAGCTCGTGTCGTGAGATGTTGGGTTAAGTCCCGCAACGAGCGCAACCCTTGTCTTGTGTTGCCAGCACGTTATGGTGGGGACTCGCGAGAGACTGCCGGGGTTAACTCGGAGGAAGGTGGGGATGACGTCAAATCATCATGCCCCTTATGTCCAGGGCTTCACACATGCTACAATGGTCGGTACAGTGGGTTGCGATGCCGTGAGGTGGAGCTAATCCCTTAAAGCCGGTCTCAGTTCGGATTGGAGTCTGCAACTCGACTCCATGAAGTCGGAGTCGCTAGTAATCGCAGATCAGCAACGCTGCGGTGAATACGTTCCCGGGCCTTGTACACACCGCCCGTCACGTCATGAAAGTTGGTAACACCCGAAGCCGGTGGCCCAAACTCGTTAGGGAGCCGTCGAAGGTGGGATCGGCGATTGGGACGAAGTCGTAACAAGGTAGCCGTACCGGAAGGTGCGGCTGGATCACCTCCTTTCTAAGGAGTTTTTTTGGTTTGTTTCCGCGTGTCCGGGTCTCGGGTGCGTGTGAGTGTTTTTTCCGGGTGGATGATTGTCCGGTGTGTGTCGTGTGTGGCTTGTGGGTTGCCGTTGGTGGTGGCCGGGTTTGGTTTGTCATGGTGTTGGGTGTCTGGGACAGCGACGTTGTCGTGTGTTCTTGGTGCGGGTGTCTTGTGTGCTGGTCGTGGTGTTGTGCTGCGGGTGGTGTGTGGGGTGCCTGGTGTTGTTTGAGAACTGTATAGTGGACGCGAGTATCTTCTTTTGATGCAATTTTGCGTGTGTCGTTTTGTGCGGCGCAGTTGTGTGTGAAGTGTGTGAAGGGCGTACGGTGGATGCCTTGGTACAGTGGGCCGATGAAGGACGTGGGAGACTGCGATATGCCTCGGGGAGTTGTCAACTGAGCGTTGATCCGAGGGTGTCCGAATGGGGAAACCCGGCCGTGGTTGTGTGCGGTCACCTGCCGGTGAATGTATAGCCGGTGTGGAGGTTACGCGGGGAAGTGAAACATCTCAGTACCCGTAGGAGAAGAAAACAATAGTGATTCCGTGAGTAGTGGCGAGCGAAAGCGGATGGTGGCTAAACCGGTGTGCGTGTGATACCTGTCAGGGGTTGCGTGTGCTGGGGTTGTGGGGTCTTGTGTGACTGGTCTGACAGCTGGTCGCCCGGGTTGCGTGTGCTAGCGGAAGTGGTTTGGAATGGCCTGCCGTAGACGGTGAGAGTCCGGTACGTGAAAGCATGTGTGGTCGGGTTGCGAGTGTCCCCGAGTAGCAGCGGGCTCGTGGAATCTGCTGTGAATCTGCCGGGACCACCCGGTAAGCCTGAATACCCGTTGTGACCGATAGCGGATAGTACCGTGAGGGAATGGTGAAAAGTACCCCGGGAGGGGAGTGAAATAGTACCTGAAACCGTGCGCCTACAATCCGTCAGAGCCTTTCGGGGTGATGGCGTGCCTTTTGAAGAATGAGCCTGCGAGTCAGCGGCACGTCGCGAGGTTAACCCGTGTGGGGTAGTCGTAGCGAAAGCGAATACTAACGAGTGTGTTGTAGTGGCGTGTCCTGGACCCGAAGCGGGGTGATCTACCCATGGCCAGTGTGAAGCGACGGTAAGACGTCGTGGAGGCGCGAACCCACTTAGGTTGAAAACTGAGGGGATGAGTTGTGGGTAGGGGTGAAAGGCCAATCAAACTCCGTGATAGCTGGTTCTCCCCGAAATGCATTTAGGTGCAGCGTCGTGTGTTTCTTGCCGGAGGTAGAGCTACTGGTTGGTTTAGCGGGACTATCATCTTAGCGACATCAGCCAAACTCCGAATGCCGGTAAGTGAGAGCGCGGCAGTGAGACTGCGGGGGATAAGCTTCGTGGTCGAGAGGGAAACAGCCCAGATCGCCGGCTAAGGCCCCTAAGGGTGTACTAAGTGGAAAAGGATGTGGGATCGCGAAGACAGCCAGGAGGTTGGCTTAGAAGCAGCCATCCTTGAAAGAGTGCGTAATAGCTCACTGGTCGAGTGGTCCTGCGCCGACAATGTAGTGGGGCTCAAGTACACCGCCGAAGCCGCGGAACTCTGCACGTGTGTGCGGGGTTGGTAGGGGAGCGTCGTGTGGCCGGTGAAGGTGCGGGGTGACCCAGTGCTGGAGGCTATGCGAGTGAGAATGCAGGCATGAGTAGCGAATGATGAGTGGGAAACTCATCCGCCGGATGACCAAGGGTTCCTGGGTCAAGTTGATCTTCCCAGGGTGAGTCGGGGCCTAAGGCGAGGCCGACAGGCGTAGTCGATGGATAACGGGTTGATATTCCCGTACCCGTGTGTGTGCGATCATGGTGAATCGGTGATACTAACTGCCCTGAAGCTGTCAGGTCACGTCTTTGGCGTGGTGTGGTGGTGGATGCGTGGGACCTGAGCCGGTAGTAGTCAAGTGATGGGGTGACGCAGGAAGGTAGCCGAGCCACTTAGTGGATTGTGGTGTAAGCGTGTGGCCCGAGTCCCAGGTAAATCCGGGGCTTGTGTGGGTGAGGCGTGATGCGTACCCGTTTGCGGGGATGTCGGTGATCCTATGCTGTCGAGAAAAGCCTCTAGCGAGTGCATGTACGGCCCGTACCCCAAACCGACACAGGTGGTCAGGTAGAGAATACTGAGGCGATCGGGTGAACTGTGGTTAAGGAACTCGGCAAAATGCCCCCGTAACTTCGGGAGAAGGGGGGCCCGTGCTGGTGGCAGGACCGTGCGTTCTGGAGCTGGTGTGGGTCGCAGAGAATAGAGGGAAGCGACTGTTTACTAAAAACACAGGTCCGTGCGAAGACGGTAAGTCGATGTATACGGACTGACGCCTGCCCGGTGCTGGAAGGTTAAGAGGACCTGTTAGGGCTTTTGTCCGAAGCGGAGAATTTAAGCCCCAGTAAACGGCGGTGGTAACTATAACCATCCTAAGGTAGCGAAATTCCTTGTCGGGTAAGTTCCGACCTGCACGAATGGCGTAACGACTTCCCTGCTGTCTCAACCACAGGCCCGGCGAAATTGCAGTACGAGTAAAGATGCTCGTTACGCGCGGCAGGACGAAAAGACCCCGGGACCTTCACTATAGCTTGGTATTGGTGTTCGGTTCGGTTTGTGTAGGATAGGTGGGAGACTGTGAAGTGGCCACGCCAGTGGTTGTGGAGTCGTTGTTGAAATACCACTCTGATCGTATTGGATGTCTGAACCTCGGCCCATGATCTGGGTTAGGGACAGTGCCTGGTGGGTAGTTTAACTGGGGCGGTTGCCTCCCAAAGTGTAACGGAGGCGCCCAAAGGTTCCCTCAGCCTGGTTGGCAATCAGGTGTTGAGTGTAAGTGCACAAGGGAGCTTGACTGTGAGACTGACAGGTCGAGCAGGGACGAAAGTCGGGACTAGTGATCCGGCACCGGCTTGTGGAAGCGGTGTCGCTCAACGGATAAAAGGTACCCCGGGGATAACAGGCTGATCTTCCCCAAGAGTCCATATCGACGGGATGGTTTGGCACCTCGATGTCGGCTCGTCGCATCCTGGGGCTGGAGTTGGTCCCAAGGGTTGGGCTGTTCGCCCATTAAAGCGGCACGCGAGCTGGGTTTAGAACGTCGTGAGACAGTTCGGTCTCTATCCGCCGCGCGCGTTGAAACTTGAGAAAGGCTGACCCTAGTACGAGAGGACCGGGTTGGACATACCTCTGGTGGGCCAGTTGTCACGCCCGTGGCATGGCTGGTTGGCTACGTATGGGAGGGATAACCGCTGAAAGCATCTAAGCGGGAAGCCTGTTTCGAGATGAGGTTTCGTGTGAGGTTCCCTGTAGACGACGGGGTTGATAGGCCGGATCTGGACAGTGTGTGAGCGCTGGAGGTGACCGGTACTAATTGGCCGAGTGCTTCACTTCTGATTGTGTGCGTGTGTTGTGTTGTTGTGAGGGTTTTTGCGTCCACTGTGCAGTGTCTGGAACGGCACCGTGTGCCCGGCCCCCTTGGTGTGTTGTGGGGGGTGTGTGGCGTGTGTTGTTTCGTTGTGTTTGTCGGTGGTTTCAGCGGTGGGGTCACGCCCGGTCCCTTTCCGAACCCGGAAGCTAAGCCTGCCTGCGCCGATGGTACTGCACCTGGGAGGGTGTGGGAGAGTAGGTCACTGCCGGCATCATTCTTTGTTGTTGTTGAGAGTGTGTTGGGTCGGTACTGCACTGTGTAATGTGCGGTACCTTCCCGGCACTCTTTTTTTGTGTGTGGTGTTCACCCACAATTCACCCCACAATCCACCCCACCGGGGTGGTTCACGGGTCGCTGCCCGGCACCGGGGATATCGCGGACCAACCCGGGATCCGAAGCCCGGTGGCACCGGTGTTCCTGCTCCGTCACCGGTCCGAGGGCCACCGGGCCCCGGGGACGGGCGGGTTTCTGCATTTCGGCACGGTTGTGTGACAGTGAGTTCACAGGGCTTTCCGTGGATGACCGGAGTGCACGGCGATTACCAGCTCCCGTAGTATCGAGTCAGAGAGAACAGACCTCTTCGTCGGAGCTGGCGTACACGGCGTCGACCGATGTTGCGCGTCAACCCAAGGAGTGCTGGTATGGCCGATTCATGGAATCCCCTTGAGCTCCCCTCCCAGGAGGGTCGCACCATCGTGATCACCGGCGGTAACGCCGGAATCGGATACTTCGAGGTAGAGCAGCTTGCCTCGGCAGGTGCGCACGTGATCATCGCCTCCCGCTCCGAAGACAGGGCCCGGGCCGCGATCAACGCCGTGGAACAACGGACCGGAGCTTCCGACCTGGACTTCGTCGCTCTGGATCTGTCGTCAGCGGATTCAGTCCGCGCAGCAGCCGGCAGGATCGCTGAACTGGGGCCGGTCGACGTCCTGGTGAACAATGCCGGTGTCACCGCCCCCGGGAAGGAACGCCAGCTCACCTCAGACGGCCAGGAACTGGTGGTCGGGACCAACTTCCTGGGTCACTTCATGCTGACCGCCCTGCTGTTTCCCGGCATCAGTCCAGGCGGCAGGGTGGTCGGTCTCGGCAGTCTGTCGGCCAAATCAACGAAGCTTGAGGCCGACGACCTCTACTCCGAGCGTGAGTACAAGCCGGCCCGGGCCTACGGCTTCTCCAAGCACGCCGTCCACGGTTTCGCCTTCGAGCTCGACAGACGCCTCCGACTGGCCGGAGACAGCCGCGCCTCACTGCTCGCACACCCCGGTTGGGCCTCGGACAAGTTCACGCCCCGGGTCCCCGGGATCAACGACCACCCCGCCCGGTTCCGAAACCCGCTGCCCATGCCACAGGGCAAGGACCGGGGCGCGTGGCCCGTGGTCCGCGCCGCGGTCGACCCCGATGCAGCCTCCGGTACCTTCTTCGGTCCGGACGGCTTGGGCGGCTTTGCAGGCCAGCCGGTCCGGACCACTCCGCCGGAGTCTTCCCTGTCCCCGGAATTCGGCTCCTGGCTGTGGGAGGACGCCGAGAAGCGCATTGGCATTGGTTTCAACATCTGATCCCGGTCCCAGGTTCCCGTTGGTCACCGGCCCGTCGCCCCGGAACCCGGATCTGGTGGTGGCCGTCGGCACACCGGCAGTGCCTGCACCGCTCCACGGTGCCGTCCGCCGCCAACCCCGCTCCGGATGACGGATGACCGGATTCCCCTGATTGCAGCTGAACGACCCGACCACGTCTTACGAAAGTGTTTTCCATGGCAGCCAAAAGGCCTGTTTTCAACCGCGGCCCCCGCCCCGCCCTGCGCGGGTACCTCCATCTTTTTGCATTCTGGTACTTCCTCGGTACCGGCACCGGCCTCAGCGTTGTCGCACTGACCGGCAGAGGAGACACCGACCTCTCCGTCGCGACAGTGGTGTACTCCCTCTGCCTTGCCGGCATGCTGGCGGTGTCTGCGACCTACCACCGCTTCCCGCTGAGAAGTGAGAGTTCGGTGCAGGGATGGCGCAGGGCGGACCACTCCATGATCGCCGTGTTCATCGCCGGCACCTACGGTCCGGTGTTCATAGGTGCGGACGCTCCGGGTGACAAAGCCCCGATCTTCATAGTGTGCTGGTCGCTGGCCCTGGTCGCCGTGGCAATGAACATTTTCTGGATCGACCACCCGCGGTGGCTGTCGGTCGCGGTGTACCTGGGCCTGGGGTGGGTCGCGGTGTTCGGTATGGACATGCTCACCGCAGGACTGTCGACCACTGAACTGGTGCTGATCCTCGTCGGCGGCTTCATCTACAGCGCCGGTGCCCTGTGCTACGCCCTGAAGTGGCCGAACATCAGCGAAAAGTGGTTCGGCTTCCACGAGATGTTCCACGCCGGGACCATCGTCGCGGCGGGTCTGCACCACATCGCGATCTGGATGATCGTGCTCGGAGCGAGCTGACAGGGGCGCTGTGCAGGCGCGCCGGCGCTGCACCGGGTCCGGGCCTGCACGGGCCTGCACGTGCCGGTGTCAGAATCCGGGCGTGGTGGGGAGCCCGAGCACATTGACGCGCACCGTGACCGTGGCGTCCTTGGAAACCAGAGTTCCGGCGGTGGGGGACTGTCCGACGATCTTGTCGATGGCCAGGGGGTCGAGTGTGCGCACGTCCTCCCGGCGCACGCCGCTGCCGGTCCATCCGGCGTCTCGGAGCTCACCGGTCACGGCGTCGATGGTCTGACCGCTCAGATCCGGCATGAGGAACTGGTTGCCCCGGGAGACAGTCAACGTGACGGTGGAGCCCTTGGGCTGCTGTGTCCCCTCATTCTCCGCGGCGAGGACCTTGTTCTCAGGCTCTGCTGAATCGACCATCTCCACGGAGACGGCGAAGCCGGCTCCCTCGAGATTCGCCCGCGCGGTCTCGAGGTCCTGACCGGACACGGTGGGCACCCTTACGTCCTCGGTCCCGGTGGACACCGTGATGGCGACCTCGGTGCCCTTCGAGACCTGGGAACCCTGCCCCGGTGACTGGCTGATTATCTGACCTGCCCTGACGGTGTCGCTGGACTGCTCCGAAACCTCGGAGCGCAGCTTCAGACCGACATCGGCCAGCGCCTGCTGGGCTCTGACCGTCGTCATGCCGGTGAGGTCGGGGACCTCGGTGATCTCCTTGCCGCTGGAGATCACCACCGTGATCTTCGATCCCTGCGGCACCGAGGATGCGGCGACAGGATCCGTGCGGACCGCGAGACCGCGTTCGATGTCGGCGTCCGGGACCTCGGTGACATCGACGTCGAAACCGGCGTCCTCGAGAAGGTTGACGGCGTCAGACTGGGACATCCCCTTCACGTCCGGGACGGTGACCTGTGTCGCCGGGGTCTCCAGCGGGTCAGTGGACTGCAGGGCGTTGTAGCCGACGACACCTCCGACACCCAGTAACGCCAGCGCCACAACAGTGACCACGGCAGTGACAGCGCCACGACGGCGCCGGGAGTGCCTCCGGTCCTCCCCCGGACCAGGGGAGGACGCCCCGCCCGCCGGAACCGTCGCCGACTCCCTGCGGGTGGAGGCGGCCCGGGTGTCCGGCGCCCCGAAAACCGTGGTCGCAGGCTCAGAGTGAGTCTGGGGCGCATTCTGGGGCGCATTCTGGGGTGCAGGCTCCCCGGTGCGCCGGTCACGCCGCCGGGAGGCGGCGTCGTGGGCGCCCGCGACGCCACCGGCGAGACCGGCCGCGGCGGCCCCCGCGGCCCGTGCACCACCAGGGCCGGTTCCGTCACCGGACACCTCGGCGTCCTCGTAGTTCACGGCGGCCAGGGGCATACGGTTCTCCGCCAGGGCCTGCAGATCGTCGGCCATCTCCGCGGCGGAATCGTAACGGTCCGAGGGGTCCTTCGCCATGGCGGTCAGCGTGACCGAGTCGAGTGCCAGTGACTGCCTGGCGTCGAGATGCATACCGGGCAGTGAAGAGGGGGGAGTCGGGGCGTCCTGCACATGCTGGAACGCCACCGAGAACGGGGATTCCCCGGAGAACGGGGGACGCCCGGTGGTGATCTCGTAGAGGACGCAGCCCGCGGCGTAGAGGTCTGAGCGGGCGTCCGCGGAACGGCCCCGCGCCTGCTCCGGGGAAAGGTACTGGGCGGTGCCGATGACCGCCGAAGTCTGCGTCATCGCCGACGTGGAATCGGACAGTGCCCGGGCAATACCGAAGTCCATCACCTTCACGGCGCCCGTGTTCGTGATCATGATGTTCGCCGGTTTCACATCCCGGTGGATGATCCCGGCCTCGTGGGAGAAGGACAGGGCACGGCAGACCTCGGCCATGATCCGGCCCGCCTCCGGCAGGGGGAGCGGGCCCGAGTCCCGCAGAATCTCCCGCAGGGTCGAACCGTGCACACGCTCCATGACGATGTAGGGGACGGACCCGGAACCGGGATCGGTCTGGCCCGTGTCGTACACCGCCACGATCGCATGGTGGTTCAGTTTCGCGGCATTCTTCGCCTCGCGCCGGAAGCGCTCGAGGAAGGTGTCGTCCCGGGCGAGATCCGCCCGCATCATTTTCACGGCGACGTCGCGACCGAGGAGTTCATCGGTGGCGGCGTAGACGTCCGACATACCGCCGGTGCCGATGACGGCACCGAGACGGTACCTGCCGCCGAGTACGGCGTTGGTCAGGTCCACGATCCGTCTCCCTTCTCCTGTCGGTTCTGCCCGGTCAGGGTTTTCCACGATGAGACCTTACCGGGGTCCGGCACAAGGTCCTACTGCTCAGTCCTGCTTCCCACTGCTGGTCGGCTGTCCACCGGTGGAACCCGGCCACCGGGACAGTACCCCACCGGGGCTGTCCCCGGAGCCGGGATCCCTCCCGGTCCGCGCCACGGTCAGGCGGCGCCGGTGACAGTCGCCGACTCCCCTGTCGTCGAGGTCGTCCCCGGTACCGGCAGAGCACTGTTGCCTCCGGTGCCTCCTCCGGTGCCTCCGCCTGTCTGCCCGCCGGTACCTCCACCGGCGCCGCCACCGGTGCCTCCTCCGGTCTGGCCACCTGTCTGTCCGCCGGTACCTCCACCGGTGCCGCCGGTCTGGCCGCCTCCGGTGTACCCGCCGGGTTCGTTTCCTCCGGTGCCTCCGCCGGTCTCACCGCCGGGTTCACCACCTCCGGTGGTCCCTCCGTCGCCCCCGTCACCACCGGGGGTCCCGGTTTCCGTCGGCGGGGTCACATCCGTCTCGATAGGCGTCCCGGTCGTGCCGCCGTCATCCGGCGGGACCGGGACGACCGTCTCACCGGGGGTGTCCTCCGGGATGACCTCCGGTGTCTGCTCCGTCCCGCTGTCATAGGTCTCCACCGGAGCCGGAGGAAGAACCGTGGTGGTCGAGGGCGCTTTCCCGCCTGAGCCTCCCAGACCTGAGGTGAATGCCCAGACGAGCACCCCGACGGCGGCGACGCCGGCGAGGACAGCGAACCAGATCCACCCTGCCCCGGACTTCTTCCGGGCCGGTCGACCTGTGCTCCGCCCCGGTGCACGCACGGCGGCTCCGGGGGGAGGGTTCTTCCGGCCGGTGGGCCGGGCAGGGGCGGGACCTCCTGAGCGGGGTGCCGGGCCCATGTTCGTCGGATCGGTGACCCGGGCGAGACGGGTGTGCGCGGCGTCAGCAACAGCACCCGGTCCACCCGGGCCCGGTGCAGGGACGACCTGTGTCCGGGCCAGTGCGGCAGGAGCGGGGGGCATGTTCCCCGCGCGGACACGGAGGGTGGCCGCGGCGAGTTCCCCACCGTCGGCGTAGCGCGCCGTGGGGTCCTTGCGCAGGCAGATACCGATGAGCTGACGAACTGCCGGGGACACCTCTCCGGGGATCTCCGGCGCGGGAGTGCTGATGTGCTTCAGTGCGACCGAGACGGTGGAGTCCCCGGAGAAGGGCCGGCGGCCGGCGAGGATCTCGTAGCCGACGACCCCCAGGGAGTACACGTCACTGCTGGGGCCCACGTTGTGACCCTGGGCCTGCTCGGGGGAGACGTACTGCGCCGTTCCCACGACCATGCCGGTACGGGTCAGCGGCACCGCGGAGGCGGCCTTCGCGATCCCGAAGTCGGTGACTTTCACGACACCGTCGGCGGTGATCATGAGGTTGCCGGGTTTGATGTCACGGTGGACCAGCCCACGGTCGTGGATCGCCTGGAGCCCCGTCGCGGCCTGGGCGATGAGGTCCAGGGCCATGATCTCCGGCAGAGTCTTCTCCCGGGAGAGGATGTCGGCGAGGGACTCGCCCTGGACGTACTCCATGACGATGAAGCAGTAGGTCACCCCGGTGCCGTCGACATCGGGTACCTCCCCGTAGTCGTAGGTTTCGACGACATGGGGAGAGTGCACGGTCTCGGCCGCCTCCGCTTCCGCACGGAAGCGGGCACGGAACTCGGCGTCGTCGGTCAGTTCCGGTTTGAGGACCTTGACGGCGACATCGTGGTCAGGCCCGTCGGCGGCGAGCCAGACGGTGGACATGCCGCCCCTGCCGATGATGCGGTCGACCCGGTAGCGGTGGCCGTAGTGGGTGTCGAGGACGCGCTGCATACGGCGGGCGTCCTCCCTGACGGGGTCGGGGCCGCCGCCGGCGGGGAAAACTGCGGTGTCGTCGCTCATCACTGCGCCTCCTGGAGGGCCGCCTGGATGACGGCGCGCCCGATCGGTGCCGCCACAGAACCACCGGTGGCGGCCTGTCCACGGTCGCCGCCGTTCTCGACGAGGACTGCGACGGCGACATCACCCTGCGGTGCGAAGGCGACATACCAGGCGTGGGGGCTGGAGTTCCGGGAATCCACCCCGTGCTCGGCGGTACCTGTCTTCGATGCGAGGCCGCCGGTGCCGCCGGCGTACACTTCGGCGTCCTTCATAAGGTCGGTGAGCTGTGAGGCGATGTCCGAGGAGATCGCACGGGTGACCTCCTTCGGCTTCGTCGTCTCCAGCGGGCTGAGGTCGGCACCGGTGACCTGCTTGATCAGGTGCGGTTCCATGCGGGTGCCGCCGTTGGCGATGGTCGCGGCGATGACCGCGTTCTGCAGTGGTGTCAGGGCCACGTCACGCTGCCCGATGGCGGACTGTGCCAGGGCGGAGGCGTCCGGGATCTCCCCGACAGAGGAGGACTGCACCGGCAGCCCGAGGTGGCTGTCGGCCTCCTCGTCGCCGACACCGAAGGCGGCGGCGGTGTTCTTGAACGCGTCGGTGCCGTGACGCTGCGAGAGGTCGACAAATGCGGTGTTGCAGGACTTCTCGAAGGCGGTGCGCAGGGTGACGGTGGCTGCACCGCAGGAGGAGCCGCCGTAGTTCTCCAGGGTGGTCGTGCCGTCAGGCAGGGTGATCTGCGGGGCCCCGGTGACGGAGGTGTCGGCGTTGTCGCCGGCCTGGAGGGCCGTGGCCGTGGTGATCAGCTTGAAGGTCGACCCCGGGGGCTGGGTCTGCTGGACCGCGCGGTTGAGCAGGGGTGAGTCCGGGTCGTTCTGCAGTGCCTGGAATGCGGCGTCTGCGGCGTCCGTGTCGTCGGAGGCGATGTCCGAGGGATTGAAGGTGGGGGTGGACGCCATGCCCAGGATCTCCCCGGTGGAGGGACGGATCGCGACAACTGACCCGGAGTAGCCGGCGTTCGACAGGGCGTTGTAGGCGGTCTGCTGGACGCCGGGGCTGAGGGTGAGCTCGATGTTCGCGCCCCTCTTCTCCTTGCCGGTGAGAGTGTCCCACACCTGGCTGGACAGGAGGGACTCGTCGGTGCCGTCGAGGATGGAGTTCTGTGACTGTTCGATACCCGCCGCGCCGTAACGGTCGGACAGGTAGCCGATGACGGCACCGTAGGCGGCGGGGGTTGTCGGGTACGTGCGTCGGTAGTAGCCGTCCTCGTCGGGGGTGGACTGGGCGAGAACCTGTCCGCCGGCGGTGATCTGGCCGCGGGGGACAGACTTGGTCTCGAAGTACTGGCGGGCGTTGCGCGGATTCTCCGCGTAGGTGTCCGTCTGGAATCCCTGGATCCAAGTCAGGTTGACCAGCAGGACACCGATGAGGACGAAGACGAAGACTGCGACATTGCGGATGGCCCTGTTCACTGTGCCACTCCTGTACTGGTCGACGGGTTCGCCGGATCACTGTCGGCGGGAGAGGTGGCAGGCGCCGCCTTTTCCCGGGTCCGGGAATCGTGGGAGATTTTCAGAAGGATAGCCAGCAGCAGGTAGTTCGCCAGAAGGCTGGACCCGCCGTGGGACATGAAAGGTGTGGTCAGGCCGGTCATCGGCAGGAGTTTGGAGACACCGCCGGTGACCACGAAGACCTGGATCGCCATGGTCAGGGCGAGGCCTGCGGCGACCAGTTTGCCGAAGGAGTCCGGTGCCCTCAGCGCGGTGACCATGCCACGGGTGACCAGGACCGCGAAGAGGACGAGGACGGCGGCGAGTCCGATGAAGCCGAGTTCCTCGCCGATCGAGGAGAGGATGAAATCGGCGTATGCCACGGGGACGAGCTGCGGGTAGCCCTGGCCGATACCGGTGCCGGTGATCCCTCCGAAGCTGAGTCCGAACAGTGCCTGGGACAGCTGGTAGCCCGTTCCGTCGTCGTAGGTGGCGAGGGGGTCGAGGAAGTTCGTGAAGCGGTCACGGATCTTGTCCGAGATCTGGAAGACACCCCATCCGCCGATGACCGCCAGGCCCAGTCCGAGAACCAGCCAGGAGGACCGGCCGGTGGCGATGTAGAGCATGCCGAGGACGGTGCCGAAGAGCAGCAGGGCGGGGCCGAAGTCGTTCTGGAACACGCAGATGAGGATGGCGAGGCCCCAGACGAGGAGGATCGGGCCCAGGTCGCGGAGCCGGGGGAACTGCAGCCCCAGCACCCTGCGCCCGGCGACGGTGAACAGGGTGCGCTTGTTGACCAGGAGTGCGGCGAAGAAGATGAGCAGCATGATCTTCGCGAACTCTCCGGGCTGGATGGAGAACGGTCCGACACTGATCCACACCCGGGCGTCCGCGTTGATCGAGGTGGGCCACACGATCGGGAGGGCGGAGAGGAACAGTCCTCCCAGGCCCAGCAGGTAGGCGTAGTTCTGCAGGTTGTGGTGGGAGCGCATGAAGACGATGACGGCGCAGAATATCGCCACCCCCACGACTGTCCACATGATCTGGGAATTGGCCCGGGACGTTTCCGCCGCCAGGTCGATCCGGTAGATCATCACCAGTCCGAGGGCGTTGAGCAGGGCGGCGATGGGGAGCATGAGCTGGTCGGCGTCCGGGGCCTTCAGGCACATCACGACGTGGGCGACCCCGAACACGGCGATGTATCCGCCGATGACGGGGAAGACCTCGGAGGTCAGGCCGGTCGCGTCCCCCCCGGCACGGGTGGCGGCATCGGACTGTGACAGCTGCAGTGCGACGACGGCGGTACCGAGGATCAGTGCCGAGAAGATCAGCAGTCCGAACTCGAGGGGGCGCAGGTGGGCGAACCGTTCGGTCCTGCCGGCCGGTGCGGTCGCGTCGGCGGTGGTCTTTCCGCGGCGGGGCACGTCAGTTCACCTCCCGGCAGGAGACACCAGGGGTTGTCAGGTCTGCTGGGTCTCCGTCGGACTCGTCGGAGTTCCGGGTGACGCAGACCGGCAGGGTCTGGGCGGACAGTCGGCGCAGCTGGTCCTGGATCGACTGGTAGGAGTCACGGGGGAGGGTGTCCAGGGTTCCCCTGGCTGCCGGTGTGAGATCGGCGGTGCTGAAGCGGTGGCAGGAGTCCGTGGACCCTGCGGGCAGCAGCCGGACCGAGGCGTCTCTGTCGAGGCAGATCTCCTGGTATGCGGAGTGCAGGGAAATGCCGAGGAAACTGCCCGGGGCTCCCTGGTAGATGATGATCCTGTCTCTTATAAAAATCTGACGCTGCCGACGGATAGGAAAGATGATAGCTCGTGTGGGGACGCGTCATTCATGAAAAAAACTAGTTTTATTACTCATTCAGCAAAACTCATACCTGAATCTTATACACACCTAACGCTGTTCACCACTGTATAGCAGTAACTTGTGATGTAACAGGTAGT
>NZ_LR131106.1:1796562-1933922 GCF_900626215.1 Corynebacterium neomassiliense | reverse complement strand
GGGGGCGGGGGCGGGGCGCTGACCGTGGCCTGCCCGGCTGTCCGGGGACGGGGAAGAGGGGTCGGACGCCTGCCGGGGTGCCTGCGGGTTCCCCTCCCCGCCCTGCGCTGGATCCGCTGCCGGGGTGGAGGACGCCACATTGTCAGACCTGTTCCCCGCGTCACGGTTGTCACGGTCGGCACGGTCGGCACGGTCGGCACGGTTGTCGCGGTCGCCGGAGTGGCCCCAACCGGGGTTGTGGCGTCCCGGATGGGCAAGTCCGGCAAGTGCACCCGCTCCTGCGGCTCCTACGGCTCCTGCGGCTCCGGCCGCGTCCGGGGCACCGGTCGCGCCGCCGGGGCTACCTGAGTTGTCTGCACCGTCGGAGGAACTGTCGGCGTCGTAGGGGCGCGCCACCGGATTACGGCCGGAGTCAGGTTCGGAGCGGGGCCACTGCGGGGCTGCGGCGTCCTCCCCGTGGTCCGCCGGCTTCATCTCACGCGGACCGACCTCCCGCTGGTGGGTGGAGGTGAAACTGGACCGGCACTTCAGCTGGCCGGTGTGCATGGTGTCATCCTTCACGAGATCGACCGTCACCGGTGCGGCTGTGGACCAGCCCTCGTTCCGGATGAAGCGGTTGAGGCGGTCCCGCAGTTCCCGGTCCAGGTCAGGGCGCTTGGACAGCAGGGTCTCATGGTCGTGGGCGGCGACGTGGACCTCGTAGGCTGAAGGAGCGTGGAGGGCACCTGACCGGTCCTCCATGAGAGTGTCCTCCGCCTCCTGCTTGAGCAGTTCGTCAATCTCGGCGGGGACGACCTCACCGCCGAACACGCGCGCGAAGCCGTTGTCCAGCCCACGTTGAAGTGAACTGTCGAGCTTGCGGAATCGTCCGAAGAGATCCATGAACCGGGGTCCTGCCTTCCTTGTGCCCTGCCGTTGACGAAGTCCGCGACCGGGGCACGCTGCAGTTCTGGTCGGGTGAACAGTACGGTCCATTATATAGGGTGGACAGGACGCAACGGGGGAAAGGTCCGCGCCGGGAGCGGCGAAAATGGTTGAGGACCTGCGACTTTGTGTGGTCACTGCCCCGGTGATAACCTTACTACCCGTTGCAGGCGCAACCTTGTCGACCATGATGGCCGATGCCACGGGCGAGTGGCGGAATGGCAGACGCGCTGGCTTCAGGTGCCAGTGTCCTTCGGGACGTGGGGGTTCAAGTCCCCCTTCGCCCACAGTGAGCGGTTCACGGACCGCACCGACCGGAGGTCACAAACCCGAAAGGGTTTGTGAACTCCGGTTTTTCGTTGTCCGGGTGTTCGCTCGGTGAGAGGGTTATACGACAAAATGTGTGTCTTTCACCGGCGTGTCATCGGCCGAGCCAGCCTTTCTGCACTCCCATAGAGTGTTGGTAGGTGGAGTCAATCGCGGTGTCGTGGAAGGCTGGCCGACCGTCGTCAGACGGTGACTGGTCTTCAGCTGCGAGCAGGCCTTGTGCTTTGGCGAGTGCGACCTTGCCCCATCTCTGGTCCCCGGCGATCCTGACAGGGTCGCCGGGGACCTGCGTATGCAGGTGCAGCCACCAGTCGATGACGGTGCGCTGGTGCTCGGCGGGTCTGCTGCACGTTTAGGGACAGTTGTTAGTCACGCCGCGAGGGCGACGTCCTTGGTCATGATGGCCTCGAATTCGATCGGGGTCAAACGTCCCAGACAGGCCTGCCGTCGTCGGCGGCGATAGGTCCTCTCAATCCAGGTCACGATCGCGATCCTCAGTTGTTCACGCGTGGTCCAGGAACGCCGATCAAGGACGTTCTTCTGCAGCAGCGCGAAGAAGGATTCTGTGGCGGCGTTATCGCCGCTGGAGCTGACTCTGCCCATCGATCCGACCATGCGGTGACGGGCCAGAGCGCGTAGGAACTTCCTGCTTCGACATTGAGATCCCCTGTCCGATTGGACCACGCAACCGGCGACGTCACCGCGCATCGCCACGGCGTTCTCGAGGGCTTGGACAGCCAGGCGGGACGTCATCCGTGAGTCGATCGAGTACCCGACGATACGCCCGGAGAAGGCGATGTTGATCGCGCACGCGTAGAGCTTGCCCTCCGCAGTCCTGTGCTCCGTGATGTCCACGAGCCAGAGCTCATTCCCCCGCGTCGCGGCGAACACATGCCTGGTACGGCCGTGTTCATCAACAACAGCACAACGATCATCATGAACGGGCGGGCCGGGCTTCTTCCCGTTCTTGCCCCGTTTCCTCGGCGAAAACGGACCACCAGCTGTTGCTCGATGTGATCCGCCACGCGGTTCGATCGACCATCGGCTCACCGGCCTGACGGGCTTCGTCGTCCAAGTAGTCGGTGCCCGAACTCTTCGGTCATCACAATGCGCGTCGAACAGCGCGTTCGCGCGATACGCCTCCACCACTTCACTCGGGGTGATGGGATCGGCCAGCCAACGATAGTAGGGCTGGCGGGAGAGCTTGAGCACCCGACACGTCACCGTCACAGGGATCCCTGCAGCAGCGAGCTCGGCAACGAGCGGGTAGAGCCTTTGCCCTGCAGGTTCGCCTGCGACAGATACGCCGCCGCCCGACGCAACACCTCGTTCCCCTGCTCCAGCAGCCGGTTCCGCTTGGTCAACTCACGGATCTCCGCTGCCTCAGTCCGCGACTGCCCCGACTTCCCCCCCTCGCCGATATCGGCGCGACGCAGCCACTTCGTCAGCGACATCGGGTGAACACCGAAGTCTTTCGCGATCTGCTCGATCGTCACTCCAGGCTCACGGTTTCTCGCGACGCGCACGCCGTCGTCGCGGAACTCGGTGGGATAGGGCTTGGGCACGATGGCCATCCTTCCAGACCCGCCCTGTCTGGCAAGCCAGATCAGATGTCACCCATCCGTGCAGCAGACCCTAGTTTGCGTGTTCGTGCCGACTATCTTGCGGGTTCCACATGTCAGGCAGAGCTTTGCACCGGTGGGTCTGCTGCATGGAGGGGTGAGCCGCGGCCCGGCCTGCGTCTAAAGGTGGATGCTCAGTTCGTGATCCAGTAACGGCGTGTGGGGACACTGTCACCCGGCTTGAGACGTAGGTCTTCCAGGATTCCTCCGTTGGCCTCGATGACAGCGGCGGACCCGGCGTTATCGTCGTCACAGGTGACGAGCACACGGCGGATACCCCGGTTGGCGAGGAGGGCCAGGGATTGGCGCAGGATCTCGGTGGCGAAGCCCTGGCGGCGGAACTCAGGAGCAACGGCGTAGCCGATGTGTCCATCGTAGTTCAGCAGGTTCTCGGTAAGCCCGTAACGAATCGAGGCACGCCCGATGATGGTCGGATTTGCGAACCCTACAGTGTCCTGGTCGCTAATCTCGGCGAGGAGGAAGTCCGCAGGCAGCCAGCCTGCAGGTAGGTCGGTTCCCTCATGCTGTTGCCTGACACTGTCGAGAAAGCCTGTCCAGTCGGTGTTGGTTGTGCCGTCAGAACCAGCTCGAGCACCGAGTTCCCCAGCCCCGGCGAGGAAATCGAAACGCTCGGTTGAACACAACGTGTTCAGCTCTCGGACGCGAGCCTGGTCTGAATAGACCGGTAGTCGAAGTATCAATGACATGGTGCTTCAGTGTAAAGGTGCCCGCTGCAGATAATGCTGGGACGAAGGCTTAGTTGAAGGCTCGGTGTAGCGGTTCCCTCAGGGTTGCTTGGGCATGAGGATCCATGCACCGAGGTAGAACACGGCCTGGGGTCCGGGCAGGACGAAGGGTGCTGTTGCAAAGTGGAGCGGGCGGTGCCCGGACGCTGATCGAGAAGGCGGTCCACAACCCTGTAGCCCTGATCTCTCAGGCGCCTGTGAAGGCCTTGGCGACGATCACCGCATCCGGGTTCGGACACCCGAAGGCGAACACCCTGCCCTGGCCTTTGCGTAGCGCGTGCATCGCCTCCATACCCTGCAGCGTCCTGTACGCCGACTCCGGATTCTTGAACCCGCCACCTTTGGGACCCAGGATCCGCTTGAGCCGGCCGTGATCTCCCTCGATCACATTGTTGAGGTGTTTCACCTGCCGGTGAACTACTGTCCTCGACAGCTTATGCTCGTCGATCAGTTCCTTGATCGCTGCAGCGTAGGTGGGTGCTTTGTCGGTGCAGATGATCCGAGGACCACTGGGTTCCTCACCGTTGTGGACACGGTGACCAGTGCTACGCAGCGCTTTTCCCAAAAATCGCGTTGCTGCTGTCGTGTTGCGTTGGGTGGACATGTAAAAGTCCAGAGTCCGGCCGTCCTTGGTGACGGCCCGGTAGAGGTAGCACCACCTTCCACCTACCCGGATGTAGGTTTCATCCACTCGCCAGGAGTCGGCGAAGGCTACAGATCCTTTGCGGTACCAGCGGGTCCGTTTATCCAGTTCGGGACCGTAGTTCTGCACCCACCGGTAGATGGTGGTGTGATCCACTGGTGCACCACGTTCAGTGAGCATCTCTTCCAGGTCGCGGTAGGACACCCCGTAGCGGCAATACCAGCGCACTGCCCACAGGATGACGTCTTGAGGGTAGTGCCGACCGGAGAAAATGCCCATGACCGCTGATCCTGCCGACGGCAACCCAACTTTGCAACAGCACCTTTAGAATCTCGTTAGCCCTTCGCAGCTCGTGGACCTCGCGCTCGAGGTCGGCCAACCGCTGCGCGTCATCGATCGTGGTCCCGGCTCGAACGCCGCCGTCGATCTCAGCCTGACGGATCCAGTTCCGCAGCGCTTCGGGATGCACCCCAAGCTGGTCCGAGACCCTCTTGATCGCCCCACGAGCGGACCCGGGGTCCTTCCTGGCGCCATCGCCATCCGCGTCGCCCGCTGCTGGAGCTCAACGCTGTACTTCCTCGGTGCTGCCATGACTCTCATCATCCTTCCCAGGATTGAGTGCCTCCATCAGACCCGGAGCGATTCAAGTGGTCCCGCGATATGTCCGATCCGACGGTGGGGGGCGAGGCGCTTGCCCCGTACGAGAGTGTGGCCTTGCCCGCAAATCGTGGACAGGTAACTAAGCTGCCTCAGGTTCCTCAGCAGCAGGTTTGTTGAACAGATTCATTTCGAACTCCACCGGCGGCACATACCCCAGCGACGAGTGCAGCCGTCGTCGGTTGTAGACCACTTCAATCCAGCGGGCCACAGCCTGCCGAGCCTCGGCCCGGGTGTGCCAGGTGTACCGGTCGTAGAACTCGGTCTTCAGCGTCGCCCACACACTCTCGGCCATCGCATTGTCCCAACACACCCCGGTCCGGCCCATTGACTGCAGTACCTGCAGGTCCTGGCACACCCGGTGCATCTGTTCGCTGGTGAACTGGCACCCACGATCAGCGTGGAACACCACATCAACGGGCAGCTCACCGCGTATCGTGTGGGCCATACGCAGGGCTCGTTCCACCAGGTCAGTGTGCATGTGGGTGTCCATCGCCCAGCCGATGATCCGCCGGGAATGCGCGTCGGTGACCGCCGCCAGATACACCCAGCCTTCACCGGTGCGCAGATAGGTGATATCGGAAATCCAGCACCGGTCGAGCCCGCCTTTGTCCCAGCAACGTCGTGCCCGGTCGGGGATCGCGTGGGTGTTGACACCAGGCAGCGTGGTCACCGGGGAGAACTTCTTGGGACTGATCCCCTCCAAGCCCTGGCGCAGCATCGACTTCGCCACGGTCTTGCGGTCAACGACCGTCCCCTCACGAGCCAGCTGGGCATGCACCCGGGGAGCGCCGTAGACCTCGTCGGACTCGGTGAACACCGTCCGGACCTTCGCGTCGAGGTCGTCGCGCTCACGGCGTCTGGGCGATGGTTCTCTCGCTTGCCTGGCCGCCCAGGCATAGAACCCAGACCGGGACACTCCCAGCAGGCGGGCCATACGGGTGACCTCGTAATTCGCCTTCTCCTGCGCCATCAGTTCGAACCGTTCGTCGGTGGCTGCTTGGCAGCGAAGAAGGCTGCTGCTTTTCCCAGAAACTCATTGTCCTTGTGCAGATCAGCGACCTGGCGGCGCAGTCGTTTGAGTTCGGCGCGTTCATCCAGGTCCAGCTCACCGGTGGGTTCACCGGCGTCTTTAGCGCGTTCGGTGGCGACCCACTTGCCCAAGGTCTGGGCACCGACGCCGAGTTCGCGGGCGACTTCGGCGATGGTGCGTCCGGTGTCGATCACCAGTCGGGCGGCTTCGTGTTTGTATTCCGGGCTGAAGTTTCGCCGTGGTCGCCGGCCAGCGGTGTTGTCGGTCATGGTGACATCCTCTCGTGCGGGACGGATCCCGCTAAATCGGGTGTCCACTCAACGAGGGTAGGGCCAANGGGCGGCTTCGTGTTTGTATTCCGGGCTGAAGTTTCGCCGTGGTCGCCGGCCAGCGGTGTTGTCGGTCATGGTGACATCCTCTCGTGCGGGACGGATCCCGCTAAATCGGGTGTCCACTCAACGAGGGTAGGGCCAGTTCGGGCAGGTCGCGCTGGGCGTCGTCAACCTCGACTGTGACCGTTCCGATGGACGGAGTGGTGGTGATCATGCGGAGCTCGGCAGAGACCGTGATGCCGCGTCCGGTGAGGTAGCGAATCACCGCTGGGTCACTGTCTCGGATCCGGGTGACCGTCGCGATCTCATCGTCGGAGAGCTGAAGCAGGGGGACCGAGGTCTCCTCATCGTACGTAGGCATTTGCCCGTCAGGACCGGGGATTGGATCGCCGTGGGGGTCGAAGGACGGGTTGCCGACCGCTGCCGACATGCGCTCAAGAACCCGTGTGGACACAGCATGTTCCAGCAGGTCAGCTTCTCCATGGACTTCATCGGGGCTCAGTCCAAGTGCCTCGGAGAGGTAGGTTTCGATGATCCGGCGCCGACGCAGCACACCCACGGCGATCGCGCGTCCGGAATCGGTCAGACTGAACCGACCGTAGG
This sequence comes from Corynebacterium neomassiliense, assembly GCF_900626215.1. Classification (NCBI taxonomy): domain Bacteria; kingdom Bacillati; phylum Actinomycetota; class Actinomycetes; order Mycobacteriales; family Corynebacteriaceae; genus Corynebacterium; species Corynebacterium neomassiliense. The sequence continues at coordinate 1,927,035 of NZ_LR131106.1, read as the reverse complement.
GTTCATAGTCGATGTGACCCACCTGGCTGAGCTTTTTCAGGGTGGCTGACACGGTGGACGCCGTAACTCCCAGTAGGGCGGACAAGTCACTGGTGGTGGCGGTGTCGCCCCACTCTTCTGACTTGAATACCGCGGTCAGATAGTCCTCAAGCACCGGCGACACGTCGCCGGGCACCTGGGGCTGCTGTCTGTTCGTCACCGGGGGCTGCCACCTTCTGTGGTTGTCAGGGAGTTCGTCGCGTGGAACGGGGCTGGTTTGATAGGAAGCTCCTTATGCTGCTTGCGGGGAACCTGCCGACTGCACAGAGAGCGAAGTTACCACTCTGCCTTGTCAGGTGACCCGGGGGAATGGACGCAGGCTGTGACCGCCTTGTGAATGTGATCGCTATGTGGAGTGGATTTTTGATGGTGCTGTTGCAAAGTGGAGCGTCCGGGCACCGCCCGCTCCACTTTGCAACAGCACCGGCTCCGACTCGTATCTTGACTACATCCCCGTGTCTACCATCCGGGGTTCGGGCCCCACACCAACCGTTCCCGTCACGGTGTCCTATATGCTCACACCGCTGGGTTACTCCCTCGCCGACATGACGAGGAATATACGCCTGTGGGAGCAGGATCAAATGGACGAGATCCTGGCACACCGGACGTCTGCGGACGAGAATTCCTCCGCCGTGTAAGGGCGCGTCACCAGGGAATGGGCCCGTTGTCGTCGAAGAATCCGCCACGGGGGCCGTCGTCCGGGAGAGTCGCGAGGTGGACCGCGATCGCGGCGCCCTGTGCGGGAGTGCGGTCGGAGTTGTGGCCGGTGAAGTCGGTGGAGACGTATCCGGGGCAGCACACGTTGATGATGATGTTCGAGTCGGCGAAGCGGCGCGCATACTGAACGGTCATGGCGTTGAGCATTGCCTTCGACGGGGCGTAGGCGGCCATGAGCGGGCCCGTGTGAAGCTCCAGCGAGCCCATATTGCTCGAGACATTCACGATGCGCGGAGACGGTGCCACAGTGAGGAGGGGGAGCAGAGCGTTCGTGACCCGCACCGCGCCGAAGACATTGGTGTCGAGGACGGTGCGAACCACGTCCAGGTCGAGCGTTATGGGATCTTGTGCACCGTCGGCGCTGTTGCCGCCGATACCGGCATTGTTCACCAGGACGTCGAGTCTTCCCGTTGTGTCCGCGATCAGAGAGGCTGCGTCTGCGACGCTGGTGTCTGAGGTGACGTCAAGGGGGACGCCGAAAGCATCGATGCCCTTGGACCGTAGCTGTTCTACTGCCGCAGCCCGTCGACCGTCATCACGCGCGCCGACGGCGACCGTGAATCCACGATCGCCGAGCTGCTCCGCGATTGCGAATCCGATTCCTTTGTTCGCGCCTGTGATAAGCGCTGTCTTGTTCTTATTCATGCACTCCATCGTGGTCCTGAGGTTGAGAAGTGTCCAAGATCGGCCGGGTATCCTGTGATACCCGGCCGATCTTGGACGGAGAATCCCGTACTACGACGTGGCGGGGCGTAGACGCAGGCTTGTGAGCAGGACACCGCCGACGACCGCGACTATCGCGCCGACGATGAGTGGTGCTGTGGGTGCGATGCCGTCGACGAGGAGGCCGCTGATGACGGTGCCAAGAGCGATGCTGATCTGGAAGGTCACGACGGTCAGGCCGCCGACATGCTCAAGGTGCTCCGGGGCCGCTTTCGCTGCCCAGGTCTGCACGGCCGGTATCGCACCGCCGTATCCGAATCCCCACAGTGCAACCGCAATGAACAGACCTGCGGTTTGACCGCCGGTGAGCACCAGGGTGAGCATTCCGGCGGCGAGAATCGCGGGGAAGAGGATCGAAGCGAGGCGGAGAGCACGGTCGACGATCGGCCCCGCAATGGTTGCACCGAGGACGTTCGCGACGCCGTAGATATGCAGAAGAGCGCCAATCCTCCCGCATCTATCAGTGAGAGGCTTTCGGTGGCTGGCAGAATGTACGTGTATCCGATGAACTGTCCGCCCTGGATGAGCAGAATCGCCACCAGCCCGGTCACGAGGAGAACAGAGGCGAGCGTGGCTCCGAGGGCGCAAATCCACCGCCGCGGGTGGCGGGGACGTGTGGAAGGGTCGCCGCCTGAATTATGATTGCGAGCACGGCCGCTCCGGCGCTCAGGAAGAATACCCCGCGCCATCCCCAAGCCTGACCCAACCAGGTGTCCGGCGGAACCGCCGCGATCGTCGCCAGCGACATTCTCACATTGATGATCGTCATCGCCCGACCGAGCTTTCCGAACGACACCAGGTGCACACTCACCGCGATCGCCATTGCCCAGAATCCACCGATTGCGAAACCGACGAGTACGCGAGACCGGAGCAGCACGGCAAGGTTCGGAGCGGGCGCGACGAGCACATTGGAGATCACCGCGACGGCGGTCAGGCCCGGCAAGAGGCGCCGGCGATCCGCGCGAGGGAAGACGATCGGCAGGAACAGTCCAGCGATGCCCGCTGCAATCGCGGTCGCCGTCACAGCTTGACCTGCCGCGCCCTCGGTGACACCGAGATCCGCGGCAAGAGGCTCGCAGGGAGGAACTCCGCCATGATGAGGACGAAAATCCCGAAGCCGAGCGACACGACCCCCGCCCACAACGCCGGTTGCTGCTCTGGCTGCGTTCCTGTCTGCGCGGCGCTACTGGTACCCAAGGGGTTCTCTTCTTTCCGGTCCAAGACCGATCAACCTCCACCTGATACCGTGCGGGTATCAGGGGGTAAGGTTGACGGTATGCGCGATCTAGAGACCCGGGAGTTGCGCTACTTCGTCGCTGTCGCGCAGGAGCTGCATTTCGGCCGCGCCGCCGAATTGCTGGGTATGGCGCAACCGCCGCTCTCCCGAGCGATCAGGCAGCTCGAAGAGCGTCTCGGGGTCCGGCTCTTCGACCGGGACCGTCGCAGCGTCACCCTCACCGACGCGGGCACCGTTCTGCTCCGCGAGGCTGAACCCGCGCTGAACGCGGTTGCTGCTGCGGCTCGACGCACGAAGCGGGCGGGCGAGTCACGTCATTCGATCGCTCTTGTCACGAAAGCTGGAGCCTCTCACGACCTCTTGCAGCACCTGCTGGAGGTGATTGCGGCAGATCCCACCGTTCCTGCCGTCGATGTCCTCTTCTGCGAGGTCGGCGAGCAAGCGACCATGCTCCGCGACGGACGTGCCGACGTTGCGCTCATGCACCAGCCCGTCGACGACCTCGCAGGATTCGACGCGGAGGAACTCTTCATCGAGGGCCAGGTCGCTATCGTCCCCGCCAAACACCCCCTTGCCAGGCGCGCGCACGTCACGATGGCTGATATCAGCGATGTGCCGGATCTTCCGCTGGCGCGGTGGCCACGACTAGACGGCACATACCCCGACGGCCCCGGCCCAGAAGTGCGCACACAACCGCAGATCGCGCAGCTCGTCGCCCTCGGCAAAGCTCTCCTCGTCATCCCCGCCTCAAGTCGAGCCTGGCAATGGCCGGAACACGTCGCCATCCCCGTGGTCGATGCACCCGAGGTGACGACGGTGATCGCCTGGCCAGCGCACAGCCACTCCCGCGATCTCGCCGCAGTCGTCCGCGCCGCCACGAGCATCACCGACCTTCCGACGCTCGCCCCGACCTCCGCGGTCAACGGGCTGTGAAGCCCCAAGAATCACGCTCTCCACGCAACCGAATAGCGCGCAATCACCTCACCCGCCCTCACCGGGTCTTGACCCAGACCGTGGCTCGGTGAACCCCGAACTGTTTCGCGATCGCCTTCACGCTCACATCGCGCTCGCGAGCTGTTCGCATAGCGTCCACTTCGCTATCCGCGAGCCGTGTTCGAGGTCGCTTACTTGGTTCCGCCGCCGCCACGATCCGGGCGTCGTCGACCTCACCAGAGTCGTCGGCATGGTTGGGAATCCCTTGATTCCACGCGGAAACCAGCTTCTGAACCCGTGGTTGTCTGTTCCCGCAGCGCTCCATTGCTTCCACAAGTGAAATAGCAGTTCACTGCGTGCCTCTTCCTTCAGGAGAGGCACCCGCTTCTCGTATCTGTAAGTACTGATTCATGGCAATGCCGTTCGTTTGATGTCGCTGAGCCGTTGCGTCAACAGCGGGCGGAGGCTGAGGCCGGTGAGTTTGACCAGATTGCCGAACACATCCGTAGACTGCAACGCGACGTCGCCCGGCTGCGCGAGGAACGTGACATCCTGCGGCGGGCCGCGAAAATATTTCGCGGAAGAGACGAACTGGTGAGCCGCTTCAAGTTCGTTGACGACACCCGCACCGAGTACCCGGTCAAGCGGCTGTGCGACATCCTGTAGATCCAGCATTCCTCGTACTACAAGTGGAGCGACGGTGCCGAAGCCCGCCAGTAGCAGATCATCGCCGATGCCCTGCTGACGGTGCGGATCAGGGCGGTTTTCGCCGCAGAGAACGGCTGCTACGGCGCCAAGCGCATCGCTGCGGAACTCACCGACCCTGACAGCGCCTACAACTAGCCTTCGGACTCGCCCGGGATCACGCCAGAGTCCGGGACTGCTGCACGGTGAGGTGACATCTAATCTGGCTTGCCCGAGGGTCGGCCTGGAAGGATGGCATCGTGCCCAAGCCCTATCCCACCGAGTTCCGTGATGACGTGGTCCGTGTCGCGAGGAACCGTGAGCCCGGAGTGACGATCGAGAAGATCGCGAAAGACTTCGGAGTTCACCCGATGACGTTGCAAAAGTGGTTGCGTCGCGCCGATATTGATGAGGGGACCAAGCCCGGCCCGTCCCGGTCGGAGGCGGTCGAGAACCGTGAGCTGCGTAAGAGGGTCCGGTTGTTGGAGCAGGAAAACGAGGTGCTGCGGCGTGCGGCGGCGTATCTGTCGCAGGCGAACCTGCCGGGAAAAGGTTCTACCCGCTCGTGACAGAGCTCGCCGAAGCAGGTGTTCCTGTGTCGGTGACGTGTCGGGTGCTCAAGCTCTCCCGCCAGCCCTACTACCGGTGGCTGGTTCACCCCATCGCACTCAGCGAGGTGGTCGAGGCGTATCGCGCGAACGCGCTGTTCGATGCCCACAAGGATGATCGAAGAGTTCGGGCACCGCCTCCTCGGACGACGAAGCCAGCGAGGCGGGTGAGGCGATGATCGATCGGACCGCGTGGAAAATCGCGTCTGAGAACGGCTGGTGGAGTGCGTTCGGGAAGAAGCGCAGCAAGAACGGTAAGAAGCCTGGTCCGCCCGTCCATGACGATCTCTGCGCCGTGGTCGATGAGCATGGTCGTACCTGGCATGTGTTCGCCGCTGAGCGTGTCAACCAGCTCTGGCTCGTGGACATCACGGAACACAAAACCGCGGAAGGCAAGCTCTACTGCTGCGCGATCAAAGATGCCTTCAGCCGGCGCATCGTGGGCTGCTCCGTCGACTCCAGGATGAAGTCCCGCCTCGCCGTCCACGCACTTGAGAACGCCATCGCGATGCGCAGCGACGTCGCGGGCTGCATCGTCCACTCCGATAGGGGCAGCCAATTTTCGAAGCCGGAAGCTCCTGCGTGCTCTGGCTGGCCACGGCATGGTCGGTTCTATGGGCAGGGTGGGTTCGAGCAGCGACAATGCGGCCATGGAATCGTTTTTCGCTCTACTGCAGAAGAATGTCCTCGACCGCCGCTCCTGGGCTACCCGTGAGCAGCTGCGCATTGCGATGGTGAGCTGGATTGAACGGACCTACCACCGCCGACGCCGCCAAGCCCGCCTGGGCAGGTTGACGCCCATCGAGTTCGAAACCATCATGAACACGACCACCGCACTGGCGGCGTGACTATAACCTGTCACCTATCCGTGCAGCAGACCCGTTGCTGGAATGGGGGATGAGCATCTCGCCGCCAACGAGTGGGCGCGGAAGAGGTTCGACGACGAGTTCGCCAATGCGCGGGGTATCGACGGCTGACCAGGTTCAGGCGTGTCCGGCGGCGTCGATGAGCATGGCTGCGGCCGCCCGGGCGACGTCGGCTGCAGCCGGTGACCTGTCGATAGCGGCGGTGGTCTGTGCTCCCTCGGCCAGAAGTGCCAGCTGGGGTCCGAGCTCTGCGGGTCCGCCGAGTTCCGCGACTAGTTCCGATACCCGTTGCCGAAACTCGTGCTTCTGGACGAGGACGGTGTCGGCGACGTCGGGTGCGACCGCGCCGAGTTCACCGAAGGCGTTGATGAAGGCGCATCCACGGAAGTTGTCCTCCTGGAACCACTCCCGCAGGAAATCGTAGACGGCGAGCAGTTTCTCACGCGGGGTGGATGCGGCCTCGATAGCAGCTTCCAGGCTTCTTCGCCACAGGTCCCCCTGGTGGTGCAGTACCGCGAGCAGCAGGTCCTGTTTCGAGGGGAAATTCGCGTATATCCGTTTCAGCGGCACGCCGGCCTCAGCGCGCACGGCATCCATCCCTACCGCCTGGATTCCCCGGCTGTAGAAGAGGTGGCTCGCGGCGGCGAGCACCCTGTCACGGTCGGAGGTCTCCGTCCTTCCTGTGGCTGTCATCATGACTCCTTTTCGCGTACCCAAAAAATCCGTCGGAACACTTGCACTGAGAACGACCGTTCCCTACACTAGTGCATACTCGCTGAGAACGACCGTTCTCGCTCGGACCATGGAGGAAGACCATGTCATACATCACTGTCGGCCAGGAGAACTCGACCCCCGTTGAGCTCTACTACGAGGATCACGGGGAAGGACAGCCCGTTGTGCTGATCCACGGTTACCCGCTCGACGGAAGCTCATGGGAACGTCAGGCCCGGGAACTGCTCGACCTCGGCTACCGCGTTATTACCTACGACCGCCGCGGTTTCGGCCGGTCGAGCAAGGTCACCACCGGTTACGACTACGACACCTTCGCCGCCGATCTCCACGTCGTGCTCGACACGCTCGACCTCAACGACGTGATCCTGGTCGGATTCTCGATGGGCACCGGTGAGCTGGCCCGCTATACCGCGACGTACGGTGCCGACCGTGTCGCGAAGTACGCCTTCCTCGGTTCGCTCGAACCGGGGATGCTGGGTCAGGGGATTCCGGAAAAGCAGTTCGACGATATCGTCGCCACGGCTAGAGCCGACCGGTTTGCCTGGTTCACGAACTTCTTGCGGGACTTTTACAACCTCGACGAGAACCTGGGCTCGCGGATCAGTCAGGAGGTCGTCACGGCGAACTGGAACACGGCATCCCTTAGCGCACCAGTCGCCGCCCACGCCGTGGTCCCCACCTGGATCGAGGACTTTACCGACGATGTTGCCGCGGTCCGGGCCAGTGGAAAGCCGGCCCTCATCGTGCACGGCACCGCCGACAACATCCTGCCAATCGACGCCACCGGCCGCCCGTTCCACGCCGCCTTCCCCGAGGCGGACTACATCGAGATCGACGGAGCCCCACATGGCATGCTCTGGACCCACGCCGACGAGGTAAACCAGGTTCTGCTGCCGTTCGTCCAGCGGTGACACGTCCCGTGACACCTGCACCCTCCATCCTGCAGGGCATTGTTGTGCAGTTTGTTGATGGAAAGTAGTCGCGCCGCGGACGTGGTGTCGGCGCTCACCATCGTCTCGTACTCCACCGGGGTGAACCGACCCAGACATACGCTGCCGACGACGGCAGTGATAGGTTCGCTCAATCCCTCTGACAATCGCGATCCTCAGCTGCCCCCGGGTGGCCCAGACCTGCCGGCCCACCATGTCTTTCTGCAACATGGAGAAAACGACTCCATCGCCGCGTTATCTCCGCAGGAAGCTGACCTGCCCATAGATCCCACCATCCGATGACCCTCCAGGGCAGCGAGGAACTCCCCATCGCGGAATTGACCGCCCCCGTCACTGTGAACTCGCCCTGTACCGACGATCCTCCCCGAGCTGGCGTCTCTAATCGCGCAGAGGTAGAGCTTGCCCTCGTCGGTCCAGTGCTCGAAAAAATGTGACCCGTCGATCGTCTTCCACTCACCGATCTTGCCGGCTTTACGCGCCTCGGGAGTGTCGGCGACCTGGACTTTGTTGGACACTAGGACGTGGGAGTGCAGGTCCGGGTCCCCGGCACGGGTGTCGAAGTGGGTGAACTCACTGGCCACCAGTCCGTTGGTTTTCAGCTGCTGGATGCCGTTGACACCGACACGGGTGAACAGGGCATTGTTCTCGACCCAGGACAGGGCGTCAGCGACGGCGGCGTGGTGGGCCGCGGCGATGATCCCGGCGGTGTCCTTGTCAGCCAGGGCCCACAGAACGGACACGGATTTCACCGGGGAGAACGTCAGGTCGAAGCCTGCGACGGCCTGACGCACGTTGTCCTGTGTGGAGTTGACCCACGCCAGAACCTCACGGGCACTGGTGGGGGAGGCCCCGTGGTGGGCGGCGGCGTAATGGTCGAAGCCGACACGGGTGGCGATGTCCGAACGTTCGGCCTCGTCGGGGCGTCGACCGTGGGTGTCGCGGAAGCTCTTCTCCTGCTTTGCCAGGTCGGCCAGCATCGCACTGCCACCGGTGTAGATGCCGTATGCCCGACCGAGTTTGCAGCCTTTGAGTGCCACACCGTTGTCGATCATCGCGTCGGCGTCCGGGTGCAGTCCCTCGCCGTACAGGGCTGCCATCTGGTCGGCGGTGATCTCGTGTCCGGGCTGGGCGGTGTCACTGTGCAGGCCGGCCAGACCGGACCCGCGCCACCGTCCCGGTGGGGTGCCTTTGGCCGCGTAGTACTCCGACAGTCGGTCGGCGACCTCGGGGTCAGGTTCTGCGTCGTTGGTGGCAACACAGAGCGCAGCAGGTAGCGGTATCCGCTGCCGGCGTGCACCGCCCTGATGCTCATCAGGGACTCTGATCTTAAACCGGTGGTTCACCCCGGTTCCAGCCTCACTGATCGGTACATGCTCTGCACTGCGCTTTCCCCGACACATTTGAAATGCAAATGGTGTGATGGCGTTTGGTGGCTCTTCGCGGTTTGGAGTGCGTAGATAGCTGAAGGGTGGGACCCGGTGTGGCACAACATGTAGAGGCCCTGGCCGGTACAAGATGAGAGTTGCGAAGCCTTCATCTGACCGAACCAGGACCCTACAATGCACACTACTGGCAACCTCGTCGCCGATACCATCTGCCGCACCGCAGAACTCGGCCTGACAATTACCGATGCTGCCGACGCCGGCACCTTCACCATCATCGACGCCGACCCGGTAGCGGTGGTCGACTCCTGCCCGGACTGCAGGGAGCCTGGGGTGAAGCGGGATCATGTTCAGCGTCGACTCGTCGACCTGCCGGTCGTAGGTTTCCCCACCCGACTCCACGTCCGGGTACCACGATTCACCTGTCCCAACACGCGGTGCACCAGGAGAATCTTCCAGCCCTCACTGGCCTGTGCTGACGACAGGGCAAAACTCACCCACCGGGTGACCCGCTGGATCCTCCAATGCCTCGCGGTCGATCGGATGAGCGTGTCCGCCACCGCCAAAGCCCTGGGCGTGGGTTGGGAGCTGGTCAACAGGATTGCTGTCGATGCCGTCCGTGATCTGGTCTACGCTGACTCGGCGCATCTAGACGGGGGGCGGTTTCTCGGTGTCGACGAGCTCGTGTGGAAACACCCCCGCCGGCCCGGCGAGCCCTCCTCGATGGTCACGGTGCTGGTGGACCTGACTCCACTGGTCGATGGGCACGGGCCGGCACGGCTGATCGACATGCGGCCTTCGGCGCAGCGCAGATGTCCTGAGAACCTGGCTGCAGCAACGCGGCCAACAGTTCCGTGACCAGGTGTCGGTGGTGACGATGGATGGGTTCGCTGGCTATGCCACGGCCGTGGACCACGCCCTTCCGGCGGCGCGGAAGGTCATGGATCCGTTCCGCATCGTGCACTTGGCCGCCGACAAGCTCACCGGGTGTCGGCAACGCCTGCAGAGGGAAACCACCGGGCGACGCGGAAGGAAGGATGATCCGCTGTACAAGCACCGCCGGAGTCTGCTGACCAGGACGAATTATCTCACCGACCGGCAGAAACAACACCTGGAGCTGCTGTGGGACACCGACGACGACTACGTCGCCCTGCAGGTCACCTGGGATTTCTACCAGGACGTCATTGCCGCGTACTCGCATCCGCGCAGGACCGAGGGAAAGAAGTTGATGAAACGCCTGATCAACACTCTGCGCAAGGGACTGCCGAGCGGACTGGAGGAGCTTGCACAGTTCGGCCGGACACTGTGGCGCCGCCGTGATGACATCCTGGCGTACTTCGACATCGGAGCGTCCAACGGTCCGGTCGAAGCCATCAACGGCCGGTTGGAGCATCTGCGTGGCATCGCCCTGGGCTTCAGGAACCTGGACCACTACATCTTGAGGTCACTGATCCACTCCGGACAGCTTCAGGACCGAATCAACGCACTGTGAATCGTGAAGAGCCNAGCCATCAACGGCCGGTTGGAGCATCTGCGTGGCATCGCCCTGGGCTTCAGGAACCTGGACCACTACATCTTGAGGTCACTGATCCACTCCGGACAGCTTCAGGACCGAATCAACGCACTGTGAATCGTGAAGAGCCTGTCAAGAGCTGGAGCCGAGTAGTTCGGAAGGCTGTGCATCGCCTAGCGGAATTTGTCAAGGCGGATGAGACCGTAGTCCGGTTCGTCAGGCGGTGATCCGGAGGCGGGTACTCGTCTTCACTGGGCGACGCGCCACGAGAAACGCCACGGTTGCGAGGATGAAGAGAGCTGCGATTATGCGTGGGTCCGGGTCCCAGAATACGGGAATAAGACCACGATCGGGAACAAGCGCCACGACCATAGTCTGCACAACAATAAGGAAGATGACAGCGGGATAGGCGGTCTCCGGGCCGATGACCAGACTGATAAGAAAGAAGAACACCAGGTAGAGCAGCGTGTTCTGAAGCAGGCCTGCGTCACCGGTAAGTGCCAAGGACACAGGCCCGCATAGAAGGACGGCCATTCCGAGGCAGTCCGCCCACCACCACGAACGGACGCTGGATTCCTCACGGGAGGACAGTTCCCCAGTGAGTAGTGTGGCATGTGCCGCCAGTAGGGCTACAGCGAGCAGATGGTCCACGGACAGATCCAGGGATCCTTCAGATAACCAGGGCAGGGGAAGACTCGTCGTGCCTGTCGCCGCAGAGACTGCGACAGCGACAGCGAGGAGTCCCATTGCGAGACCGACCCTGTGGCCTATGGCATACAGTGCGAAGGTACTTCTCACGCCGGACACTCTGATTTCTGCTTGATAAGCTCCACGACTCTATTCCAGGCAGACGGGTCCTCGGTATTGCTATAGGCTATGAACCGTCCATCGGCGCCGGTGGCGGTGGAGACCAGCTCACTGCTTCCCAAAGCGACAGTAGCCTCGTCTGCGAGGCTCATGCGCCGGCCGTTCTCATCGACCCAGCACGATTCCATACCCCTGAGCTCTGGAGAGCGCTCGAGGAGCTGGACGATCAGTTGCTGCTCCACCGTGGTCGGATCCGGATCCCCGGACATCCACAGCTCATTGTCGTTGCGGGGTTCACCGTCGACAAGAATCGTGCCGATCGGGATTCCTAGTTTCTCGGCAACGCGAAGATTTGTGTCGACCATGGAACGGTTACTCTCCGGCCAGACGCAGACACGGTCATCGCAGTCACGTTCGGTACCTGAGCGGAGATCAGTATTCATGAAGTTCCCCGACGTCCCGAGAACGTAGCCGAGGGCGATTGCTGTGCAGGTGATGATGAGTGAGGCGCTGATCCCACCGACACGGACCGGACGCCGGGCGACGTGGACCTGAAGGAGGATCACGCTGGCCATCACGAGAAGCCCCAGCGTCGCGACTGAGGACCTGATCGTGACCGTGTCGATCATGGCGTCCACCGTGCAGCACCCGCCGATTGACTGTCCGAACATCTGTCGCCACGCCGGGTCAGGCACTGCCTGCGGATAAGCGGTGAGAACCCAAGGGATGAAGACTGCGATGGGTAGAGAAATAACAGGGGAGAGATACATCCCGAGGGCAGCGCCGAAAAGCACCCAGAGGCACGTGAGCAGTACAGACAGGAGAATGCCGGCCCAGGTCTGGGATACAGACAGGCCTCCGTAGTAACCCATGATCAGCAGCACGGAGAGCAGCGTGACCAAACTCGGTGTCCCGAGACGGCGAAACACCGTCCGCCACAGCTCACTGGCGCGGCTGCGCTGTTTGAGAAGAGCGCGGAAGCGAGAAATATCCCACGCCGCGAATCCGGCCAAGGCAGGTCCCAGCGTGTAGAAGTATCCGAGCGCGAGAGATATCCCGTCATACCCGTTGGATACCCCGGAGTCGTTGGTGTCGAGAATGTAGTAACCGAGTCCGACAGCGATCAATATCACCAGTGATCCTGTCCACGGCCGCAGCCGAGACAGGCTAGTCCGCGCGCTCACCGGACGGTCGCCTGGGCCAGTGCCACGGCGGCTGGATCGTCTTTATCGGTTGCATCGGCGCCGAGCTGACGGAAATGACCGATACCACCGTCGAAACGCACAGTGCCCTGGTGTAGCACGATGACTCGGGTGAAAGGGTCGGTCACTTCGTGCGGCTGGTGTGTGGAGACCCACAGGCCGGTACCAGCGGCGACGATGTTCCGGTACAGATCCTGGAGTTCGCGTTTCGCCAGCGGGTCCAGGGAGGCACTCGGCTCATCGAGTAGAAGCAGTCTCGCACCGGTGTTCAGCGCGGTAGCCAGCTGTACTTTTGCCTGCTGACCGCCGCTGAGCTGCGCGCACTTCCGGTTGGCGAGGTCACCGAGACCGACGAAGTCCACCCACCGCGGGGCATTCTTCGCGGCCGCGGCGCGGGACTGCCCGTCGAGCCAGGCGACGTAGGAGACGTGATCGAGGACGGTGAAACCTCGGACCGGGGTAAAGAACTGCGGAACGTAACTGACAGAAGGAAGACCTGATAGGTCAAGACCACGGACCCGGAGATGACCGGCAAGAACTCTCATCAGAGTTGTCTTTCCTGCACCGTTGACACCGAGGAGCAGGGTGGGTTCACTGCTGACCAGTAGGTCGTCCGCCGTGACCGCACCGGGCCCGCCCGGGTGACGGTAGGAGAAGGAGAGTTCAGTATCCTGAACTCGAGATTGTGCTGGTACCGGAGCAGACATGACTCGCTTAGTAGTAGATGTTGAAGTTGCGGGCGCTGGTGCTTTGCCAGCTGTGCGAGTGAACATTCATGAAGTAGTTTCCGTCGGCCGGGTCGCCCCAGGAGACACGAGTCGGGCTGCTGAAACACTGCTTGGCGTTGCGGAATCCCAAAGAACGGTCAGGCTGCAAGCTCCTCTTTTGACGCAGCTCGATGTCGAACTTCGAGTTTGCAGCTGGGGCATTACTTGAGCACCCGATGAATCCTGCCTGGACATGGGTACTTCCTGAGTGGTATACGGTACGACTGATAAAGCCGCTGCGGACATTGGCCAGGCTAGTGTTGACGACACTGGCTGAAGCGGCGGGGGCTGCGATGGTCGCGGATGCGATCGTCGCAGCCATGGCAGCGACGAACATCCGTGCGATAGGTTTACGAACGGGGCGTAAGGTGTATCTCCTCTAGTCATTCCAAGTGACTTCACTTGGATAAATCATTGTTTTACCTAATCGTTAGTGAAGGGGCAAGAGTATTCTTGCAGGGGGGGTAGCTGGAGATTCCCCCGCGACCTCAGGGCTCCGTAGAAGTGGGGTGCCGAGTTCATGACATGGAGGGACCTGAAGTCCGGCACCGATCCCGACGGCTACCACCTGATCTTCACCCGCCAACGCCCACAAGATCAGCACCACGGCGATCAGTGGGCCGAGAGCTTTGACATGCCGGAGCATCACTGAATCCTGAATCCGGCGTACCAGTGGTCCGGCGGTCACTGCGCTGGGAATCTGCATCGTGGCCGGTCTGGAAGGCGCGGTTGTCGCGAAGCATGGCGAAGATGACGTTGATTCGCCGGCGGGCCAGGCACAACACCGCCTGAACATGGCTCTTACCCTCTCCACGTTTGCGCTGGTAATAGGCGGAGGACTGTGGGAAGACCCAGGCCGCTGTTTGCGCTGAGATGTAGCATGCGCGCAGCATCCTTCGGTCATAGCGGCGCGGTCTGTGCCGATTGCCGCTGATCGTCCCGGAGTCCTTGGACACCGGGGCAAGGTCACATACCCCGGCCAAGCGATCGGCTTTGCCCAGCAGCAGCACATTGCCGCCAGAGGCCGCGACGAACTCGGCTGCCAGCAGGCTTCCGAAACCGGGCATGCTGGTCAGCAGTCTTGCCTGCTCATTGCGTTCGACAGTCTCGGCTATGCGCACATCGATCTGTTCGGTGCGTTCGCTCAGTCGTAGAGCGTCGTCAGCCAGCTCGGCGATCATCGCCGCGAGATGCTCCTCACCGGCAACGGTGGTGTACTGCTGCTGGGCTGCTTCAACAGCACGGGTGGCGACCTGTGTGGTGTAGCGCGCTCCGCGTGCGCGCAGCCAGGAGGCGATCCGGGTTACACCGGCGAGGCGAATCGACTCGGGGGTCTGATACTTGGTGAGCAGTAGCAGGGCTGCTCGGCGTGATGCGTAGTCGAAGGCCTGCTCCAGGGCAGGAAAGATCTCCAACAGCAGTTGGCGAAGCCAGTTGATGGCCCGTGTTCTGTCACGGACCAGATCACCTCGGGGTTTGCCGGGGTATTGGGGTGCAGATCACGGCGCATGCGTGCTTGATCAGCGATACCGCCGACGACTGGGCAGGCCTTGACGACGAGGACCGCGACATCCTCGACGCGGTGAGCGGACTACTCAGCATCGACGAGTGCGCAGGAGTACATCGAAACTCCGTCGTCGACGGTACCGCTGACCAGCGCAGCATCGAGATCACTGTCCGGGAGTGCACAACCCACACCCTGCACCTGCACCCCGAACGCCTGCCCAACGACTACGACATCGACGCAGACACCGAAGGTGTCGTCGAAGCAGCCATTGCCGACGCCACGAGCCACAACCTCGGCGACGTGACCGTCACCGACCGCGAGACCGTCACGACAAACCCCAGTTCAGAGTGCAAGAATCGTGCACTAGATCAGATTTTGTAGTACAATACTCATTTGGCCATCGAGTTCACCGAAAGCGCCGCGAAGCACGGTTTCACCCGTGACGATGCGATCCATGCCGTGCAGAACCCTCTCACTATCAGCCGGAGTTCGACAGGTCCTGGACAGACGGCCGGAAACCACACCTGGCCATCGGTCCCTCACTCACCGGTGAGGACATCGAAGTCCTGTTCACCGTGGGACCCGGACAGAATGTACGCACATTCCACTGCATGTTCGCAGGCGAGAAAATGAAGCGATACTTTGACAGGAAAGGACAGTGGTGACCATGACCGAGAACACCGACGCCACCACCGCCGACGACCTTGCCGCGATCGACCGCGACATGTCCGCCTGGGCAGAATCAGATGCGGCAGTCACTGCCCTGGAAAACACCACCACACCCAGCGACACCCCCGAGGGACGCGAGGCGCTCGACATGTTCCGCCGCGCAGGACGTCCCCGGCTCGACGGTGAATCGTCGAAGAAGGGGCACTCCCCCCGCCGACAGGTCAGACTGCCCGACGACCTGAACTCTGCCCTGGACACCTACGCCACCAGGCACAATCTCAGCCCCAGCGAGGTCATCCGCGCAGCGTTGGATCAGTACCTCAACACCCCCACCGCAGCCTGACCACACCACACCACCCGGAGCCGGTGGTGTGGTCCCCGCTTGGTCGGCGACCAGGACGGCGAGTAGTTCCGATCCCCGCCCCGGTGTTGGCCGGGGTGGGCCCGGGGTGTCGGACCGGTCGCGCGGAGCGTGACCGGGCTTGTGTTCGCCGGCCTTGCGGCCCTGCGGTCCTGCGGCCCGGCCGGCCCGCCCTCCAAGGCCGGCCTGACTTGCTCGGGGAGAGGAGCTTCAAACGGACTAGGGCAGTAGAGCGAGATAATTACTTTCTGGCACTGGGTAGACAGGAACACTGCGGCGCTGAAGTGGGCTCCGGCGACGGCTGCACGTGCGGCAGGGTGGATACTGATGATCTTGAGTGCCACACTCCAAGCTTTACCGTGTCCGCTGACGACAGCAGAGGCTGCGGCGCTGCACAGGGGTCTGCGGCACGGTTAGGTGGCATCTGATCTGGCTTGCCCGAGGGTCGGCCTGGAAGGATGGCATCGTGCCAAGGCCCTGTCCCACCAAGTTCCGTGATGACGTGGTCCGTGTCGCGAGGAACCGTGGGCCCGTGAACACGGTTTCCCGGGAAGCGAAACTAGGATGGCATCATGGATGGAAGGCCTGTAGTTCCGGGCATCGACGAACTGCGGGACCTGGTGGTCCATGGACGCACCGTCCCCGTCACTGCGGTTCTGCGTTTGCACGATGAAGCTCATCCGCAGAACTTCACCGTGGTTACGGGACAGCCCGCGGAGATTCTTCGACTCCCCGCCGGGGACTACCGGTTCCAGGCGCAGGGGGAGAAGTGGGCGATCACAGGGGAAGACGGTGAGCCTCTGTCACGAGTCGACGGCCGGCACACCGTGGTCCGCGGGATGGATATCGCCCCTCCGGCTGAGACAGAGGAGATGGCCGGCCGAGTTCAGCTCATTGTCGCCGGCGCGGTCGAACCGCTGATCCGACGTGACCCCCGCATCTTCGACAGCCTGGGGGATGGCGCGGAGATCACTTCAGGCATGTGGGCAGGTGGGCAGGCATGGGTGGCCCGAAGTGTGGGACGCCGAGCTCACGTCGAAGTCATAGTAGATGCGGGATCAGGTGTCATGGTGGCACTTCACATGGACGGTCGTCGCGGTGAGCTGGTGGACCCGGTCATCGGAGTACCAGTGCCGGAGGAGAGCTTCCGCTGGCCGGGCGAGGTCCGGAGGGGCCGCCCGTGGGATTCTTCGCGACTGCGCGCCGAATTCTTCGCTGAGCTGGAGCACCTGTCAACGCCGGCCCCCGCACAGCCCGCCGGACACCGGATTCTTCCGGTCACAGTCCACACCTGGCATGTGATGGACGAAGGTCGTCCGCAGGCGGTGCTGGGGGACACTGTGGCAGTGGAGCTCGTCTTCCGGGAGACGGATCCGGAGAGCGGAGACGCGGTGACCTTCGATGCCTGGGCCGAGGAGATGCCCGGTGCGCGCGCAGTGACCCCGGAGAATCCGGTCTGGCAGACCGTGTTGCGTGGGGACGGGTGGGTCGCCAGGTGGGACGCCGACCGACCGGTCGCCGGACCCGTCCGGGTGACCGGCGAACTGCACCATGATCCGCCGGCCGGTCCGGGCACAGGGCTGCAACCGACGCGGGGCCGAGTCTCGAGACTGCAGTTCGTGGGTGAGGGCCGCAGAGTCGATGTCGTTGAGGCGAAGATCCCGTTCCCTGAGTTCTGGCTGCTGGGTGCGGCGCACTACGGGGTGAGCACAGTGCAGTACACACTGGACCTGTACGCGGCAGAACCGGTGGAGCCAGCGCCCTACGGATCCCCGACGTGGACCCCGGGATTCGTGGTATCCGCAGGTGAAAGACGCATCCTCTGGAGAGCTGATGCGCGACTTCCGTTGGTGTGGCGGACGGACCTGCTGAGCGGGGAAGCGACGTCAGCGGCTCTGCCACTTCGGGTCAACGAGGTGGACATCTTCGATGTGACCGTCGACAGGGTCGCGGGAGACGCTGTCCGTGTCCGTGCTGCGGGCAGATTCTTCACCGTGCCTGATGACGGATCGGTCGTGGAGGAATCTGCCACCTCCAGGCCAGCGGTACTCGATGAGGTTGACGAGGCGGTGCCTGCTCCGGGTGAGGATGAAGGGCGCGGTGTGTGGATCGTCAGTCGTTATGACGAGGTGGAGGAGTGGGTCGAGACTCCGTATCCGACTGCAGTGTACGGCTTCCCGATGAGTCGCGGAGTTCTGCGTGTAGGCCGCGTATACGATGACGGTGACTTGACCTGGGTCAGGGAAGAGACGGTCTCCGGGTCGCTTCCGCGGGCCGGACTGCTGGTGGTGGGTGAACAGGTACTGGCCTGGAGACACGGGGTGTGCCGGTATCTTGACGGGCAACTGGAGGTGGTCCGACAGTCACGTCTGCCGGAGTCGCTGCCGACCGAGTTGCAGGCCGCACGGCCGGCGGTGTCAGGGAGTTTCCTCGTCCTCTCAGATCGTAGAACGCTGGCTGTGGTCAACCCGGGTCGTGTGCCGGACACTGCTGCTGAGTTGTCGGTGATCCTGCAGACTGAGGTGGATGGACGGGCACATGCCCAGGTCGATGACCCGTCCACTGTCTGGGTTGCTGATTCCAGGCTCCGACTGTTTACGAGGGATTCTGCCGGTGAGTGGTGCAGCCGTGAGGTGGCTGTGTAAGGGGGAGTCGGTGGTCCGGACTCTTCATCGGCGCTACCTGCGCCGGAACCATCGCTTCCTCTTCTGTCGTGCCGGCACCTCCTCACTGTTGGCGAATGTCAGTCTGAGGACCGTCTTGGCAGGGGTGTTCACCGAAGGTGCGTGGGAAGCCAGGAGCTCGACGTCCTCGGTTCCGCCGAGGGAATCACCGTCACCGATTACCGGACCGTTCTGAAACTGATATGTGGAGATGGCGGTCAACCTCATGAAGGTATCTTCGGCAGACTCCGGTGATTCGATGATTTCGATGTCCATCAGGCCGAGCATGTCCATCCCGCGTGTGTACCCGGAAACTACGCCGTGAGGGCTGACGGCAATGTTCCGGGAAACCCAGGCAGAGAGAAGTGAGGCAGAGGGTGCCTCCAAGGCCATCTCCCGGAATGTCGTCGGTTCGGCCACATGTCCGGCACTGGCAAAATACACGGCAGCGATACTGTCGCTCACAGCGATGGCTGCGGCCATTGCCCTGGACAGCAACGTTGCGTCGTCCATCGCCGCGATATGGCGCGTCTCCTCCGACCTCGAAAGAGTATCGTCGTCGGGCCGTAGAACAGTCAAGATCTTCTGCGCACCACAGTTACCAGGCGTCGGAACGTCATCCGGCCAGAGCGGACTCTCCTGAGCCATGTGATCGAGACCGTCTCCCACTGGAGCCGGAACGCCTGTCATCGCTATCAATCTGTCGCCGTACGTCAGATAGACCGGGTGATTCTCACCTGGCCTGTCGGCGGCATGTACCGACAGAAGCGTCGGACTGAGATCCGGGTAGTCTGCGAGCATCTGCTGCCGGAGCCGGTCACCGGTGAGGTTCGGGTCAGGACGGTTCTGAATCAACCCTGCAATTATCGTCACAATTCTCAGATCCTGCCTTCTGGGAAGTATTTTAATTGTGAGATGAATCTTATCTGAAGATTGACTGTATCACGGTCATGTCGTTACCCGGACGGCCCGGTCTCTCATGTGGTCGACACCCCGGAACCGTAGTGCCGTCGGCTGCTCCACTCCCACCCCCGGTGGTGCAGTGCCCGGAACTCGGCGGCGGTCAAGAAATCACGTCAGGACAGCGTCAGGACAGCACTGCCGTGATCGCCCCGTGTGCACGCGATCCGGGTTCCGACCGGCTCTCCACGTGCGTGACAGCGAACCCGGCTGCCCGACCTTCACCCGGAGCATGTCCACCGGCCAGTACCAGGCCGTGGTGACCGCATGATCGAAGGTCTCGAGCATCGGGCCGGTGTGGATGAGTGAGTACCAGGCGAGCACACCGCCGAGCGAGTTGTCGCTGACGCCGAGTTCCTCCGCCCGCCCGGGACGGAAGCGGACCCCGGGGCCATCCGGGCAGAAGGAACCCCGTTCGGCCGGGGACACCTTCGCGACGAAGAGAACCGCTGACAGCCGGGCGGTACTGCCTCGCTGCCCGTTCAGCAGGGACTGCCGGGGAGCCGTTCAGGCGATGACGCCGTCAGCGCCCGGAGGTTCTGCTGTTTCGCCTGGATCGCCTGCCGGGCCTCAGACAACCGCACTGCGAGTTCATCGAGTTCTGCCTGCAGGTCCGGGCACATGTCCAGCTGGAAGCCATGGTCCCCGTTCCGGGCGCAGTCGATGTAGCGGCGGATCTGCGTTGTTCCCATACCTGCGTCGATCATCCTCCGGATCTGGCGGACCCTCACCACGTCGTCTTCGGTGAACAGTCGGTAGCCGCCGGAACTTCTCCCGGGAGTCAGCAGGCCGGTGTCCTCGTAGTGGCGCAGCGCCCGCGGACTGACCCCGGTTCGCTCCGCCAGTTCCCTGATCAGCATCGTCAACTCCCTCACTGTGGTTCGGCTTGACCTTCACGTCGGCGTCAACCTCTATCGTCCGGTCCCATGGAAGTGCATTCGACCCGTTCATCACCTACTGTGCCCCGCCGGGTGGCCGTCATCCACGGGTACTCCGCCTCGCCGGACGATCACTGGTTCCGTTGGCTCTCCGACCAGCTGGAATCTACCGGCGTCCCCTGTGAGGTTCCTGCCCTGCCGGACCCGCGCAACCCGGACCCCGGGGCCTGGAAGGACGCCCTGCGCCGGACGGTCGGTGTTCCCGATGCCGGCACCGCGGTTGTCGCCCACAGTCTCGGCTGCCTGGCCACCCTGCGTCATCTGAAGACGCTGGAGGAAACGGAGCAACTGAAGGGACGGTCCGGTTCCTGGAGGCTGGGTTCGCTGGTACTCGTCGCAGGATTCATTGACCGGCTGCCCGCGTTACCGGAACTGGATGACTTCATCGGGGTGGGGGAGGACGTCACCGGTCTTGCCGACCACATCGACCGTACGGTGGTGCTCCGGTCGGATGTCGATCCCCTGGTGCCCCCTGCGTTGACGGACCGCCTGGCCGTACAGCTCGGTGTCCGTGCCCGGGTGGTGCCCGGCGGCGGGCATTTTCTCTCCTCCGACGGGTTCAGGACCTTCCCCGGGGTTCTCGGCGTCCTCGGCGGTGTCCCCGACGGGTCAGATGACGCAGACGGGTGACAGTCGGAGCCGATGCGGCGGAAACACCGACGGCAACTTCTTGCCCCTGCCCCGGGGCAGGGGCGCGCAGAGAGGTTTTACCGTCCGGTGACGTCGACGACCCTGCACGGCAACGCGGCGGACCGACCATCAGGACAGTACCGTTCCCGATGCCGGGCAGGTCCGGAGGAAGCAGCCATGGACAAGGACATCATGAGAGTGTCGACAGTGTCGTTCAACGCGAAGTGGGGGGACAAGGAACGCAATCTGAACCGCATGCTCGGATACATTGAGGCCGCCGCGGCTGAGGGGTCCGGTCTGGTCGTCTTCCCGGAGATGGCGCTCACCGGATACGACGATGAAGCGGACAAACCGAAAGCCGGGAAGATGCAGACCCTCCTCGCTGAGACAGTCCCCGGGCCCAGTTCCCGGGTGATCGCGGAGAAGAGCGCGGAGCTGGGGGTGTTCGTCGCATTCGGGTTGCCGGAGAGAGACGCCGGGGAACCCGACACGATCTACAATTCCGCCTGCGTCTGCGGCCCGGAGGGGATCATCGGTTCCTACCGCAAGATACATCTGCCCTCACCTGAACCGAACTGGGCCACCAGGGGGGACTCACCCTTCATGTTCGACACTCCGTGGGGTCCGGTCGGTCTGGGGATCTGCTACGACTCCTACTGTTTCCCGGAGCTGATGCGCTACTACGCAGCGAAAGGGTGCCGCCTGTACGTCAACTGCACTGCCCTGGCGAAATGCCACGGAACAGCCCTCGGGTCCACCACACTGGAGGCGGGGGTGATCACCAACCAGATCTACATCGTCTCCGCGAATCTGGCCGGCACCGACCTCCGCAACGTCTTCTGGGGCGGGTCGAGCATCATAGGGCCCACTACCCGGTTCTGGGACACCGAGTACTACACCGGCCTGCCGTTCACCGATCCCCGGGCGATCGAGAACAGGATGTACAGCGCTGTGATCGACCTCAGCCTGGCCACGCGGGAGAAGTTCGAACCGAACCCGCTGATCGACGGAGCGACCGACTTCCGGCCCGCCCTGTACCGGAGACTCTACGAAGATCTCCTGACTGACGGGAAGTTCCGGGAACCGGAGCTGGAGGGACTGCCCCTCACCGCGGAGGAGTTCGACGCTGCCGCCCGGGTATCAGCCGCGCAGAGTTGAGGATGAACGCCGTCTCCGACCCGACATGGACGAAGGCGGCGACCACCGGACTGAGCAGTCCGGATGCCGCCAGTACGATTCCTGCCAGGTCGACAGTCACGGTCCCGATGAAGTTGAACGTCACGATCCGGCGTGCCCGCCGGGCCGTGCGCAGGGTGGTGACCAGATCGCGGGGGTCGGAGCTGACGAGAATGACGTCGGAGCTTTCCCGGGCGATGTCTGTTCCCCCTCCCATGGCGATTCCCACGTCAGCTTTCGCCAGCGCCGGGGCGTCATTGACCCCGTCGCCGACCATCACCAGCCGGTGGCCTGCGGCCCGTTCGCGGTCGATCACAGTGGTCTTGTCCTCGGGGAGCAGGTCGGCGCGAACGTCGGTGACGCCCACCGCCCTGCCGACAGCGAGGGCCGTCCCGGCGGAGTCGCCGGTGATCATGATGGTGCGCACGCCCTCGTCGTGCAGGTCGGCGACAGCCCGGGAGGAGGTCGGCCTGATTTCGTCGGCGAGCAGTACAGAACCGGCGTACCTGCCGTCGACGCCGATGTGTACCGCGGTGGCGACCTCGTCGGGGAAGGACGCCGGGGCCCCGGGGACGAATGCCGTGTTCCCAGCGGCGACCTGCCGTCCTCCGACTTCCGCGGACACTCCCAGTCCGGGTGAGTAGGTGAAGTTCTGCGACGCCTCCACCGGTAGGCCGAGTGTCTGTGCGTGGGCGACGACGGCCCGGCCCAGGGGGTGCTCGGAGTAGTTTTCCGCTGCCGCGGCGTAGGAGAGCAGGGCGTCCTCGTCGGGGCCTCCGGGGACGGTGATGACACGTGTGACGGTCGGGCGTCCGGTGGTGAGGGTTCCCGTCTTGTCGAAGACGACCGTGTCCACGGTCGACAGTGCCTCAAGGTGGGCCCCGTCCTTGACGAATGCTCCGGCGCGGGCGATGCGTGCGATGGCGGCCAGCACCGCCAGGGGGGTTCCTGCGGCGATACCGCATGCGCCGGCGACGACGATGACCGAGATCGTCGCCGTGAGATCCCGGGTGAGCAGGTAGGTGACGAGGGCTCCGCCCAGAGCGAGGTAGACGAGCCATGCCGCAAGCCTGTCGGCCAGCCGTTGTACGGGTGGTTCGCTGGACTGCGCCAGTCGGACGGCCTCCATGATCCGTCCGTAGGAGGAGTCCGCCCCCACCCGGTCGGCACGGATCTCCACGGCTCCGACCTGGTTGACGGAGCCGGCGAAGACGGTGTCGTCCACGGTGACGTCGACGGGCAGGGATTCTCCGGTGATCCGGGACTGGTCGACGGTGGAGTGGCCGGCGGTGACGGTGCCGTCCACGGGAATACGTCCTCCCGGCGGCACCACGACTGTCTGTCCGGGTCTCACCTGGTCGCGGGGGACGGTCGTGACTGTCGCGCCGGCGCCACGGACCCGGACGGTGTCCGGCAGGAATGTCATCAGGTCTGTCAGGGCACCGCGGCCGCGGTCCATCGAAAGGTCTTCGAGGATCTCCGCGGCGAGGACGAATGTGGTGATGACCAGCGCTGTGGTCCATTCACCGATTGCGGCCGCGGCGATGATCGCGATGAGCATGGACAGTTCCATGCTCATGCGCCGGTTGACCGCGTCCCGGACGGCTTCGGTGAGGATCGGCCAGCATCCGGCGACGAGTCCGACGACGGCGATCACGGGGAGGCGGTCCCAGGGCCAGGTCGCTCCGAGTGCGACTGCGACGGAGCAGGCGGCGAGGAAGACTGTCCGGGCCAGGTCGGTGCGGTCGATTCTCTGCCACAGGGGCCGCTGCACCTCGGGAGGACGCCCTGTCCCGGCGTCCGCGGTGGTGGGCATCAGTCGTCCTGCTGTCCGGTGGCAGCGCCGGTGTCGGTGGTGTAGGTGCCTTCCCCGGTACGGTGGTGGCGGGGTACGCCGTTGACGACGTGTTCGGCCTGGAACACCGCGTGTGTCACCAGCTCGCGGGCGTGTTCGTCGATGAGACGGTAGTAGACGCGGTTTCCGTCCTGGCGGGGCTCGACGATTCTGCCCCAGCGCAGTTTCGCCAGGTGCTGGGAGACCGCCGTCGGGGATTTTCCGACTGCTTCGGCGAGTTCGCCGACAGACTTTTCGCCGGCACGCAGGGCGAGGATGATCCGGACGCGGGTGGCGTCCGCCAGCAGGGAGAACACTTCGGCGGCGAAGTCCGCGTACTGGCTGTCGGCGTTGAGCGTGCACTTCTTAGTATCTTCATGCATACGCAGATACTAAGCCTGACGGTGACGGGGGGCAAGGGGCGGCACCGGGACGCAGGGGCGGGGCCGGGCCGCAGGGGAGGGGCCNNNGGCCGCAGGGGAGGGGCCGGGACCCGGATGCGGCCGGGGAGCCTGTCGCCGGAAAACTACGCCCGGGGAAGGACGGCGTCGAGGGCGGCTGCGATGTCGGCCAGCAGATCATCGACGTTCTCCAGGCCCACCGAGAGCCGGAGATGGCCGAGGGTCCGGAAGCCCTCCGGGTACGCGGCCACTCTCGGGCCTGACGTACCGACGTGCACGATGAGGGACTCGTCATGGCCCAACGAGACCGCACTGGTGATGACCTCGAGGTTCGCCACGAACCTGTTCTGCAGGTCCGGGTCACCGTCGAGGGCGAACGCCAGCACGGCGCCGTAACCGCGTCCCCCGAACTGCCGTTCCGCCAGCTCATGCTGCGGATGGGACTCCAGTCCCGGGTAGGCGACATAGGCGATGCGGGGATCGGCCTCCAGGAACTCGGCGATCCGGGCGGCAGAGGCCACATGCTGCCTGATCCGCAGCGGCAGGGTGACCGAACCCCGCATGATCAGCCACGCATTGGTGGGCGAGATCACGCCGCCGACGTCGACCATCGCATCGGCCTTGATCCGGTCGATCAGCTCCCGGGCACCGATGACGGCGCCGCCCATGGCGTCCCCGTGCCCGTTGATGTACTTCGTCAGCGAGTGGACCACCAGGTCCGCGCCGTCGGCCAACGGCCGGTACAACGGTGGCGGGGTGAAGGTGGAGTCCACGCTCAGCAGGGCACCGGAGCGGTGGGCGATGTCCGCGACCGCCCGGATGTCGGTGACTTTCGTGGTCGGGTTGCCGATCGTCTCGACATGGATGAGCTTTGTCTCCGGGGTGACCGCCGCCTCCACCGCGGAAAGGTCGGAGGCGTCGACGAACGTGGCTCTGATCCCGTACTTCTGTGGCAGGATCTCGGCGAACAACCGCCAGGTGGCCTCATAGGTCACGTCGGCGACGACGATGTGGTCGCCGGAGCGCAGGAAGGAGAAGAACACCGAGTGCAGGGCCGCCACACCGGAGGCGAGGACGACGGCGTCCTCCCCGCCCTCGAGTACCGCGAGCTTCTTCTGCAGGGCGATCTGGTTGACACCGGAGTTGCGGGTGTACAGCGGGACTTCGGTACCGGACCAGGACACCTCCGAGGGGTCCTCCGGCAGAGCGTAGGAGTTCGCCAGGACCAGTGGTGTACGGATCGCCCCGGTACCGGGGTCGACCGAGTTGCCGGCGTGCACGCTCTGCGTCTCGAAAGACAGGGAACGGGGGTGTTTTTTGCTGGGGCGTTCTGTCATGGGGCCATGGTAGTGCCCTCCCACCTGCACGGTCCAGGTATCTGATCAGCGGGAAAACCCTGTCCGGGGTGATGTGATTTTGCTCTCCAACAGTCCTGCGTGCTACACGTTGTGTGACCACACGGGTGCCCCGGGAAAGGGGCTGAGACCGGACTGACGTGTCCGGGACCGTAGAACCTGATCCGGTTGACACCGGCGTAGGAAGTGAGGAACTCAGCCATGGCTGACACATATGTCCACAGGCAGGGCACTGCCGCTGATCCGGCGGGCACGCCGCAGTCGACGGACCCGGGGGAGAGAGCGGAGACCGGGTACGTGCCCTGCAGGGAACAGCACCCCTCCCACCGTCCCGGACTGGTGGAGGACGCCGACCACGGCATCCGCGTCCCGGTGACGGAGATCCACCTGGACCCGTCACCGGACGGCACCCCGAATGAACCCGTCCGCGTCTACCGGACCATGGGCCCCGGCAGCGTACCCGAGGAGGGTCTCGACCCGTGGCGTTCCGGATGGATCAGCGCGCGGCAGGACACGGAGACCTATGAATGCCGGGGACACCGCCTCAGCGACGACGGGCGTTCGGCGGTGCGGCGGGGCTCTCCGTCGCAGCAGTGGAAGGGGCGGGTCCCGGAGCCGCGCCGGGCGCGGCCGGGCCGCACCGTCACACAGATGCACTACGCCAGGCAGGGGATCATCACCCCGGAGATGCGGTTCGTCGCGCTGCGCGAGAACTGCGACGTCGAACTGGTCCGCTCCGAACTGGCGGCCGGCCGGGCCGTTCTCCCCGCCAACGTCAACCATCCGGAGTCGGAGCCGATGATCATCGGCCGCGCGTTCCTGGTGAAGGTCAACGCGAACATCGGAAACTCGGCGGTGACCAGTTCGATCCGTGACGAGGTCGCCAAGCTGGAGTGGGCCGCCCGGTGGGGTGCGGACACGCTCATGGACCTGTCCACCGGTGACGACATCCACACCACCAGGGAGTGGATCCTGCGCAATTCCCCGATCCCGGTGGGTACAGTGCCGGTGTACCAGGCGTTGGAGAAGGTCGGCGGGGACGCCACCGCACTGAGCTGGGAAATCTACCGGGACACGGTCATCGAGCAGTGCGAGCAGGGGGTGGACTACATGACCGTCCACGCCGGGGTGCTGGCGCGGTACGTGCCGTTGACCGCGGGCAGGGTCACCGGGATCGTCTCCCGGGGAGGTTCCGTGATGGCGGGGTGGTGTCTGGCCCACCGACGGGAGAACTTCCTGTACACGCACTTCGACGAACTGTGCGAGATCTTCGCCGCCTACGACGTCACCTTCTCCCTCGGCGACGGGCTGCGCCCGGGGTCTACCGCGGACGCCAACGACGCCGCCCAGTTCGCCGAACTTGACACTCTCGCCGAGCTCACCGGGCGCGCCCGGGACCACGATGTCCAGGTGATGGTGGAGGGTCCCGGTCATGTCCCGCTCCACATGGTCCGTGAGAATGTCGAACGGCAGCAGCGACTGTGCCAGGGCGCCCCGTTCTACACTCTCGGGCCGCTGGTCACCGACATCGCGCCGGGCTATGACCACATCACCTCGGCGATCGGTGCGACGGAGATCGCCAGGTACGGCACCGCCATGCTCTGCTACGTCACCCCGAAGGAGCATCTGGGACTGCCGGACAGGGATGACGTGAAGACCGGGGTGATCACCTACCGTATCGCCGCCCACGCGGCGGACATCGCCAAAGGTCACCCCGGTGCGCGGGTGCGCGATGACGCCCTGTCGAAGGCGCGGTTCGAGTTCCGTTGGAACGACCAGTTTGCGCTGGGTCTGGACCCGGTCACGGCCAGGGAGTTCCATGACGAGACCCTTCCGGCGGAGCCTGCGAAGAACGCCCGCTTCTGCTCGATGTGCGGGCCGAAATTCTGCTCCATGCGGATCTCGCAGGATATCCGTGACACCTACGGGGCGGGGGAGGAAGAGGCCGCTGCCGTGTGCGGGCAGCAGACCGGGGGAGGACGCCGCGGGGCCGCCGTCCCGGTCCGTCTTCCGGACCCCACGTCTCCGGGCCGGAGTGACCGTTGCCAATTGGTCAGCATGCGCTGTATAGTCAGCGAATGCTGACTATTTCTTCCCGTCTGGACGTGATGAACCGTCTGGGACGGGCCATGGCTGACCCCACGCGGTCACGGATCCTGCTGAGCCTGCTGGAACAGCCCGGATACCCGGCCCAGCTCTCACGGGACCTCGACCTGACGCGGACCAATGTCTCGAACCACCTCGCCTGCCTGCGCGGTTGCGGGATCATCGTCGCCGTCCCGGAAGGACGGCGGACCCGGTACGAGATCGCTGATCCCCACCTGAGCTCCGCCCTCAACGCACTCGTCGACGTCGTCCTCGCCGTCGACGACGGTGAGCCCGCATGCCTCAGCGACGAGTGTGACGTGCCCGGCTGCTGCGCCGACTGCACCCCCTCGGACGGGGCCCCGGCATGAGCGCGGAATGCTGCGGGGCAGACGACTGCGGTGGAGAGAAGGACACCGGAGGCCCTGCCGGTAGTGCCGGTACTGCCGGCGTCACCGGTACCGCCGGGGCGCCTGCCCCTGACGGCAACCGGCCCGCGTGGTGGAGGGACCCCGACCTGGCGCCGTCCGCGGTCAGTGCCGTTGCGCTGGTCTGCGGGTACCTTCTCGGCCACACGGACCTCACCGTGGCGTCCCAGGTACTGCAGTGGATCGCCCTGCTGGCGGGGGCGTCCACCTTCGTTCCCGGGGCACTGCGCCGACTGGTGCACGGTCACCTGGGTGTGGGACTGCTGATGACAATTGCCGCGGCAGGTGCCGTGGCCCTCGGGCACGTCGGTGAAGCAGCAGCACTGGCCTTCCTGTTCTCCCTGTCAGAGGCGCTCGAGGACCGGGCGATGGGTGGTGCGAAGGAGAAACTGCGGGCCCTGCTCGCACTGGTCCCGGACACGGTCCGTGTCGTCAGAGGGCGGACCGTGGTGACCGTACCGGCCGCGGACGTCCGCGTCGACGATGTGCTCGTCGTCGCGGCGGGCGACCGCGTGGCCACCGACGGTGTCGTGGTCGCGGGAAGGTCCGCCGTCGACACCTCCGCGGTGACGGGGGAGTCCGTCCCGGTGGGTGTCGGACCCGGTGACGAGGTCACCGCCGGCGTGGTCAACGGGCCGGCGACCCTGCGGATCCGCGCGACGGCGGACGGCCGGGACAATTCACTGACCAGGATCGTGGATCTCGTGCAGCAGGCCCACGCCAGGAAAGGTCGCAGGGCACGCCTGGCGGACACCGTCGCCCGTCCTCTGGTCCCGCTCGTCCTGGTCGTCGCCGCTCTGGTCGCGGTGGTGGGGTCCCTGGTCGGAGATCCCGGAATCTGGATCGAGAGAGCACTGGTGGTCCTGGTCGCGGCGTCCCCCTGTGCACTGGCCATCGCCGTGCCGGTGACGGTGATCAGTGCCGTCGGTGCGGCGTCCACCTTCGGGGTGGTCATCACCTCCGGGGAGGCTTTCGAGAGGTTCGGTACCGTCCGGACCGTGGCGCTGGACAAGACCGGAACCCTCACGCGGAACAGGCCCGTGGTCGTCGATGTCCGTACGGTCGAAGGATTCTCCCCGGCGGAGGTCCTCAGTCTCGCCGCCGCGGTGGAAGCCGACAGTACCCACCCGCTCGCCCCGGCGGTCACCGCCGCGGCAGGGCCGGACATCCCGGTCGCCGGTGACATCGTCGAGAACGCCGGGCTCGGCCTGACGGGCAGGGTCGGGGGCTCCCGGGTGAGGGTCGGAAACGGGCGCTGGCTCGGTTCGGGTGAGATGGCCGGGGACGCCGAGGCGATGGCAGGGGCCGGCATGACCGTGGTCGTGGTCGAGCTCGACGGGCGGGTCACGGGACTTGTCGGGGTCCGCGACGAGCTTCGGCCGGAGGCGGCCGAAACTGTCCGACTGCTGCACGCCCGCGGAATACGCACTGTGATGCTCACCGGAGACAACGAACAGACAGCCAGGGCCCTGGCAGACGAAGCGGGGATCACCGAGGTGCACGCCGGACAGCTGCCGCAGGACAAGGCGGACGCCGTGGCCGAACTGTCCGCAGAGGCGCCGACCGCCATGGTCGGTGACGGAATCAACGACGCGCCGGCTCTGGCCGGAGCCACAGTCGGCATCGCCATGGGAGCGGGAGGCTCCGCGGCCGCGATCGAATCTGCCGACATCGCCTTCACCGGCAGTGACCTCCGGCTGCTCCCGCAGGCACTGGAGCACGCCCGCCGGGGACGGCGGATCATGACCGGGAATATCGTGCTGGCGCTGGCGATCATCGTGATCCTGTTCCCGCTCGCCCTGGCCGGGGTGCTGGGACTCGCCGCGGTCGTTCTGGTCCACGAGATCGCGGAAGTGGTGGTGATCGCCAACGGACTGCGGGCGGCAGGTGACCGGCGCCGGACACGGAGACAGGACGCCGGGCACAGGGACGCCGGGCACAGGGACGCCGGGCACAGGGACGCATGTAGCATCGAAGAATGCTACGACGCCGCATTGCCACCGCATTCTGGACGCTCAGCAGGTGGAAACTTGACACTGAACCGGCGCCGGGGCGTCCCTCCGTCTTCATAGGTGCCCCGCACACCTCCAACTGGGACTTCATCCTGATGCTCGGCATCGCGTGGAAGCTGGGTCTCCGGATCCTCTGGCTGGGCAAGGACAGTCTTTTCCGCGGCTGGCGGGGACCGGTCATGCGGGCGCTGGGAGGCATACCGGTGGACCGTGAATCCCCCGGCGGTCTGGTGGACAACCTGGTTTCCAGGGTGCGCTCGGGGGAGGTGTTCGGTCTGGTGATCACGCCGGACGGGACCCGGGGACCGCACGAGTACTGGAAGTCCGGGTTCTACCGGATCGCACGCGAGACGGGACTGCCGCTCACCCTCGGCTACGTCGACCGCGACACGATGACCACAGGTCTGGGGCCGACGATCCCGCTCACCGGTGATGTCGGGTCGGACATGGACCGGATCCGGGAGTTCTACCGGGACAAGTCGGGTTTCACCCCGGAGGCGAGGGTGGAGCCCAGGTTGCGCGACGAGAACGAGTTCCGGTGACCTGCAGTAAGAGCGGTTGACCGGACCGCCGGCACCGGGTCACGGATACGGGCCGGTACCGGCCTGACCTGAGACATGGGAAACCCCGCCGCCGGATGTTCTCCGGGGGCGGGGTTTCCACTCAGTCAGGGATTCTCTTAGAGGATGGTGACGGACACGGCGGCCGGTCCCTTGTTCCCTGCTTCGGTCTCGAAGGAGACCTTCTGGTTCTCTTCCAGGCTACGGAAGCCGTTGCCCTGGATCTCCGAGTAGTGGACGAAGACGTCGCTCGAGCCGTCGTCCGGGGAGATGAAGCCGAAGCCCTTTTCGGCGTTGAACCACTTGACAGTACCGCTGATCATGCGTTTTCCTTCTTTGAAGTCAGTGGGCGGCGACTGCCGCTCACCGGGTTGACCGAATGTTCCGTAGGGAATCAGTTCGTGTCTGTAGACAACTCCCGCGAACTTGATTCCTTCCGAAACCGGATCGGACACCGGAAGGGAAAAACAACTCAGAAACTGTAACCGGGTTCAAATCTACAGGTCAGTGGCCTCCACGTCAACACTGCAGAAGAAAGGGATCCCGGCGTCGGTCCCGAACCCTGATCTAGCCCCTGCGCTGCAGCAGCCCCAGGAGACGCCGCACAGGCTCACGGGTCCCCGGATAGAGCAGGGGAAATGTGTCGGGCACAAGGGGCTTGGTGAGCACCGGCTTCATGTGCGAGAAGGTCCGGAAGGAATCCTCGCCGTGGTACGCCCCGGTTCCGCTGGCGCCGACGCCACCGAACGGCAGCGAACAGATGCCGACCTGGATCAGGCCGGCATTGTGCACGACCGCGCCGGAGGAGGTCTCCTCGTCGAAGTAACGGTGGGTGTCGGGGTCGTCACTGAACACGTAGAGCGCCAACGGCTTGTCCCAGCTGTTGACCAGCTGCACGGCCTGTTCCCGTGACTCCACCGGGACGACCGGAAGCACCGGGCCGAAGATCTCCTCCCGCAACAGGGCCCACCCTGCACCTGTGCCGACTGCGGGGGTGCTCCCGGCGTCCCCGTCGGAAAACCGGGCGGTGGGGAAGGTCACCACCGTCGGCGACATGTAGAGACTGTCGCGGTCACGCACCCCGCCGAACGCCACCTCCGGTCCGGTGCCGGACGCCCCGGCACCCTCCCCGGCCCCCTCCCCGTCGATCTCGTCCAGGCAGCCGGACAACCGGTCGAAGTGCCGGGTGTTGATGATCCGGCCGTAATCGCCGCTGTGCGAGGGGTCGGTTCCCCACAGTTCCTCCACCGCCCTCTCCAGTGCGGCGACGAGGGCGGGGACCCGGTCCGGGGTGGTCATGACATAGTCCGGGGCGACACACGTCTGGCCGGCGTTGACGAACTTCGCCCAGGCGAGACGCCTCGCTGCGGTGTCGAGGTGGGCGTCCTCGTCGAACCAGGCGGGGGACTTCCCCCCGAGCTCGAGAGTCACGGGCGTGAGGTGCTGCGCCGCAGCTTCCATCACGATCCTGCCGACCTGTCCCGACCCGGTGAACATGATGTGGTCGAACCTTTCCCGCAGTACCGCGCGGGAGGTCTCGAGCTCCCCGCGGACGACCTGGACACAGTGGTCGGGGAAGTAGGTGGGCACCAGAGAAGCGATGAGGTCGGAGGTGTCCGGCGAATCGGGGCTCGGCTTGATCACCGCCGTGTTTCCGGCCGCCAGGATTCCCACCAGGGGCGACAGGGTGAGGTTCACCGGGTAGTTCCAGGGCGACATCACCAGGACGACACCCAGCGGCTCCGGTACGAGCTTCGCGGAGCCCGGGGCGAGCAGCAGCGGAGTTCTGGCACGGCGGGGGCGTAGCCAGGACGACAGATGCCGCAGGGCGTGGGTGATTTCCCCGAGGACGGCGTCGATCTCGGTCAGTCCCGCTTCGAGCCTGCCTTTGTGCAGGTCATTGTGTAGTGCGGCCTCGAAACTGCTCCGGTTCTCCCGGAGCATGCGGCGCAGGGCCTGCAGGTTACGTCGCCGGGCGTCGGGCCCGGTGTTCACCCCGGCGCGGAAGGCGGCGCGTGCCCGGGCCACCACGGCGGGGACGGTGCCGGCGACCTCGGCGTCACACTCGGTCACCCCGGTGCGGGACGTTGCGTCGCCGGGGCGGGACCCGTCCGGTACCCCGGCACTGTCATCGCCCGTGAACGGACTGGTCATGGGGACCTCCAGTGGGTCAGATCGTGAAATGTAGTGATCGTTACATGTATCCGTCCCGCACATTCTAGGTCAGCGGCGCCACCCCAGGGGAGGGAACGGCGGGACCGGAGGCGGTGCGGGAGCCAGAACCAGGGTGCGGGAGACTGGGAATGGGGGACTTCCCTGAGGCGGGGACACCTGCCGGCACACTACCCTCGGTAGACGAGTCCGAAGTCGGGCCCGAAGACGAACCCGAGAACTGACCCGGCAACTAACCCGGAGCACCCGGGTCTCCCGCCCCAGATCCACCGAAAGGTCTCCCATGCCAGCGACCATTTCCGACGCAGACACCGCCGCCAGAGCCGAGTCCCTGACCAAGATCTACGGGGCAGGCGACACGCAGGTCACCGCGCTCGACCACGTGAGCGTCTCCTTCATCCGAGGAGAATTCACCGCCATCATGGGCCCCTCCGGATCCGGGAAGTCGACGCTCATGCACTGCATGGCGGGGCTGGACACCCCCACCTCCGGGTCCGCGTACCTCGGCGGAACCGACCTGGCGACCCTCAACGACCGCGCGCTCACCGCGGTACGCAGAGACCGGCTGGGATTCATCTTCCAGTCCTTCAACCTCGTCCCCACGCTCACCGCGGCAGAGAACATCACCCTGCCCACCGACATCGCGGGCAGGAAGGTCGACAGAGCCTGGTTCGACCGGATCACGACCCGCCTCGGGCTCGCCGACCGGCTGACCCACCGCCCCTCCGAACTCTCCGGTGGTCAGCAGCAGCGTGTCGCCTGTGCACGCGCCCTCGTCTCCCGCCCGGAGATCATCGTCGGCGACGAACCGACGGGCAACCTCGACTCGAACTCATCCGCCGAAGTCCTCGACATCCTGCGAACCTCCGTCGACGACGACGGCCAGACGGTCGTCATCGTCACCCATGACGCCCGCGCAGCGTCCTACGCGGACCGTGTGCTCTTCCTCGCTGACGGCCGCATCGTCGAAGAGCTGCGCGACCCCACCGTCGAAGCGGTCCTGTCGGTGATGTCACGCATCGAGGAGATGTAGACGGTGTCCGCGTCATCGACCATGCGCCGGGTGTCCCTGAGGAGCCTCGCCGGCCACAAGGTCCGGCTCGTCCTCACGGTCCTGGCCGTCGTCCTCGGCACCGCTTTCATCTCCGGGGCGCTGATGTTCACCGCCTCACTCCAGAAAACCTTCGGCACCCTCACCGAATCCACGACCAGGGGCATCGACGTGGTCGTGGCACCCGCCGACAACTCCGGCGGTCTGCCCCTCGACCTCGGGAACACCCTCGCGGGTGTGGACGGGGTCGCACGGGTCAACATCTCCACCGAAACCACCGTGGTGGTCTCCCGGGACGGTTCAACCCTGCAGACAGGTGGTGCCCCCTCCTTCGCCATGGCCTGGTACCCGCCGGACCGGCAGGTGGGCCCCTCAGCCACCGTCGTGGAGGGCACGGAACCCCGCGGGGACGGGGAGGTGGTGGTCAACTCCAGCGCCGCGCGTGACCACGGGATCACTGTCGGTGACCGCCTGACCGTGGTCGACGTCGGCGGGGTCCACGACCTCACGGTCTCCGGCATCTACGACATCGACATCGACGGCGGCGGATTCCTCGGTCTGATGATGGAGGAACCCGCGTACGTCACCACCTTCACCGACGGGCGCACCGCCACCGGATTCTCCCTGTCCGCGCAGCCGGGGGTCAGCCAGGAACAGCTTGCCGGCGAAGTCTCCGCTGCCCTGCGGACAGACACAGGCACAGGCACAGACACAGGCTCCGGTTCCGCGGCGCAGGTGAAGACCGGAGGCCAGGTCGCCGAGGAACAGGCGGCCTCCGTCAACGACGCCCTGAGTTTCGTCAACTACTTCCTCGTGGCCTTCGGCCTCGTCGCCCTGGTTGTCGGCACCTTCATCATCGCCAACACTTTCTCCATGATTGTCGCACAGCGCACCCGCGAGTTCGCGTTACTGCGGAGCTTGGGCGTCTCCTCCGGACAGCTCACCGGCTCCGTGGTCACCGAAGCGGTCGTGGTGGGGATCCTCGGGTCCCTCCTGGGAGTCGCCGCCGGTGCCGGGCTGACGAAGGCGATCTACGCCGTCATCGGTTCCACCGGCGCCGGACTCCCGGACACCGGACTGCAGGTCACCGTCGGATCGGTGGTGCTCCCCCTGGTCCTGGGCGTCTTCGTCACCGTGGTCTCCGCCTGGGCGCCGGCCCGTCGCGCCGGGGCGGTGCGGCCGGTCGAGGCCATGCGGTCCGGTGACCAGTCCACGGCGTCCTCCCTGCGGGGACGGACGGTCACCGGCGTGGGTCTGCTGGCCGCCGGAGTGCTCGCCTGTCTCGGCGGCGTCCTGTCCGACGGGGCCGGTACCGGAATCAGGGCCTCCCTGGTGGGGGTCGGGGCACTGTGCGTGCTCACCGGTGTCTTCCTGGTCTCCCCGGCACTGTCGCGGCTGGTGGTCCCCGTGGTCGGCAGGGTCATCGGAGCGCCGTTCGGTACGGTCGGGAGACTCGCCTCCACCAGTTCCTCCCGCAATCCACGTCGCACGGCCACCACGGCATTCGCCCTGACCCTCGGGGTGGCGCTGGTCGCGGTGTTCGGGATGCTGGGGGCGTCGATGAAAGCCTCGATCACCGGGTTCGTCGGTGAGACGGTGAAGTCCGACCTGGTGCTCTACGGGCCGTCCGACGGGTCATTCCCCATCCCCCGGCAGGCGCTGGACGCCGCCAGAGACACCCGCGGCGTCACCGCGGTCTCCGGCTTCGGCATCGCCCCGGTCTCCGTCGCCGGGACCGGGGACGCCGCCACCGTGGGAAACGGCGGCGGGACCGGCTTCTTCGACGGCGATCCGACCGTCACCGGGAGTGTCACCCCCGTCACCGGGGACGTCACCCTCGACCGTCCGGGTTTCATCGCCTCGGCTGCCACGGCCGCGGACCACGGCTGGACCGTGGGCGGGCAGGTGCCGTTGAGTGCGACCGTCCCCGGCACCCCGGAGCGTGAGCTCGGTACGGTCGAGCTGCTCGGCACCTACCAGCCCAACAGCCTGCTCGGAGACCTGGTCGTCTCCTGGTCCGCACTGTCCCCGTACGTCGACGAGGGGGCATTCGGTACCGGGACCTTCGCCAGCAGCCCCATGCTCTACGCCGCATTCGTCGACGGTGACGGCAACGGGGAGGACATGCGGCAGGCCCTGGAGGACGCCGTGGATCCGTTCATCGTGGTCCAGGTTCTCACCCCTGCCGAGTTCGCCGGCCAGCAGGCGGTCTTCGTCGACCAGATGCTCAACATCCTCTACGCCCTGCTCGCACTCGCCGTGATCGTCGCGGTGCTGGGGATCGTCAACACCCTGGCCCTCAACGTGATCGAGAGACGCCGGGAGATCGGGATGATGCGGGCGGTCGGGGTGACCCGGGGCCAGGTGCGCCGCATGATCACCCTGGAGGCGGTGCAGATCGCCCTGTACGGAGCGGTCGTCGGTGTCGTCGTCGGCCTGGCACTGGGCTGGGCCTTCCTCAGGGTGCTGTCAGGGGAGGGACTCGACACCATCGAAGTGCCGTGGGGGCAGCTCGGCGGAATGATCGTCGCCTCCGCGGTGATCGGTGTCCTGGCAGCGGTATGGCCTGCGGCGAAGGCCTGCCGTACACCACCACTGGAGGCCGTCGCCGACTGACCGGACGGGGGCCCGGGGTCACATTGCGGGCCCGACCGTATTACAGTGGGCCCGGAATCAAGTTGAACAGTCAACTACTTTTGAGTCTTCCGTGATTGGAGTTCACATGACCCGCATCGGCATCATCGCCGGATCCAACCGACCCGGCGCCCTCAACCCCCAGGTCGTCGCCTGGGTGAAGGAGCAGCTCGACTCCGCCGGCGTGGACAACGCCGTCATCGACTACAACGACTACAACCTCCCCATCCTTGACGAGGAGATCCCCGGTGGCGCGCACCGGTACGCCAACGAGCACACCAGGGCCTGGGGAGCCGCCGTCGAGCCCTTCGACGGGTACATCGTCGTCACTCCGGAGTACAACCACTCCGTGCCCGGCCCGCTGAAGAACGCCATCGACTTCATCGGCTCCGAGTTCGCCAACAAGCCCGTCGCCTTCGCCTCCTACGGCGGGGACAAGGGAGTGCGCGCCGTCGAGGCATGGCGGCTGGTGTTCGCCAACTTCCGCGCCGCCACCGTCCGGTCCACGGCGTCATTCTCGCTGTTCACCGACTTCGCCGACGGCCGGTTCGCTCCCCAGGACGTCTCCACCGGAACTTTCCCCGCCCTGCTCACCGACCTGCTCGCCTGGGCGGAGGGATTCAAGGTCGTCCGGGAGAATCTCGCCCGCTGACCTGTGACCCCGACCGTGACCCCGACCGGTCCAGGTCGGGGCCAGTTCAGGGCCAGGTCCGGGGCAGATCGTGGGCACGTCCGGCGGTCGCAGGAAGTGGCATGAGGTCGCAGGCGGTCACATGGGGCAGCTGACCGAACTGTCCTTCTGCCCGGACACGGCCTGCTTCAGGCCGGACTCCACCGCGTCGGCGTAGAGCTGCTGGCCCTGCTCGTCAGGGTGGACGCCGTCGCCGATGAGGTCCTCGGGGTGTGCCAGAGCCAGCTGGCACCACGGTGCCGCATAGACCCCGGGAGTTGCCGCCGCATAGGCGACGACCTGGTCGGCGGCCTCCTGGACACCGTCGACGTAGCCGAAGGGGACGACGAGGATCATGACCCGGTCCGGGCCCAGCATCTCCCGGATCCTGTCCAGCTCACCCTCGAAGGCCTGTCCGTTCGTACCGAAGCCGAGCACCACGTACTTGCCCATGGTTCCGTTGTCGACCATCGCCTGGATGGTTCCCTCCCCGCCCGAGTAGTGGCGGGACACTGCCGCATCGATCGTCATCCCCGGGAAGCGGGACTGCAGGGCCAGGCTCGAGGCGAGCATCACCGAATCGCCGATCCCCGTGATCTCTGAGCCGTCGGGGATCCCGGCCGGGGGAACGGCCCCCGGTGGAGGTGGCGGAGGAGTGGCGTTCTGCATCTCGGCGAGCGCGTCGAGCTGCCGCTCCAGTTCGGACTTCTCCGGGCTCCCTCCCAGGGCGGATCCCGCGAACAGGGTGACGACCAGGATGCACACCGGTACCACCATCAGCTTCGTCGAACCCATCGCCTGGACCACCCTGCGGTAGCCGCGACGACGCAACGGATTCTCCACCCACCGGTAGGACGCCTCCGACAGCAGCAGGCTGACCACCACGGCGGCCACACCGACCAGCAGATCGGAGGTGTCCGATCCGGGCGGCTGCAGCAGGTACCTGAGGAACACCACCACCGGCCAGTGCCAGAGGTAGAGGCTGAAGGACCTCTCACCGAAGTAGCGCAACGGGCGCAGCCGCAGCAGTGCGGCCACCGGACCGGCGTCCCGCAGGACGGTCGCCACCACCGCGACGGTGAGGAGTGTCGCCAGGAACAGCCCGCCACGGTAGGTCACCGGCGAGGTGTCCGGCAGCAGGACCAGCATGGCGAGCAGGCCCACGAATGCAGCTGTACCGAGGGTCCACGCACACACCCCGGTGATCCTGCTGAGCCGGACACCCCCCACGGTCCGGGTGCCCGGGGCGGTGCCGGGTCCGGAGGCTCCGGCGGGATCCAGCAGTGGCCATGAATCCCTGGAGCCGGGGGACGCCGTGGTCAGCAGCAGCGCGAGGACCACGCCAGCGAGCAGGCCGAATGCGTGGGTGTCCGTGCCGAAGTAGACGCGGCTGGGGTCTTCGTCCGGGTTGTACAGGACCGCCATGAGCACCAGCGACGCCAGTCCGCCCACCGTGGCGACCAGGGCGGGGAGTCGGAACCGCCGGTCGCCGGAGCGGCCGTTGCGCCCGAAACGGCGTCCCGTCCACAGCAGTCCGAGGAACACCAGCGGCCAGAT
The DNA here is from genome assembly GCF_900626215.1 of Corynebacterium neomassiliense. Classification (NCBI taxonomy): domain Bacteria; kingdom Bacillati; phylum Actinomycetota; class Actinomycetes; order Mycobacteriales; family Corynebacteriaceae; genus Corynebacterium; species Corynebacterium neomassiliense. Next base: position 1,888,212 of record NZ_LR131106.1, on the reverse strand, counting down.
GACGTAGAACTGCTCCTCGATCGCCAGGGACCAGTAGTGCATGAAGATCTGGGGTGTGGCGTCCGCGAAGTAGCTGTGGGACTGGGCGATCTGCACCCAGTTGTTCGCGAAGAACAGTGAACCCACGAACTGGGGAACCAGTGCGACCTGCACGTCACCGCCGATGAAACCGGCGACAGCGGTGGCCGCCACCAGAACAGTGACGGCCGCAGGGAGGATCCTGCGGGCACGACGACGCCAGAATTCTCTCAGGCTGACGGTGCCGGTCGCGCCGGTCTCGCGGACCAGCAGGGCGGTGATGAGGAACCCGGAGAGGACGAAAAAGATGTCGACGCCGAGGAATCCCCCGGGCAGGAGGTCACCGAAGAAGTGGTACACGACGACGGCGACGACCGCGATGCCGCGGAGTCCGTCGAGGCCGGGTACGCGGCGGATACGTCCGGGCTTCAGCGGTTCCGGGGTGGGGAGTTCCCGGGTGGGGACCGCCTGGGAGGCGAACTCGTCGTCGGCGCCGGACCCGGTGACGGTGACGGCGGGCGCCGGGACAGCTGCCGTGGTCCGGACAGGCCAGCTGTCTGACGGCGGGTGCGTGGCATCTGCGGCAGGATCCCCGGGGGACACCACAGCCTGGGCCGGCTGGGCTGCCTGGGCCGGCTGGTCCTCCTGTTCCCGGGTGCCCGGTGCCTTCGCTGCGGCACCGTCGACGGCGTCCCGGTCAGGATCCCGCGTGATGCGTGCGGTTCCCGGTGCCGGAGGGGGCCCGGTGGGCGCGGCGAGCATGAGGACCTCACCAGTGCCCTTCACCGCAGGGGCGGGCGCGGTGTCTTCGCTTCCGGCGCCGTCTGTCCGTGAGCCGGCCTCTCCTGCAGCGTCCTGTGCCTCATCTGCCGCACTGTCCCCGACAGGGGTCGGCGGAGGCGTCCACCGGGGCGCCGGAGGTGCGCCTGCCGGTACAGGCAGGATGATCACGAGGGGTGTTTTCTGGGCCATCTGTCGAGCGAAGACTTCCGTAGGGAGTGGTGTGACTGAAGTGACAAATCTAGTCGTCCTCTCACAGACATTAAAGCGACGCAGGTGGCCCACCCCTCCGCGGTACCCCACCCGTACAGTCGCCTGTCCTGCCCCCGCTGTACCGTTGCCCGGCCGCGGTTCCGCAGGTGGCGTCCTGCCCCCGGCAACTTACCGTGTCCTATCTGTCCGGTGCTGCCTGTATGTTCGACCGCGTGCACCTGCTCCGACTCCTGCGCTCCTATTCGCGCCCCTACACAGGGCTGCTCGCCGCAGTTCTCGTCCTCCAGACAGTCTCCGCTCTCGCGACCCTCTACCTGCCCGGACTCAACGCAGACATCATCGACCGGGGGGTGTCCACCGGTGACATCGGCTACATCTGGTCCACCGGCGGTGTCATGGTGGCCGTCGCCTTCGGGCAGGTCATCACCGCGGTGGCTGCGACGTGGTGCGCTGCCCGCGCCGCAATGGGTATAGGCAGGGACATCCGCCGGGACGTGTACCGGACAGTCGACAGGTTCTCGGCCCGGGACATGGGGGAGTTCGGCGTCCCCACCCTCATCACCAGGGGGACCAACGATGTCCAGCAGGTCCAGATGGTCACGACCATGGCACTGAGCTTCATGGTCACCATGCCGATCATGTGCATCGGCGGGATCGTCATGGCGCTCAGGGAGGATGCCGGCCTGTCCTGGCTGCTGTGGGTCTCCGTGCCGGCGCTGCTCATCGTCGTCGGGCTGATGATCGCCCAGCTGGTCCCCCTGTTCAACATGATGCAGGACAGGGTGGACGCGATCAACGGCGTCCTGCGGGAACAGATCGCCGGCATCCGGGTGGTGCGTGCCTTCGTGAGGGAGGGGCACGAGTCCTCCCGGTTCCGTGACGCGAACCTGGCCGTGGGATTCGTGTCGGAACGGGTCGGCCGGGTGTTCGCGCTCATGGGACCCGTGATCATGATGGTGCTGCACATCGCCACCGCCGCAGTGCTGTGGTTCGGCGGTCACCGGGTCGGTGACGGTCAGATGGAGGTCGGGTCGCTCACCGCCTTCATGCAGTACCTGCTGCAGATCCTCGTCGCCGTGATGATGGGGTCGTTCATGGCGATGATGCTCCCCAGGGCAATCGTCTGTGCAGGGCGTATCGACAAGGTGCTCCACCACACGATCACCGTCGCCGAGCCGGAGGACCCGGTCCGGCCCGGGCGCCTGGCCGGTGAGCTGGAGTTCCGGGACGTCTCCTTCACCTACCCGGGCGCGGACCAGCCGGTGCTGTCCGGAGTGTCCTTCACCGTCCGGCCGGGTCAGACCACCGCGGTGATCGGGGCCACCGGGTCGGGGAAGACCACCCTGGTCAACCTGATCCCCCGGCTTCTCGAACCGACGTCAGGGGAGATCCTGCTCGACGGGGTACCCCTGTCCAGGATGGCCCGGGCGGACATTGTCGCCAGGGTCGGCCTGGTACCGCAGAAGGCGTTCCTGTTCTCCGGGACCGTGGCGTCCAACCTCCGCTTCGGAGCGTCGGACGCCACCGATGAACAGCTGTGGGACGCCCTGCGCATCGCCCAGGCCGCAGACTTCGTCGCGGAACGGACAACCGGCGGCGGTGAGGGCGGCGGAGCCCCGGCGTCCGGTCTCGCCTCCTCTATAGCCCAGGGCGGGACAGATGTCTCGGGAGGCCAGCGTCAACGCCTGTGCATCGCCCGGGCACTCGTCGCGGAACCCAGGGTGTACGTCTTCGACGACGCCTTCTCCGCCCTCGACGTCACGACAGACGCCCGCCTGCGCCGGGCACTCCAGCCCAGGACGGTCGACGCCGCAGTGGTCACCGTCGCACAACGGGTCTCCACCGTCCGTGACGCCGACCAGATCCTCGTTCTGGACGCCGGACGCATAGTCGCCCGGGGCACCCACGACGAGCTCACCGAAAGCAGCGACACCTACCGCGAGATCGTGGAGTCACAGCTCACCGGTGCCGGGACAGGGGAGGGGAACTGATGGACGAGACGCAGCAGCCGCAGAAGATCCGGAACATCGGATCGGCGGCGAAAAGGATGACCGGGCTTCTCGGGGCCAGGAAAGCCGCGATGGCATGGGTATTCGTCCTGCTCACCGTGTGCGTCGTACTCACGGTGTGGGCGCCGAAGATCCTCGGTCACGCCATTGACGTCATCTATGACGGGGTCCTGGCTATGTGGCGCGGTGACCCGGGTGCCGGTATCGACTACGGCAGGCTGGGTGAACTGATCATGGTCGTGCTGGCCATGTACCTGGTCGCCGGCGTGTTCAACTGGTTGCAGGGGTACGTGCTCAACAAGGTGGTGGTGGCAGTCGTCGTGGACCTTCGGGCCGATGTGGAGCGGAAGATCCACAGGCTGCCCCTGAGCTACTACGACACCCGGCAGCGCGGGGACATTCTCTCGCGCACCACCAATGACGTCGACAACGTCCAGCAGGCCCTGCAGCAGGCCATCAGCCAGCTGGTCTACTCGCTGATGATGATCATCGGAGTCGTCGTGATGATGTTCACCGTCTCCTGGCAGCTGACCCTGCTGGCACTGCTGATACTGCCGTTGACGGCGGTTGTCGTCGGTGTGGTCGGCACCCGGGCACAGCACCAGTACGTCTCCCAGTGGACCGAGACCGGCCGGGTCAACGGCCATGTCGAGGAAGCGTTCACCGGTCACGAACTGGTGGTCGCCTACGGCCGGCAGGAGCAGATGGCCGCGGAGTTCACCGGGCGCAATGAGGCGATGTACCGGGCCAGTGCGAAGGCACAGTTCCTGTCCGGGTCGATGATGCCGCTGATGCAGTTCCTTTCCTACCTGTCTTACGTGGTCATCGCAGTGGTGGGCGGTCTGCGGGTGGCAGGAGGATCCATGACCCTGGGCGCGGCGACGGCGTTCATCCAGTACTCCCGCGAATTCAACCAGCCTCTCAGCGAGGTCGCCGGCATGATGACGATGCTGCAGTCAGGGCTCGCCTCCACCGAGCGGGTCTTCGAGCTCCTCGACGCCGAGGAGGAGGATCCGGACCCGGCCGATGCACAGTCCCCCCGCACCGGATCAGGGCAGAGGCCGGGGAGGGTCGAGTTCCGTGATGTCTCCTTCGGCTACGGCGGAGAGGGCTCCGACCTTCTCATCGAGCACCTGGACCTCACCGTGGAACCTGGTCAGACCGTGGCCATCGTCGGACCGACGGGCGCCGGAAAGACCACACTGGTCAACCTCATCATGCGGTTCTACGAGGTCACCGGTGGACAGATCTTGCTCGACGGGGTGGACACCCGCCACATGACCCGGGCGGACCTGCGCTCACGCACCGGGATGGTGCTGCAGGACGCCGTGGTCTTCGAAGGCTCTGTCATGGACAACATCCGCTACGGGCGTCTTGACGCCACCGACAGTGAGGTCGTCGCCGCGGCAAAAGCTGCGTACGTCGACCGGTTCGTCCACGCCCTGCCGCAGGGCTACGACACAGAGATCTCCCAGGACGGGGGCTCAGTCTCCGCCGGTGAGCGCCAGCTCATCACCATTGCCCGCGCCTTCCTGCGCAACCCGGAACTGCTGATCCTCGATGAGGCGACATCGTCGGTGGACACCCGTACCGAGGTGCTGGTGCAGAAGGCGATGAACGCGATCCGGGCGGACCGGACCTCGTTCGTCATCGCGCACCGGCTCTCCACGATCCGGGACGCCGACCGGATCCTCGTCATGGTCGACGGTTCGATCGTGGAACAGGGTTCCCACGCGGAACTGCTTGCAGTCGACGGAGCTTACGCGGACCTGTACCGCAGCCAGTTCGCCGCCGGTGGGGTGAGCGACGCGGAGTAGCTTTTCCCGTCCCAGCCCCGCCAGGTTGACTGCCTGGGGGTGGTCCGGCCGAGATTTTCCACCCTGACGCGCCCGACCCGGAGTCGGGAGGTGTCGGCGGGGTGGGGGCACCGGAAGCGGTGAGGTCATCCGGAAGCTGGGGAGGGGATCGTCCATGTCGGACAGGAGATAGGGCAGGTCAGAGTCCGGATTCTTGTCCGCCGGGTTCCAGAACGGCTGGTCGACGGAGTACTCGTTCATCATCTTGACGTACACGGTGCGTCCTCCCGGTGTCTCCTCGCTCTCCTCGCTCTCCTCGGACTCCTCGGACAGTTCAGATGACGCAGGTGCCGTCAGGAGTCGGGAGGATCAGACACAGGGCGAGCGCCCCGGCGGCCGCACTGCCGAAGACCGCCTGGTCGACGGGCAGCCGGAAGAACGCCTGCACACTGCCGGCGACGTAGCCGCCGTACTCGACGGAGTCCGCGACCGCCCCGCTGACCTGGGACTGCACCCCGGAACTGGACGGGAGTTCGGCGGCCACGGCGGTTCCGGCCGTGGTCAGCGCCAGCGCGCCGGCGAGACTGACAGTCAGTGCCGCCGAGGTGAGCGGTCGGCGGGTACGCGGTGAGGTGCACATGGCCCCACGGTAGCCAGCTCACCTCTCCGGTGTGTACACCCGGATCTTGTACTCGGTGGTCTCCAGCGCCAGTGTAAGTTCCCTCAGCTGCCGCCGGATCCGGTCTCGCTGCGCCACCATGATCGCGCGACGTTCCGGGAACGTGGCCTCTCCCTGCTCAACCAGGGCTACGTAGCGCTTCAGTTCCGTCATCCCCATCCCGGAGAGGCGCATCCGGGTGAGGAACACGAGTCGGCGCAGGTCAGCGGGATGGTAGAGACGGTATCCGGTGGAGTCCCGCGACGGGCCGACCAGACCCTGGTCCTCGTAGTAGCGCAGAGTGTGGGTGCTCAGCCCGACCAGTGCGGCGGCCTCCGAGATGCCCAGCGGCGGATCGGAAGGATCGACGGTGGCGTCATCGAGCAGGTCACGGAGGATGTCGACGGTGTCCTCCCCCGGCGCATCGGCGGTGCGGGCCAGGAGCTGTTCCACGAGGTCACGGGTGGTCATGGCGTCAGTCTACGGCTGTGGTCGCGTCGTTGACGCTGCGCTGGAAGGCACGTACCGGGGCGGTCGTCCCCGGGAAGTCGGCGGACGCCGACAGTTCTGCCAGGCGTTCCACGTCCGTGAGAGCTGTCCGGTACGCGCGGGTGAGATTGCCGACCGCCTCCGCTCCGAGGGGGAGGCGCAGAGGCGCGTCCTCCATGTCGAGGACGCGGCGGATGGCCAGCGCGGCACGGGCGGGATCACCTTCCTGGAGGCCGTCGGCGTCCGCCATGTCGGCACGGATCGCGCCTGTGACCTGCTCATAGTTCGGGTTCACGGACGCCGTCTTCAGGACGCCGGGAGCGTTGAACCCGGTACGGAACCTGCTGGGTTCCACGATGAGTACCTGGATGCCGAAAGGCCTGACCTCCCCGGCGAGAGCCTCGGACCATCCCTCGAGGGCGAACTTTCCGGCGGAGTAGCTGCCGACAGCCGGAAAGGACAGGCGTCCGCCCTGGCTGCTCATCTGCACGATGGTGCCGGAATGAGCCGCGCGCATGTGAGGCAGGACGGCGCGGACGAGGGCTGCGGGGCCGAAGAGGTGCTGGTCGAGCATGTCGCGGAGGTCCGCGTCCCCGATCTCTTCGGCGGTGCCGACCTGGCCACCGCCGGCGTTGTTGACGAGGACGTCGATGCGTCCGGTCAGGTCGAAAGCCTGTCGGATGATCTCCGGGGCGCGGTCGGTGTCCCGGACGTCGTGGGCGAGGGCGGTGAACCTGTCTCCGTACCGGTGCACCAGATCGTTGAACCGTTCGGGACGCCGGGCAGTCCCGATGACGAATTCTCCGGCGTCCAGTGCGGCGACGGTGAGGGCGCGTCCGATGCCGGAACTGGCGCCGGTGATGAGCCAGGTTCTGGGGTGATGTGCGGTGCGGGCAGTGGTGCTGTGTTCGGTCATGGAGCTGACCGTAGAGATTCGAGCGCGCTCGAAGGCAAGTGCTGTGGCGTCCCGCCCGACTACCCTCGACTCCATGGCTTACGAACTCAGTGACTCCATCACTGTCGCAGCATCCCCCGCCGAGGTTTTCGCGCTGGTCAGCGACGTCACCCGCACCGGCGAGTGGAGCCCCCAGTGCTACCGGTCGGAGTGGAACGGCGCTGCGGCGACCGACCCCGCGGCCCGGACCGTCGGTGCCACGTTCACCGGCCACAACCGCACCCCGGAGCGCGAGTGGTCGACAATGTCCGAGGTCGTGACCTGGGAACCCGGCCGTGAATTCTCCTGGAAGGTCACCTCGTCCGGCACCGTGTGGGGCTACCGGCTGGAGCCGGTGAACCGTCGGGACGACGCCACCGTCATCACCGAGTTCACCCGCTTCACCGACGAGGGCGAGGCGTTCTTCGCGCAGAAGTACGGGGAGGACGCCGCCGCCCAGGAGGCTGACCGGAAGGACGCCGCGACCTACGGCATCACCGAGACGCTCTACGCCATCCGGCGGATCATCGAAGGATGAGCGGAGTGGGCGGGGGCTGACGACCTGGGTCGAAAGATTCTTCGATCTGCGGGGAACGACGACCCTCCGCAGAGTGCAGGACATGATGCCGACCCCGCCCCTCGGCGGAGCGTGAACCGGATTCTCCTGGACGCGACCATGCTGACATTGACGGAGCCGAACTCGCCCGGTAACTCCGGGCCGGACCAGTGACGTTCGTACCCTTCAACGAAGGGATGGCGGCGGTGGACCCGGGGACGGACCCGTCCTGACCCCCCCCGTTGCGTGACGCGCTCATCCGCTGCTAGCGTGGGGCGTCATGCGGAAGTAACCCCCTGAACCGTCCCGCGCCTGAGGCGCCACCGGCAGACGCACCGTCGAGCATCACGCTCCGGGCCACCGGTCGGCACAGCCCGGCGGGGCACACCTTTTCTCCGTTCAGGGAGTTCCGCCATGTTGCTCCAGTCCTCCACACGCACCTCCACCCCGGACGCTGTCCTGCGTATTGACGGCCTGTCCGTCCAGATTGCCGGCGCCCGCATCCTCACCGACATTTCCTTCACCGTCCCTGCAGGACAGCGGACCGGCCTGATCGGGGAGAACGGCTCGGGCAAGTCCACGCTGCTGCACGCCGTCCACGGTTCCCTGCCGCCGGGTGCGACCACCGCCGGGCACGTCGACACCGGCACCGGGAGTCGCCGGGCACGCGTCGGACTGCTCCACCAGCAGGCGCCCTTCGCTCCGACCGACACCATCGGGCAGGCCCTGGAGTCCGCCGTCGCCGCGGAAAGGCAGGCACTCGCTGCACTCGACAAGGCCTCCGACCCCTATGACGCGGACGCCTACGCAGCGGCCCTTGACCTGGCTGAACAGCTCGACGTGTGGGAGACGGACGCCCGGATCTCCGCCACCCTCGCCGGACTCGGCCTGGCACACGTCCCCGGCAACCGGCCGACCGGGGAGCTCTCCGGCGGCCAGCGGGCGCGACTGTCGCTGGCCTGGCTGCTGCTCAACAGGCCGGACATCCTCCTGCTCGACGAGCCGACGAACCACCTGGATGACGCCGCGACGGCCTACCTGGTCAGCGTCCTCGCCGCGTGGAAGGGGCCGGTGCTCTTCGCCAGTCACGACCGTGCCTTCCTCGACGCCACGGCGTCCTCCCTGGTCGACCTTGACCCCGCTCCGACGCAGGTCGGCGCCGAGGGGGGAGTGACCCGTTACACCGGTAACTACTCCGACTACCTCGCCGCCCGTCGGGACGTGCTGGTGCGGTGGGAGAGGCGGTACCGTGACGAGCAGGCCGAGCTGAAACGCATGCGTGCCGGGGTCCGTGACAGTCACCGGGTCGGGCATGCGGGTGCCGCACCGCGGACCGAGTCGAGGATCGCGAAGAAGTTCTACGGTGACCGCAACGCGAAGGTCGTCTCGCGTCGGGTCAGTGACTCCCGCTCTCGCCTGGAGAAACTCGAGGAGGAGCAGGTTCGCAGACCGCCCGCGCCACTGACTTTCGCCGGGCTCACCGCGGCGGCGGACAGTGTCCGCGGGCCGCGGAGCGCGTCCGGGGGCCCGGTGGTGGTGGCGTCCGGGATCACCGTGGCAGGGCGTCTCGCCGAGACGTCCCTGACCCTCAACGGCACTGAGAAGTTGCTGGTCACAGGTCCGAACGGGTCAGGGAAGTCCACGCTGCTCTCCGTGCTCGCCGGGGTGCTGGTGCCGGACTCCGGCTCGCTCACCGTCACGGGGGTCCGCACCGGGTACCTCACCCAGGAGGTCACCCTGCCGGACCCGCACGACCGCGGGGCGGGACGCACCGTCGAACGCACCTACCGGGATCTCGTCGGCGAGGAGCTGGCGGACGCCGTACCCCTGTCGACCTTCGGTCTGGTCCGTCAGCGGGACGTCGACCGGCCCCTGGCGCAGCTGAGCACGGGCCAGCAGCGCAGGGTCGCGCTCGCGGTGCTGCTCGCCGACCCGCCCGAGGTTCTCCTCCTCGACGAGCCGGACAATCATCTTTCGCTGTCGCTGGTCACGGCACTGGAGGAGGCGATCCCGGGGTATCCGGGGGCTGTCGTCGTAGCCTCGCACGACCGGTGGCTGAGGCGACGGTGGACGGGTACGCGCCTGGAACTGTGAGCCGGGGAGGTCCTGCACTGCAGGGGTACGGCGGGATTCTGTTCAGTGTCAGGTGTTCGCTGTCCACTCTGTGGGACCGCCGGTACGCTGGGGACATGACTGACTCACCTGCCACCGGTACCGGTCCCGTTGACGTACCCAGCAACTGGTCCACCGGAGGTGCCGAGTACGCCACCTACCGTCCCAGTTATCCGAGGCAGGTGTCGTCGTTCCTGGCGGATCTCGCGCCGTCCACCGCTCTCGCCGTCGACGTCGGTTGCGGTACCGGGCAGTTGTCCACACAGCTCGCGGACTATTTCGACAGGGTGCTGGCGTTTGATCCTAGCGAGTCGCAGATCGCCGCGGCCACACCGTGCCCGAATGTCACCTACGCGGTCGCCCCGGCCGAGAGACTTCCTGTCCGGGACGCCACGGTGGACCTTGTCACCGCTGCACAGTCGGCGCACTGGTTCAATCTTCCGCAGTTCTATTCCGAGGCCCGGCGCATTGCCGCGCCGGGTGGTGTGATCGCGCTGGTCACCTACGGTGTGCTGCGGATTTCGGACGCTGACCTGCAGGAGCTCTTCGGCCGGTTCTACTACGACGGGATCGGCCGGTTCTGGGATCCGGGACGCCATTTCGTCGACGAAGGCTACCGCACCCTTGACTTCCCTTTCGAGGAACTGGAGGCCCCTGAACTGAGTATCGACCGTGACCTGGATCCTGAGGCTTTCCTCGGTTACATCGGTACGTGGTCGGCGGTCCGCCGGGCGGAGGAGGCGGGGCGGGCGGACCTGTTCCGTGACTTCTGTGCCGATGTGGTGAGGATCTGGGGGGACAACGGGCGTCCACGGCAGGTCTCCTGGCCGGTGACCGTCCGGGTCGGCCGGTTGAACTGACCCGGAGCGTCCGGTGGAACTGACCCCGCGTCCGGTGGGAGTGATCCGGCTGTGCCGGACGGGGACGCCGTGAGCAGCACCACCGCTTGTTGACATGTCAACTAGATCCGCTATGGTGGAGGTGTCCGTTACTTACTTCCAGAAAGGGCGTCATGCTCTCCACCGGAGCCTCCCGTACGACTTCAGACATTGTCATTCTCATCGCACGCGTCGCACTCGGCGTCATCCTCATCGCCCACGGCTGGCAGAAGTTCTTCACGAACACTATCGACGGCACCTCCGCCTTCTTTGAGTCGATGGGTATCCCCGCGGCCACCGCGGCGGCGATCTTCGCCGCCACCGTCGAGCTCGTCGGCGGGGCCCTTCTCATTCTCGGGCTGGCCACTCCGGTGGTCGGGGTCCTGGTTGTCCTCGACATGCTCGGCGCATGGTGGTTCGTCCATGCCGACGCGGGCACCATCTTCGTCGACGGCGGCGGCTATGAGCTGGTCCTGGCGCTGGCTGCGGGCACGGCCCTCGTCGCCGCCGTCGGTGGCGGGAGGTTCAGTCTGGACCATCTCATTCTCGCCCGCCGGCGCGCGGCCTGATTTCCGGGGGCGTCCGGCTCCGGACTGTCCGGAGCTGCCACCCCTGGTAACCACCCCCGTTCTGTCGTGAACGGGGGTTGTTTCTGTTCTGTCACTTAACTGTTAAGTGCCGGGTACCTGCGCGGACACCTCGAAGAGTGTGATGCCAGTTAGATTATGAACATATAGTGGTCGCCATCACACTTTACTGCGGTTAGGTTGGTCGGCAGCAATCCGACCAGCACTCGAGGGTCCGGTCCGGACCCGAACGGAGGACCACCACCACATGACCGTCTACGCAGCCCCCGGCACAGAAGGTTCCCTCGTCTCCTACCGCGACACCTACGACAACTACATCGGAGGCCGGTGGGTGCCTCCGGTGGACGGCGAATACCTCGACAACATCAGCCCCGTCGACGGCAGGGTCTTCACCCGTGTCGCCCGCGGAAAAGCCGCGGACATCGACCTCGCCCTCGACGCCGCCCACGCCGCCGCGGACGCGTGGGGAAGGACCAGTGTCCAGGAACGCTCCAACATCCTGCTGAAGATCGCCGACCGGATCGAAGAGAACCTCGAGGCCGTCGCCGTCGCAGAGACCTGGGACAACGGCAAACCCGTCCGGGAGACCCTCGCCGCCGACATTCCCCTGGCGGTCGACCACTTCCGCTACTACGCGGGGGCCCTGCGTGCCCAGGAGGGGCACCTCTCCCAGATCGACGAGAACACCGTCGCCTACCACTTCCACGAGCCGCTCGGCGTTGTCGGCCAGATCATCCCCTGGAACTTCCCCGTCCTCATGGCCGCGTGGAAGATCTGCCCCGCCCTCGCCGCCGGGGACACCATCGTGCTGAAGCCGGCCGAACAGACACCGGCGTCCATCCTCTACGTCATCGACCTCATCGGCGACCTGCTCCCCGCCGGGGTCCTCAACATCGTCAACGGACTGGGGGAGGAGGCAGGTGTCGCACTGTCGGGTTCGGACAGGATCGCGAAGATCGCCTTCACCGGCTCCACAGAGGTCGGCAAGCTCATCAACAAGGCGGCCGCGGACAAACTCATCCCCGTCACCCTTGAACTCGGCGGCAAGTCCCCCAACGTCTTCTTCTCCGACATCATGGACGCCGACGACGACTTCCGCGACAAGGCAGTCGAAGGCTTCACCATGTTCGCCCTCAACCAGGGCGAAGTCTGCACCTGCCCGTCCCGTGCCCTGATCCAGGAGGACATCGCCGACGAGTTCCTCTCCCTTGTCGTGGAACGCGTCAAGGCCATCAGAGCGGGAAACCCACTGGACACCGAGACAATGATCGGCGCCCAGGCGTCCCAGGAACAGATGGACAAGATCTCCGGGTACCTCACGTCCGGTCCGGCCGAAGGTGCCGAGGTGCTCGCCGGCGGCCACGTCCGCACCGTGGAGGGTCTCGAGGGCGGCTACTACATTGAACCGACCATCCTCAAGGGCGAGAACTCCATGCGGTGCTTCCGGGAGGAGATCTTCGGTCCGGTCGTGGCGGTCACCACTTTCAGGGACTTTGACGAGGCCATGACCATCGCCAACGACACCGAGTACGGTCTCGGCTCCGGAGTCTGGTCACGCAACGCCAACACCGCCTACCGTGCCGGCCGCGCCATCCAGGCCGGACGGGTGTGGGTGAACAACTACCACTCCTACCCCGCCCACGCGGCCTTCGGAGGCTACAAGAAGTCCGGTATCGGCAGGGAGACCCACCTGATGATGCTCGACCACTACCAGCAGACGAAGAACCTGCTGTGGTCGTACAAGGAGACCGCGGACGGTTTCTTCTGATGACCCGGAGTAGCCTGTGGTGGCATGAGTGATCTCAGCAGGAAGACGATCGCTGTCCTGGCCACCACCGGCTTCGAGGACGCGGAGGTCAGCCAGGTCAAGCATGCTGTCGAACAGGCCGGTGGCAGGGTCGTGTTCGTCGCTCCCCGGGACGGTCTCATCACCGGCCGGCGGGGGACGTCCTACGCCCCCGACATGGTCACCGCTGACGTGGACGCGGCGTCCTTCTCAGCGCTTGTCCTGCCCGGAGGTGTCAGCAACGCCGACCAGCTCCGTCTCGACGCGGATGCGGTGAACCTGGTCCGCGGGATGATGCGGGCAGGCAAGCCGGTCGCCGCGATCTGTCACGGTGCATGGATCCTCACCGACGCCGACGTCGTCCGTGGGCGCACCCTCACCTCCTCGCCGACGCTGCGCACCGACCTGGTGAACGCCGGCGCGACCTGGGTCGACGAGGAGGTCCACATCGACGACGGGACCGGGGTGACCGACGGCGCCACCACAGGGCCGCTGGTCACCTCACGCACCAGGACGGACGTGGACGCGTTCAACGCCGCCGTGGTGGAGGTCTTCGGGCGCTGACCCCCCCGGGCCGGCCTGTCAGTCAGTCGACTCCGTGGCCTTCGCCCACTGGTTGACACCCCGGTCCACCGCGTAACGGTCGATCTCCGCGAGCTCGGCGTCGGTGAAGGTGAGATTGTCCAGGGCACCGAGGGAATCGTCGAGCTGATCCACCGAGGACGCCCCGATCAGCGCACTGGTGACCTCCGGGCGCCGCAGCACCCATGCGATCGCCATCTGTGCCAGCGACTGGCCCCGTCCCGCTGCGATGTCGTTGAGCGCGCGGACGGCCAAGAGGGTGTCGTCGGTGAGGAAACCGGGGTCCATACGGTGCCTGCCCAGGCGGGAGTCCTCCGGGATCTCGTCGAGGTAGCGGTCGGTGAGCAGCCCCTGGGCCAGTGCGGAGAACGCGATGACGCCCATGCCCTCCCCGGCGCAGGTCTCCAGGAGCCCGTCCTCGACCCACCGGTTGAACATGGAGTAGCTCGGCTGGTGGATCAGCAGCGGTGTGCCGAGGTCGCGGGCCACCTCCTGGGCGCGACGTGTCAGGGTGGGGGAGTATGAACTGACACCGACATACAGTGCCCGGCCCGACCGGACGAGGTGGTCGAGGGCGGCCACGGTCTCCTCCACCGGGGTTTCAGGGTCGGGCCGGTGGTGGTAGAAGATGTCGAAGTAGTCCAGCCCGGTCCTGCGCAGTGAGGCGTCACAGCTGGCCACCAGGTACTTCCGGGAGCCGCCGAAACCGTAGGGGCCGTCCTGCATGTACCAGCCGGCCTTCGAACTGACCAGAATCTCGTCACGGTAGGGCCGGAAATCTGAGGCCATGATCCTGCCGAAGTTCTCCTCCGCCGCACCCGGGACCGGTCCGTAGTTGTTCGCCAGGTCGAAGTGCGTCACGCCACGGTCGAATGCCCGGCGCAGGATCTGCCGCTGGTTCTCCAGGGGCCGGTCGGAACCGAAGTTGTGCCACAGACCGAGGGTGATCGCGGGGAGCCTGAGCCCGGAGGTGCCGCTGCGGCGGTAGGGCATGGCGGCAGAGCTGTCGGTCCCGGTGTAACGGGTGCCGGAGGCACGGTAGACGTCAGGGTAGGTGGGGCCGGTGGGAGGTGTGGGGGAGGCGTCGTCACTCATGGTGACCGAGGCTACCTTGCACATGGTCCCGGTGATTTGTGTAAACTTCGTTCACTGCCATCTACCGAAGGAGTTGATCGTCCACCATGGACGATGGTGAACATCGATGAGCGCCACCGTTGCAGCGGCGGTGACGCTCACCGCCGGAATTACTGCTGTTCTCGTGCTCATAGCACTGAACGCCTGGTTCGTCGCCCAGGAGTTCGCGTACATGTCCGTCGACCGTGCCAGATTGGCCGCGGCAGCCGACCGGGGGGACCGGAAAGCCGCCCGAGCACTCGGCGTCACCCGTCGGACAAGCTTCATGCTCTCCGGGGCCCAGCTCGGCATCACCGTCACCGGACTTCTCGTCGGTGAACTGGCGGAACCCCTCATCGGGGACGCCGTCAGTGAACTGACGGGCAGCCCTGCCGCGACCGTCGCCGTGATCGTCCTGCTCGTGGCGACCGTCGTACAGATGGTCGGCGCCGAACTCTTCCCCAAGAACCTCGCCATCGCCTCGCCGGAACCCCTGGCAAAGGCGTTGGCGACCTCCACCTCCGTCTACATGAAGGTCTTCGGTCCGCTGATCGCCTTCTTCGACCGTTCGTCGACCGCGCTGCTGCGTGCCGTCGGCGTGACCCCGGTCGAGGACGTCGACGCGACCGCGACCCCGCGTGACCTGGAGAGAATAGTCAGCGACGCCAGGGAGTCCGGCGACCTCCCCGGGGAAGTGTCGGGACTGGTCGAGCGCATCCTCGACTTCCCGGAACGCACCGTCGGCCACGCCATGGTCCCGAGGTCACGCACCGGTGAACTCACCGCGGACACGACCGTGCGTGACGCCCGCGGACGCATGTCCGTCGAGCACACCCGCTACCCTGTGGTGTCCGGCAACGGTGAAACCGAGGTCATCCACGGCGTCCTCCACCTCGAGGACGTCCTGGACCCTGACCTGGACCCTGACACCCCGGTCCTGGGACTGGTCCGTGAGGCCGTGATCCTCCCCGAGGCGATGCGGCTGCCGGACGCACTCACCGCCCTGACCTCGGACAGTGACCGGCTGGCCTGTGTCATCGACGAATACGGGGGCATGTCCGGTGTGCTCACGGTCGAGGACCTCGCCGAAGAAGTCGTCGGTGAGCTCACCGACGAGCACGATGTGGCGGTCCTCACCCGGGATGACCCGGATTCCGGCGCCTCGGAGACCACCGGCGAGGTCCTTCCCGGTGAGGAGCACCTTGACGAGGTGGCGCGTGGCCTGGGCGTCCTGCTGCCGGAGTCCGGTGCAGAGACTCTCGCCGGCCTGGTGATCGAGTATGCGGGAACGCTTCCCCAGGTCGGGGAGGTCGTCCGGGTGGAACTGCCGGAGGATCCCCGCGAAGTCCTGGAGGACGCCCCGACCCGGGCCCTCGTCCTCAGGGTCCTCGCCGTTGAACGGCACGTGCCCTCGCTGGTGCGGGTGACCGTCACCGTCGACGGCTCAGGTACGGCAGAAGAGACACCCCGGCCGGTGCCGGAGAAAGGAGATGACCGGTGAACACCGTGACAGTGGTTGTCGTCACCCTGGCGCTCCTGGTGGCCAGCGCCTTCTTCGTCATGATCGAGTTCGCCCTTCTGGGGGCCCGCCGACGCAGGCTCGAGGAGCAGGCGGCCACCAGTGTCACCGCACGGGCGGCACTGCGGGGCATGGACGAGCTGACCGTGATGCTCGCCGCCGCCCAGCTGGGCATCACCCTGGTCACCTTCGCTCTCGGTGCGGTGACCAAACCGGCGGTGTCCTCCTGGATCCTGCCCCTGATCGAGGCGGTGGGGCTGCCGGACTCGGCCGCCTACGTGGTCTCCTTCCTCCTCGCGCTGTTCCTGGTCACCTTTCTCCACCTGGTGGTGGGGGAGATGGCCCCGAAGTCGTGGGCGATCGCCTTCCCGGACCGGGCGGCACGTCTCGTCGCTGTTCCGGCCCGTGCCCTGGCCTGGATCCTGCGGCCCCTGCTGCTGTGGATGAACCGGCTGGCCAACAGGCTGGTCCGTTGGGCGGGTGTCGAACCGGTCGACCGGGCGGCGGCGAGCGGGCATGACGCCGAGTCCCTGCGGCAGCTGGTGGAGCATTCGGCCCGCGCCGGTTCCCTCGACTCCGGGGACCGGGACCGCGTGCTGGGCGCGCTGGACCTCACCCGACGAGCTCTCGGCGAACTCCCGGGCGACGACGTCCCTTCGCTTCCCCCCGGGGCGACCGTCGGCCAGGTTCAGGATGCCGCACGCGCCAGCGGGCAGATGCGCATCCTCGTCGGTACCTCCGGCACTGCGGCGGAAACTGACGGTGCAGGCACCGCGAACTGCCGGGGTCGTTTCGTCCATGTCCGTGACACCCTCACCCTCCCGCGTGGCACCGGTGTCGACGAGGTCGACGGTCTCGTCCGGCCACTGCTGGTGCTCCCGGCGGACATGCCGGTGCACGAGACCCTGCGCAGGATGCGCGACGAGGGCGAGCAGATCGTGGGCGTCCCAGGGAGCGGGGACACAGGGAGCGGGGGCACCGGCATGCGGACGGTCACCCTGCCGGAGATCCTCGCCGTGGTCCTACCCGGCTCGCGCCCCTGACACCGGGGCCCGTATCCCGGTGAGGCCGGCTCAGCCCAGCAGCCGGTCAGGGATGCACAGTTCCCGCAGCTGCCCGCGGGTCAGTGCCCCGCGTGACAGGATCTCCCCGCACACGTGACGGGCCTGGTCCTCGGGGGAGGGGATCCGGCGGGCGGCGGAGAGGACCGAGGTCAGCAGGCCGTGCTCACCGGTGCCCGCCGGGCCCCAGGCACGCCATGCTGCGGCGGTGACCAGGTGTTCGAGGGTCATGCCCTCGGGTTCCCTGGCCTTCATCGTGGGGTCGACCCCACGTGGTGCCCCCGGCGTCCTCGCGGCCTCCCTGCCCTTGCGTGGACGGACGTGGAGATCCTGCTGGCCCACCCCGGCCACCGTCCCGTCCGGGTTGGTGATCACGCTGGTGAAGGCGACATTGGAGAAACCGTCGGCGGCGATGTCGTCGAGGATTCTCCGGCACAGTTCGTCGGAGACCTCGGCGGTCATCCGGGCACCGTTGCGTCCCGGGGAAAGGAACTGGAACTGTCCGGTGCGGGTCCACGCCTCGTAGTCCCTTCCCAGGCGCTTCATCACGAGGGTGCCGAACAGGAAGTCCGTCATGGAGAACAGGGTCCCCCCGAACGCCGCCCCGTGCATGTTCTGCGTCAGCGGGCTGAGATGCAGCACGACCTCGCCGTAGGACCAGTCGTCTGCGATATTGCGGACCTTCACCCCGTCACCGGCCAACGGCGGCCACAGGGCCAGCCCCCGTTCGAAGGAGCGGGGAGAGGAGAAGACCCTCGTGGCGACGGTCCTCTCGAACCTCTTCAGGGGACGGCGGAGGGCACGGGGCACTGTGAACGGCGCAGATCGGGACATAGTTCTGCTCACGTTACCTTCCCGGTGCCACATCCGGGGGTGAAAAGCCGACCGCGCGGCCGCGTCCCGCGATACCCTCGGAAGTGGGTCCGTCGACACAGACGGACAAGGCAGTCCACCACATGCCCGCTGAAGGAGCGATACACACCATGAGTAACTTCACCGCCCCCGGTCTTTCCGAGGGGAATGCCAAGCAGGTCATCGACATCCTGCAGGAACGTCTCACCGCGTACAACGACCTTCATCTGATCCTCAAGCACGCCCACTGGAATGTCGTGGGGCCGACCTTCATCGGTGTCCACGAGATGATCGACCCGGAGGTTGACGCTATCCGCGCGAACGCCGACGAAGTCGCCGAGCGTATCGCCGCCCTGGGAGGGGAGCCGATCGGCACCCCGGACTCCCACGCGCCGGGCAGGGAGCCCCTGCAGTACCCGGTGAACAAGGGCACGGTCACCCAGCACCTCCTGGCCCTCAACGAGGTCTACGACAAGGTCATCACCGATTCCCGTGAGGCGGATTCCGCTCTCGCCGAACTCGATCCGGTGACCGAGGACATGTTCATCGGCCAGATCCGTGCCATGGAGCAGTTCCAGTGGTTCATCCGCGCGCACCTGGAGAACGGCGAGGGCAACCTTCCGGACGGAGAGTAGTCCGGGACCGGTTCCACCGCGGCCGGGGCACGGCCGGGGCACGGAGCAGCGGGGGTGGCCCCTGCTCCGCGGGGTAAACTCGTCCGGCGATGAAGACCTCGACTCCCGCAACCTCCCCTGCACCGGATCCGGACAGGGGACCGAACCAGGCCCGTGACAACGCTGGCAACGCTGACAACCGTGTCAACACTGTCCCGGGGCTAACCCCCCGCAGGCGCGCCGCCGTGCAGGTCTTCGGGGCAGTATTCATGATCCTGGGGCTGGTGTGTCTCATCTGGCAGACCAGGGGAGTGCTCGCGCACACGCGGGACGCCTACCTCCTGGACGTCGGCGTCTTCGCAGACGCCGGCCGGGCGATACTGGACCATGCTCCGCTCTACGGTGAGGGATTCCCGTCCCGGTCCGGCTTCGCCTTCATCTATCCGCCGGTGGCCGCTGTCCTGTTCGTCCCCCTGACCTGGATGGATGAACAGGTCATGGAGATGGTGTGGACCTGGGCGTCCCTCATCGCAGCCTGGCTGGTGCTCACCATGGCGGTTCACCGTCTCACCACCGTCCTGCTGCCGGGTCAGGATGTCACGGCCGTGCGCTGCCGCAGGGCCGCGCCGGTGGCGGGCCTGGCGGCACTGGGTTTCGCCCTGCTCTTCGAACCCCTGCAGGTACATCTCATGTACGGGCAGATCAACGTCTTCCTCGTGCTGCTGGTGACCGTGGACCTGCTGGGGTACACCCCGCGACAGCTGCGGGGTGCCGGTGTCGGTGTGGCGGCGGGGATCAAGATCACCCCTGCCGCCTACGCACTGGTGTTCCTCGTGACGAAACGGTGGGGTGACCTGGCCCGTTCCTTCGCGGCCTTCCTTGTCACCGTGGTCGCCGGATGGGTTTTCCGGTCGTCGGACTCGCTGTTCTTCTGGACCGAGGAGTTCTTCAACAGTGAGCGTGGCGGCGGGCCGGGCTACCCGCCGAACCAGGCGCTCACCGGTCTGCTGACCCGTGCCGGTATGGATCCGGACACCGCGCAGACCGTCATGGTTCCCGGGCTGCTGCTCATCGCCGCGGTCGCCGGCTGGGCCGTGTACCGGTTGTCCGCGGCGGGGCGTCCGGTCAGCGTGCTGCTGGTCCTGGTCCTGGCGGTGAGCGTCTCCTCTCCCATCGCGGTGACCCATCACTGGACCGGGGTGATCGTGGCCGTGACCCTGCTCGCGTTCCAGGCGACCGTCCTGGTGGCGGGCCGCAGGGAGCTGTGGGACTGGCCCACCGCTGTCGGCACACTACTTCTCGTCGCAGCGAACCTCTCCTTCGGCAGACTCGACGACGTCGACTACCAGAGCACCCCGAACCACCACTACCAGGTCTTCTCCGAGAGTGGCCCGTGGTCGTTGTCGGACTTCGGGGTGGTGGAGTACCTCTACGGCAACATGCAGGGCCTGGCGGGCATCGTCTGCCTGGCACTGCTGTGCGTCTCGGCGTGGAGGGCCCGTCCCGTGCCCGCACGCCCGGTGACGTCGAAAGTGAGCGACCGGGCGGGCGTACAGGTGGAGAGCGCAAGGTGAACAGCTCTACGACGGGAGTGACCCCGGCTGCGTCCGGCATGCCCGGTGGTCCTCGGCGTCCTCTGCGGAAGGTGGCGGTGGCAGGTGCCCTTCTGGCCGCCGTTGTGACGGCGTCGGCGTGTTCGGCGGGCGGGGACGCTTCGTCGGCGTCGACCTCCGTTCCCGGGGACGTGGCGGTCTCCCCCACAGTGAGATTCCCGGCGCCGGCCCCCGCCTCCGTAACGTCCCCTGACCCGGCGACTGATCCGGCGACCGGCACGGCAGCTGACGGGGCCGCACCGCCGGCCGGTGCGGGAGATTCCGGGGATGTCGCCGCTGCGCTCGCCACCCTGGACACTCTGCCGGTCAAGGGCCGCGCGCCGAAGACCGGGTACAGCCGTGAACAGTTCGGCCAGGAGTGGGCTGATGTCGACCGCAACGGCTGCGACACCCGCAACGACATCCTCGCCCGTGACCTCACCGGTGTCACGCTCAAGGAGGGGAGCTGCCGGGTACTGTCCGGGACGTTGGATGACCCGTACACCGGCCGGGCGATCGGCTTCGTCCGTGGACAGGACACGAGCAGTGCCGTGCAGATCGACCACGTCGTCGCTCTTTCGGACGCGTGGCAGAAAGGGGCGCAGCAGCTCACCCCGGAACGCCGTGAACAGTTCGCGAATGATCCCGCGAATCTGCTTGCCGTGGACGGTCCCGCTAACCAGCAGAAGAGTGACGGGGACGCCGCGACCTGGTTACCGGCGAACAAGGCATTCCGCTGTACCTATGTGTCGAAGCAGATCGGGGTGAAGGCGACCTACGCGCTGTGGGTCACCCCGGCGGAGAAGGACGCCATGGTGCGGGTCCTCTCGGCATGCGGTGGCACCGGGACAGGCACGGTCGGCGGCACGACCACCGGCACCGGTGATGTCACGGGAACGGGTGGCGCACCGGTCGGCGACGTCGCGGAAGTTCCTCCGGCACCGGCAGCTCCTTCCCCGGAAAGTGTTCCGGTGGATCCTGCCGGGGTGTACTACGCGAACTGTGCGGCGGCCCGGGCTGCGGGAGCCGCCCCGCTGCACCGGGGTGAGCCGGGCTACCGCTCCGGCATGGACGGTGACGACGACGGTACGGCCTGCGAGTAGAAGCTCACAGGAAGTGCCAGGCAGCGGCGGCGGCCAGTGCCCCGACGGCGTTGAGTGCCCAGTGCAGTCCGATGGGGGCGAGGACGCTGCCGGTCCGGTGACGCAGCCAGGTCAGGCCGGCACCGGCCCCGGCGGTGGCTGCGACGGCGAGTCCCACACCCGCCCACTGGGCGGCGGAACCGGACCCGAGAAGCGCGGTCAGTCCGACGTTCGTCGCGGTGAGGCTCAGTGAGCTGGCGACGTGCCACAGCCCGAACAGCAGTGAACCTCCGATGAACACTGCTTTTGTCCCGCCCAGGCGGGCCAGTGTCCCGTGGAGGACACCGCGGAAGGCCAGTTCCTCCGGGAGGACGGTCTGCAGGGGGATGATCACGAGTGCCGCGATGAGGGCGGTACGCAGTGACGCATAGGACTCGTTGAAGAAGAAGCCGCGGGTCGCGGGCAGCGCGACTGCGGCGGCGACGACCACGAGGACCAGGGCGGCCGCACCGAGCCCGTAGTAGAGACCCCTGCGCCGGGTGCCCCGTCCGAGACCGAGGTCGGCGAGCGTCATACCGCGGGCTTTCGCCATGACGACGAGGCAGGCGACCCCGACGGGGACGGTGGCCATCGCCGAGCTCAGCGAGGTGAAGTGGGCGGTGAGGTTGATGGCGACGAGACCGGTGACGACGGCGGTGACGTCGACGGCGTCCCGCACCCGGATCTTCGGCAGGCCGGGGAGAGTCCGGTGTGCTGTGGCGGCGGCTGCCGGTGAAGTGGCAGGTGAGGTGCGCGGTAAGAGAGTCATTGCCTGTTCACGCTAGTGCCGTCCGCATGTCGGTGGCGAGTTGTGGGGGGTTCACCTGCGGTTCTGGCATGGAGCCGGGACGAATCTTCCAGGCAACTCACAGAAACCCGGCGGAGACGGTACCGTGCGGCGGCGGGGAGGCGTAGAGTGGCGGTCCGAAATAGACAGATCTGTTCACAACCGGAACGGGTCTGAGCCCGACTGAACGTCAGGAGAACACCTTGCCTCACACCGAGTCATCTCTTACCGGGTCATCCCTTACCGGGTCATCCCCCGGTACTCCGAAGGGAACCCGTACATCCCCGGCAGGCCGGGACCGGAACCTGCCCTCGTGGCTCACCGGATTCGGCCCCCAGATCATCCTCGGCCTGCTCGTCGGGCTGGCGCTCGGGTTCGTCGCCCGGGCCCAGGGCGCCGGTGGTGACGGCGCCGACCCCTGGCTCGCCACCTTCCTGGACCGGACCGGGTCGATCTACGTCGACCTCCTCAAGACCATGGTCCCGCCCCTGATCATCACCGCGGTGATCACCTCCGTGGCCAACCTGCGCAAGGTCGCCAACGCGGCCCGGCTGGCGGCGAGCACCCTCGCATGGTTCGTCATCACGGCTTTCTTCTCCGTCCTGGCCGGGATCCTGGTCGGACTCGTCATGAAGCCGGGCTCGGGCACCTCCGTTGACGCCGCCACCGCAGCAGAGCCCTCCCACACCGGATCCTGGATGGGCTTCATCGACTCGGTGGTACCCGGGAACTTCCTGGGTCTCGGGGCCTCGGCGTCCTCCGACGGGGAGATTTCGGTGAGCTTCAACGTGCTCCAGCTGCTCATCATCTCCCTGGCCCTCGGCGTCGCCGCGGTGAAGGCGGGGAAGTCCGCCGAACCGTTCCTGCATGTCACCGAGTCACTGCTCACCGTGGTGCAGAAGGTGCTGTGGTGGATCATCCGTCTCGCTCCGGTCGGAACCGGTGCCCTGATCGGCCACGCGGTCGCTGACTACGGCTGGGACGCCCTGGGTTCCCTCGGCAGGTTCGTGCTGGCGATCTATGTCGGACTGGCGATCGTCCTGCTGGTCATCTACCCGGCGGTGCTGAAGTTCAACGGTCTGCCTGTGGTCGGCTTCTACCGTCGGGTCTGGCCTGTGACCTCCCTGGGGTTCGTCACCAGGTCGTCGATGGGTGTCATGCCGGTGACCCAGCGCGTGGCAGAGGAGGCGATGGGCGTGCCGCGGGCCTACGCGTCCTTCGCTGTCCCGCTGGGCGCGACGACGAAGATGGACGGCTGCGCCTCGGTCTACCCGGCGGTCGCGGCCCTGTTCGTCGCCCAGTTCTACGGACTCGACCTCAGTTTCACCGACTACCTTCTCATCATCTTCGTCTCGGTGATCGGCTCGGCGGCCACCGCCGGAACGACGGGCGCGACGGTCATGCTCACCCTGACCCTGTCGACCCTGGGCCTGCCGCTGGCGGGTGTGGGGCTGCTCCTGGCGATCGAACCGATCATCGACATGGGGCGCACCGCCGTGAACGTGACCGGCCAGGCACTGGTCGCCACGGTGGTGGCCAGGCGCGCGGGTATCTGGGACAGGGATGTGTGGGACGCCGCGGGCGACCACGGTCTCGACCTTGACGCCGACACCGACGCTGACGCCGACGCCGACACCGACAGGGCTTCAGAGGTGGGGGACGCCGGGCGTGCCACCACCCCGGACCGCGGAACCGGTGACGGTGTGTCTGCTACCGCGGGAACCCGGTGAGGTTCACCGGGGCCCAGGCCTCTCTCAGCTGAGGGTCCGGGTCGGTGACCGTGCGCTCGCCGGCGTCGAAGAGCTGCGTGGCGAGACCGACGGGGTAGCGCTCCCATCCGGGGTCGGCGTCATGGATGAACCTCTTCCACCGGTCCTGCATCACCGCGGTCGTGGCGGCCATGCGCTGCCTGCCGCCGAGCGCCAGCGCGCCGGGTCCCCGGCCTGAGTCGTAGCGGCCGAACAGTACCGGCAGGTCCAGAGCGTGTGTCGCCCCGATTCCGGCGAGATCGTAGGCGGGGGTGGACAGGTCCAGCCGGTACATCCACGTCCTCCCGGTGGGGTGCTGGGAGGCCATTCTGACGGCCGGTGCGGTGAACAGGGCGTCGCCGAGGAAACGTCCGGCGTCGGCGCGCCGACGTCCGTCACCGTAGAGTTCCGCGAGCACACGGGGGGCCCGGTCGGGGTCGATGCTCTCGGCGAAGTCCCGGGCCTCCGTGGCGAACGCCCGGGCTGACGGGTAGGCCCAGCGCATCAGCACGTACTCGTCGAGATTCGTGCCGATGAGCAGGGGAATGTCGAGCTGGGCGCCCGGAGTCAGCGGGTGGGCGGGGAGAAGGTCGTCGATGACGGGGGCGAATCCCCCGGCGATGCCGCACCGGCCCCAGGCCGCGTCATTGGTGCGTTCCGTCAGCCAGGCCAGACCCTCGGGGGAGGCTGTGAGCAGGTCTTTCCCGGTTCCTTCGGGGCGGGGCTTCTTTCCGTCGTCGTCGGAGCGCAGGATCTCCAGTGCCATGTCCGCGGCACGCCGGGCACCGTCGGGGGTGTGCACCATCGCAGCGGCGGGTGACTGGGCGATGAACCCGTGCACGAGGTTCTTCATCCGCGGTACCGCCGACAGGGCGGTGACCATCGCTCCGCCGCTGGATTCACCCATGACGGTGATGCGGTGCGGGTCGCCGCCGAACGCCTCCGCGTTGTCGTGGACCCACTCCACCGCGGTGATGATGTCGGACAGTCCGGTGTTCGAGTCGAAGCGGCCGGAGTCGAGGTCGTCGGCGAAACCGAGGGCAAGTTGTCCGAAGATCCCGACCCGGTAGTTCACCGCCACGTACACGGCGTCGGTGGCGGCGGCGAAGTGCTCCCCGGACAGGAGAGGTTCGGCGGCGGAACCGTGGATGTTCGATCCTCCGTGGAGATAGACCACGACCGGTCTGTTCGCGCCGGTGTCGATCACCGGCGACCTGCCGTCGGGTCGTGGGACCACCACATTGAGCCACAGGCAGTTCTCCGAACCTGTCCATCCGACGGTGCGGTTGCGCCACTGGGCGCAGTAGTCGCCGGGACGGTCGGCGAGGAGGACACCTCGCCACGGGTCCCGGGGCCGGGCCCGCCGGAAGCGGAGTTCACCCACGGGAGGCCGGGCATAGGGGACACCACGGAAGGCGACGGCGCCGGTGATCTGATGGCCTCTGACGGCCCCCGTGGTCGTTTCGACTGTCCAGGGGTCGTGGGCGGAGACACCGGTGGAGATGCGGTTGGGTAGCTCGTCACACATCAGCTCAGCATATCGCTCGTGGTCCGGCGGTTCCCACGGATCAAAGATGACCTGAACCTGTATGACATTTGGACAGCCTATACTACTATGTGCATCGACAAGCTTGTTCCCCGGTCTCACCTGGAATTATCCGTCTGTCCGGAGGCATGCGAACCGATAACCAGGACCATACGGCGACAGCGGCCGTACAACAGGGAGAGTCACATGGCCGACTACACGGACCCCGGCACGTCACAGAAGGAAGACCCGCAGGAGGACAGGACCGGACGCAGCGAGAAATCCACCCGGTGGGCGACCGTCGCACTGTCCGTGGGACTGTCGTCACTGGCGTCCGCGGTGGTCATCGGGGTCGGAGCTGCCGTCATGTTCGCCAACGCGGACAACGGTCAGGTGACCGTGATCTCCGGGGACGCGGCGAATGCCGCGGGAGTCACCTCGAAGAAGGGCGCGAACTCCACCACCGCGAAGCGGACCACTTCGGCAGCGGCTACCACGAGCCGCGCAGCGGGTGCGGCGGGCTCCGCCGGTGGAACTGGAGCGTCCTCCGGTTCCACCGGTGGTGAACCGGCCCGGATCAACGGTGGAGGGGTGCCTGCACCTGTCGACGACACCGGTTCCGGTGACGGAAGTGCGGACACCGCAGATGCCGCCGGTGCCGAGGCCGGGGTCTTCGATGACGGGGCGTCGGACATCCCGCCCCAGCCGTCCAACGCGGAGCTGAAGAGCCAGCTTGACTCGATCCTCGCCGCGGACGCCTCGGACGACTACATCGCGTCCAACCTGGAGGATCCGGCCGGTGTCCAGACCATCAGGGACGCCGGGGTGCAGATGCGCAACTACCCGATCTTCCGCTACGAGATGGTCGACCCGGTCGTCGTGGACGGGGACCAGATGACGGCCACGATCCAGATGAGCATGATCGGGCTGGGATCCAAGCCGCCGGCCGATCTCTACTACGTGGCCCGTGACGGGCGGTGGGTGCTCACCAACGAGTCCGTCTGCCTCATCGCGCAGCAGGCCCGGGTCAGCTGCTCAGTGGGCTGACGGTCCCCAGCGACGCTTTCGCTGCCCGGACCTCCGCACTGCGCCCCACCGTCGTCACCCCGACGACGGTGTCACCGTCGCGGGTGAGCACGATGAGTTCCTCCGGCGTGTCGAGGACGACCTCTTCGGTGAGCTCTCCGGATGCTCGTCCCGTGGCCCCTCCCGCTGGTGCGGCGGTGAGTCCGGTCGTTCCCACGGTGTTGAGCATGTGGCCGAACTGCCTCGTCCAGCCTTTCCTGGGGGAGTCGGTGAAGGCGGTACCCGCACGGCCGCCGTTGAGTTGTGCGGCGACGATCCCGGCGAGAAGCCGCGCGGACCCGTCGTCCTCCGGGCGGATGACTCTCCCGTCCGCGGTGTGGATCTCCGCGCAGTCGCCCGCGGCATAGATCCCGGGTACGGCGGTCCGCCCGAACTCGTCGACGCAGATACCGCCGCCGAGGCCTTCCCCCACGGCGATCCCGGCGTCCTCGGCGAGCATGGTGTCCCGCACGGCGCCGACGGAGACGATGACGAGGGCGGGGTCGAGGCGGGTCACTTCCCCGGCAAGCTCATCCGGGG
The DNA here is from genome assembly GCF_900626215.1 of Corynebacterium neomassiliense. Lineage (NCBI taxonomy): Bacteria > Bacillati > Actinomycetota > Actinomycetes > Mycobacteriales > Corynebacteriaceae > Corynebacterium > Corynebacterium neomassiliense. Next base: position 1,861,277 of record NZ_LR131106.1, on the reverse strand, counting down.
GGAGGCCGCAGGTCACGGTGACGCCGTGGTCGCGGTGCCTGTCACGCAGCCACCGCGCGGCGGTGGGAGGCAGAATCCTGGTGCACACTTCGTCGGCGATCTCGAGGACATGCACCTGAGCTGCGCTGAGGGAGGACGCCGCGGCCGCTGCCTCGAGTCCGAGGACCCCACCACCGATGACGACCACGGTGTTTCCGTCTCCCAGTTCGGTGAGCCTGTCGCGCAGCGCGTGGGAGTGCTCCGGGGTCCGGATGTGGTGGATGTCGCGCCCGTGCAGGTGGGCGTTGGAGGGGTCACCGGGGTCGAGGAGCCGCGGGCCGGCGCCGGTGGCGAAGACCAGCTCATCGAAGTGGTGGGTGGTGTTTCCCGCGGTGAGGGTCCCGGTGGCGGGGTCGACCGAGGTGACTGTGGTGGAGGGGTGGAACGTGATGCCGGGGGTGTCGAAGATCCCGCCGGCCAGGGCGATGTCCGCGGGAGTTTTCCCGGACAGCAGTATCCCCTTGTTGACCTCGGGCCGTCGGTACGGCAGGTGGGGTTCGGAGCTGAAGACGTCAACGGTCAGGGCGTCCTCCCCGGAAGGCCGGTTGCTGTGCTCGGTGACCAGCGCGGAGACGAGGGTGTGGGCGGCGACGCCGCCTCCGACGATCGCGACGCGTGTCATGCGGTACCCCGTTCAGCCGATCTGGACCATGTCGAAGTCGGCTTTCGCGGCCCCGCAGTCCGGGCACTCCCAGTCGTCGGGGATGTCCTCCCAGCGGGTGCCGGGCGGGAAGCCCTCTTCAGGGTCTCCCTTGGATTCGTCGTAGATGTAGCCGCACTGGGCGCATTCCCAGATCTTGTAGTCGGTCATGGTGGAGGTGCTCACGGCAGTTGTCCCTTTCTCGGCGGTGTGGGTGGTGTGATCGGGCGAGTGGTGTGGTGGTGGGTGGTGTGGCGGGTGGTGTGGCGGTGTCAGGACTCGCGGTCGAAGTCGACCTTGTCGCGGACGCCGCAGTCCGGGCAGAACCAGTCGTCGGGGACATCTCTGTCCCAGTCGAATCCGGGGCTGAAGCCCTCTGAGGCGTCCCCTGTCGCTGTGTCGATCCGGTAGTCACATCCGGGGCATATGTACACGGCCATGGTCTCTTCTCCTCGTGTCGTCGGCGGGATGGTCGGGGTGGAAGTGGTGGTCGGGGTCAGGCGGTGGGGGCCGGTCCGGCCGCGCCGCCGGCACCGGCGGTCGGATCCACAGGTCTGCGGTTCTTCGGCCGTGGAATGACATGGGTCGAAGTTTCACCTGGGCCGCGGTAGAGACCCACGACCCCGGGGAGGAGGAAGAACAGGGAGATCAGCAGGAACCAGGGGTGGATCTCCGCGAGCAGTGCAGAACCGGGGAACCCGGAGTGTCCGGTGACCCCGGTGGCCCCGAGGACGCCGAGGACGCCGAGGACGATGACTGCCGCCCCGGCGACCGTCAGTGCCGCGCACAGTGTGTAGTGCAGGGTGGGGTCGGTCTTCTTCTGCGGGGGTGCTGCGGTGACCGGGATGTCGCCGCCTCCCCGGGCACGCAGGGCATCCAGGTCGGTTTCCTGTGCCGCCGGGCGGGTGGTGGACGGGGTACGGGGAGACATGTCACACCGCCTCTGCGCTGTGGCGTGTGTCGGCGATGCGGTTCCACTTCCTGCGGAGTCTGGCGGCTTTCGCCGGGTGCAGGTTGGCCCGTTCGATGTCGTAGTTGTAGTACTGCATCAGCCGTCTGTCCATGACCCGGGTCCACAGCGGCGGGATGGCCGCGGTAGCGATCATGGTGGCGTAGCCGGCGGGGAGTTCCGGGGCGAAGACATCCGATCTCAGCGACTGGTAGCGGCGGGTGGGGTTGGCGTGGTGGTCGGAGTGCCTCTGCAGCTGGTAGAGGAAGATGTTGGTGGTGAGGTTGTCGGAGTTCCAGGAGTGCTCGGGGGAGCACCGCTCGTAGCGGCCGTCCTCGAGCTTGCGGCGGAGCAGACCGTAGTGCTCCAGGTAGTTGACGAACTCCAGCAGTGCGATGCCGATGACCGCCTGGATGATCATGTAGGGGAGGACGCCGACACCGAAGGTGACGAGGAGGACGCCCCAGATCAGGACGGTGATCAGCCAGGCGTTGAGGACGTCGTTGTCGAGGTTGAACTGGCTCTTACCGGCTCTGGCGAGTCTCTTCTTCTCCACGTTCCAGGCCCGCGGTATCTGACGGGGGATCGAGCGCACCAGGTAGGAGTAGACGTTCTCGCCCATCCTGGAGCTCACCGGGTCCTCAGGGGTCGCGACTTTCACGTGGTGGCCCTTGTTGTGTTCGACGTAGAAGTGGCCGTAGGCGGGGATCGCCAGGACGATCTTGCCGAGCCAGCGTTCGAAGCTGCCTTTCTTGTGGCCGAGCTCGTGGGCGGCGACGATGCCGATGCCTGAGGTCATGCCCATGGACCAGGCGAGTCCGAGCTTGTCGTACCAGGTCAGTCCCCCGTAGGTCCACTGCCAGCAGCACAGGACGATGCTGGCGAGCATGATCGGGAAGTAGAGGTAGGAGATGATGCGGTAGTACTTCGTCTCCTCCAGCTGGGGGACGAATTCCTCGGGGGCGTTCTCTCCGTCCCTTCCGAGGACGAAGTCGCCGATCGGGATGAGGATGAAGACGGCGACGGGGCCGAGGAACCAGGTGGCGTGGACGAAGAATTCCGGGGCGTCCACTGCTTTCATCCATTCGACGCCACCCCAGAGGATCAGGGGGATGGCGGCGGGGAAGAGGCTGAAGACCCAGGCGTACTTCTTCTTGTCGATCCACTTCTGTTCTTCGGCGGTGAGCTGGTGTCCGTTGGTTCCGGCGGGGTCGCCGGCGGCGTCTCCGCCGTCGGCGGTCCGCCGGGATTCTGTCGTGGTCATGGTTCTCCTCCGGGAGGGTGGTGTCGATCGGAAGGTGGTGTGCGCCCTCCGGGGCTACAGATGTGATCTGTAGCACACGTTCCAGATTGTGTTGTTCACGATACGATACTCATTTGCCGTCAACAACCACTTTCGGGAAACTCGCGGAAGAAAGATCACCGTGCCCCTCTGAACTGGCGGAATCACGGACCGGAGCCTCCGTCCCGTGCTGCCAGTTTCTGCGTAGTACCCTGCCCCGCATGACCGAGAACACCGTCTCCACGGCAGTCGACATTGACGATGTCACGGTCCGCCGGGGACCCCACACCCTTGTCGGACACTTCAGCGTCACCATCCCCACCGGGACCCACTGGGCGGTTCTGGGGCCCAACGGTGCAGGGAAGTCCACGATGCTGAAGCTGGCGGGAGGACGCCTTTACCCGACCACAGGTTCAGTCCGTATCCTCGGCCGCACCGTGGGACGCACCGATGTCCGTGAACTGCACAGGATCATCGGGTACGTCGATCCCCGCCAGAGGTTCGATGATCTCGAGGCCCGGGAACTGGTGCTGTCCGGGGTCTCGGCGTCCAACGGCCTTCTCCGACGCTTCGGCTACACCGCCGGTGACCGTGCACGAACCGAGGAACTGCTCGACCTGGTGGGCATGGGTGACAGGGCCGACCGTCGGTGGCACGAGATGAGTCAGGGGGAGAAGGCCCGCACGTTGACCGCCCGCGCCCTGGTCACAGAACCGCAGATGCTGCTGCTCGACGAACCGTCCACGGGGCTTGATCTTCCCGGACGGGAGATCCTGCTGCGGGTCATCGATGACCTGCGGGCAGCCCTGCCTGACCTGACCACTGTCCTGATCACGCACCATGTGGAGGAGATCGCGGCGTCCACCACGGACGTCCTCATGGTCAGGGACGGTGGAGTGCTCGCCAGCGGACCGGTCGATGAGGTGCTCACCGCAGGAAATCTCGGCAGACTCTACGGTATCGAGGTGTCTCTGCAACGGGTCCGGGGCCGCTGGTTCGCCTTCAGTGAAGGCCCGGGGCCGGGCGGCGACTAGGCTCGCACAGGTGAGTGAAGACAGTGGACGCAGCGGTGCTCAGGCCGGCGGAACCCCGGACGCACAGGCGGACGGCACACAGGCAGAGGCGGCACAGTCAGACCCCGGTAAACCAGACCCCGGTAAACCAGACTCAGGTAAACCGGACCCCGGTAAACCACAGCGCCCCGCGTGGCTCGAGTACTTCGTCACCGTGGTGGTCGCGCTGCTGGTCCTCGGCCTGGTCAACACCTTCGTCGGACGGTTGTACCAGATTCCCTCGGAGTCCATGGAGCCCACTCTGGTCGGTTGTGACGGCTGTACCGGGGACCGGATCGTCGTCGACAAGCTGACCTACCGTTTCAGTGAACCTGCCGCCGGTGACGTGGTGGTCTTCTCCGCCCCTGCCGGCTGGGAGGACGGCTGGACGTCCGGACGTTCCGGCAACCCGGTGATCCGTTTCGGACAGGAGGTCCTCTCCACTGTCGGGATACTCCCTCCTGACGAGTACACACTGGTCAAGAGGGTCGTGGCTACCGGTGGACAGACTGTGCAGTGCAGGCAGGGGGACCCGGGGATCATGGTCGACGGGAAGAAGGTCGACGATTCCTACACTCTGTCTCCGAGGGCGTACCCGGTGGATCCGATGACCGGTTCCGACGCCTGCCAGGGGGAGTACTTCGGGCCGGTGACCGTCCCCGACAACGCGCTGTGGGTGATGGGGGACAACCGGACCAATTCCAGGGACTCGCGCTACCACCTGAATGACCCGGACAAAGGTTCCGTACCCGTCGACAATGTCATCGGCAAGGCCCGGTTCAAGGTGTGGCCGGTCAGCAGGATCGGAACAGTGGACTGACGGCCGCTTCTTCCCGGCCGGGACACTCGTGCCCCTGCCGTTTCCCCGCCTAGTTTCTTGCCCTGGTGATCTCCCCGGCGACTGTCTCGTTGATCTCCGCCTCGCGGGAGTCGACGCCGGAACCGGACCCGAGGCTTCCCCCCGAGAGTTTGTTGACGATCAGGACAATGGCGCCGTCACCGGTGACGTTCGCCGCGGTGCCGAAGGAGTCGATGGCGATGTAAGCGGCGATCATGACGGCGATCTGGTCCTGCGTGAATCCGAGCTGGTCGGACAGGACGCCGACAGCCGCCATGATCGCGCCTCCGGGAACACCGGGTGCGGCGATCATCATGATGCCGAGCAGGAACAGGAAACCGATGATCTTCCCGGTGCTGATGTCCATGTCGAACATGTGGATCAACGCCAGAGCGAACAGGGTGATCTTCATCATCGAACCGGCGAGGTGGATCGTCGCGCACAGGGGAACGGCGAAACCGGCGACGTTCTCGGTCACCCCGTTCTTCTTCGTGCATTCGAGAGTCACGGGAATGGTCGCCGCAGACGAGGAAGTCCCCAGCGCGGTCGCGTAGGCGGGCATCATGTTCCACAACGCCCGGAGCGGGTTGGTCTTCGTGACTGCGCCGGTGACCAGGTACTGGCCGATGACCAGCAGGACCGTCATCACCACGGCAAGCAGCAGAACCTTGATCAGTGAGCCGATGACGTCCAGGAGGGTCCCGTTCATGCCCATTCCGAGGAAGGTGCCGAAGACGAAGACCGGGAGCAGCGGAATCACGAAGACCTTGATGACCTTCATGACGACGCCCTCGAGTTCCCGGACCCCGGCGTAGATGACCTCGGACTTCACGCCGGTCATCGCCAGACCGATGCAGAAAGCGAGGATCAGGGCGGTCATGATGTCGAACGGGGCCGGCATCTCGATGTCGAAGTACGCGGTCAGGGCACCTTCGTCGATGTCTCCGAGAGTGTCGGGCCTGCTGTCGCCGAGAAGCCTGTCATAGGTGACGGTGGCGACGCCGAAGGCGATGAGCCCGGAGATGATCGTTGAAGCGTAGGCGATGCCGGTGGTGATGCCGAGCCATTTTCCGGCACCCTGGCCGATACCGGCGATGGACGGGGTGATCAGGGCGAAGATCAGGACCGGGATGAACAGTCCCAGGAAATTGCTGAACAGTCCGTTGAACGTCACGAACACCCGCCCCAGCCAGTCCGGAAAGAAAAGACTGCACAGGATACCGAGAATGATGGCGATGATGATCCTGAACAGCAGGTTGCCGCGGAGTTTCCTTGACGTCATGGTGGAGACCTTAGGACGCCGAAACTCCGTGAATCAATCTGCCGGCAGGGCTGCCGGTGAGCGCTCCCCCCGGGGTCGGGGAGTAGTGGGAGAGCTGCGCGGCGGGTTCCCGGCTACTTCAGTCCCAGCGCGTCAGCGACGGTGAAGTGCAGGTCGGTCTGGTCGGTCAGGCCGGTGACGTTGGCGGCACCCGGACCGTAGGCGGCGATGCGCAGCTGGGTGCCGGTGTGACCCTGGTCGGCGACATCCTGGTTGTCCGAGGTGGCGTAGGCGACGGTCATCTCCGAACCGTCCTTCGTCGTCAGGTTCCGGGACAGGCCGGGGTAGACGGTGGCGCGGGCCTCGTCCACGCTGACACCGGCTTCCTTCGCCATGTCGGCGACATCCTCTTCCGTGACCGGGGCGACGATCTGGCTGGTGTGCGCGTGGTCGGCGGTGACGATGACGAGGGTGTCCCCGTCCTTCTGCGCGAACTCCAGAGCCTTCTGCACAGCCTCATCGAGGTCGACGGTCTCACCGATCTGGCCGCAGGGGTTGGCGGCGTGGTCCTGCTTGTCGATGGACGCGCCCTCGACCTGGAGGAAGAAGCCCTTGTCCTTGCCCGCGGGATTGGCGCTGAGCAGGTCAATGGCCTTGGAGGTCATGTCCGCCAGCTTCGGGATCTCGGCGGTGCGCTCGGGATTGTCCGTGCACTTCTCGGCAGGCTGCAGGTAGCCCTCCTTCTCCGCTTTCTTGCCCTCCCAGCGGACCGGCATGTTGCCCTCGCTGAAGAGGCCGAGAACCGGGGCGTCCTGGTCGGCGGAGGTGATGCCGGCGAGCTCGTCGGCGTTCTTCGGGAGCTGGTAGCCGCGCTCCTTGGCCTGGTCGATGAGGGTCTTTCCCTTGTACTCGCCGGCGATGGCGGTCTGGTCGAAGCTCTCCGAACCACCGCCGAGGGTGACATCCGCCCGGGTTTCGAGGAGCTGCTCGGAGATGGAACCCTTGCCGCCCTTGTCGAGCAGGTCGTCACCGCAGGCCTCGGCGTCCTCCGGGCCGTAGCACTTGCGCTGCGCGACGTGCGCGGCCTGGACAGCGGGGGTGGCGTCCTGGATCTCCGACGTGGTCACGTTACCGGTGGCCAGGCCGGCGGCCTTGGCCTTCTCGATGAGGTTCTCGTGGGGTGCGCCGTGGATGTCCACGCCGATCGCACCGTTGTAGGTCTTCGTTCCGGTGGCCCAGGCGGTACCTGATGCCGCAGAATCGGTGACGTAGTCCGGTGAGCCGTCCTTGTTCAGCGAGTAGTGGGTGTACTGGCCGGACACCGGGAGTGCGTCGAGGCCCTTGAACTGGCCGGCCGCGCCTTCGGCGTAGTTGCGGGCGGCGGTGATCTCGGAGTCACCCATGCCGTCACCGATGAGCAGGATGACATTCTTGGCGCCGGCGTCCTTCATGGCTCCCCGGATGAAATCGGTCTGGTCACCGTCGAGACGGCGGGCACCACCTGGTGTGGTGATGTCGCCTTCGGCGGCACGGTCGGCAAGTTCGCCCGAGGACGCCGCGGGGGTTGCCTCGGCGTGGGTGGCTTCTGCACTGCTGGCGCTGCTGTCCTCGTCACCGCTGCTGCAGGCGGTGGTGAGGAGGAGGGTGGCGGCGCTGACTGTGGCGACAGAGGCGAGGGCTCTTCTTCTTCTTGAGTTGGTCACGGGGGCGGACCTTACGATCCCCTGGTGAACCGTGGGTACGCCACGAGAGGCGGAGAAGTGAACCTGCCGTGAACAGTAGGGGCAGGGGCGACCACGGTAACCGGGTTCGGGAATCTTTCAGATAACCGGATGCGCGCGCCGGCCCGCCCCGACCAGCTGACCGATCCTCGCCTCCTGGTCACGGTCGAGATGCTGCTGCATCAACGCGCGTGCGGAGCTCGCGTCACGGTCCATGATGGCTCGCGTGATGTCCATGTGCTCATTCACCCGGGAGGCCAACGGCCGGGAATCGCCGGTGCCGGACAGCAGGGTCCAGGGAGCTGAGACCCTTATCTGTGCGTCGAGCCGGGAGAGAACGTCCACCAGGGTCCGGTTGTGTGCGGCATTCCTCACAACCTCGTGCCAGCTGTTCAGGTCGGCGCGGGTCAGCTCCTCTGATCTCTCTTCGCCCACGGGCTCGCCGGGTACGGGCGAGGGGTCACCGGCCGGTCCCGCGCCCCTGAGATATCTTTCGAAGTGCGCAAGGTCAACGTCGCCGTACTTCCTGGCAGCAGCGGCTGCCGCCGAGGACTCCACGACAGCCCGCACCTCGAAAACCTCCAGCAGCTCTTCAACCGTCAGGATACGGGGGCGGTACCCCCGGGTCTCCCTGGTCAGGAGCCCGTCGTGTTCCAGTAGCGCCAGAGCTTCCCTGACCGGGGTCCGGGACGCATTGAACTGCTCTCCGAGTGCAGAAGGTATCAGGAGGTCATTCTGACTGAACTCTCCACTGACGAGCGAACTCCGAATCTGCCGATATATTGAATCCCTGGTGTTCAGAATACGCTCCTTATTATGCGTGACCGTTAATACGCACCCGGTGAAAGGGGAGCACCGGTATACCTTCAGGCTACCGGGCGGCCCGGGTCGGCGCGCCACTCAGTCATGGACCCGTCGAAAACACTCAAGTTGGTGAATCCGTTGGCCGTCAATGCCAGAGCAAGTCCCGCAGCATTTATCCCGCCTCCGCAGTACAGTATCAGGTTCTCAGACGGTGAATTCTCCGGTCGAAGTCCGAGAGAGCGGGCGACAGCGAGTGTCCTCTCGTCGGAGACGGTACCGTCAGGATTCAATGTGTCGGCATAGGGGAAGTTGACAGATCCTGGTATATGACCGGTGGAAGGATCTCCGTCGCGCTTCACGAACTGTTCGTGACGTAGGGCGCACACCAGCTCCGTGCGTGTCGTGCCGGCCCGGTGTGGCGTGGCGTCACCGGAGCTCAGGCCGTCACTCAGGTGCCCGACCTGTTCCAGTTCAGTGAACATGTGGGCGGGTTCCTCCTCCCGTAGTCTGATGGTCGGAAGGTACCGCCGCTGACCGGGCTCCTCTCCTGAGCGCACCCGGTAGCCGGAGCTCTTCCACCTGGCCAGGCCTCCGTCCAGGACTTTCACCCCGGACACTCCGAAGGAGCGGAAGAGCCACCACAGCCGGGCCGCCCATGCTCCGTTCAGCTGATCGTAGATGACCAGGGTGACGTCCCCGGGTGACGCGCTCCCCTTGTCAGATTCCGGGTCAGATTCCGGTTCAGATTCCGGTTCAGATTCCGGTTCAGATTCCGGGGGAAGTGCCGCCGGGTGCACTGCCTGGCCGTCGTTCCGGACGGTATTCGTGTCGGAGACAGGGAACCCGGATCTCTTCAGGGCGCTGATGAACTGTCGTTCTGTCGGGCGGGTGAAGAGGAAACCGGAACCTGAATCGGAGAAATCCAGGAGCAGGTCGGCGAAGAGTGCCCCCGGGATGTGCTCCGAGAGGTAGTCGCTCCACCCGCTGGAGTAGTGCCGGTCCGTGCCCTTGAGGGAGTGGTCGCGGTGAACGGAAGCGTCAATGATGACCGGGACATCAGGTCGGTCGGGTGCGCGATCTCCGGATCCCGGAAGGCCTCCTGTCTGCCGGGCCAGCCATTCCACGGAAACCAGGGGAGACTGCGGTGCAGCTCCGGTGGTGCGCTGAACAGAACTCTGCATCGTGCTCACTGTCCCTCAGTTTTCACGGCCGCCCGGTGGATCCATTCGTTCCTTGCAGGCCGTGGCAGTCCCAGGTTGTCGCGCAGAGTTGTTCCCGAATACTCTGTACGGACCAGACCCCGCTTCCTGAGCTCGGGTATGACCTTGTCGGAGAATTCTCGGAACGAACCGGGGACATGGGTCGGCTGTATCATGAATCCGTCCGCGGCCTTGTTGTCCAGCCATTTCTGCATGGTATCCGCGATATGGACCGGAGAACCCACCATTCCGCCTTCAGTGCGTGCCCCGTACCACGCTCCGATCTGTCGGATGGTGAGATTCTCCCGACGCGAGAACTCCATGATCTCCTTGTAGTGGCCCTCGACACCTACCTCTTCGAGTGAGGGGAGCGGCCCGTCGAGATCGTACCGGGTGAGGTCGACGTTGACGTGGTAGGCCATCCTTGAAAGACCTGCCTCCGGTGTCACCAGACGGGCGAAAGCCTCATGCTTCGCCCGGGCGTCGCTGTCGTCCTCGCCGACCACCACGGTCGCGGCCGGGAGAATTTTCACCTGTTCGGGGTCTCTGCCCCATTTCCTGGCGCGTTCCTTGATGTCCCGGTAGTAGTCCTGTGCGGATTCCATTGATTCATGACTGCAGAAGACGACGTCGGCCCACCTCGACGCCAGGTCTCTGCCGGCGTCGGACGCTCCTGCCTGGAACAGGACGGGATAACCCTGTGGTGGCCGGGGAACGCCCAACGGACCCCTCACCGAGTAGTACCTCCCCTGGTGGGATACCTCATCGACCAGATCGGGGCGGGCGAAAACTCCGTTGTCCTTGTCGAGCAGTACGGCGTCATCGTCCCAGCTGTCCCAGAGCCGGGTGACCACCCGGAGAAACTCCTCGGCTCGTCCGTACCTGTCCTTCTTGGCGTCAAGGCTCCGTGAGCCGAAGTTCTGGGCCTCGGCGTCCTGGAAACTCGTCACCACGTTCCACCCTGCCCTGCCCCCACTGAGGTGGTCGAGTGTGGCGAAAGTCCGGGCGATCGAGTACGGCTGGTTGTAGCTGGTGGAAGCTGTCGCGGCGATGCCGAGGTGGGTGGTGACTGCCGCCATGACACTGACAACGGGGACCGGGTCCATACGGGGGGTCCCCGTCCCCCACTTCACGGCAGGCTCGAACGAGTCGCCGAGACTGCGTGGCACTGTCAGTGAATCGGGTACAAAAGCTACGTCGAAGCCGGCATCTTCGAGGATTCTGGCCATGGTGGCGTAGTGGGAGGCAGAGAGGAAACTGGTGGGTGCATTCGGATGCCGCCACCCGACAGTTCCCTGTGCTCCTGCATTGAGAAAGGCTGCCAACTGCATTCCGGTTACTCCTCAGCTTCAGTTGTCTGCGTTCGCTAGTGTGTGGAGGCCGTCCACCAGGGCGACGGCGAATGATCCGGTCCCTCCGTGCGGTCCCACTGTCTGCGCCGCGATCTCCGCAGCGCGGGCAAAGGCGGCGTGTGAGGCGACCGTTGCGCGCAGGGGATCCTCCACCGCTGCCACGGCTGCGGCCGTCAGGGCGCCGAGACTGCACCCGGCCCCGGTGACCTGGGTGAGGCGTCTGTCTCCACCGGTGACCGCCACCGTGGCGGTGCCGTCCGTGATGTAGTCGGTGGGCCCGCTGACAGCCACGACGGCGCCGGTATCGCGGGCCAGCTGTTCGATATGCCCCACTGCCTGGTCAGAGTTCAGAGTCGTCTCGACTCCTCTGCCGTGTCCCTCCCCTCCTGCCAGGGCAACGAGCTCACTGGCGTTTCCCCGGATGACGGTCGGACGGTAGGCCAGCAGTGACTTCACCAGGGAGTCGTACTCCGGGGCGGACCCGGCGGCGACAGGATCGAGAACCCACGGCGTCCCCGCTCGGTGTGCCGTCTGCGCGGCGGTCCTTATCTCGGATTCACTGTTGCTGATGACCGTCGCAGTGTTGATCCACACCCCCTGGGCGGTGGCGGGAAAAGTACTGGTCCAGTCGGCGCCTGCTCCGATGGCGGGTCCTGCGCCTGCAGCCAGGACGACGTTGGCGCTGAGGTTGGCGGCGATGTAGTTGGTGAGTCCGTACACGAAAGGGGATTTCTCGGCGATCGTGGTGTAGTCGGCGGCCACTTGTGGGGCGTCATATGTGGTGAAGTGCATCTTCCGTGCCTCCTGCGGGCGAGTTGGTAAGTGTATACACATGGATACACTTGAGTTTTCGGGTGGTGCAGGGATTCGTGCACTGTGATCCGAATACCCGCCGTGGGGCCCGACCGCACCCCGTGCGGTCGGGGCTGCGACGCCTGTGGCCGGGACTGACTATCCTCGCGGACACGACCATCCGTCACCGTCACCACCAGGAGAACACCATGTCTGAGACCTCCACCGCCTCCGCTGCCTCTGCGTCGTCTGCGTCGTCTGGGCCGGTGTACCGGGCCGTCAACCCCGCCACCGGCACCACCACCGCCACCTACCCCCACCTCACCGACACCGAACTGGCCGGCATCCTCGACACCGCCGCGGCAGCCGCAGCAACCTGGCGGGCCACCCCCGTCACCCACCGCGCCGCCGTGGCCGCCCGCATCGCCGACCTGCTGCGCCGACACGCCCGGGAACTCGCCGACACCGCCACCGCCGAAATGGGCAAACCCCTCGGCGAAGCCGTCGGCGAAGCGGAATTCTCCGCCGACATCTTCACCTACTACGCCGACAACGGCCCCACCCTCTGCGCCGACCGGGTCCTCGACGACTCCGACACCTCCCGCACCGTCATCCAGCACCGCCCCGTCGGCGTCCTGCTGGGCATCATGCCGTGGAACTACCCCTACTACCAGATCGCCCGGTTCGTCGCCCCCAACCTCGTCGCCGGCAACACCATCGTGCTCAAACACGCCGAATCCGTCCCCGGCTGCGCCCTGGCCATCGAGAAGATCATCCACCAGGCCCTGCGCGACACCGGCCACCCCGAAGCGGTGTACACCAACATCTTCGCCACCCACGACCAGATCAGCACCGTCATCAACGACCCCCGGGTCCAGGGGGTGTCACTGACCGGGTCGGAACGCGCCGGCACCGCGATCGCCGCCCAGGCCGGCGCCGCGCTGACCAAAGCCGTCCTCGAACTCGGCGGATCCGACCCCTACGTCATCCTGTCGACCACGGACGTGCACGCCGCCGCCGCCGACGCGGTGGCCGTACGCCTGGAGAACACCGGACAGGCCTGCAACTCCAACAAGCGCATCATCGTCGCCGACGACATCTACGACCGGTTCGTCGACGCCGCCGTCGACATCGTCTCCGGGCTCAGCCCCCGCGATCCCGCGCAGATCAGTGACTACACCGCCGAGCGGGCCTACGGTCCACTGTCGTCGCAGCGGGCGGCGCAGGGCCTGCTCGACCAGCTTGACCGGGCCGTCGCCGCCGGGGCGACGGTGCATGTCGGCGGCACCCGCGTCGGCGGCGCGTTCGCCGACGGGTTCTACGTCTCCCCGGCGGTGGTCACCGGGATTCCGGTGGGTTCGCAGATCTACTACGAGGAGTTCTTCGGCCCGGTGGTCACCGTGTACCGGGCAGGTTCGGACGCCGAGGCCCTGGCCCTGGCCAACAACACCCAGTACGGACTGGGGTCGACGGTGTTCGCGGTGGAACCGGGCCGGGCCGAGGCGTTCGCCGAGGGACTCGACGCCGGGATGACCGGGGTCAACCAGTCCGCCCCGGAGACTGAGGGGATGCCGTTCGGCGGGGTGAAACGCTCCGGGTACGGTCGTGAACTCGGCCCGTTGGGTATCGACGAGTTCGTCAACAAACGCCTCTACTCCGTAAAAAAATAACCCACAGGGGCACGGGGAGCGGGGGTCAGGAAACCAGGTCAGAAGATGCCGTGGTCGTGCAGGGCCTCAGCATCGGCGGGTACCTCGGTGACGGCGTCCCACATCTCGGTGAGCACACCGTCACTGAGATGCCAGAGCTCCGCATAGGAATGACGCACCCCGGCCACTGACCCTTCCGAGTGTGTGAGGACGAACTGCCCGTCCGCGACAGTGCGGTGGATCCTGTCGTAGACCAGACCCTGACCCTTCGCCTTCAGGTCCTCGAGGTAGCCGATCACGGCGTCCACCCCGTCGGCGATGTCCGGACTGTGCTGCAGGAACACCCCGTCGCGGGTGTACCGGCGGAAACCGTCGTAGTCCCGGCCTATGAGTGTGCGGGTGAAGAACTCCGTCACCGTGGCACGGCTGGCCTCCGAATCGACGGAGCTGTCGACCTTGACCGGTCCGTCAAGCTGCGTACGCCCGCTGGGGTTCGGCGCGGCGACAGGGACCAGTGAATCCCAGTGTTCGACCAGTTTTCCGTCGGCGACCCGGTAGATGTCGAAACCGACCAGGTCAGTCTCGTCGAGGCCGGTGAAGCGGCCGTGGAGGGCGACGAGGTCACCGTCGGCGAGAACTCTCGCGTTGGTGTACCCGACAGCGTCCCCGGCTCCCTCGACCATGGTCCGGAGCCCGTCACGGTCGCCGGCGACAAGTGGTGAATGCTCGATGAAGTTCTCGGAGAAGGCGGTGTCCAGGACGCCGGTGTCACCGCGGTCGAACAGCGCGGTGTGGGCGTCGAGGACGAGTTGTCCGTAGGTTCCTGACATGGTGGTCTCCCTGGGAGGTGGTGGTGGTCAGAATGCCCGGCACGGCGTGCGTGCCGATTCCCCACCGTGTCTACCCTTTCCCGGAGATGACCGCAGGAAGCCTATTCGTCGGTGGCGGTGGCCGCTGCGGCAGTGGTGGACGACGGGGCCGTCACGTCAGAGGCCGTGGACTGTGCAGATTCCGCCGGGACAGGCGAGGAGGTTTCCCCGGCTGTCTCCTCCGGGTCGGACGCCCCGGTGTTCGAAGGAGCTGCCGACGGTGCCGCTGACGGTGCTTCCGACGGTGCTGCGGAACGGGTTGCCCCGGACTCCTCGACCGGTTCGGAGCTGACGGATCCGGCCGTCCCGGACTGGACTGCCTCGGCCGGGGTGGCGGAGGTGGAGGACGCCGGGGTGGTGGACTCGGTGCCCGTCGTGGTGGTTTCAGTGGCCTCAGAAGGTTCAGTGGTTCCGGTGGTCTCGTCCTCGGCGTTGTCGTCGCCGGCGGCCAGTTCCGCGATCCACTTCAGATCGTCCGGAAGTGTGACGCTTTCCGCCCAGTTCGTGAAGATCCGGTCGGGCCGGGAGAGGTCATCGAGGGTCACCGTGCCGAGACCGAAAGCATTGTCCCAGGTCACAAGGCTGATCTTCGGGAGCAGACCCGCATCGGCGTCCTCGGTGATCTTCTCGATCTCCGGGGTGCCGAGGATGTTCGGACGCTCGGTGCCGTTGACCTCCACCGCGGGGAAGAAGACGACTCGGTGGCCGAGCCACTCCACGGTCACGGGCTCACGCAGTCCGTAGTCGGAGGTCAGCCATGCCGCGGTGGTTTCGCGGGTGGACTTCTCCGTCTTCGGATTCCCCTCCTCGTCGAGGACAGGCTGCCCGTCCTCGTCGAGCACAGGCACGTCAACTTCTTCGGTGCGGACGTCGCGGGTGAACCGGACGAAGTCCTTGGCGAACTTCAGTCGGCCTTCCTCACTGGTGAGGTTCTCCGCCAGGTCGTCGAGGAACGGGGTGGTCTCCGACTTGCCGGTGAGCTGCTTGACCAGGGCGTCATTGCCCAGGACGAGTGACGAAAGGTCGGTGATCCCGACCTGGGACTGCCGCGACTCCCCGACAACCGGGTCCCGGAGATCCTCGTAGGTGTCGAAGGTTCCGAGGATGTTGGTGCACGAGCCAAGTCCCTCCGCCGTGGCGGTGGCGGACAGTCCGAAGCAGGAGACTTCCTTGAGTGCGGGAAGGCTGAGGTTCTCCGCCGTGTCCAGCAGGCCGGAGGCCTCGTCGCCGGCGAGGTCGGTGATGCCGGACTCCTTCAGCCGGTCGAAGTTGATCGGCTGGCCGAACCAGGTCAGTCCGATTTCGTCGGTGTCCATGTTCAGGGCGGTGCTGATGCCCAGGTCGGAATGGGCGATGGAGCTGCGCCCCTTGTCTGCGCCGGCCAGTGCGACGGCGGGGAGTCCGAAGAACTTCCTCGCCTCCGCCACTGCCGAACCGTTCCGCATCGCTGCGGCGACCTGGACGCCGTCGCCGGAGACGGTCGCCGAGCCCTGGGGGGAGGTCGCCCCGAGTTCCGGCAGCGTGACCGGGGCGGAGGCGTCATAGGTGTGTCCGGTGAGGTACTCGGCGATCTTCAGGGCCTCCTGCCGCTTTTTGAGGTTGGCGTCATAGGTCCTCTCCTTCCAGCTTCCGATGCACCTCCCGAAGAGCTCGAAGCCGTCGCAGTACCGTTCGGTCTTCTCGTCCACCGGGAGTGCCGCATCGGACCTGACCTGTTCATACGAGCTGTACTCCCCGAGTTTCGACGGGTCGATCCGGGGCAGGTGCTGTCCGTTGCCGATAGGTATGGCGTTGATGATGTCCTTGACCGTGTCACTGCCGAGAGCGGCCGCGCTGAGAATCTCGAAGAGATTGCGCTCACCGAGCTCGTACTTCTTACCGAGAATGTTGATGTCGTCGCCGAGGTCCACGGTGAGTTTCTCCGCGGCACTGCCGAGTTCGATGTTGTCCGGCAGGACCACGGCGGTTCCGTTGCCGTCG
This sequence comes from Corynebacterium neomassiliense, assembly GCF_900626215.1. Lineage (NCBI taxonomy): Bacteria > Bacillati > Actinomycetota > Actinomycetes > Mycobacteriales > Corynebacteriaceae > Corynebacterium > Corynebacterium neomassiliense. The sequence continues at coordinate 1,844,850 of NZ_LR131106.1, read as the reverse complement.
GAGCCGCTGCAGTCTGCGACGGCCACCGGACCGGGGTCCGTGGTGGTGCCGGCGGCTGTGTCTGGGGCTGTGTCGGCGGGCGTTGCTGCAGGGTCGGTGGCGTCGCCGGCGGGGTCCTCGGTGGCCGGGGTGGAGCGGCACACCTCGAGGTAGTCGAGGATGAGGTCGTTGGTCAGCAGTTCATCGAGCTGGGCGGGGTTGAAGCTGTCGGCGAGGGAGCGTTGGGCGGCGGCGGTCGGGATCGCCAGCGTCCCGGCGCCGAGTGTGAGAGCGGTACCGAGGCCGAGAGCGCCGGCGAGCCACGCCTTCCGGCGTGGGGTCCGGGGTGCCTGTGCCCGGCGGTGGCGACCGGCGGATTCGCGGCCGGTGGGGGTGCTGTCGGAGCGGGGGGATCCGGGTGAGGTGGTGGAGCCGGTGGAACCGGAGACAGGGGCCATGGGAAGAACCTTTCGTCAGTACCGTCACGGTGATGGCACGGGTACTAACCCTCTTCCCAGGGAAGTGTTACCTTAACCCCCGCGGAACACCCCCGTACTTTTTCTCAGCATCCGGTACGGCGGGGGCGGTCCGCGGCAGGGGCGGTCCGGGCGGTCCGGACGGTTCGATAGGATTGCCGGACTAGGATGGCCGGACGTGGAACCGCAGTCCGCCGCCCCCGACACCGTCCCCAGGAGAACCCTGCATGAACAGCGCTGACCCCTCCCTGCACACCGAGCACGACAACCGGGCGGACGCCGGTACCGCCGCCCGTCGCGAGGCATCCCACGCCACCGCGTCCCGGCTCGCCGATGCGTCGGGGCGTCCCTTCGGCTTCAACACGAACGCGATCCACGCCGGCTATGCCCCGGACAGTCAGACCGGTGCGGTCAACGTCCCCGTGTACGCGTCCACGACGTACGCCCAGGACGGGGTGGCGCGGCTGCGTGGCGGTTTCGAGTATTCGCGGTGCGGCAATCCGACGGTCACCGCGGTCGAGCAGGCCGTCGCCGCCCTGGAGGGCGGCCGTTTCGGGCGGGCCTTCGGCTCCGGTATGGCGGCGACCGACACTCTGCTGCGCGCACTGCTGCGCCCCGGGGACCATCTCATTCTCGGCAGTGACGCCTACGGGGGAACTTTCCGGCTCATCGACACCACCTACCGGGAATGGGGGGTGACCTGCTCGATCGTTGACACCGCCGACACTGCAGAGGTGACCGCGGCGCTGCAGGACAACACCCGGCTGGTCTGGCTGGAGACCCCGACCAACCCCATGCTGGGCATCACCGACATTGCGGCGACCGCCGCAGCTCTGAAGCACGCCGGGCACGGGGCGAAGCTGGTGGTGGACAACACCTTCGCCAGCCCCTATCTGCAGAAGCCCCTCGGCCTCGGTGCCGACGTGGTGATGCACTCGACCACGAAGTATCTCGGAGGCCATTCCGACGTCGTCGGCGGCGTCATCGTCACCGACGACGAGGATCTCGACAGTGAACTGCTCTTCCTGCAGGGAGGGGTGGGTGCGGTGCCCGGTCCTTTCGACGCCTACCTGACCTACCGGGGCATCAAGACCCTGGGTGTGCGTATGGACCGGCACTGTTCCAACGCTGCCGCTGTCGCCGGTTTCCTGCAGTCCCGTCCGGAGATCTCGACCGTGCTGTACCCGGGACTGCCCTCGCATCCGGGGCACGAGGTCGCGGCACGTCAGATGACCGGATTCGGGGCGATGGTCTCGGTCCGCTTCGCCGGAGGGGAGGACGCCGCGCTCCGGTTCTGCGAGTCGACCAGGCTCATCTGCCTGGCAGAGTCCCTCGGAGGTGTGGAGTCACTCCTGGAACATCCGGCGAAGATGACCCACCAGTCCGCGGCCGGTTCCGCCCTCGAGGTGCCGGATGATCTGGTGCGGATCTCCGTGGGCATCGAGGACATCGACGATCTTCTGGCTGACCTGGCACAGGCGCTGGATTCACTGTGACGGGGACCGGCCCTGCCACCGGCCCTGTGACCGGCCCTGACGGTCTGGTCTACGACCCGGCGGACTGCCGCATCGGTGTCCGCTCGGGGCACACCCTCCTCCACGTCACCCTGTGGCACCCCAACTGGGGCTCGGCGAAGACCGCGGCACTGCGGTCCGGCCTTTTCGGGAGCGCCGGGACGACCGTGGCCCCGGATGTCTCTGTGGCGCGGGAGCTGCTGGACGCCGCTCTCGGCAGTGTCGTCGCCGAAACCTGGATCGGCACGGTCGAGGTCACCGACCACAGTCCCGCGCACGCGGTCACGATGGGCGGGTTACATGCCATGGTCGAGCGCATGGCGTCGGACGCCGTCGACCCGGACGGGGATCCGGAGTGGACTGAACTCCGTATGCATCTCGACGGGGCGCCGGCCGTGGTCCGTACCCTGGTGCCCCTCGCCCCGTCGGTCGCACCCGGTCACGACAGGCATGTCGCGGTGTCCCTGCATGTCGACCCGGTCTCGGCGTCCGACCTCACCGGGGCGCAGGTGCGGTCCACGGTTCTCGCTCTGGAGGACGCCCTGACCGCGACGGTGCGGGAGAACAGGGCGGGGCTGCCGGTCGCGGTGGTGCACCGGTCGGGTGAGGGGCTGTCGGGGGACGGGAGCATCACTGCGGCAGCAGGGGAGGGCACGGATGACGTCGTGGTCCTGCACTACTATCTCGGGTCCCCGGGCGCGGACCCGGACCATGTCCTCAACACCCTGCGGGCGACAGTCTCGACGTGGGAGCTCGGGAAAGCCTCTCTGGTCGACGACGTTGATCCGGCCTGGGCCGCGGTGCAGCACTTCCGGGTGTGACCGGCGGCCCGGTCCCCGGGTGGCGCAGTGTGCGGATGATCGCACGCCGGGCCTTCGCGTGCAGTGATGTGTGAATGTGTGTGAATACGTGCGGGCCGATCCTGCGCGTTCCGTGTCCTTTTCCGTGTCCTTTTCCGTGTCCCTTTCCGTCGTTCCAGGTAGCGTCGTGCCCATGAATGAAGTGAACGTCTCCGGTGGCGTCGTCCACGAACTGCCCGATGACCTGCGGGACGCGATCCTCGGCGGTGACCGTGGACCCGGCGACGACGGCGCGTCGGCGGTGGCCCGGCCTGTCATTGAACTGTGGGAGGACATCACGCCGCTGGCACGCAACGAATTCATCTGCTGGGTCGAGGATGCGAAGCAGGCGAAGACACGGGCCCGACGTATCCGCCGGACCTGCGAGGAGCTGGAGGAGGGGAAGCGGCGTCCGTGCTGCTGGCCGGGGTGCCGGCACCGTGAGCGTACCGGCGCCTGATCCACAGCTCAGTGCGCCGCCTGTGTTCCCTTCGGGGTGATGAAGAAGACGGCCACACCCACGGCGAGCATCAGCAGGCCGCCGGCGATTCCGGCGGTCTGGAGCGAGTCCGTGAACGCTTCCGCGGCCGATGACGCCAGATCGGGAAGTCCGGCCTCCCCGGCGATGTGCATCGCCGCGCCGAGGGATTCACCGGCCGGGTCTGTGAGCTCCTCCGGCAGTCCCAGTCCCCCGGCGAGAGAGGCGAGGTGGTCACGGAACACCAGCGCGGAGATGCTGCCGAGTACGGCGACGCCGAGGACGCCCCCGATCTCGTAGGACGCCTCCTCGAGGGCTCCGGCGTTGCCCGCCTTGTCCTCGGGTGAACCGCCCATGATCATGGCGGAGGCGACGGCCAGTGACCCCACTCCCGCGCCGACGAGGAGCATGGCGACGAGGATCACGGGGTAACTCACTCCGGACGGGGAGAGTCCCATGTACAGCATTCCGGCACCGGCGAGGATGATCCCGCCCGCGACAACTCCGCGCGATCCGATTCTGCGGCTGAGCACCGGTGCCGCCACCGAGGCGAGAGCAGCGGCGACCGCCACCGGGATGAGTTTCACGCCGGTCTCGACCGGGCCCGCTCCGTCGACGAGCTGCAGCCACTGTGCGAGGAGAAGCAGTGCTGCGATCATGGCGAACGTCGACCCCAGTGCGGCGATGATCCCTGCGGTGAACGGGCGGCTGCGGAACAGGCGCAGTTCCAGCAGGGGGGAGTCGCTCCGCAGGCACCGCAGGGTGAACCAGGCGAGTACCGCGACGGCGGCCGCGAAGGCGGCCAGTGCCTCCGGCACGGCGAGGGACGCCTCCTTGCCGAACTCTTTGACGGACCAGACCAGGAGGACCATGCCGACCATCGACTGGACTGCGGCCACCCAGTCCCATCGGCCGGGGGAACCGACCGTGGATTCGGGCAGGAGGAAGTACCCGGCGATGATCGCCGCCCCCATCAGCGGAGCGTTGATGAGGAACGCCGCATGCCAGCTGAAGTGTTCCAGGAGGATGCCTCCGACCAGGGGGCCGAGGGCCGATCCCAGGCCGGAGATGGCCGCCCAGATGCTCAGGGCTGTGGCGCGTTCTCTGAGGTCGGTGAACAGAACCCGGATCATCGACAGGGTCTGGGGCATGATCATCGCCCCTCCGACGCCGAGGAAGGCCCTGATGGCGATGACCTCTGCGGCACTGTCTGCGACGACGACGAGCAGGGAGGCGAGGATGAAGAAGCTGTAGCCCAGCATGAGCATCTTCTTGCGGCCCCACCGGTCTGCCACCGCTGACCAGGGGACGAGCAGTCCGGCGAGGACGAGGGAGTAGACGTCCATGATCCACAGCTGCTGTGTGGAGGTCGGCTGTATCTCGGCGGCCATCGAAGGAAGCGCGATCGTGAGGATCGTCATGTCCATCGTGATGACGAGCAGGCTGGCGGTGAGGACGCCGGTGGCGGCCCACCTGGCGGTGCGAGAGAGGTGTGCTGACGGGTGTGGCCGGGAGTCGGTCCGGGGCGTGGTCACTGGTCCTCCTGTGTGGGGGGCATTCCGATGATGGCGGTGAGGGCGGCGGCGAGGGCGGGTCGGCTGACCGGGGTGTCGTGGAGGGCGGCATGGACCGTCACTCCGTCGATGTAGGCGACGGCCGCGGTGGCGCGTACCGTGCCCACCTGTGCGGCGAGCAGGTCACTGAGCTGGTCAGACCACTGCAGTGCGATTGTCCGGAGAGGGGCGTCGGTGGTCGCTGTGCCCAGCATCACCAGGGTCGCGTGCACCTGTCTGGTGTTGGACAGGAAGCCGTGCAGCACGTCGGCGCAGTCGGCGATGACCTGCCGGGTGGCGGGGGAGGAGATGTCGGTGAGGTCGGCGTCCCGGATGAGGTCGGCGATGCCTGCGAGATCCCGCTCGTTGTCGTCGGCGAGGGTGCGGAGGGCTTCGGCACGCAGGTCGTTGATCGTGGTGAAGTACCTGGTCGTGGACCCTACCGCGACGCCTGCCCGTGCTGCGACCGCGCGGTGGGTCAGTCCGTGGACGCCGGATTCGCAGATCAGTTCCGCGGCGGCGCGGAGAATGGCGGCGCGTCGTCCTTCCGGGTCCCGGCGTCCGGGTGTGGGGGACGGGGTCTGTTCAGGATGTGTCATGGTCTCCCTCTGCTGATGTACAGACGTACACGTACATATGTACATGGACATTTGTACATCAGTCCGGGGAGTGGGACAACACTGCCTGCGTGGACGCAGAAAAAGGCCGCCCCGCACAACGGGACGGCCTCTGGTCCGGTCGGGGGACCGGCCGGTGACGGATCTCAGTAACGGATCGCCATGCGTCCGTCGATCTGTCCCTTCACCATCTTCTCGAAGACCTCGTTGACGTCCTCGAGACGGCACTCGTGCACTGTGGGGTGGATGAGCCCGCGTGCGTAGAAGTCCAGGGCTTCCTCGAGGTCCTGGCGGGTACCCACCAGTGAGCCCCGGACGGTGAGTCCGTTGAAGACGATGTCGAAGATGGGGGCGGGGAAGTCTCCCGGGGGCAGTCCGTTGAAGACGATGGTGCCGCCCTTGCGGGCCATGCCGATGGCCTGGCCGAACGCGGCAGGGTGGACCGCTGTGACGAGGATACCGTGCGCGCCACCGTTCGTGTACTCCTGGACCGCGGCGGCAGGGTCGACCTCGCCGGCGTTGACGGTGAACTCTGCCCCGTGCTTCTTCGCCAGCTCCAGCTTGTCGTCGGCGATGTCCACCGCGATGACACGCATGCCCATCGCCTTGGCGTACTGCACGGCGATGTGGCCGAGACCGCCGACCCCGGAGATGACCACGAACTGTCCGGGCTTCGTCTCCGAGACCTTCAGTCCCTTGTAGACGGTGACGCCGGCGCAGAGGATCGGTGCGACCTCCAGCGGATCCGAACCGGCGGGGATGCGGGCACAGTAGCGGGTGTCGACCAGCATGTATGTCCCGAAGGAACCGTCGACGGTGTATCCGCCGTACTCGGCGTCGGGGCAGAGGGTCTCCCAGCCGGTGCGGCACTGCTCGCATTCACCGCAGGCCGACCAGAGCCAGACGTTGCCGACAAGGTCACCGACGGCGACGGAATGCGACCCCGGCCCCAGGGCGACGACTTCCCCGACACCTTCGTGACCGGGCACGAAGGGCGGTTCAGGCTTGACCGGCCAGTCGCCGTGGGCAGCGTGGAGATCGGTGTGGCAGACGCCTGAGGCGATGAGTTTCACGAGTGCCTGGTGGCGGTCAGGGGTGGGCAGTGCGACATCTTCGATGACGAGAGGGGCGCCGAACTCTTCGACGACGGCTCCGGTGAAAGTCTCGGTCACGGGGTTGTCCTTCCGGTCGGGGTGGGTGGTGTGTCCTGCACGCTAACAGCAGCCCCGGTGTGACAGCCATGACTTTCCGGAGACTCCCCGGAATGCGTGTCCGTCTCCGGCCCGTGGGGACTGTCCGTCGACCGGGTGTCCGCTCCGGCGCGACAGGAAAGACACTGGTGGCGGGGGTGCTCCGGGGAGGCGGCCACCGGAGGGTGATGCGGAGGCGCGTCGTTGGACCGTGGGGGTGAACAGGGGTGGTTTTGAAGATGAATCAACCGGGGTATTGCTGGAATCGGTCAGTGGATATATCCACACAGTTGTATCTACAGTTCAATCTTCTGCCCCGCCCTCAGTCGCACCGCACCCAGTCCCACCAGGACCGTTGCCACGACAAACACATAGAGCAGGGCACCGTCCGGCCCCCACGCGGGGGCCAGTGCTATCTCCTGCCCGGTCGCGTACTGGCCGTTGAGGAAGGGCATCCAGCCCAGTGCCTCCGCCCCACCGGGGATGTAGGTCACCGCACTCTCGACCAGCAGCGACCACAGGGTCAGCACCGCCACCGACGCCGCAGGCACCCGCACCAGGGCGCCGACCCCTACCCCGATCCCTGACGCCGCCACCGCGTAGGCCGGCACCGCCCACAGGAATCTGAGCCCCTCGGCCGAGGCCACGTCCACGGTCCCGTAGACCCCCGGGAAGACCCGCGGCAGGACCAGCAGCAGAATCACGGTCGCCGCCAGGGAACAGCATCCGGCGACGATCCCGGTGACCAGCCACCGTCCGCACAGGTCCGCACCTGTCCGCGGCAGTACGTGCCGGCGCAGTTCCCCGGCCGCGCCCCGGGTCGAGGTGGACTGGGCGTACGCAGCCACCACCGCATGGACGGTGACGCCCAGCGAGATGACCCAGAACAGGGAGTTGGTCGTACCGACCTCACGCACCCGGATCAACGCCTCGCCGATGCCCGCCGACCCGTCACCGGAATCCCCGTGCAGGGTCTCCGCGACCGCCGCCACGGCGAGGCTGACCAGCAACGGCAGGACCAGGCCCAGGGGGAGGGACGCCAGGAGAAGGGGACCGCGGCGTCCTCCCAGACGAACCAGTTCGGCCGTGGCACTGCGTCCTAAGGCAGTCATCTACGCACCTCCGCTGATCCGGCGGCACGGGGAACCAGGGTGACCACGGCGTCCTCCAGTGAGGCATGTTCCCCGCGGACCTCGGCGACCGTCCCGGACGCCGCAACCCTGCCCGCCTCCAGCAGCAGCACCGAATCTGCGGTCTTCTCCACCTCGGCGAGGTGGTGGCTGGCCACGATGACGCACCGCCCGCTGTCGGCCAGGTCGCGGAGCAGCCGGCGGAGCCACAGCACGCCGGCGATGTCGAGGCCGTTGAGGGGTTCGTCGAGGACCACGTTGCGTGGGTCACCCAGCAGGGCGCCGGCGATGCCCAGACGCTGGAGCATGCCCAGGGAGTAGCCGGACACTGTGTCCGTGGCGACCGCGTCGAGGCCGACCTGGGTGAGACGTCGGTCAGCCTCCGCGGCGTCCAGACCCGAGGCGGCGGCGAGCCACCTGAGATGTCGCCGGCCCGTGTGCCCGGGGTGTACGGCGGTGGTGTCGAGGAACATGCCGGTCACCCGTCCCGGCGCATCCGGGGAGTCCGGTGCGCCCGGTGCAGGACCGTCGACGAGGACGCGCCCGGAGGTCGGACGCCGTACCCCGCACAGCAGCCGGAGCAGGGTGGACTTCCCCGTGCCGTTGAGCCCCAGGACGTAGGTCACGTGCGAGTCGGGGAAGGTGTGGCTGACACCCCGCAGCGGCGTGACCGGATGTCTGCCGGACAGGTTCCGGAAAGTACAGGTCAGATCGGTGGCGGTGATCACGGCGACCTTTCAGGCGTTGCAGTAGACGGGAAGTCCGACAGTCCGGACCCCGGTGCAGACCGAGGCACTGGACAGCCGCCACGTCCCGTCGCGGTAGACGAAGGTGACCGGGAGGGTCACGTCAGGGATGCCCTGGGACCATGCGTGGAGTTCGGCGGTGGCGGTGTCTCCGTCGCGCTCCACCGGTCCGGTGACCTCCGAACCGCCGCGGGGCGCGCGGAACAGTCCCGCCCGGTAGACGGTCTGCGGGACGATGACGGCGTCCGGGCTCTCCAGGTGACGCTGCTTCTCTTCGTCGGGCGCGTCGGTGGCGGTGAGCAGGTGCACGATGTCGGTGAGTTCGGCGGCTGTCGGGGTCGGGACACCGTCTGTGGCGCCGTCTGTGTCTGCTCCGCCTTCGGTGCCGGAGGGTCCGTTGTCTCCCGCCGCCGACGCCCCGTCAGCTGAGCCGGGTCCCGGGGCTGACGCCGGGCCGGCTGAAACGCCGGCTGCCGGGACGCCGGAGGAGGTCGTCGGGGAGGTCGGCGACGTCGACGAGGTCGGGGAGGCGGAGGTGCGTGCGGTGGAGGAGGTTCCCCGGGACGCCGACGGCGACTCTGTGACCCGGCCGTCCGCGCCGAGGACGACGGTCTGTCCGCCTCCGCCGGCGTGCCGCAGGGCGAGGATGCCGCAGGTGATGATGAGGACACTGGCGAGCACCGCCCCGACGACGGAGAGCAGGACTGTCGTCCGGTCGAAGGAACGGCGGGAGGGGTCTGGTCCGGGCATGGTGTCTGTTTCCGTTCTCCCGGACCGGGGCCCGGGGTGTCAGGGTGTGGCGGGTGGAGAGGATCCGGCGGGTGTGGCGGGGTTGAACCGCAGGGCCACTTCGCAGTCGCCGTAGCGGGGGTCGGGTCGGGAGGTCACCTTCCAGTCGGTGGGCCGTCCGGAGTACGCGGCGAGCGCCTGTTCCACGATTCCGCGTTGGATACCCCGCGCGACCTCGGGACGGTGCTGGCCGAGGATCCGCAGCGGACAGGAGCACACCCGGATCTCACGGGTGCCGAGCATGCTGCCCGTCTCGCGGACCTCGAAACCCAGGGCGGTGAGGACCCGGGTCGCGGCGTCCAGAGGGTCGTCCGGCTCGTCGCTGTCCCGTGGGGCGGTGGGCTGGCCGGTGACGGTGGACGCCCAGATCCGGCCGGCCTGCGCGGCACGGTCCTCGCGTTCGGAATCCGAGTCGGCCAGTGCTTCGACCAGGGCCGCCAGCAGGGAATCCTTCGGGGTGCAGGGGGCGGGGAGGTACTGCTTGCGGGGACGCCCCCGGCCGTCGCCGGAGTCGGCACCTGTACCGGCCGATGACGTGGGCGAGGTTCCGGACTCTTCGACGATCTGTCCGGATTCGACCAGTCTTCTCAGATGGAACCGGACGGTCGAGGGATGCAGTCCCAGCCGGCCGGCCAGTTCTGCGGCGGTGACGGACCCTCCGGTCCGGGTGTTGTGCTCCTCGACGGCGGTGAGGACCCTGCCCCGGGGTGACGGTTCAGTGGCGGAACTCATGTCATGATAGTGCCCCCTGTCCGGCCGTCGTCGGAAACCGGCCCGCCCGGTATGAGCAGTGTGACCGTGGCCGGGCCGGTGGCCCGGAGGCTGTGCACCCGTCCCGCGCTGATGCCCAGGGCCTGACCGGGACCCAGGGTGACGGTGGCGTCGCAGCCCCGCCCTCCGCCTCCGTCTCCTCTGCCTTCTCTACCGCCGGCCGGTCCTCCGGCCACCGTGACCTCGACCTGCCCGGTCTGCCCCATGACGAGCACCGGTCGTGCCGTCCTGTGGTCGGCCATGACGTCACCGTCCCGGAAGGCGATGCGGACCACTGAGAAGCCGTCGGGCTGTCCGACCTTCTTCACTGACGGCGTCGCCCGGTCACTGCGGTGGTGGGGCAGGTCGCCGGCCAGTGGGACGGTGCCGGGATGGGCGTCCTGCAGACCGTCGAGGAGGGTCCACCCGCTGCCGGTCTCACCCACGGGAATCACCGGCGGGAACTTTCGTGGCGACGACGGCGACGGCTGCCAGACTGTCGCTGTAGGTGTTGAAGACCTTCCGCATGGCGAGGACACGCCTGCGGGCGCCCGGGTGACGCAGCAGGTTGAACAGTATGGTGGCCACCCCCTTCACTCCCTCGTCGGCGAGGTTGCGGCGCGGTTTCAGCAGTTCCATGCCGTTGTGGTCGACGGAGGTGACCTCGAAACCGTGGGAGGTGAGCAGACCGGTCCACTCCTGTGTGGTCAGAGGGCGGGCGTTGACCTTGATGGACCGGGCGAGGGCTCTGCGGATCTCGGTCTTGGCGTCGTCGTCGAGAGTGTCGGGTTCCAGACAGAGTTCGTGGATGGCGTACCGGCCGCCGTCGCGGAGCACCCGGTGGGCCTCGGCGACGATGGCGTCCTTGCCTCTGGCCCCCTGCATGGTGAGCATGGCTTCGCCGATGACGAGGTCGGCGGAACTGTCGGGGAGACCGGTGCGGGAGGCCTCGCCCTCGGAGACTTCTCCGGCGGAGCCGACGACCTGCCGGGTCAGCACGACCGCCTCGGGGTCTTCGTCGACGCCACGGTAGGACGCCGGGTGTGCGTCAAGCAGCAGGCGGGCGGTCTTCCCCAGGCCGGGGGCAAGTTCGACGACGTCTGCCCCGGCGGGCTGTGCCGCGTGGATAAGCCGTTCGGTGAGTTCACGGCCGCCGGGGCGTAGAACGCGCTTGCCGAGGCGGGCGAGCAGCCAGTGGCCGGGCAGGTCTTCGACGGGGCGTTCCGGCATGGGCAGGGTGTCTGGCACAGGGGACCTCCGTGGGGGACGCCGACCACACCGGCCGGCTATTTATGAGGATGATTATGCTCATAATAACTGATATGAAGGCAGGCGAGCCTAAGTGTGGGATACCTCACCTGATGCGGTGATGCGGTGGTGCAGTGACCTCGATCCTGTCGATCTACTTGATAGATCTATCAAGTAACCCTTCAAGTAGGCCTTCATCTGGCGACGCGTAGCCTCGTATCCCCAGGTCAGAGCTTGTGTTCACTTGTCATCCGGGCCTTCAAGTAACCCTTCAAGTAGGCCTTTACACGCTGGTAAGGAGTCGATTCCGGGGTACTGGAGGGGCTCAGTGCAACGGGTCAGGGGTAGACCAGGTGGCCCGCGGGTCCCGGGGCGACCGGCCGTCCCAGGTCACCAGTCCCTCGTCCCGTAGTGCTTTCAGTGCCTGTTGAACTGCAGGGCGATTGATGGACAGACTGTTGACGATGTCTCCTGTGCCCATCGGTGCCCGGGTTTCGCGGAGTACGCCGAGAACCTCGTCGGCATGCTTGGGGAGGCGGTCCATGACCGCAGGGTCTACGGCTTGTTCGACGCGGAGAATCAGTGTGACGGTACCGCTGGTCTGTCGGTACTCCGGCTCGGTGAAGCCGCCGGCCTGCATTTCCTCGTAGATGCGTCGGATTCCCTCGCCAAGTTCCTGTCCGATCCCGAGGTCGATGGCGACCCGGGCGATGAGAGGGTTACGGGCGAATCTCGCGATACTCAGCGGATGCCGTGGGTCGGCGAGCCCGGGGAACCTTCCCGGGCTGGTGATCTCGATGCGGTCCGGAAACAACTCGACGCGGATATGGTCCCCGGCCAGGCTGTAGGAACGGTGCAGCACGGCATTGACTATCCCCTCCAACCAGGCATCTTCGGGGAGAACCGGTTCCCAGGTGAACGCGCCTCCGGTATCGAGGTGTCGTCGACGCGGTAGAAGTCGCCGGATAGCGGTGACGGCATCGCGGATCATCGTGGGAAGATTCCCCTCGATCCGAACGTCTTCGACGAGGTTCTGTCGTTGACCGGTTTCGCGCCGGGGGCTGTCGAACTTCAGGACGCGGATAGCGGCGTTCGGAAAGAACTCCTGTGGGTCTGTTCCGAAAAGAAGCTCGGCGGCGACTGTGACGTCGCCGCTCCTCGTGAGAAGGTGGCGTCCGGAAAGGGCAGTTTCGGCGCTGCTGGCGCCGATGCTGGACGCATAGGTAGCGAGGGCCTGGTCGGAGAGATCAGACACTTCGGCGCCACGCACCGGCTGGGAGTCGAACTGACGCTCTCCCTTGCTGTACTGGAGCTCCAGCCTGTCGTCGAAAGAGAGCTTCATGGACTGATCGCCTACCCGCAGGTAGCAGTTGCCGTCAGTACTTTCGTGGACCCGTTCGCTGGCGGGGACGTCGATCAGGCACACCTGTGCCGGAGCGCCTGATGAGTCGGTGCAGTCGAGTACGAAGAATCCGTAGCGGACCGTCGGGCTGACGTGCTCAATTCCCACCTGTCTGAGCCTGCTCATCTGATCTGCGGTCGGGGCTCCCTCTAACTGGCCGCCGTGGACACCGACGGCGATCGTTCCTCCGTCCGAGTTGGCGAAGGCGATGATGGTTTTCGCCAGATCCTTGGCGCTGATCCGGTAGCTTTTTCGGTCGAACCACTGGTCTTCGGGTGCGCTGATCACGGTGGTGCAGTTCCACACTGGCGTGTCCATGGAACGGAACTCTACCGACTTCTACTTGATAGATCTATCAAGTAACCCTTCAAGTAACCCTTCAAGTAGGCCTTCATCTGGCGACGCGTAGCCTCGTATCCCCAGGTCAGAGCTTGTGTTCACTTGTCATCCGGGCCTTCAAGTAACCCTTCAAGTAGGCCTTCAAGTAGAGACAGGCAGGGGCTCACACACCTTTCGGACGCCCCCGCGGTGAGGTCACCGAGCGGTCGCCGGGGATCCAGAAGCGCAACGGAGCATCGACGTTCTTCGAGATGCCGATCCGTGGACCGCTGACATACTCCACCGGGGACGCCGGGGGAGTGAGGGTGAATTCCGCGGCATGATCGCCGACCCCACCGGCGCCGACCTCACCGGCGACCACCGCCAGCGTCGCTCCGTCGAGGTCCAGGTCCAGCCCGAGCACCGCGCCGAGGTTCCCCGGCCCCCGGGCCAGGGCGTCATCGTCAGGGACCACGGGAACACCGTCCTTCATTCTGGTCCTCCGTGCCCGGGCGACCTCCGGCCCCTCGACCACACGCCCCGCCCGCATCAGCACCCCTGCGCCCGTTCCGGCCTTGCGGCACACGATGTTCCCCGCCCGGTGGATGCCGTAGCTCGCGTAGACGTAGAGGTGTCCGGGCGGGCCGAACATTGTCGCACACCGCGGCGTCCACCCGTTGGCCGTGTGGGACGCCGCGTCCCCGGCCCCCGGATACGCCTCCACCTCCGTGAGCTGCACGGCCACGGCACGTCCGTCGGGGGACACCCGGCGCAGCACCGCACCGAGCAGCAGGGGTGCGACGACCTCGGGGGACGCCGTGAGATCCGGGTACGTCGCCACCGTGACTACCCCAGGGCGATCCGCAGCGCCGACACCGCCGCGGCATCCGTCTCCTGCAGCATCAGCGGATCAGTGTGCGGCATCGGTGAGATGGTCATGTCCGCCCGGAAGTCCAGCAGCGGGATGCCCAGCAGGTGAACCCTGGCGTCGAGGGAACCGTCCGGATGAACCAGCCTGCCGGAGGCGAGGTCGACCTCGGGTGAGGAGGTCACCGGACCACCGGCGGCGTCCGTCAGTGCGAAGGGACGCAGACGACCCTCCAGGCGCAGCTGACGGGTCAGTGGATCTGCCGAGGTCCGGACATCGGGCTTGTGCAGCCAGGCGTCCACCAGCGTCTGTGCGTGGACGACCTCGTCCCCGGTCGTGGGGGAACTCATCGCGAAAGCGGGCTTCTCCGGGTCGACGACCACCGTCGGGTGGGCGCCGAGGAACCTCACGTGACCGGAATCCACCAGGCAGAGCAGTTCTGCGGTGCGGAACGCCGGCGGGCCCGACCCGACCATCTGGCCCACCCTGCGCAGCTCGGCGTACTCCGCGCGGCGGGACCGCAGGGTGAACCGACCGGGTTCGTCGGCGACCGCGGCGGCCTTGCGGACCGCGCCGATGACCTTCAGTCCCGCCTTCACCGCCGACCTCGTACCCAGCCGGGCCTCGTGGAGATCCTCGCTGAGCCGGTCGGCGATCCACGCGGTGAAGTCACCGGCGTCCCTGTCGTAGGCGGCCACCGGATCCGCGTAGAACACCAGGTTGAACCGGTCCGCCGGGTCAGGGACGAGAGCTGCCAGCTCGGGTAGCTCATGGAGACGCCACGGGTCCACGGCAGGATCGTCGATGAGAGAGGTGACCGCCGCCAGTCTCTCCGGGTCGGCGTCGTGTCCGGGGCAGGTGCCGCCGAAGAGGGTGGAGTAGTAGGCCGCCTGCGCGTCCCGGAGTATCGACGGCCACAGCTCCGCGCCGAAATCGACGGAGTCGGCCGGGGCGTCCTCGGGGAGCCGGGCCAGCGCGGCCCGGAAACGGGGCACCGGAGCCGGGGACGGAAGAGCGTGGAGAACAGGTTTCGGCTGGTAGGGGTATCCGTGGTGGGACGCCACGACGAGGCGCGGCTCCCGTCCGGAAGGATGGTAGGTCAGTCCGGACCGGGTCGAGGGGTCGGGGATGAACCTGCCGCCCCGGTCGACGGTGGCCATCGCCATGAGGTCGAAGAACCCCATCCCGAGGCCGCGGACCAGGACATCCTCCCCGGCAGGCAGGTCGGCGACCTCCTGGTCGGCGGGATTGGCGGGGCGCACCCAGGTGAGCTCCGGGTGCATCTGCACCGATGTCGCCGTGAACCCCTCCAGGGCATCAGGTTCATTGGCTGTCCAGCCCGGGGCCAGGACCGTCGCGTCGGCGAGGACTGTCGTCCCTCCGGGGCCGGTGGCGTCCCCGCTGGTCTGTCCTGTCAGGGTGATCTCGTCGCGGACCACACCGTCGGGGCAGGTCACAGGAGTGATTGCGGTGGCGCGGGCCTGGTGGACCTTCACCTCGAGCTGCCGGGGGAGGCGGCTGAGCACCACGGAGAACACCCACCGCAGGTACTCGCCGTACAGGGCGCGCGACGGGTGGGACTCCGGCTTCATCCCGGCGATCTCACTGTGGAACTCTCCGCGCACCATTGCCGGGTGGGAACGGTAGAGGGCGGTCTTGGCGCCGTCGGGGTCGGCGTCGGTCGGGAGGGTGTCGCCCCGGAGCAGCTCCGCCCATTCGTACATCGTCGGACCTTCGAGCACCGGGGCGGTGACACTGGACCCGGGTTCGGTGAACAGGGTCACGGCGTCCGCCAGGGTGTTCATGCACAGGGTGCGTGTCTGGTCGGTGCGCCACACCCTCCCGGCCCCGGGTTCGGTGTCGTCCACGACATGGACGGTGACCTGTCCCTCCGGTCGCGTCCCGGACCGGGCTTCCAGCTGGGCCGCGATGCGTTCGAGAACGGAGATGCCGCGGGGTCCTCCCCCGATTACCGCAATGGTGCTCATGAAGGTCCATGCTAGTTGCCCCCGCCCGTGAGACCTGTGACAGGCTTCACGGGCGGCTCGGGGCGCGCGGGGACGCCGCACGGTGATACGATGACAGGCTGAATCGAAACAGACAGGTCTGTCCGTCCTGTTCGCCCGGAATTCTCCGGGACACCCCGGAGCACCGGACCGACTCCACCGGCCTGAACGGCCGGGACAGAATGACCATCTTGGGAAGACCATTGACACACACCCCGGGCCACAGAAGGTTCCCCGCGAAGATCCTCGCGGTCATCACCGCCCTCGCCACCACCGTCGGCCTCACCGCCTGCGGTACCGACGAAGGCCCCACCCCCCACGAACTCACCTACCTCGAGTCGCTGCCGTTCCAGACCCTGTACCCGCCGACAGCGGGCTACTACCCGAACGGCGGCGTGGTCAACAACATCACCGACCGTCTCCTCTGGCAGGATCCCGACACCCGCGAGCTCTACCCGTGGATCGCCACCGATCTCCCGGAGGTCAACGGAGACGCCACCGAGTTCACCTTCCACCTGCGGGACGACGTCACCTACTCCGACGGCACCCCCCTCACCGCGGAGAATGTCGTGGCGAACTTCGACCTCTTCGGCAAGGGCGACAAGAGCCGCAAACTGACCTCCTCCGAACAGATCAGCACCTACGACCACGGTGAGGTCCTCGACGATCACACCGTCCGCTTCCACTTCACCGACCCCGAACCGGGCTTCCCCCAGGCGACCAGCTCCTTCAACGCCGGACTGCTGGCGGACGCCACCCTGAAGCTCACCGACGAGGGCTTCGCCCCGGGCAACGCCCGCAACGTCATCGGCTCCGGTCCCTTCGTCATCACCGGGGAGGAACGGGACACCGAACTCACCCTCTCCGCCCGGAAGGACTACAACTGGGCACCCCCGGAGCTGGGACGCCGCGGCCTGAACACGGGGCGTCCCGACCTTGACACGGTCCACATCGTCGTCGCCAAGGAGGACAGTGTCCGCGTCGGCGGGATCCGCTCCGGGCAGGGTGACGTCGCCCGGCAGATCGAGGCCCCCGAGGAGAAGCACCTGGAAGAGGCCGGGATCGGCATCCTCTCCGCACCGACCGCCGGGGTGAACAACCAGATCGACTTCCGTTTCCGTCACCCGCTGCTGTCCGATATCCGGGTCCGGCAGGCGATCATCGCCGGAGTCGACAGGAAACGCATCCTGTCCTCCCTGTTCTCGGCGTCCTACCCGTTGGCCACCTCAGCCCTCGCGGCGACCGCCAAGGGCTACCGGGAACAGAAGGACGCCTACATCTACGACCCCGCACGGGCGGAACAACTGCTCGACGCCGCGGGGTGGGTCCCCGGTGCCGACGGCATCCGGGTCAGGGACGGCCGACGGCTCACCCTCACCGCCAATGACGCCGCCGCCCAGCCGCGCACCAGGGAAGTGGTGACCATGGTGCAGGAACAGCTCAGGAAGATCGGCATCGACGTCCAGCTCTACCCGGGCGACGTCGCCGCACAGAAGGCCGCCCAGACCGACGAATCGACGATCCAGCTCAACGTGACGATGGTCGGGCGGGCGGACTACGACGTCATCAAGTCGCAGTACTACTCCGACGACCGGAACCAGCTGCTCAACATGCACCCGGACGGATCGATCGGGGACGAGCATCTCGAGGAACTGCTGCGCAGGGTCTCGTCCTCGCCGACGGAGCAGGCCCGTGCCGACGCCTCCGGTGACGTCCAGGACTACCTCACCGAGCAGGCGTACATCCTCCCGATGTTCGAGGAACCCCAGGTCTACGGGGTGCAGCCCTATGTGCACGGCTTCCGGGCCGAGGCCATCGGCCGACCGTGGTTCTACCTGACCAGCGTCGACGCCGGACAGGCCGCGGCAGCAGACACAACGGCAGGGAACGGGGAGAAGTAGAGATGACCTTCACAGCAGTCCTCCGGCGCGCCGGTGCCGCGGTCCTCGTCCTCTGGGCGAGCTTCACCCTCGCCTTCATCCTGCTCACCGCCCTTCCCGGTGACGCCGTCTCCACCCGCTACGCGGACCCGGAACTCGGTCTCTCCCCCGAGGAGATCGCCGAGATGAGGGACGCCTACGGCTCCGATGAACCCGTCCTGACCAGGTACTGGAACTCCCTGACCGGGGTGCTGCACCTGGACTTCGGCAACTCACTGCACACCGGGGCCGACGTCACCGACTCCCTCCTCGACGCCCTGCCCGGCACCCTCGCCCTGGCCCTCACCGGCTTCCTGCTCGCCGTGGTCATCGCCGTGGTCGTGGCGGTCACCGCGACCTCGCTGCCGGACAACCCGTTCTGCCGCCGGCTGTCGGGTCTGATCCGGTCCGTGCCCCCGCTGTTCATCTCACTGCCCGCATTCTGGCTCGGCATCATCCTCATCCAGGTGTTCAGCTTCTCCCTCGAATGGGTGCCCGTCATCCACGCCACCACCGTCCAGCAGCTCATCCTGCCGTCGGTGGCGCTGGCACTGCCCCTGTCGGCACCGCTGGCGCAGGTCCTGCTGCGCAGCATCGACGATGTCACCGCCATGCCCTTCGTCACCGTGGTCAGGGCCCGCGGTGCCGGGCCCGCCTGGGTGCTGTGGCGCAACGTCCTGCGCAACGCCGTGCTGCCCGCCATGACCGTCGCCGGACTGACCTTCGGCGAACTCGTCGGCGGCGCCGTCGTGACCGAGGCCGTGTTCTCCCGTGCCGGTATCGGGGCGATGACCGTGGACGCCGTCTCCAACAGGGACACTCCCGTCCTCATGGCGGTGGTGGTCCTCGCCGCCGCCGTCTACGTCGTCATCAACCTGGTCGTGGACCTCCTGTACCCGGTACTGGACGCCCGACTGCGCACGAAGAAGGCACGCGCATGAGAAAACTCGCACACATCCGCCCCGGGGTCTGGCTCTCCGGCATCGTCGTCCTCGTCGCAGTGGCCTGGGCGGTCGTCCCCGGCCTGTTCGCCTCCGGGGACCCCACGGAATC
Organism: Corynebacterium neomassiliense; assembly: GCF_900626215.1. Taxonomy (NCBI): domain Bacteria; kingdom Bacillati; phylum Actinomycetota; class Actinomycetes; order Mycobacteriales; family Corynebacteriaceae; genus Corynebacterium; species Corynebacterium neomassiliense. Next base: position 1,825,975 of record NZ_LR131106.1, on the reverse strand, counting down.
CGGCACCACGGCCCCCCTGCTCGCCCCCTCCGGCGAGCACTGGTTCGGTACAGACTCCGTCGGCCGAGACCTTTACACCAGGGTCGTGTGGGGTGCCAGGCACTCCCTGTCCGGCGCCCTCGTCGCCGTCGCCGTCGGCATGGTCGTCGGTACCCTCCTCGGACTGCTCGCGGGGTCCTTCCGTGGCCGGGTCGACGCGGTGATCATGCGCGTCGTCGATGTCCTCCTCTCGATCCCCGCCCTGCTGCTCAGCCTCTCGGTGATCATCCTGCTCGGCTACGGCACCGTGAACGCCGCCGTGGCCGTGGGAGTCACCAACGTCGCGATGTTCGCCAGGCTCGCCAGGTCAGAGGTCCTGGGAGTGGCGTCCTCCGATTTCGTGGAAGCGGCCTACGGTTCCGGCGGCACCGCCTGGTCGGTGCTGTGGCGTCATATCCTGCCGAACTCCCTCACCCCGGTCCTCGCGCTCGCCGCCCTGCAGTTCGGCAGTGCGATCCTGCAGCTGTCCACCCTCGGCTTCCTCGGCTACGGTGCCCCGCCGCCCACCCCGGAATGGGGACTCATCATCTCCGAGGGACGTGACTTCATCGCCACCTCCTGGTGGCTGACCGTCCTGCCCGGCCTGGCGATCGTCCTGGTCGTCCTGGCCACCAACCACCTCAGTCAGGCGCTCCGGCGCATCGACGGGAAGGTCCTCCGATGACCGGCACAGACCGTGCACCCCTTACCTCCCACACCCCCGGCACGCCCGGCACGCCCGGCACCCCCGGGGACAGTCCCCTGCTCGAGATCAACGACCTCGCGGTCAGCTACCGCACCCGGGGCGGCACCGTCCCGGCGGTGAAGAACGTCTCCCTGACCGTGGGGAAAGGCAGGGTCACCGCCATCGTCGGTGAATCCGGCTCCGGGAAGACCACCTCCGCCATGGCGGTCCTCGGCCTGCTGCCCGGCAACGCCGAGGGCACAGGAACCGTCCGGCTCGACGGACAGTCACTCACCGGACTGACGGAACGGGAATGGCGCAGGATCAGGGGCAGGCGCATCGGACTGATCCCGCAGGACCCGAACAACTCCCTCAACCCGGTCAAGACCGTCGGCGAATCCGTGGGTGAGGGCCTGCGCATCGCCCCCCGCGCCGTACGGCTGTCCGCGGCCGACAGGAGGAGGAAGGTCCTCGACCTGCTGGGCCAGGTCGGCATCGACGATCCGGCACTGCGGTACAGCCAGTACCCCCACCAGCTCTCCGGCGGGATGAAGCAGCGCGCCCTCATCGCAGCCGCAGTGGCCACCGAACCCGACCTCATCATCGCCGACGAACCGACCAGTGCACTCGACGTCACCGTCCAGCGGGCCGTCCTCGATCTGCTCGACCGGATGAAGGAGGAGCTCGACCTCGGCATCCTGTTCATCACCCACGACCTCGCCGTGGCCGGGGACCGCTCCGACAACCTCGTCGTCATGCAGGCCGGGGAGGTCCGGGAATCCGGTCCGACCGCAGAAGTTCTCACCCACCCCCGCGACCCCTACACCAGGCAGCTGCTGTCCGACGCCCCGTCCCTTGCCGGGGCGACGGTCAAGCGCGGGTCACGGCGTCACCGCCCGGGTGCCGAACCCGGCACACCGCACTCGGGTACACCGGAGTCCGGCACACCGCAGTCGGGCATCCTGCTCACCGTGGACTCTGTGGGCAGGACCTTCGGCTCCACCACCGCCGTCGACGAGGTCTCCTTCACCGTCGCCAGGGGGACCACCCACGCCGTCGTCGGTGAATCCGGGTCGGGGAAATCCACCCTCGGCAGGATCGTCACCGCGTTCGAGCACCCCGACTCCGGTTCCGTGACCCTCCACGGCGAACAGGGTGACCTGCGGATCGACACTCTCGACAGGGCAGGACGCCGCGCACTGCGACGGCGCGTCCAGATGGTGTACCAGAACCCCTACAGTTCACTCGACCCACGACAGACCGTCGGCAGGATCCTCGCCGAACCTCTGAAGAACCTGACCGACCTGTCGTCCGACGCGATCCGCGAGAAGGTCACGGACATCCTCGGACGTGTGGCACTGGGCACAGGAACCGGTACAGGAACCGGGGCAGGAACCGGGGCGGGGGACATCGCGCAACGGCGTCCCTCCGAACTCTCCGGTGGTCAGAGGCAGCGCGTCGCCGTGGCGAGGGCACTGATCCTCGACCCCGAGCTGGTCGTCTTCGACGAGGCGGTCTCCGCCCTCGACGTCACGGTGCAGGCCCAGATCCTCCGCCTTCTCGACGAACTGCAGCAGGACCTCGGACTGACGTACATCTTCATCTCGCACGACCTGTCCGTGGTCCGCCAGATCGCCGACACGGTGTCGGTGATGAGCCACGGACGTCAGATGGAGACCGGGCCGACCGGGGAGATCTTCAGCAGTCCCCGCACACAGTTCACCCGGGACCTGCTCGCCGCCATTCCCGGACGCCGTTTCCGCCCCGACGGGCTTAGTCTGGGCCTATGACCGAAACCACCGCCTCCGCGGACATCATCGACTTCCTGGCCGGCCTCGACCCGGACTCGGAGATCTCCGGGCAGGTCGCCCGCCTCCGCCACAACCGTGCCCAGGCCCGCGACAATGCACAGCAGTCGTTCCACGCCCTGTTCGAACCGGAGACCCCGGGAGACTTCACCCTCGCCGAACGATATGCCGTGGCAGCATTCGTCTCAGGTCTGCACGGAGGCGCCACCGCCGGCGCCCGGGCCGCGAGCTTCTACACCGACCTTCTCGTCGACGAACTGGACGGGGACGCCACCCCGGAACAGGCCGACGAGTTCCTCACCACCCTGGCAGCCGTCGTCTCCGATGCACGCGCTCACGTCCACGGTTCAGGGGTCACCGCACCCTACGGCGTGTACCGTGAACCGGATCTCGCCGCCGAATCGGCCCCCGGCCCCGAGTTCCGCCTCCTCGACCGCCAGCGGGACACCTTCGGCCCACGACTGTCCGCGGCACTCGAGTTCAGTCATGTGCTCGTCCTGCACCCGCGCGACTCCCGGGCGGAACGCCTCAGACCGCTCGCGGCGGTGGGATGGTCCCCGACCGAGGTCGTGCGCCTCGCCCAGCTCGTGTCCTTCCTCACCTTCCAGATCCGCACCGCACACGGTCTCGGCGTCCTCGCCACAAAGTTCGTCCCCCAGGGTGACATCCGGCAGCCGGGCATGACAATCGGCGCACGCCAGGCGGACACCCCCCACCGCCCGCTGCACGCCGACCCCGCGCCGGGGACCGGGGTGGACGCCGGTTTCGAGGTCATCACCTACCCTGACCTGGTGCGACCCGCAAGGTTCGTCACCCACTCACTCGGCTGGGTGCCGTGGGTCCCGCCGGTGGAGGAGGCCGACCTCACCGACAGGCAGAAAGAGGCTCTCGTCGACCCGCTGCGCGCGAAGTCCGCCTACTTCCGGCTGCTCGCCCGCGACCCTGACTCCCTCGAGGCGCGCACACTGACCGACCGGGACATCTTCTTCAACGTCACCGACGGAGTCGGGCGAGCTGAACGTGAACTCTCCGCCGCGGTGACGAGCCGCTTCAACGGCTGCGTGTACTGCGCGTCAGTGCACACCGGACGGACCATCGCAGAATCCGCCTCCGACGGTGACGCCCGTGAGAAAGCGGACGCCGTCCAACGCCTCTGCGACGAGGGGGTGACCGCCGACCTGGGCTCGGACCTGTGGAATGCGGTCCGGGACGCCTCGGTCGCACTGGCCGCCTTCCCGGTGCGCTTCGGCACCTCCCACGTCGCCTCCCTGCGGGACGCCGGACTGGAGGACGCCGAGATCATCGACGTCATCAACGCGGCGTCCTTCTTCAACTGGGCGAACCGTCTGATGCTGTCCCTGGGCGAGCCGGAACTGCCGAAGCGGTTCCGCTGATAGTCGGTGCAGTCCGGCCGGAACGACTACGGGGAGAAGTCATGTACCTGGGTGGGGGAATGACTTCTCCCCGCTCGTAGTTTCACGTCGTTGCCCTTCACATGACGGGTATGTAAGGTTAGGTAAACAAGCCTTTTCGATGGTGGCAGGAGTGGCTGGATGGCTGCGCGTGATGAGTGGGAACCGTTGGACGGCTGGAATGTACCGGTCCTGTTGCGTGGAAAGGTCGAACTGGTCGCCGACGGGCAATTGTCCTCTGGTGACGGTGGTCTGGTGAGGGGTCTGCGGGCGGCTGATGGGCAGGATCACTCCGGAGAAGCAGTTGAAGTTCTCGACTGGGAAGATCTGCAGATTCGGACTTACGACAACGGAATCCATCCAGCGTACTGGCCGCCGGACTTTTCTGAATACGGAGTCCGTTCCGGAGAAGGAAATAACGTCAAGGAGGCAAATTTCCTAGCGGCAGCAGCTGGCATTCAGTTCTTGGAGCGCGGACTGCATGAATACAATGCTGCCGGCTTGTGGGATCATTATTACGGCAATACTGGCGAACTCTTCGTGTTATCGAGTGCAGTTGTTGACCAGTGGATGGTAGAGATGAATACGGACTACGGCAGGGGTGGCCCCGGAGAATTCGTGGATCCACCGGGGCCACTGGTTCTCATGGACAGGGAATATGCGATAAATCGAGCGGTGCAGATTGCGAAGGGTCGGGGGGCATCGCTGAAATATACGTACTCTTCCAGATGGAGATTGACTGCCGGGATCAGTGGCGACTATGTGCATTCTCTTGGGCGTCATAGTTCTTCGACATTGACAACGGTTATTGCACGGCCGTACCCCAATGGCGTCACCTATGTTCAATTTGAGCAGGTTGTCTATTACTTCGATCACTATGATTTTGCCTACCACGATACTCGGTGGGGGGCGTGGCAGGAGAACATGGTGAATGTTGCGTACGAGGGTATGAGACTTGGAATTGCTAAACCATTTGAGGTCCAGGGAGAGAGTGCCCCTGTGACCGGTTTTAGGGCAGTCTAGGGACGGTGAGGTTCTGCAATCTTGATGACCCGGACAGGCGTCGCGATGCACGGGTCTCACTGTGGACAGTTTTGGCGGTTGTCCTTGTCGGCACCGGACTGGCAATTGGCTGGTGGGCATCTGATCTACTGAGTGACCGCTATCGCATTTTTCTTGAGGGCGTTTTTGGTATGGTTGATCGGCGAGACGTCAAGGTATCAAGGAATCCGCTGACGGGTGAAGGAATGCTGCTGCTACTCCTGTGTTCGGTCCCGCTCGTCGGCTATGTCGTGGCCTGGGTTGCCTGGGCGGTGCGGAGCCCTGCGGTGGGGAGGTTCCGAGACATATGGAAACTGTTTCTTGCAGGTGTTCTCGTGGCACTGTTCCCTGTCGTGTTGTTCATGTCCATCGGAGAGTGGCTTCTCATCGACGCGTGAGGGCGCGTGAGGGGTTGTCGATGCGGTGCCGGGCCCGGGGCCCGGTCGGAGGGCCCGGTCGGAGGGGCCGGTCGGAGTCGGTCGGAGTACAGCGAAGTTCTGAAGCACTCCGGGTCACCGGCGTAGCCTGGGGCCATGACTGACACCACCTCCCTGTTCTCAGACGCCCTGCCCGTCGTTCTCGGCGGCAATACCTTCGGCTGGACCTCGGACGCCGAGGAATCTCAAGCTGTCCTGGATGCTTTCGTATCCGGCGGTGGATCGCTCATCGACACTGCCGACATGTACTCCCAGTGGGGTGAGGGACTGTCCGGCGGGGAGTCGGAAAGGGTGCTCGGGCAGTGGTTCGCGGCGTCCGGAAAGCGCTCTGACGTGGTGCTCGCCACCAAGGTCGGCGCGATCCAGTCGGCGCCGGGTCTGGAGCGCGGCGTGGTCGACCGGAACCTCGACGACTCCCTGAAGCGGCTCCAGACCGACGTCGTGGACCTGTACTACTACCATTACGACGACGAATCCGTGTCTGTCGAAGACCAGGTCGCCACCGCCGCTGCGCTGGTCGAATCCGGCAGGGTGAAGCACATCGGGCTGTCGAACTACACGCCGGACCGGATGCGCGAGTTCTTCCGCATCGCCGCAGGTTCGCCCGCCGCCCCGGTCGCGATCCAGCCCCAGTACAGTCTGCTGGCCAGGTCCGGTTATGAGAAGGACTACGCACCTGTGGTCACCGAGCAGGCTGCTGCCGGGCATGACGTCGCCGTGTTCTCCTACTTCTCATTGGCGTCCGGCCTGCTCACGGGCAAGTACCGTTCTGCCGGGGACATTGCCGGAACGTCTCGTGAGGGAATGGTCTCCGGATACCTGGCAGGTGTGGCTGACCCCTTCGCCGTTGTCTCGACTCTCCTCAGCGTGGCTGAGGGTCGCGGGCAGGAGCCCGCGACGATCGCCCTCGCCTGGCTGCGGGCGAAGGGTGTCACGGCTCCGATCGCCTCTGCCCGGACGGTGGAGCAGGTCGGTCCGCTGCTCGCCGGGGCATCGCTCGTCCTTGACGATGACGAGGTCGAAGCCCTGGATGCGGTGTCCGCCAACTTCTGACCTGCCGTTCGGTGAAGGTTCGGTGCCGTGTGATGCAGTGATGTTGCGTGGCGCGGCGTGTTTCGGGCGTGGCGTCCGCGGGTTGTGCTCTGAGTCCGCGGGTTGTGTCGGTTCTGGGCGAAAAGCGACACAACCCGCGGACTTCTGACACAACCTGCGGACGCCACGTTGTCAGATCCCCTGCATACCTGCAGTGCGCGTAGAGAGTCCGCGGGAACGGCATGAACGTCCGAAGAGTATCTGAAGAGACCTGACTGAGGTTTTTCTGTAGGGAATCCACAGAGAGTCCACAAGGTGGGCGCAGGGTCGGCGAGCCTGTGGACACAGGGTGTGACAGGACGTCGGGAGTGCAGTTGACTTGGCGTCCATGAACTCCGGGGGAGAATCGCGGCAGGGGTTCCGCGAACGCACTGCACACAGCACGCCACCACAATCACCACAGCCACCACAGCCACCACAGCCACTACAGCCACCACAGTCACCGGGCCCGGTCACTCCCGGTGCTCTCCTCCCGCTTCACCGCGAGTGCACACCGACGGACTGGTACATCAGGAGGATCCCCTGGCGCCGGTCCAACTTTCCTTCTCCCGTTCCCGACTGCCGGCCCTTCACCCGTGCCGAACTCACGCGTCTCGGAGTGTCCAGGGCGACCCTCCGGGACCGGTGGGTGAGCGTCGACTACGGCATGTTCATCCGCGATGAACAGCAGTTCCCTGAGACGTCATCTTCTACCGTGTACGGGCGTCGGATCCACCCGGCGACCTTGGTGCTGGCTCACCTCATCCGGCATCCGCGTCGCATCGCGACCTCTTTCGCGGCTGCGGTGTTCTACGGCATGAGGTACTTCGTCGATGGTGAGCAGCTCGAGTTCCTTGCGCCGAAAGGCACCCGCCGGTCGGCATGCCCACCGCACGTGATCCTGTGCCCCACCAGGTACATTGAGCGTCACCGCGCTGCTGCGTCGCCGGTGCTCGACGACCGTCCCTACCTGCTGCGTACGGATCCCCGGACCACCCTGTCGCGGATGCTGCGCAGGGTGTCGGTGCCGGACGCCACCCGTGACCGCTGCTGGCAGGTGCCTGACCTGTCGACGGTGCGTCCGGGATTCACCCGGGAGTTTCTGAGGTGCGTGCAGGTCAGTGATGCTTTCCATCAGGCTCTGGGGGCGACGGTGGTGGGCAGTCCGGCAGCGCTCGGGCTGCCGGGAGGGGTGGATGCCACGGACGCGGCCCGTGTCCTGGGCTACACGGATATCGGGGCGGAGTCGCCTCCGGAGACGGTGCTGCGACTGGCGGTGGGGGGTCTGGCCCCGGGGCTGCACAGCCAGGGCCCGGTTTTCCGTGACGACGGTACCCTGCTGACCACCCCCGATCTCGCGTGGGAGGACAGGGGGCTGCACCTGTTCTATGACGGTGTGCACCATCTGCGCCGGGCGCAGCGTGACCATGATTCGAGGGTCCTGGCGGTTTTGCAGCGTGACGGTGGCCGGGTGCTGCGGGTCACGGCCGGGGATCTCCGGGACGTCAGGGCTGTAGCCGCCCTGCGCCGGAGGGTGGCGGTGGCGCTGGGGTGAGACGGTGGGCCGGAGAGAGAAGCAGGGGGGACGCCACCCGTGACCAATCTGCAGTCACCCGTGACCACTCTGCAGCCACCGTGCAGCCACCGTGCAGCCACCGTGCAGCCACCGTGCAGCCACCGTGCAGCCACCGTGCAGCCACCGTGCAGCCACCGTGCGGGGGACTGCTGCGCGGATAGGTGACAGGGTGTAGTCACGCCGTCAGTGCGACGGTCGTGTTCATGATGGTCTCGAACTCGATGGGCGTCAAACGGCCCAGGCGTGCCTGTCTGCGGCGTCGGTGGTAGGTCCGCTCGATCCAGGTGACGATCGCGATGCGCAGCTGCTCGCGGGTGGTCCAGGCTCGGCGGTCGAGGACGTTCTTCTGCAGCAGGGCGAAGAACGATTCCATGGCGGCGTTGTCCCCGCTGGAGCCGACGCGGCCCATGGATCCGACCAGGCGATGACGGGCCAGAGCGCGCAGGAACTTCCTGCTACGAAATTGACTGCCCCTGTCGCTGTGGACGATGCAGCCGGCGACGTCGCCGCGCATCGAGACGGCGTTCTCGAGCGCCTGAACGGCCAGGCGGGACTTCATCCTCGAGCCGATCGAGTACCCGACGATCTTGCCGCTGCAGGCGTCTTTGATGGCGCAGCAGTAGAGCTTGCCTTCGGCGGTCTTGTGCTCCGTGATGTCGACGAGCCAGAGCTGGTTCGGGGCGTCGGCGGCGAAGACGTGCCGGGTCCGGCCGTGCTCGTCGATGACGGCGCAGAGGTCGTCGTGGACCGGCGGTCCCGGCTTCTTGCCGTTACGGCCCCGCTTCTTCCCGAACGCGGACCACCAGCCGTTCGCTGAGGCGATCCGCCACGCGGTCCGGTCCGACATCGCCTCACCCGCGTCGCGGGCCTCGTCGGCCAGCAGCCGGTGCCCGAATTCTCCGGTCGTCGCGGTGTGCGTCGAACAGCGCGTTCGCGCGATACGCCTCCACCACCTCGCTTGTGGTGATGGGGTTCGCCAGCCACCGGTAGTAGGGCTGACGGGAGAGCTTGAGCACCCGACACGTCACCGTCACAGGGATCTGCTTCGGCGAGCTCCGTCACGAGCGGGTAGAACCTTTTCCCGGCAGGTTCGCCTGCGACAGGTACGCCGCCGCACGCCGGAGGACCTCGTTCTCCTGCTCGAGGAGCCGGTTCCGCTTGCGCAGCTCACGGATCTCCGCAGCCTCGGTTCGGGTCGTTCCGGGCTTGGCTCCGGCGTCGATGTCGGCGCGACGCAGCCACTTCTGCAGCGTCATGGGGTGAACGCCGAAGTCTTTCGCGATCTGCTCGATCGTCACTCCGGGCTCACGGTTCCTCGCGACGCGCACGACATCGTCACGAAACTCGGACGGGTAAGGCTTGGGCACAGCAACATCCTTCCAGGCCCACCCCACGGCAAGCCAGATCAGATGTCACCTACTCGCGCAGCAGTCCCNTCCGGGCTCACGGTTCCTCGCGACGCGCACGACATCGTCACGAAACTCGGACGGGTAAGGCTTGGGCACAGCAACATCCTTCCAGGCCCACCCCACGGCAAGCCAGATCAGATGTCACCTACTCGCGCAGCAGTCCCGGATGGGACATCCGGGCCGTTTGTGGGTATGCTCATCGGCGAGGCTTTCTCCACGAGGGGTAATCGTGGGGCCAGCGAGCGTCACCAGGGCTGCAACCCGGGTGGCGCTCTTTCTTTGCGCTTGAGAGCTACCTTACACCATTGTCATTACGCAGGTAGGCATGCATTTTGCGCGAATTCCTACGCCGATGAAGAATCTCCGATCCTCACCCTGCTCGTCGACGAACTCACTGACCTGTACCGATCATCTCCTCGCCTGCATCATCAACTTCTTCTTCGAAGAGGGGCTGCCGAGATGAAGTTTGTAGGTATGCCGCACCGCGTCCTTTCTGAAGGACCCCCCCGGCTGATCACCGAGGTCCTTCAGTTGTTCGTAATAAGGCAAGAAGACCTACTGAACCGCTGTGTTCTACTGTCGACGCTATGGCACTCTCCAACAAAACCCGTCGTGCTCCTCGCACCGCCACTATCGTCGGATCCGGACCCAACGGACTCGCGGCTGCTGTGATCCTCGCCGATGCAGGGGTGGCAGTCACCGTTGTTGAGGCCGCGGACACCATCGGCGGTGGGACCCGCAGTGCTGAGCTCATGATCCCTGGCGTGATCCATGACATCTGTTCTGCAGCCCACCCATTGGCCCAAGCCAGCCCCTTCTACCACCGCTACGTCGACCAACTCACTGCTCATGGTCTACGGTTCACCACTGCCAAAGTGGACATGGTTCATATCCTTGACAAACATCGCAGTGCTGCACTACACAATGCAGCCTCTCGCACTGCCGATGATCTCAGCAACTACTGGGACACCCGCGCTTGGCGCACCACCTTCGGACCGCTCGCTGACCGCGCCGACAACATCGCCGATGAGTTCCTCCGCCCGATGCTCCACGTGCCCCGGCATCCACTACTGTTCGCAGGGTTCGGGATCAACGCCGGCCTCCCAGCATCCTGGTCAGCACGTCGGTTCCGCAGTCCCGAGGCCCGCGCTCTGTTCACCGGTATCGCCGCCCACGCCTTCACCCCGTTGAACCTGCCCGGCTCCGCAGCTCCAGGAACCATGCTCGCCGTCGCTGGACACAAGTACGGCTGGCCTGTCGCTGTAGGGGGTTCGCAGGCGATCGCCGACGCCCTAATCGGTCTGCTCGGATCCCTCGGAGGCAAGGTCGTCACCGGGCAACGAGTCACTGAACTGGCAGAAATCGCCTACGCCGACATCATCCTTCTCGACACCTCCATAGAGACCGCAGCTTCCATCCTCGGCCATGCCCTTCCAGACAACATCGCGAGAAAATGGAACAAGTTTCGTCGGGGCCCTGCTGTTGCCAAGGTTGACTACGTCATCGAAGGCGACGTTCCCTGGACGAGACCTGATGCACAGTGCGCTGGCACCGTCCACCTTGGAGGAACCGCAGAACAGATCGCCGCAGCAGAGAAGGACTGCTGGCAAGGACGGCTCCCCGAGCAGCCGTTCACCCTGGTCTGCCAGCAGTATCTCGCCGATCCCACCCGGTCAACAACCATGAACGGAAAGCCGATTAACCCACTGTGGGCCTACGCTCATGTGCCTTCCGGGTGGGACGGAACTGAACAGGAAACCTACGAGTTGGTGACTTCTCAGATTGAGAGTAACGCCCCAGGATTTCGTGATATCATCATTAGTCAGATTGCATCTCCTCCGTCGAAGGTGGAGTCCCACAACTCAAACAATGTCGACGGGGACATTTCTGGCGGCGCAAACAATCTTGTTCAATTATTTGCTCGACCTCGATTCAGCACCAACCCGTACAACACTGGAGTTCCAGGGATCTATCTCTGCTCATCGTCAACAGCCCCTGGCGCTGGAGTACACTTTATGGGAGGAATGAACGCAGCACTACACTCTTTAGAGTATTTCTAGGGTAAAGAACGTATGTCATGCGGCCCGCTATTGCAATCCTACGACATCTACATCTCCGGCGATGGCAGCAATCAGAGCTGGAACCAAGGAAATACCACCAGAAAACCAATAGCTAATCATACCAACAGGGATAGCTGCCCCAATACCCGTATCAACAGAGAGGAAATTATTATTCTCCCTCTTTCTTCCTCGGACTAAAGAACAGTACACAATCGAAACAAATGACCACGCCAAAGATTGAACTGGGTGGTACGGCACACCACTCGCCCACTGAAAACAAGAACCAGTCAAAGCCAATATCGAGATAATAACCCAACGCCAAACCATCTCACCGGGCAAATCCAATCTAGTGGCACGCCAGACGGCTGACGAAATAACTCCCCAACCGATCAAAAACACGACTCGGCCAAATAAGCCACAAACTGGACCAACGGAAAACCAAAGTAGCGACACTACAACCATTAGTATCGGCAGATACCCGCGTCGGCGAATCCTCCTGAGCATCAAAGATAAAACCTTCGGACGAAGCATTCCGCGAGTAACAATCGAAGAACTTCGCAGCCAAGAAGCGGAATATATTTCAGAGGACCTCTCCGAGTCAAACAGAATCGGAGAAGTCAAAGTCATTGTCCGCGTAACACCATTATCCAAGACCTCTGGAAGCCTACGAGGAGGAACAATACCCATAACAAACCGTATTATCCCACCAATCCCAAGTCCGACAACAGAGAAAACAGCTATCTGCAACCACCCGGAACTATGAATACCAGGAAACATTTTCGAAGGACGGAGATCCCACTCCCACCTATCCCTAGAGACGGATCGAAGGGGAAACATTCGTTCAGCCACGTAAGATAAAAGAATGATAGCGGCCATTGAAGCCACAGCGCGAACGACAACCATGAAGGTAAGGGAATCCATCATTATACTTCAATCGTCCTGGAGGCTGAATTTATAATTGCGCCAGAGTGGGAGGCCACTATAATCGTAAAACCCTCACTTGCCATCAAACGCAACTGGTCACATAGAACCTCTATCCATGAAATGTCGAGATGTCGCTCGGGTTCATCTAAAACAATAACGGGTGCGGCTACGGCAAGTTGGAGAGCGAGGTTTGCACGTTGGCGCTGACCGCTGGACAGTCTCGCAGGTAAAGTATCAGGAAGGTCTTCCAGTTCCCAAACGAGCACTCTGTCCAAAATCTCGTTCACATCGATGCTAGTCCGGATAGAGATCAGGTCCAAGTGTTCTCCCAGGGTATATTCTGGGAAAAAAGAGGGGTCTGCGATCCTGGTTACCAAACCAGCAGAATCGGGAGAGGCCGGGTCGAGGAACCGAAGCTCACCTGCGTCACCCACCTTGGCAGATACACGAACTGCCCCATCTATCGTCTCTAATTCTCCGGCAATAGTATCGATTAAAGTAGATTTACCAGAACCATTAGCACCCGTAACTACGACAAAATCGCCTGGGTATATTTCTGTAGAAATTGAACCGATCGTTTGACTATGACCGAAGGTGCAGTCCAAGTACAGACTGGCGGTAGGAGAGTGAGGCATAGTGCATATACTAGCAGAGAGCTATAGCCGAGTGCTGATAATCGGCTCTTCCGGTTTTAGAGTGCGTTGATTCGGTTCTTAAGCCCTCCGGAGTGGATCAGTGACCTGAAGATGTAGTTGGCTTTGTTCCTGAACCCCAACGCGATACCGCGCAGGTGCTCCAACCTTCCGTTGATGGCCTCCACCGGACCGTTGGACGCCCCGGTGTCGAAGTACGCCAGGATGTCCGTCAGCCGCCTCCACAACGTCCGACCCAGACTACGAAGCTCGGTGAGCTCGTTGGGCACACCCTTACGTAACCGCTTGGCGAGCTTGTAGAGTCGCAGTTTCCCCGCCCGCCGGTCCTCATCCTGGTACGCGGCGATCAGGTCCTGATACATTTTCCAGGTCACTTGTACTGCCACGTGTTCCTCGGCGGTGAGGACCTCATCGAGGCGCTCGGCCCGTTTCCTGGTCACGAAGCTGATCCGGGTGAGCATCGTTCGCCGGATCCCGTACAGCGGATCGCCCTTACGCCCCCGGTGCCCCAGGGTGGCGTTCTGTACCCGCCGGCGACACGCATCCAACTTGTCGGCGGCCAGGCGGACGACATGGAACGGGTCCATGACCGTCCGGGCCCGGTGAAGGTGCTCACCAGCAGCTTTCGCATACCCGGTGTACCCGTCCATCGTGGCGACTTTCACCGTGTCCCGGAAACCCTCCGACCTGGCGGCCAACCAGTCGCCGAACACCTCAGCACTCCTACCAGGCACCATGTCCAACAGTCGTGCCGGGCCGACCCCGTCGACCTGTGGTGTCAGGTCCACAATGACGGTGACAAACGAGGCCGAGCCGTCACCACGGACATGTTTCCACTTGTGCTCGTCGACGCCCAGGACACGGACGTGGTCGATACGCGACGCCTCACCGTAGGCCAGGGCGCGGCACGCGGTCACCGCCAGGGTGTTCACCGTGTCCCAGCCGAGGCCCAGCGCGCGGGCGCAGGCTTTCACACTCAACTTGTCGATCGCCATGCGCTGCAGGATCCAGCGGGTCACCCGACGGGTCACCGAAGATCGCCGGGCGGCGGTGGTCGGCAGTCCCGCGCGGTAGATCGTCACCTCACAGTCGTCGTTCGTGCACTGCAGGCGGGGTACCCGGATGTGCAGCAGGGCGGGGTGCCCGGCGATGGGAAGGTCAGTGAGGGTGCGTTCGACGTGGTCGCGGACCCGGCCGTCGTGGTGGCACTGCGGGCAGGTGATGTCCACGGCCGTGGCGACCGGGCGGCAGAACAGGTGGGTCACCTCCCCGGCGTCGGCGGCGTTGTCGATGGACAGGCCGAGTTCTGCGGTGCGGCAGATCGTATCGGCGACGATGTTCGGGGCAGGGGTAGAGGTGACGGTAGGGTGAGACATGGATCCTGTGGTTGACGAGGTGGTGATTAGACACCTTCATCTTGTCACCGCAGGGTCCTTTCACGTTCCCGGCCCCTGGGGATCAATGGTCCCTACATGTTGTGGTGGCCCACTTCGAGGGCTTCACACCCGCTACGCACTCTTAAGCCGGAAGAGCCCATCTGCCCCGACGATCCACCGACTTCTGAATGTTTTTTTGCCGACAGCCGTTTCACACACCGATTCGACATAGTCCCCAGTAGAACTCGCGGTACGAAGACGACACCTTCTGTACACACGCACCCCAAGGTCCAGACACCGGCGCTCTAGAATCCGAACGAACTCCGCCTGCGGCCAGTACTGAGGCTCAGCACCGTACTCGTGCTCCGGACTTCGCAGAGTAAGCGCTCCCTCCACACACCCGTAGTGGTACGGCCACGAAGTGCGCGTTGACTCAGGACTCACCAGACCCCTCCGCGCAAGCACCTGCCGAGTCCGGGCATGGATCAACCCACCCCGTGGAACCGCCACCACCTCGTCCAGAGACTCGGTCAACGCCACGGAGACCCCGCACAAAGCCAATTCCCCAGTCAGCAAAAATCCCGCAGGTCCTCCGCCCACCACCAGCACGTCAAGCAATGATCGCCCAGCTACGAAACAGTAAGACCAATAGTCGGAATGCCTCCAGTTACGAAGGCCGGACCCCCGCCAATAACGGTAACGAAGCCACCAGCATTAACCCTCCCCGCAGACGACGAGCAATGTAGCCCCGAACCAACATCGGAGAACATCCTGTTCACAACTGCATCAATCTGCTTTGCGCTCATATCATTACTCCTCGATCAGCCTAGTAACTAACATTCGAGCATAGAAATCTACACTACCATGTTTCCTACGTTTCGACTACCCTTACGTGATTCTCCGTCCCGCTAGAGTGCGTCAACTCGTCTCCCGACCCCTGCCGAGCCCCATCAGCGACGTCGGACGACGCTTGCTGATCAATACTCTTTGAATTGGATTCCGGGATACCTTCTTCATATTCATCTTCACGCTTCACTAGCGGCAAACAACAAACAACGACCGACCCGATCATAATGATCCCAAAACTCCAAAGACCCATCAATGCGATAATCCCAGCATGGAGGACTACATCACATATTACTACGATTCTTCGAATTACCTTGCTTCCGCTAAATAGTATCCCGATGGCAATAACCATTTCCAGAGCAAGGGCACCCCAGGACATGAGTATCGTCCCCCATGGCTGCGACGTAAACCACAGGACTAGGCTTTCTGCCGGCCCAGACGTTCCGAACATAGAACCTCGAACAATATAATATTCAGCTGACCCATCAACCCATTCCGGAACACCGAATTTTGCGATTGTTGAGTCGAAGTATATATATGCTACCTGAATTCTAACAGCCCAGATAAATACAAACCCAACGAAGTTTGCAATTCCGACCCTCGAGTATCTCGAATGCTTCGACCAGGCACAAATTCTACGGTCGCCGAAACACACAGGAATGAGCAAAAGCGTAATAACTCGCGCAACAGCCTCTCCGCCATCAGGAAGACTCCATGATATACCAATGGACAGGCATATCCACCAATGCAATATCGAGGAGTATCTAGGAAGGAATCCCGTTATTACCCACACGAGAACAACTGAAGCTATTACATTGTTCCATGAATTTCCAGCTGGCGAAACACAGTAGAGAGATGCCGTCTGAGAAAAAGAGTCACAGTGAGGGAAATCCGGAAGTCCGAGTTGGGGCGCGAAGATATTCCCCGTGCCCGTGAATACAATAACCGTTAGATGCGCTGCGGCTATTATGCTACGCCCGATTTGAAGTCGACGATAGTCGATACGAAACCCGGAGACGTAATCGTATACCCGATCAAGAGCATTTAACGTTGACATGCCCGACTTTGTTGTATTCATATTCCTCGTCTAGAATTTCCCTATATGACCAAGATGTTATTTCTCTTGACATAATCAGTGCATCCCCGCAGATTGTCGGGTCATTTGAAATGCTAGGAATGCTATCTACCTTTCCTTTTTGACCGGCGGAGATGCACTCGCTTTCCGACGAACACTCATTCCAGGATTCAATACCCCTTACGATTGCACCCAACTCAACACCTTGAGCCCGCTGGTCCCGAGAAATTCCTAACATGTTACTGGACTTATTTTGCGGGGTTTCAAGTATGTATGAATGCTCTTCATTTGAATAAGGTACGTACTCCTCCTCTCTCGGAGATCTCGTGAAAAACGCCCAATTCTGCGGCGCCAAATCCACAAAAAACGTTCGAAGAGATGAGTTTGCACCATTAGAGATTACATTATGCGGTAGAGTGAAAAATAGCGACGTCAAGAAGAAAAGGAATGCCACCAACAGAGACACTATTACTGCAATTCTTCTGGGGTGATTCCTGTCAGCCATCGTTCCCTACGACATTTTCTTTAGCTCTTGCGTAAGCTTTGCGATTTGCTGCTCACGATCAAACTTTGAAACCTTGTCACTGTTGAAGTTATAAGCAAGGACCACCGTTGCGACGGCAGCGGCTGCACCTGCAACTACCAGCATGGTTGCGACTGCGACGTTTGCATAGACCACGCCGTTTGCGAGTGCTTCCGCAGCCGTAATCGCGTCATGCCAAAGGCCCACATGGCCTTTCCACTTGTAGTCAGATACCTGAGGCTGCTCGACCTTACTGTCTACGTGATCGATGGTCGCACGGGACATAGAAGTAACGTCTTTGAGCGCCTCCTCAACCCTACGAGGGTCTCCAGAAATTACTGGTTCTGCCACATCATCGTGGAAATCTGAGTGCTCGGCCAAGAAGTAGTCAGCGAAATCGCCAGCAGCTTCAGGAGTTGGCTTTTCCCGATCGTCGGAAAACCCGAGATCACGAACTACATTCGGGTGCGAATCGGCAAGACTTCCGGTTCCAGTCAACAGAAGCATAACTAGATCTTTATCGTTGACACTCTGCTTATTGGCGACCGACTCGACGGATGCTTTTTCTGATCCCTTTTCCACTCCCTGAGCATGAGCAGCGCCACACCCGACCAACAGAGATGAAGCTACGATCGTAACAGTTATTCTTTTTCCAATTTTAGTCATTCTTAACACCTTCCATTTCGTTTATCCTGCGAGCCGCCGAATTTGCAACTATAGCCGCACGTATCAGACCAGCAAGGATTACAATATATCCCAATGCGCCAACTATGATCGCGAATATTGGATATGAATTCAAAAATATAGCCACTACTATCAGGACGGCCGCTATTCCAATTGAAACAATGCCGGTGGATTTGAGGATTGGAGCCGCCTTTTTGTGCCCTTCGCTCCATGCCACATCTGATTTTTTGGTTTCTCGCGTTCGAATTCCGTAGGATCCATTTCGTGGATTCTTCCCTTTTAGGGAAGACTCTGCCACGTCAATAACTAAGTATCCAAGCAGCAATATTCCTACTGCAGCAATGAGCGAGGGTGCTAACACCATTTATTAAGCTCCTCACTCATGGTCGGAACTTTCCGGATATTTAGAATAGTATTTGTGAGGGATTATCCTATCCTTTCTTAATTTTTATTTGGTGATGTAACTTACCATATCGACGCCACCGTGTCAAGAGGTTTTGCGAAGGTTCTTATTGATTAGTGGACATGAGCATCCGCCGACGTCAGGCTGTTGCTGTGGTTCGGTGAGCACCCGTCGCGCTTCCCTGCTGTTAGCCCAGCCTTTATCTTTGGGCTGGGACACGATGGTGAGGGGGCTGAGGATGTGTTGGGGGAGGGAGTGTTCGCAGTCCTTCTCTTGTTCGTAATATCGTCTATAGTCTCGCTGAGCCGATTTCGGACACCGTTCCCTAGAGTCCCGGTAGACACGCCGGGCTCAGCCAGACATCAATCACAGCCGGCCGACGGAGGCTGGGTCGACCATGACGACGGCGCCAACGATCCAGAACGGACCCCAGAAGCCTCCGGTAGGAAACGGCCCCTCCGCCAGGACGGTGGTCGCCGCCGCAGTGACAGTGGTGGTCATGATGCACTCCTGCCCTGCCGGTTGTGTTCGTCGGCCATCGCGTCATAGATCTGGACGTACAGTTCCCGGGCCTGCGGGTCCTCCTGGTCCTGCGGCAGGGCGAGTCCGCGGTACTCCAGCGAGGTCAGCAGAGCGGTGGCGAGGTCGTAGAAGTTCTCCGACCACAGTGTCTGCCGCTCCTGCGGCCACAGATCCTCGGCCAGATCCCCCATGTCCTGCCGCAGGAACATGTCGCACGCCCGGGTCTTCCACGCCTCCGGCGACGACTTGAGGACATCCTGCTCCAGGTCCACCACCTCATCGGCAGTGAACCGTTCAACCTCGGCGTCCACCATGAACAGCTCGTCCAGGTAGTCCGCACGGACCTGTCCCTCGACGTAGGAGTGGATCCTGTCGAAGATGTCCTGCAGATCCATCCCCTCCGGCCACCGGACAAACCCACTGAGGTATTTGCCCCGCAGCCACTGGTACTTCCGGTCGTACCTGACACTCACCGCCGTCTCGACCGTGGCGTAGTACCGGTCGGCCTCGGCGTCGGTGACCGCCGGGAACGCTTTGCGTAGCGTGTCCCGGACCTCGTCTCGCGTGATCATCGCAGTGTCCTTCCTGGTCAGTGACCATGTCGGGCGGGTCAGCAAGAAAAAACGCAAACCCTGTTTCATCGTGGTGTCCATATAGGGTATACCCCAGACGTACATATCGGGACGCCGTCAACGCTCCTGTCCGATAGGGTGTGGTCCATGTCTAGAAGCACAGTTCAGTCTGAATCACTAGACCCTGGCGGACAGATCGTGGGCTATGCCCGCGTCAGCACCACCGACCAGAACCTCGACCGACAGACTGACCGGTTAACCGCCGCCGGCGCCCAACGGATCTTCACCGACACCATCACCGGGTCCACCCGCGACCGTCCCGGCCTCGATGCTGTTCTGACCTACCTCCGCGCCGGTGACACCCTCACCGTGGTGAGCATGGACCGGCTCGCACGTTCACTACGAGACCTGCACACCCTCGTCGACGAACTCACCGCCTCCGGGGTCCGGGTCCAGTTCCTCCAGGAGGGACAGACCTACTCCGACGACCCCTCCCCCTCCAGCCGGCTCCTCCTGAGCATGCTCGGAGCTGTTGCCGAGTTTGAGCGATCCATCATCCGGGAGCGACAGGCTGACGGCATCGCCCGGGCCAAGGCCCGCGGCGTCTACAAGGGGAGGACACCTGTGCCGACTGAGAAGATCGAACAGGCCAAACAGCTCATCGCCCGCGGCATGCCGAAAGCACGTGCAGCACGGGAACTCGGAATCTCCCGGTCAACGCTCTACAAGCATCTTGACGAGAAGTCCCCTGACCGCCGGTAGGCCCGAGCGCCAGATCCCTGTCGAACATCGTCGGCTTGGCGACCACTTCGCCGTCCGAGAGACCAGTAGAGTTCGCAGGACTCACCTCACCACTGTGACAGGAAGGGCGGACCATGGTCGACTTCAATACACTGAGGGGTATCGACGGATACCGGGAGGCGTTCCCGACCGTCTTCGACGGCATGAGCGACGCCGATGCCAAGCGCGTCGTGTCGTCGGTCCATAGCAGCGTCCTGTCAGGCTGGGAACCGTCCACTGACGCGGTGCAGCGCGTTGCCGATCGTGTTCTACGCGATGGGCCGAGCTGGATGACCGACGAGGAAATTGACGCGCTGGTTTCCCAGCTTTCGACAGCTGAGCCACGAACGGAGAACTGATTCCTATGTTCCTGGAGCCTACTGAGGGTCGCATCTATTTCGCCGAGTTCGACGTGATGAAGTCCGTCGCCGCCAGCCTTCGCGCGGCATACTCCAACCGCGTCCGTGCCGCCGACACCGAGGCGGAAAAACAGTGGTGGGACAACCGCCGGCTGGCCCTGCCTGAGTTCACCAGGGACGCGGTGGACACTGACCGGAACGACCTTATCCTGCGCACCCGCCTGATGCGCGAGGAGTTCCTGCGCATCGGCGGGTTGGCCGCCCCTGAGTGTGACTGACCGTGGTGGGACGCTTCACTGCCACTGCGAAAGGAAAGACCGTGGTCGACTTCAGCACAATGAAGGGGCACTTACGGCTACCGGGAGGCGTTCTCGAGCGTCTTCGCCGGCGTCAGCGACGAAGACGCTAAGCGGATTGTTCGAGCTGCCCACAGCAGCGTCCTGGAGGGATGGAAGCAGACCGCTGCAGAGATGCAGTCCCTGGCCTCCGACATCCTTGGGACTGCTGCGCGAGTAGGTGACATCTGATCTGGCTTGCCGTGGGGTGGGCCTGGAAGGATGTTGCTGTGCCCAAGCCTTACCCGTCCGAGTTTCGTGACGATGTCGTGCGCGTCGCGAGGAACCGTGAGCCCGGAGTGACGATCGAGCAGATCGCGAAAGACTTCGGCGTTCACCCCATGACGCTGCAGAAGTGGCTGCGTCGCGCCGACATCGACGCCGGAGCCAAGCCCGGAACGACCCGAACCGAGGCTGCGGAGATCCGTGAGCTGCGCAAGCGGAACCGGCTCCTCGAGCAGGAGAACGAGGTCCTCCGGCGTGCGGCGGCGTACCTGTCGCAGGCGAACCTGCCGGGAAAAGGTTCTACCCGCTCGTGACGGAGCTCGCCGAAGCAGATCCCTGTGACGGTGACGTGTCGGGTGCTCAAGCTCTCCCGTCAGCCCTACTACCGGTGGCTGGCGAACCCCATCACCACAAGCGAGGTGGTGGAGGCGTATCGCGCGAACGCGCTGTTCGACGCACACCGCGACGACCGGAGAATTCGGGCACCGGCTGCTGGCCGACGAGGCCCGCGACGCGGGTGAGGCGATGTCGGACCGGACCGCGTGGCGGATCGCCTCAGCGAACGGCTGGTGGTCCGCGTTCGGGAAGAAGCGGGGCCGTAACGGCAAGAAGCCGGGACCGCCGGTCCACGACGACCTCTGCGCCGTCATCGACGAGCACGGCCGGACCCGGCACGTCTTCGCCGCCGACGCCCCGAACCAGCTCTGGCTCGTCGACATCACGGAGCACAAGACCGCCGACGGCAAGCTCTACTGCTGCGCCATCAAAGACGCCTGCAGCGGCAAGATCGTCGGGTACTCGATCGGCTCGAGGATGAAGTCCCGCCTGGCCGTTCAGGCGCTCGAGAACGCCGTCTCGATGCGCGGCGACGTCGCCGGCTGCATCGTCCACAGCGACAGGGGCAGTCAATTTCGTAGCAGGAAGTTCCTGCGCGCTCTGGCCCGTCATCGCCTGGTCGGATCCATGGGCCGCGTCGGCTCCAGCGGGGACAACGCCGCCATGGAATCGTTCTTCGCCCTGCTGCAGAAGAACGTCCTCGACCGCCGAGCCTGGACCACCCGCGAGCAGCTGCGCATCGCGATCGTCACCTGGATCGAGCGGACCTACCACCGACGCCGCAGACAGGCACGCCTGGGCCGTTTGACGCCCATCGAGTTCGAGACCATCATGAACACGACCGTCGCACTGACGGCGTGACTACACCCTGTCACCTATCCGCGCAGCAGTCCCCNCGAGCGGACCTACCACCGACGCCGCAGACAGGCACGCCTGGGCCGTTTGACGCCCATCGAGTTCGAGACCATCATGAACACGACCGTCGCACTGACGGCGTGACTACACCCTGTCACCTATCCGCGCAGCAGTCCCCGGTCACTCTGCCACAACTTCGGCGCCACCCTGCATCACCCCTGACCGTCACGGCCCCGCTGACATCGGTGTTCGTCATCTGACTTCGGTCCGGGCACGCACATCTGTAGTGTATGGGCGTTATGAATTCGACCGCTCCCCGCTCCTACCGTCGGGACGTCGATGGCCTTCGAGGGTTGGCGATAGCTCTCGTGGTCATCTTCCACGTCTTCGTGGGACGGGTGTCTTCCGGCGTGGACGTCTTCCTGCTCGTCGGCGGCATCTTCTTCTTCGGGCCGCAGATCCGCAATGCCCTCAGTCCCACCGGGCAGACTCTGGTCCAGTCGGTGGTGCGGCTGTTGCGGCGTCTCTATCCTGCTCTCCTCACGGTGGTGACGGTGACCATGGTGGCGGGGCTGGTGGTGTATTCCCGGCCGAGGTGGGTGCAGACGGCGCAGGACGCCGCGGCGTCCCTCCTCTACCGTCAGAACTTCCACCTGGCGTCCCAGGGGCAGGACTATGCCGCGGTCGGTCGTGACGTGAGCCTGTACCAGCACATCTGGTCGATGTCTGCGCAGCTGCAGATCTACCTGGCGTCACTGGTGGTCATCGTCGTTGTCGCGTGGCTTGTCCGCAGGTGGCGTCGGGACGGTTCCGGGGTGCGTGCGGTGAGCGCGGTGACTGTCCTTCATCTGCTGCTCGTCGTCGCGACGGCGGCGAGTTTCGTCTACGCGGTGTACCTGCACAGTGTCGACCAGGGGTGGAACTACTACTCGCCGGTGAGCCGTTTCTGGGAGATCGGTCTCGGCGGTCTGCTGGGTATCTGGCTGGTCAACCGGGAACTGCCTGCGGGTGTGGCGAGGTTCCGTGTCCCCGCCGGGATCGTGGGGGTTGTCCTCATCATTGCGACGGGACTGTTCCTCGACGGCGCGGCCCAGTTCCCCGGCCCGTTGACCCTGATCCCCCTGACGGGTGCGACGCTGGTGATTCTGGCGGGTAATCCTGTCGCCGACCGGTCCGACCGTGCCGACCGGTCCGGTGACCTGGTGGGTGTCTCTGCTGTGCTGGTGACCCGCCCTTTCCAGTTTCTGGGCCGGGTCTCCTACAGCCTGTACCTGTGGCACTGGCCGTTGCTGGTCCTGGCCACGTTCCATTTCTCCACGGTGACGGGGCCGACGCGCACCGCCGGGGTGCAGGGCATCACCGCGACCCTGGGCCCCCGGAGGGGCGTCGCGGTCGGTGTGGCGGTCATCGTCCTGTCCCTGGCACTGGCGTGGCTGACCCAGCGCTACATCGAGACTCCGCTGCGTGAGGCGCGTAAGCCGACGCGGTCGTGGTGGCCGGCGTCACGGGAGGCGTTGCGGAGCAGGCCTGCGGTCGCTGTGGTGGGTACGGCGGTGGTGGTCAGTGCCGCGGTGGTGTCCACGGGGCCGGTGATGGAGTACCGGGAGAATGCCCGCCTGTCGGCGATGGACGCCGAGGACCTTGACCCGGCGCAGTACCCGGGCCCGCGGGCCTTCCTGGAGGACGCCCCGGTTCCTTCCGACGTCCCGGTGCGTCCCGATCTGAGCAGTGAGAAGCATATGCTGCCTCCGACGCAGGATGACGGGTGTTACGCCCGGTTCAGTGACACGGACATCGTGCTGACCCACGATTTCAACGATTCCTCGGAACCGTGTGTCTACGGTGACGTGAATTCGCGTCGAACGATCTATCTGGCAGGTGGTTCGCATTCGGAGCATTACCTGCCGGCGTTGGACGTGGTGGCGAAGTCGCAGCACATCCGCATTGTCCCGATCCTCAAGATGGGGTGTGTGCTGGGTATGCCTCTGCCGCGGCTGGGTGGTGACGAGTACCCGGAGTGTGCGGAGTGGGACGCCAGGGCCCAGCAGTACATTTTCGACAATCCGCCGACTGACGGGGTGTTCATGACGGTCACCCGTCCGACGACCATCGAGGGCGACGGCCCGGACCAGACGCCCACGGAGTACGTGGACATGGTGAGGAAGCTGTCGGACGCCGGGATCCACACCTGGGGCGTCCGCGACACCCCGTGGAACATGCAGGCCCCGGGTGAGCAGGGGAATGGACGCCTGTGCGTGGCGGAGGGACTGCTCGGTGACGGCCCGGGCCAGGACTGCGGGACCGACCTGAACCTGGCTATGGCCGAGGTGAATCCGGCGCTGGTGGCGTTGGACGGTCTCGATGTGACCGAGGTTGACCTGACGGATTCGATGTGCCGCGACGGCCGGTGCCCGGCGGTCGTCGGCAATGTCCTGGTCTACCGTGACGGGCAGCATTTCACTGACGTTTTCTCCCAGATGCTCGGCCCGGAGCTGGAGCGTCAGATGTTCGACCCGGATGCGGTCGCCGCGATGAAGAGCGCACAGGAGAAGGCGGTCGCCGACAACGGCGGGACGTCCGGTGTGTCGGGCGAATTGCTGCCGAAGGATGTGCGCCGCATGCCGAAGCCGGGCGAGGAAGGCTACGTGGAAGGCTATGACGCCGGTACCGCCGCAGAGGATGACGGCACCGCCACCACTTCCGCCACCACCTCACAGGGGAGCCCGCCGGCACAGCAGTCCACTGTTGACGGCTCCGCGCGGTAGGCTCAGTCACCGCCATGATCAGTACTCTCGACAGGCCGGGGGAGCCCCGCCGACGCAGTCTCCTGCACCGCAGGGACATTGACGGCCTGCGTGGACTGGCGATCGCCCTGGTGGTCGTCTTCCACGTCTTCGTCGGCAGGGTCTCCTCCGGTGTCGACGTGTTCCTCCTTGTCGGGGGAGTGTTCTTCTTCGGTCCGCAGATCCGCAACGCCCTGAACCCGGCGGGCCTCACCGTGGTCCAGGCGTTCCTCCGCATTTTCCGTCGCCTCTACCCGGCTCTCGTCGTGGTGGTGGGGGTCACCCTGGCGGTGGCGGTGGCGGTGTTCGCCCGGGTGCGGTGGGAGCACACCGCCGGGGACGCCGTGGCGTCCCTGCTGTACCACCAGAACCTGCATCTGGCGTCCGAGGGGGAGGACTACTCCGCCATCGGTTCCGACGTCAGCCTGTACCAGCACATCTGGTCCATGTCCGCACAGATGCAGGTGTACGCGGGAAGCCTGCTGGTCATCACTCTCGTGGTGGGGGTGGTCTCCACGCTGCGGAGGAAGCGGGCGGGTGGATCACCGGCCCGTGGCCTCCTCATCGTCGCGACAGCGGCAAGTTTCATCTACGCCGCCTACCTGCATGCCACGGACCAGGGCCTGAACTACTACTCGCCCCTGACCCGGTTCTGGGAGATCGGTCTCGGCGGGATTTTCGGCCTGTACCTGCTCAATCGTCCTTTTCCCCGCAAGGTCCGGGTGCCGGCGGGGGTGGTCGGCGTGGTGCTGATCATCGGTACCGGCCTTTTCCTCGACGGTGCCGCGCAGTTCCCGGGACCGTTGACCCTCATCCCGTTGGCGGGCGCGGCCCTGGTGATCCTGGCGGGCAACGCCGACAGTGCCGAAAGGGCCGGTACCACCGCCCCTGTCGGCGTCCCGGCCCTGCTGGTCACCCGCCCCTTCCAGTTCCTGGGCAGGATCTCCTACAGCCTGTACCTGTGGCACTGGCCGCTGCTGGTCCTGGCGACGTACCTGTGCTCCCCGGACTCCACCACGGAGGTGGCGTCAGGTGGACTCCACGGCATCACCGCCTCCCTCGGTGGCACCCGGGGGACACTGGTCGGTCTCGGCGTCATGGCCCTGTCCCTCCTGCTCGCCCAGCTCACCTACCGTTTCGTGGAACGTCCGCTGCAGCAGCAGCGCAAGCCTCAACGGTCGTGGGTGCTGTTCCGGCGGGGGTACCTGGCCGGGCCGTTACGGACGGGGAAGGGCCGGGCGAAGGCGGTCGCCGCGGTACTTCTCGCGGTGGTCACCGGTGGCGTCATGGGTTTCAGCCCGTGGGTGCGGGCGGCCAACGAGAGCAGGACGAAGGCCCTCACCGTCGCCGACGTGGACCAGTCCCTGTACCCGGGGCCGGCGGCCCTGCTCGACGACGCCCCGGTTCCTCAGGTCGGGGAGGTTCTCCCGGATCCGATCAACGCCGACCCGATGATGGCGGACTCTCTCAAGGACGGCTGCGTCGCACTGTTCGACACCACTGACCTGGTGTTCACGAAGATGACGAACACCACTGACGAGCCGTGCGAGTACGGTGACACGGAATCATCGCGCACCATGTACCTGGCCGGTGGGTCGCATTCGGAGCATTTCCTGCCGGCACTGGACCTCATCGCCAGGGAACGGCACGTGAAGATCGTGCCCGTCATCAAACTGGGCTGTGTGCTCGGGATGGGTGACCTGCCGAAGTGGGACGGTTCCGAGTATCCGGAGTGCGCGGAGTGGGACAGGAAGGCCCAGCAGTACATCCTCGACAATCCGCCGACCGACGGGGTCTTCATGACCGTCACCCGTCCCACGACCATCCAGGGCGACGGTCCAGACCAGGTCCCCGCCGAGTACGTGGACATGGTGAGGAAGCTGTCGGACGCCGGGATCCACACCTGGGGAATGCGTGACACCCCCTGGGTGATGAGCAGCCCCGGCGTCCAGGGCAATGTGCGGGTATGCGTCGCCGAGGGCCGGTACACCGCGGGGGACGCCACGAAAGACTGCGGCATCGACCGGGAAGAGGCGGTCAGCGCGGTGAACCCGGCGGTCAGCGCCTACCGTGGTCTGGACATCACCGAACTGGATGTCACGGACGCCCTGTGCACGGACACCCGCTGCCCGGGAGTGGTCGGCAATGTGCTGGTCTACCGCGACGCCCAGCACCTGACGAACCTTTTCGCGGCGATGCTGGCACCGGAGATCTACCGCCAGATGTACGACGGCGGGTCGATCAGCGGTTCGGCGTCCGCCACCCGGGGCCCTTCAGCCACCGGAGGAGGGGACACCACCGACGGTCCTGCGCCGAAGGACGTGCGCCGGGTGCCGAAGCCGCTGGAACCCGGCTACACCGAAGCTGACCCCTCCCTGCTGGAGGAGGATTCCGGTGCGGGCAGATCGACAGCACCGTCGCGCCCGGCGTCGCAGTCTCCGACACGTCCGCCGGCAGCACCGGAGCCTGCCCCCGCACCTGCCCCTGAGCCTGCACCGGTGCCGGACACGGGTGGAACCGGCGGGGTCGTGGACAACGACTACGACGGGTACGACGACTACACCGGTGCGGTGATCCCCGGCGGGGTGGCGGACCCGGCGTACTACGGCAACTACTACGGCAACCCGTACGGCTACGGATACGGATACTGACGCCGGAGCGGGCGGGAATCCCCTGGCGGGAATCCCCCGGCAGCCCGTCAGGAGTCGTCGTCGCTGACCTCCATGAGGTCGCGGACGGTGGCGAATTCGTCGAGCCCCATCTGCTCCAGCATTCCGGGACCCTCCTCAGGCCACACGTCGGCCCCGTGGACGGGCAGGAAACTCAGGGAGTCCCCGTCGGGCAGGCAGAAGACCACGGAATCCTGCGCGGTGAGGTTGAGCAGGGCGTCCCCGAGCAGGTCGTCGGGGAAGAGGGTGACGAGGATGACCTCTGTGGGCCCGTCGGCGGAACTGTCGGCGTCCCCGTCACCGGGGGCGACGGCACCCACCACCTCAGGCAGTGAGACACGCAGCTCCGGTGCCGACCGGATCCCCTCCAGGTACGCCTGTGCCAGATTCTGCCGGTGCAGTCGCAGGTTCGTGTCCTCGTCCTGGAGGGTGCGTACGAACACGGGGGCCGTCGGGTGGAGGAACTCCTCGGGGCGGGTCTCCTGGTCCACCGCCCATTCCGCGTAACTGCGGAACTCAGGGGAGGGATCGCCCGAGAGGAACTGCAGGTCCCTGTTCGCGGCGAACTTCGCCTCGGAGAGTTTCGCGGCGGATCCCGCCAGGGGGGCGTTGATCCCGTAATAGGACCACTGCGGACTGGTGGTGGGGTTGTGCCGGAAAACAACCTGTGCGATGAAATCTCCGGGGGAGACGGGGCCGGTAGCGGGTTCGGTCATGGTGTGCCTCCGATGTTCAGTGGCGGTGCGCCGGGGTTCCGTGCGGTACCGGAGGTGCGGGAAGGTCGGTGAAGCCCGGGCAGATGATCATGCCCCCAGTATGCCGCAGGTGTTCACACCAGCGTGGGAAGCACCTCCCGGAGGATCTCACGCGCCGTTTCCTCGCACGCTGCCCGGTCGGCGGGGACGAGTCCGATGCGGGTGCGCCGGTCGAGCAGGTCACTGACCGTCAGAGCGCATTCGTGGGTGACGTGGAACTCCAGTTCCGCCCGGACGACGTCGATGTCGTGGGTGCTGTGGCCGACGGTGTCGAGGGGATTGTCCACTGTGGCGTCCCGGAGGACCTCGGGGGCTTCACAGCCGAACCTGCCGACCATCGACGTGGGAAGGCCGTCGAGGTCCGCTGGGTCGACCCCGGCGGAGGATTCCGCGGTCGGTGCGCCGACGACCGGGGTGGACGCCGTGACGCACGGACCGGCGGTCACCCCGGATCCGGCGAGGAACCGGGCCGCGGCGTCGACGGCTCTCTCGGCGACGAGCCGGTATCCGGAGTGTCCGACCTCCGGGGCCGTGACAGTGCCGGGGAAGTTCTCTCCGGGGATCGTCCTGCCCGGGTCCGGTATCCGGGAGCCGGTCGCGTCACCGGTCGTGTCGATGATCACCCCGGCCTCGACCTGGAAGACCTCGGGGAGGGGGTGCCTCAGTTCCTCCCTCAGCAGGTCCGTGGCAGGTCCCGAACCCGGTCCTGAATCCGGTGCCGATTCCGGTGCCGGGTCGGTGCAGGGGGGCAGGGTGTCTGTCAGGGTGACGCGGGCGACGGTGCCGTCGGTGTGGATTCCGGTGGCCCCGCAGTACGTCAGCACCCGGGCACCGTAGCCGGCGGCGGTGCGGGCGAGTGCGGCGACGAGGCGACCGTCGTCGACGTGCCGGACGCCGCGGAACAACCCGTGCCCCGCTTCAGCCCCCACACCGTGCCCCACACCGTACCCGATGCCGTGCCCCATGCCGTGCCCGCTGAACAGGGTGAGGATCCGGGCAGGCAGAGGACGCCTCCCGGTTGTACCTGCTCCCGTACCCGCACCCGTCCCTGCTCCCGGGCTGTCTCTTATGCACATCTGCACCTTCTGACGCTGCCTGCGAATAATACAGTCTCAAGCTTATACAGAACTGGCGCTGCCCAGACAAATGTATCTGCAGCATCTGTGCACATATAGAACAATACATTCTCAGAGTAGCTACTTTATAACAGCACGCGCGACA
>NZ_LR131106.1:1659335-1796551 GCF_900626215.1 Corynebacterium neomassiliense | reverse complement strand
GGACCGGCCCGCCCGGTACCCCGGGGCTGACCGGGCTGACCGGGCCGGCCGGTCCCCCCAGGTCACCGGCATCGACGAGAAGGACGTCGAGACCCCGGGTGGCGGCGTCCAGGGCGGCACCTGCGCCGGTGACACCGGCACCGATGACAAGGACATCGATCCTCTCCGGGCCACGGGCAGGATTCGCGGACCGTTCCCTGAGACCTGTGAGGTCACTCTCCCTGCGTGCTGCGTTGAGGCGGGCGGCACGGGGGTCGAAACGAGGAGTGTCAGGCATGTGTCGAGCATAAGCGGACCAGGTGCGGCAGCATCCGGGCAGCCCGGCGGTACCATCGCGGACATGAGCGCTTCAGACAGCACCGTGCCCGCTTCAGTGCCCGCGTCCGTCCCCGCATCAGGGCCCTCCCGTGCCCGCCGACTCGCCGTCGTCACCGGCGCGTCCGCGGGGATCGGGGAGGCCACCGCCCTCGCCCTCGCCGCCGACGGCTGGGACGTGGTCCTGGCTGCCCGGAGGGAGGAGAAACTCAGGCAGGTGGCGTCCCGGATCGCCGCGGAGACCCCGGACGCCACCACCCACGTCATCACCCTCGACGTCACCGACCCCGGATCCGTGGACGCCCTGGCCACCCGCGTCGCCGGGCTCGGCGGCGTGGACCTGCTGGTCAACAATGCCGGCGGTGCGCGCGGCCTCGACAGCGTCCTCGACGCCGACATCGGGGACTGGCGCTGGATGTACGAGGCGAACGTCATCGGGACACTCCAGGTCACCCGGGCCCTGTTCAGCGAGCTGAAGAAGACCGCCGCACCCCAGGTCATCAACATCGTCTCCGTCGCGGGACGGTGGGGCTACCGGGGTGGGGCGGGGTACAACGCCGCGAAGTTCGGTGAGACGGCGCTGACCGACGTGATGCGCATCGAGTTCGCCGACGAGGGAGTGCGCGTCTGCCAGATCGACCCGGGCAGGGTGGCCACCGACTTCAGCCTGAACCGGTTCAAGGGGGACGCCGGACGTGCCGGAGCGGTCTACGCCGATGTCCTCAACCTGCAGGCGGGGGACATCGCCGAGACCGTCCGCTGGGTGGCGGACCGCCCGGCGCACATGGACGTGGACACGGTGATGATCCGGCCCGTCGACCAGAACCTCAGGATCTGAGACGTCCCTGACCTGTCAGTTCCTCCGCCAGGGCGTGGAAGTCCGGGGAGGGGTTGCCGAAACGGTGCAGGGTGACCGCCAACGACTGCTCCTTCAGCCAGTAGCGCAGTTCGACCCGGCCCGAGGCGGTGACGGCGTCGTCGAGGACGGTGACGTCAGGGCGCCCCGCCAGCTCTTCCAGTGTGGTGTCGGCGACACGTCCGACGAAACGGACCCTGGCAGGCTCGTCGCCGAGGGCGTCGAAGAGCAGCAGTGAGGTGAAGGTGGCGTCGTCGACGGTGCGGGCGGGGGGAGTGCCCAGGGTGTCCGTCGCCGTCGCCAGCACCTCAGTCACCCGGGGGTCCACGGCAGGATCGGCGAGAACCTGGACCGGTGCTGCGGCGCGCCGGGCGGCGGCGAGGGTGCGTGCCACCTCCACGGCCGTGGCGTCCGCGCTGACCCGCAGCACAACCTCCGTGGGCAGGTAGCGGAAGATGTTCGCCTCACTGTGCAGGCCGGTGACGTCACGTGGTATCCCGAACTCCGTGTTCCAGGTGTCCCTGTCGTCGAGCGCGGCGGTGGTGAGCCAGGCGAGGTCGGCGTCGTCGACGGACGCGGACCGGCCCAGGGCGGTGAGGAAGGCGTCAACCGCCCCTGACGCGTCCCCGGTCACCCCGGTACCGTCACCCGGCCCTGTACCAGGATCAGGCGCCCCGGCGTCATCGGACCAGGTGCCCATGAGCATCACATAGTTCGGGCCGCCGGCCTTCGACCCCAGCCCCACCGAGGACTTCTTCCACCCGCCGAAGGGCTGGCGCCGCACGATCGCCCCGGTGATGCCCCGGTTGACGTAGGCGTTTCCCACGCGCACCTTATCCAGCCACCTGCGGACCTCGGCGACGTCCAGGCTGTGGATACCTCCGGTGAGCCCGAACTCGGTGGCGTTCTGCAGGTCCAGGGCGTCCTCCAGGGTATCGGCCCTCATCAGCCCGAGCACCGGGCCGAAAACTTCGGTGAGGTGGAAGAAGGAGCCGGGCTGCACGTTCGTCCGGATCCCCGGCGACCACAGGCGTCCCGTCCCGTCCAGCTGACGTGGGGTGACCAGCCATTCCTCACCGTCCTCGAGGGTCGTCAGCGCGCGGGTCAGTTTGTCGGAGGGCAGTTCGGTCAGCGGTCCCGTCGTCGCACGCAGATTCGTCGGCCAGTCCACGGTCAACGAAGAGGTGGCGTCCACGAGCTGGCGCAGGAAACGTTCCGAGTCGGCGACGGACCCGACGAGAATACCGAGGGACGCCGCCGAACACTTCTGCCCCGCATGGCCGAACGCCGAGGACACCAGGTCGGCGACCGCCAGGTCACGGTCGGCGGAAGGGGTGACGATGATCGCGTTCTTGCCGGAGGTCTCCCCGTTGATGCGCAGCCCGGGACGCCAGGACGAGAACATCGCGGCGGTGTCCGAGGAACCCGTGAGGATCACCCGGGAGATACCGGGGTGGCTGACCAGTGTCCGGCCGGTGGCCCGCTCGGCCGGGTACACCCCGCGCAGCAGGTCACGGGGGACACCGGCGTCCCACAGTGCCTCCAGTACCGCCATCGAGCAGTGGGGACTGGGCTTCGAGGGTTTGTGGATGACACCGGCACCGGCGGCGAGGGCGGCGAAGGTACCTCCGGCGGGGATGGCCAGCGGGAAGTTCCACGGCGGGGTCACCAGCACCACCTTGTCCGGGGTGAACCTGGCGTGACGGACCCTGTCCAGATCCTCCGCACTGTGCGCGTAGTAGCGGGCGAAGTCGACTGCCTCGGAAATCTCCGTGTCGGACTGGGCCACAGATTTTCCGACCTCGGCGGCCGCGACCGAGACCAGGTGACCACGGCGGGAGGCGAGGATGTCCGCGGCCCGGTAGAGGACTGCCGCGCGCTCATGGGCGGGCCGGGCGGCCCACCGTCCGGCGGCGGCGGTGACCGAGGCGACGAGAGGGTCGATGTCCGCCTCCGTCACGGACTCCGGTGAGGGCAGCTGGTCGAGGAACCCGGGTTCCGCGGACCGGGCGACAGCTGCGGCGGCCCAGTCCTGGTTGGCGGTGAGGGAGGGGTCGGTGTCCGGTTCACTCCGGAACCCGGGCAGCGGAGTGTCAAGGTAGCTGGTCTCCGTAAGGACCTCGGAGGAACGGTCCTGCCGGCGGTTGGGGGCCGGAGGTGTGCCGCCCTGTTCCTGCAGCAGTACCGCCAGGTCCGCCAGGGAGGACCGGAACCGGCGTTCCTCCCGGCGGAAGACGTCGTTGTCCGGGGCGATCCTGAAGATCCCGGACATGAAGTTGGTGGGGGCGGAGTTCTCCTCCAGACGCCGGACGAGGTAGGACACCGCGACGTCGAACTCGCTGGGGCGCACCGCCGGCACGTAGAGCAGCAGCTGGCCCACGTCCCTGCTCACCGCACCGGCCTGGTCACCGGCCATGCCCTGCAGCATCTCGAACTCGACCTTGTCGGAGACGCCGCGTTCGACGGACAGGAGATGCGCGAAGGCGATGTCGAAGAGGTTGTGTCCGGCCACGCCCAACCGCAGCCCGCGGAGACTGTCCCTGGTCAGGGTCCGGTGCAGGACAAGCTTGTAGTTGGCGTCGGTGGCCTCCTTGGACGGGCAGGTGACCAGCGGCCACCCCTGCATCTCGGCGTGCACCGTCTCCATCGCCAGGTTCGCACCCTTGACGAGTCGGACCTTGATCCCCGCACCCCCGGCGTCCACCCGTCGGGCGCCGAAGGCGGCCAGTTCCTCCATCGCGGCGAGGGCGTCGGGCAGGTAGGCCTGGAGAACGATGCCGGCCTCGAGGTGTTTCGTCTCCGGCAGACTCATCAGCCTCCGGAACACAGCGACGGTGAGTTTGAGGTCCCGGTACTCCTCCATGTCGAGGTTGATGAACTTCGACCCGGCGGGTGCCTTCGCCGCCTCGAGGTAGAGAGGGGTGAGCCGGTCGACGACATAGTCGACGGTGTCGCGGTAGCCCCACATGTTGATCTGGGAGGCGACGGAGGACGCCTTGACCGAGACGTAGTCGATGTCGTCCCGGGCGAGCAGTCGGCGGGTCTCCGCGAGGTGGTGGTCGGCCTCGTCCTCGCCGAGGACCGCCTCCCCGAGCAGGTTGATGTTCAGCCGGTGTCCGCCGGCGGTGAGGGTGGCGACGGCCCTGCCCAGCGGCCGGTCGTCGGCGTCGACGACCATGTGCCCGACCATGGAACGGATGCGGGACTTCGCCACCGGGACCACCACCCGGGGCAGGGTGGTGGCCAGTGCCGCACCTGCCCTGATCTGGGCACGGTCGAGGAGGGAGAGGGTTTTCGGGGTGATTTCCCCGAGGTCGGCGAGGGCTCTTGCCGCAGCGTCCGGGTCCTCGGTGCGTACCACGCGGTCGACGAACCCGACGGCGAAGTCGAGGCCCTGAGGGTCGGAGAGGACGGCGGCGAGGCGTCGGGCGGCACCGGTGCCTGCGGCTGTTCCCCGGCCTTCCGGACGGGCGGCGGTGAGCCAGGCCCGGACTTTCCCGGTGGCGGCGTCTGCCAGGCGGGTCAGCCCGGTGGTCGGGGTGGTGTTCGGGTCGGTCATGGTGGTGCCGGGCCTTTCTTCCGTGGGGTCTTCTGTGGGGGCTCTTCCGTGGGGGACTTCCCGGGGTCGGGAGTGCAGTGTGCGGCGCAGGTCCTTCCGGTGTGAAGCGGCAGTTCCGGTCTCCGGGGGGTTGTGAGTCAGAAAGGCGGGTGCGAGAATGCGGCCATGGCCACAGGAGCTCAGGCGGGTGCCGCGGCGAGAGGGCGGCCCCGGATCCAGGAACAGGCGGACGCCGTCGTCGCCGGGGTCCTCGCCGTCGCCGGGCCGCGGGTGGGCGGACACGAGTACAGCACCCGCCGCATCGCGTTGATGACCGGACTGAGCCAGACCCTGGTCAGCCGTGCGATGCGCCGGATACGGCGGGGAGGTGACCTGCTCCGGGTGGAACACGGTCACCGCAGCCTGCGGTTCTCCGCCTTCACGGTGAGTTTTCCGCGGATCAGTGTGGAATTCAGTACAGGAGGCGCCGACATGCCGGGGGAACTGCAGGCCTTCGACAGGCGGGCGACCGCGGTCATGGCGGCGCTGCGGATCTCCGGGGCGGACGCCTGGCCGACCACCCGGCGTGAACCCGGGGGCGGTGTACCCGGGGACGGAGCGGCCGGGCCCCCGGTGGACGGGGACAGTTTGGGGGCGGACACGGTACGGGTGTGCTGGGAGCCGGGACAGCAGACCTGGGAGGCGTTCCTGTCCCAGACGGCAGGCCTTCTGGAGGCCTGCGGACGCAGCGTGGACGCGGTGCCCGGGGATCTGCTCTCCGCACTGTCCGTCCGGGTCGGGCAGGGCCTGCACGGGGTGAGGTGGAGACGGTCCGACCCGGGCACAGGTCCGGGCACAGCTCCGGGTACAGGTTCAGGCACAGGCCTGCGTGCAGGCCACGCAGACCGTTACGGCGGCATGTCCGGTGAGCGAGACAGTGAACCGGTTTCTGACTCATTCAGCACAGGGTGGCAGGTTCCCGGACCAGGGTGGCAGGGGACGGCGGGAGGGGAACTCTCACCGGCTGAACAGGTCGCCGTCGCCCTGCGCAAGGAGATCACCGACTCCGGCTTCTCCGCCGGCGACCGTGTCACCGGCGGTGTCCTGGCGTCCCACATGGGCATACGGCAGTCCGTGGTGCGCGCGGCGATGCGACGTCTCGCCGACGACGGCCTGCTGGAATCCCGGGACGGTGTGTTCTCCCTGCCCCTCGTCACCGGCGCGGACATCATCGACCTCTACGCCGCGCGTCTGCAGGTCGGCACCGTCCTCCTGCGTGCCTGTGCGGCAGTGCCCCGCCACCGGCTGCTCGGCGCACAGACGGCACTGCGGATGCTGGAGGCCGCCGCAGAACGGGGGGACGCCGTGCGCGTCGACCAGGCCGACCTGTACTTCCAGCAGGAACTGGCGGAGGCGGCCGGTCTCCGCCAGTCCGCGCGCACCTTCCATTCCCTGACCCTGCGCCTGCAGATGTTCATCTCGGTGCTTCAGCTCAACTACGGTCCCGTGGTGGCCCGCATCGTCGCCGACGACCGTCAGATCATGAGTGCCCTGGTCAAAGGCAATGCCCCGGTGGCGGTGTGGACGTGGGGGTCGAAGCTCGACAATGCGGTGCGGCACATGTCGGCCGCCGCCGCGGCGGGACTCCGGTTCGACGTCCGGCTCTGGGACAGTCTCACCGGGGGTGCCGGACAATGACCACCGTGCGGCGGGTCCTGGCCCCGGGCAGTCGGGGTGCGGTGAACAGTCCCTCCAGTTCCGTGGCGCCGTCGGCGTCAAGGTGCTCGAAAGGTTCGTCGAGCAGCAGCACCGGGGCGTCGGTGAGCAGCATCCGGGCGAGCAGGAGCCGGCGGCGTTGCCCACCGGACAGACTGTCGGGACCGTCCGCCAGCACCGTGGACAGTCCGTGCGGGAGCGCGTCCACCCAGTCCCTGAGCCCCACGGCCGTGAGGGTGGCGCGCATCAGGTCGTCCGGGGCGTCCGGTGCCCCGACGGCGAGATTGTCCCGCACGGTCGTGGCGAAGACGTGGGCGTCCTCGGGCAGGTAGGAGACGGTCCGGTGCAGCAGTTCCGGGTCGAGGTCCGTGAGCGGGACCCCGTCGAGGGTCACCGTTCCGTGCAGGGGTGGGAGCAGCCCGGCGAGGGTGAGCAGCAGAGTGGTCTTGCCCGTGCCGGACGCCGCGGTGACCGTGTGGACCGTACCGAACGGCAGGTCGAGGTCCGTGATGCCCAGGACATGGTCCCGGCCGTATGCCAGGCCGACCGCCTGCAGGTGCGGGGTGTCGCCGACCGTGGCGGCGGCGCCCCCGGACGTGCCCTCTGTATCTGACGTGCCGCCGGCCCGGTCCCCGGGGGTCTCCGGACCGGTCAGTGAAGCGAGTCGGGCGGCCGCCCCCGAGGCACGGGTGGCGGCCTCCGCGGCGGCCGGGAGGACGGAGGTCGCCTCGAATGCACCTGTGGCGAGCAGCACGAGCACACCGAACCACTGGGGGGAGTGGGAGGCGTACTGGAAACCGACGGTCGCCACGACCAGCACCCCCAGCACCGTCACCGCCGAGGCGAAGGCGGACAGTCCCGCCCCGGTGGCACGCGCGGGCGCACCACTTTCCGCCGCAGCGGTGAGACCGCGGGCGGCGTCACCCGCGTGGGACAGGGCGGTGCCCAGGGTCCCCCGCACCCGCAGGGCGGCGGAACCGGTGAGCACCCGGTCCACGGACTCCGCGTAGCGGTACACGGCGTCCGCCCGTTGCCGTTCAGCGGTGCGCACCGACCTGGACACCGCCCAGGGTGCGGCGACACCGGCGATCAGCAGGCCGGCAGCCAGAACGGCTGCGGCGGGGAGCGACAGGGCGGCGGCGAAGCCGACGGCGATGACGCCGGTGACCACCGCGACCAGGGCGGGGACGACCGAACGGACGATGACGTCGGAGACGGCGTCGATGTCGTCGGTGAGTCTGGTGACCAGTTCCCCCCGTCCCAGGGCCGCGGTCCGGGACGCCGGGGCCGCCGCGAGACGGCGGTAGGCGTTCACCCTGGCGGTGGCGGCGCAGCGCAGGGCGAGCCCGTGGGCGCTGAGCCGGTCGGTGTAGCGGAACGCGGCACGGGAGATGCCGAGTGCTCGCACAGCGGTGACGGCCACGGTCAGGTCCATCACCGGCGGCATCTGCCAGGCCCGGGTGATCAGCCAGGCGGAGACGACGGTCAGGGTGAGCGACGCCAGGAGTGTCGCCGTTCCCGAAGCCACCGGTGCCACGAGGTCACGGGTCCTCAGTCCGGTGAGGGGGCGGGCGGCGGCCAGGGTACGTGTCACGTTCACGGTCTCACCTCGATGTGGTGGTCTGCTGCGGCGGTGACCAGGGGGTCGTGGGAGGCGATGAGCACCGTCGCGCCTTCCGCAGCCCGCCGGCGCAGGGCCTCGACCATGGTCCTGGCGTTGGGGGTGTCCAGGTGGGCTGTCGGTTCGTCGAGGAGCAGCAGGTCACGACCGGTCGTGCGACTGCGGTCGAGTTCGGCGTGGACCGCCGCCCGTTGCCGTTGCCCCAGGGACAGTCCGGAGGTGTCGCCGACGGCCGTGGCGTCCGCCGTGTCGAGGACAGGTCGTTGCGGCAGGTAGGAGGTCCGGTCCCAGAGTTCGGTGCCGGTGAGGCGTGGTCCGGTCCCCGGCCCTGCGGTGACCCGGGCGGTGCCGGTGACCCCGTCGGTCGCGATACCGAGCAGTGCCAGCAGGGCGGTGGTCTTCCCGGCACCGTTCGGGCCGGTCAGGACGGTGAGCTGTCCGGGGCGTGCGGTGCCGGTGACGTCGCGGGGTCGGGGGCCGTCACGTCCGGTGGCGGAGAGGTGGTCGAAGGTGACGGTCAGGCCCTGCCCGCCCTGCCCGTCCTGTGCGTCGCGTTCTTCGCTCACCCGTCCCCCGGCTTCCCCGGTCGTGCCGGGGTGTGCCGTGGTGTCCCCGTCGGAACGGGCGGTGAGGAGGGTGAGGATCCGGTCCACCGCGACGATCCCGTCGCGGGCGTCATGGAACCGGGTTCCGACCTGGCGGACAGGGTTGTACACCTCGGGGATGATGATCAGCACGGTCAGCCCGGCGGCCAGGGTCATGGACCCGTCGAGAAGACGGAACCCGATCCCCACGGCGACGAGGGCGATCGACAGTGTCGCGAGGAACTCCAGGACCATCGAGGACAGGAATGCGATACGCAGCACCTCCACGGTGGAACGACGGTGTCGGTCGGACAGTCGCCGGACCTCGGCGACGGGGGCGGAGAGACGCCCCAGTGCGCGCAGGGTCGGCAGGCCGGTGACCAGGTCGAGCAGCTGGTCGGACAGGACGCCGAGGGTCATGAGCTTCTTTTCCGTGCGCCCGGCGGTGAGAGTGCCGACAAGCCACATGAACACCGGTATCAGCGGCAGGGTGACCACGGCGACTATCGCGGACCCGGCGTCCAGGAACCACACCACCAGCAGGACCGCGGGGGTCGCCAGGGCGGTGGACATCAGGGCCGGCAGGTAGCCGGTGAGGTAGGGGCCCAGGCCCTCCGTCCCTTCGGTGAGGAGGGTGCGCCATTCCGCCCGGTCCACGGTCCGGGGATCGCGGTGGGCCAGCATCGTCAGTGCCCGGACCCGGAGGTCTTCGGTGGCCTGCGCCGCGGCACGGTGACTGTAGCGCTGTTCCACCCAGGCGAGTGCGGTGCGGGCGATGACGAGGAGAGCGAGGACGCCGAGCGCCGCCCGGTGGTCGGCGAGACCCGTACCGTCGGTGATGACGGAGGCTGAGGTCCGCCCGACGATGATGCCGGAGATCACCAGCGCGACCGTCCGCAGGGCCGTCACCACGGCGAGGACGGCGGTCCACCTCCGGGTCGGACCGGACAGCTGCAGCAGTCGGGGGTCGACCGGGCCTCTGCTCATGACTGTGGTGTTCCGGTGACCGGCGCCGAGGTGACGCGCCTGCGGAACACCCAGTAGGTCCATCCCTGGTAGGCGAGGACGAGCGGGACCATGAACAGGGCCGACCAGGTCATCACGGTCAGCGTGTAGTCGGCGGAGGAGGCGTTGCGGATGTCCAGGCCCACCCCGTCCGCCAGGGTGGTGGGCATCAGCCACGGGTACAGGGAGCCGAAGAGCAGGACGACAGTGGAGATCACGGTGACGGCGGTGGAGATGAAGGCTGTCGCGTCACGGTCGCGGAGCATCGCGAGGACCCCGAGGAGCACGCCGGCGACGGCGAGGACGGTGACCGCCCAGGTCCAGTTCTTGCCGTGGGCGAGCTGGGTCCACAGGATGAACGCTCCACCGGTGACCGCGGCGAGGACGGTGACGGGGACGACGGCCCGGGTGGTCCGCTGCCGGAGGTCACCGGCGGTGCGCAGACGCAGGAAGCTCAGACCGTGCATGAGGAAGACACAGGTGAAGGCGGCGCCGCCCAGCAGCGCATAGGGGTTGAGCAGTCCGATGAGGGTGGACAGTCCGCTGTCCATGTTCTGGTCGGCGTCCAGGGGGACGCCGCGGACGAGGTTGGAGAAGGCCACACCCCACAGGACCGGCGGGAGCCAGGAGGAGACGGTGACGGTCAGGTCGCAGCGCCGCCTCCAACGCAGGGTGTCGACCTTTCCTCTCCATTCCAGGGCCACGGCCCGGAGGATCAGTGCGACGAGGATGAGGAACAGGGGCAGGTAGAAGCCGGAGAACAGGGCGGCGTACCAGCCGGGGAAGGCGGCGAACAGGGCACCGCCGGCGGTGATCAGCCAGACTTCGTTGCCGTCCCACACCGGTCCGATGGTGCGGACGGCGCCGGTGCGCGCGGCGTCCGCGGCGGCGGGGGAGTCGGTGCGGCGTGAGGTGAACGGCAGGAGCATTCCGACGCCGAAGTCGAAACCTTCGAGCAGGAAGTAACCGGCGAAAAGCACGGTGACGAGGATGAACCAGAGGACGGGGAGGTCGAGGGCGGACATGTCAGAACTCCTTTCCGGAGCCGGTGGCGCTGAAGCGGACGGGTTCCGGACCGTCCCCGGAACCGGTCGTGGCGTCCTTCCCGGTGAGCCCGAATCCGGCGCCGACGGTGGCGGCCGGGTTCGGCCCGTCCTCCGGGGGAGGGCCGGCGAGGATGACACGGCGGATCAGCCAGAACCAGATCACCGCCAGTGCCGCGTAGAGCAGGGTGAATCCGACAAGGGTGACGATCACGGTCCAGGGTGCGTGGTCGGAGACACCCATGTCCACCGTCAGCCGGATCATCTCGGTGCGGGAATCGCCGACGGAGTCGGGGTTGGGGTGGACCACCCAGGGTTGGCGTCCCATCTCGGTGAAGATCCACCCGGCGGAGTTCGCGAGGAAGGGGGTGGGGATCGCGATGAGGCAGATCCAGCTGAACAGGGTGCCGGCGCGGCCCTCGGGGACCCGGCCTCTGCGGGTGAACCACCAGCTGGCGGCGAGGAGCGCGACGGAGCCGGCGAGGAGGCCGATCATCGCCCGGAACGCCCAGTAGGTCACGAAAAGGTTGGGGGAGTAGTTGCCTGCGCCGTAGAGCATCTCGGATTCGCGCTGCAGGTCCTCCACACCCTGCAAGGTGACGCCGTTGAACTTCCCTTCGGCGAGGAACGGCAGAACCCAGGGAACCTCGATGAGGTGGATGACGGACTCACAGTTGTTGTGGGTTCCGATCGTGAGCACGGAGAACATGGGGTCGGTCTCGGTGTGGCAGAGGGACTCCGCGGACGCCATCTTCATCGGTTGCTGGACGAACATGAGTTTCGCCTGCGTGTCACCGGTGAGGAACACGGCAATCGTCGAGACGAGGGTGGTCCACCAGGCCAGCCGGTGGGCGGGGCGGTGCAGGTCGTGGCGGTCCTCGTCACGACCGCTGTCACGACCGCCGTCATGACCGCCGTCACGGCCGTTGTCGGTGATCTCGCCGCTGTCCAGGAGTGCTTTGCGGGAGCGGTGGTCACGGACCATCCACCAGCCGGTGATGCCGAGGACGAAGGTGCCGGCGGTGAGAAGTGAACCTGCCACGGCGTGCGGGAACGCGGCCAGTGCGGTGGGGTTGGTCAGCAGGGCGACGATGTCGGTGAGTTCCGCCCGGCCGGTGTCGGGGTTGTACTCGGCACCGACAGGGTGCTGCATGAAGGAGTTCGCGACGATGATGAAGTAGGCGGAGAGGTTCACCGCCACCGCGACGATCCAGATGGATGCGGTGTGCATCCACCCGGGAATCTTCCCGGCCCCGAAGATCCACAGCCCGAGGAAGGTGGATTCGAGGAAGAAGGCGATGAGGCCCTCGAGGGCGAGCGGCCCGCCGAAGACGTCACCGACCATGCGGGAGTAGTCGGACCAGTTCATCCCGAACTGGAACTCCTGCACGATGCCGGTCGCCACTCCCATGGCGAAGTTGATGAGCAGGACGGTTCCGAAGAACCGTGTGGCGCGGTACCAGGCGGGGTTCTTCGTGACCTGCCAGAAGGTCTGCATGGCGGCGACCATGGGTGCCAGGCCGATGGTGAGTGGGACGAAGATGAAGTGATAGACGGTGGTGATGCCGAACTGCCACCGTGAAATGTCTACGACATCCATGTGTTGTGCTCCGGTCAGAGAGTCGGGAAAGCGCCGGGTGGGGCGCCGGGTGGGACGTCAGCGGGGTCAGTCAGTGAATCAGCTGCGGGTCGGACAGTGAACTCAGGTGTGGTCTCGGTCGTGGTCTCAGGTGTGGTTTCAGTTGTGGTGCAGTCGGGGACGCAGGTGCGTCTGCTGACGTCTGTACTCCACTGGTCGGAGCGTTCGGGTCGGAAGTTCCTGGCGGGGGTGGTGAACCGGCTCAGGGGGTGCATTTTCCGATTATACCTGCAGGTCGCCGTGTTTTCGGGCCTGGCCGGGGTGACAGATGTGACAGACGGCCGGCACGGTGACAGCGGTGACAGGAGGGCGGCGGAGTGCTGTCGGTCAGGACAGGGAGAGGAACATCTTCTCCAGCTGTTCCTCGGACAGTTCGGGGCGCTCCCCGCGTTCGGCGGAGCGGATGCATTCGCGCATTCCGCCGGAGATGATCTTGACCCCCGCCCTGTCCAGTGCC
This sequence comes from Corynebacterium neomassiliense, assembly GCF_900626215.1. Classification (NCBI taxonomy): domain Bacteria; kingdom Bacillati; phylum Actinomycetota; class Actinomycetes; order Mycobacteriales; family Corynebacteriaceae; genus Corynebacterium; species Corynebacterium neomassiliense. Next base: position 1,783,777 of record NZ_LR131106.1, on the reverse strand, counting down.
CGGGACACTGCGGCGAGCTGGGTGACCACCTCCCGGCAGTCGCGTCCCTGTTCGAGCATGTCGATGACCCCGTTGAGCTGACCGCGGGCCCGCTTCAGCCGGGCGAGTGCTGCTGAGGTCGTGTCGTCGTTGAGTCTCATGGTTGCGAGCTTATACCCCTCCGGGTATTGTCGTGCCGCACGCATACCCCCTGGGGTATATCGACCATCGGAGGAGACCAGTGACCGCACAACAGACAGACACACCACCGCACACCACGACCACCCCACCCGACGCCCCCGGTGCCCTCGCCCGCTGGGGAACCTGGGCGGCCCGCCACATCAGGCCGGTCCTCGGCGTCTGGCTGCTCATCCTCGTCGGCCTCGGTGCCGCCGCCCCCTCCGTGTTCAGCTCCCTGGCGGGAGCCGGATGGCAGGCCGACGGTTCCGAATCCGTCGCCGTGCGTGACCTCGCCCAGGAACACTTCGGCGGCAACACCTCCTCCGCCGTCCAGGTCGTCATCCACACCGGGGACGGGACCGTCGGGGACGCCACCACCACCGGCATCATCGACCGGGCCACCGAACTGCTCGCCGCAGACGACCGCATCGCGGAGATCATGCCCCCGACCCCCGGCGTCACCGTCAGCCAGGACGGGAAGACCGGCATCCTCGTCGCCGGCGCCGCCGCCGACACCGACGACATGGTCCGACTCGCCGACGACCTCTCCGACAGCATCACCGCGCTGGCGACAGAAGGCACGGAAGTCTTCCCCACCGGCCAGTCGATGCTGTGGAGCGACTTCAACCACGCCAACCACGACGCCATGATGAAGGCCGAGATGATGTCCTGGCCCGTGACACTGCTCATCCTCGTCATCGCCTTCGGCAGTCTCGTGGCCGCGGGACTGCCGCTGATGCTGACCATCGCCGGCCTCGTCGCATCCGCCGGAGCCCTGGTCCTGCTCAACAGTGTCACCCCGATCTCCGTGTGGGCCATGAACTTCGCGCTGATGTTCGCTCTCGCCCTCGGTATCGACTACGCGCTCTTCCTCGTGGCACGCTTCCGTGACGCCCTGCGGTCCCGGCCGGACGCCCCGGACGCAGCGGCCGCCGTCGGTGAAACCTACGGGACCGCTGGCAAGGCCGTCCTGCTGTCCGGCCTGACCGTGCTGGTCAGCCTGTCCGCCGTGCTGCTGGTCCCCGCCCCGGCGGTGCGCACCATGGCCGTGGGGATCATGCTCGCCGTGGTCTTCGTGCTCGCGGCGTCCTTCACCCTCCTGCCGGCCGTTCTCGGGGCCCTCGGCACCAGGGTCAACGCGGTCTCCCTGCCCTACGCGAAGAAGCAGGAGCACCGGTCACCGCTGTTCGCCCGGTGGGCGGGCATCCTGCGCAGACGTCCGGTGCTGGCCGTTGTCGGGTCCGGAGCGCTGCTGGTGCTCGCCTGCCTTCCGGTGTTCGGACTGAAGGTGGCGATGCCCTCGATCGCGGTCGTCCCCGAGGACGCCCCGGTCCGGCAGGGCTATCACCTCGTGCAGGACGCCATGGGTGAAGGCGCGCCGGGCATGCTGCAGATCATCGTCGACGACGGGGACGCCGCCGAGGCGTCACGGACCGCGGCGCAGACCGCGGGCATTGGCGCGGTGACCCCCGCGGCGCCCGCCTCCGACGACTCCGGACTGACGATGTTCCAGGCCGTCCCCGAGGTCGACCCCTCGGACAGTGCGATGAACGGGATCCTCGCCGACCTGCGGGAGCACCTTCCGGAATCGGCGCTGGTCGGTGGTGCCCCGGCGGAGAACATCGACCTGCAGGACGCCCTCGACCGGTGGTTCCCCGTGATCGTCGGGATCATCCTCGTCCTCGGATTCCTCCTGCTGCTCATCGCCCTGAGGGCCCCGCTGACCGCCCTGGTGGGAACGGTCGTCAGCCTCCTGTCCACCGGCGCCGCCTTCGGGGTCGCCCGGCTGATCTTCCAGGACGGGCACCTGTCCGGGCTGCTGGGATTCGAACCCCAGGGCTTCCTCGACGGATGGGGACCGGTGTTCTTCTTCGCCATGATCTTCGCCGTGGCCATGGACTACACGGTGTTCCTGCTGGCCACGGTGAAAGAGCACAGGGAACGCACCGGGGACGCCACCACCGCCGTGACCGAGGGCATGGCACACTCCGGCCGCATCATCTTCGCTGCCGCAGCGGTGATGGTCGCCGTGTTCTTCACCTTCGCACTCGCTGAACCACTGCCGCCGAAGGAAATGGGGGTGATCCTCGGAGTTGCGGTGCTGCTGGATGCGCTCCTGGTCCGCCTGGTGCTGCTGCCGGCGCTGATGCTCCTGGCGGGGGAGGCGGCGTGGTGGTGCCCCGCATGGCTGCGCCGGATCCTGCCGGACATCAGCTTCTCGCACTAGCGGGCAGGTCAGCTCCAGACCTCGACGAACCTGCGGTCCGCGGGAACCAGTGAGTCCCTCACCGCGGCGTCGAACGTTGCAAGGCGGGTGTTGTGCGCTGCCGCGATGTTCACGAGCTGGAGGTCAGTGACCTGGCGCCGCCCCATGAGGACGCGGGTGTCGATCACGGGGTCGGACAGGGACCTGTCGTCGGGAATGAACGACCAGCCGGGCACCTGCCGGATCGCCTGCAGCTGGCCGAGGGCCTCCCGGCCGGGTACCCGCCGTCCGACGACCTTCTCCGTCAGCAGGAGCCGGACGAGGCCGGCTTCGGTGACCGGACAGGTGCTCCAGCTGGAAAGCCCGCTGAAGCGAGCGTGGGCGATCTCGTGGTGGATGTGCTGGTCCCAGGTAAGGGCGAGAAGCACGTTGACGTCCAGGAGCATCAGAGGTGGTCTTCCGGTTGGTCTTCCCGGTGGTCTTCCGGTTCCGGATCCTGGTCCCGGAACGTGGCCACGAGATCATCGGTCACCGGGTGGGCGGGGTCGCCGTGGAGAACGGGGAATCCTGACCGGGTACTGTGCACCGCCCGGACGGGGCGTAGCCCGGCGAGGGCGAGTTCAGACACCGCTCTGCCCAGGGAGATGTGCTCGGCCGCCGCTTTGGCCCTGGCGGCACTCAGGACGGTGGGGTCGAGATCAATGGTGGTGCGCATAGCCGCATCATAGCATCATGATGATCGGAGAATCTGCAGGAACCTTTCATGCAGAGAACTGGTCACCCGCTTCTTCTTCGGCAGCTCCCGGACTGCCCCGCGTCGCATCCGGGTTCCGGGTCCGCGGGGGGGGCAGTACACCGACACTTCCCGTCTGTTCCCCAGTGACGCTTATGGCAGTCACGGTCATCTACCGGTATTCTCGCGGGTCCCGGCACAGCAACCTAGGTTGGAAGAATTATGAACGGTCGTCTGTCCCTGGAATCGCTGCGCTACGCCGACGCTGTCGCCGACGCAGGATCCTTCAGCTCCGCGGCGCGCAGGTTCGGAGTCACCCAGCCCGCGCTCTCGTCCAGCATCGCGAAACTCGAGGAGTACCTCGGAGGTCGCCTGTTCCTCCGCAATCCGCGGGGCACCTCACCCACAGCTTTCGGACGGGCCGTCCTGCCACGGATCCGCCAGGTCATCATCGACCTGGAGAGGGTGGAGAACGAGGCTGAGGCTTTCGCCAGCCAGGGGCACGGCACCATCCGCATCGGAACGTCACCGCAGATCGAGAAGGCGCTCGTCGCGAAACTGCGGGGCATCATCTACGGCCCGGAGGCGTACGGACCGGACTCCGGCTCTCCGGCGCGGGACGCCACCCTCCTGGAATCCGAGCTCGACCAGCTCGAGGAGTATCTGCAGATGGGCGTCCTCGACATGATCCTCGTCCCTGCGCTGGGGCTCCTCCCCTCGTACAGTCACCGGCTCATCAACTCCGACTACCTGGTGCTCGTCGACCCGGATGCCCCGCACGGGCACGCCCCCGGGGAGCTGGAACCGGTCACCGTGCGGGAACTGGCGGAGAAGGAACTCATCCTCTCCCGTAACGGCTGCGGAATCACCCGCACCGTCACAGCACTCATGGACGAGGCAGGACTGCAGCTCAACCAGGCGGAGATCGAGGTGGCGAACTGCTCCACCCTGTTCAGCTGGGTGGGACGTGGGATGGGGTCGGTGGTGCTCCCGGAACGCAACGTGGCCCCCGGAACTCCGGTGCGCAGAATCATCCGCGACGACGGCACCTGCGCCGAAATGTTCAACGAGATGATCTGGGACCCGGGTTCGCAGGACGCCGTGTACCTCGAGGGACTGTCGCAGCGGCTGGCCGCACCGCAGACCGCTGACCAGGGAAAAGACCCCGCGCAGACGATTCCCCAGTGGGCGGCGGGGACCGGCTCACATAACCGCAACCACTAGCCCCATAACGAAAGCCCCCCTACCTGGGGGGATAGGACGCTCCTAACGTCAGTGTCAGACACTTGCGGTGAACTGTCCCCGTTTCCACAACCGGGGCGCTGACGCTCACCGCTCGCACCAGGAGGTACGACAATGACAGCGGTAGCACCGCGGGAGGATACGGCCGGACGGCCGTCCGCAGCTCCCGCCAGGCCCGAGCCCCAGGGCGGCAGGTCGCTGAAAGGCAACCACGCCCTGACGATCCTGACGACCACCGACCACAAGCAGCTCGGGATCATGTACATCATCATGTCCTTCTGCTTCTTCTTCGCAGGGGGCCTTATGGCCCTGCTGATCCGGCTGGAACTGTTCCACCCGGGCATGCAGTACCTGTCCAACGAGCAGTTCAACCAGCTGTTCACCATGCACGGCACGGTGATGCTGCTGCTCTACGGGACCCCGGTCGTGTGGGGGTTCGGCAACTACATGATCCCGTTGCAGATCGGCGCCCCTGACGTCGCCTTCCCCCGTCTCAACGCCTTCGGCCTGTGGATCACCGCCTTCGGAGGCATCATCATGCTCTCCGGGTTCCTCACCCCCGGCGGCGCCGCCGACTTCGGCTGGACGATGTACATGCCCCTGGCGGACGCCATCCACAGCCCCGGGGTCGGGTCGAACCTGTGGATCGTCGGCGTGGGGATGACAGGTGTGGGCACCATCGCCTCGGCCATCAACATGATGACCACGATCCTGTGCCTGCGTGCACCGGGCATGACCATGTTCCGGATGCCGATCTTCACCTGGGAGATCCTGGTCACCTCCCTGCTGTCCCTGCTGATCTTCCCGCTGCTCACCGCGGCAGCTCTCGGCGTCCTGTACGACCGGTTGTTCGGGGGCCACATCTTCGACCCCGCCAACGGCGGCGGCGTCCTGTGGCAGCACCTGTTCTGGTTCTTCGGCCACCCCGAGGTCTACGTCCTGGCACTGCCGTTCTGGGGAATCGTCTCGGAGATCTTCCCGGTGTTCAGCCGTAAGCCGATGTTCGGGTATATCGGGCTGATCTTCGCCAGCCTCAGTGTCGCCGCACTGTCGCTGAGCGTGTGGGCGCACCACATGTTCGTCACCGGTGCGGTGCTGCTGCCGTTCTTCTCCTTCATGACCTTCCTCATCGCCGTGCCGACCGGCCTGAAATTCTTCAACTGGCTGGGCACGATGTGGAAGGGCCGGATCACCTTCGAGACCCCGATGATCTTCGCCCTCGGGTTCTTCGCGACCTTCCTCTTCGGCGGCCTCACCGGCGTCATGCTGGCCTCCCCGGCACTGGACTTCCACCTGTCGGACACGTACTTCGTGGTCGCGCACTTCCACTACACCCTGTTCGGGACGGTGGTCTTCGCCTCCTACGCCGGCGTCTACTACTGGTTCCCGAAGATGACCGGCCGCATGATGAACGAGAAGCTGGGCAAGATCCACTTCTGGCTGACGTTCATCGGCTTCCACACCACATTCCTGGTGCAGCACTGGCTCGGCAACATGGGCATGCCCCGGCGCTACGCCGACTACCTGGACTCGGACGGCTTCACCACCCTGAACCAGGTCTCGACCATCGGCGCACTGATCCTGGGTGTCTCGGTCCTGCCGTTCATCTGGAACGTGTTCAGCTCCTGGCGTTACGGTGAGATCGTCACCGTCGACGACCCCTGGGGTTACGGCAACACCCTGGAGTGGGCGACCTCCTGCCCGCCCCCGCGGCACAACTTCGACTCCCTGCCGAAGATCCGTTCCGAGCGGCCCGCCTTCGAGCTGCACTACCCGCACATGGTCACCCGGATGCGCGAGGAAGCGCACGTCGGCGGTCACTTCTAGGCCACTTCTAGGCCACTTCCAGGGGTGCCGGGACGCCTGGTCCAGGTCCGGGGTGTCCGGGGTCGGGTCGGGTCCGGGGTTCAGAACCTGACAGCGGTTCCGGACGCCGTGACCATGACCATCCCGCCCTGGCCGAGGGACTCGTAGTCGATCTTCACACCGATGACGCCCTCAGCACCGAGTTCGATGGCGCGCTGCACCATCTCACCGAGAGCCTGCTCACGGGCGTTGACGATCTCGGTTTCATAGCCGGCGGAACGCCCTCCGACGAGGTTGCGGAAGCCTGCGCCGATGTCCTTGAACATGTTGATGCCCACGACAGTCTCTCCGGCGACGATGCGGACATACTCGCGGACAGGGTGTCCGTCCACGGTGGCAGTGGTGGTCACGATCATGGTGGGGCTCCTCGGTGTTCTGGCCGCGTTGTGTGATGTGGCTCCGGTGATGTGCACTAATGCCCGAGTTTACGGTGGAGGGGTGGTTCCGGGCGGAGGGTGGGTCAGAACCAGCGGAGGACCCTGGTGCATGTCCCAGTGACGGCAGCTGTCAGTCGGGAGAATGACTCTCTGATCTCCAGGGTGGCGAAGAGTGAACCTGAGGTTGACGAGGACCAGGCTGACTTGCGGGATGAGCCTGAACGTCGCGCTAACCAACAGGACCACCGCAGCTTCCGTCACCGAGGCTGGGACAGCGGCAATGAAAAGCAGATATGACGCCTTAAGACGCTCGGAGCTCAGCAACATGAGCCGTCACGGTAGCCGGCGGCGTCCGTCCAGTTGTTAGGCTGACAGACATGGCAAAGCGGATCAACGTCGTCGGAGCAGTCCTTACAGAGGGAACTAAGGTTCTTGCAGCACAGCGAGGTGAAGCCATGTCCCTCGCCGGCTTCTGGGAGTTCCCCGGCGGCAAGATTGAGCCCGGGGAAACCCCGCAGCAGGCACTGCGCCGAGAGCTGCAGGAGGAGCTGCTCTGCACCGCGGAAATCGGTGAGAAAGTCACCACCACCGAGTACGACTATGACTTCGGCACAGTCATTCTCACCACGTTCTTCGGCACAATCGTGGACCAGGAGCCCACTCTCACTGAGCATGCTGAAGTGCGCTGGGTGGAGGCGGCAGAACTAGCCAATCTCCCCTGGGCTCCCGCGGATGTCCCTGCTGTTGACCTCGTTGTCGCACACTTCGCTGCATGAGTTTCGACAGCCCGGTCGGTGCCGGAACCTCCTTTGGCTTCCTCGACCACACAGTGCCCTCGGAACAGCTCTATCATCCGAAACTCATCGTCAACGACGACGGAAACACCATGGTGCGCACGATTAAGGATGAACTGAGGCGTTCCCAGCGCGCATATTTCTCCGTCGCTTTCATCGCTCCCAGTGCACTGGGGCTGCTGAAGCAAGACCTACTTGACTTCCAGGGGAAGGTGACGATCATCACGTCCACCTACCTGGATTTCAATGAGCCGGATATGTTCCGTGAACTGCTCACTTTGGACAATATCGAAGTCCTCATCCACCCTGGTGGCGCGGGAGGTTTCCACGCCAAGGGCTATGTCTTCAGCCAGAAAGAAGGTCTCTCGGCGATAGTGGGGAGCTCTAACCTCACTCGCTATGCGCTGACAACGAACAAGGAGTGGAACCTCCGCTTCTCCGCACTTCCTGAGGGGGACATTACCTACCAGCTAAGGGATGCCATTCAGCGACAGCGAGACGAGAGTACACGGCTGACGCCGACGTGGATCGACGAGTACGAGAAAACTAGACTGCCTCGCGTGTCTCCGGAAACTATCGCCGCGGATAACAACAATGAAGTTTTTGTCGACCATGTGGCGCCGAACTCGATGCAGGCAGAAGCTCTCGATGAGATCCGTAAAGTACGCGAATCGGGTGAGAGACGCGCATTGGTGATCTCTGCGACCGGAACGGGAAAAACTATTCTCGCAGCCCTTGCCGCTCGCGAGATTGATCCCGCACGGATGCTTTTCATTGTTCACCGCGAGCAGATCCTCACCAAGGCGATGTCACAGTTTCAGCTGGTCCTGGGTGGGGAGGAAGTAGAATTCGGTCGTCTTGTCGGCGCTGAGCGACAGATCGACCGTCGTTGTATCTTTGCCATGGAGCAGACGCTGTCTCAGCCTGAGACCTTGGCGTCCATCCCGCGAGACGCCTTCGACCTCATCATCATTGATGAGGTCCACCGAGCGGGTGCGGACGGCTACGGTCGCATCATCGACCACTTTGAACCGGGTTTTCTCCTGGGACTGACCGCGACGCCGGAGCGCACCGACGCCTTCAATATCTTCGAACTCTTCGATTATAACGTCCCCTACGAAATTCGTCTGCAGGCTGCGCTGGAAGCAGACATGCTGGCTCCCTTCGACTACTACGGGGTGAGGGAGTATTTGACTGACGAAGGCGAGACGAAAGACACCACAGCTGACCTATCGAAACTCGTTGCCCCGAAGCGGGTGCAGTATATCCTGGAGATGTTACGGACGTACGGCTTCCCTCGAGGCGTCAAGGGTCTGATGTTCTGCTCGGGTAAGGATGAAGCACATGAGCTCTCCCGGTTGTTCAATGAACAGGAGATCAACGGAAGGAAGTTGTGCACGGTGGCTCTCACCGGTGAGTCGACCGCAGAGCAGAGAGATACAGCGATTCGGGAACTAGAGATGGGGAACCTGGACTACATCCTTACCAGGGACATCTTTAACGAGGGTATCGACATCCCTACAGTTAAGCAGGTAGTGATGCTGAGGAACACGGAATCCAGCATCATTTTTACCCAGCAACTGGGACGTGGGCTGCGCAAGGCGCCGGGTAAGGATCACCTGCGAGTCATTGACTTCATTGGCAACTACAAGAACAACTTCCTTATCCCCATTGCACTGTTCGGCGACAGTAGCCTCAACCCGGACACCATAAAGGAGAAGCTCATCCGTGCGCAGACGACTGGCGTCATTGCTGGAGTTTCCAGCGTGAGTTTCGACAAGGTATCTCGGGATCGAGTGCTGAACTCTTTGCAAAGAGCGAAGCTGGATTCCATGCCGAATCTCAAGAAATCCATCCGTGATCTGGAGTATAGGCTCGGACATATTCCGATGCTTATTGATTTCGCCCGTTTCCATACTGTGGATCCGGTTGTCATCGCGGCGAAGAAAAAGAGCTATTGGAACCTGCTGCACCATTTCGGCATGGTCGAAGTTGCGCCGACTGCTGAGGAGGCGGCATACATCTCGCTGCTCGACAGTGAATTGCTCAACGGTAAGCGCCCGCACGAGATGCTGTTGCTGAAGGCCCTGTTAGAGCAGCGTTCACTGTCCCGGACTGACTTTATTGGTTTACTCCAGGACGACGAGTGTTCCTCAGATGAGGCGACGGTGGCGTCCGTGGAGAGGATTTTGACACTAAGGTTCTTCGTTGAGTCGGAGATGAAGAAGTACGGTCCACATCCAGTGATGCGAATCGAAGGCGAACAGTATATTCTGGACGACGTTTTCGCTCAGCTCTTCGACCGGGGAGGAAATTTCACGACGCATGTCAAAGATTCCATTGACACAGCGCTCTTCTTGGCCAGACATGACGAATCCTGGTCAGGGACGCTCGTCGTCGGCCATCAGTACACACGTAAGGACGTGTGCAGGCTGCTGAACTTTGAGTCCAACCAGTACAGCACTCTGTACGGCTACAAGGCGGATTCCTTTTCCGGAACGTGTCCCATCTTTATCACGCACGACAAAGCAGCAGACATCTCGGCGACGACCCAGTACGAAGACAGCTTTGAAAGCGAGGCAACGATCAACTGGTTCACCAAGAGCCGGACCTCGCTGAAGAGCAAACGTGAGAACGACATAGCCAACAACTTGTTCCCATTACACGTCTTTGTGAAGAAGAGTGATGTGGACGGCGGTGACTTCTTCTACCTCGGTGAGGCCACCGCTAGAGACGCCCATGACACTCACATCGTGGATGACAAGGGAAAGGACGTCCCCGTAGTCAGTATGAAGCTCGATCTTGACCATGTCGTGGAGCCAGGACTGTTCGGGTACCTGGTGGATGCGGGTGATTGAGCCAGCCTAAGTTCGACGATTAACGCGCTTCCCCGGTGGTCATTTGTTTGTAGGCTTCCTGGAGGACGGCACTGGGCAGTTCGTTTCGCCACACGTGTTCGTTGGAGAGCGCGGTGTACGCCTCCTCGACGCTCAGCATGCGGAGTAGCATCCGTCCGCGGATTGCGTCTTTAGCATCGTCGATCCATTCAGCGCGGTCTTCGACGGTCAAGTCCATGGTGTTCTCCCGAGGACCCTTTTCTTCGGGGTCTTCGGGGGTCAGTGCAGAATCCATGTGCTGTCCTCAGTGCGGGGGTGTCTACGAGGAGAAGACTAGGAGACGGGGTGGACAGCTTTCTCCGCAACCTTGCTGTTCCGGTTGCGGCAGTGGTCGCAGAGCCGGGTCAACCTGGTGTGATCAGGCAATGACCGTGTTCGAACGTGTTCGTACCGATCCCGGATTCCACCCCCGAATTAGTGGGGCGCTCCGGGTGACGGGAGGCCGTCGCTGCAGCTGGACAGTCTGTCACTGTTTCGCAACAATCCTCCGGCAGGATGGGCCGGATGAACGCCCCGACCATCTCTCCTCTGACCATCGCCGATATTCTCGCCCTGCCTGAGGCGGCATCGGGAGCTCCCAGGGTGCTCACCGGTGAAGCTCTGCTCAGCAGACCGGTCCGGTGGATCCACGTCGCAGAACAGGCCTCTTCCGCGCGACTCCTCGACGGAGGAGAACTGCTGCTCACCACAGGTGTCGGGTGGCCGGCGGGTGCCCGGGAACGCAGCAGGTTCGTGGCGAACTGTGCGGCCAGCGGGGCTGTGGGACTCGCGGTGGAACTGGGAGGAACGTGGGACCGGGTTCCCGGTGACGTCATCGACGCGTCCAGGCGGTACGGTCTGCCGTTGATCGTGTTCACCACCGAGATCCGGTTCGCCCGTCTCACCCGGGAGGTCCATGAGACCATTGTCAGGGACCATCTCACCGCAGTTGAGGCGACAGCCGAGGTCGCCGACACCTTCACCCGCATGATCCACAACGGGGCCGCGACCGGGCAACTCGTCACCGCGGCGTCCCGGCTCCTCGGTTGTCCGGTGGTCCTGGAAGATGTCGGCCACCGTGTTGTCGTCGCGGAGGAGGCGGGTCTCGGCCTCGGTGAACTGCTCGACGGCTGGTCCGGGCGCTCCGCCGAGATCGTCCGTCCCCCGGGGGCCCGGGATGACCGCTCGTACACCTGTACCGTCCGTGACGGGGAGTTCTGGACCGTTGCGCCGGTCCACGTACGGGGACGCAACTGGGGCAGACTGCTTGCCTACGGAAGTTCGGGGCACCCCGCGGGAGTTGCCCGTGTCCTCGGACAGGCCGCTGTCGCGCTCGCCATCGACAGGCTCAGTTCCGCCGAGACCTCCGGATGGTCGGATCTGGTCCGCACGGCCGCCATGGCCCGCCTGCTCAACCTGCCCTCGTCGACCACGGAAGACACCCGGGCAGCGCTCACTGCCAGCGGCTTCCCGGTGGAAGGACGCCAACTGACCGGACTCGAGATCGAGATCGGCGGGAAAGTGCCCGATGCCGCGGCGGTCGCCGACGCGATCCGGGGAGGAGTCACCGGTGCGAGGGTTCTCGCCGCCCGCTCCGACACCGGTACGGGTGTGACCGCCGCTGTGTCCGCAGCCTCCGGTACCGGCACCGACGTCCTCGACGGAGAACTGCGTGACGCACTCGCACCCTTCGCCGTCGGTACAGGCCCCACCGGTGATCCGGTCCGCATGCGGATCATCCGGGGGCCGTCGGCGCAGGACCTGCCCTCACTGCTGTCGTCGATCAGGAGGGCACAGGCCTATGCCGCCGAAACACCCCACTGGTGGTGGACGGTCAGCAGGGACCCCGGCGTGCCCGAGCTGGTCCATGTCGAGGCGGATTCCCTGGCCCCGGTCCTGGGGGTCCTCGCCGACGACGTGCGCGTCCAGGCTTTCGCCGAAGAGACACTCGGACCGGTGCTCCGGTACGACGCACGCAACGGCACCGATCTCCTCGACGTCCTGCGCACCGTCGTGCAGTACCCGCAGTCGCGTGCCAGGGCCGCCAAGGCGGTGCACCTGTCCCGCACCTCCTTCTACAACCGTCTGGCGACCCTCGAACGGCTGCTCGGAGCTGATCTCGCAGACGGCGACAGTCTGTTCAGGATCGGTCTCGCACTACGTTCACGGGGAACCCGGCTGTCGGGCAGTGACGCCGATCTCCGTTGAAAGTGCAGGTCTTCACATCGGACCTGCCGTGAATCCCGCCCGAAACCCTCCCACAACGCCCGGGTAACAAATGGACAGACCGTCCGGCAGAGCCGGCCTTTCGGAGCGAAATGCACCTCTGTGACCACCGGGTGGGCGTCCAGTCTGAACAGGTAAAGAATCTCACTCCCCGAGAAAGAAGACCTGCCCATGACTACTGCAGTGCAGTTCGCGCCGTCGACCCGTACCGCCGGCGTCACCGACGAAGACTTCCTCGCCGACTTCCACCACACCACCGTCTACGGGGCCACAGAGGCCGGTGGCATCGACCGCCAGGCCGGTACCCCCGAACACGGTGCCGTGCGTGCATGGTTCCGGGAACGTGCGGCCGCTCTCGGCATGACCGTCACCGTCGACGGTATCGGCAACCAGTACGCCACCTTCACCTGGATCGACGACGAACCCGGCGTCCTCATCGGTTCACATCTCGACAGTCAGCCGCTCGGCGGCCGCTTCGACGGAACCTACGGCGTCATCGCCGCACTTCACGCCGCAGCACGCGTCAACGACGAGGTCCGGGCCGGACGCCTGACCCCGACACACAATCTCACCGTCGTCGACTGGTTCAACGAGGAAGGTGCACGCTTCGCCCCCTCGATCATGGGCAGCTCCGTGATGGTAGGCCTGCTGGACAGGGAGAAGGCGCTCGCCACCACCGACCCGGCAGGTGTGACCGTGAAAGAGGCCCTGGAATCCATCGACTGTCTCGGCACCGACCCCGCGCCGGAGATCGCGGCCTACGCCGAGATCCACATTGAGCAGGGGCGCATCCTCGAACGGGAACAGACCACGGTCGGGGCGGTCACCCAGAGCTGGTACACCCAAAAACTGCTTGTCGCAGTGAGAGGCGAACAGTCCCACACCGGGGCGACGATCATGTCCGACCGGCACGACGCCCTCGTCGCCGCGTCCAGGATCGTCCTGTTCACCGAGGACGTCGTCGAGAACTTCGAACCCGAGAAGATCGTCACCTCCGTCGGCCAGTTCACCGTCCACCCGAACTCGCCGATCGTCGTTCCCCGTGAAGTGGACCTGGTCATAGACCTGCGGGCCTCGAAGAAACAGGACGTCCTCGACGCCCGCGACATCCTCCGCAGACAGATCGCCGACCTTGCCGTCGAACGCGGCATCCGGATCGACGTGGAGGACTACGACATCCGGGATATCCAGCACTACCCGGTCGACGGGGTGGAACTGACCGAGAAGGCGGCCGCGGACGCCGGGGTCAGCTGCATGCGCATCGAAACCATGGCAGGTCACGATTCCGTGGCTGTCAACCGCATCGCCCCGTCCGTGATGGTCTTCATCCCCTCCGTCGACGGTGTCTCCCACTGCGAACGTGAGTTCTCCACCGACGCCGACATGGTCGCCGGCGTCACCGCATTCACCCAGATCGTCCGACGCCTGGTCACCGGCGCCCTGGACGGGACAACCCCCGGCGAGCCGTTCGCCGGATCCGACGTCTGACCACAACACCCCGACTCCGAGAGGACCTGATATCCCGTGCACCTGACCCCCTGGCACTCACTACTTCTCATTCCCGTCATCGCACTGGTGGGAACCCCGCTCTACCCCTTCGTCAACTCCGGGGCCGTCGTCCTCGGCCTCCCGGTGATGATGCTCTGGGTCGCCGGCTGGGGTGTCGCCACCACCCTCATCCTCGCACTTCTCTACCGGCACGAACCCGAACTCGCCGACCCCGCTGATGACGCTGCTGACGACGCAGACGCCGCAGTGACCGGTCGCTCCCGCGGGGAGGTCGCAGCATGATCGTCGCAGCTGTCATCGGTATCCTCCTCGTCACCGTCCTCGCCGCCATGGGACGGCGGCAGTCCCTGGACACCCACACCGGATGGTCCATCGGTAACCGGGGCATGAGCAGCCTGACCACGTTCTTCCTCCAGGCGGGCGCCATCTTCACCAGCTTCACCTTCCTGGGGATGTCGGGCCTCACCGTTCTCGGCGGAGTCTCCGCGACATACATGCCCGCCTACCTGGTCCTCGGGTACATCGGCATGTTCCTCATCGGCCCCGTCGTCTGGAAACTGGGGAAGGTCTTCAGCTACCACACCAACGCAGACATGGTCGGACACCAGTTCCGCAGCCCACTGCTCGGCAAACTTGTCGCCCTGGTCTCCGTCATCTTCTTCGTCCCGATCGTCCAGGTTCAGATCGTGGGCCTCGGAACCATGGTGTCCTTCGCCACCGGACAGAAGTCCGCCGGTAACGCCTCCATGATCGTCGCCACCGTCCTCATCCTCCTCTTCGTCGGCTACGCAGGCCTGCGCGGTGTCGCCTCCGCGGCGTACTTCAAGGACGTGGCCATGGTCGTGGCACTCCTGGTCATCCTGTTCGGAGTGCTCGTCAGGTACTCGGGCGAATGGGGCCTCGACGGCGTCATGTCCGAGGCCGGTGACATGCTCACGGTGGACCCGGGCTCCCAGACCTACGGAATCATCTGGTTCGTCACCAGTGTCATCGTCAGCGGTATCGGCCTCGGCGGTATGACACTGCCGGAGAGCTGGCCGGCGGTGCTGTCCGCCAACGGCTCCCGTGCCGTGTCCAAGAACCATGTCATGCTGCCCTTGTACACCCTGGCCACATTCGTGCCGATCATCATCGGCTTCTACGCCGCCACCCACCTGGAGGTCGGCAAGGGGGAGGAAAACTCCGCCATCCTCACCATCGCCCAGGATTCCCTGCCCGGTTGGCTGATGGGAGCCGTCCTCATCGCCGGTATCTCCTGTGCGATCGTTCCCGCGGCACACTGTGTCCTCTCGATCGCCACCCTCGTTTCCTCGAACCTCACCCCGGCCGGAACGACCGACGGACGACGCCTCATGGTCGGCAAGATCTCTGCAGGTGTCATCCTGCTCGCTTCCCTGTGGCTCTCGCTGACCCGGCCGGATCTCATGGCCAACCTCTACCTGCTGACCTACGCAGGGCTGGCCCAGCTCGCTCCGGCGAACATCCTGTCCTGTACCCGGTCCACGCTCATCAACGCCAGGGGCCTCATCGCAGGCCTCGTCGTCGGTGAGGTGATCGTCATCGCCTACACCATCGCCGGTACCAACCTCTGGGGTGTGAACAACGGTGTCACCGGCCTTGTCGCCAACCTCGTCGTCATGGTTGCCGTCTCCTCGGCCACCGGCAGGGCAGAGCGTCCCAGGTTCCCGGACATGCCCACCCGACGTGCCTCCGTCCCGGCCCCGACCGACGTCAGCCCCGGCGCCGGCGGTCATGTTCCCGCCGAAGTCTGATCTTTCCGACCCTGAGGAGAATCTCCTGTGACAGACACCGTCCACACATCAAACCCTGCCGGCCTGAATCCTGCCGGCCTGAATCCTGCCGTGGCCTCGTCAACCGCCTCGGCGACAGAACTCCTGGCGGACTTTGCGGCAGGACGCCGGCTCCCCTCCGAAGTGGTTGCCGAATCCCTTGCCCGCATCGCCGCCACCGAACCGGAGATCAACGCGGTCACCGGGATCCTCGCCACGGACCCGGACCAGGTCGCAGCCGTCGCCGCGGCGGACGCGTACTGGCGCGGACACGCCGGTCCCGGCGCCGCGGCACCTGCGGACCGACCGCTGCTCGGCGTCCCCGTGGTCGTCAAGGAGAAGCACGCCGTCGCCGGTCATCCGGTCGACCAGGCTGTTCCCGCCACCGTGCAGACCCCGGACGTCGACCACCCGGTGGTCGCCAGACTGCGCGCGGCAGGTGCCGTCCTCGTCGCGCGCACCGCCAACCCGGAATTCTGTGCGGCCACGTTCACCGATTCCGCTGCCCACGGCGTCACCCGCAACCCGTGGAACCCGGAGTTCACCCCGGGCGGTTCATCCGGGGGCTCGGGTGCCGCCCTCGCCGCCGGTTACGCCCCGCTGGCCACCGGTTCCGACATCGGAGGTTCCACCCGTATCCCCGCGACATTCTGCGGGGTGGTCGGCTACAAGGCGCCCTACGGTGTCGTCCCGGGTCTGCATCCTTCGACGATGGACTGGTACCGCAGCGACTCGGCGATGGCCCGCACCGTCGGGGATGTCCTTCTCATGCACAATGTCATCGCCGGCCGGCATCCCGCCGACCCGAACAGTGTCCCTCTGGGACCGGTCACGGAGCCGGAGGACGGCTGGTCCGTGGCAGGGCACCGGATCATCGTCTCCGAGACGCTCGGGGACTACCCGGTGGACGACACGGTGGTCGACAATCTCCGGGCCGCGGCCGATGCCCTGGCTGCCCGGGGCGCGGTCATCGAACACCGGAACCCGGACTGGACCGTCGCCGAGCTGATGGAGGTGGCCATGGCGCACTACGGTCACACACTGGCCCCGGGGATGGAGGAGGTCATCGAGTCCTCCGGTGCAGAGGTCTCCCCGTACATCACCCAGTTCATCGACCACACCCTGGCGGCTGCGGCGAGAATGCCGCTGTACGAGACCATGGTCCGCGAAACCCGGATCCACACCGAACTCGGCAGGCTCCTGGACGGAGCGACCGCGCTCATCACCCCGGTGACAACGGCAGATGCCCTGCCTGCGGAAGCTCCGCTGGTCTCGGTGAACTCCCGCGGCGAACACTACTGGGCCACGCACATGGCGGTGCCCTTCAACATCTGCAACCGGAACCCGGCCCTCGCCGTGCCGACCGGTGTCGGTCCCCGCGGCGTGCCCACCGGGCTCCAGATCGTCGGCGACACCTATGACCAGCAGGCCGTCTTCCGCGTCGGGTTCGCACTGGAGGACGCCGGGACCGGGGTTCTGCAGGCCCGCGGCGACGTCCCGGACACAACCGCGTAACAACCGGACAACAACCGGACAACAACTGGACACTGTGTCCGGACGTACCTGTTTTCCGGGCCGGAACGGCCACCGCCGGACCACGGTGTTCGTCGGAGAATAGGTGCATGACCACAGCAGAAACCACCTACGGCCTCGCCTCGCAGCTCGTCGGTGCCGGTTTGACCGGTGCCGACCTCGACGCAGAGGTCCTCCGCAGCGACCACGACAACGTGTTCCACTCCTGGTCCGCCCAGAACCATCTCCCGGATTCCGTCATCGCCGGGGGAGAGGGGGCCCGGCTGTGGAACCACGCCGGGGACCAGTTCCTGGACTTCACCAGTCAGCTCGTCAACGTCAACATCGGCTACCAGCACCCGGCTGTCGTCGAGGCGATCAGGGAGCAGGCGTCACAGTTGACGACCATCGCCCCGGCGACCGCCAACCGGACGCGGGCCACCGCCGCCCGCAAGATCCTCGACCATGTGCCGGACACGTTCAGCAAGGTCTTCTTCACCAACGCCGGTGCGGACGCCAACGAGAACGCCATGCGTCTGGCCCGTCAGGTCACCGGCAGAGACAAGATCATCTCCCGGTACCGCTCCTACCACGGCAACACGGGATCAGCGGTGGTCGCCACCGGCGACTGGCGGAGGATCCCCAACGAGTTCGCCCGCGGCCACGTCCACGTCTTCGGCCCCTACCTCTACCGCTCCGAGTTCTACGCGCAGACTGAGGCGGAGGAGTGCGAGCGGTCACTGCGCCACCTTGAGCATGTGATCCTCGCCGAGGGTGTGGACACTGTCGCCGCAGTCCTCCTCGAGACTGTCCCGGGTACCGCCGGGATCATGGTTCCGCCGCCCGGCTACCTGGCGGGGGTGCGGGAGATCTGCGACCGTCACGGCATCATCATGATCTGTGACGAGGTGATGGCGGGGTTCGGTCGCACCGGTTCCTGGTTCGCCTTCCAGCAGCACGGTGTCGTCCCCGACCTGGTGACCTTCGCCAAGGGCGTGAACTCCGGGTATGTCCCGGCCGGTGGCGTCATCATCAGCGACGCCGTCGCCCGGCATTTCGACGAGACGGTCTTCCCCGGTGGTCTGACCTACTCCGGGCACCCTCTGGCGATGGCTGCGATCGTCGCCACCGTCACAGCGATGGAGGAGGAGGGCATCGTCGACAATGCCGCCACTGTGGGGTCGGAGGTCATCGGCCCCCGGCTCACCGCCCTGACGGAGGACCCGGTGACATCACCGGTCGTCGGTGAGGTGCGTGGCAGCGGAGTGTTCTGGGCGGTCGAACTCGTCGCCGACCGGGACACCCGGGAGCCCCTGCCGGCGGAGAGGATGTCCGCGATCAGGCGTCGTTGCCTGGAGCAGGGACTCCTCGTCACTGTCGCCGGTAACCGAATCCATGTCGTTCCTCCGTGCATCATCACGGCGGAGGAGGCGGAGCAGGGTCTCGACATTCTCGTCGCCGCGATCGCCGAAGAAGCAGGAGAGGACAACTGACATGAGTTCCATCTCCGCACCGGCCGACCGTGTCCGTCGCGTCCTCGTCACCGGGGCGTCCTCCGGGATCGGGGCGGCGACGGTACGCCGGCTCAGCTCCGAGGGCATGCACGTCATCGCCGCGGCCCGCCGCGCAGACCGCCTCGCTGACCTGGCGGCCGAGACAGGGTGTGAGGCCTTCCCGCTCGACGTCACCGACGACGCCGCGGTCGCCGGACTCGTCGACCACCTGTCGTCCACCGGTGGTCTCGACGCCGTCGTCAACAATGCCGGGGGAGCGCTCGGACTCGACATGGTCGAGGACGCCGACCTCGACGGGTGGCGTCACATGTACGAACTCAACGTGCTCGGAACTCTGCGCGTCACCAGGGCTGTGCTTCCGCTGCTCCGCGAGGCCGGTCACCGCCACGGCACCGGCGACGTCCTCGTCGTCACCTCCACCGCCGCCCACGGTGCCTACGAGGGAGGGGCCGGCTACACCGGGGTCAAGCACGCCGAACGGATGCTGACCACCACCCTGCGCTGGGAGATCGTCGGTGAACCTGTCCGGGTGCTCGAGGTCGCGCCGGGCAACGTCGCCACCGAGGAGTTCTCGCTCGTGCGTTTCGACGGGGACGCCGAACGTGCGGCGAAGGTCTACGAGGGCTACCAGCCGTTGCTCGCCGAGGATGTCGCGGACGTCATCTCCTTCGGCCTGACCCGCCCCGACCACGTGAACATGGACCTGATGGTCGTGCGGCCGCGGGCGCAGGCGCACAACACGAAGATCGCCCGCGACCCGCAGTTCACGGCCGGTACATAGAGGCCGGGCAGGCGCCGAGCCCCTGTCGCCCCCTGCCGAGCCCCTGCCGTCCCCTGCCGTCTCCCCACCGGATCAGCAGCAGATGCGCAGGAGACCGGCAGCAGTTCCGCAGCAGACCGGTGGGCCGGCCTCTGTACCCTGGGAACGTATGCACCCCACCACCGGCACCACCCGTCATCCCCTGACCGTCACCCGCGGGTACCGCACGGACCTGCCCTTCCCCGCCGCACAGGTGTGGGACTGGCACACCCGGCCGGGCGCGGTGGTCCGGCTCACCCCGGGACTGTCCCGGATGCGGGTCACCGCACAGGCGGACAGTCTGCGCGACGGCACCACCGTGTTCGACCTCCCCGCCGGCCTGCGCTGGGAGGCCCGGCACGATCCCGCCGGCTATTCCGGGGGGCACCGTTTCACCGACGTCTGCGTCAGTTCCCCGTTGCGGGAACTGACGCGGTGGCGGCATGAACACCTCGTCGAACCCGGCACCGGCGCGTCCGCCGACCCGTCGTCGGATCAGAGCAGGGGCACGTCGGCCGTGACCGACCGGATCACCGCCAGAGTCCCGGCGCTGCTGCTCGACCGCATCGCCGCCTACCGTGGACGGCAGCTCACCGACGACCTCACACACCTCGCCGCATTCCGCGACGAGGACGCCACCCCCCTCACCGTTGCCGTCACCGGGGCCTCCGGGCTTGTCGGCACCCGCCTCGTCGCACTGCTCGGCACCGCAGGACACACTGTCATCCCGCTGAGCAGGCATGACGCCCCCGGCGTCCGCCGCTGGGACCCCTCATCGCCCGACCCCGGGCTGCTGGAGGGGGTGGACGCCGTGGTCCACCTCGCCGGTGCCCCGATCTTCGGGCGTTTCAACCGGTCACACATGGATGCCGTGCGGGACTCGCGGGTCGGACCGACACGTCGACTCGCGGCGGTCGCGGCGTCCTGCGGGGTGAGGACCTTCGTCTCCGCCTCGGCCGTCGGATTCTACGGGGCGCGGCGTCCGGAACCGGTGGAGGAGGACGCCCCGCAGGGCACCGGATTCCTCGCCGACGTCGTCGCCGACTGGGAGGCGGACTGCGCGGTCGCCGCAGACGCCGGCCTGCGCGTCGTCAACATCCGGACCGGTCTGGTCCTCGCCGGCGGGTCGCCGCTGCTCAGCCTTCTCGCGGCGTCCTCCCGCGTCGGAGGCGGCCGCCTGGGAGCCGGCACGCAGCACTTCCCGTGGATCGGAGTCGACGACCTCGCCGACATCTACCACCGGGCTGTCGTCGACCCGCAGCTGCACGGTCCCGTCAACGCCGTCGCCCCGGAGGACATCACCGAGGCAGAGTTCGCCGACGTGCTCGCCGACCTCCAGAAACTGAGGGTGCCGTTGCACATCCCCGTTCCCGGACCCGCCCCCCGGCTGCTGCTGGGGAAGACGGGTGCCACCGAACTCGCGCTCGCCGACCAGCACGCCCGCCCCGGCGTCCTGGACGGTCTCGGGCACCCCTACCGCGCCGGGCCCGTCCGCGAACTGCTGCTCCATGAACTGCTGCTCCGGGAACCGGTCCCCGGTCCCGCCTCCGGAACAGGATCGGTCACCTCCGCCATACGCTGACACCGCCGACGAAGGTCTCCACCACACCCACCGTCGACACATCCGGGACACGGCGCAACGGGGCGTCGAGGACCACCAGGTCGGCGGCCGTCCCCGGGGCGATGCGCCCGGCCACACCGTCCAACCTGTTCACCCACGCCGAACCGGTGAGATACGCGTCCAGTGCCGTGGTGAAGTCCAGTCCGTGCTGCCGTTCCAGGGCAACGGTGTGCGCCTGCCCGCCGACCGCGTGAACGTCCGCGGCCGGTGCGGTGCGGCTGACACCGGTGTGGATCGCCCACAGCGGGTTCGGGTCCGAGACCGGCCAGTCCGAGCCCGCCGCCAGCCGGGCACCGGCCCGGTGCAGACCCCCGAAGGGGAACTGCCATGCCTCCCTCTCCGCACCCAGCTGCGGAAGTTTACGTTCCAGCATCTCGGTGTCACGGCGGGCCCACAGCATCTGCAGGTTCGCGGTGACGTCGAGGTCGGCGAATCTCGTCATGTCGTCCGGGTGAACCACGTCCACGTGGGCGATCTGGTGACGTCGGTCCACCGTCGGTGGCCGCTGACCGGAGGCCCTGGCGTACTCCACCGCGTCGAGACACTCCCGGACCGCACGGTCGCCGCAGCCGTGGAAGTGCAGGTCGAATCCTTCGGCGTCGAGGGCGGCGGCCGCTTCGGCCAGCCGTACCGGGGAGTTGAAGCTGGGGCCCGTGCCCCCGCCGCACCCGCAGGAACCCACGTACGGGTCGACCATCGCACCGGTGAGATTCTCGACCATACCGTCCTGCATGATCTTCACCGTCGACGCCCGCAGCCGCTCCGGGTGCCCCAGCGCGGCGACCAGGTCCCGACGCTGCCGGAACAGGTCGATCTGCTCGATCCCTTCGGTGCGCTGCCACCACAGTCCCAGGGACACGCGCCCCGTCAACAGGCCACTGTCATACAGGTCAAGATAGGTGTCGAAGGGGTCGGGGTGGGTCTCGGTGACACCGACCATGGCGTCCGCCCAGGCGGTGACGCCCACGGAGTGGAGACGCCGCTGGGCGGCCAGCAGGGCCTGGGCCACCGAATCGGCGGTGCGCGCGGGGGTGAGGTGGGCGACGAGCTGCATCGCACCGTCGAGCAGAGTCCCGGTGGGACTGCCGTCGGCGTCGCGGACGATCCTCCCGTCGTCGGGGTCGGGGGTCTCCGCGGTGATGCCGGCGGCCCGCAGCGCCGCGGTGTTGACCCACACGCCGTGACCGTCGTGGCCGTCGATGACCACCGGCCGGGCGGCCACGGACTCCCCGGCACTGTCGAGGATCTCCGCGGTGGGCATGCCACCGTCGAAGAGGTCGCCGTACCAGCCGTCGCCGACGATCACCGGGTCATCAGGGTGGGCCGCGGCGTGCTCGCGGATGATCCTCAGGTAGGCGTCCACGTCATGGACCGGCGTGAGGTCGGCACCGAGCATGCCGGCGCCCCCGTGCTCGGGGTGGACGTGGGCGTCGATGAAGCCGGGCAGCAGGGAGGCGCCGTCGGCGTCGACGGTGCGGCACCCTGCGGGCAGGTCGGAGGGGTCCGGGGAGAAGGAGCGGATGACGCCGTCGGCGACGTGGACGGCTCCGTGCCGCCACACGCCCTCGCCGAGGTACACGTCGGCGTCGACGACGGTGAAGGTGGACTCCCTGTCTGTGGTGGTGGTCATGTCCGGTGACTGTATGCCCCGCGCCGTACACCGGCCCGCCGTCGCCGTGACCCGGAGATCTTTCCTCTGAATCTGATTCCTGAATGTCCTCCATCACTGTGGTGAATGGTCGCAGGTCGGTTCCCGGCGTTTTCCGGCGGACACACCGGCAGATTACGCCTCAGTTGTGCATTTGTTTCGCAGATATTGCGTGAGGGATGCTATCTGCAAATCAGATGATCGCTGCGCAGGTTGTGTATTTGAATGCGGGAGTCCGGAACACAAATGTGGGGAACCAGTATTCCGGAATCCCGTCCGGATACCCCGACAGGAGAATCCCGACATGACGAACACAACCAGGCGCCCGAAATCCCGCAGATTCCGCACGGTGCGCCGCATCACCGCCACCGCCCTCGTCGCAGTGACTGCCGGAGCAGCCCTCGTCGCCTGCTCCTCGGGCACCGGTTCAGGAGACAACTCAGGGGGCGGTGAAGATTCACTGACCATGGCCACCCAGCCGTGGCTCGGCTACGGCCCCTGGTACATCGCCCAGGACAAAGGCTACTTCGCCGACCAGGGGGTCAACGTCAACATCACCAGTTTCGACGACGACTCCCAGATGACGGCCGCCCTGGGATCCGGTGACGTCGACATCGCCAACGCCGCCACCCACTCCGCACTGCAGTGGCTGGAGAACGGCCAGGACGGTTACATCACCCTCGTCCTCGACACGTCCATGAAAGCGGACGCCATTCTCGCCGCCGACGGCATCAACTCCGTCGCCGACCTGAAAGGAAAGAAAGTCGCATTCGAGGAAGGATCGGTCTCCAACCTCCTTCTCGACCACGCACTGTCCGAGAACGGGATGAGCGTGAACGACATCAGCCCGGTGCCGATGGCGCCCTCCGACGCCGCCGTCGCACTCCAGGCCGGTCGGGTCGACGCCGCAGTCACCTACGAGCCCTACATCAGTGACACCGCAGGCAAGGACGCCTCGGTGAAGACCCTCTACACCGCGGACGCCCAGCCCGGACTGATCTCCGACATCCTCTTCGTCTCGAAGAAGGCCATGGAGGAGAAGCCGGAGGCCGTGAAGAAGGCCGTCGCCGCATGGGGTCCCGCCATCGACTACTACAACTCCGACACCGCCGACGCCCAGGCGATCATCGCGAAGAACATCGGCTCTGACGCGGAATCCCTCAAGACCGCCTTCGACGGGGTGAAGTTCTACAGCCTGGAGGACAACCGCACCTACCTCGGCGGTGAGTACCGCGACAAGGTCCTTCCGAGTGTCCAGGAGGCGGCGAAGAACGCCGGGATCATCAGCCAGGACCATGACCCCGCCCAGATCGTCGACACCCGGTTCGTGGAGTGACCTGTGACCAGTACAGCAGCAACCGAGACATCCGGCAGCTCCCGGACCGGCCGTAGACAACGCAGCGTCATCCCGGAACCGATCAGCCGGCGCCGGTACCTGGGGATCGCGGTGACCTCGTTCATCGTGGTGCTCGCCGCATGGTGGCTGATCACCGCGCTGGGCGTCATCGACGAGACCTTCCTGCCCGGACCGGCGGACGTCGTGAGGGTCATCGTGGAGACCGCCACCTCCGGCCAGCTCTGGGACGACATGGGCGTGTCCGTCTGGAGGGTGATGGTCGGCTACCTGCTGGCCGTCGTCCTCGCCGTCCCCCTCGGCGTCCTGTCCGGGTCCAGTCCCCGGGCCGAGGCCGCCATTGAACCTCTCACCGACTTCATCCGGTACATGCCGGTCGTCGCCTTCGTCCCGCTGACCATCATCTGGGTCGGCACGGAGGACACGCAGAAGTTCCTCATCATCTGGCTCGGCACGTTCTTCCAGATGGTCCTCATGGTCGCGGACGCGGTCCGCCGTGTCCCCCGCAGCTACCAGAACCTCGGGGCGACCCTGGGCATGGGACGCACCGGCATCCTCGTCCACATCATCGTGCCGGCCGCACTTCCCCGTATCTGGGACACCCTGCGTCTGTGCCTCGGATGGGCGTGGAGCTGGCTGGTCGTCGCCGAGCTCGTGGCAGCGACCTCCGGCATGGGGTACCGCATCACACAGGCACAGCGGTTCCTCGCCACCGACACGATCATCGCCTACGTCATCGTCCTCGGCGTCCTCGGTCTGGTCTTCGACCAGGTCATGCGCGCGGCAGGACGCCGAATGTTCCGCTACCTGGAGGGCCGCTCATGACCGCCGCAGTTCCCGCATCCACCGCAGCCGCCGGCACCGCCGGCAACGGGGGCACCGGCCCCGTCGGGGGAGAGTCCCGCGTGCCGGTCGTCCACGTCGCCGACATGGTCAAGCAGTTCGGCGAGGTCACCGCCGTCACCGGGCTCAACCTCGACCTGTACTCCAATGAGTTCGTCTCCGTCGTCGGAGCCTCCGGCTGCGGAAAATCCACCCTGCTCTCCGTCATCGCCGGCCTGGAGTCCGCCACCTCCGGCACCGTGGAGATCAACGGCGAACCCGTCCACGGCCCCGGACGGGACCGTGGCGTGGTCTTCCAACAGGCGACCCTGCTGCCCTGGCTCACCGTCTCGGAGAACGTCATGTTCGCGCTCCGCGGGGAGGAGGGGATGTCCAGGTCGGAGAAGAAGGCCACCGTGGAACGTCACCTGGAGCTCGTCGGACTGGAGGGTTTCGGAGACAAGTTCCCCAACCAGCTCTCCGGAGGCATGCAGCAGCGCGCGGCTCTGGCCAGGTCGCTGAGCTACCGGCCGAAGGTGCTGCTCATGGACGAGCCTTTCGGCGCCCTCGACGCCCTGACCCGCAGGAGTATGCAGGCCCTGCTGACCAGGATCTGGGAGGAGCACAAGCTGACCGTCATGCTCATCACCCACGACATCGAGGAGGCCGTGTTCACCGCTGACCGGGTGGTCATCATGAGTGCCCGGCCCGGGACGGNAGGGGGGCAGGGCGGCGGGGACAGTTGCGGGGGAACTGTCGGGCAGGTGACGGGTGTCTTCACATGTCATGCCTCATGTCCAATACTTTCACGTGGATTCAATCAGTATGAGACCGGCCGCCGATCCTGCAGAGTCAAGGGAAAGACATGGTCGTCATCGGCGCAGAACCCGTGATCCGGGTGACTGGCGGCGGAGACCGGCCTCCCGCTGACTCCCGGAAGAAGTAACACGTGTCACCCATTACGCAAGGATCTGCGCCCGGACCGCGCAAGGACACGACGGGTGACGGGGCGACAGTCGGCCCGCAGCGTGTCGAACTGGCGGGGAGGAACGTCTCCCGGGTCGCCTTCGGAGCGGCACGACTGACCGCCGGAGACGGCTGGGGTGTCCCCGAGGACATCAGCGCGAGCAGGAACCTGCTGCGCAGTGCCATCGACCTCGGATACGACTACATCGACACCGCGGACTCACTCGGCCCCGGAGTGAGTGAGGCCGTCATCGGGGACGTGGTGGGCAACTCCGACCGGGTGCTCGTGGCGACGAAAGTCGGGATGCTGCGTCCCTCCGCGACCCGGTGGGGCGTCCTCGGCCACCCCGACTACCTGCGCCAGCAGGTCCGCAACAGTCTGCTCCGGCTCCGCCGGGACCGCATCGACCTCGTCTACCTGCACCGCATCGACCCCGCCTACCCGCTCGCCGACCAGCTCGGGGCGCTTCAGGAGCTCCGCGACGAAGGACTTGTCGGCCACATCGGAGTGAGCGAACCGACTCCGGCCCAGCTGGAGGAGGTCTTCGACATCGAAACCCCGGCCGTGGTGCAGAGCGTGTACAACCTCGTCGAACGCAGGAACGGAGAGATCATCACCACTCTCGGAGACAGGGGGATCCCCTTCGTCGCCTACTGGCCGCTGCTGGGCAGGGGCGTGTCCCGGAGCGTCTACGACGCCATCCACCGGCAGCTGCGTCCCACGGCACAGCGCCTCGGTACCACCACCCACGCCCTCTCCCTGGCCTGGATCTTCGGGAGACACCCGCTCAGCCTCGCCGTGGTGGGGTCCCGGGACCCCCGGCATCTCGCGGCGAACCGCGCCGCCGCGGACCTCACGCTGGACGATGCGGTACTCGACGAGATCACCGCCGCGGTGGACGCGGTCTGTGACCCCTCCACCGCGTTCAACCCCGCCCGCTCCAAAGACGACAAGTGAAGGACGACAAGTGACCGCACACACGACCTCCGTCGACCCCCTGAAGACCTACCTCGCATTCGACGAATCCCGGCGGGACGGAGGAGATGACAGCTCCGGCGGCCCCGGCGACGATGCGGGCGACGGCGTCTCCCACTTCTCCGGTGCACCGGAGAGCGTCCACACCCGTATCCGTGACCGGGTCGAGGAACTGCGACCGGAACTCGCACGCCTCGCCGTGGACCTCCACGACCACCCGGAGACAGCCTTCGGAGAATTCCGGTCGGCGAGGGCCGTCGCCGACCTCCTGGAATCCCACGGAGCAGAGGTGGAGGTGGGTGCCTTCGGCCTCGACACCGCCCTGTACGCCACCGAAGGCCCGCAGGAGGGTGCCCCGCACTTCGCCGTCGTCGCCGAATATGACGCCCTGCCTGAGGTGGGGCATGCCTGCGGGCACAACGTCATCGCCGGAATCAGTGTCGGTGCGTACCTTGCCCTCCGGGACGTCCTGGGGGACATCGGCGGGCGGGTGTCCTTCATCGGCGCCCCGGCGGAGGAGTCCGGCGGTGGAAAGGAACTCATCCTGCGTGCCGGCGGTTTCGACGGGGTCGACGCCGCCGGAATGGTCCACCCCGGGGTCGGGGACACCGTGTCACCTGTCTACGGCCCGGGAACCAGCGGGGTCAGACGCATCGCGGTGACCTACCGGGGACGTGCCGCCCATGCTGCGATGAGCCCCTACCTGGGGCTGAACGCCCTCGACGCCGTGGTCACCGCCTACCAGTCCGTGGCACAGCTGAGGCAGCACATCCTCCCCGTGGACCGCATCCACGGCGTCATCACCAACGGCGGTTCGGCGGCGAACGTCGTCCCGGAGACAGCCTCCGCGGTGTTCCTGGTCAGGTCGACCGAGATCGACACCCTCGACATCCTGACCCGACGGGTCGTCACGGTCCTGGAGGCGGCGGCATCGGCGACCGGCACCACCGCTGACATCGACCTGGACTTCGAGCCGGCCTACCTGCCGATGAAGAACAACATCGAACTGGTCAAACGCTGGGCCGACCATCTCCGGGACCGCGGTCGCGAGGTACCCCTCTACCCCGCACACACCCGCCAGGGGGGACCGTCCACGGACATGGGCAACGTCAGCCGGACCATTCCCGCCATCCACCCGGCACTGGGCCTGGGCGGTTCCCCGGACGTCGCACCCCACAACGCGGCCTTCGCGGAGACGACGGTGGAACCTGCCGCGGTGGACGCCCTCATCGACGCCGCAGTGTCACTGGCAGGAACAGCCGCCGACTTCCTCGCCGACGCCGACCTCCGTGACGCCGTCCGCCGCGAGTTCAACTACCGGGTACGTGGACAGGTGGAGTGACATGACCGCGCAGGCACCCGTGACGGTGCAGACCCAGGGCAGCGGAAGGGGTGCGCTCAGCGACCGGACCCCCGGTTCACGGGGACTTTCCCGTGCAGGCGGCTGGCCCCGGTTCATTCTCCAGCGGCTCGTGGACATTGTCCTGACCGTGTGGGCGGCGGCCACCCTGGCCTTCCTGGCGGTGAAGGCCATCCCCGGGGACCCCCTCGACATCCTGATGTCGGGGATACAGGACGCCACCCCCGAGATGAGGGCACGGATAGCGGCCGACTACGGTCTCGACCAGCCGGCGTGGCGGCAGTACCTCGACTATCTGGGCGGTGTGCTCACCGGTGACCTGGGTACCAGCTACCAGCGGGGCACCCCGGTCCTTGACGTCCTCTCCGCCGAGCTCGCCCCCACGGTCGAGCTGACCCTCGTGGCGATGCTCATTGCCGTGACCCTCGCGGTGGCCGTCGCCCTGGCGACCTCGGGCAGGAACAGGACAGCCCGCTTCGCCGCCCAGTTCATCGAACTCGTCGCCGTGTCCACACCCGCGTTCTGGCTCGGCATCATCCTCATGACCGTCTTCTCCTTCCAGCTGAGACTCCTGCCGGCCTTCGGGAACGAGACCCCGGAATCGCTCATCCTCCCTGCCGTCACCCTGGCGTCCACGGTCTTCGGCGTCCTGTCCCAGATTCTCCGTGAGCGGATGGAGTTCACCCTGCACGAACCGTTCGTGAAGAGCCTCAGGGCCCGGGGACTGGGAGAGGGGGCACTGCGTTCCCGGCATGTCCTCAGACATGCCGGCCTGCCCGCCCTCACCCTGTCCTCCATGATCTTCGGTTCACTGCTCGGCGGAACAGTCATCATCGAAACCCTCTTCGCCCGACCGGGCATCGGCCGAGTGGCGGTGATGGCGGTCCAGGACCGTGACATTCCCGTGGTCCTCGGGTTCGTCATCCTCGCGTCACTCATATTTGTCCTGGTCAACACGGTTGTCGACCTGGTGTACCCGCTCATTGACCCCCGACTGAAAGGAGAGAGGCGATGACCGCCCCCGTAGATGCCGCCACCGTGGTCGGACGTGGCCGGGACGGGTCCACGGGCCCGCGGGGCGGGGCCCTGCCCTGGTACCGGCGTACACCCCCGGCAGGCGTGTCACTGGCTATGGTGCTCCTGGCCGTTCTGCTGGTCGCGGCGCTGTTCCCCGGCCTGCTCGCCACCCGGGACCCGCTCGAGACCAGCCCGTCCGACACCTTCGCACCGGCGTCCGCGGAACACTGGCTGGGCACCGACCAGCTCGGCAGGGACGTCTACTCCCGCCTGGTCCACGGAGCCTTCTACTCCATATCGTTGGGGCTCGGCGCCGCGGCGGTAGGTGCCGTCGGCGGCATCGTCCTCGGCGTGGTCGCCGGCTACGCCAGAGGAGTGGTCGACCGGGTCATCAGCCGGATCCTCGATGTGGCCCTGGCGTTCCCGGAGGTTCTCATCGCGCTGCTCACGATCACGATCCTCGGGCCGGGGCAGTGGAGCCTGCTGCTGGCGGTCGGACTGGGGAGAATCCCGGGGTCGGCACGACTGGTCCGCTCCCAGGTCATGCAGATCAGGGGATCGGGATATGTCGAGGCCGGAGTCATCCTCGGTCTGAAGCCCCCGGCCCTGGTCCTCAGGCACGTTCTCCCGAACAGTCTCGGCCCTGTCCTCGTCAACGCCGTCGTCGGTGTGGGGGTGTGCATCATCTTCGGCGCCGGGCTGAGCTTCCTCGGACTCGGGGCGGTACCGCCCGCACCCGAATGGGGCCTGATGCTGTCCGAGGCCCGCCAGTACCTGGGAGTCAACCCCTGGGTCGCCATCTGGCCCGGAGTCGCGATCACCGTCACGGTCATCGCCGTCACCGTCACCGGACGCTGGCTCCAGCAGCACTTCATCACCCGGAGGAGTTCACTGTGACACCCACCCGACATGACCGCCGACCGGGACAACCGACACACGCCCCGGCCACCCCGCCTCCTGACGATCCCCTGGTGACGGTCGAGAACCTCGACGTCAGTATCGCCGGAGTCCCCGTCGTCCACGACGTCAGCTTCACCGTCGCTCCGGGAACCTGCACCGCACTCGTCGGGGAGTCCGGGGCGGGCAAGAGCATGACCGCACAGTCCCTGCTCGGTCTCCTCCCCGACACAGCCGCACTGACCGCCACGACATTCGACTTCTCCGGTCACGACCTCCGCACGTTGAACGCTCGGCAGTGGCGCAGGCTCCGTGGCGGGGACATAGGTCTGGTGCTCCAGGACGCCCTGGTCTCCCTCGACCCGCTGGTCCCCGTGGGACGCCAGATCACGGAAACTCTCCGGCTCCACACCGGCCTGTCACGCGCCGGGCGGAGGGACAGGGCTGTGGAGCTGCTGGAACAGGTGGGTATCCCGGACCCCGCGCACACCTTCGACAGGTACCCGCACCAGCTGTCGGGAGGACTGCGCCAGCGTGCCCTCATCGCCACGGCACTGGCAGGCGACCCCCGTCTGATCATCGCCGATGAACCGACCACGGCCCTGGACGTCACCGTCCAGGCACAGGTCCTCAGGCTCCTCGCCAGGCTCAAGGCGTCCGGGACCGGCCTGCTGCTGGTGAGCCACGACCTGGCCGTCGTCTCCGAACTCGCCGACCACATCGTCGTGATGAAGTCCGGGGAAGTTGTCGAGCAGGGCACCCCCGACACCGTGCTCCACCACCCGTCGAGTGACTACACCAGGCAGCTCCTCGACGCCGTCCCCTCCGCGTCCTCACGTGGTGAACGCCTGTCCCCGGCCCCGGTGGCGCACTTCCCGGCGGTGGCCGGCGGGGGACGCGACGGGGACCGTGGCGACATCCCGGACACCGCCGTGGAGGCGACCGGACTGCGGAGGGTCTTCGGCCTGGCGGGCGGCCGGTCCGTCACGGCCGTGGAGGAGGTCTCCTTCCGGATCCCCCGTGGTACCACGCTCGGCATCGTCGGCGAGTCCGGCTCCGGCAAGTCCACCGTCGCCAGGATCGTCCTGGGACTTGAGCGTCCCGACAGCGGAGAAGTCCTGGTCGGGGAAGAACCGTGGTCCGCGCTGCCCGAGGCGCGTCGGCGTCCCCGCCGCCATCTCATGCAGCTGATCTCCCAGGACCCGTTGAGCTCCTTCGACCCCCGGTACACGGTCGAGGGCCTGCTGGCCGAGGCCCTGGTGGCGGCGGGAACCCGGAAGCAGGACGTCCGCCGGCGGAGTACCGAACTGCTCGTGCAGGTCGGGCTGGGGGAGGAGCACCTGTCCCGTCACCCCCTGCAGCTGTCGGGAGGGCAACGCCAACGGGTGGCCGTCGCCAGGGCGCTGTCGCCCTCGCCGCAGATCCTCATCTGTGACGAGCCGGTCTCCGCCCTCGACGTCTCCGTCCAGGCACAGGTGCTGGACCTGTTGTCCGACCTGCAGGAGCAGACCGGGGTGTCGATGCTGTTCATCTCCCACGACCTCGGCGTCATCCAGCACATCGCCGATGACGTCGTGGTGATGCACCGGGGGCGTGTCGTGGAGACAGGCCCCGTCGACAGGGTGTTCACCGAACCACGTGACGCATACACGAGGGAACTCATCGACGCCATACCCCGGCTGACCTGACCACCCGCTCAACCGGCCCCCTAACCACCTGCAGCTGTCACCTGCAGGAAGAACTCACAGACGAAAGAAGAGAAATCATGGGAAAACGACCACTGGCGGTCCTCGCCTCCGTCCTCACCGCAGGACTCCTGCTGACCGCATGCACCTCCGGACAGAGCTCCGGGAACGGTGACGGTTCCGGCGGAGACCAGAACCGGGAGATCACCTACCTCGCGAACACCGAACCCCCTGTCTGGGACGGTCAGAGGGTCCCCAGCCTCAACGCCAACTCCGTCAACTCGAGCATCTTCGACACGATCACGTCCCAGGCAGACGACGGCACCTACCACCCCGGACTCGCAACCGACTGGAAGATCAGCGAGGACGGCCTGACCTACACCTTCACCCTCCGGGAAGGGGTCACCTTCCATGACGGGACCCCGTTCAACGCCGAGGTGCTCAAGCAGAACCTCGACCGCCCCCTCAACGAACCCGATCTGGCCACCGTGTCATCCGGAATCGCGGAGAACCGTGTCATCGACGACCGCACCCTCGAAGTGAAACTCTCGCGCCCCAACGCCGGTCTGATCCACGCATTCTCCACCCCGCACTGGCCCGTGTACTCCGGGAAGGTCCTCAGCGAGCACACTCCCGCGGAACTGAGTGCGGATCCGACCCTGTCCATCGGCACCGGACCGTTCAAGGTCGCGGAGTACTCCAGGGGGTCTTCACTGGTCCTGGAGAAGAACGAGGACTACAACTGGGCCCCGGAGACCGCCGGCCATGACGGCCCGGCGTACCTGGACGAGGTGAACATCCAGTTCGTCCCCGAACCGCAGGCCAGGATCGGGGCACTGAACTCCGGGCAGGCCGACGCCGTCGACCAGGTTCCGCCGCTGAACATCAACGAGGTGGAGTCCGCAGGCAACAGCATCCTCACCCAGGACAACACCGGCACCCCCTACTACCTGGCGTTGAACCCGAACACCGCCCCCTTCGACAACCGTGACGTCCGTCTGGCGTTCCGGTCCGCGATCGACATCGACTCGATCCTCGACGGTGTGTACGACGGCGTGTACGACAAGGCGTGGTCGACGACCCTGCCCGGCACACCCCCGGAAGGCAGCTTCGACGAGTCGCTGGTGAACTCCTGGTCCTACGATCCCGATGAGGCCGCACGGCTGCTCGACAAGGCCGGCTACACGTCCAGGGACTCCGAAGGCTACCGCGTCAAGGACGGGAAGCGGCTCAGGATCGAATGGTACGTGGACAGTCTCTACGTACAGACAGACCAGCGGCAGCAGCTCGGTGAGGCCATCGCCGCGTCCCTGAAGGACGCCGGGTTCGAGGTGGTCCGTACCCCGTTCGACACCGCCTCCTTCACCAGCGAGATCGCGAAGGGTACGCACAATCTCGCCGACGCCTCCCGAGGATTCGCGGAGGTCGCCACCTCGGTGTCCCCGTTCGCGGCCAGCTCGATCCCCCGCTCCGGGGGAGGTTCGGGAATCAACTACGGACTGCTCGACGATCCTGTGGTCAACGAGGCGTACTCGGTGATCAGCACCTCGCAGGACACGGACGCCCGGATCGCCGCGGCGCACACCGCCCAGAAGCGGATCCTCGACGAAGGTTTCGCTGTCCCGCTCTACATCCCGAAGAAGATCGTCGGAACGACACCGGCCGTGTCCGGGTGGAAGTTCGACCTCGTCGGCTACACCGACACCTTCTACGACGTCCAGATCAACAACTAACCGAACTGAGGCAGGCGAACCATGCCGAGAATCGATCTCTTCTACTACGGGGACACCACTCCGGGGCAGAGCCCCGCAGAGCTCTACCGCGACATCGAGGAACAGGTGGTCCTGGGTGACCGCCTCGGATACAACGGGGTGTGGGTCACCGAACACCACTTCCGGTCGCGCGGTGAAGTGCCCGACCCGCTGCTCTTCCTCAGCCGCATCAGCGGAGTCACGGAACACATCCGGCTGGGGACCTCGATCGTGTGCGCCCCCTACTACCACCCGGTCAGACTGGCCGAGTCCGCACTCCTGCTGGACACTCTCAGCGGAGGACGCCTCGACCTGGGAGTGGGCACGGGCATGGCCTTCCCGGAGATCGGTGACGTGTTCGGGTTCAGTCCCGACGACGCCTCCGCGCGGGCCCGTGAGATCCACGAGATTCTGCGGCAGGCCTTCGATGAGGGAGTCATCGACTTCGACGGGGACTTCTACTCCTACAGGGGCGTGGAACTGTCCCCGCGGCCGGGACGGCCGGCGAAGGACGTCATCTGGACTGCGGCGGGGCGCAACGCCATCGACCTCGCCAGGGAACACGGCTACCGGCTCATGATTCCGCGGCCCCTCCCGCTGGAGCAGCGTCTGAAGTTCAACGCGGACTACCGGGCGGCGGTTCCCGGAGGGGAGGTCATCCACCTCAGGTCAGGGTTGGTGGCACCCACGACAGAGCTGGCGAGGGAGCGGGCAGTGGAGTTCCTGCGCGCGTACTCGTCGACCTACCTGCACCACGAGTTCACGGGCGGTCCGGACAGCCCCGAGTTCGACGAGATCGCCGAGAAACTGAGCTTCGCGGTGGGCACCGCCGACGAGGTCGCCGAGAAGATCAGCTACTGGACCGGACAGTTCGACGGGACCGAGGAGACGGCGATCCAGTTCCAGGGGCCGCACGTCGCCCACGAGCACGTCCTCGAGTCGATCGAACTGTTCGCCACCGTGCTCCCCGAGCTGCAGGGGGACGCTCCGGCCACGGCCGTCGCATTCAGCGACCCCGGACCGTCTGACAGTGTCCCCGCCACGTCATCGACCCCCTTCTTCACCTCCTAGACCGTCTCCCAGACCACCTCCCAGACAAGGATCTTCAACAATGAGCTATCCGTCGTCAAGTAATTCACCGGCAGGTTCGCAGGGGACGTTGACACCCCTGGGCACGCCGGGCACAGGTGACCGGCTGCGCGTCGGTTTCATCACCCACCTTGACCAGCATGACGACCTGTCCACCATCTTCGCCGACAACATCCGTCTGATCAGGGAGCTGGAGAGACAGGGCTACGACAGCGCGTGGATCGCCACCCGGCACTTCAACGCGGGATGGGCGGCACTGCCCTCACCGTTCGCCTTCCTCGGGGCGGCCGCGGCAGTGACGGACAGGATCGACCTCGGTACCGCGGTACTTCCCCTGGTGCTCGACGACCCGGTCCGCGTCGCCGAGGAGGTCTCCGTCATCGACCATTTCTCTGGTGGGCGGCTGCTCCTCGGTGTCGGTAAAGGCGTCCCCTCGGATTCTTTCCACGTCTTCGAGGGCTGGGACTCCGACAGGGACCGCAGCTTCACCGAGAAGATCGACCGGCTCCACTGGGCGCTGGAGGGCAACCAGGTCGAGGGCGGCAGTGCCTCCGTCTGGCCACCGGACCGGAACCTGGGTGGCAGGATCTTCCACGGCAGCTCGAACATCGGGACCATCCGTAACGCAGCCAGGAGGGGGGACGGGCTCATCCTCGAGAGGTTCGGCAACGGTGAGGAGCGCACACCGGAGAACCGTCGGGCATTCCACCGCCGCCAGGCCGATTCCGTGACCGAGTACCGCAGGGTGTTCGCCGAGACCTGGGGTGATTCCCGCACTCCCTACGTCATCACGTCCCGGTCCGTGTTCGACGGGCCGACCTCCGAGGACGCGCTGAAAGACTTCAGTGAGCGGACGGCCCGCTGGCACGCGCAGGATGTCCGGGTGGGACGAGCCCTGGAGTCCCAGACCTCGGCGGAGAAACTCCTCGGTGACAACGCCGTGTGGGGAACCGTCGACGAACTGGCCGCCGACCTGCTCTCGGATCCGACGCTGGCCCTGTCCGACGAACTTGTCCTGGGGATACACCCGGCGGAGCACACGGTGGACGAGGCCGTCGCCCATGCCGGTGTACTGCTCGACGAGGTGGTTCCACTGGTCCGTGAAGGTTGGGCGGAGCAGCGCAGGGAACTGGGGCTGGCAGCCCCGGTGGCGACAGGGGGCAGGGCATGACCACCGGCGCAGACCACAGCAACCTGACCGGCGACCTGACCGGCTACCTGACCGGCGATCTGAAACAGTGGCAGCAACAGTGGCAGCTCTGGCACTCCGACAGGGAGACATCGGTCGCCGGGCCGACCGGTCAGACAGCCCTGACCGGCACCCACTGGATCAGTGCCACCACTGACTCCGGTGCGGAGGTGGTCGACGGTCTCCCCGGCCTGTGGCACACCACCGTCGACGGTGTGTCCGGTACCGGCCTGCCCACAGGCTACGGCGCGTCCGAGGTCGAGCTGACTGCAGGACAGAGCATCAGCGACGGCACCGTCACCCTCACCGTCATTGAACGTGGAGGTCGGCGGGCCGTGCGGACCTTTGACAGGGCAGCCCGGACCCGGACGGCATTCACCGGCATCGACACCTTCGCCCCCTCCGGGCGGTGGGTGCTCCCCGCCACGTTCATCCCTGACAGCAGGACCGTCGGAGTGACGGCGATTGACGGCTATGTCTCGGAATCCACTGCCGCGGGGTGGGTCAGTTTCACTGTGGACGGTGCGGAACACCGGCTCCAGGTGTCCGCCGACGGTGACGGCAGTCTCCGGGCGGTCTTCTCCGACGCCTCTACGGCCCTGGGCACGCACCGGTTCCGGTTCCTGTCCGTCGACCGGCCCGACCCCGCAGGTCACACCGTGATCGACTTCAACTACGCCTATCTTCCCCCCTGCGCGTTCAGCGACCACTTCCTGTGCCCGCTGCCTGCGGCAGAGAACCGTCTCGACATCTCCGTGGAGGCAGGGGAGCGCGCCGTGGTACTTGCGGAGACAGATCCTGACGGGCACCGTTGATCCGGTGACACACGAACCCCACCACCCGGACCGGCTGGCCGTCTTCAGCGGGCACCCGTCCGACGACAGTCCGGACGCCCCGACGTCCGTACCTGCCAGGGTGCTGGACAAGGTCTTCGTCACGGAGACCCTCGGACTGAGCTTCATCGCCACCGTGGCCCAGTGGGGAGGTGCGGAGGCGGACCGGCTCTACTCACCGGACCGACTGGGGGAGTGGCTGGACATGGTGGGTCTTCCACCGTTGCGGCGGACCGTCAACCGGGCGGAGCAGGACGTTCTCGCGGACCTTCGCCGTGCGGTCTACCGGACTGTCATGGCCCGACTGGCCGGTGGCGTCGCTGACCGCGGAGATCTGTGTCTGCTCAACGAGTACGCGGGACTGCCGAGG
Organism: Corynebacterium neomassiliense; assembly: GCF_900626215.1. NCBI lineage: Bacteria > Bacillati > Actinomycetota > Actinomycetes > Mycobacteriales > Corynebacteriaceae > Corynebacterium > Corynebacterium neomassiliense. The sequence goes on along the minus strand of NZ_LR131106.1, from coordinate 1,746,596 downwards.
ATCCGCCCCGTCATTGCGGAAGATGCGTGGAACCTGACCTACCCGCAGGGGATGTCATTCGCCTCGCTTCTGTCGGAGTTGTCGAACAGCGCCCTTGACGCTGTCGCCGGACCATGGTCCGGGCGCATGAGGCGGTGCGAACGCAGTCCCTGTACGCACGTGTTCATCGACAAGACGGCGGCCGGGCGGCGTCGCTGGTGCACCAGTGAAGGCTGCGGGAATGTCGCCCGGGCGCGGGCCCACCGGTCACGGGTGTGACAGACCCCGGCGCGCGCCGGTCACCGGGGTTCTCCTCCGTGCTACTTCCCGCTCACCAGGTCGGCGGCCCGTTCGGCGATCATCATGATCGTCACCACAGGGTTCGTCGAGGTCACGGTGGGCATGGCGGAGGCGTCCGCCACCCGCAGACCGGCCACCCCACGGACGCGCAGCTGAGGGTCGAGAACCGCCCCGGGATCGGAGTCCGCTCCGATCGCGCACGTGCCGCAGGGGTGGTACACGGTCTGGTGGACCGCCCTCTCCGCCGCGGAGATGTCCTCGTCCGAGGTGACGTCCGGGCCGGGGAACACCTCCCTCACGATCTCGGAGGCGAAGGGCTCCTCGGCCGCCACCCTGCGTGCATTACGGACGCCGTCGACGAGGGCTTTCTCGTCCAGGCCGTCCTCGTCGGTGAAGTACCCGTAGTCGATCTGCAGTTCGGCGTCCTGGTCCGGTGACGTGATCCAGACCCGCCCCCTGCTGGCCGGGCGGGACACGTTCGGAGCGGCCCCCGCATAGTGTTCCGGCAGGTCGACGCCCGCCCTGACAAGCTGTTCAACCCATGCTTCGACAGGGACATGGGTGGTGACCGAAGGCACCGGGTCGAGGTCGCTGTACTCTCCCCGGGCGTGGGCGTTGCCCCACAGGTACCCGGCGTCCCACCCGGTCGCCGATTCCGGACCTGCGGGTCCCCTGGTCTCCCACACGACGATCCCCTCCGCATGGTCCTGGAGGTTGCGGCCCACCCCGGGCAGGTCGACGAGGGTCTCCACCCCGGCGGCGGAGAGTACCTCCGGGTCTCCGACACCGGAGGCCATGAGCAGCCTGGGTGTCTCGTACGCTCCCGCGCACATGATGACCTCGCCTCCGTCGGCGAGCCTGAGGTCCCGGGCCGTCCCCGAGGGGCCGGTGACGCGGACCCCGGTGCACACGGTGTCCCCGGTGGTGCTGAGGAGCAGTTTCTCCGTCCGGTGCCCGGTCAGCAGGTCGAGGTTGCCCCGCAGGCCGGCGCGGGTGAGCAGGTCCCGGTAGGCGTTGGAGGAGCTGGAGCGTTGGTTGGTCTCCGGGATGTAGCCGATCTCGAAGAATCCCGCGCCGGGGTGGTACTCCGACCGGGTGTCCGGCAGTGTCCCGTTCCATTCGACGACCTCGGGAATGTCCAGGGCGGTCGCCGCGGAGGTGAGGACGCGCTGGAGCCGGGCACTGCGGTCGTAGAGGGGGATCACCGAGATCGCGGTGCGCAGACGGTCGTAGTAGGGGAGGAACTGGTCCGGTCCCCATCCGACCGCACCGCGGGCCTCCCACTCCTGCAGGTCCCCGCGGAAAGGACGCCAGGAGATCATGGTGTTCGCGGTGGAACACCCGCCGAGGATGTGCAGGCGCGTGTGGTCGATGTGACTGTTGCCACGGGCCTGCGGCACTGACCTGTGCTGGACGGCGTACCTGCTGTCGACCATCCGGTCCCAGTTCCGGATCGCCTGGGCGAGGGGTTCGTGGGTGTCCTCCGGGCCCCGTTCCACCAGGGCGACCCGCGGACGGTCCGCCCGGGACGCGAGACGGGCCGCGACGATGCATCCTGCCGTACCGCCGCCGACGATGATGTGGTCGTAGGGTCCCGTGGGCGCGTCCCCGGCGGGTGCTGTGCTGTTCTCGCTGCTCATGAACCCTGAGGCTAGGAACCGGTGACGTGCTCGGCAACAGCTGCGGGGCAACGGAATCAGGTGACTCCCATCTGGGGAAATGATGCAGACCGCGTGCAATATCAACGAAATGAAACGGCAACACGGTCTCCGTACCGTCGCGCCCATGCTCACCAATCCGGGAATATCGGTGGCTCAGCTGGTGTACTTCGTCAGTGCCGCCGAGCACGGAAGTATGACCGCGGCCGCCGAGGAACTCTACGTCGCGCAGTCCGCGGTCTCCACGTCTGTCGCCCAGCTGGAGAAGCGGGTCGGGACGACACTGTTCCTCAGACACCGGTCGAAAGGGCTGGAGCTCACCGCCGACGGCCGTGAACTCCTCGTCCGGGCCCGCCGGATCCTGTCGGAACTGCGTGACGCGGTGGACGCCGTCAACCCTGACGCACTGCGCGGCCACCTGGAGACCGCCTGCTTCACCACCCTCGCCCCGTTCTACCTGCCCCAGATCTGGGCCCGCCTCGCCGAGGAGTATCCGGGCATGCGGACCAATGCCGTGGAGCTGACCTGTCCCGACGCTCTTGAGGCACTGAAGGAACGGCGGATCGACATCGCCCTGGTCTACGACGTCACCACGGATCCGGCGGTGACTTTCGAACCGCTGCAGGAACGGCCCGCCTATGTGGGGTTGAGCGTGGACCATCCTCTCGCGGGTCGGTCGGAGATCTCGCTGCGGGAGATGGCCGGGGAGCCGCTGATCCTGCTGAACCTGCCGGGCAGCAGGGAGTACTTCCTCCACGCCTTCACCTCCCACGGGGTGACCCCGACGGTGGCCTGCGAGTTCCAGAGTTTCGAGACGGTCCGCGGGATGGTGGCCGCCGGCCACGGGTACACGGTGCTCAACCAGGTCCCCCACCACGACTACACCTACTCGGGTCTGCCGATCGCGGCCGTGCCGGTGGCTGAGCAGGTACGGCCGCTGAATGTGTCACTGGCCTACCGGGCAGGTGAGGGGCTCACGGCCAAGGCGAGGGCGTTCGCGGGGGTCTGCCGGGCAGTCATCCGGGACGCGGACCCCCGGGGTCCTGATCTGCAGTCCTGACCCACCCGGAATCATTCGACCGACATCCACAGGAGACCACACCGATGACCTACGCTGTCACCGATCCGACCAGCGGAGAAGTCCGCGAAACCTACGACACCTTCACCGACGGGCAGATCGACGGGGCCCTCACCCTCGCAGAATCCGGCTACCGCACCTGGCGGACGGTCCCTGTCACCGACCGTGCCGCAGCCGTCCACCGCTGTGCGGAGATTCTGAGGCAACGGCGCGACGAGTTCGCCGGGGCCGTCACCGCGGAGATGGGTAAACCGCTCGACCAGGCGTACGGGGAGATCGACCTGTCCGCCGACATCATCGACTTCTACGCCGACAACGCCGGCACCATCACCGCCGACCAGCCGATCGCCGTCGTCGGGGAGGGTTCGGCACTGGTACGCCGTGCGCCGCTGGGCGTCCTCTTCGGCATCATGCCGTGGAACTTCCCCGTCTACCAGGTGGCCCGTTTCGCCGCCCCGAATCTCGTGCTCGGCAACACTGTCGTCCTCAAACACGCCCCGCAGTGCCCGCGCACCGCCGCACTGCTCGAGGAACTCCACCTTCAGGCGGGCCTGCCCGCCGGGGCCTACGTCAACGTCTACGCCACCAACGGGCAGGCCGCGGACATCATCGCCGATCCCAGGGTGCAGGGCGTGTCCGTCACCGGGTCCGAGCGTGCCGGCTCGGCCGTCGCCGGGCAGGCGGGACGCCACCTCAAGAAAGTCGCCCTCGAACTGGGGGGATCGGACCCCTTCCTGGTGCTGTCCACCCCTGACCTCGACGCGGTGGTGGACGCCGCGGTCGCGGGACGCACGGACAACAACGGGCAGGTGTGCAACGCCCCGAAGCGGTTCATCGTCGTCGAGGAGTACTACCGGGACTTCCTCGCCAAGTTCACCGAGGGCATGGCGGCCGTCCCTCTGGGGGATCCGACCGAGGAGGGTACGGTGCTGGGGCCGCTGTCGTCCCCGGCGGCCGCGGACCGGCTCCAGGACCAGGTGGACAGGGCGGTGGCGCAGGGGGCGACACTTCTCACCGGTGGTACCCGGCAGGGCAACTTCTTCCCGGGCACGGTGCTCGCCGACGTCACCGCGGAGATGGACGCCTACCGGGAGGAGTTCTTCGGTCCGGTCGGCGTCGTCTACCGTGCCGCAGACGAGGAGGACGCCGTCCGTATCGCCAACGACACCTCCTTCGGACTGGGCTCCTACGTGTACACCGATGATCCGGTGCAGGCGGACCGGGTCGCGGACGCCCTGGAGGCCGGCATGGTCTACGTCAACTGCGTTCTCGCGGACAGTCCGGAGCTGCCCTTCGGAGGGGTGAAGCGGTCCGGCACCTCCCGGGAGCTCGGCCTACTTGCCGCAGACGAGTTCGTCAACAAAAAGCTCATCCGGATAACCGATATGTGACGACCATGTAAATCAGAAAAACCGATGTACGAGTCCGGAAAGCAATGTTTGAATGCCTCGGGAATAGGCCGGAGAATAGTTCCATGAAACGCGAAAACTTTCCGGAGAATTTACCGGAGACCATTGAGGTACTCGTCATCGGAGCAGGTCAGTCCGGAATTGCGACAAGTGAACACCTCACTGCCGCAGGAATTCCCCACATTGTCCTGGAACGTGACCGCATCGCCGAAAAATGGCGCACCGGCCGCTGGGACTCCCTGTGCGCCAACGGGCCCAGCTGGCATGACCGTTTCCCCGGACTCGCCTTCGACACCCCCACCCCCTCCGGGGCGGAACCCTATCCGGCCGACGCCTTCGTCCCCAAGGACCGCGTCGCCCGCTACTTCGAGGACTACGCCGAGATGCTCGGAAGTCCCGTCTCCACCGGTGTGGAGGTCACCGAGGTGGTGAAGAACCCCGGAGCACCCGGCTACCTCGTCACGGTACGGCCCACCGGCTCCACCGACCCGGCGGAGCGGCAGACGATCGCCGCGACCTATGTCGTCTCCGCGACCGGACCCTTCCAGACCCCCGTCATCCCGCCGGTCATCCCTGCCGGTGTCGCCACCGACAGGGGCATCGTGCAGATGCACTCGGCCGACTACGACAGGCCGGAGAATCTGCCGGAGGGGGGCGTCCTCGTCGTCGGGGCGGGCTCCTCCGGACTGCAGATCGCCGTCGAACTCAACCGTGCCGGGCGGGACGTCACCCTCGCCGTGGGCGAGCACGACCGTCCGCCGCGCCGGTACCGGGGCCGCGACAACGTGTGGTGGCTCGGCGTCCTCGGCAAGTGGGACATGGCCGCACCTCCGGTGGGTGCCGAGCACGTCACCATCGCCGTGACAGGTGCCGACGGCGGCTACACCGTCGACTTCCGTGACCTCGCCGCCGACGGTATCCACCTGGTCGGCCGCGCCGAAAGCTGCGACGCCGACGGTGTACTGCACTTCCGCGACGATCTCGCCGCCAACATCCACGCCGGTGACCGCAACCTCCTCGAACTCTTCGACGAGGCGGACGCCTACATCGAAGCCAACGGTCTGGACCTGCCCGCAGAACCCGGGGCACGCGTACTCGGCCCCGACCCCGAGGACGCCGTCAACCCGGTGCTGGAACTCGACCTCGCCGCCGCGGGGATCACCACGGTCATCTGGGCCACCGGCTACGGGGTGGACTACTCGTGGCTGCATGTCGACGGTGTCCTCGACGACCGGGGACGCCCCGTCCACCAGCGCGGCGTGAGCCCGGCGACGGGCCTCTACTTCGTGGGACTGCCGTGGCTGTCCCGCCGCGGTTCCAGCTTCATCTGGGGCTGCTGGCATGACGCGAAGTACGTCGTCGACGAGATCCTCATCCAGCGCGGCTACGCCGCCTACACCCCCGAGCCCGCTGCCGCCGGTACACAGCACACACAGGAGAACTGACATGGAACACACCCGCATCCGCCCGTTCAACACGAAGGACACCTACCCCGAGCAGAACCTCGACAACGACCTCTGCCAGGCGGTCGTCGCCGGAGGTGTCGTCTACCTGCGCGGACAGATCGGACAGGACCTCGACACCCGCGAGAACGTCGGCGTCGGCGATGTCGAGGCCCAGGCGGAGAAGGCGATGGCGAACATCGCCATGCTCATGGAGGAGGCCGGAGGGACCCTCGACGACATCGTCAAGGTCACCGTGTACCTCGTCGACATCCGCTACCGCGAACCCGTCTACCGGGTGATGGGCCGCTGGCTCCGGGGCGTCCACCCCGTGTCCACGGGCCTGGTCATCTCGGCGCTCGCCCGCCCGGAGTGGCTGGTGGAGATCGACGCCACCGCCGTGCTCACCGAGAAGGAGAGGGAGGCACTGTGACCTTTTCCGTCGTCGCCCGGGAAACCGCCGCGGACGGGAGCGTCAGTTTCGGCATGGCCGTGAGTTCCTCGTCCCCCGCCGTCGCCGCCCGCTGCCTGCACCTGCGCGGTGGTGTGGGCGCGGTGGCCTCCCAGAACATCACGGACCCCCGCTTCGGTCCGTTCCTCCTCGACGCCCTGGCGTCCGGGGCGTCCGCCGCGGAGGCGTGGGACACCCTCCGTGCTGCCGACTCCACCCTCGACTACCGGCAGATCAGTGTCCTCGGTGCGACCGGAACACCGGTCGCCTGGTCCGGGCCCGGGACTCTCGGCACCTACGCTTCGGCGGTGGGGGAGGACGCCGTCTGTGCCGGCAACATGCTCGCCTCGTCCGGGGTCCCCGAGGCGATGCTCGCCGCGTTCACCGCGGTGACCGGGGACCTGGAGTCCCGCCTCCTCGCCGCGATGCTCGCAGGTCTGGACAAGGGAGGCGAGGCGGGGCCGGTGCATTCGGCGGGACTGTCGGTCGTGCGGTCCGCCGGTTGGGCGGAGACCGACCTGCGGGTCGACTGGTCGGAGGATCCGCTGGGCGACCTCACCGACCTGCTGGAGATCTGGTTGCCGCAGCGTGACGACTACGTCACCCGCGGAATCGACCCGGCCACCTCACCGTCGTACGGGGTCCCCGGCGATGAGTGAGGACGCCGTGACCTCCCGCCTGAAGTCCAGTCTCCGGGAAAGGGTGGAGCAGCTGCGCCCGTCCCTGGTGGAGCTGTCGGACTGGCTCCACGACAACCCGGAGACCGCCTGGAAGGAGTTCCGGTCAGCCTCCCGGTGCGCGGAATGGCTGCGGGACCGGGGATTCAGCGTGGAGGAGAACTTCGTCGGTCTGCCCACCGCTTTCCACGCCACCGCGGGCTCCGGTCCGTTCCGGGTGGGACTGATGGCGGAGTATGACGCCCTGCCGAACATCGGGCACGCCTGCGGACACAACCTCATCGCCGCGATGACCCTCGGTGCCGCAGCGGCACTGGCGGAGGTGGCCGACAGCCTGGGTGGGCCGGGTGGGCCGGACGGGCAGGGCGGGCCGGACGGGCAGGGCATCACGGTCGAGGTTTTCGGTACCCCGGCCGAGGAGGGCGGGGGCGGCAAGATCGAGATGCTCGACCGTGGGGCCTTCGAAGGACTCGACTTCGCGATGATGGTGCACCCCGCCCCCGTCGACGTGGTCCGTGCCCGTCCTTTCGCGGTCGGACACTGGGAGATCACCTACACGGGCCGGGCGTCGCACGCGGGCTCGTACCCCACCCGCGGGGTCAACGCCGCTGACGCGTTCACTGTCGCCGAGGTCGCCGTCGGACTGCTGCGTCAGCAGCTTCCGCCGACCGTGCGGGTCCACGGGATCGTCACGCACGCCGGGGACGCCCCCAACGCGATCCCCGGAAAGACCCGGGGGCGGTGGTACGTGCGCGCCGGGGACATGGACGAGCTGGAGGAGACCGCCGAGAAGGTGCGGAACTGTTTCCGTGCCGGAGCCCTGGCGACGGGGTGCACCGTGGAGATCCGTGACGAGTCGAAACCGTACTCGGACATGAGGACCTGCGAGGACGCCCTGGAGTACTACCGGCTCAACGCCCTGGCCCTCGGCCGGGAACTCCACGTGGAGGGTGGCGGGGCTGCCCCGGGTGCCCCGGGTGGTCCGCACGCCCACTCTGACGGTGATCCGGCGGCGGACATGTGCCGTGCGTCGACCGATTTCGCGAACGTGTCATGGCTGGTACCGGCGATCCACCCGTACATCGGGGTGGGTTCCTTCCCGGTGCTCAACCACCAGGCCGAGTTCGCTGACGCCTGCGTGGGACCGGTCGCGGAGCAGACCCTGGCGGACGGGGCCACGGCCATGGCCTGGACCGTGGCGGACATGGCGCGTACGTCGGGGCGTCCCTGACACCGGGCGCCCGCTCGTCAGGACGCCCACTTCAGGGCGCCCAATCCAGGGCCCACTTCAGGGCCACTGTGTCCCGGGGTCTCAGGACGACATGACCCTGGTCGACTCGATGGCTGCCGTGGTGCTTCTGTTGTAGCCGTCGAGCAGTCGGCGCAGGAACAGCCCCAGAACCAGTGCCGGGACCACGAAGAGCAGGAGCTTGCCGAGGTAGATCCAGATGTCGCCCTGGTACACCCCCGCGACGGCCGACCGCATGGCGTCGATACCGTAGGTCGCGGGCAGCCACGGGCTGATGCTCTGGAACCACTGGGGGAGCAGTGGCAGGGGATAGGCGCCACCGGACCCGGAGACCTGCACGACCAGGAGGAACACGGAGATCGCCTTGCCCGCACTGCCGAACGAGAGCACCAGTGTGTAGATCACCAGCATGAACACCACCGAGGTGACCCACCCGGTGAGAAGCAGCAGCAGCGGGTGCTCGGCCTTGATCTGGACGAAAACGATGAGGCTGAGCATCGCGAGGGTGCTCTGAGCCAGTCCGATGAGGGCGAACACCCCGAAGTGGCCGAAGTAGGCCTGTGCCGGGGAGGGAGTGTCACCCGCCGCCCGGGCGGCAGGGGCGTCCTGCTCGACTCCGGGCAGGGTACCGGCGTCTGCTGCGACCGTGGCGTCCTGCCCGCTGTCGGCGTCCTCCCCGTCACCGTCCCCGTCACCGTCCCCGGCGTCCTTCCCGTTCTCCTTCCCGTCCTTCTTCACGGGCGAGGGAGCGGCACCGATGCGGATCAGCACCGCGGTGAGAAGAGCTCCGATCCACAGGGACAGCACCGTGTACAGCGGGGCCATGCCGACCCCGAACCCGGCGACCGGGAACACCGGCTGCCGGTCGACGGCCATCGGTGCGGCGAGCTGGGAGGCCAGTGTCTCCGGATCCGAACCCACGATCTCCCGCAGTCTCGAGAAATCACCGGTCTCCCCGGCGGTGGCCAGGGCATTCTCCAGTTCGGAGAAGCGTCGGGACTGCTCGTCGAGACTGTCGGCGACCGTGTTCGCGGTGTCTCGGGCACGGCCCAGGGTCTCCTGCAGGGATCCGGGGGAGTCGGACAGTGTCCGGCCGATCTCGCCCAGGTCCTCACGCACGGTGCTGATGTCCTCACCGAGGGTGCGAAGGGAACCACCCAACGCGTCCAGCTGGGGCCTGAGGTCGGTCCGGTAGGACGAGACCGCGTTGCTGACCGCGTCCCTGGCCCTGGTCACGGCGTCACCGGCACGCTGGCGCGCCTCCTGTGCGGACGTGTTGCCCCCGGTGATGTCCTGCGCGGTGCGCCGGAAACTGTCGTGGAGGTCCTGGGTGCGGTCGATCACGGTGTCGAGGGCGCCGACCACCCGGTCGAGTCCGGGGGCGGCGGCCGGCGGAAGTGCCGGGCCGATGTCGTCGACCAGAGTGCTGCGCACCGCCCGGTAACTGTCCGCCTGCTGTCCGGCCCGGTCCGCCAGTCCGTTCAACGTCGCAGCGGTGGAGTCACTGGTCGCCCCGGCGTCGGAGAACAGGTCGTCGAGACGGTCCCGTACGGCGTCGTATCCGCCACCCGCGGCGTCCAGCGCCGAGCCCAGGGACCCGGTGGCCCTTTCCAGGGTTGACTGCAGGTCGCTGCCCGCGCTCGTCCCGTCCCCCGCCGGTGAACCGTTGTCCTGGAACTGTGCCCCGGCTGCGCTGACCATGCTGTCGACACTGTCGACGAGCGGGACGGTGGAATCGACCAGCGCGCCGAGCGCCCGCACCGTCTGCGCCCCGGAACTCAGCTGGTTGCCGACGTCACGGACCCGGGACTCGATACGGTCGACGGCAGCCCTGGTGTCATCCTGGTTGAGGTAGTCCGACAGGGAGGTGACCAGTCCCAGTCCAACATTGCTGAGGATACGGGTGAAACTGTCGTTGATCTGTGAGATCACCCCCTCTGCGCTCTGGGGTGCGATGAGGGTGGACAGGGCGTTCTTCTTTTCGTTGGTGTACAGGGCGAGCCGGGAGGGCTCGGTCCCCTGGACGAAGAAGGTCAGGAGGTCGGTGCTGAAAGTGGGGGGCAGGACGATCGAGGCGTAGTACTCACCCGATTTCGTGCCGTCCACTGCCGTGGCCTCGTCGGTGACGACCCAGTCGATCTGGTCGTTCCGGCTCAGCTGGGAGAGCACCTGGTCACCCAGGTTGACCCGGAGTCTGATGAGGTCACTGTCGTACCCCTCGTCAGTGCTCGCGACGGCGATCTTGAGCCGGTCGGTGTTGTCGAAGGGGTTCCAGCTGGCCAGCACGTTGAACGAGGAGAACAGCATGGGGATGATGACGAGACCGAAGATGACGATCGCGGTCATCACGTTGTGCCGGATCTTCTGCAGGTCACCGTAGAAGATCTTCAGGACGGTCCTCATTCGCCGTCACCTCCCGTACGCGGTTCCCTGCCTGCACCGGCACTGCCGGACACCATCCCCCGCAGCTTCTCCTCCGGGAGGTCCATGAGTTCCTGCGCCTGGCCGAAACTGTTCTTCACGTAGTCCAGCATGGCGATGAGCGTGATGACCAGGAGGATCCACAGGCACACGACTCCGAATATGACCGCCTTCTGGTCCGGGTGGACCCGGGCGAGGACGCCGAGAACCAGCACTCCCACCACCCCCACGCCGACCGTGATCTTCAGCAGGGCCGGGTAGTTCTCCCGCAGACGCCTCCACCGGCCGTCGATTTCGTCGCGGAAGGCGTCACGGTCCCGGAGCGCGCGGATGGCGTCGGACAGCCGGTAGCTGCTGCCGACCACCTGGACCTCTTCGTTGATGATGAGTCCACCTTGCCCGAGCTGTCTGTTGACCAGCATGTTGACGTGGGAGAGGTTGCGGCGCAGGAAAGTTCCGACGACGAACGCGACGAAGGCCATCAGCGCCAGGACGCCCATCGCCTTCCAGTAGTGGTTGCCGTAGAACCCTCCGACCGTCTCCCTCATCGCGTCGATGCCGTAGGTGAACGGGAGGAAGGGGTATACGGCGCGGAAGAAGTCCGGTGTCATCTCGATCGGGTACATACCCGAGGAACCGGGGATCTGTATGAACGCCAGGACCACGGCGATGCCCCTGCCTATGTGGCCGAATGCGGTGATCAGACCGTAGATGACGCTCAGGTAGGCGACACTGATGAGCATGCAGGTGGCGACGAAGATCACCGGGTTGACGTGCTGCACGCCGAGGACGAGGTCTCCGACGGAGACGACGAACCCCTGGAACAGTGCCAGCACGGACAGCAGAAGCAGTCTGCCGAGGTAGGCCTGGGCCACGGTGAGCTTCCTGAGACCGGCGGTGTCCACCTCGGTGCGGAAGATGACCATCAGCATGAATGCGCCGATCCACAGTGAGAGGTTGGTGAACAGGGACGCCATGCCGGACCCGTACTTCGCCACCGGGTACACCGGGTGGCTGTCCAGTTCCGCGGGGGACGCCAGGAACCGGGAGATGCTCACCGAGTCCAGGTTGCTGACCGTCCCCAGGGCACCCTGTCCGGACGCCGCGACCAGGGCATTCACGTCTGCGCGGGCGGTGTTCAGCCCGTCCTCGATGCCGGCGAGATTGTCGCTGAAACCGCCGAGGACGCCGTCTGCGCGGCCGAGCTGCTGTTCGACCCCGTCGAGCAGACCGACGGACTGGTCCAGAATGGTCCGCTGGGACTGCAGGGTGCCCGCGAAGGACCCCGCGGACTCGTTGACCCGGTTGACGGCCCGGTTCAGCGCGGGGAGGGTGTCCCGGACAGCGGTGGTCAGCGCCTGGGCGGAGTCGCGGGTGTCGGCGGTGGCGCTTTCCAGGGCGGTGGCCGCGGCATTGACGGAGGAGACGGTGTCTGCCGTGGAACGCTGCAGCCCGGTGATGTCGTCGAGCAGTGCGCGGTCGGCCCGGTTACGTTCCTGCAGTCCGTTGAGGGCGTCGGTGAGGGGACCCGCGATCTCGGGGGCGGCACCGTCGACCAGGGCCTGCAGGCGGCTGACTGCCTGACCGCTCTGGTCGACGACACCGGTCAGGGACCTGGTCGCCCCGTCGAGACCGCTGGTGGCCCGTTCCAGCTCCCCGGTGACGGAGGCGACCGCCCCGGTGGCCGCGGAGGTTCCCTCGGCCAGTGCTGTCGTACTGTCCGCGAAAGCTGTCGTCGCGGAATCGGAGAACGTGGCGACCTGCTTCTGGACCTCGGTCATGACGGACTGGACCTGCTGCAGGGCAGTGCCGGCGTCGTCGAGTGTCTTCCCCACGGAACCGAGGGCGTCGCGGGTGGCGTCGATGGTGGGGGAGGCGTCCCTGATGCTCTGCCGTACCCGGTCGATCTCGTCCCGGGCGGACGCCATGGTCCGGGCCGCCCCTGCGAAGGCGTCCGAGGTGTTTCCCCCGGTCTCCGCCAGACGGTCACCGATGTCACCGCCGGCGTTGCGCAGTTCGGTGGTCACCGCCGACGCGACCTGTTCCTTGAAGGTGGAGGTGATCTGTGTGTCGATCTGTGACGCACCCTGGTCCGAGATCTTCGGGGAGATCGCGTTGAGCTTCTCGTTGACCCGGTATGTCAGGGTGGGTCGTTCATAGGTGCCGCCGAACATGCTGAGGAAGTCGGAGGAGAAATCGGGTGGGACGGTGATCGAGGCGAAGACCTCGCCCTTCTTCAGCTGGTGGTCGGCTTCCTCGGCGTCCATGAAGCGCCATCCGAGCTGGTCGTTCTTCGACAACTGCTTTACCATCTGCGCGCCGACGTCTATGTGGCCCGTCAGTGACGAGTCCGCTCCCGTGTCCTGGTTGACCACGGCGATGTCTATGTTGCGCGTGTTGCCGTAGGGGTCCCAGAAGGCGGCGATGTTGAACCACGCGTACAGCGCGGGAGTGATGATGACACCGATGATGATCACCCAGACCTTGGGGGTCTGCCACAGGCGGCGGAGGTCCCGGGTAAATACCTTCAGTACAGTGGTCACCGGCCGACCGTACCAAACTTCCCTGAGCCACCCGGTCAGTTGTCCTGCACCGGAGGAACTTCCGAGGGGAGGGACCGCGGGGGTGGCCGGTCAGGATCACCGGAACCGGCGCACGGGGTAGACCGTAGCGAGGCTCAGGATCTGCGACGTGTGGTGCGCAGGCGACGGTGTGCGCGGCGCAGCAGGCTTGCGGCCTGGTCGGTCTGCCACTGCGGTTCCGGGGAAAGCTGGGCGAAAGCTTCGTCGACGTCGATGAACCGTCCCGTCATTCGGGACTCCAGTGCCTCGACGGCAGCGGTGAGGTGCTGCTGGCGGTCGTGCTCGGAGAGAGTGCGCATGAGGGCATCCTAGCAAAGGCAAGGCTGACCATCAGAGGGATGGTATGTGTGACGTACATACCACCTCGGGGCAGGGGGACAAGCTACTTACGACGTTGTCTAGGCCCGACGTTGTGCGGCGGTGCGCCACGCCAGGAGCACCAGGCTCAGCACTGCCACCGCCGCGGAGATGGTACCGACCTTCGCGTAGGTGAAAGCCGGGCCGACGAGGCCGGAAACATCTGTGCTGACGTCACCGGACAGGAAGGCGTCCGCATTGTAGAGATTGCTCCATGTCATGATCAGGGCCACTCAACTTACGATGCTGGCCACGGCGGCTGTCAGACACGGCAACGCCGAGATTAGTGAATATTGTGACACTGTTCGCCTCGGAAGGCTCCGCCGACAAAAAGCCTCGCACATTGATCCGGAGTTGCGACCTTGTACGTGTTCCCTCTCCAGTTGAAGGAGAACCCTGTGATCGGTTCATAGTCGATTGCGCTTCGTGTTCCGATGCTTGTCAGGGACACTGCGAATGGCCTGATAATTCCAGATCGGAGAGAAGACATTCATGAACTTTCTTCGTGAGGGAAAATTGTAAGAAAGACAACTTACATGAGTTTTACCTGTGTGTCCATGGCGGTGGTTTCTCGGTCGGGAAGCCACCCCCCCCGATCTGTTAATGTCATCAACCATGTACACCGGCACCGCCTTTCTGAAGCTCCGCACCCTCCTCTGACAGCGGAGAACGGTCGAGTCCACTCCTGTTCTCTCCGCTGTCCGACGGCCCACCGCACATCCGCGGGTCGTCGGGTAGCTCTTGAGCCCTGCCCTCAGCGCTGCCCTGCCCCCGCACTCCACCGGAGAGCAGAATGCCCCGTACAACCCCGCGCAGATTCGCGCGCACAACCCCTGGTCACGGTATGCGTACCTTCGTCCACATCCTCGTCAACACCGCCGTGGCCAACCTCGCCACGAGCTTCCTCTGGTTCGGCCTGACCTTCTGGATCTACGCCGAGACCCGCAATGTCATCGCCTCCGGTGCCGTCGGCGGCGCCTACATGCTGTTCGTCTCCGCGTGCAGCATGCTCTTCGGCACGCTCGTCGACCGGTTCGACAAGAAGGCCGTGATGGTCTGGGCGACAGTCTTCGCCCTCGGCATGTTCCTCATTGACCTGGCATTCTTCGCCGTCGCCGGGGCCGACCGCCTGTCCGACATCACCCAGCTGTGGTTCTGGTTGTTCACGGCGATCATGCTCGCCGGCGCGGTCGTCGAGCAGCTCCGCGGCATCGCCCTGTCCACCACGGTCACCCTTCTCGTCCCGGAGGAACGACGCGCCAACGCCAATGGCATGGTCGGCACCGTCCAGGGACTGTCGATGCTGGTCACCAGTATCTTCAGCGGCCTGTCCGTCGGCTATCTCGGCATGGGCTGGACCATGGTCATCGGTACCGGGATCCTTGTCCCGGTGCTGCTCCATCTGGCGTCCCTCACGATTCGGGAGGACGCCACCGAGGACGCCACCGAGGAGGACGCCACCGAGGACGCCGCTGAGGGCGTCGCAGACGCCGACAGTGCCGCGTCCCCCACCGGTCTGGTCGACCTGCGCGGCGGTTGGGCCGCTGTTCTCGCCGTGCCCGGGCTGCTGGCCCTCATCCTCTTCACCACGCTGAACAACCTCTTCGGTGGGCTGACGATGACGCTCATGGACCCCTACGGCATCGAACTGTTCGGGGTGCAGGGCTGGGGCATCGGTTTCGCCGTGGCCGCCACCGGACTCTTCGTCGGTGGCGGACTGGTCGCCGCGAAGGGTCTGGGGCGCAACCCCGTGCGCACCATGCTGTTGTGCGCCGCGTCGGTCGGTGTGGTCGGTGCCCTGTTCACGATCCGCGACGCCGGCTGGCTCTTCCTGCTCGGCTCGTGGCTGATGATGGCGTTGATCCCCGCGGTCGAGGCGGCGGAACAGACCGTCATCCAGCAGGTCGTGCCCTACCGGAAGCAGGGGCGTGTCTTCGGCTTCGCGAACACCTTCGAGGCGGCGACGGCACCGGTGGTCGGTCTGCTCGTCGCGCCGCTCGCGGAGCTGTGGGTGATCCCGTACATGGAGACCGACGCCGGGCGGGACGCCTGGTCCTGGTTGGTCGGTACCGGTGAGTCGCGCGGCATTGCCCTGGTCTTCGTCGCCGGCGGCGTGCTGTGTGTACTGCTGTCGCTGGCGGCACTGTGCACCCCGCAGTACCGGCTGCTGCGTACCGAGGTCACGGGCGGGGAGTCCGGTACCGCTACCGCGCGGGGCGTGAACGCGGCAGGCAGGTAGCCGATATAATTTTACGTCCCGCAAGACCGATCTGACGTGTTCGGATCGCTCTCACGGGACGTGAACCTTCACGAGGTGACGGCGGTGCCGGCTACTGTGCGGGTCCTGCGTCATTCGAAGCACCCGCAGCACCGTCATCAGCTTCAGGCACCTGCGGCCACTCCGACGAGGGTTTGCGGGGGTCGGACTCCGGGGAATTCCACTCCACTCCCACGGCTCTTGCGTCGGAGATGCTCGCCGGCTGCTCCATGGCGGCGACCGTCGGAGCCGTGGCGTAACCGGGCTGACCCGCCAGAGCAGGTACTGTCCAGCCCCGGGCGAGGAGGTCCTTCTGTCTCACAACCCTGGCGTAATCGAGATCGTGGTCCTCGCGCAACGACTTCACCAGACTGACCGCCAGTAGGGCGATGATGAACGCGAAGGGGAATGCCGACAACATCGACGCCTGCTGCAACGCGGACAGTCCGCCGACCAGCAGAAGCACGGCAGCACTTAGACCGGTGACCAGTCCCCACACACCGAGTACGGGCCTGGTCGGTTCCAGTGTGCCCCGGGAGGTGAGCATGGACAGGACATAGGTGTTGGCGTCCGCGCCGGAGACGAAGAACAGGACCACAAGGACAATGGTGATGAACGTCGTGACCGTGGCTATGGGCATGTTCTCCAGGGTGTCGAAGAAGGCGTTGTTGACGTTCTCCAGGGCGGCGTTGCCGATCGCCCCGTCACCGTTGTCCATGTCGAACTTGATGGCGGTACCACCGAAGATGGTGAACCATCCGAAGAAGATGAGTGAGGGAACGCCCATGACGCCGGCGACGAACTGGCGGATGGTCCGGCCGCGGGAAATCTTCGCCAGGAACACCCCGACGAACGCACCCCAGCTCAGCCACCACGCCATCATGAAGTAGGTCCACCACTGGAACCACTGGGCGTCATCACCGTTGAGCGGGGTCCGCAGCGACATGGAGAAGAAGTCGGAGGCGTACTGCCCCACGGACCGGAAGAAGAGGTTGCCCAGGAACCCGGTCGGACCGCAGATGAGGACGAAGATGACCAGGAAGATCGACAGGACCGATGTCGCCTGGCTGAGGAACTTGATCCCCTTGTTCACACCGGTGAGCGCGGAGAGGGTGAACATGACCGTCACCCCGGCGATGATGACGACCTCGACGAAGGTGGAGTCGGAGATGTGGAACAGGCGACCCGCCCCTTCGGCGATGGTGGACGCCCCGAGTCCCAGGGAGGTACAGGTGCCGAAGAGGGTGGCGATCACGGCGAAGATGTCGATGACCTTGCCGGGCCACCGGTCCATGGACGAACCGAAGAGGGGTTTGAGGATGGGGGAGACCAGACCGGTGTTGCCCCGGACATGGGTGGAGTAGGCCACGCCGAGTCCGAAGACGCCGAAGATCGCCCAGGCGTGGGGGCCCCAGTCGAGGAAGGAGTACTGGAGGGCGCGGACCGCGGCGTCCTCCGTCCCCGCTTCAGCCAGGCCGTGCGGCGGTGAGGCGAAGTGGCTGACCGGCTCGGCGACACCGTAGCTGATCAGACCGATTCCCATCACCGCGGAGATGATCATGGCGAGCCAGGACAGGGTGCTGAACTCGGGCTTCTCGTCGGGACGGCCGAGGACCACCGTGCCGAACCGGCTGAACGCCAGCCAGACCATCAGACCGATGCATCCGACGGCGACAAGCAGGTAGACCCAGCCGAAACTGTCGGCGATCCAGTTCATGCTCGAGGTCAGGGCGTTGTTCAGACCGTCTGGTGTGACGGCGGCCCAGATGATCAGCAGTGCGACGACCGCGAGGGAGACCCAGAAGACGGTGCCGGGGCGGCCCCTGCGGGCGTAGGCGTCCTCAAGTGCGGGTGAACTGCCCTGGACCGGTTCGATGCCCCGGCCGGGGATCGCCTCAGTCGGCGGGGCGGTCAGTTTCTCGGTGCTGGGATCCGTGGGAGTGCTCACGGTGATCTCCGTTTTCTGTGCAGGAAGAGCTAGTGGGTGTGTGCAGTGGATCTGCGTGGGGGTGTGCAGTGGGTGCGGGTGGAGAGGGTGTGGGTTGTGGGTCGTGAGGGGAAGGTTGGTGAGATGTCGGTGCAGTTCAGACGGGTGGCTTCCGTGACCTCCAGTAGGGGAGCTCCTGTCGGGGACTGTCAGTCGAGCGGGGTGAGGTCGTGGCTCTCGTAGAACCGGCCCGCCTTGTAGATGATCGGGTCGTTGTCGGTGGACTCGGACGTGCGGACACGGCCCACGAAGATGGTGTGGGTCAGTGCCTGGAAACGCTCCTTGATCTCCACCTCGATCGCGGCGGCGGAGCCGTCGAGCAGAGGGGAACCGTTCGGGCCCGCGTGCCATTCAAGGTCCGCGAACTTGTCGGGGGCCTTGGACGCGAAAGTCCGCAGGGTGTCGCGCTGGTTGCAGCCGAGGATGTTGATGCCCATGTGACCGGAAGCGAACAGCGCCGGGTAGGTCGACGAGGTCTTCTGCACGCAGACCATGACCAGCGGCGGCTCCAGGGACACAGAGTTGTAGGAATTCACGGCCAGGCCGCGGGGCTTACCTTCGGCGTCCATCGTAGTGACCACGGTGACGCCGGTGATGAACTGGCGGTTGAAAGCCTTGAGCGCCTCCTTCGTGGGCTCGCCGTCGAGATTGTCCGAGACCGAGTCGGTGTCCTGGTCAAAGGCGGATCCGAGGCTCTTGAGACCCAGGTCGGCGAGCAGTGCCCCGGCGTCCCAGGTGGCTTCCTCGAACACGACACGGCCGGCGTCGAAGGTGAGCAGGTTCGACCCGGCGGTGACGACCTCGGTGCCGGTCGGGGGCACGTCACCGAGAGGCTCGGTGAAGGTACCGGTGGAGTGCCAGTACACGGCGACCTTGCAGTCCCGTTCGTCACCGTCGACGACGATGTGGTCGACGGTGGTCGTCAGGTCGGGGAAGGCGGAGCGGATGGCGAGGATGTCGGACTTGATGGCGTCCAGACCGGTCGTCGTGGAGGACCTGGCGTTGCGTCGCCGGTAGTTGTCCGCGGTGAGCTGGTCGAAGACGGAGACGTCACCGTTGTCCCAGGCGGCGTGCCAGGAGTTGACGATGGTCTTCTTCAGGATGTGGTTCATGTGCACCTCTCTGTGACGGTCACTGCATCTGTTGTATGCAACAGAATCTCCATTCGGTATGCATGGAACCGTATGCAGTGAGGGGCGTCACGTCAATGCCAAGACGTAAAAAACTCGTAAACGCACGAAAATGTAACTTTCCAGGAAACATGGAAGAAATGTGCCGCCTTCCTCTTGCATGTCTGACACGGTGATGGCACACTCTCTTGCATGCAAGAGATCACGGAACAGGCACCCGCTGACAGGAAGTCGGAGCCGACCCTGCGCGAGCAGGTACGCGCCCGGATCCTCTCCGGAGAACTCGAACCCGGCGTCCTCATCCCGGAGACCGCCCTGGCGGAGGAGTTCAACGTCAGCCGCACCCCGGTGCGTGAGGCACTCAAGGAACTCCAGATGGAGGGCCTGGTGGACATCCGCCCCCGCGTCGGCACCTTCGTCCACGAACCGACCCGCCGGGAGATCGTTGAACTGTTCCAGCTCAAGGAGAGCCTCGAAGGCCTCGCCGCCGCCCTGCTCGCCAGACGCGGAGAGGTCCCCGAGCTCGGCGTCCTCCAGCGCAACATCGAGGAATCCGACGCCGCCGCCGCCCGCGGGGACGCCGACCGCTACACGCAACTCGTCGGCGAGTTCCACTGGACCCTGGTCCGCGGGGCGGACAACCGGAAGCTCTACGAAATGTACGAGCGGCTCATGAACCAGCTCGCCTATGAACAGCTGGTGGCCCGCACCGTCTCCGACCCGCAGCGACTGAAGGACTCCGACCGGGAGCACAACAAGGTCCTCGACGCGATCCGGCAGAAAGACCCCTACGGCGCCGAGATGGCGATGCGCGACCACGTGCACGCGTCCAGCCGGGCGGCCCTCCACCAGACCTTCGACCGGCACGACCGGCACCAGGATCCCCCCGGGGAACGGTCCGCCCGGCCGGCACGGTTCAACTACCTCGGCAACCCCGACGCAGTTGTCCCCGCCACCGGACCAGGTGACGCCGGCACAACCGGTGCACACTCACGCACCACCCACAGCACCGACGACGAGGAGCAGCGATGACAGACAGACCCACCACATTCGAGGAGCTCGGAGCGAGTCTCGGCATCCGCCGGGTCACCCTCGTCCACGAGGAGGTGTACGGCGAAGCCGGATCCGTGCTGGACACCCCCGTACACAAGGCCGCGGCAGTCGCCGTGGTGAAGAACCCGTGGATCGTCGACGGGACGACCACCGGGACGGACGCCGACCTCGACCCGGCGACCCGGAAGATCGCCCCGGTGATCGCCAAACTCCTCGCCGACCGGCTCCTCGCGGCACTCGGCGGTGCCGGGAACATCGAGGCGTTCGGCAAAGCCGCGCTCGTCGGCACCGACGGCGAACTGGAACACGCCGGCGCCCTGATCCACACCCCCTACTTCGGGAACCTCATCCGGGAGATGCTCGAAGGCACCTCCATCATCTGCTTCACCGACGGAAGGGTCGAACCCGGGACCGACGTCCACGTGCCCATGTGGCACAAGACCCACGCCGCGAACCGGGACCACTACCAGACCATCGACGTCCCGCTGGCGGACGCCCCGCACGCCGACGAGATCTGTGTCATCGCCGCGGCGTCCACCGGGCCGCGCCCCTTCCCCCGCATCGGTGACCGGACCACCGACATCCCGGTCACCACCGACATCCTGAAAGGCCTGCTTCCATGACTCTTGAACTCCGCAAGCTCACCACCACCGTCGACGAGATCTTCTCCGAGGGCGGACGTGAGGTCACCCCTCCCAAGCGCGTGGTCGTCGTCGCCGCGGTGATCCGCAACCCCTGGGCAGGACAGGGCTTCGTCGAAGACCTCGCCCCCGGCATCGACGCGACCGCCTCGGACCTGGGTGCACTGCTGGCACCCCGGGTCATCGAGGCCCTGGGCGTCCCGCTCGAAGCCTTCGGCAAGGCGGCGATCGTCGGGGTCGACGGTGAGATCGAGCACGGGTCCGCGCTGATCCATACCCTGAAGTTCGGCAACCACTTCCGGGACGCCGCGAACGCCTCGACCCTGCTGCCCGCGGTGGAGAAGCGCGGTGTCTCCGGGGCACCCTTCGACATGCCGCTGAAGCACTTCACCGACGCCACGATCCGTTCCCACCACCAGACGGTCGAGTGCCGGGTCTCCGACGCCCCCCACGCCGACGAGATCGTCATCGCGTTGGGTGGCACCGGGTCCGGGCGTCCCCAGCAGCGGCTCGCCGCACTGAGCACGGAAACCAGGTAGAGGAACGCCCATGGGTGCGCCGATCATCCTGCTGCACGGCGTCGGACTGGACCGGACGATCTGGGACGCCGTCACCGTTGAACTGTCCCACACGGCCGCAGGCAGGTCCGGGCGACAGACCGTCGCCCTCGACCTGCCCGGGCACGGCGGTCAACCACCGCTGACCCACGAGGTCAGCCTGGGCGACCTGGCGTCCGACATCCTCCACCGGATCTCCCGGACCACCACCGGACCCGTCCACCTGGTCGGGTTCTCCGTCGGGGCCCTCATCGCGCAGTACATCGCGGTGCACCACCCGGAACGGGTCCTCTCGTTGACCTGCGTGAGCTCCGTCTGCGCCCGGACACCGGAGGAGGCCGCCGCGGTCCGGGCACGCCTGGACACCGCCGGAACCGACTTCGCCCTCGGAGCCGAACGCGCGGTCGACCGGTGGTTCCCCGAGGACGCCACAGTCCCCGGGGCCACCGCGACACAGCTGCTGAGGGACCGGACCAGGCGCATCCTGCTCGCCAACGACATCCCCTCCTACCTGCACGTCTACCGCGTCTTCGCCACAGCAGACGCCGAACTGGCCCCGGAACTGCACCGGATCACCGTTCCGGTGCTCGCCGTGACGGGGGAGGAGGACCCCGGCTCAACACCCGACATGTCCCGCCGGATCGCTGAACGCATCCCCTCCGCCCACGTCCACATCATCCCGGGCGCCAGGCACATGGTGCCCGACACCCACCCCGAACTGCTCGCAGCGCTGATCTCCGAGCTGGTCGGGACCGCCGAAAAAACCACCGAACCACACCCCGAAAGGAGCTGAACTGAGCCATGACCGCAACGACTGCAACAGCCGCCACGACCCCACGTCTTGACCACTTCATCAACGGCGAACACCGGACCCCCGCATCCGGTGAGTACTTCGCATCCACCAACCCCGCAACCCTGGAGACCCTCTACGAGGTCGCCCGTGGCACCGACGAAGACGTCACCGCCGCCGTCGACGCCGCACACCGGGCGTTCCGTGACCCCGCCTGGGCCGGACTCACCGCGACACAACGTGGCCGTCTGCTCCGACGCCTTGGAGACCTCATCGGGGAATACGGTGACGAACTCGCCCTCTACGAAAGCCTCGACAACGGC
Source organism: Corynebacterium neomassiliense (assembly GCF_900626215.1). Lineage (NCBI taxonomy): Bacteria > Bacillati > Actinomycetota > Actinomycetes > Mycobacteriales > Corynebacteriaceae > Corynebacterium > Corynebacterium neomassiliense. The sequence goes on along the minus strand of NZ_LR131106.1, from coordinate 1,724,255 downwards.
AAACTGCTGCGCGAGATGCGGGGACAGCTGAAGTCCGTGCCGGAGTACCTGTACTACTACGGCGGACTCGCCGACAAGGTCCAGGGCTCCCAGATCCCCGCCTCGAACCTGGACATCATCAACTTCACGATGCGGGAGCCCCTCGGCGTCGTCGGGGCGATCACCCCGTGGAACTCGCCGATCACCCTGACGGTCTCCAAGCTCGCCCCGGCCCTCTCCGCCGGAAACACCCTGGTCATCAAGCCCAGCGAATACACGTCCCGCACCATCGTCCGCCTCGCGGAGATCGCCTCCGAGGCAGGTTTCCCCGACGGTGTGGTCAATGTCGTCACCGGATACGGTGCCGAGGCCGGGGCAGCCCTGGTCGACGACCTGAGGCTGGCGAAGATCTCCTTCACCGGTTCCACGGCCACCGGTGCCGGGATCGCCCGCTCCGCCGCCGGACGGTTCATCGGCTGCACCCTGGAACTCGGCGGCAAGTCGCCGAACATCGTCTTCGGGGACGCCGACGTCGACAACGCCGCCATGGGCGTCGTCGCCGGTGTCTTCGCCGCGGCGGGCCAGACCTGCATCGCCGGTTCACGGGTCTTCGCCCACCGCTCCGTCTACGACGAACTCCTGGAGAAGGTGACCCGCAGGGCGTCCACCATCAGGATCGGCAACCCTGTCGACGACGACACCGAACTCGGTCCGCTGGCCTTCGAGGCACAGCTGAACAAGGTGAAGTCCTACATCGACCTCGGCAGGTCCGAAGGCGCGACGGTGCACTACGGCGGGGACCGCCCGGACGTCGGTCTCCCCGGTTACTTCCTGCAGCCCACGGTGCTGACGGACGCCACCAATGACATGCGCGTGTGCCGTGAGGAGATCTTCGGCCCCGTCACCGCGGTGATCCCCTTCGACACCGAGGAGGAGGTGCTCCGCCTGGCCAATGACACCGAGTACGGACTGGCCGCCGGTGTGTGGACCTCCAACCTGCAGCGCGCGATGAGGATGTCCCGCGGTCTGGAGGCCGGCACCGTGTGGATCAACACCTACCGGGCCATGTCGCCGATGTCCCCGCGCCAGGGCTTCAAGAAGTCCGGTGTCGGGATCGAGCACGGTATCGAGTCGATGTACGAGTACACGCGGTTGAAGTCCGTGTGGATCAACACCGACGAGGGTCCTGTCGCCGACCCCTTCGTCATGCGCGGTTAGTCGGGGAGTGCCCACAATGCCACTCATCGACATCTCCATCGCCGCAGGTAGAAGTCCGGAACAGCTCAGGGCGCTGATGGACGGCGTCCACAGGGTCGCCGTAGAGACCGTGGGTGCCGCCCCGGAGAACATCACCGTCATCGTCCGCGAGGTCCCCCACGAACTCTGGTCGCGCACGAACACGACCATCGCCGAGCGGGAGGCGGCGGCGCGTGCACCTGCCGCAGACGCCGCCGGAACAGAATTCTCACACACACGACACAGCAAGGAGCAGTGACAATGCGTTTCTCACTTTTCATCCACATGGAGCGCTGGGACGACTCCATCTCCCACGAACAGCACTGGAACAACCTCACCGAGCTCGTCCAGCTGGCCGAGGCCGGCGGTTTCACCACCGTGTGGACCGGCGAGCACCACTCCATGGAGTACACGGTCTCCCCCAACCCGATGGTCTCCCTCGCCTCCCTCGCGGCGAAGACCAGCACCATCCGCCTCGGTGCGGGCACGATCATCGCCCCGTTCTGGAACCCGGTCCGTGCCGCCGGGGAGACCGCACTGCTGGACATCATCTCCGGAGGACGCGCCGAGATCGGTGTGGCCCGTGGCGCCTACCAGTTCGAGTTCGACCGCCTCGCCGGAGGCATGTCCGCCAAGGACGGCGGAAGCTACCTGCGGGAACTCATCCCCGCCATGAAGAAGCTGTGGGTCGGGGACTACGCCCACGACGGCGAACACTGGTCGTTCCCCACATCCACCTCGGTGCCGAAGCCGATCCAGAAGCCGGGGCCGACAGTCTGGGTCGCGGCCCGTACCGCCGAGACCCACGACTTCGCCGTCTCCCAGGGATGCAATGTCCAGGTCACCCCCCTGATGAAGGACGACACCGAGGTCCGGGACCTCAAGGACAGGTTCGATTCGGCAGTCGCCAACCACCCTGAGGTGGAGAAGAAGCCGGAGATCATGGTCCTGCGGCACACCTTCGTCCATTCGCCGGAGGACCCGGACGGCTGGATCCCCGGAGCCGAGGCCGTGAGCCGCTACTACCGGACGTTCAGCTCCTGGGCGTTCGGGAAGAAGGTCCCGGACGACGGCTTCCTCGCCCCGCAGCCGCTGGAGACCGTCAAGGACCGTCCGGAGTTCGAGCTGGAGTCCCTGCACCGGTCCGCGATGATCGGCACTCCCGAGGAGATCACCGCACGCCTGCACTCCTACGAGGACATGGGCTACGACGAGTACTCCTACTGGATCGACAACTCCATGTCCCACGAGGAGAAGAAGGCCTCACTGCAGCTGTTCATCGACCAGGTGGTCCCGAACTTCGTGTGAGGCCCGGGGGGGTCTGCCGGGGACCGCAATACCGGGGACATCTGCCGTTAACACGACCCACGGACACTGTGGGACATGACTGTTTCAGCTCCTGACCCTGCTGCCCCGGCCGTCCACCCGGTCGACCAGAGGCCACCGTGGCCCCGGCTCATCATCCTCGGTCTCCAGCACGTGCTGGCGATGTACGCGGGAGCGGTCGCAGTTCCCCTCATCGTCGGTGGCGCACTGATCAATGCAGGCCAGTTCGATGCCGCTGACCTGCATCACCTCATCGTCGCCGACCTTTTCGTCGCCGGCATCGCCTCGGTGATCCAGTCGATCGGCCTCTGGCGCTTCGGTGCGAGACTCCCGCTGATGCAGGGGGTCTCCTTCGTCGCCGTGGCCCCGATGATCTCCATCGGTTCGGAACACGGCGTCACCGCGATCTACGGGTCCGTCATCGTCACAGGTGTGGTGATGATGGCGGTCGCCCCACTGTTCGCGAAGATCGTCCGCTACTTCCCCCCGCTGGTCACCGGCACGATCATCACGGTCGTCGGACTGTCACTCCTGTCCGTCGCCGCAGGATGGGTGTACAACGGCAGCGCCCCGGACGAAGCCGACCACGGTACAGTCGGCGGGTTCTTCCTGGCGCTGGTCTCCCTCGTCGTCGTGATCCTCATCCACCGTTTCGCCTCCCCGGCGATGAAGTCCCTCGCCGTCCTCGGCGGGATCATCGTCGGCACCGTGGTGGGACAGTTCATGGGCAGGACCGACTGGTCGGAGGTGGGCCCCTCCGAGTGGGTCGGCATTCCCACCCCCTTCCAGTTCGGTGCCCCCACCTTCGACGCCGCGTCGATCTTCACCATGGTCATCGTCGGACTGGTGATCATGACCGAGACCACCGGTGACATCATCGCCATCGGTGACGTGGTGAAGAAGCCCGTGGACGGCCGGACCCTGTCCGACGGTCTGCGGGCAGACGGCCTGTCGACCGTCCTCGGCGGTATCTTCAACACCTTCCCGTACACCGCGTTCGCGCAGAACGTCGGGCTGGTGTCCCTGTCCCGTATCGCCTCCCGGTTCGTGGTCACCGCGGCGGGTGTCATCCTCATCATCCTCGGACTCCTGCCGAAGATGGGTGCGGTGGTCACCGGCATCCCGTCCGAGGTCCTCGGTGGAGCCGGTGTCGCACTGTTCGGCATGGTCACGGCGTCCGGTATCAGGACCCTGTCGACCGTGACCTGGACGGAGACCCGGGCCCTCATCGTCGGCGTGTCCATTGCGGTGGCCATGCTCCCCAGCGTGCAGCCCGGACTGTACGAGAAACTGCCGGACGAGATCGAGATGATCGTGGACTCCGGTATCTCCGCCGGCGCGATTGTCGTGATCCTCCTGAACCTCCTGCTCAACCGGGAAGGCGGCGGCCACCTGGCGCCCGCGTTGGCTGACGGCGTCCACGAGACCGAACCCGGCCCGACCGGGGACTCCGAATCCACCTCGGTGGTGCTCAACAACTCCGAACGTGCCGCGGCCTGGGCCGAGCGCAAGGCTGAGGAGGCCCGGGCGGCGGTCGCCGAGGCGAAGGCGGCGGCCGCGCGGGCCGAGGAGATCCGGGCGGCCGAGAACGCCACGGGAGGTTCGGTCGGTGCGCCGGGGGCACCCCGGGAGGACGCCGGCGGCACTGGCAGTCCCCGGACCAGGTGAGGCAGCCCGTGGAGATCCATCTGGGCCATGTCGTCACCCCCTCGTCCGGGACGGACGCCACCCCCGGGACTCTTCTCGACATCCCCCGGGGCGCGGTCGTCACGGACGGACCGGTCATCGTCACTGTCGGCCCGGCCGACGAGGTCGTCGCCGGGTACACCCGCAGTGCGGCGTCCCCGGTCGTGCACGACCACGGCGGGAAGCTGATCGTGCCGGGCTTCGTCGACTGTCACGTCCACTACCCGCAGATAGGGATGATCGCCTCACCGGGGGAGCAGCTGCTTGACTGGCTCGACCGGTACACCTTCCCCGCGGAGGCACGTTTCGCCGACCTCGCCCACGCCAGGGCGACCGCGTCCTTCTTCACCGACCAGCTCATCTGTCACGGTGTCACCACGGCACTGGTGTACTCCACCGTGCACCCGCACAGTGTGGACGCGCTGTTCACCGCGGCCAGGGAACGGGGTCTGCGGATCATCACCGGCAAGACCTGCATGGACCGTAACGCCCCGGCTGAACTGCTGGACACGCCCGAGACAGCCCAGAGTCAGAGTGCCGCTCTGCTGGAACGGTGGCACGGGGTGGACCGCCTGGAGTACGCCCTGACCCCCAGGTTCGCCCCGACTTCCTCGGACGCCCAGCTCGAAGCGCTCGGAGAGCTCGCCGACTCCTACCCTGACGTGGTGGTCCAGACCCACCTGTCGGAGAATGTCGGCGAGATCGGATGGGTCGGTGAACTCTTCCCCGACGCTGTCGACTACACCGACGTCTACGACCGGGTCGGCCTGGTGCGGGAGCGTTCCGTCTTCGGGCACGGTGTCCACCTCACCGACCGTGAACTCGACAGGCTCGGTTCAGTGCACGCTTCGGTGGCGCACTGTCCGACGTCGAACAACTTCCTGGGGTCCGGACTGTTCCCGCTGGCGGCGTCCCTGCACACGGCCCCGGGTCTGCGCATCGGTTTCGGGTCGGACGTCGGCGGGGGGACCTCCCTGTCACCGTTGGCGACGGCGGGGGAGGCGTACAAGGTCTCCCGGCTGATCGCCAGCTCCGGGGACGGGGACGCCGTGGCCCCGCTGTCGGCGGCGGAACTGCTGTACTACTCCACGCTGGGCGGGGCCAGGGCGCTCGGAGTTGACGCACATGTCGGCAGCCTCGAGCCGGGGAAGGACGCCGACCTCGTCATCCTCGACGCCACGGAGAGCAGTGGAAATGCGGTCCTCGCGAACCGTGCCGCCGAGTGCACGTCCACGGAGGAGCTCCTGTTCGCCCTGATGCTCCTCGGTGACGACCGGGCCGTGGACCGGGTCGTCGTCAACGGCGTCTCGGACGCACCCCGGTGACGGTGGCTGTGGCTGTGACGGTGACGGTGCCTGTGACGGTGCCTGCTCGCCCGACGGATCCGGGCGGGGGTGGATACGATGGAGGCATGCCCACGATCACCCTGGCCGAGTTCAACACGGCGCCGGCGTCCGTCATTGTTCCGGAGCTGGAGAGCATCCTGGGGTCGGCCCCGTTGGCGGACTCCGTCGCCGCCGCCCGACCTTTCCGGGATGTCGCCGATCTTGTCGCCGCCACGTCCCGGCTGCTGGATGCCCTGTCCACCGAGGAGGTCAGGGACGCGGTGAACGCGCACCCCCCGATCGGTGGTTCGGTGGCGCGGGGGTCCCGGTCCGCAGATGAACAGGCCGGGGCGACCGAGTCCGCTGACCTTGACGTTGTCCGTGACCTGCAGCCGGTGTACCGGGAAAAGTTCGGCTGGAACTTCCTCATCCGTGCCGCAGGCCGGTCCAGTGGGCAGATCCGTGCGGAACTGGAACGGCGCATGAGCGTCGGGCCGGACGAGGAGTGGGCGTTCAGCGTGGACCAGCTCCGTGCGATCAACGAACTGCGCCTGCGCGGGTACGTCACCGACGACACTGACGACACCGACCGATGAAGGAGAACCAGATGAGCCTTTCCACCCACTGCCTCGACACGACCACGGGGTTGCCCGCCAAGGGTCTGCAGGTCGAACTGGTGAAGCTGCACGCCGTGGACTCCGGCGCCGACATCACCGCCGATCCGACCGTGCTGGAGTCCGCCTCCACCGACGGTGAGGGCCGGTACCGTTTCGTCGTGGACCCGGTTCCGGGCACCTACCGTCTCCGGTTCCACACCGGGGACTACCTGTCGGCGGCCGGCACCCCCACCCTGTACCCGTGGGTTGACGTCACCTTCGTGGTCGAGGATCCGGCGGACAACCCTGCGGCACCGTCACACCTGCACATCCCCCTGCTGCTGAACCCCTTCGGCTACTCCACCTACCGCGGGAGCTGAGCAGGTCACTGTTTCCCCCCCGGCAGTCCCTGCGGCCAGTTCGGCGACCAGTTCGGCGACACGTTCAGCGGTGCCCCAGCTCAGTGTCACCCCCGCACCGCCGTGCCCGTAGGCGGCGATGACCGGGACACCGGTCGCCGGGGCGGCGTTGTCGGGGAGGGTCGCCGGATCCACCACCTCCAGCCGGATGGTGGTGCGGCCCGGGCGTAGTCCCGTCCCGTGACCGAGCACGGGAAGTCCCTCCAGTTCAGGGACCAGTGCCACGGCCCGCGCGAGGATCGCCCGGGCGGTCTCCGGGTCCGGGGTCTCGTCCCACACACCCGGTTCGGCGGTTCCGCCGACGACAATGTCGTCGACCCTGGGCAGCACATAGGTCTCCCCGTCCGGGTTGTCGTCGTCGGTGATCCAGTCCGTCAGCGGCTCCGGTGACCCGTCCGTTCCGGTCCCGTTGGCCAGCACCACGATCTGCCCCCGGACAGGGGTGACCTCTTCATCTCCTCCGAGGAGTTCACCCCCGCGCAGCCCCCCTGCGACGACCACGACGTCCGGGGCCGCGGTCGCGTACTCCCCGTCGTAGAGGGCCGCGAGGGACTCGACCTTCCGCCAGCGGAACTGCACACCTGCCACGCGGCAGGAGTCCATGAGCCAGGCCAGGTAGGTGGGCATCATGATCATCGGCAGGGTCGTCTCCACACCGCCCGCGGTCGGACGGACGGCGTCCGTGCCGAGAACCGCAGTGACAGCGGGAACCCAGGAACGGTCCGGCGTCCCCCGACGTTCGATGACGGTGCCGCGACGCATCTCAACAGGGGCGATGTCATCGGTGATGTCGTCGGCGCCGTCCGCGACAGCCGCCGCCGCCGAGTCGGCGAGTTCCACGAAGCGGAGGAGGGAGCGTTCCGTCAGCCGGGTGGCGTCCTCCCCGGAGGGTACGGCGGTCCGGTAGGGGAACCAGACTGCGGCGGCGCGGGCGGAGACGGTGTCGCCCGGGCCCCGGTCGGCGACGACGGTGACCTCGTGGCCCGCCTCGGCGAGTTCGTGGGCGCAGGACAGGCCGGTCACGCCGGCCCCGATGACGGTGATTTTCATGGACACCAGGGTATGTCCTCTTTCGCCCCGGCTGTACCGCTCACTACACTTGGCCCCCGACCTATCAGAGAGTGAGGACGCCGTGACGAATCTGTTCCGGACGAAGTCGATAGAGCAGAGCATCCGGGACACCGAGGATCCCGAACACCAGCTCAAGAAGAACCTCGGCCCCCTGGACCTGGTGGTGTTCGGTGTCGGGGTGTGCGTCGGAGCGGGGATCTTCGTGCTCACCGGACAGGTCGCCGCGGACCACGCGGGCCCGTCGGTGGCCCTGGCCTTCGTCATCGCCGCCGTCGGATGCGGACTGGCCGGCCTGTGCTACGCGGAACTGGCGTCCACCGTCCCGGTCGCCGGCAGTGCCTACACTTTCGCCTACGCCTCGGTGGGGGAGTTCATCGCCTGGATCATCGGCTGGGACCTCATCCTGGAGTTCACTCTCGCCTCCTCGGCGTTGGCGACCTCGTTCAGTGACTACCTGGCGATCGTGCTCGACGGCACCCCGTTGGCGATCCCGGAGTCCATCCAGAACACGGACAAGGGCGTGGTCAACCTGCCTGCGGGGATCCTCGTGCTCGGCCTGACAGCCGTCCTGGTCACCGGGATCAAACTCTCCAGCCGGATCAACCAGGTCATCACCTTCATCAAGATCGCCGGCGTGCTGCTCGTGGTCGTCGTCGGATGCTTCTTCATCAAGGTGTCCAACTGGTCCCCGTTCATCCCGCCGTCGGAGGGGACCCAGGGTGGTGTGTCCTCGGTGATGCACGCCCCGCTGCTGCAGACACTGCTGGGGATCGAGCCGAGCACCTACGGTCTCGGCGGACTGTTCTCCGCGGCGGCGCTCGTGTTCTTCGCCTTCATCGGTTTCGACGTCGTCGCCACGACAGCGGAGGAGACGAAGAACCCGCAGAAGGACCTGCCGATCGGGATCTTCGGCTCCCTGGCGGTGGTGGCCGTACTCTACGTGGCGGTCTCCCTGGTGATCACCGGCATGCAGAACTTCCGGGACATCGACCCGGCCGACGGTGCCCCGCTGGCCACCGCATTCAATGCCGTCGGTGTCCACTGGATGGCCGACGTCATCTCGGTCATCGCGGTCATCGGCCTGGTCGTGGTGTCCATGACCATGTTCCTCGGACAGACCCGCGTGGCTTTCGCGATGGCCCGCGACGGTCTGTTCCCCGAGTGGCTGGCCCGCACCCACCCCCGGTTCAGGACCCCCTACCGGATCACCGTCGTCACGGGTGTGGTCATCGCCGTGATCGCGGCACTGGTCCCGTTGGCGACCCTGGTCGAGATGATCAACATCGGCACCCTCTTCGCGTTCATGATCGTCTCGGTCGCTGTCATCGTGCTGCGGAAGACCCGTCCCGACGTCCCCCGTGCCTTCAAGGTCCCCCTGGTCCCGTGGGTGCCGGTGCTCTCGGTGATCGTCTGCGGGTACCTGGCACTGAGCCTCCCGCTGGACACGTGGATCCGGTTCGTGGCGTGGCTGGCGATCGGCGTGGTGGTCTACTTCGCCTACTCACAGCGGCACAGCCGTCTGGGCAGGCACTACGCCGGAGAGGCAGGGCACGAGGAGGTCCTCGCCGCCGAAGCCGCGCACAAGGCGCGTGGTGCAGCGTCCCCCAACGCCACGAACGCCGGGGACGCCGGGGAGAAGTAGCTTCGTGCTGCCCCGCCGGTGCCCGACACCGTAGGCTGGTCGGCATGAGTGAGCGCACGGACACCACACAGAGCTCCCCGGCGGGAACCTCCACCGACAGCATGTCCGACGTCACCGTGGTGCCGCTGCACCCGCGTGGTCGGGGAACGGGAACTCCGCAACGTACGGTCCCGGACCGACTGTGGCGGGAGGTACTCGGCGAGGAGATCCGCCGTCACCGCACCGCCAGGAAGGAACGTCTCAGGGACACCGCCGCCCGGGCCGGGATCTCGCCGCAGTACCTCTCCGAACTGGAACGAGGCATGAAGGACCCGTCCTCGGAGATGCTTGAGGCGGTGGCCGGGGCGCTGGGGAAGTCCTCTTTCGAACTCACCCGCTCGGCGGTCCGCGGCTGGGGTGCTGCAGCAGCCGGCTCCGGCGGGACCGTCCTCATGTGCGTCGCGTGAGCACCCTGTCGACGATCCCGTACTCGACCGCCGCCTCCGGGGTGAGCACCAGCTGACGTTCGGTGTCCTCCCTGACCTGGTCCGCGGTGCGTCCGCAGTGGGAGGCCAGCACCTCCTCTTGCAGCCGGCGGACCCGCTCCATCTCCTCGGCCTCGATGATGAGATCGGGGATGGTGCCGCGTCCTCCCTCGGTGGCCGGGGCGGACAGGACGACCCGCCCGTGGTGCAGGATCGCCCGGCACCCCGGCGTACCTGAGGCCAGCAGCAGAGCGGCGGAGGCCACAGCCTGGCCCACACAGGTGGTCTCCACCTGCGGCCGGATGAACTCGAGGCAGTCCACGATCGCCATCGTCGCCGACAGGGACCCGCCCGGCGAGTTGATGTACAGCGAGACAGGGGCGTCCGCACTCTCGCTCTCGAGGTGCAGCAGCTGGGCGATGACCGCGTTCGCCACACCGTCGTCGACGGGGGTGCCGAGGTAGACGATGCGTTCGTCGAGCAGGCGGCTGTAGATGTCCACCGTCTTCTCGCCGACCGGGGTGGAGGTGGTGACGTAGGGGATCGGGTAACTGGTCACGGTCAGGCCCCCAGTCCCAGGCGGGGACGACGGGCGGTGAGCGCGCCGGGGCCGGTGAGGAAGCCCAGGTCGGACACGATGTGGTCGACGAAGCCGTACTCCTTCGCCTCCTCCGCGGTGAACCACCGGTCACGGAGTGAGTCGCGGGTGACCTGGTCGAGAGGTCGTCCTGTGTCGTCGGAGATGCAGCCGAGCACGGTGTCGCGGGTGTGGGTGATGTCCGCCGCCTGGATCTCGATGTCCTGCGCGGTGCCGCCGATACCGCCCGAGCCCTGGTGCAGCAGCACCTTCGAGTGCGGCAGGGTGTAGCGCTTGCCAGGCGTCCCCGAGGACAGCAGGAACTGGCCGGCACTGTAGGCCATGCCGAGGTTGACAGTGGCGACGTCATTGGGGACGCCGCGCAGGCAGTCACGGATGGCGAGCATCCCCGGCACGGAACCTCCGGGGGAGTTGATGAGCAGAACGATGTCCGCCTCCGGGTCGCGGGCGGACAGGAGCAGGACCGAGGCGCAGAGACGGTTGGCGGTGTCCTGCCCGAGAGCGTCGCCGAGGACGACAGTGCGGCGCTCGAAGAGGTCCCGGTAGATCTCGGCGTCGAGGATACGGGTGGGGTCGGGTGTGTTCTCTGACATGGTGTCCACCCTGGTGGTGCCGCACTGGCACCGGCAAGGCCACGCTGCCGGAGGCGGATCCGCTGTCAGCGGATCCGCCTCCGGCAGGCGGGTCGCCTCAGTACGCCGGGGTGAAACCGCCGGCGAGCGCGGAACGGACCATGCCTTCGTCAGCGAGCCGGTTGACCTCCCGGACAGTCACCCCGTCGGCACCGACGACCGGGGAGGTGGCGTCGAAGGCGACCTTCCCGCCGACGTACACGGTACGCAGGTGCCGCAGTCCGCAGGCCAGCACATATGTCGCCACCGGATCCCACACGGGACCCGTGGCAGGGTCCCGGGGGTCCACGACCACCAGGTCGGCGAACTTTCCGACCGTCAGCGAGCCGACCCGGTCAGAGATCCCCACAGCCTCCGCGGAACCGAGGGTGTGCAGGTGCAGTACCTGGTCCACCGACATGACCGAAGGGTCCGAGTGGACAGCCCGCTGTGTGAACAGGCCGGTGCGCATGTTCTCGAAGGGGTCGGTTGTGTCGGTGCAGGACTGGTCGTCGACCCCCATCCCCACGGTCACGCCCCGTGCCAGGAGGGTGGTGATGTCGGCGATCCCGGAGCCCAGCCGGCCGTTGGACATGGCCTGCCACACCACAGAGGTCCCGGATTCCACGACCCGGTCCACCATGTGCCCGGTGGGGTGCACGAAGTGGCCGAAGGCGAAGTCCGGCCCGAGGACTCCGGCGTCGTCGTACCAGTCGAACTTCGACTGCTGGATGTCGATCTGCTCGGCAGTCTCCACGAAGTGTGCCTGGTCCGTGACACCCCACTTCACCATGAGCTCCTTCTCGAGCTCGGCGGTGCGGGGACGCGAGGCCCACTGCACCGCGCCGTAGACTGAACCGCCCAGGTTGAGATCGGCGGCGGGCCCGTTGGCCGAGGACGCCAGGCGTTGCATTGCAGCGTCGAAGCCGGCGACCGCCTCGTCCTCGGGAAGTTGTTCGTCGTCGACGCGGACCGAGGTCACCGAGCGGATACCGGAGGCCTCCACGCCGTCGATCTGACGGATGACGAAGTCCGGGTCGTGGACTTTCACGGCCTTCAGTGTCGAGGTCGCGTAGTCGAAACGGCAGATCACCCGGGACTGCGTGAAGTTGTAGACCGAGGTCACCCCGGATGCGAGGTGGTCGAGACCTCCGGCCCTCGACAGCCAGTACATCGTCTCCGGGTCGGCGTCGGCGAGCATCGCCGAATTCTGCGTGACCCACGCGTACAGGGGTGAGGAGTGCTCCACCCCGCGCATGCCGCCGGTGTAGATGTGGCTGTGACCGGAGACGAACCCCGGTGCGAGGAACGCCCCGTCGAGGTCGGTGACACGGCCTCCGGCGGCCAGGCAGGACGCCGTGAGTGAGGTGGGGGGTGTCCCCTCCCCGAGGCCGCTGATGCGGCCGGTGTCGTCGACGGAGAGCCATCCGCGGAACCAGCGGGGCTGTTCCGGGTCGACGGGGATGATGACGGCGTCGGTGAAGACGGCGGTGCGGGTGGTGCTCATCCGGGCAGGACCTCCATGATCCAGTTGTCGGGCACAGTGTCGGGCACGGTGTCGGCCACAGTGCCGGGCACGGTGCCGGGCAGGCGGCCGGAGGGACGGGTGAAGTGCAGCCGACGGGACGGGCCGTCGGAGTCGGCGGTCCAGAACAGGTACTCCCGCGGCACGACCGCGTAACCGGCCCAGGTGTCGGGAGGAGTGGAGGAGAGGTCCGGGTGCGCGGCAGCGAACTGTGCCCATGTCCGGTGCCGTTCATCCTCGGGACGCTGCGCCAGGTCACTGTCGTTCAACCAGGCGAGCAGCTGGAGGTAGCGGACCCGGCCGGAGAACGCCTCCGCCTCCTCGTCCGGATCGGAGCGCACGGCGTCCCCGACGACGGTGACCTGACGCGACCGGTCAGGTGCGAGGACAGTCAACGAGACCTTCGGGTCGGCCCCGATGTGCCGGGCCTTGTCGGACCGGGAGTCGGTGTGAAGGTAGATCCGGCCGGCCGCCGGCGACCCGGCGGCGCCGGTGTGACTGACCATGACATTCCTGGTCCGCGGGTAGCCGTCCGGGCCGACCGTGGCCAGTGTCATGAGCACCGGCGGAACCTCCGAGAGGTCCCCGGAGACCGGCGGCCAGGTCAGTCCGGCGTCCTCGGCGATGAGGGCGCGGAAGTCCGACATCCAGGTGTCGAAGAGCACGGTGGGGTCTGTGACCGTGCCTGTGACCGTGCCTGTGACCGTGCCTGTGGAACGGTCCGTCGCCGCCGTCATCACAGTGCCCCCGGGTTGAAGGTGAGGATCTCGGGGACGGCGTCCACCACTGAAGTGACGTAGTCCTCGAAGAGCCGCTCCCCGGCCTCCGCCGTGGCACCGGTGGGGTCCCCCACCACGCCTGAGGCGTCGAAGTCGGTCGACAGCCAACCGAACTTCACAGTTCTGCCGAAACCGACGTGACTGCCGGACGCCACAGCGGCGGCGGGCTTCGGACCGAGTTCAGCTGCGGCGTCCATGGAGACCAGCTCCGGGGCGACGTGAAGCATCATCGAGGTCTCGGACCATCCGGCGTGGATACCCATGCCGAACTCCGTCTCCCCCGGGGTGGGAGGCGAGGAGACCAGGAAGGTCCGCAGGTCGAAACGCCTGCGCAGTTCACGTAGGGCGACCTCCAGCAGCGCAGAGTTGCCGCCGTGGCCGTTGACGATGAGCAGCCGGCGCACCCCCGAGGCGGCCAGCGACCGGCCCAGGTCCACCATCGTGGCGAAGAGGGTCGAGGCGTTCAGCCACAGGGTGCCGGGCAGGGCGGAATGCTCGTCGGACTTGGTCACCGACAGGGTCGGCAGCAGCCACAGGTCATGACCGGCGGCGACGGACCGTTCCACCACAGCGGACGCCACGGCAGCGGCCATCACCGCATCGGTGGACATGGGAAGGTGGGGGCCGTGCGGCTCCACGGCACCGACCGGCAGAACCACCAGTGAGCCGGGGCCGACGGCGGTGGGAACCTCGGCCGTGCTGAGATCCGCCCAGCGGCGGGACGCGGTACTCACATCCACCTCCCGGGGTTGAGGATGCCGTGGGGGTCGAAGTCCGTGGCGAGAGCCCGGACCCGGTCAGGTTCCAGGTCGATGTACCACTGGTGCGGTGAGTGCACGGACACTCCGAGAGCCTCAAGCTGCGGGACACCGGCGGCGATCCGCTCCCTCACCGAAGTGACGGACTCACCGGGGTCGATCGGGCCGTTGACCATGCCGAACATCATGCCGTTGCCGACCTCCAGGTGGAAGCTCGCCGACCTCAGCGGGGTCGAGTAGACGGCCAGTACCTCGTCGAGGTGCTCCACCACGGCCGTGCCCTGGCACTCCATGTGGAACCAGCGGCCGGGTTCTTTCTTCTGCAGCCACCAGGTCGGGTGGTTGTAGGACAGGGTGGACAGTTTCACCGTGGCGTTGATGCCGGTGCGCACGGCCTCCATCCGTCCCCCGCAGGAGGAGACGATCCGGGTGAAATCGTCCAGACGGGAGGCGTCGAGGATGCCCCGGACGCTGCCACGGCCGGGGACGAAGGCCTCGTCGGACGGGAGGGCGGCGACGATGTCGGGGCCGTCCGCGGACATCAGCCGCGGCTGCAGCCGGGCCCGCATGACCTCGGTCGCTGCCGAGAAGGCGGCGTCCCGGGAGGGGAAGGAGGCGTAGACGGCCCGCCAGTCGGCCAGAGGTTCGACCTTGACCGTCGCCCGGACGATGACCCCGGCGACCCCGTAGGTGTGGACGTAGGGTTGCGCGTCCTCGCCCTCGAGGTGGATGATCCTGGCGTCCTCGGTGGCGGGGACGATGTCCACGGCGGTGACGAACCCCTCGTGGTTGCGCCCGTGCACGATGGTTCCCGTCCCGGCGGAACCTCCGCCGAGGAAACCGCCGAGGGTGGACTGCACGGTGGAGGGGTACATCCACAGCTGGTGTCCGTGTTCCCAGGCGTAACTCTCCAGGGAGAGCATCTGCGCCCCGGCGTCCGCCGTGATCGTCCCGGCCCCGGTGTCTGCCGGGTCGAGTCCGTGGATGGTGGTCAGGGAGGTCATGTCGAGGACCAGTCCACCGAACCTGGGCAGGACCTGACCGTAGTTCCCGGTGCCCTTGCCCCGGGTGGTGACCGGCACATTGTGGCGGACGGCCGCCCGCATGATCTCCGGCACCTCCTCGACACTGCGCGGATAACAGACCACGTCGGGGACGCCGAGTTCACCGTCGGCGACCTGGGCGGTGATCACCGGGGACATCCCGGAACCGTCGCGTGAGGCACGTTCCACCGCGCGCGGCAGCTGGGTCACCCCGCGAGGTCCGAGAACCGCGAGAAGATCGTCGACGAGGGCGTCGACGTCGGCGGGGGTGAAGTCGGGGCGTCCCCGGCCGTCGGCGACGGCGAAGAGATGGCCGACGTCGGTGCTGACCTTCACCCCTTCCCTGACTGCCTGGCTCACAGTGACACCCCCGGGTCGAGGAACTCGTTGGTGGCGAACTCGGAGTTCTTCACGCCGTCCTTCACCGGGGTGTTCTGGGCGGCGAAGATCGGGGTGAGGATGTCGACGAGGCGGGACAGTCGGGCGTCCTCGAAGGAACCGAGGGTGCCGTCCGCACCGTTGGCGACGAGCTTCTCGTCCCTCATCTTGTCCACACCGTAGGAGGCGTTGCCGGCGTCGTAGACCCAGCCGGAGTTGAACTCGGAGACCGTTTCGACGATGAGTTCATTGGTGGCGTCCGGGTTGTCCAGGTACGACTTCTCACCACGCTGGAGGACGGGGACGAGCTCCTTCAGGCAGTCGGCGTTGGCGTCCTTGGCATCGGCGCGGACAGCGAGGGCGGACTTGTACGTCGGGAATCCGACATCGTGGATGAGCTGGTACTCGACGGGCTTCTTCCAGCCCTCGATGGTGTTCTCGTAGTTGTAGGGCTCCGAGGAGGAGTAGCCCTGCTGGGCCTTGGCTCCGCCGGCGGCGACGAAGGTGGCGGGGGCGCCGTCGTAGGATTCGTCGATCTGCGACTGGTTGAGGATGCCGGAACCGGTGAGGTACTTGATGTAGGACATGTCAGCGAAGGTGAGCACCGTGACGTTCTTGTCCTTGAGGTCGGCGATCCCGTGGACGTCAGGGTAGGTCGCCGGATCCCACATGATCATCTGCGGGCTCTTGTCCAGGGTGGTCATCACCCCGACGGTGGGCATGTCCGCGGAATGCTGGATGGACTGGTCGGTGTCGACGTAGCCGAGGAGAATGTCCTGGTCCTGGTACATCTGCGAGGTCACCGACTGGTTGCCGATGGCCGGGCCGCCGGAGCGGATCTCCAGGTTCACTCCCGTGTATCCGTTCGCCCCGTCGAACAGCGGCCCGGAGACGGTCTTCTTGTCCGCGTCGATGGTGATGTGGTCCTTGCCCTCACCTCCGTAGTTCAGCTGTTCGTAGAGGTGCCCGTGCTCAGCCTCGGGGAACCAGTCGGTCTGCACGACGACGGTGGAGGGGCAGACCGAGGACAGGTCGGTGGAGCCGATCTCGCCGTCGTAGGACGCCGCGGACGTGGACGAGTCATCGCCTCCGCAGGCTGCGAGGGAGACGGCGGCGGCCGCGGCGACGGTGGCGGCGGTGAGGGTGCGGACGGTGTACTTCATGGTTGAGCTCCTGTCAGGATTTTTGGTTGGGAAACAGCCGTCGGGGGACGGCGGGAAAGAGGCCGGGGAGATCCGGTCGTGCGCGGGAACCGGCCGGAACTACTTGCCGTACCAGCGGCCGACGACACGGTTGCCGATCCAGCCGAAGACCAGGAAGACGACGACACCGAGCAGTGACGCGAGGATGATCGCGGCGAAGAGGTCCGGGGACTGCAGCCGTGACCGGTAGTTGTCCAGGAGGACGCCGATGCCGGGGGTTCCCTGCTTGAAGAAGAAGTCACCGACGATCGCACCGACGACGGCGAGGCCACCGGAGGTGCGCAGGCCGACGAAGATGGACGGCATCGCGGCGGGGAGCTCCAGTTTGCGCAGCACCGTCAGACGTGAGGGGTGGTGCAGGGCGAACAGGTCCCTCATGCCCGGGTTGACCGACTGGAGTCCGAACAGGGTGTTGGAGACCATCGGGAACAGGGAGATGAGCACACAGACGAAGACACGGGCGGAGAACCCGAAACCGAACCAGAACCCGATGAGCGGGACCAGCGCGAGGACCGGGATGCACTGGAGGATGACCGCGTAGGGGAACAGTGCGGTCTCCGCCCGCTTCGACTGGGCCATGACGATGGCCCAGACCACGCCGATGACCGCGGCGATGAGCAGTCCGGTCGCCGCGATCCGGGTGGTCTGCCACAGGGCCTCCCACATTTCCCCGGCATTCGGGCCGAACAGACCCTCGGTGACGACCTGGTGGGGCGGCGGCATGAGGAAGCGGCGGGACTCATCGAGCAGGACGTAGCTGACGAGGTACCAGATACCCACGATCACCGCGAGGACTGCGAGGGGGAGCAGGACAGAGGCGTAGGGGATGTTGAGGGACCTCCTGCGCGTCGTGGGGGACGGTGCCGGCCCACCGTTTCCGGTTGCCGGGGACGTCCCCGCACCGGTTGACGACTGGGCGGGTGCTGACGTGTTCGTGACTGATCCTGGGGTTGATTCCGTGGTGGGTCCCGTGCTGACGGACATGGCGTCCTCCTTCTGGGTGTCGGATGAGCTGACCGGTGCGGGCGGGGTCATTTGTGCGCCGCCGTCAGTGAGCGCGACACCCGTTCGGCGATCGCGGTGAACTCCGGTGTGAACCGCAGCTCCGGTGACCGGGGGAAGGCGAAGGGGACGTCGACGACGTCGACGACGGTTCCGGGGCGTCCCGACATCACCGTCACCCTGGTGGAGACGAACACCGCCTCACTGACCGAGTGGGTGATGAACAGGCCACCGAACTGCTTCTCCGCGAAGAGCTGGGTCAGATCCACCCCGAGACGTTCGCGGGTGATCTCGTCGAGGGCGGCGAACGGCTCGTCGAAGAGGAACAGCTGGGGTTCGATGGTCAGCGCCCGGGCGAGGGAGACCCTCATCTTCATGCCGCCCGACAGCTGGTGGGGCAGGTGGTCCTCGAATCCGGTCAACCCCACCGTCTCCAGTGCCTCGGTGCACCGGCGTTCCCGCTCCTCCTTCGGCAGACGGTCGAGTTCACCGAGCAGCATGACGTTGTCACGGACACTGCGCCAGGGCAGGAGGGTGGCGTCCTGGAAGACGTAGGCGATCCGGTCGGTGGAGGTGGTCATGGTGCCTTCGGTGGCGGATTCCAGTCCGGACGCCAGGCGGAGCAGTGTCGACTTGCCGCAGCCCGAGGGGCCGACGACGCTGATGAACTCGCCGGGGGTGACGTCGAAGGTCACTCCGGTCAGGGCTGTCGTGCCGCCGTCGAAGGTCATTCCGGTGTCGACGAAGCTGACCAGAGGTTCAGCTGCCGTGTCGGCGGGACGACTGTCTGCGACGACAGTTCTGAGGGTACTCACGGTGTTCTCCTTTTTTCGCGGTATGCGGGGACGGTGACCGGCGGATGCCGGTGGTCAGTGGACCGTCCGGAGGTAGGGGTCGGGGTCGGTCTGCCGGACAGGGTCTGCACGGTCTGCAGGGTCTGCAGGGTCTGCAGGGTCTGCACGGGGGTCCGGCCCGAAGGCCCGGGGCAGTTCGACGGTGGTACGCGACTGTGAGGCGAGGCGTCCCGCCGAGATGACGGTGCGGTCCGTCGGCGCGGCGGCGATGAACGACGCCACGGACGGGACCGTCCCGGGTGCGGAGACGGGGTCCCTGATGCAGAGCAGGTCGGCGGCCGCTCCCGGGAACGGCCCCGCGGGAGGCAGGCCGAGGGCGGCCCGCGCGTCACGGGTGACCAGGTCCAGTGCCTGCCCGGGGCTCTGGTGACAGGCGGTGACCAGAAGGGACGCGGTCTCCAGAGGGTCGGCGCGTCCGGTGGGGTTGAAGGGGTCACGGACATTGTCACCTCCGGCGGACACCGCCACGCCGAGTTCGCGCAGGACCGACACCGGGGCCACCCCCCGTTCGTGCGGGACGGGGACACCGTCACCGCCCTGCAGGTAGAGGTTCGTCGCCGGCAGCGCGATGACATGGATCCCGGCGTCCCGCAGCCGGGCCGCGGTTTCCGCGAGCTCCTCCGGGCCCTCCTGGGACAGTCGGCAGCAGTGTCCGGCCCCCCGGATCCGGCCGGCCGGCCACCCGCGGACACGTTCGGCGTACCTGCGGACCGTGCGGGTGCCCGCCACGGCGGGGGAACCGTCGGACGGTGCAGGCGGATCGAGGAACTCGTCGGTGTGCAGGTCGCAGCCGACGCCCCGGGCCTCGGCGACATCCAGGAGGGCGTCCGTCTGGGCGAGTGGGTCGGCCGCCAGGTGCGGGGCCCCGCCGACGAGGTCGGCTCCGGCGTCCAGGGCCCCCTCGGTGACGGAGACCAGCAGGTCGTCCGGGGTGTGCGCGGGGACGAGTGCGACGAGCTGGAGTGTCATCGTCCCCGCCAGTTCGTCGCGCAGCCGGTTGAGTGCACGGACACCGCGGTACGGGTCCGCGCCGGGACCGGTCGAACGGTAGATGTCGACGTGGGTGCGGACCGCGGTGGTGCCGGCGGCGAGCATCATCAGTGCGGCGCGTCGGGCACGGTCGAGGATGTCGTCCTCGGTGAAACGGTCGGACGCCTCCACCCAGGACCTGATCGCGGCGTCGAGGTCACCTGCCGGCGGGTCGATGACATCCCAGCTCAGAGCCTTGTCCAGATGGGCGTGCGGGTCGGCGGCCGCGGGGAACACGGTGTATCCGCTCAGGTCGATCCAGTTTCCCCGGGCTGTTGTCCGGACTGTTGACCGGGCTGCCGTCCCGGTCTCTGTCCGGCCCGGTGTACCGGTGGTCACGGGGGCGACACTTCCGGCCGGCAGGACGTCGGCGACGACACCGCCGTCGAAAGTGATGTCCACGGTTCTGCCGTCGGGCAGGTGAACACCGGTGATGCCGTGCAGTCGGTCACCCGGACGTACGTTCACGGGACCCTCCTCTCCTGGGTCTGGGACCGGAACCGCCGGACGTCGTGGACCCCGTTGTCACCGGGGTGCAGAGTCACCGGCTGTGCCGGTCGTGGAAACGGACGCCGGACGGCGGCCGTGTTCGTTGACCATGACAGCGGCGGTGTGCAGGAGTGCTCTCTTGTGTCCGTGGTTCCCCGGGTCGGTGTCCCGGGGAGTGTCCGTGGCCGGGCTGGGGCTTGACGGGACTGGGGACCGGACAACGGTGGTGCACCGCTTATTTCGTCATGCACCGAGCAAAGCTACGGAGGGTGTGTTTCCCGTCTGTTTCCGGATCAACTCACCTCGGTGACACATACCGCGTGCTGAAACGGTTTCCCGATATAAGGGTGCGGTCGTGTTTCCTTCCGGTGAAAGGTTTCCTGAGCTGCTGTGATGCCGGTCCGCTCCCGGAGGCCCCGACATCTCGGCCGTGTTACAGTACCGGTAGTGCGTGACCGGGCTGGGGCGCGCCGGAACCTCCGGCGTCACAGCACGCCCGAAAGTGATCACCGTGACTGTCTCCCCCCACGCTCCCGCTCCTGTGACCGGTACTGCAGCCGGTCCGGCCTCCGGATCTGCCGCCGTCCGGGCCCTTCCCGCCTCCGGCACACTCACCGTCACCGTCAGCGGCAGACGGAAACTGACCGACAGGGTCACCGAGTTCCGCCTCACCTCCGCGGACGGGAGCCCGCTGCCGGAATGGACCCCGGGGTCGCACATCGACCTGCGCATCCCGGTCGACTCGCCACCCGCTTCCCCGGACACCCCTGACGCCGGCCAGACCGACCAGACCGGCCAGACTGGCCGTACCAGACGTACCCTGGTCCGCCAGTACTCGCTGTGCTCGGACCCGGCGGACCCGTCCAGCTATGTGGTGGCTGTCGACCGCTCAGCGGATTCCCGTGGCGGTTCCGCCGCCCTCCACCGGTACGCGACCCCGGGGACGGTCCTGGAGATCAGCGAGCCCCGGAACCACTTCCCTCTTACCAGGGCGCTGAACTACGTCTTCATCGCGGGCGGGGTCGGTGTGACCCCCATGGTCCCCCTCGCCGCGCAGGCCGCCCGGTCAGGGCGTCCCTGGCGGATGATCTGCCTGGCCCGTACCTCCGGGGACATGCCCTACCTGCAGGAACTTCAGGAACGACACGGCGGCGCCGTCGCTTTCCATGCCTCGGTCGAGGGCAGGATCGATCTCGCCGCCGCTCTGGCCGACCTGCCTCGGGGGACGGCCGTGTACGTGTGCGGTCCGGGGACACTGGCCGACGACGTGGCCGCGGCCGTGGAGGGACAACCGGCGGTGGACGTGTTCACCGAACAGTTCACCGCCCCGGTCAGCACCGGGGTGAACACCTCCTTCGACGTCTCCCTGGCCAGCACCGGGGAGACCTTCACCGTCCCCGAGGACGCCTCGGTCCTGTCGGTCCTCGAGGCGCACGGCAAGCTGCTGGCCTCCTCCTGCAGGGAAGGGATGTGCGGGACCTGCGAAGTCTCTGTGGTCGCAGGTGAGATCGACCACAGGGACTCGGTCCTCACCCCGGAGGAACGCGCGGAGAATGAGTCGATGATGATCTGCGTCTCCCGCTGCCGGTCCGGAAGGCTGGTGCTGGACCTGTGAATGTCCTGCTCACCGGAGCCCTCACAGGCACGGACACGGCAGTGACCGACGGAGTGGTGACCGCGGAACCGGCCGCGGACGCTGTCCGCGTCGACGTCTCCGGCTGTGTCGTCACCCCCGGCCTCGTCAATGCCCACCACCACCTTCTCCAGTCTGCTTTCCGTACCCTCCCGGGGACGCGGGGGGTCAGGATGCGACGGTGGCTGGAGATCATGGGACAGGCCTACCGCGACTTCCGGGTGGACCCGGAGCTTGCCGGGGCCGCCGCCCGGGTCGGCCTGGCGGAGTCTCTGCTGTGCGGGGTCACGACAGTCGCTGACCACCACCTGACCTGGCCGGACGGGGTGGATGAGGTGGAACTGGCCACCGCGACCGCCGTCGCCGCCGACGAGGCGGGGGCCCGGCTCTGTCTCGTGCGGGGCACCACGGGCGGGGACCCGGACGAGGTGGTCGACTCTGTCCGGCGTCTCCACGACGCCTTCGGCACGGTCGGCGGCGGAGCACCGGTCCGGGAGGGGAGGCTGCAGCTCGCCGTCGGTCCTTCCGGAGTGCACACCGACGGCAGGGAGATGTTCACTGCACTGCGTGAGGTCGCCCTGGAACTGGGACTGCTGCGGCGGACCCAGGCCAATGAGCAGGTGGACGTGGAACGCGCCGCCGCCGCGTACGGCAGGCGTCCCCTTGAGCTTCTGGCGGAATGGGGATGGCTGGAACCCGGTGTCACGGTCGCACACCTGTGCGGGGTGACGGACGCGGAGATTGACGCCGTGGCGGAGTCCGGGGTCTGCGTGACCCACGCGCCGGGGTGTGACGTCCCGATGGGCTGGGGCATCTCTCCTGCCGGGGCCCTGCTGGACCGGGGTGTGTCCGTGGGACTGGGGACGTCCGGTGGGGGGAGCAATGACGCCGGTCACCTCCTCGCCGACGCCCGTCTCGCGGTGCAGGTCTCCGGGCTCACCGGCAGGGTGCTCTCCGCCGACGAGGCCCTGGGGATGGCGACGTCCGGGTCGGCGACCGGTCTCGGCCGGCCCGAGTTGGGCACACTGGCCCCGGGGACTCCGGCTGACCTGTGCGTCTGGGACTGTTCCGGGGTGTCGGACGCCGGGGTCCACGACTGGCCCGCCGGCCTGTTGTGGGCCACACCCGGACGCAGGCCCCGTGACGTGATGGTCGCGGGGGAGTGGGTGGTGCGCGACGGTGAACTGCTCACCGCGGAGGAGTCGGAGCTGGCGTCCGGTCTGGACCGGTTGCTTACCGGCAGAGCTGTCCCGGCGAGATAGGGCGGGGACAGACCGACGCGACAACGGCCCGCACACCCGCAGGCACGATCAGACGGACTCAGGCACATTCAGACAGACTCACACCTACGAAGCATGAGAGGACGCCGGACAATGGACACCGGGGAAGAACACCTGAGCTCAGGGAAGACGGTACCGGGCACACCGGACACGACACAGGAGGCGCACACCACCGGGAGGGGAGCCTTCCGGGTCCCGGTCGTCGACATCTCGCCGTGGACAGGCGCCGGCACAGAAGCCGGAACAGACGACCGACGTGAGCGTGTCGCCCGCGAGGTCGACACCGCCGCCCGCGAGGTCGGCTTCATCCAGGTCACCGGGCACGGGATCGACAGCCGCACCTGGGACGGACTGGCAGACGCCCTCGACGCCTTCTTCCTGCGCGACCTGGAACTGAAGAAGAAGGTCGCCACCCCTCCGGAGATCAACCGCGGATACTCGCCGCCGAAGTCGGAGAGACTCTCCCTGTCACTGGGGGTGGAATCCGCGGACGGGATGAACGACTTCTTCGAGGCCTTCAACATCGGCGTCCAGGCGTCCGACTTCCCGGACCTCCACCTCCCGGAGGCCGACTACCCGGCCAATGTGTGGCCGCAGGAGACTGACGGTGGCATGGCGGTGTTCCGGGAGAACCTGGAACGGTGGTTCTCTGAGGCACAACGGGTCGCCCGGACACTGACCGACATTTTCGAGGTCGCCCTGGAGGTGCCGCGGGGCACCCTCGCGGAGTTGACCGACCATTCCATCGACGTGCTGCGCACCATCAACTACGCCCTGGAGCCGGGGCAGGCGGTGGAGCTCGACGGTGAGCTCAACGGGATGGGCGAGCACACCGACTACGGCATCGTGACCGTCCTGTGGGCGGACCGGGTGGAGGGGCTGCAGGTCCTCGGTGAGGACGGCGGGTGGCACGACGTGATGCCGGACCCGGGGGCACTCCTGGTCAACCTCGGTGACGTCACCGCACGCCTGACCAATGACCGGTGGAAGTCGACACTGCACAGGGTGAAGCCCCCGGTGGTGGACGGGACGATACGCCGCCGGCGGTCGGCGGCGTTCTTCCACGACGGGAACGTGGACGCGGTCGTCGGCCCGTTGCCGGGCACCGTCGACGAGGACCGTCCCGCCCGCTACCGGCCCATGACCGTCGGTGAGCATGTGGCGCGCAAACTCGCCGGGTCACGGGCCCTGGAACTCAACGACACGGACACCATGTCCGAGGCACAGCGGGTGCTGGCCTCGAAGAGGTAGCGCCGGAGAACCGGGCGGCTGCCGTGGGGCGGATCCGATGTGCGCTGATCCGGTGGGGGAGGGGTGACGGCCGCTGCACAGGTGCAGCGCGAGTGGAACAATGAGATGTATGACTGACAACGATTCCCCCGTCACCCGCCTCACAGACGAAGAGTCCCTCGACCTTCTCGCGACGAAGACCTTCGGACGTCTCGTGGTGCACCGTTCGAACGACATCGACCTCTTCCCGCTCAACTACACCGTCAGCGACGGGAAGATCTACATCCGCACGGCTGAGGGCACCAAACTGTTCAGCCTGAACCTCAACGACGACGTCCTCTTCGAGGCCGACAACGTCGAGCAGGTCTCGGACGTCGACGGCCGGGCCTGGTCCGTGATCGTGAAGGGCAACGCCCGGATCCTCACCGAGTCCGCCGAGATCCACGCCGCCGATGAGCTGCCCTTGCGCCCCTGGCTGCCGACACTGAAGTACAACTACGTGGAGATAACCCCCGCTGAAGGGGGGATCTCGGGGAGGAAGTTCCACCTGGGCGCCGAACCGGACCGCTACTGAGCTGTGGGCAGCTGCGGGCAGCCTGTGGGCAGCTGCGGGCGGGTGCCTGCAGTGACGGTACGGCAGTGAAGCAGGTACGTTGACATCCATGGTCCACCGGCAGGTCACCCACCAGGTCACTCCCTTCGCGAAACCCCAGTACACCGCGGCCGTGAACAGCCGTACCCCCGGACCTGTCCGGATCGACGGCGGATCGGCTCCCGGCACCGGGACATGGGTGCGCCCTGTGGCCATGCCCGGTTCCGGGGTGATGGCCTCGGTGTTCTCCACCGTGCATCTCGGCGACGACGGCGTCACCGTCGTCGACCCCGGATGGACCGGCCAGGGTCAGGAGGGCCTGTACCTCAGCGGGCTGGACGCATTCCTCCGCGAGCGGGGACGCCGCCTCGAACAGATCACCCAGGTCATCGTCACCCACGCGCACCCGGACCACGTGACCGCGGCGTCCTGTCTGCTGGAGGCCACGCGCGCTCGGTTCATTGTCGGCGCCACGGAATGGCGGAGCGTGGAGGCTGCCCGCTCCGGAAACGGTGCGGGGGACTATTCGCTCTCAGCTGATGAGGTCGGGGCACCTGCCGGAGTGCTCGACACCGTCGTCGAACAGCTGGAGAAGCCCGGGGTGCCCGGGTTCATCCCGCGCAGAAGCCCGGATGTCCTCCTCAGTGACGGCGACCGTCTCAGCGACCTCGGACTGTCCGCCGACCCGCACACGGAGGCGGTCGTCACCCCGGGGCACACTCCCGGACACCTGTGCCTGGTCAACAGGGAGACGAAGCTCTTCATCGCCGCGGACATGATCCTGCCGGAGATCCATCCGGGCATCGGACTCGGCGTCGGATCTCTCGGAGGCAATCCGGTGGTGGACTACCTCACCTCGCTGCGCAGGATCGGGGAGTTCGACGACCATCTCGTCGTCCCGGGACACGGTTACGTCTTCACCGGCCTGGCCCGCCGGCGGCGCGACACCGCCCACCATGTGCTCTCCCGGGCCCGCGAGGTGGAGCGGGTGCTCGCCTGGAACCCGTCGATCAGTGTGTGGCGCCTGGCGTCACAGCTGACATGGTCCTCGGGCTGGGAAGAGTTGCGTGGGTCGCCGATGCTCTTCTCCGGACTGCGTCAGACAATGATGTACCGTGACCTGGTGCTCTCCGGGGACCCCGGTGGCACACTCGACCGTTGGGAGAGGGACTTTGACCTCGACGACTGACACCGGATCCGGCGCGGAGGGGACGGCAGGAGCGGACGGGCCGGTCGTGCCGGACGGTCCGGTCCGGGAGACCGGACGATTCACCTCCTACCGGCTGCGCCTGAGCTACACCGGCTCAGTCGTCGCCGTGGTGATGCTCATGGCGTCGATGACACCGTCCCTGCTGCCACGGGGACCACTGTTCCAGGGTGCGGTCAGCGGCGCGTCCGCGGCGGTGGGCTACATGGCCGGAGTTTTCGCCGCCTGGTTGTGGCGCTACATGCTCTCCCGCGACCTCACCGAGGATCCGCGGGGCCGTACCCTGTCCGCCCGGTGGTGGATACCCCTGGGGACGCTCGGGGTCGTCGGAACGTCCGTGATGCTCAGATGGTTCACGGTGTGGCAGAACGACATCCGTGACCTGGTCGGGGTGGAGCACCTGGACTGGACGGCGGTGCCCGTGACCGTCATTGTGGCCGCGGTGGTCTTCCTGCTGCTGGTACTGGTCGGACAGGGCTGGGGGGACCTGGTCGGCAGACTGTACTCGGCGTTCCGCAGGGTCGTCCCGCCCAGGATCGCCAGAGTCTCCGCCGCTGCCGTGATGGTCGCACTCACCGTGGTGCTCGCCAACGGTGTCGTGGCGAACTACTCCCTGCGCCTGCTCAACGCGTCCTTCGCCAGTGCGAACGAGACGACCACGGACACCTCGGTGCAGCCGACCTCCGACCGGCGCTCCGGCGGTCCGGGTTCGCTGGTGAGCTGGGATTCCCTGGGCAGGGAGGGCCGCAAGTTCGTCTCCCACGGGCCGACGACCGACCAGCTCGAGGCGGTCAACGGCTACCGGGCGGTGGAACCTGTCCGGGCCTTCGTGGGCCTGGGCACCGGTGACGGTCAGGAGGGGGACCCCGGGGACGACCTGCGGGCGGATGCGGAACTCGCGGCCGAGGAACTGGTGCGCGCCGGTGGCCTCGGGCGACAGGTCATCGCCGTCGGCTCCGCCACCGGTTCAGGCTGGATCAACCAGGCCACGGTGGACTCCCTCGAGTACATGTACAACGGCAACGTCGCGACGGTGTCCATGCAGTACTCGTACCTGCCCAGCTGGTTGTCCTTCCTGGTCGACAAGGAGCGTGCGCGACAGGCCGGCCTGTACCTTTTCGAGGCCGTGGACGCCAAGGTCCGTGAGCTTCCCGAGAACCGGCGCCCGAAGATCGTGGTCTTCGGTGAGTCGCTCGGCTCCTTCGGTGCGGAGGCGGCGTTCGGGACGGTGCCGACCCTGACCGCGAGGACGGACGGGGCCCTGTTCGTCGGCCCCACGTTCAACAACGACCTGTGGCGGGAAGCCACAGACCAGAGGGACGCCGGGTCCCCGGAACGGCTGCCGGTCTACGACGGTGGTGAACATGTGCGTTTCGCTTCCCAGGTCGGTGACCTGGACACCCCGCAGCTGCCGGCCTCGGACTGGAAGGAGCCGCGGACGGTCTACCTCCAGCACGCCTCCGACCCGATCTCCCGGTGGTCACCTGACCTCCTGTTCGAGCAGCCTGACTGGCTCAGGGAGGCCCGTGGGGCAGATGTGCTGTCCGAGATGCGGTGGATCCCGGTGGTGACCTTCCTCCAGGTGTCTGCCGACATGGCGGTCTCCGCGGACGTGCCTGACGGGCACGGGCACACGTATATCTCGGAGATCCCCCGGGCCTGGGCGAAGATCCTCGAACCCGAGGGATGGACCGGTGACGAGGGGGAGCGGAAGCTGGAACAGATTATCCCGCTGATGTCACGCAGCGGGGATGCTGCGGTGCCGTCGTCCTGAACAACTCCTGCCTGCGGGATGTCCGTTCCCGGGCGACGACGGCTACCGCTTACCGGATTCGGCCCTGCCGAAGTTCGCCTGGATGCGCATGTCGAGGTACTCACCGGCGGTCATCGGCGGGTACTTGCCCCGGGGGCCGGCTATGACGGCGTCGCGGTCGGCCTGGGCGAAGTAGGGCATGGAGTAGCGCTCGGGGATGTCGACGCCGATGTCGGCGGCCTTCACCCGGTGGAAGTTCGACTTCAACCGGTCATCGGACCAGCGCATGAGCATGTCTCCGATATTGCAGGTCAGCACGTCGGTGCGGGCGGGGACGGGGGTCCACGCCTGGACGTCTCCTCCGGCCTCCGCACCCGGCATGACCTGGAGGCCGGACTGCCCGTCGGTCTGGAACAGCAGGGTCAGGAGGTTGAAGTCCGTGTGCGCCCCTGCACGCCAGATCGGGTTGCCGTGCTCGTCGGCGACATTGTGCCTGGCGTCCATGGCCATGTAGTGGATCATCCGGAGAGTGCACTGGTGCAGGTCTGACTCCGGGTCGTGGACCTTACGGAAGTAGTCCTTCGGGAAGCCCAGCTTCACGGCGAAGAACTCCAGGACGCGCATCGCGACCTCGTGGCACTTCGCCTCGAAGGCGAGGGAGGCCTCCCTGAACCCGGCGACGGAGGGGTTGGCGTCCTCGTCGATCCACATGCCCTCCATCAGCGGGCGGGTGATCTGGTAACTCTCCTTCTCGTCCGGGGTGCCGGTCGAGGGGCGGATCTGGGACCTGTGCTCGAAGCCGACGTTCCTGCCTTTCGGTTTGGCGACGGTGGCCAGGGTGTCTCCGGGGAGTGCGAAGAACCGTTCCGCCTCGGCGAACTGCGCCTCGATCTCCTGCCTGGTGATTCCGAAACCGGTCAGCTGGAAGAAGCCGATGGTGGTCGCTGCGTCCCAGAATTCCTCTGCCTTGGCGTCCCACTCCTCGTCGGTGAGTTCCCAGTTTCTGACGTCGATGACCGGCACTGCCCGGTCGGTGGTCTCTGTTCCGACGCCGCCCATGCGTGACTCGAGTTCGAGTTCGGGTGGGACGGTGTCGGTGCTGGTGGGCGTGGTGGAGTGAACCATGGACGGTCCTTTCACGTCACGCGGTTTCCCCTACGGTCGTACGCTCCGTCTCCCGACGCCGTGCGATGCAGACCCGGCTGAGCCGCTTGTGGTCTCGTAGTTGCGTGTCCGGGGTCCGGCTGTGCCGGTGCCCTGACAACGTCTACGCTACGGAGCGGGCATTTCAGGGTTGTGCCCGGAAGATGACGGCGTTGTTGCCGCAGAATTCAGCAGAATTCAGCAGAGTTCATCCGGCGGGGGCTGCTTTTCGGCAGTGCCCAGGGATATATTCGGTAGGTCACCCGTCCCAACTGTCACAGTAGTAACGTCAGCACCAATCCGTACGCCCCTTACAGGAGGACCCCATGACTTCCATCCCGATGAGCAAACGGCTCTGGGCCGAGTTCTTCGGCACTTTCTGGCTCGTCTTCGGCGGCTGCGGCTCCGCCGTCCTCGCTGCGAAAGTCGTCAGCGACGGCACGATCAACATGGGCATCGGCTTCGTCGGCGTCGCCCTGGCTTTCGGACTCACCGTCGTCACCGGCGCCTACGCCGTCGGCCACATCTCCGGCGGACACTTCAACCCCGCCGTCACCCTCGGCTGCGCGGTCGCCAGGCGCGTCGAGTGGGCCGCCGTCGTCCCCTACTGGATCGCCCAGGTCGTCGGCGGAGCCGTCGCGGGCGGCGTCCTCTACGTCATCGCCTCGGGCAAGGACGGGTTCAGCGCCTCAGAATCAGGGTTCGCCACCAACGGCTACGGGGAGCACTCCCCGGACGGTTACTCGCTCGCCGCGGTGATCGTCACCGAGGTCGTGCTCACCGCCGTGTTCCTCTGGGTCATCCTCGGTGTCACCTCGAAGAAGGCTCCCGCCGGTTTCGCACCCCTTGCCATCGGACTGACCCTCACCCTGATCCACCTCATCTCGATCCCGGTCTCCAACACCTCGGTGAACCCCGCCCGCTCCCTCGGTGTGGCCTTCTACGCAGGCGGTGACGCCCTCGGCCAGGTGTGGGTGTTCATCCTCGCGCCGCTGCTCGGTGCCGCGATCGCCGGAATCAGCTACGCCTTCCTCACCGGTGACGAGGACGATGCCCCGGCCGAGGCGGAGGCCCGCGTCGGTGCCGAGGGGTAGTACCGGATCAGTACCGCGGGCTGTCCGGGTACCAGGGCTCACCCTCACTGTGTGGGCCGACCTCTTCGATCTCGACGTGCTCGAAAGCCTTGAACTCACGGAAGAACGTGGGCCAGTTCTCCTTCGTGATGTCCGTGGCGATCCTCCGGGCAACCCTGGTCAGACCCGCATAGATCCCCGAAAGCTGGTTACCTGCGACACCGTGGGATGCCCTGGCCCCGGTGGACAGGTGCACCAGGCGCGGAATGTACTCCTTCGCCGCGTCGGAGGCCGAGTCCTTCGGCCGGAACTGGAACCCGTCACCGAGATACGGGCACAGTCCCATGCCGTGGCCCTCCGCAGGCCCGTAGACGTCAGACCACAGTGCGATGTCGGGGAGGAACTCCGCAAGCTCGGGCCGCAGTGACAGATCCACCGCATAGCCCGTGGCCGAGATGACGAAATCGCCGGTGTGCTCCACGCCCCTGTCGTCGGTGACCACGATCTCCTCACCGTCGCCGGTGGAGCGGACCTCGGCGTCGGCCCACCGGGTGTCGGTGAGCATCGAGAAATTGTCGTGGCAGAATGCCCTCCACACCGAAGCCTGGGTGGGAGGCTGGGGAAGACCACCGTTGAACAGGGAGAACTCCCACTTCTGGTCGTCTGTGAGGTCGAAGAAGTGCTCCTGCATCCCGGGGAACTCCATCCAGCGCAGGGAGTTCTGCCGGGGGATGTCACTGCGTCGCACGTGCATCTCCACGCTCGCCGCACCGTGTTCCAGGGCGGTGGAGGCGTTGTCGAAACCCGAGGCACCGCCACCGAGGACGATCACCCTTCTGCCCGCCAGCGCGTCGAAGTCGATGTCGTCCTCGGTGTGGGCGCGCAGATGCTCCGGCAGTTTCTTCACCAGCGGGGGAAGGAAGATCCCGCCGCCGCCTTTCAGCCCGAGGGCGAAGATGATCCGGCGTGCCCGGTACTCCACCTCTTCGCCGTCACGGACGGCGGTGACGTGGAAGTAGCCCGCGGCGTCCGGCGTGGTGACACCTGTCACCGCGGTGTTGAAGTCCACGTCGGCGCCGGTGACGTCACGGTACCAGGTGAGGTACTCGTTCCAGTCCTCCCTGGGAACCAGGTCGGTGGCCTCCCACGCCGCCCTGCCGTACTTCGCCTCGAACCAGCGCTCCGTGTGCAGTGAAGGGATGTCCAGCTCGATGCCCTTCATGTTCTTCGGACTGCGCAGCGTGTGCATGCGGGCGTACCTGGTCCAGCAGCCGACCTCGTGCGCGGGACCTGCCTCGAGGATCTTCACCGCGCCGATGCGGTGACGGGACAGGGCGAAGGCGGAGCCGAGACCGGCCTGCCCGGCGCCGAGGACGAGGACGTTGAACGCGCCCTCCTCCGGGGCAGGCACCCAGTCATGGTTGTGGCCGAGCAGGGCCATGTCGGCGCGGGCCCGGTCCGCGAGGGCGGCGAGCCGGGACTGCGACTCGGCGTCCGGCAGAGGGGTGGGACGGTTACGTTCCGGCCTGGTGGGGTCATAGACGACGGTCATGTGTCCCACACTATTACCCCGGCATGTTTCAGCTGCGACAGCGATGTTACGGATGTGTTACGCGGCCGGGCAGGTCGGCAAGTTCACCACCGTGAACGGATGGTGCGGCGTCCTTCCTCGGTCAGTTCACCCCACACCCTCAGGCGGGACAGGCCGCCGTCCGGGTAGACGTCGACGCGTACCGCGGTGACCGGGGTCGGGCCGGTCGAGCCCTCCTCCGGGTCGGAGACGAGGAAACGGTGACGGTGGTCTGGCAGGGAACGGGTCTTCGCGACGAGTTCGACCTCCCCTCCGTCACCGGTGATCCCGGTGATCTTCACGTCACCGGGGGCGTTGAAGACGAAGTAGGAGGTGTCCAGTTCGATCCACCGGACCCTGCCTTCGCCGGCGAGTTCCACGGTGACGGAGTCATTGCCGTCGTCGCGGCGTCGGGCGTTCTCCCAGCCCTCACCCATGTTGCGTGCGCGGCCCAGGGAGATGACATGGTCGGGTCGTGAGTAGAACATGTTGCTGCACGCGGTCACCCGGCCACCGTTCTCCAGGGCGGCCAGATCGACGGTGCCCCCCAGGAAGCGGGGGTCCGGGACCGGTTGCCCGTGCACGCGGAGACGGGCGATGCCTCCGTCCGGGATCATGTCGAGACGGACGTGGGTGAAACGGCGGCCGGCGGCGTCCCCGGTGATCTCGAAGTAGTGCCTGTGGTCTCCGAGGGCGTCGGTCACCGGGACCAGGGTGGTCCAGGAATCCTCCGGGAGTGCGGCGATCTCCTCGCCGGAGAGGACTTCGTCGCAGGTCAGTCCGGACACGGCGAACTGCGGCGGGAAATTCCCGGTGAACCAGGCGGTGTCCACGATGATCCCTCTGATCTGGCCGGGGACGCCAAGGCGCACGATGGCGGCGTCGTGGCCGCCGATCTCACCGTGGCGGCGGCGACGGGTCTCCCAGCCGTCGTAGACCTTCCCCTTGTTCCCGAACTCCGTCGGGTCGAAGACCGGTTCGCTGGAACGGATGAGGTTTTCACGTTCGGCGAAGGATTCGTCGGTGGCCCAGACCACGGCACCGGCGTTGGCACGGCTGGCCAGGTCGGGCCAGCCCAGGAAATCGGGAAGTTCGGTGGGGATGTCACTCATGTGTCGGTTCCTCAGAGGTCGGTCGTACAGGGAAATGAAAAGCAGAGGCGAGCAGGGGCGAGCAGGGTGCGGACGGTCAGGGGCGGAGCGTGAAAGGTCGGAGATCTCCGGGGAACACCGCACGGTCACCGGGCTCTCCGGGGGCGGCGNTTGTCCTTTCGCTCGTCGCGTCCCTTGCGCACCCGCCCCGGTCTTACAACTCTGTTCTTCGTCGCCGGCGTCAGTTGTGTATAAGTGCCGGATGCCCGTTGGGCGTACGCGGTGACCTTGTTGCGCTGGTTCAGGTTCTCGGGGAGGACCACGAATGCGTCGTCGGCGCTGATCTGCACCAGGTCGGCGCGGCGTCCCGCCTGGATGGCCCCGCGGTCGGACAGTCCGGCCCATTCGGCGGGATTCTGGCACATCCAGCGGACGACGTCGGTGATGTCGAGCCCCCGGAGCCGCGCCTGGGACCACACGACGGGCAGCCCGAGCTCCACCGCGCCGATGCCGCCCCACGCCGTCGCGAAGGAACCGCCGGACCCTCGGTGGTCGGCACCGCCGGCACCGAGGTCGTTGCCTTTCGCGGCTAGGGCGGAGAAGGCCACGAGGTCGTCGGAGACTCCCGCAGCTGCGGCGGCGTCGGCTGCCTCGGCGAACCGTTTGAGCTCCGCGGTGCAGGGCGAGTGGTCGGAGACGACGGTGCCGATGACACCGTCGACGAGTCCCTTCCACAGGCGTTCACGGTTGCCGGCCGTACGGATAGGCGGGCAGCACTTGTACTGTGTCGCGCCGTTCTGGATCTCTTCGCTGAACAGGGACAGGTAGTGGGGGCAGGTTTCCGCGGAGATGCGGACGCCGCGTTCCTGTGCGGCGGCGATCTGGTCGATGGACCCTGAGTCAGACAGGTGCAGGATGTGCGCCCGGCAGCCGGTCTCCTCGGCCGCGGCGATGACGGTGGCGATCGCCGCAGCCTCCGAGGAGGAGGGGCGGGACGCCAGGAAACTGTCGAAGGTCTCGTCGACACCACCTGCGGCCCCGACCTTCTCCGTGGCCTCGTCGATGATCTCCCCGTCCTCGGCATGGACGATGAGCAGACCGTCGAACTCGGCGATCTCCCTCATCGCCGCGCGCAGCTGGTCCTTGTCCAGGGGCTGGAACTCGTCCACTCCGGAGTACAGCAGGAAACACTTGAAACCGAAGACTCCGCGGTCCCAGAGTGCCCGGAGATCACCGGTGCCGATGTTCTCCGGCACGACCCCGCCCCAGAAACCTACGTTGACCTTGACCTTGTCTTTCGCGACAGCCTGTTTGGTGTCCAGGGCGTCCACGGTGACTGTCGAGGGGACGGAGTTCAGCGGCATGTCCAGCAGGGTGGTGACCCCGCCGGACGCCGCGGCCCGGGTGACCGAGGTGAACCCTTCCCAGGTGGTGCGGCCCGGCTCGTTGACGTGCACGTGGGTGTCGACGAGTCCGGGGATGAGGACCTGGTCGTCGGGGATCTCGATGATCTCGGCGTCATGGCCGGCATGTACGTCCGGCTGCAGGCCCGGGAGTACCGAGACGATGGTGGCGCCGTCGGTGACGACGGTGGCGGGTCCGAGGGTGGGACGGCTGTCGGGACCGGCCTCCTCCGGGAGGTAGACGGCCTGTGCGGCGCGGAAGATTCTGGTGGTCATGATGCCTTTCTGGTCAGGTCGTCGGGGGTCAGGTCGTCGGGGGTCACAGTCGGCCGGTGACCTGCAGTGTGCGGAGCTGGCCGGTGGTGACCCCGGTCAGGGAGAGTTCGTCGTCGGTCACCGCTCCACATCCCCGTGCCCGCAGCAGGTAGCCGGCCATGGCTTTCGCGGTGGCGGGTTCGTCCATCCAGCGGGACGTGTCGCCGGTGACGTAGGCCCGCAGCCGGGCCGCGCTCTCCTCCCAGGAGGCCCGGAAGTAGGCGATGGTGGCCAGGTGCCGGGTCACGAGCTGGTTGGGGTGCAGGTCCCATCCCTGGCGGATGCCGCGGCGCAGGTGGCGGGTCACCAGTCTGTGGTGGAGGCGCCAGCCGTCGAGGATCTCCGCCGGGGAGCCTGCGGGGATCCGGTTCGTGGAACCGTCGGAGAGTTCCACGCCGACCGCTGCGGTGGCGACCTGGAGCACATCCTTGGCGTGGTCGGCGACGGGGTGCTCCATCGACTGCCGGGCGGCGTCCACACCCATCGACGCCGAGTAGTCGTAGGTGCCGTAGTGCAGTGCGAGGATCCGGCCGGCTCCGGCCGCGAGAATGCGGGCGGGTTCGGCTTCACCGTCGATGCCGGTGACGGCCTGTGGTGTCTCGATCTGGACTTCGAAGGGGATCTCCGGGACGCCGAACTTCTCCTCGATCCGGGTGAGGACCTCGACGAGTGCCTCCACCTGGCTGTGGTGCTGCACCTTCGGGAAGGTCAGGCGCAGTGCCCGGCGGTCGCGCTTCAGCAGGTCGGCGAGGACGCCACGGTCATGGAGGCCGGCGAGGACGATGACGAGTGTGCGCAGACCGCGGTCACGCACGTCGGGGTCGAAGGACCTGAACCGGATGCCGGCGAAAGCCGGGGAGGGGCCGGTCCGGTCCGGTGCCGTCGCGTCCCGGCCGAGCCACCGGGCGAGAATGCCCGCGGCTTCGGCGGCCCGGTCGTCCTCGTCGCTGTCCCACTGCTCCGGGGGGACGCCGCGACGGGTGTACCCGTCCTCGAAGTCGATGCGGAGGTCTTCGACGGGTTCGCGCCGAAGTTTGGCCACTGTCAGCGTTCCGACCGTGTCTGCTTCTGCGTCGGGTACGCCGAGCTCACGGGCGAGCGCGGCGGCGGCGGTCTCCGGGAAGGCGGCGGAGCCGTAGCTCTCCAGGGTGGAGAGTGCGGCGTCCCCCCAGGTGCCGGCGATGTCGGGGTCTGACGCGTCCCCGGTCATGAGTTGTGCGGGCACGTAGACGGTGTGCACCGGCTGACGCCATGTCACGGGTGTGGCCCACCGACCCCGGACCAGTCTGTCGGTGCCGGTGAGGCGGGCGTCGGCGAGGGCGCCGAGTTCGCCGGTCAGTTCGGAGAGGTGCCCGGAGCAGGGGCCGGGGAGAGTCGGGTGGGTGTTCACACGGTCAGCTTAGTCGCAGGCTAGTCGAGGATGCGCACCGTGTTTTCACGGGCTGCGGCCGCGGTGGCGGCGTCACGCATGATCACGGACGGGCGGATGTTCTCCAGCAGGATCACGAGAATCCCCGACAGAGCGGCGCCGATGAACCAGGTGTAGGTCGCCGCTGCGGAGAACGCCGGGGTGACGACGATGACGATGCCGACGACGGCGGCCACCCCGACGGCGATCACGGCGTTGACGTTGAAGCCCTTCGTGTAGTGGTATGCGCCGGAGGGGGAGGAGTCGAACAGGGCGGGGATGTCGAGATCGCCCCGGTTGATGACGTAGAAGTACGCGATGAGCACGCCGAACACCGGTCCGATGAACGCGGCGAGGGTGTCGAGTGTGTAGTGGATCGTGTCCGGTGAGTTGTACAGGTTCCACGGGGTGAGGAACACCGATCCGACGGCGGCGATCATCCCGCCGGTGCGCCAGGAGATCTTCTTCGGTGCCACGGAGGAGAAGTCGAAGGCGGGGGCGATGAAGTTCGCGACGATGTTGATGCCGACGGTGGCGATGAGCAGGGTCAGGGCTCCGAAGGCGATGGCGTAGGTGTTGTCGAGTTCGGCGATGGTCTCCACCGGGTCGGTGATGAGTCTGCCGTAGACGGGCACTGTCGCGGACGCGGTGAGCACCACCATGACGGAGAAGACGAGGAAGTTCACCGGGAGTCCGAGGAAGTTGCCCAGCCGCACCGCCTTCTGCGACTCACCGTAGCGGGAGATGTCGCCGAAGTTGAGCATGGGTCCGGAGAAGTAGCTGACTGTCGTGGCCACGGCAGCGCAGAAGGTGGAGAAGACGGCGAACCCGGTGAGCCGGTGGTCGGAGAGGTTGAGGTCGATGTTGGACCAGCCGGCCCTGGAGCACAGGTACACGGCGAGGACGCCCATGACGATGTACACGGCCGGTCCGCAGAAGTCGATGAACCTGCGGATCGTGTCCATCCCACGCCAGAACACCAGTGCCTGGACGATCCAGAGGATCGCGAAGGCGACGTAACCCAGCACTGAGAGTCCGAGGAAGCCGTGGGCGTCCTTGTCCGCCCATTCGGCCCAGTCCGGCTGCAGCTTGACCATGAGGACGACCAGCGCGTGGGAGGCGAGGTAGGTCTGGATCCCGTACCAGGCCAGGGCTATGAGTCCCCGGATCATCGCGGGGATCTTGGCACCCTGGATACCGAAGGCGGCACGGCAGACCACGGCGAAGGGGGTGCCGGAGCGTTGGGAGGGAAGTGAGACGAGGTTGCAGAAGATGTAGACGAGGAAGATGCCGATCAGCAGGGCGAGGAGTACCTGCCAGGAGGTCAGTCCGAGGGCGAAGAGGCTGCCGGCGGTGGTGTACCCGCCGACGGAGTGGACGTCTGACATCCAGAACGCGAAGACGTTGTACGACTTCCACTTCTGTTCCTTGAGTGGGGCGATGTCGTCGTTGATGAGGTCGGGGTCCGCGCCCTGCGGGTGGATGACGTCTTTGCCGGTGGTGCCGCTCATGGGATCTCCAGTTCTTCGAATCCGGTCAGCTTCTTCGGGGAGCGGGGGGCGTAGGTCCCCGTCCGTGAGGTGGTGAGTCCCTGCCTGACGAGAGATTCGGCGATGCCGACGGCGGCGGTGACGCCGTCGACGACGGGTGCGCCGAGCCGGGCGGTCAGTTCGTGTGCCCGTCCGGCCATTCCGCCGCATCCGAGGCAGACAGCCTCCGCACCGTCGGTGAGTGCCTGCCGGGCGAGGTCGAGGATGATCCGGTCGGTCCGTTCCGGGTCCTCCTCCAGTTCGAGGACGCCGAGTCCGGTGCCTCTGACGCTGACGCACCGTTCGTGAAGTCCGGCGAGCTGGAGGCGTCCGCGGATCATCGGTACGGTGCGGTCGAGGGTGGTGACCACGGCGTAGCGGTCTCCGACAGCCATGGCGGCGACGGCGGCGGCCTCGGTGATGTCGACGACGGGGACGTCGACGAGTTCCTGGAGGGCCTCGCGGCCTTCATCGCCGTATCCGGCGATGATCCACGCGTCGATCGCCGGGGTGCCGGTGGTGACCGGCGCGGTGTGGCGCCGGTGGACCGCGGTGATCACGCCCACCTGGGACAGGGCCGCTTCAATGTGGGTCTCCACGGATTCGGGTCCGGTTGCGGGGGTGACACCGATGACGGTCGTGTCGGGTGCGGCGACGGTGCGCGCGGCGTCGACGATGGTCCGGGTCATTGATGAACTGGTGTTCACGTTGACGATTCCGATGGTGGGCAAGGGCAGGCGCTTTCCGGGAGTGTTGTCAGGTTGTCGTCAGGTCAGTGACCCGGCACACGCTACGGCACGGGACTGCGTACCCGGCGACAGGCGCGTTTCGGTCATGTTAACCGTGGTCCCGGGCGTGACGGAACAGTCGGCGGGGGTGTGGGCTGGCCGGCGGGTACCGTGTGATGTCCGGCACCGAACACATGCTGACCTTGATAACTGCACCGAACGTGCGTTACAGTTACGGATAACCGGAGGGGGTGGTGCGATTCCGGGAGGAAACAGACATGCAACACAGGAGAAACACGGGAGCTGAAATGACAACGGGAATCACCGCACAGACAACGCCGGGAAGAGGGCCCGACCGCGCGCCGGTGTCGCCTGCGCGACGGTGGGGCTTCCTCATCCTGCTCAGCCTGGGTCTCTTCCTCGTCGGCGCGGACAACTCGATCCTCTACACGGCGCTGCCCGCACTCAGGGACCAGCTGCACACCACCGACCTGCAGGGGCTGTGGATCATCAACGCCTACCCGCTGGTGCTCTGCGGACTGCTGCTCGGCGTCGGAACCCTCGGTGACCGCATCGGCCACCGGTTGATGTTCACCGTCGGCGTCACCGTGTTCGGCCTCGGTTCACTGCTGGCGGCACTGTCTCCGACCGCCACCGCCCTCATCGCCGCCCGGGCCGTCCTGGGTGTCGGAGCGGCGACAATGATGCCCGCCACCCTGGCGCTCATCCGCCAGATCTTCACCGACGAGCGGGAACGCAACACCGCCATCGGTGTCTGGGTCTCGGTCGCGGTCGTCGGTTCAGCCTCCGGGCCGGTGCTCGGCGGTCTGCTGCTGGAACACTACTCATGGCACTCGGTGTTCCTCATCAACATCCCGGTGGCCGTCACCGTCCTCATCGGCACGGTCCTGTTCGCTCCGGCGAACCTGCCGGATCCCACGCGGCAGTGGGACCTGGCGTCCTCGGTCCTGGCGATGGTCGCGATGGTCGGCGGCATCATGACCGTCAAGGAGCTGGCCAACCCTGACCGCACCGCGGTCCTCCTCGTCTCGGCCCTGGCCGTCGGCACCGTCGGGGCGGTGGCGTTCTCCCGCAGGCAGGGCTACCTGCGGTCGGTGGGGCGCGAACCTCTGCTGGAGTTCGGAATCTTCCGCAACGCCATGTTCACCGGCGGTACTCTCGCCGCGGTGCTGACCATGTTCATCATGTCCGGCACCGAGATGATGACCACCCAGCGCTACCAGACCGCCGGCGGGTTCAGCCCGCTCGAGGCCGGCATGCTGGTGGCCAGTGCCGCGGTTCCGGCTGTCCCGGCGTCCGTGCTCGGCGGGGCGTTCCTGCACCGACTTGGGTTCCGCACCCTGATCAGCGGAGGTTTCCTCCTCATGGCGGCGGGTCTGCTGGTGGGACTGTGGGCGTTCGCCCATGCACCGTTGGCGGTGTTCGTGCTCTGTCTCGTGGCCCTCGGCCTCGGCGCCGGGATGGTCATGTCTGTCTCGTCCACGGCGATCATAGGTTCGG
The DNA here is from genome assembly GCF_900626215.1 of Corynebacterium neomassiliense. Lineage (NCBI taxonomy): Bacteria > Bacillati > Actinomycetota > Actinomycetes > Mycobacteriales > Corynebacteriaceae > Corynebacterium > Corynebacterium neomassiliense. The sequence continues at coordinate 1,684,767 of NZ_LR131106.1, read as the reverse complement.
CACCGGAGTCCCGGGCAGGCATGGCGGCCTCCGTCGAGGAGGTCTCCTACGAGTTCGGAACCCTGCTGTCCGTGGCGGTCCTGGGTAGTCTGATGCCCATGTTCTACGCGCTGAAGGCACCCGAGGCTGTGGCCCATGACGTGGACCACGGCGTCAACCACCCGGTCTTCGGTGCCCAGGCGGTCGCCGCCTATGACTCGGCCTACCAGTACGTCATCTTCATCGCCTGTGTCGTGGCCCTGGTCGGCGCCGTGGTCACCGCCAGGTGCTTCCGCGGCAACCCCAGGGGGACCGTTGCGCTCAAGTAAGAGGGACCTCATCCTGGACGCAGCGGTGAAGATCATCGGTGAGGCGGGGGTGGACGCCGTGACCTACGAGTCCCTCGCGGAAGCAGCCGGAATGTCGAAGTCCGGCATGGTCTACCACTTCCCCTCCCGCCGTGACCTGCTCCTGGGGATCCACCGGCATCTCGCGGCCAGGTGGGAACGCGAACTGGAGGACGCCGCGGGCGGAACCGCGGACGAGGTGGACGCCGCGACCCGCCTGCGTGCGGTCGTGGAGACCATGAGCCACTCGGCGACCCGTGCCGAGCTGATGGTGCAGCTGGACGCCGGATCCGATCCGGCGTTCGCGGAAGTCTGGGACGAGGTCGACGGGCGGTGGATGCCCTCGGCGACGGCGATGACCGGTGACGGGGAGGCCGCCGGGCTCGCGCGGGCGTCCTACCTGGTGCAGGTCGCTGCCGACGGACTGTGGGTCCACGACCACGTGCACAGGACGTTGACGCAGGCGCAGCGGCGCGTCCTCACCGAAGCGATCCTGGACATGATCCCCTGAACCCCGGCGTATCCGACCGCCCGGCTGCGGTGACTGCGGATTCTGCGGCTTCTGTGGTGTCAGCGTCGACGGAGCAGCAGCGCACGGTCACGTGACCGGGCGACCGAACCGTCCGGCAGGATCTCGTCGCGTTCCGGGGCGCCGCCGGCGACCACCGTCCAGTCCTCCGGGTCGAGTCCGGGAACCGTGGATACCGCGGCAGCACGGTCCGGGCCGGTGGAGCCGTGTCCGCCGGCGTCGGCAGGTGCGCCGGAGTCGTCCCCGGGGAGGATGTGGGAGAGGACGAAGAGATGGCCGCCGGGGGCGAGGAGGTCACCGGCGGTGTGCAGCAGGGAAGCCCGGTCGGCCTGTGACGGTGAGTGCAGGTAGCTGACGGTCACGAGATCCGGTCGTGGGCTGGTCCCGCTGTTGACGGCGTCGCTGTACCCCACCAGGCCGTCTGCGGTGAACTCCACCCGGTCGCCTGCTCCGGCCTTCTCGGCGAGGGCACGCGCGCGTCCCAGTGCGGTTCCGGAGACTTCGACTCCGGTGGTTGTCCAGCCGTGGGCGGCGAGCCAGACCGCGTCGGCGCCTTCACCACATCCGATGTCGGCCGCGTGGGCAGCTCCGGCCGTGGCGTCCTCGCCGAGGTACCTGGTCAGGTAGTCGACGAGGGCGGAGTTCGGGCGTCCGCTCCAGCGGGGCCGGGCACCGGCGTAACTGCTCTCCCAGTAGCCGTCGTCGGCGATCTCCGGACGTCCGCGGTGTGGTTCGGTGGCGCGCACGGCGGCGTCCGTGTCCTCCTCGATGAGCGCGAGGTTCAGGGCGGACGCCGTCATCGTGGCCAGTCCGCCGGACATCGGGACATTCAGCCAGGGCTGGACGACATTGCCCGCCGCCCAGATCCGCGGGTGCCCGGTCCTGCCGGCCGGGTCGACGGTGAGGAAGCTGCCCGATCCCGGGACCTGCGTCCGGTCCAGGCCGAGGCCGGCGACGCAGGAGTCGCGCGGCCGGGGAACAGGGACGACAGCCAGGGCGTCGAGTTCGTGGACGCTGCCGTCGGCGGTCCGCACCCCGGTGAGGGTTCCGCCGGAGGACAGGACCTCGGTCACCGGGGACCCGGTCAACCGTATGCCGCGGGCGTCGAACCGTGCGCGGGTGTCCTCGTCCATGTCCCTGAGCGCCGCGGTGCCGGCCTCGCCCACCGGCAGGACGGTGAGACGGTCGGTCCACTGTCTCAGCAGCATCCCGTAGTGGGCGATGCTCCCGGAGGTCGCGAGAACTCCGATGTGCCGGTCCCGGACCTCCCATCCGTGGCAGTAGGGACACTGGAACACGGTGTCTCCCCAGTGCTCGGCGAGTCCGGGGACATCCGGGAGTTCGTCGTCGACTCCACCGGCGAGGAGCAGCGCACGCGTGTACTCCACGGTCCCGTCGGCACAGGTGACCTTCAGTCCCCGGACGATGTCGCCGACCTGTGCGACGGTTCCGGTGGTAACGGTGACGTCGTAGCGTTCCAGTTCCCGGTGGCCGGCTTCCAGCAGGTCGAGCGGGGGAAGCCCGTCGTGGCCGAGTACGCCGTGCATGTGGCCGGCGAAGCGGTTGCGGGGGGCTGCGGAGTCGATGACGAGGACGCGGCGACGTGCGCGTCCGAGGGTGAGGGCGGCGCTGAGGCCGGCTGCTCCGCCACCGACGATGATCACGTCGTAGGCGGTCGCGATGGTGGTGTGCTGATGCATGGTCGCCAGACTGCACCACCCTCACCGCGGACCGCAATGCGAGTTGCCGGACCGGCAACAGATCAGGGTCACCACGATGACGACGACCCCGCAGGCCGCGGTGACGAGAGTGCCGGTCCACGCCCCGGGGCCGCCGGCGGCCAGCGCTCCTGCGACCGCCGCCCCGACAGCGGTACCGACCTGCCTCGCCGTCGAGGTCACACCCCCTGCCACGCCCGCCCGGTCCGCGGGAAGACTGTTCACCGCCGTGGTGGTGAGCGGAGAACTGGACAGGCCCACCCCGGTACCGGTGAGGAGACAGCCGGCGGACAGCAGGACACGGTCGACACCGCCGTCGCCGGCCGCGACGCTGAGCAGCAGTCCGCCCGCAGCCAGACAGGCACCGGAGACCAGCAGTGGCGTCCCCGCCCCTGTCCTCCCGACCAGGAGTCCGGACACCGGGGCACCGACGAAGGCACCGAGCGCGGCCGGCAGGGCAGCGGTTCCGGCGGCGGTGGCGGACCAGCCGTAGGCGTCCTGCAGCAGGACAGTCGTCAGGACCAGCATCACGCTGAACGCGGTGAACACCACGACCGCCGAGACGACCGCCCCGGTGAACGGCAGGAACCGGAAGAGTCCCGGGTCCAGCAGCGGTTCGGCACGCCTGGACGAGGTGAGGACGAACACCGGCACCGTCACCACCAGGACCAGGACAGCTGTCACGGTGACCGGGGAAGACCATCCGAGACGGGGTCCTTCGATGAGCAGTCCCACCCCGCACACCAGCAGCAGTGTCAGCAGCAGCTGTCCGGGAATGTCAGGACGCCGCGGTTGTCCGGCCCGTGACTCCGGAACGAACCGTGCCACCAGCGCCAGTGCCGCGGCCACCAGGGGAATGTTGATCCAGAACACCCCCTGCCACCCGACCGTATCGGTGAGCAGACCTCCGGCCACCGGGCCCACGGCAGTACTCAGCCCGAACACCGACCCCCACACCCCGACCGCCAGGGCACGCTCCCGCGGTTCGGTGATCACGTTGACCACGATCGCGAGGGCGACCGGGGAGAGCATCGAGGCGCCGACCCCCTGGACCGCGCGCGCCGTGACGAGCATCCCGGCCGTCGGTGCCAGGGCACAGGCCAGGGACGCCGCGGCGAAGATGACCAGTCCGGTGCAGAACACCCGTCGGCGTCCGAACCGGTCGGCCAGGGCCCCGGAGGTGATCAGCAGTCCGGCGAAGGGGACGGTGTAGGCGTCCACCACCCAGGCCAGCTGGCCGGGGTCGACCTGAAGTCCGTCGCCGACCGCGGGGAGGGCGACGGTGACGACGGTGGTGTCCAGCCCGACGAGGAACAGCGCGGAGGCGCAGACCGCCAGGACCGTCCACCGTCGGGTGGGGGAGAGCGCGGTTGCTGTGGTCTGTGACGGGTGCACGGGATCTCCGGGGCAGGGTGGCTGGGGAACAGGTGATGTCGCGTCCACATCATGGGGCCGGCCGGCCCCGGGGAACCAGGTTTCTTGCGGAGACTGCAAGAAGGTCAGGAAGGTGCAGGACGGGGACAGGAGAGGGCGCAGGGGAGGGCCGTCCGCCACAGGCCCGCTGCGGGACACCCCCGGAGAATTCTGGGACACTGTGAGCATGACCGACCCCGCCACCGGCCACAGTGTCGACGGAAACACCGGGCGCAGCCCCGGTGGACCTGCCCAGCTCTCCGCTGTCCTCAGCGCGGTGGGTCCGAGGCTCCGGGCACTGCGCCGGGGGCGCGGGCTCACCCTCGCCGAAGTGGGCAGGAGGTCAGGGCTGTCGGTCAGTGTGCTGTCCCGGGTGGAGACCGGCCGACGGCAGCCCACCCTGGACCTGCTCATCCCCCTGGCCCGTGTGTACCGGGTGAGCCTCGACGAGATGGTGGACCCGCCGCAGACCGGTGACCCACGGGTGAACCTGAAGCCCCGGGCTTTCACCGGACCGTCCTCGGACCGCAGCGTGATCGTCCCCCTCACCGGGTACCCGGGCAGGGTGCAGGTGTTCAAGCATGTCCTCGGTCCCCGCGAACCGCGCCTGGTCAGCCACCCCGGGTATGCCTGGCTCTACGTCCTGGCAGGTTCGCTGCGCCTGCTTTTCGGTGATCCTGAGACAGGCAGGGAAGGCAGGGAAGGCAGGGAAGGTGGGGAAATCGTGGAGGAGCTTGTTCTGCAGCCGGGGGAGACGGCCCGGTTCGACCCGCTGACCCCGCACTGGTTCGGACCGGTGGGGCAGACCACTGTGGAACTGCTGCACCTGTTCGGCCCTCAGGGCCACGGCCCGGTCACCCGGCTGTCCCGGCCCTGACCTTGGCCTTCGCGGTCGTGGTGACGGCAGCGATCGCGGTGGTCAACGGCACCGCGGCGACTAGAGCCAGGGACCCGGTCGCCGAGCGCAGGATCTCCGTGGCCATGATGTCGGAGGTGAGGATGTGGTTCAGTGAGCGGCCGGAGACGCTGAGCAGGACCAGCAGGGGAAGGGCGGCGCCGGCGTAGGAGAGCACCAGGGTGTACACCGTCGACGCCAGGTGGTCGCGTCCCACCCGCATTGCGGTGGTGAACAGTTTCCAGCGGGAGGCGTCCGGGTCCGCCGCCTGGAGTTCACTGATCGTGGAGGCCTGGGCGACTGTCACGTCGTTGAGCACGCCGAGGGTGCCGATGATGAATCCGGCGAGCAGCAGTCCGGTGACCTGCACCCCGGGGAGGTACAGCAGGATCTGGAAGTTGTTCTCGTCGGCGAGGCCCCTCAGCTCCGAGGTGTCGATGGCCAGGGCGGCGAGTCCGGTGCCCAGCATCATCGCCACGAGAGTGCCTCCCAGGGAGGACGCCGTCTTCCAGTTCATCCCGTGCACGAGGAAGAGCACCAGGTACAGCACCGCCGCGCAGGCAGTGATTGCCAGTGTGACGGGGTTGCCGCCGCGGGCGAGCGCGGGCAGCAGGAACACCGCGATGACGCCGAGGGTGATCGCCAGTCCCACGATCGCCCTCACTCCCCGCCATGCGCCGACCACGCAGATGGCCAGCAGGGTGACCGCCAGCCAGATCCACAGGGGGGTTCCCCGCTGGAAGTCCTGGAAGGCGTAGGAGCGGGTCCCGTCCTGGTTGGTGGTGGTGGACAGCAGGACCTTGTCGCCGATGTTGACGTCGGCGTCACCGTCTGCGTTAGGTGAGGCCAGCAGTGTGCGGGTTCCTTCGTCGGGTCCGTCGGTGATGTCCACGATCAGTTGGTCGCAGGCCCGGGTGCCGGCGGGCACCTGTTCGGTGGCGGGCGCGGAGGTGAACGTCCGGCCGATCTGCGCCGAGGAGCAGGAGCCGGAGGTTTCCAGGGCGACCGTGCCTTCGGCGACCTGCTGGGCGAGGTTGGATGTCTGGTGGAAGTTGTCGCTGGTGACTGCTTTTCCGTGGGGCCACTGGAGCGTCACGGCGATGACGGTGGCCACGGCGCCGAGGAAGAGGAAGGACGCCAGGATCACCCGTGGCGCGGTCCAGACGATCTTGCGCGGGTCCGAGATCCACGGTCCGGTGTCGTGGGAGTGGCTGTGCACGTGCCCGCTCCGGTGGACGGGTCCGGGGTCAGACTCGGGGTCAGACTCGGGGGAACGGGGGGAGGTGCGGTCACGGTCAGGACCGTGCGGGTGAACCCCCGGCTCCGCCGGGCTCGGCGCCGCAGCCGGGGACTCCGGTCGGTCAGGTTCCGGGGCTGCATGGTGTCGTCCCACGTCAGAGCTGCCTTTCTCTGGGGTTGATCTGGTGAGCCAGATGCAGTGGTCCCGGTTGCCGGGCTGTCCCGACCAGTCTGCCACGCGTCGGGCCAACTCCGGATCTGCGCCGGGCCGCGGTTGCGTCCGGGTCCGGTTCCCGGAGGCGGCAGACGGGCGAGAGATGGTAGGAGACGGAGAGGGGACACAGAAGGTGCCGGTGATAACAGAAGAAACAGTAAGTAAGGTGTGCCTTGGAATGACGTCGACAGGCATTCGCCGGAAATGTGCGGGTGTCACAGGGAGAAGGAGAATATGGCGGACCATCGACGGCCCGACGGGCCGGAGGACCAGTGGCAGGACCGGTACCGGCCTCAGGCACCACAGTGGAACACCCCACCACAGCGGACCGGGCATGCCGGTCAGACCGGACAGCCCCCGCAGCAGCCGGGTCGTTGGTCGGGCCTTCCGGTACAGGCACCGACGGGACCGTCGTCACCGTCGGTCCCGCCGGCGACGCACTCCGGTCAGCCCGGTGTGACGACCGGCATGTTCACTCCTGTGACAGTTGGGGCTGCCGCAGGGGTACTGCTCCTGCTCACCGTGCTGAGCTACTCGCTGAACTGGAAGAAAGCCGTGGAAGATGACGGAGGTTCTGCCCTGGTCAACGGCTTCGGGATACAGAAGATCTTCTCCGACGGCGAATCCGCCCGTAGCCTGGCCACCCCCTGGTTCTTCCTCTCCCTCGTGGTGGTGCTGCTCGTCGCAGCTGCCGCGGTGCTGGCACTGACGTCGGTGTACCGGCGGATCGCTGCCCTGTGTCTGACCGTTGCAGGAGGCGTCGGGCTGCTCTACGGGCTCCTGTCGCTGGTCACGGACTTCGGCATGGACGAGAACTTCATGGGGCTGACGATGAATGCGGCTGCGGGTGACACCCCGCTCGACTTCGGCGTCCGCTTCGGTCTCATCTTCGCCGTCCTCGTCAGCCTGGCGACACTGGCGGTGGGCCTGCTGTACCTCCTGTCCGGCCCGGGACCGCTGCTGCCCGCTGCCACCCGTGCCCCGGTGTCCGGCCTCCTGCGTCCGCTGTATGTGGCGTCCTCGTCGGTCCTCCTTCTTCTGCTGCTCACCGGCAGCTACCTCCTGGACTGGCGGACAGTGACAGAGAAAGACTCCGGCAGCAGGTTCAGCATCGGTGTCGACGGTCTGGGACGCCGGACTTTCGACATGTACGCCGGTGGAGAGACCCTCTCGGTGACGGACGTGAACCTGGGCGCCCTGCTCACGGCGTCCGCGGTCATCGTCCTTGTCGCCGGCGGTGTCCTCCTGGTCGCAGCGACCGGTCGGACGTTGGCCGGGGCGGTGCTTCTCACCGGAGGTGCGGCACTGTCGACGGTGTACACCCTGGTCGGGCTGCTGAGTGACCTGGGAGCACTCCGGGAGTGGGGCGGCGAGGATCCCACCGCGGGACTCATTGACAGCACCGATGTATCGCCCGGGATCTTCGCCTCGCTGTTCCTCAGCCTGGTCCTCCTGGCGGTCGCGGTGGTGTACCTGCTCGCACAGTTCGGGATCATCGGCGGTAGCCGGAGACTGCTACCTCAGCAGACTTCCGGTCCGCAGGGTTTCGGTCCGTCGGGTTCCGGTCCGTCGGTCGCGGCACCTCAGGAACAGGGACGGCAGAACCCGCAGTTCGGCGGCTTCTCCGGCGGGTACCCGGACCACCGGTAGCGGCCTCTCGGAAGTGTCCGGGCGCTGCCATCCGGAAACAGTGTCCGGAAACGGTGTCCGGAAGAGGTGTCCGGAACAGGTGTTCAGAACAGACGGCGTCCCCGCTGCCGTAGCCGAATCACCGGATTCTTTCCGGCTGCGCCGAGGCGCAGGACCCTGTCGGTGAGCAGTCCGGCGACGGCCATGTCGGTCTCCGTGGGGGCTTCGTCACTGACTGACATCCTCGGCAGCCAGGAATTGTCGGGGTCGGGCTCACCCATCTCCACGAGCCGGCCGTTGTCCACGTCGATCCAGTAACCGCGTTCGGCCATGTAGCGGGTGCGGTGGCCCTCGAACTCGTCGCCGCGCCAGCCGCCGTCGGGGATCCGGAAGACATAGGGGCACCAGCCGTAGCGGGACGGGACGATGTACGTCGTCTCCGGTTTGATGCTCCAGTGCCCCCGCGCAGAACTCCACACCTGGTCAGGACCGTCAGAAAGGGACATTCCCAGGCGCAGTCTCCGGTTGAGGTCATTGTCGTGGAGTACCCCGGGAACCACCGTGGCAAGCTCGTCCAGGTCAGAGGCGTCGGTGATGTGCCAGCCCAGCCACGCCTCCTCCGGGGAGGCCCATGTCCCGGTGGGATCGGCGGGCACCCTGGCAGGCAGTGCATTCCCCGCATTGCGCGGGGTACGCTGCCGCACCGCGTACCCCCACAGTCGCGGAGGGCCCATCCGGAACAGGACCACGGTTTCGGAGGGCAGGTTGTCGTGCACGCTCTGCCGGGTCAGGGTCTGCCCGGTGGCGATCCGTTCGAGGATCCTGCGGGCACGCTCCGACTCCACCTGCCGCGCGGCGGTCCGGCCGGGTTCCGTCTCCCCGAGTTGGGCGGTGACGAGCAGTTCGATGAGATCGGTGACGTCGACGACATCGGTGAGCTTGTCGCTGAAGGCGTCGTGGGCGTCGTAGCCTCCGAGGACGGCGACACGCCTGACCAGCTCCGGGGACAGGGTGAGACGGTTTCTCGCCCCCTGGAGTTCCGCGGCCGTGAGATCGCGCTGTGTCGGGTCCTGGGGCATGGGGCGTCCTCAGTTGTCGTCGGGATTGGTGGGATCGGTGGGATCGTCGGTGTCAGTCGCGGCAGTGCGGTCGGTGCGGTCAGCGTGGCAGGGGTGACCGGTCGTCCGTCATCCGTCGTACAGATGACACTCTAGCCACGACTCCCCCCGGAGGGGGGTATCGGAGGGAGAGGTGCCGGCAGGGGACCCGGCGACGCCCGGAGCCGCCGAGCGCCAGCAGGGCCGGTAGCTTGGCCGGCAGCCTGGCCGGCAGCAGGGCCACGACGGTGACCCGGCTTCCCCACGCCCGGCGGTGGTCCTGCTGAGCTCTACGGAGGTTCCCGTTCACACTGGTCACGGACTCGTCACAGTGTTGTGCGTAGTTAGGAACGCCGCCTCGGACGCTGCTAACGTGGGTCCCATGTCCACCACCAGCCAGGTCGCCACGGGTCACGGCGTCACGGGAGTGCCCGCACTGACAACCGGTGAAGTCTCACCGGCCGTTGACGTGCAGGTCAGGGGCACGCGGAGTGCCGGGTCACCGGCGGAGCAGTCGAACGACCGCCCCCACAGGGCCGTGTCCGCCCCGAGGTCCCGCGCTGACCGGTTCATGCTGCGGATGCTCCGGATCAGCCCGGCGAATGTCGACAAGATCGACACCGAAGAAGTACGCGCCGCCCACCGCGCTTTCCGGTGGGCGATCGTCGTCTCCGCCGTGCGCTGCACCATCAGTTACGTCATCATCCCGGTACTGATTCCGATTCTCAGCGTGATGGGCTCGTTGGCTTCACCGATCAGCATCGCCCTGTGCCTGGTCGCGCTCGTCAACGGCTGGCTCGGTGTCCGTCGGTTCTGGAAGACCGACCACCAGGGAAAGTGGGTCTACACCTGGTTCATGGCTCTGATATACGTCATAAGTATCGGGACGATCATCCACGAGATGACGAAGGTGCTGGCCTCATGAACGAGACGAACAGTTCCGCCCGTTCCACCGCCCGGTCCGGTGACACCGATGATCCCACCGCATATGAGGAGGCCCTGCGCAGGCAGGAGGAACTCCAGGCTGAACAGCAGGAGATCCCGTACTCCTCGAACGCCGACGTCGTCACGATGATCCTCGGAGCCCTGATGCTCATCGGGCTCATCATCTGTATGACGATCTACATGTGACCTGCCCGCTCGGAACCGCGCTGGGCTTCAGCGGGGAAACAGCAGGTGCATCTCCCCGTCGAACTCCACTCTCCTGACACGGACCTTGTACACCGGTTCCAGGATCTCCGGGACCAGCACCTGGGACGGGGTACCGGCCGCCACCACCTTCCCCGCGTCCAGCACGACGATCCGGTCGCAGTAACGGGCGGCGAGGTTGAGGTCGTGGAGTACCACGGCGGCCCCGGGCAGTTCACTGACCAGCTCCAGCACATCATGCTGGAAGCGGATGTCCAGGTGGTTGGTCGGTTCGTCGAGCAGGACATGCCCCGCCTGCTGGGCCAGCGCCCGGGCAATCAACGCCCGCTGACGCTCTCCTCCGGACAGGACGGCGACGTCCCGGGCAGCCAGTGCGCCCAGCCCCACGGACTCGAGGGCCCCGACCACCGTGGTCCGGTCCTCGTCGGTGGTCTGCGCCATGATCCCCTGGTGCGGCAGACGTCCCAGCATCACCAGTTCCGCCACCGAGATCGGCGTGGCAGGGTCGTGGTGCTCCTGCGCCACGACGGCGATCCGCCGGGCCACCGCCCGCCGGTGCATCGCAGACAGTGGCGTGCCGTCGAGGAGCACATCACCCGATGTCGGTCCCAGCGCACCGTAGAGACAGCGCAGCAACGTGGTCTTACCTGAGCCGTTGGGGCCGACCAGTCCGAGGACACCGTGGTCGGCGACCGTCAGTGAGACCCCGTCGACCGCGGTCACCGGACCGAAACGGACCGTGAGGTCACGGGCCTCGATCATCCGGCGTCCCCCGGGGCCTCCGCCTCTGTCGACGGGCCTGCCGCCGACCCGTCCCGGAGGAACCCGGCGACCTTCTCCACACCGTCCACTGCCAGGGGGGTCGGAGGCTCAGCGTAGTTCAGCATCAGGGGCATGATCCGGTGGCCCTGCCCGGCGGTGGTCCGGTCCATCCCGGGCAGGGCGGTGACGGCCGCGACCATGGCGTCTCCGTCATCGGGACCGGATTCCGCAGAATGCAGGGCGATGACGACATCCGGGTTGCGGTCCACGATCTCTTCGGCACTCACCTCGAAAACCCGGTCCGCCGAATCAGCGAACACGTTCTCACCCCCCGCCTTCTCCACGACGGGTGTGGCCATCGACCCGGCCCCGTAGGCGTAGGTCGTTCCTCCGCCCGGGGTCGGGTAGAGGACGGCGACCCGCGGCCGCGGGGCTCCTTCGGCCGGCCCGGGCAGTGATTCGAGGCGTTCCTGCAGTTCAGAGATGTAGGAGTCGGCGTCCTGACCCCGGTCGAAGACCGTGCCGTACAGCCGGATCTGGTCCCAGACATCGTCCCAGTTCGCCGGCCCGTCGAGTGCTCCGCAGAACGCGGGCTCCTCGATCAGAGGAATGTGGGAGGAGGCCAGGGTCTGCGCGTTGACCGTGTCCGTCGCCCCGAGTACGAGATCTGCCCCGGTGGCCACGACCTCCTCCCGGCTGACCTGCACATGGCCTTCCGGGTTCAGCTTGTCGGTGATCGAGGGGACGGCCGCGAGGGCACTGTTCGTGGCGTCGTCGTAGTACCCGGTGGGGAACACGCCCGCCTTCGCGTGGACCCTGTCGAGGACGCCCAGATGCTGCAGTGTCGGCACTGCGGCGCTCTTGAGCAGGGTGACGTTCTCCGGGACATGGTCGAAGCTCACGGTGGCACCGCAGTTACGGACCTCGGTGGTCCCGGATCCGCTGTCGGAGCAGGACGCCAGGGTCACGGCCACGGCGGCCGCGGCGACGGTGGAGACGATGCTGGAAATGTGGTTCATGGTTCCTTCCGGTGCATACGGTGGACGAGCAGGAGCAGGAACGGCGCGCCGACCAGTGCCGTGATGATGCCGACGGGGATCTCCTGCGGGGCGAGCAGTGTACGGGCACCGACGTCAGCCCAGCTCAGCAGTACCGCGCCGAGCAGGGCGGCGACCGGGGTGAGGGCACGGTGGCGTCCCCCGACGAGACGCCGTGCGAGGTGGGGGACCACCAGGCCGATGAAACCGATCGCCCCGGCCATCGCCACGACTGCTCCGACGATGAGGCAGGACAGGACGATCAGTCCGAGCCGCAGCCGTTCCGGACTGATCCCCAGGGTCAGGGCGGTACCGTCGCCCAGATTCAGGGCGTCGACCCGCGGACCCGCCACGGCCAGGATCGCCGCACCGGACACCACCACGACGGCGACGGCTGCGAGCGGGCCCGACCAGGACGCCAGGCCCAGGGACCCCAGGAGCCAGAACATCACCGACCGGCTCGACTCCGCCGAATCGGAGGCGAAGACGAGGAAGCTCGTCAGGGCGGACAGGGCGTATCCGACGGCGATGCCTGCCATGAGAAGCCGGTCGGCCGTGAAACGACCGGCGGTCCTCGCCACGCCGAGAACCAGGACGGACGCCACCAGTGCCCCGAGGAAGGCGCTGGTCTGCAGGGCGTAGTCGCCGAGAGCGGCCGTCGCACCTGTCCCGACGCCGAGGGTGATGGCTCCGGCGGCGCCGACCGAGGCACCTGAGGAGACCCCGAGCACGTACGGGTCGGCCAGGACATTGCGGACAACCGCCTGGAGAATGACTCCGGCGACTGCGAGACCCGCCCCCACCAGGGCGCCGAGAACTGCCCGGGGGGCGCGGATGGTCCAGATGACGGCGTCGTCCCTGGCGAGGTCGGACGCCTGTCCACCTGCACCGTCGCCGGCGGGGTCGGGGCCGGCGCCGAAGAGGTGGTGGGCGAGGATGCGGACGGAATCGGAGGGGGGGACGTGGACGGAGCCGAATCCGACGCTGAACACCAGGCTGACGACGAGTACGACCGTCAGCACGAGAACCCAGGACACGGTGCGGCGGTGGGAGGCCGTGAAGCCGAGGGCGTCCGGCGTCCGGTCACCGGGACGGGTCCTGTGGTGGTCGGCGAGTACGGTCACCGCTCTGACGCTAGCCGGCGGACCTCCTCATTTGCACATTCAATCGACTGTTTGAATGAAGGTTTTACCTGACGGTAACACGGCCCGGGGGAGGGGTCCCGTCCTTTTCAGGGCACCCGACCCGACGCAGGACTAGAATCCGGAGCCATGACCGGCGGCGACGCACACGCAGACCCACTCGCCCACCTGTGCGCGCTCTCCGACGACTGGGCCGAAACCTTCCGCCTCCTCGGTGACCCGACCCGCCTACGCCTGCTCACCCTCCTGCACTACGCCGGCCCCGGCACCCTGAGCATGTCCGAGCTGGCTGAGAGAGCAGGCGTCAGGACAGCGACCGCCTCCGCGGCACTGCGGCTGCTGACGACGGCGGGGATAGTCACCGCGCACCGGGACGGACGGATGATGCGCTACGCACTCACCGACGAGAGGGTCCACAGGCTGCTGCACCACCTCGGGGGAACCCACGCCCACTGACGGGCCCGGGACCGGCCCGGGAACGCTCCGGGAACTCAGGGACCCTCCCGGACGACTACTACCCCGTGACGACGACCACCCAGCACCCCTCCCGCGCCCCGGAACCGTCCGGAACCCCCGGAGCAGAACGCAGGAAAGACCCGGACCGCAGTTCAGGACGCCAGACCACGCGCCTTCTCACCCGCCTGCACTTCTTCGCGGGGATCTTCTGCGCACCGTTCATTCTCGTGGCAGCGCTGAGCGGACTGCTCTACGCCACCGCCCCGACAGTCGAGCAGATCGTCTACCACGACATGCTCACCGCCGAACCCACCGCCGCCGACCCTGTCGAACAGCCCGTCGGCGACCTGGTGACCAGGGCACAGGAGCTCCACCCCGACCTGGCCCTGGCGGGGGTCAGGCTCGGAAAACCGGACGAGACCACCCGTGTCCTGTTCACCGACCCGACGCTGCCGGCATCCACCCTCAGGGCGGTGTTCCTGGACCCGTACTCCGGTGAAGTCAAGGGTGACAGCACCCAGTACGGCAGTTCGGCGTCGCTGCCGCTGCGCCAGTGGATCGACGAAGGTCACCGCAGTCTGTGGCTGGGGGAGAAGGGGCGCCTCTACTCCGAACTGGCGGCGAGCTGGCTCGGCGTCCTCGCTGTCGGGGGTCTGGTGGTCCTGTGGCGACGGCAGCGCGGCAGCGGGTCGGTGACCCGGCTCCGGGGCATGCTGCGCCGGGACGGCAGCGGCCGGGCGCAGGTGATGAGACGCCACGGAGCCACCGGAACGGTGATCTCCGTCGGACTGGTCTTCCTCACCGTCACCGGGTTGACCTGGTCCTCGGTCGCCGGCACGAACATCGGCGAGGTCCGGGCGAACCTCAACTGGGGCACCCCCACGGTCTCCACGGAGATGCCGGGGATGAAGGACACCCCCAACGCCGCAACCGCCGCAACCGGTGCAGCCGGACATGCCGGTCACGAGGGTCACGGTGGCGGCCGGACCGGACCGTCTGTGAGGGTCAGCGGACTCAACCCGGGTGCCGTCGACCGCGTCGCCGCCGCCGCGCGCCGGGAACTGGAGACCCCGTTGACCCTCACCCCGCCGGCACAGGAGGGTGCGGCCTGGTCCGCGGCGGAGAACCGGACCGCCTGGCGTCTGCACAACAATTCCGTGGCGGTGGACTGGGCCACCGGGCAGGTGACCGACAGGCTGCGGTTCTCCGACTGGCCTCTGGCCGCGCAGGCGACCGCCTGGCTGATCCAGCTCCACATGGGGACCCTGTTCGGACTGCCGAACCAGATCGTCCTGGCGCTCCTGGCGGCGGCCATCATCGTGATGGTGGTCCGGGGCTACCGGATGTGGTGGATGCGGCGTCCCCGTGGCAGCTCCGCCGGTACGCTGCCCGCTGCCCCGCGCCGGGCGGGCCGGGGGCGTCCGACCGTCGGCACCCTCATCCTCTGCGCAGCTCTGGTGGCCTACGGGGTCATCGCCCCGCTGTTCGGGGTCACCTGTCTGGCGTTCGTGGCGGCCAGCGTGCTCTGGGACACCGCCCGCCGCGTGTTTCGGCGGAGTTAAACACCCCGTCGTCCGGTGCGCGGCGTCCCGCCGCGGCAGTACCGTTGGGGACAAACACCGAACGGAAGGACGCCATGGATCTCACTGCCCGGGAGCAGGAGAAGCTGCTCCTGTTCACCGCTGCCGAGGTGTCACGTCGACGCCTGGCCCGTGGTCTGAAACTCAATGTCCCCGAGGCCACCGCCCTGATCAGCGAAGCCGTCGTTGAAGCCGCCCGTGACGGGCAGACCGTCGCCGAGGCCATGGAGACCGGGACGAAGGTCCTCGGCCCCGACCAGGTGCAGGACGGGGTGCGGGAGATGCTCGACCTCATCCGGGTGGAGGCGACGTCCCCCGACGGAACGAAGCTGGTCAGTGTCCATGACCCGATCGGACAGTGACACCGTGGGAACCGGAACAGGGGCCACTCCCGCCGCGTCAGGTCCCGCGCCTGACGCGGTGACTGTCCTGTACGCGGGTGCCGAGGCGCCGGCTCCCGGCCCACTCGCCGAGGCCACCGGAACCACCGTGGTCACCGGACCCCGGGGTCTGTCACCCCATCTGGAGAGGGCGGGGAGCCTCGGCGTCCCCCTGGTCGTCATTCCCGCCGGTACCGGCCGTGACCTCACCTCGGTGACCCAGGCCGCCCAGGCCCTGCAGTGGGCGGCCCGTTCGGGTACCGGGGTGGTTCTCGGCCCGTCCCTGGCGGACGCCACCCGCTCGATCGCCGAGATGCGACGTCACCTGCGTGCCGCGGTGTCGGTCCACGGGGCGGACTCGGTGCTCTTCCTGGCCCGCACCGTGGACCCGTTCGCCGACGCCGAACTGCTCCGCCGGGTACGTCTGGCACGCCAGTTCTCCGAGGACCTGGAGGTCGAGGTCGCGTTCGAGGGGGCGTGGCCGTCACCGGCGAAGGCCAGAGAGCGGCTGAGGCTGCTGGGAGCGAGGGAGACGGTGCAGGTCCGTGCCGATCTGGCGTTCCCCGCCAGCGCCGGGGACGGCGCCGCGGACGCCACTGATGACGCCACCCCGCTGTTCCGGGCGTCCGCCCTGGCCACCGCGGTGGGGGAGGCGTCCCGTACGGCCCTGCACCTGCTGCGGGACCACGGTGACGACGGAATCGCCGACGGACTGCTCGCCGACCACGCCACCGGTTTCGCACACTCCCACGGCGACGACGACCACAGCCACAGTCACCTGCACGGTCACAGCCACAGTCACACGCACAGCCACAGTCACACCCACCACCACTAAGGCAGGAGAACCACCATGTCCGGATCCGCCGCAGGCTACGGCACCGCACCCGGTGCCGCGCCCACCGTCGAACTCAATCCGGGACGCCGTACCGTCACACTCCGGGTGTCCAACACCGGTGACCGCGCCGTCCAGGTCGGTTCGCACTACCACTTCTTCGAGGTCAACGCAGCCCTCGACTTCGACCGGGAATCAGCATGGGGCATGCACCTGTCCATCCCCTCCGGCCTGGCGGTGCGTTTCGAACCCGGGGACTCCCGGGAGGTCGAACTGGTGGACTTCGGAGGACGCCGCATCCTCCACGGATTCGCCGGTCTCACCGAAGGCGCCCTCGACGACCCTGCGGTCAGGGCAGCGGCACTGGAGAAACTGCCCGCATTCCTGCACAGCAACGACGAACTGGAGACCCGCTGATGACCCGCATCGACCGACGTCGCTACCAGGAGATCTACGGACCCACCACCGGTGACACGGTCCGTCTGGCGGACACCGACCTCACCGTGCGGATCACCCGCGACCACCTCGCCTCCGCCTACGGCGACGAGTCCGTCTACGGCGGTGGCAAGGCGGTGCGCGACGGGATGGCCCAGGACCCCACGGCCACCTCCACCGGTGGTGCCGGCAACCGTGCCCTCGACACCGTCATCACCGGCGTCATCGTCCTCGACGCCGTGGCAGGGGTCGTCAAAGGTGACGTCGGCATCAGGGACGGCCGGATCGTCGGGATCGGCAAGGCCGGAAACCCGAACACCCAGGACGGGGTGGACCCTGAACTGGTCATCGGTCCCGGCACCGAGGTCATCGCGGGGGAGCACCGAATCCTCACCGCCGGCGGCGTGGACTCCCACATCCACTACATCACCCCGCAACAGGCCGAGCACGGCCTGGCGGGCGGGATCACCACCTTCTTCGGCGGAGGTACCGGACCGTCCGAGGGAACTCTGGGGACCACCTGTACTCCGGGGCCCTCGGGTGTGGAATTCATGCTCCGTGCCGCCGAGGGACTCCCCGTGAACACCGGTTTCCTGGGCAAGGGGTCGGGCTCCCTGCCGGAGGCACTGGCAGAACAGATTGTCGCCGGTGCCGCCGGGCTGAAGATCCACGAGGACTGGGGTGCGACCCCGGCGAACATCCGCAACGCCATGGACGTGTGCGACAGCTTCGACGTGCAGCTCGCGATCCACACCGACACCCTGAACGAGGGCGGATTCTTCGAGTCGACCGCCCGCGCCTTCGGCGGACGTACCGTCCACACCTTCCACTCCGAGGGCGCCGGCGGCGGACATGCACCGGACATCCTCAGGGTCACGGGAATGCCCAACGTGCTCCCGGCGTCCACCAACCCCACCCTCCCGTACACGGTCAACTCCGTGGACGAGCTGCTCGACATGGTGATGGTGTGCCACCACCTGTCCCACGACATCCCGGAGGACGTCGCCTTCGCGGACTCCCGTGTCCGTGCCGAAACCATCGCCGCGGAAACGGTGTTCCACGATCTGGGACTGATCAGTATCTTCAGTTCCGACTCCCAGGCGATGGGACGCGTCGGCGAATCCTGGCAGCGTGCCTTCCAGACCGCCCACCACTGCAGAGTGGAACTCGGTGAGCTGGAGGAGGACAGGGGCCACGGCGACGACAACGAGCGCGTACTGCGCTACGTCGCGAAGATCACCCTCAACCCGGCGATCGCCCAGGGAATCAGCGCCCATGTGGGCAGCATCGAACCGGGCAAGCTCGCCGACCTGGTCCTCTGGCCCGTGGAGACCTTTGCGGCCAAACCGCACCTGGTCCTGCGTCAGGGCCGCATCGCCTACGCCCGGATGGGTGACCCGAACGCGTCACTGGCCACTCCGCAGCCGGTGTTCTACCGGGACATGTTCGCCAACTACGGTTCCGCCCTGCAGAACACCCGCACAACCTTCATGAGCCGGGCAGCAGTGGACGCCGGAGTGCCCGAGCACCTGGGACTGCAGTCACTGGTCCTGCCCGTGGAGAACACCCGCGGCCTGGGCAAGAAGGACATGGTCCGCAACGACCGTACGGCGGACATCCGGGTCGACCCGGACACCTACGAGGTCACCGTCGACGGAGTCCACGCCACCATCGCACCGGCGGAGACCCTGCCCCTGGCACAGAAGTTCTTCCTGTTCTGAGTGCCCTGATGCCGCCCACCTCCTCGTCCCCGCCACCCGCTCCACGGTCCCTGCTGCCGTTCCTCCAGGCCATGACCTATGCGGACTCCGCGTACCCCTCCGGCAGGTACACCCTGTCGCACGGTCTGGAGGGACTGGTCCAGGCGCACCGTGTGCAGGGCGTGGACGAGGTGTCGTCCGCGCTCGCCGACCACCTGAGATACACGGCCGCCCCCGGTGACGGGGTGGCGACCGCGGCCGCGGCGACGGCGGGACCCGGCCGGATCGCCGTGCTCATCGACCTCGACCACGAACTGTCGGCGACGAAGGTCACCCATGAGCTGCGCCGTGCGTCCACCCGGGTGGGACGCCAGATGCTGCAGGTCACCACCGAGGTGGAACGCCGCCTCGGTGGTGAACTCCCGGAACCGTTGCTCAGCTACGCCGCCGCCGTCGCAGCGAAGGAGACCCCCGGCAACCAGGCTGTCGTCGCCGGTCTCGTCCACCGCGCCCACGGTCTCACCCCGCGGGACGCGGTCGCCACCGAGCTGACGGGCCTCGCAGTCGGCTGGGCGGGGGCGGCGCTGCGGCTGCGGCAGTGCGACCACATCGACGCCCAGGTCGTCATCACCGCCGCGCACCCGGTCATCGCCGGGCTGGCCGTGCAGTGCGTGCAGGTGGCGTCCGACCTGGTGCCCGGTACCGGCCCGGACCCCGGCCCTGAATCCGGCCCCGGATACGTACCTTGCCCGGGATCCGGTCACGTGTACGCCAACTCGCCCGGCCGCCGCGGCTGGCGGTTCCTGGGCCGGGCCAGTCCGGGTTCCGACCTCGCCTCAGCCGCGCACGAGACCGCACCGGCCCGCCTGTTCATGAGCTAGAAAGGACGCCATGACCACCCCAGACGTAACCACCTCAACAACCGCAGCCACCTCAGATGTCCGCGACCCCGCCCCCGCCCCGTCCGCCGTTGCCGCACCGGACCCGGTGACCGGGTCCGGTTCCCCGCTGCGCATCGGCATCGGCGGGCCTGTCGGTTCCGGCAAGACCGCCCTCATCGAAGCTCTCGTCCCCCTGTTCGTCGACGCCGGCCGCCAGGTCGGCGTGATCACCAACGACATCTACACCCAGGAGGACGCCCTGCATGTCCGGCGGGAACTCGACGGGATCATCAGCCCGGACCGGATCATCGGGGTGGAGACCGGCTCCTGCCCGCACACCGCCGTACGTGACGACCCGACGATGAACCTCATGGCCGCCGCCGACCTGGTGGAGGAGCATCCGGACATTGACACGGTCTTCTTCGAGTCCGGCGGAGACAATCTCACCCTCACCTTCTCACCGGCGCTGGTGGATGTCTTCGTCTTCGTCCTGGACACGGCGGAGGGGCAGAAGATGCCGAAGAAGCGTGGCCCGGGCATCACCGAGTCCGACATCCTCGTCATCAACAAGACCGACATCGCCCGGTACGTCCGCTGTGACCTGGACATCATGAACGCCGACGCCGTGGATGTCCGTGACGGTCGTCCGGTCGTGCTCACAGACTGTCTCGCCGGCAGGGGAATCGCGGAGCTTGCGGCGAAGCTGGAGAGGTACCGCGTGTGAGACCGTCCTCCCCGGCAGTGCCCGGAGCCCGGTCGGACATGTCCCGCCTGGACCCGGCGTCCGTCACCCCTCCGGTGCCGTGGGAGTTCCTCCCCCTCGTCCGTGAGACCGGGGAGGGGACCGGCGACGACGGAGCTGCGGTCCCTGACGGAGTCCAGCCGGTCGGGCGCCCCGGGAAGGTGGGGATCCTCGACCTCACGCTGACCGCGGACATGGTGTCCCCGGTGCACAGGACCGGCGTGACCTCCCGGTATGTCAAGGCGCCGATGCAGTTGACCCGTCCCCTGCACATCGACCCCGGCGATCCGGGGGAGGCGTTCGTCTACGTGCGTTCCACCGGCGGCGGGCTGGCGCAGAATGACCGCATCCGGCAGCGGCTGAGGCTGGGCGTCGGTGCACGGGCGACGGTCACTACTCCCGCTGGTACTCCGGTGCACCGGATGAACGCGGGACTGGCGACCCAGTGGGTCACCCTGGAGGTGGGGCAGGACGCCGTGTGCGAGTACCTCCCCGGCCAGAACATTCTCTTCGCAGGCTCCCGTCTGCTGCAGGTCACCGACGTGGTCCTGGCAGATTCGGCGATATTTCTCGCCGCCGAGGTGGTCCTCACCGGGCGTCTGGCCCGCGGGGAACGGGACCTCTACGACGCCCTCGGCCAGTGCTGGCGTGTCGAGAGGGCGGGGCGGCCCCTGCTGTCTGATTCGCTGTGTGTGACAGGGGCAGGTCAGGGCAGGTCGGAGATGCTGCTGTCCCGGTGGCCGGTGTGGGCGACGGTGCTCGTCGTCCCGCCCGCCGGAGAATCTGTCAGAGATCTGCTGGTGAAGATCCGCGAACTGCTGGCGGAGGTGACCGGTGGTGTGTCGGCTGCCCACGGGGCAGTCCCGGAGGATCTCAGCGCCGCGGCGTCCACCATGGTGGGGGACGCCGGGATCACGGTACGGGTCGCCGGGGAGGACCCGGTGGTGGTGCGGTCAGTGGTGGACACGGTGTACGGGTGCGCCCGTCTGGCTCTGCTGGGCCGGCCGGCCGTGGACCTGCGCCGGATGTGAGGCTGCGCGGGTGGGTGCTCCGGCCTGTGCTGTCCTGCAGGGTCCTGCTGTCTCACGCCGTCTCACACGTCCGTAACACAGGACGCCGGGTGAACCCCGTTTAGCACCGTGTCGGAAACATACAAGGTCATCCGGAGGAAACCGGACGTCCATACCGTTGGCTCCCATGACTCCTCCAGTGGACATGCTCCATCAGACCCGGGACTCCGAACCGACGGACGGGCGGTCCGGTCCCGTCTCCGCCGTCGAGGGTGCCAGCCCGGTGGGTACCGAAGACTTTTCGTTGCGGTTTGCGCCGCGTCATTACCGGCGGTGGACTCCGGCGGCGGTGGCTGCCAGTGCGTTGGGTGGTATCGCGTATCTGGCGGATTTCTCCATCGGTGCGACCATCGGTGTGGAACACGGGACGGTCAACGCTGTCGGTGGTGTGCTGATCGCCGCGGTGTTGATTTTCGTGTCGAGTTTCCCGTTGGCGTACTACGCTGCCCGGTACAACGTGGATCTTGACCTGATCACCCGGGGGTCGGGGTTCGGGTACAAGGGGTCGATCATCACGAACCTGATTTTCGTGTCGTTCACGTTCATCCTCTTCGCCACGGAGGGGGCGATCATGGCGCAGGGGTTGAAGGCGGGGCTGGGTGTTCCGTTGTGGGCGGGGTATGCGGTGAGTTCGTTGATGATCATTCCGTTGGTGGTGTACGGGATGAAGTTGTTGTCGAAGCTGCATTCGTGGACGAATCCGCTGTGGCTGGTGATGATGTTCGTGCCGTTGGTGGTGCTGATCATCCAGGAGCCGGGGTCGGTGGGGACGTTTCTGGAGTACTCCGGTGAGGAGGACAAGGGGGTGTCGTTCGCGGCGATGATGCTGGCTGCGGGGGTGTGTCTGTCGTTGACGGCGCAGATCGCGGAGAATATCGACTACCTGAGGTTCATGCCGCCGCGGACGGCGCAGAACCGTCGGGCGTGGTGGACTGCGGTGGTCTGTGGCGGCCCGGGGTGGGTGGTGCTGGGTGCGACGAAGCAGATCATCGGGATTTTTCTGGCGGTGTACATGATTTCTGTGCTGGGTCAGGGCACGGATCTGGCGGTGGAGCCGGTCAATCAGTTCATGAGTGAGTACCGGCAGATGATGCCGGGGTGGCTGGCGACGACGTTGGCGGTGATCCTGGTGGTGATCTCGCAGATCAAGATCAACACGACCAACGCGTACTGCGGGTCGTTGGCGTGGACGAACATCTACTCGCGGACGTTCAAGAGGTATCCGGGCCGGGTGTGGTTCGTGGTGCTGAATGTGGGGATTTCGCTGGCGTTGATGGAGTTCAACATGTTCAGTGTGCTGAGCTTTGTGCTGAGTTTCTACTCGAATCTGGCGATCGCGTGGATTTTCACCGTCGCCGCGGACATCGTGATCAACAAGTACCTGCTGGGGTTGTCGCCGAAGGTGCCGGAGTTCCGTCGCGGGATGCTCTACGACTGGAACCCGGTGGGTATCTCCTCGGTCATTCTCTCCGGTGGGATTTCGGTGGCGATGTTCTTCGGTGTGTTCGGTGACGGTGTCGCGGCGTTTTCCCCGTTGTTCGCTGCGGTGATTGCCGTGGTGGTCACGCCGTTGGCGGCGGTGGTCACCGGGGGCCGGTACTACCTGCGCCGGTCTGACGACGGTATTGATCTGCCGATGTTCGACGCTGACGGTAATCCGGTCGACGACCGGTTGACCTGTGCGATCACGGGGGAGTCGTGTGAGCGTCCGGACATGGTTGCCTCGGCGTTGCCGGGGCCTGACGGGGAAAGGCAGTATGTGTCGTCTCTGGCGTTGACGTTGGATGTGAGCGGGGAGCATGTGCTTCCTGCTGATCCGCCGCGTCGGTGAGGTCGTGGGGAGGGTCGTCGGTGAGGGCCGGTGGGGGGGCGGTGGTGATTCGGCGGTGGTGTGTGCGGTAGGGAAGGTGGAGGGACGTGACAGAACGTGCGCCGGCTCTCAGCCGAACCGGACCTCATCGAGGTCCAGGGCGTCCCCGGGAGACGCCTGGGCCCTGGCCAGGGCAACGTAACCGGCGGCGTGAGCGATGAGATGCTCCCGCTCCGCGGTGGAGAGTTCCCGCCTGACCTTCGCCGGCAGACCTGCGGCGAGAACCCCGTCGGGAATCTCCTGGCCCTCGAGAACAACGGCCCCGCCGCCGATGATGCACCCCGATCCTGTGACTGACCTGCTGAGCAGAGTGGACTGCATGCCGACCAGGGTCCCGTCGCCGACGGTGCAGGCGTGGACGAGAGCCTGGTGCCCGAGCGTGACATCGTCACCGAGCACCGCGGCAGAGGCCTGCTCACAGTGGATCACCGCATTGTCCTGGACATTGGTGCGGGAACCGATCCGCACCGCACCGACATCGCCGCGCAGGACCACGCCGTAGAAGACCGAGGCGTCCTCCCCGACTGTCACGTCCCCGACGATCACAGCGCCGGGGGCGATCCAGGCGGAGCGGTGTATTCGTGGCACCCTCCCGTTGAACGGGAGGATCAGGGGACCGGTGACAGGGGGAGGCAGAGTTCCGCTCATGTAACCACGCTAACGGACGGCAGGGGCATGACGGGAGTGGAATCCCATGCTCTGAGTAGACGGTGAGACCAACCCGAAAGGGATCTGCACGTGTCCACCTCCGATTCCCGATAGCACCGGGGACCCTGATGGTGAGCTCGGTACGCCGGTCAGCATGGACCACCACACCGTCAGGAACCTCACCGCGCAGTGTTCGAGCCATTTCCAGGGCTCTGGCGACCAGGGAACGTAACCATGTGAGAGTCCATCGCCCATCCCGGGATCCGGCGGGAATGCGCATCGGTGACCACCGCCAGGTACAACCAGCCTTCACCGGTACGCAAGTACGTGATGTCTGAAATCCACACGCGGTTGAGACCACCCTGATCCCGCCTGCGTTCGACCCGGTCAGGGATCTTATAGGGGGCCACGCCGGGGATAGTTGTCACCACCGGTGAACTTCTTGTTCACCCTGCCATCAGTGCGTACCGTTCGTCGGTCCTCGGCAAGGCTCGCGAAGAAGGTTGCTGCTTTTCCGGGCACTCGTTGTCCTTGTGCAGGTCCTCGACCTGTCGGCGTGAGGCTTTGAGCTCGGCGCGTTCATCCAGGGTCAGTTCACCGGTGGGTTCGCCCGGTGTCAGTGGCTCGCTCGGCGGCGACCCACTTGCCCAACGACCGGGGGGCGACGTTGAGCTCTCGGGCGACGTCGGCGACGGTCCGTCCGGTGTCGATGACCGGTCGGCTTCGTAGCTGTATTCGGGGCTGAAAGCTCTCCGGGGTCGCTTCCCGGGGTCTCGTCGGTGATTGCGACATCCCCTCGTGCGGGACGGGTCCCGCTAAATCGGGTGTCCACTCAACGAGGGTAAGGCCATAACTACTACAAGACCGCAATACAGAATGTAGGCATGATGTAATGCAGTCGAATCCGGCACCCCGGAGATGAGGAGTTTCACCGTGAAGTACATCGGCACTGTCATCGCCAACTACGAGCGCAAGAAGCGCACCGAGACGATCATCCGCATTGAAGGCTTGTCCCGGCCGCAGCAGATCGCCGTGATCTGGTCGATCCCACGATCACCTGACGCCCTGGTCGACCTGGAACCGGGGGTGAGGGTGATCTTCGCGGCCCGGGAAGGGACCCTGACCCAGCGGATGCAGACCGACGAGGACACCGGGGCCACAGCCACGATTCTGGTGGCCATGGGACTGTTCTACGACGTCCTCGACGCCACCGATGCTCCCACGGACGTGCTCTACGAGAAGATCGAGCCGAAGGACCTGGAGTTCGAGGGCACGGTAGGTGAAATCCGTCCCCGTCCGGATGCTGAGGCCGTCGCCCGGGGCAGGATGTGGAGCATCACCGTGGTTCTTGCCCGGCACGGCCAGTTTCAGCCGTTGCGGGTCCGGTTCCCCGAACACCTCGACGGTGCTGTCGGCGGTCTCGCCACAGGTGACCGGGTGCGGTTCACCGCTGAGGAACGGTCCCTGTCGTGGATGGTGGACATCGATGAGATGGGCCGGCGGTGTGTTGTTCCGGCGGTGACAGTCACGGGGTGTCTCTTATAAACATCTGACGCTGCCGACGAAGAGGATAGGGGAGGTCTCGGTGGGGGCCGGTTTATTAAAAAAAAAAAGAGGAGTAGGGAGTGGCTGGTGGATGGAGGAGCAGACAGCGCGGAGAAGTGAGGAGGTACTAGAGATAGAGATGG
>NZ_LR131106.1:993836-1659078 GCF_900626215.1 Corynebacterium neomassiliense | reverse complement strand
TCGCGGCGTAGTGGGTGCGGCAGCGTTGCCACGCGGCTCCGGGCAGGTTCGCCGCGATCGCCTCTACCAGCCCGGCGTGGGCATCGGAGGTGACCAACCGCACGCCGCCCAGGCCGCGGGCGACCAGGTCGGCGAAGAAGGTGTTCCACGACGCGGTGGTCTCGCTGGTGGCCACCTGCGTGCCGAGGACTTCGCGGTGTCCGTCGCCGTTGACGCCGGTGGCCAGCAGCACCGAGGCTTTGACGACCTGCTTGTTCTCGCGGACCTTGATCGTCAGCGCGTCGGCGGTGACGAAGGTGAATGGTCCGGCCTCGTCCAGGCGCCGGTGGCGGAACGCGGCGACCTGCTCGTCGAGGTCTGCGGCCATGCGGGAGACCTGGGTTTTGGACAGTGAGTCGATGCCCAGGGTCTTGACCAGCTTGTCCATTCGGCGGGTGGAGACGCCGGCGAGGTAGCAGTCGGCGACGACGGTGATCAGTGCCGATTCGGCCCGCTTGCGGCGTTCGAGAAGCCATTCGGGGAAGTAGGACCCCTGACGCAGCTTCGGCACGGCGACGTCGACGGTGCCGACGCGGGTGTCAAGGGGTCGGTGGCGGTAGCCGTTTCGGTAGTTGGTGCGCTCGGCACGGCGGGTGTTCCATTCGGCGCCGCAGACGGCGTCGGCGTCGGCGGACAGCAGGGCGTTGATCATGGTCTGCAGCAGCTCGCGCATCAGATCCGGCGACGCGTCGGAGAGGGCTTGGCTAAGCAGGCCTGCAGGGTCGACAATATGGGGTGCGGTCATCGTGATGACTCCTCGAGGATTCTTTAGACGGTTGACTCGAAGGATCACACGGTGGCCGCTCTACATCCGTGCACAACACGGATTCGTAGAGGGGCTCGGCCACCGAGTTACACCACTCTATGGGGCACTACTGCCATTGTGACCATCGAGATGAGACGGCGTATCAGTTGTGCCTGAGTGCGTCCGCCAAGCACTGGCCCGTGACCGACTGGGAGCCGGCACGGGCCAGCTCAGCAGGAGTACCTTCGAAGACGGCGCAGCCACCATTCGCGCCAGCGCCCGGACCAATATCGATGACATGGTCGGCTTGGGCGATGACCTGCAGATTGTGCTCGATGAGCACGAGTGAACCACCGGCGTCCACCAGCTCATCGAACAGTTCCAGCAGTCGGCGGACATCGGCGGCATGCAGTCCCGTCGTCGGCTCATCGAGGATCAGACGCGGCGGTGCGTCCTCGCTGATGCCGCCGAGATGCCGGGCCAGGAGCAGCCGCTGACGCTCGCCGCCTGACAGACCGTCAAGTGTCCGGCCGACCGCCAGATATCCCAGACCCACCCGGTCAACCCAGCTCAGCCGTTCAGCATCCGCCGGTCCGAGCAGCTCGGCGACCTCTGAAGGGCGCAGCGCCTCCACCTCGGCGATGGTGTATCCGCCCACTGTCACGGCCAGGGCCCGCTCGTTGAAGCCGGAGCCTCCGCAGGCTTCGCAGGGCGTGCGGGTGTCCTCCATGAAAGCCAGGTCAGTGGTGATCTCCCCGGTACCACGGCACTCCGGGCAGGCTCCCTTCGCATTGCGGGAGAACCAGGATGCCGACAGATCACCGGACGCCGCGAACAGTGACCGGAGACCGTCAGCGACACCGGTCACCGTCAACAGTGAGGACCGGCGACCGCCGCGCAGCGGCTGCTGACCCACCACGGTGAACTCGGGGTGCTGCGCGGCGAAATCAGTGGTCACCAGTGAGGATTTTCCGCTGCCGGCCACTCCGGTGACCACGGTGAGGACGCCGGTCGGAACCGTGACCGTGAGGTCACGGAGATTGTTACTGCGGGCGTGCTCCACTGTCACAGCACCGGACGGCGTACGGACGGAAGGTTTGAGCACCGGGGCATCGTCCTCGGTCATCGCGGTGGGTGGGCCGGCGTAGGTGACGAAACCGCCGGATTGTCCTGCGCCCGGCCCCATACTGATGACGTGGTCGGCTGCGGCGATGACCGCCGGATTGTGGTCGACGACGAGGACGGTGTTGCCCCGGTCCCGCAGGCCGCTGAGTAGCGTGATGAGCCGCTGCACGTCACTGGGGTGAAGACCTGCTGCCGGCTCATCGAAGACGTAGGTCACCTCGGTCAGCGGGCTGCCAAGGTGGCGCACCATCTTCACCCGCTGCGCTTCACCGCCGGACAAGGTCGGCGACGACCGGTCGAGGTGTAGGTATCCCAGGCCGACCTCGATGAGAGCATCCACACGGCGGGAGATGTCGGCGAGTAGCGGTGCGGCACTCTCCTCCAGTGTTTCCCTCGCTTCGGACACCAGCCCGTGCAGGTCGGATATCGGGACGACACTCCAGTCCGCGATGGAGTGGCCGTTGATGCGACTGTCTCTGGCCGCGGCGTTAATCCGGCTACCGGCACAGTCCGGGCAGGTCGAGTGACTCACCACGGCGTCGAGTCCGGCACGCTCGGCGGTGGTGAGCCGTGAGGGCGTCCTGCGCAGGTAGGAATCCTGCAGGCGGGGAATGATCCCATCGAACCGTCCGTGGTCAGGGTATCCCGGTAGCGGTTCCTCCAGTCGGAGATCGCGGGCGTGCATCAGCACATTGCGGACCTGCACCGACAGCTGTGACCAGGGCACGGATGGATCGCAGAGGCCGGAGCTGACCAGGCGCTTCCACCGGTAGGTGCCGGGTTTGAACGTCGGGAACCGAACGGCACCGTCGTTCAGGGAAAGGTCTGGGTCGATCAGTGCGTCCTCGTCGATGACGGACACCGTCCCTAAGCCTTCACAGGTCAGGCACATGCCCGTCGGATCATTCGGTGAGTATGCCGGGGAAAATCCCGCCGACGGGACCGCGAACCGGGAGAAGAGCATGCGCAGTGGCGTCGAGAGGTCCACGGCCGTGGCCACCGTCGAGCGGGCATTGCCGGTGAAGCGTCGTTGGTCGACCACAGTGGTGAAGGTCAGCCCATCGATCCGGTCGACGTCCGCCGGCGGGTACTGGGCCAGACGGGTGCGCACGAACGAAGGGTATCCGGCCACCGTCGCCCGTTGAGCCTCTGCCGCAATCGTGTTGAAGACCAGCGAAGTCTTTCCCGACCCGGACACCCCGGTGACCACGGTCAGTGTGTGGGACGGCATCTCCACGTCAATGTCGCGCAGATTGTGGGTCCGGGCGCCGGTAATCGTGATGGATGCTGTGTGATTGCCAAGGTTCATAACCTGCACGCTACGGTGAAATGCGGCAAATAAATGACCGCAACGAAATGGAATCCATGACTACACGGACAGGGCGGATGCTACGGCTACTTGACCTTCTGGACGGTGGAACCGCTTGGCCCGCTCCCCGACTTGCAGGCCTGTTGGACATCCCCGAGCGGACCCTCAGACGTGACATAGCTGAGCTTCGAGGCCTCGGCTATGGCATTGAGGGGGTGTCAGGGCCTGGTGGGTACTACCGAATGCCACCCGGAAAACGCCTGCCTCCGAAACCCTCTCAGCCAGCCCTTTCCTTCGGACAATCTGTCGAGTTCAGCACCCGTACTCCCGGAGTGCCCGGAAGCTTGGTCCTGCTGCTTGCCCACGCAGCTGACGAGCACCGAGAAGTGACGTTCACCCATATAGGACGTTCCGGAACACGCCAACGGGCTGTCGAGCCCGCTCGTCTAGTTCACCTGAACAGCCGTTGGTACCTGCACGGCTGGGACCGTGACCGGCGGGACTGGAGGACGTTCCGCCTGGACCGCGTCAACGGCGTGACACTCACGGGGAATCGTTTCACTCCGGTTCCGTTGCCCCATGAGGACGTCACAGCGCTGTTGCGTGAGCAGTTTCGTCGAGACGCCACCATCGAGATAGTCCTAGAACTTGCTGCTGACCCTCTCACCGCGGCCACGATTCTCTACCGCGTAGACGGCACGTTGGAGGCCATCGATGATAGTCGATCCACCCGCTATACGGCCTTCGTGGATTCGTTCGAGTGGATGGCCATCGTACTCCTACTCACCGACATCGACTTCACTGTGATTAGCCCAGCGGAGTTTCGCCGAGCTCTGCGAAAGACTTCTGATAGGTTCCGCCGGGGCGCTTCGCTATCGGAGACCGAGCGTGATCGCCAGGGTGGATCTGGTAATCCTGGGCTGTGAACTTGAGAGCTATATGGCGTGGATGCTTGGCTGCTGTGTGGCGCTCCGATGTCCGTGATTTTGTCAGGGTGAGGTTGTTAGACCGTCTTCGACGGGGGCATCAGTGCTGGCTGTGGAGGGGTGAGCCACGGCCCGGCCTGCGCCTAAAGGTAGATGCTCAGTTTGTGATCCAGTAACGGCGTTTGGGGACACTGTCACCTGGCTTGAAACGTAGGTCTTCCAGGAGGTGCTGTTGCAAAGTGGTGCGGGCAGTGCCCAAGTGCTGCCCACGGTGGGGATCCCCAACCCTGTGGCACTGGCCCCTCAGACGCCGGCGAAGGCTTTGGCAACGATCACCGCATCCGCGTTCGGGCGCCCGAAGGCGAACACTCTGCCCTGGCCCTTGCGCAGCGCATGCATCGCCTCCATGCCCTGCAGGGTGCTGTTGCAAAGTTGGGGGCAATCGATCAGGATCGGCCCGCATGGGCATTTTCTCCGGTAGGCATTACCCCCAAGATGTGATCCTCTGGGCCGTACGGTGGTACTGCCGATACGGGGTGTCCTACCGGGATCTTGAGGAGATGCTCAGCGAGCGTGGTGTGCCGGTCGATCACACCACCATCTACCGGTGGGTACAGAAGTACGGCCCAGAGCTGGACAAAAGAACCCGTTGGTACCGTCAAATCTCACCCTGGTCCTCCGATTCCTGGCGGGTTGATGAGACATACATTCCAGTCGGAGGGAAATGGTGCTACCTCTACCGGGCAGTGACCAAGGACGGCCGTAGCGTGGACTTCTACATGTCCACCCGACGTAACACGACGGCAGCGACACGGTTCCTGGGTAAAGCACTGCGCGGTGCTGGTCACCGCGGTCCTCACAACGGTCCCCGGGTGATATGTACCGACAAAGCCCCCACGTACGCTGGCGCGATCGAGAAGTTGATCACAGAGCAGAAACTGCCGAGGACGGTAGAGCATCGTCAGGTGAAGTACCTGAACAACGTGATCGAGGGCGATCACGGCCGACTCAAGCGCATCCTGGGTCCTAAAGGTGGTGGGTTCAAGACCCCGGTGTCGGCCTACAGGACACTGCAGGGCATGGAGGCGATGCATGCGCTGCGCAAGGGCCAGGGCAGAGTGTTCGCCTTCGGGCGCCCGAACGCGGATGCGGTGATCGTTGCCAAAGCCTTCGCCGGCGTCTGAGGGGCCAGTGCCACAGGGTTGGGGATCCCCACCGTGGGCAGCACTTGGGCACTGCCCGCACCACTTTGCAACAGCACCNCCTTCGGGCGCCCGAACGCGGATGCGGTGATCGTTGCCAAAGCCTTCGCCGGCGTCTGAGGGGCCAGTGCCACAGGGTTGGGGATCCCCACCGTGGGCAGCACTTGGGCACTGCCCGCACCACTTTGCAACAGCACCGTCGGCACGGCCCCGAGGTTTTCGACGAGCAGTCGGGCGGCATCGGCCAGGGCGCTGCGCCGCTGCGGGGACCGGGCCCCGCTCTGTGGAGGGACGGTCTGCCCACCTGCCAGTTCGGCGAGGGCGTCGAGGCCGGTGAAGGGGTCGACCACCTGGCCGAGGTGGCCGGCGGTGGTGTCCTGGTCGGTGTCCCAGGATGGGACATCCGACCCGTTTGTGGGTATGCTCATCGGTGAGGCTTTCTCCACGAGGGGTAATCGTGGGGTCAGCGAGCGTCACCAGGGCGGCAACCCGGGTGGCGCTCTTTCTTTGCGCTTGGGGGATACCTTACACCATTGTCATTCCGCAGGTAGAACTGCGTTTTTGCGTACATGCGTGCAGAGGTTCATGTGCACCCCGTGTGCGTCACAACTCTGGGCGCCGGGCCGCCGCCGCCCTCAGTTCCACGGCCACAGTCAGCAAGACCACCAGCACAACGACCGCGACAAGATCACCCCACAGCAACGCCAATCCGTCATCGACAAAGATTCAGGTAGTGCCCGTATCCAGGCCAAGGCTGCAGCCAGCGGATGCATGTGCAGGGTGTTGCCGTCCAAGTGAACCCTCCCCTGTCGGTCATGTGTCGGTCATGTGGCCTTCCAAGCTGCGAAAACACTGAGTGCTCAAGCAGGCCACTGCGATACGCTGCGTGACTCTTATCCTACAGTCGATACATGCCCCGCCGCCTGAGTTTTCCCGAGGTACCCCGCACTCCCCGTACCGCCACCGTCGTTGGCTCTGGCCCCAACGGGCTCGCCGCCGCGGTGGTTCTCGCGGAGGAAGGGCTGCAGGTCACGGTGGTGGAAGCCGAGGACACGGTCGGTGGCGGCACCCGCAGCGCCGAGCTCCTGGTCCCCGGCGTGGTCCACGACCTCTGCTCCGCCGCCCACCCCCTGGCCCAAGCCAGTCCGTTCTTCCGCCGCTACGCCGACCGGCTGGCCGACCACGGGCTACGCTTCGTCACCGCACCGGTGGACATGGTTCACATCCTGGACAAACACCACGCCGCCACACTTCACACAGCGGCCGCAGACACGGCGTCCGGATTCGGGGAGTGGGACGCCTGCGCTTGGCGCACCACCTTCGGACCGCTCGCTGACCGCGCCGACGACATCGCCGACGAATTCCTTCGCCCGATGCTCCACCTGCCCCGCCACCCGTTACTCTTCGCCGGCTTCGGACTCAACGCCGCACTGCCTGCCTCGTGGTCTGCCAGCCGGTTCCGCAGCCCGCAGGCCCGCGCCCTGTTCACCGGCATCGCCGCCCACGCATTCACCCCGTTGAACCTTCCCGGCTCCTCAGCAGCCGGCATGCTGCTCACCGTGGCCGGTCACCACTACGGATGGCCGGTCGCCGTGGGAGGTTCCCAGGCGATCGCCAACGCCCTCACCGGTCTGCTCGGATCCCTCGGCGGCACGGTCACCACCGGCGAGCGAGTCACCGACCTCGCCCAAGTCGCAGACGCCGACATCGTCCTGCTCGATACCTCAGTCGAAACCGCAGCGACCATCCTCGGCCACCGCGTGCCGGACAGGATCGCGCGGGCTTGGAGACGGTTCCGACGAGGCCCCGCAGTCGCCAAGGTCGACTACGTCCTCGACGGCGACGTCCCATGGACTAGTCCGGACGCCCACCGTGCCGGCACCGTCCACCTCGGTGGGACGGCCGAACAGGTCGCGGCAGCCGAAAAAGACTGTTGGGAAGGACGCCTTCCCAACCACCCCTTCACCCTGGTCTGCCAACAATATCTCGCTGACCCCTCCCGATCCGTGACCAGCGACGGCCGCCAGCTGAATCCCCTGTGGGCTTACGCCCACGTCCCCACCGGCTGGGATGGAACCAAGGCAGAAACCTTCGAACTGGTCACCAGCCAAATCCAGCGCTCGGCCCCAGAGTTCCGGGACCACATCGTGGACTGGACAGCCTCTCCCCCAACGGCTGTGGAAGCCCACAACCAAAACAACGCCAACGGCGACATCTCCGGCGGAGCCAACGACCTACTGCAGCTGCTCGCACGTCCCCGCCTATCCCCAGACCCCTACTCCACTGGACTGCCCGGCGTGTACCTGTGCTCATCGTCAGCAGCACCCGGGGCGGGTGTGCACTTCATGGGCGGAATGAACGCGGCACTACAAGCACTGAGAGATCACAAACAAGCAACAGAACCTCATCCAGCCTTGCGGTAAACAACCACACCTCACAAGGGGAAAAGCGCCGGCGGCTTAGCCGCCCAGCACAAAGGTGCCCCTATGTAACCACACGGAGGGGTGAACCAAAGGGGAGGACCCGGTGGCCAGCTGCTGCCGATGCCCGATTTTGTGGATAATACCTGACCAACATCACTTACCTTAATAGGCGAGGTGGAATCAGCCGAAGCTGAGGGAGCAGCTAAAGCCGACGCCAAGGCGAAAACTGCCACCCCACCACAAAGACGTTTTGCCATATTCATACAATTACCTATCATTCTCAGGCCGACTATTACTAGTCCACGTTTCATCAAATACGGACAGCGCAACCTGACCGAGCTGCCGAAACTACAAATCTGAGGAGAAAGCTACATATCGCCAGGAATGTTCCATGCATTTCCGTCCGCGAACCGCCCAGGTAGGTTACATGATCCTCACGATACTTAAATGCCCGAGTCCAGTCAAGTGATTCCTTAGAGTGTCTCTGCATGCCCCGGAAACACAGATCCGTCCACTTCACTAGACCCCACCTGGAAGATCGCCGGCCAAATCATCTACTACGCCTGCGTAAGTAGCCCCAAGCAGAACCTCAACCATCAACCCAGACGACTAGCCGAAACAGGTGAGGAACTTCGAGCGGGGCACCAGCGACCTACAGTGCCGGAACAAACAGATTCTTCTAGAGTCAGAGTGTGTATCGCAGCCTGGACGATCCACGACCAGGAGCCTACATCTGAACTGTACCAACTACGCACTTGCCGTCTACAACACATACCGAGCTGAGCGCCGACGGATCTCCTTCTGAATTGCTAGTTCCACTTTGCGCCGTGAGCTTCTTTTATGACCTTATAAGCCTCACCTGCTCCCCGAAATGAAAAGACACGGCTCCTCCCGTTGAGTCTTTTTATCACGAGAGCGTCTCCACCTTCGATCATAAAGACGATCGATCGTTTCTTAAAATATATTCCCCAACCCGGCGTGTCTTCTAAAGGCTGCATCCGAGTTAACATGATGTCTTGAATCTCACGGTTCCACGTTGTCATTCGGACCGCCTTTAGTCGTGACTTCAGCTCGACCCGATCGCGATATATTGAGAATGTTACCCTACTTGTAATCACTGATATAGTCGTCATCCCTAAAGCAACCAAGAGGATTAGCCAGAATATCCAGATGTCGATAAGCAGTATGCAAATCGCCCAAGATACAGCGGTCGAAGCGGCCGTAATCCATCGTACGCCCTTCGGGAAAACTAGGTCCTGTTGCCAGATAGGTTCGCCGGCCACTGCTGGTTTATTCATTTTGGAGCTCCGGGGACATGCGTGCATTATTTTTATATGCGGATGGTTGTTTCCCGTTGCTTGCGTGTGGCGAGTGACCTCTCTTAATGATAGGGAGAATTGAGTGGTAGCCGTTATTATCAAGCTTGATGGTCAGAATAACCAGGCATGCAAACATTGCCAGGCCGAAGGACCATAGTCCCATCGCAACAATGATTCCAATATGAAACAATACGCCGAGGGTGATTATTGAAATCCTTATCCTATTTGGCAATAAGACAGCAATTCCGAGGATCAACTCGAGAGCAATAACACCCCAGCTCACTCCAACAGTAAGAACTGGCGCGGAGAAAACGGCACCGATGGAATCAAATATCCTCGGCAGCCCGAATTGACCGTTTATAATGTAGTAGAACGCGCTCCCTTCCTGCCATTCGCGTACTGCAACTTTTCCTAGAGCCGCATGTAGATAGATTATGCTAATCTGCACTTGGATAGCAACAAGCGAAAAGCTAACCGCCCACTTATATAACGATGCTTTTTCGTTCCACATCGAAATTGCCCCAGGGTTAAGCGACCACCCGTTGCCCCTCCCATCAAGTATGCATATGACAACAATCAGAAAGGTAAGGTTGTGATTTACCTGGTCTCCGCCTTCTGGAATTGAAATAGCAACGTCTAGAGAAAAGGCGAACCAAGCATGCGGGAGGGCTGACCATCTGGGTAGGATCCCGGATATTACCCATAGGCAGATTACCACACCCATGGCCGTTGCTATATGGGTTGAGGGCGAAATGCAGTATGCTCCGACTCTTGCTACACCATCGCAGTGGATTACGTCCTCTGCGCCAAGAACCAGCCGAAAAAGGGACTTGTCGCTCGTTGCAGCAATAGTTATAAGCGTAGATAAGGCAAGCAGTGAACGTGCGACTTGTATTGGATTTTGTCGTAGCTGGTTTATTAAGACCGCACCAGATTGCATCATTGATCAGACTCGCATTTTATCGTTACGTGTGCGGACCTGGTAGAATGATACCGCTCTTGAGTAATTGACCTGTAACTCCGTGGAGTGACGTTGCGCTCGACAAAAACTGCTTCGCCGCAGAGATCGGCACCGTCGACGGGATTGACGATGCTTAAAGGTTTTTGATCCAGTTCATTCAGACACGGGAGCGTCGTATCATTGCACTTAGACCACCCATTCGAGACTTCTATTTGTGGTATTAAGTGTCCTACCTCTAGTCCCCGGCTCCGGACGTTTCTGCTGATTCCTAATAAGGACTCGAGCGACGAAGACTCATTTGTTCGAAGGCTCCATTCGCTGTCTTTTTTTGTGTAGGCCATATAGAAGGCGTCAGTTGGAGGTTTTGTAAAGAAGTTCCAACCTTGTGGATACGCCATGCGTATGTTAAGTTGACTGGCTTCACTTTTTTGGTCAGAGAAGAGATTCCCGTCGACCTGAACTACTGTCGCGGATATAGGGATAAGTGCCGCAACTATGTAGCTTAGGCCTTTCAACATGTGAACGGTTTTCAAGTTCTTGGACCTACTTTGACAACTCCGTGGTTATCTTCGATACTCGCTCTTGGAAAGAACTAGTGTTGACGTCTTTATTTCCAACGATTTCCTGGCTCTTAGCGAGGTACTTATACTTGGCGACATTCACAGCTCCGCCGACGTTCACAGCCCCAGCATAGTTGATGAGAACAGTGACCGACCATACCGCACCAACGGCGACCACTGCGGCCGCTGCGGCAACCCATAGAAGATAGGTGTCGACCTCGGGTGTTTCGTTAGTGCCTGATTCGAGTTGTTCTCTGAGTTCGGGATTGTTCTCAACCTCGTCTTTGAGTGACTCCTCCATTTTATCGTTCGTGATATTCGAGGTTTCTGCGAGAATGTCCTCGACTCTGTACGGGTCACCGGAGGTCACTTCCTCTTCAAATCGGGAAAAGAAGTTCGATTCTTCGGACTCCATCTTGGAGGCTACTTCCTCGGATATTTGTTCGACCTCGGATTCCCCGTTTAAATTGCGCACGACATCACTATATGTCGGGTCTGAGATGGATTCTTCGATCTCAATAGCAGTTTTTCCTGTGCCAAAGAACAGTGCCTTGTACAAGGCTTTTCCTGAGCTCCCGCCGTTCATGGCCGACACCGTTGTTGGATTCTTTTCCGGGTCGTGGTGGCGATCGTCGGCGACGGCCGTGGCGCTGCTGGCAACCAAGGCCAGGGTGGTTGTGGCTGCAACTATCCCGATGGTTTTCTTCATCTGTGCCTTTCATGCGGCCATGCGGTCCGCGGAGGCCTCGGTAGTGCCTGCTCGATTAGACAGTACATGTGTACTGCCGGTGGTTGAAGCAACGGCAAGCGTCCGAGGGGTGCTGAGAGGAGTGGATTCTAGGCTAGGTGTGAGGGCGTGAACTAGCTTACCTTATGTTTCGTTTGGCATGAAAATACCATGACTCGGCCTCCCGCGGCTTCTTATGAAGAGGACCAGGGTTCAGGAGGTCAGCGCTCCGTATGTGCCTTGTGGAGGGGGGCAGGATTGGGGCTCCATGGATCGTTACGCTGGTGTTGGCCGAACCAGGGGACCGACCAGGGCCTCGTCAAAGGGTGCTGTTGCAAAGTGGTGCGGGCAGTGCCCAAGTGCTGCCCACGGTGGGGATCCCCAACCCTGTGGCACTGGCCCCTCAGACGCCGGCGAAGGCTTTGGCAACGATCACCGCATCCGCGTTCGGGCGCCCGAAGGCGAACACTCTGCCCTGGCCCTTGCGCAGCGCATGCATCGCCTCCATGCCCTGCAGTGTCCTGTAGGCCGACACCGGGGTCTTGAACCCACCACCTTTAGGACCCAGGATGCGCTCGAGTCGGCCGTGATCGCCCTCGATCACGTTGTTCAGGTACTTCACCTGACGATGCTCTACCGTCCTCGGCAGTTTCTGCTCTGTGATCAACTTCTCGATCGCGCCAGCGTACGTGGGGGCTTTGTCGGTACATATCACCCGGGGACCGTTGTGAGGACCGCGGTGACCAGCACCGCGCAGTGCTTTACCCAGGAACCGTGTCGCTGCCGTCGTGTTACGTCGGGTGGACATGTAGAAGTCCACGCTACGGCCGTCCTTGGTCACTGCCCGGTAGAGGTAGCACCATTTCCCTCCGACTGGAATGTATGTCTCATCAACCCGCCAGGAATCGGAGGACCAGGGTGAGATTTGACGGTACCAACGGGTTCTTTTGTCCAGCTCTGGGCCGTACTTCTGTACCCACCGGTAGATGGTGGTGTGATCGACCGGCACACCACGCTCGCTGAGCATCTCCTCAAGATCCCGGTAGGACACCCCGTATCGGCAGTACCACCGTACGGCCCAGAGGATCACATCTTGGGGGTAATGCCTACCGGAGAAAATGCCCATGCGGGCCGATCCTGATCGATTGCCCCCAACTTTGCAACAGCACCNAAGATCCCGGTAGGACACCCCGTATCGGCAGTACCACCGTACGGCCCAGAGGATCACATCTTGGGGGTAATGCCTACCGGAGAAAATGCCCATGCGGGCCGATCCTGATCGATTGCCCCCAACTTTGCAACAGCACCGTCGGGTGTGCCTGCTTCGTCGGTAGTGGGGTATCCGAGGGGGCCGCCTTCTGCGCCGGTGGCGACCCACTTGTCGTAGATGAGTCCTTCGATACTGGCCAGTCCGGCGAGGGAGCCGTAGATGTGTCCGCGTTGGAATGACTGCTTGCGTCCGATACCGTCGGACAGTCCGAACTCGTCCGTGGTGGGGTAGCCGAGGCGGCCGGCTTCCCATCCGTTGCGTGCCCACACGGTGGAGAAGTGTGTGGTGACCGGGTGTGCGCCGGTGGTGGGGTGCCAGTAGATGGACCCGTTGACGAACTCGTTACGCCGCCCGACCCCGTCGGGGACTCCGAGTTCATCGGATTTGGGCCAGGTGAGGAAGCTGGTGGGCCCGCCGATGGCGTCGTACTTTTCGCGGATTGCTCCGCAGACCTTGTAGGGGCTGGGCCAGTAGGTGGTGCAGTTGACCGGCGCTGCTGCTAGCGCTCGCGCCAGTGGGTTGGTGGCACGGTCTTGTTGGGCCTGCTGTTCGGCGGCTTCCTGGACTTCGGCGCGGTCTGCTTCCTCTTTGGTGAATCCGCCGGGAATGTCCTCGGTGTCTGAGCGCATCTGACCGGGGGTGATCGTCGCCTCGGGGTCCGTGGTGGGGTGCCAGTCGGCCCCGGCATCGTTGTCGATGGTGTTGTCATCGAAGCCGGGCTCGGCGGGTTCGAGGTCTTCCCGGCCGGGAGCGGGTGTCGCTGCAGCCTCGGCGGCGTTGTCGATCGCCTCTTGTTCTGCATTTGCTCGCGCGGTGGCCGAGTCTTCGGACTCGGTGGCAACGCTGGGCTGTGCTGCCAGGGTGGGGGTCAGTGTCGAGCCCAACCCTAAGGCCACAGCAACCGCGAGCAGCGGTCTGAGTGCTTTGTGTCGCATTGATTCCTCTTGGTGGTGAGTGCATCTGGTGGTGAGTGCATGGGGAGAAGCGTCAGGTGCGGCGGGTTTCAATGAGCGTGACACCGCCGAAACATGTGCAGTTCACTAAGAACTGTTGTTGAGCGAACCATGGTTTTCCTCGGACCACAAGAGCGGGTGTGATTGCTTGGCGTGCCTCAACAGGGGCAACGCGAGCGTGGCGTAGTGACTGTCACAGTGACGAACTTCGCTAACGACTACCCGAGTGAAGCGGTTTCTTACTGTCGGCGATCGTCAACGGAACCCCCGCCAAGCACGGGGCAGATCCAGGTCCCGATACGTACCGATGACTGTTGCGTAACTCATGTACGCATAGGTACTCTATCGGTACCATATCGAACATATGAGCCAGAGGTGTCCTACCTCCGGGCGGAACGATGAGAGTGAATCAGTCCCAGAACCATCCAGGAGGATGACCGCCGTGAGCTCACCCGTGATCTTCGCGTACATGAACCCGCGCCAGGCCGGCTGCGTGTAGGAGTCCGGACCATGAAAATCGGCTACGCCCGATGTTCGACACAGAAGCAGGACCTCCGGGCGCAGAAAAAGCAGTTGCGCGACCTCGGGGTGGACAATGACCGTATCTACGTCGATCACGGCATCAGCGGTCGCAAACGTGAACGCCCGGGGCTGGACCAGGCGCTCGCTGCGTGCCGGGCCGGGGATACACTGGTGGTCACGAAACTCGACCGGCTCGCCCGGTCGATCTCTGACGCGGCGGCCATCGCCGACCAGCTCACCGACGCCGGTGTGACCCTGCAGACCGGGCCGACCGTCTATAACCCGGAGGACCCGGTCGGCAAGGCGTTCTACTACTTCGCGGCCATCTTCGCCGAGTTCGAGTCCGACTTGATCCGTCAACGGACCCGCGAGGGTATCGAGATGGCCCGCGCTGAGGGGAAGATGCAGGGTAAACGTTCACGGTTCACCCCTTACCAGCAGAAGCGGATGCAGGAGATGCTCGCCTCCGGGGAGTACTCCCAACGCGAGATCGCCGAGCTCATGGGGACTTCACGGTCGTGGGTGTCCAGGCTTGCGAAGAGATGGCGCGCGCAGGGGCTGCTTGACCCGCCCCTGTCGGTGCTGATCCCAGACCACAGTGACAACGACACGAAGGAATAGAGACCATGACCACCCTGTCTGACATTGCAGCGCAGTTGGCTGATCGTCGAACGATCGACCGGTCGAGTGCTGTTGCCCTCGTCCTCGATCAGATCGTCTGCCACGACCTGATCAGGGGCCTCATCACGGACCCGAAGGACATTACCGCCGGCCGGGCCCACGAACTGCTCAACGACGCAGACGAGGCATACAGTGCTGCCGGAGCACTCGCACTCGGCGAAACTGCCCGACCCGCACCGGGCGTGGTCATCGTGCCCGTAGCCCACGACTAGATCCGGCATGGAGGGGGCACGAACTATCTGAACTGGGTGGCCTTCCCCGCAAATCGTGGACAGGTGACTGAGCTGCGTCAGGTTCCTCAGCAGCAGGTTTGTTGGGCAGATTCATGTCGAGCTCCACCGGCGGAACGTAACCCAGCGCTTCAGTGCAGCCGCCGACGGTTGTACCGGGACTCGATCCAATCGCTGACCTTCATCCGCGCCTCAGCCCGGGTGGGCCACTTACTCCGGTCGTAGTACTGAAGTCTTCAACGTCGCCCACACACTCTGAAGCCATCACAGTGTCCCAACACACACCCTTCCGCCCGACTGACTGCACCATCTCCAGACCCCGGCAAACCTCGAACATGTCATCACTGGTGAGCTCGGTACCCCGGTCGGCATGGACCACCACCCCGTCAGGAACCTCCCCGCGCAGAGTGTGAGCCATTTTCAGGGCCCTGGCCACCATGGAACGAGCCCATATGCGAGTCCATCGCCCAGCCCAGGATCCGACGGGAATGCGCATCGGTGACCACCGCCAGGTACAACCAGCCCTCACCTGTGCGCAGGTACGTGATGTCTGAAATCCACACGCGGTTGAGACCACCCTGATCTCGCCTGCGTGTGCCCGGGCAAGGATCTTGTGGGTGTCCACACCAGGGATGGTGGTCACCGGGGTGAACGTCTTCTTCACTGATGCCCTCCAGACCCTGCCGGAGCGTCGACGAGGCGACGGTCTTGACGTCGACGTTGGTGCCTTCCCGGGCGAGCTGGGCGTGGACTCCGGGAGCACCTGAGAGGCGTCATCGGAGGCGGCGTAGACCGGTGCGGGACCTTCGCGTCGAGTTCGTCACGCTCACGGCGTCTGGGGGATGGCAGCCCGCCCTGTCCGGCAGCCCAGGCGTAGAACCCGGAACGGGACACGTCCAGCAGCCTGGCCATGCGGGTGACCTCGAAGTTCGCCTTCTCCGCCGCCATCAGTTCATACCGTTCGTCGGTCGTTGACAATGCTCGCGAAGAAGGCTGCTGCTTTTCCCGGGAACTCGTTGCCTGTGTGCAGGTCCGTGACCTGTCGGCGTAGGGCTTTGAGCTCGGCGCGTTCATCCAGGGTCAGTTCACCGGTGGGTTCGCCGGCCTGCTCGGCTCGTTCGGCGGTGACCCATCTGCCCAGGGACTGGGGGCTGAGACCCCGCTCTCGGGCGACGCCGGCGATGGTGCGGCCGGTGTCGATGACCGGGAGGGCGGCTTCGTGCCTGTACTCGGGGCTGAAGATTCTCCGGGGACGCTTCCCGGGGTGTCTTCTCGGTGACGGTGACATCCCCTTGTGAGAGACGGGTCCCGCTAAATCGGGTGTCCACTCAACGAAGGTAGGGCCATTACATGTGTAGCTCGTTAAGAACTTTTGCTGAGCGAACCATGGTTCGTTTCGGGCCACAAGAGTGGACCTCGAGGGTGGAGGTACTTGCAGCGATCTTGCGGCAGACAGCGATGCCGTCACTGTCAGGGAGCCGGAGGACGGCGGCGACCTCAGTGCGGGATGCGTCGAGCTCGGTGACCACGGCTACGGCGTCGGCTCTGGGCTGCCCTCGATGTGGCGTCCGCACCCCTGGGGTCCGATGGATGTGGGTGGGACAGTTTTGTGGGTCTCACCGTCTACCTGAGGTGTGATACACCAGGGCCATGTCCCGACAAACGGCCCGGCCCTGTCTGCTCATCGTCCACCACAGCCCCACCGGCCTGCTGAACTCGGTGACGGAGGAGGTCGTTGACGCGGCCAGCTCCGCCGCCGCCGAGGTCAACGCCACCCTGCCCGCCGGACTTCACCTGGAGGTCAGGCAGCGGGACGCCCTGCGGCCGGACGCGGATGAACTGCTGGCGGCGTCCGCCCTTCTCTTCGGGACGAGCGCGAACTTCGGCTACATCTCCGGGGCCCTCAAGCACTACTTCGACTCGACATTCAGGCAGGTCACCGGTGACCCCGGATACAGCGCCCGCAACGTGCCCTTCAGCTACTGGATCCGTGGCGGGCACGACACCACCGGCGCGCAGAAGGCCATGGACTCCATCACCACCGGATACGGCTGGACGCGTGCCGCCGACCCCGTGTGCTTCACCGGAGACCCGGCGCCGCACATACATGCGTTGCGGGAGATGGCGGAGAACACCGTCGGCGCCTGGTACGCCTCGTTGGACTGAGTCGTTGCACTGAACCGGGCTCTCTGACCCGGTGGGGACGTGAGACTACTTCGCGTCAGAGAGGAAGTGCGCGGCGCCGGCCGCCGCCGTGGTCACCGCGATGACCGAGGGCCAGGCGCCGATCTTCTTC
This sequence comes from Corynebacterium neomassiliense, assembly GCF_900626215.1. Taxonomy (NCBI): domain Bacteria; kingdom Bacillati; phylum Actinomycetota; class Actinomycetes; order Mycobacteriales; family Corynebacteriaceae; genus Corynebacterium; species Corynebacterium neomassiliense. The sequence continues at coordinate 1,641,790 of NZ_LR131106.1, read as the reverse complement.
GCCAGGGGGTGGGAGAGCCCGAAAGCGCCGATGAAAGCGCCGGTGAGCCCGACCGCCAGGGGGGCGCCGCCTTTGGCGACCCAGGAACGGTTCGCCCAACCGAGTGCCGCGACCATGGGAATCGTCCCCAGCGGCCGGATCCCGGTCTCCCTGGCGGTGAGCCAGCCACCGACGAGGCCGAGTCCGACGAGTGCGGAGGTGTTGACGTCTTCAGCTTTTTTCAGGGACATGTCCATGGACAGCCATGGTACGCGGTGCGTCTTCCCGGGTAGACTTCTCCGACGTACGGTCTGCTGTGAACCGGTGGAGCGGTCTCCTGTGCCGGTTCCCTCACCCGCAGTGACGTGTACGTCGAACCCGGAGAACGTGCCACACGACGTGGCCGCAGAAATCGTGTTCCAGAAAGTGTCATGGTCCAGTCAGTCCGGAAGGGGAGTCCACCTGTGGTCAACCGAGATGCCGACCGAGTTACCGGACAGGACGCCGGTCCGGTCGGCCGGGAACAGTCCACCCCAGGCAGCTCCACCGTCCCGGGCACCCACCGGTCTCCGGGGGTTCTCGCCACCAGACTCACCAGACTGTGGGGAGTGGACCTCCCCCTTGTCGGGGCACCCATGGCGGGCAGGGCCGGCGGTCGTCTCGCCGCCGCGGTGAGTGCGGCGGGCGGCCTCGGGATGATCGGGGTGGGTGCACGCAGCACCCCCGCGTGGATCACCGGTGAGGCGGAGACCGCGGGAACCGGGGGGAACTTCGGCATCGGGCTGATGGTCTGGGCCCTGGACGCCGAGGCCGCGGACAATGACGGGACCTCGACGGTGTTCGACGCCGCAGTCGAGGCCAACCCCACAGTCCTGTCCCTCGCCTTCGGGGACCCCGCCCCGTGGGTTCCCGCGGCACACCGGGCCGGTATCAGCGTTGTCGCCCCGGTCAACGACATGCTGCAGGTCCGGCAGGCACTTGCCGCTGACGTCGATGTGCTCTGTGTCCAGGGTACCGACGCCGGAGGTCACACCGGACGGCTGGGAACGATGCCCCTGATGCAGGAGGTCCTCGACTTCACGGCCGTACAGGCCCCGGGTGTGCCTGTCGTCGTCGCCGGCGGCATCGGTACCGGCCGTGGTGTCGCCGCAGCCCTCGCCGCCGGAGCGGACGGGGCGTGGATCGGTACCGCACTGCTGGCGTCCCCGGAGGCCGAAGGCGACGAGGAACTCCGCACTGCGGCGGTGAAGGCCGGGAGCGGGTCGACGGTACTGACCGGCATCTACGACCGTGCGGAGCAGCAGGCCTGGGACATCACCCTCTGGCCCACCAGGACGGTGCGCAACGCCTTCGTCGACCGGTACGTCGATGACGCCACCGTCACCGACGGGGAACTGGTCGCCGCCCGGGCACCGGGGGGACCCTACGCGGGGGAGCTCAAGCTCCATGCCGGGCAGTCGGTGGGGCTGGTACGGCAGCAGGCACCGGCAGGCGACGTGGTCCGCCGTCTCGCCGACGAGGCGGAGAGACTGCTGGGCAGGTTCTGACAACTCCCCGGTCAGGGCATTCTGCCGCGCGTAACGTGGGGGTCATGGCAGACAGGGACGGTCAGGGTCATCTCAGTATCGACCGGGTGTACGACGCCCGTAGGGGAGAAGGCGCAGAAGGCGTCCCCGACGGTGCCGCCACGTTCCTCGTCGACCGGCTGTGGCCCCGTGGGGTGAAGAAGACCGACCTCCTGCTCACCGGCTGGCCCCGGGAACTGACCCCGTCGACAACACTGCGCCGGCAACTCCACGACGGAACCCTGACCTGGGAACAGTTCGGGGACGCCTACCGCACCGAACTCGACGGGCGACATTCCGCCGGTGAACTGGACGACATCCTCACCCTGCTCAGACAGACTCTCAGCGAACGGGACGTGGTGCTTCTCTTCGCCGGCAGGGACACCGTCCACACCCACGCCAGGGTCCTGGAGGACTGGCTTGACGGGGTCCTGTGACATAAGGGGCGTCACATGCGCTGCAGAAGGTCGGCGGCGATACTCACCGCGATGGTTGCAGGGTGGCGTCCTCCCAGGTCGGGAATGCCCACGGGGCAGCGGATACTGTTGATCTCCCCGTCGGTGAAGCCGGCGTCCCCCAGCTTCATCCGGAACCGGGCCCACTTCGCCGACGACCCGATGAGGCCGACAGACCCCAGGTCACCCGAAGCCCGGGCCCGGGTGAGCAGGGCCTGGCACAGGTGCAGGTCCTCACCGTGGTCGTGGGTCATGACAACCACATGACAACCCCGGGGGAGCTCGTCGACGACCTCCTCGGGGACCATGCTGTGCCGCATGCGGACGGACGCCGGAGCACCGTCGACCTCCGCGGCCACGGCGTCGACGGCCTCGGGACGGGAATCGCAGAACCACAGGTCGGCGTCCTGCCTGGACAGGATGCGCGCCAGTTCCAGCCCCACATGACCGCAGCCGAACACCGCCACCGCGGGGGGGACGGGAAGGGGTTCGAGAAACACGGTGACCTCTCCGCCGCAGCACTGGCGGCCGTGCTCGTAGGGGGCGTGCTCGTTGAGCGCGAACTCCAGGAACTCCGGGCCCCCGGACGGGGGACTGTCCGGCGGGCCGGACGCCGCCGCGGCGAGCATCTCGCGGGCACGGTCGACCGCTTTGGCCTCGAGATTGCCGCCACCGACGGAGCCGAAGATCTCCGACCCGGTGACGAGCATCTTCGCACCTGCCTCACGTGGGGCGTGTCCCCGGCGGGCTGCGAGGGTGACCAGCACCGAAGGAATCCGGCGGGCGCGCAGGTCGGCGGCGTCGGAGATCCAGCTCATGACGACACCGGCTGGAGGCTACGCAGACCGCGCACCCGCTGAACCGCCCAGAACACCGCCTCGGGGGTTGCCGGGGAGGGAAGCTCCACCACTGTGCCTCTGCCGACGCCGACGCCGCTGCCGACGCCGGGCTCTCGCGCGTCACCGAAGGCGGCGACCGCCTGCCGCAACGCCTCACGGACGGAGAAGGCGAGCATGAACGGCGGCTCACCGACAGCCTTCGACCCGTACACCGCCCCCTCCTCATGGGCCTTGTCGAGCAGTTCGATGTTGAACACCGGGGGAAGCTCGGACAGTGACGGAATCTTGTACGTCGAGGCGCCGGCGGTGGTCAGGCGTCCGGTTCCCCGGTCCCCGTCATGGGAACCGTCGTCCCAGCGCAGGTCCTCCAGGGTGAGCCAGCCGGCGCCCTGGACGAAACCTCCCTCGATCTGGCCGAGGTCTATCAGGGGGGACAGGGAGTCCCCCACGTCGTGGACGATGTCGACCCGCCGCAGTGCGCAGGAACCGTCGAAACGGCTGACCTCCACCTCCGCGGCGGCGACACCGTAGGCGAAGTACTTGAACGGTTCGCCCTGCATCACCGAGGCGTCCCAGTGCAGTCCCTCGGTCCGGTAGAAACCGGACGCGGACAGCTGCACCCGCTGACTGTAGGCGGTGGCGACGACCTCCTCCCAGGTCAGGGAACCGGGGACGCCCAGGGCGGTGACCCTCCCGCGGGAGAAACGGACGTCTGCGGGGTTCACCCCCAGGCGGGAGGCCGCGACCGTGCGCAGGCGGGAGATGATCTGCCCGCAGGCGTCCTTCACCGCACCACCGTTGAGATCGGCCCCGGAACTCGCCGCCGTCGCGGACGTGTTCGGGACCTTGTCGGTCCGTGTCGGAGAACTCCGCACCATCGACAGAGGAACCCCGAGGGTTGTCGCCGCGACCTGCATCATCTTCGTGTGCAGGCCCTGGCCCATCTCGGTACCGCCGTGGTTGACCAGCACCGACCCGTCCTTGTAGACCAGCACCAGAGCCCCGCCCTGGTTAAACGCGGTGAGGTTGAAGGAGATGCCGAACTTCACCGGGGTCATCGCCAGGGCACGCTTCCGGTCCCGGTGGGTGGCGTTGAAGGCCTCGATCTCCGCCTCCCGGGCGACCACGTCTGCATGGTCGAGGACCTGGTCCCAGGCCGCCTCCAGGCGTTCGGGGTGACGCACCGGCATGTCGTAGGGGGTGCGGTCGCCGCTGCGGTAGAAATTCCTGCGGCGGACCTCCCGGGCAGGCAGACCGAGGTCCTGGGCGATCCTGCCCATGATGTCCTCGATGACGATCATCCCCTGTGGTCCGCCGAAACCCCGGAACGCGGTCTGCGACGTCCGGTGGCACAGGGCGATACGCCCGTGGACCGCGATGTCCGGGATCCGGTAGGCGTTGTCGATGTGGCACATCGCGCGGGCCAGCACCGGCTCGGACAGGTCGAGCGACCACCCGCCGTCCGCGGTCAGGGTCACGTCGAGGGCGGTGAGCCGGCCCTCGTCGGTGTAGCCGACTGTCCAGGTGGAGTGGAAACCGTGACGCTTGCCCGTCATCACCATGTCCTGGGCCCGTGAAAGCCGGACCCTCACCGGACGACCGGTGAGCACCGCGCCGAGTGCTGCAACGGCCGCGTAACCGTGGGGCTGCATCTCCTTGCCGCCGAAACCACCGCCCATCCGGAGGGACTGCACGGTGACCGCGTTCGCCGGGATTCCGAGGACGTGACTGACGATGTCCTGGGTTTCGGTGGGATGCTGGGTGGAGCACTGGATGAAGATCTGCCCCGACTCGTCGACCACGGCGACGGACGCCTGGGTCTCCAGGTAGAAGTGCTCCTGGCCGGAGAACTCGAAAGTCCCGGACATGACGCGCTGACAGGGGTCGGACGCCGCGGTCCTGAGCGCGGACGCGGCGTCCCCCCGCAGCATGGTGGGCCGGGCACCGTGGAAACTCCCCCGGGCTATCGCGTCGGTGAGGGTCAGCACCGCCGGCAGGGGTTCATAGTCCACCTCGACCGCGGCGGCACCTTCCCTGGCCGCCTCCAGGCTTTCGGCGAGGACCCAGCAGACCGCGTGCCCGACGAACATGACCTCCCCGCCGGGGGTACCGGGGCGGTCCGCAGGCGGTGCCACGGGGAACAGCGGCTCGTCATGTTTGGTCCCGGCGTCGTTGACCCCGGGGACATCGGCGGAGGTCAGTACCCGGACCACCCCGGGGACGCCGAGAGCGGCGTCCACCCGCAGTCCGGTGATCCGGGCGTGGGCGTGCGGGGACCCGACCGGGCAGGCGTGCAGGATACCCGGGTAACGGTTGACCAGGTCGTCGGTGTACAGGGCGGTGCCGGTGACGTGGAGGGCGGCGGACTCGTGTGCGTGGGACTCGCCGACCACCGGGTCAGCGGGACGCTGTGACAGGGAACTCATGACCGCACCTCCTGAAGCCCGTCTGCGTCACCCGGTCCGCCCGGTCCGTCCGTACCGGACTTCTCGGCGTAGAAACGTTCCAGAGAAGTGCCGAGCACCGCCGAACGGTAGGCGGCACTGGCACGGTGGTCCGACATGGGCGTGCCCTCCGACCGCAGGATCTCCGCTGCGGCCGCGACCGTGTCCGCCGACCACGGGGACCCCTCGAGGAAACTCTCGGTGGCGTAGGCGCGCAGCGGCGTGGCGGCGACACCTCCCAACCCGATCCTCGCCTTCGACACGGTGCCGTCCGTCACGGTCACCGCGTATCCGACAGCGACCGAGGAGATGTCGTCGAACCGACGCTTGGCGATCTTGTGGAATGCGGTGAGCGGTGACAGCGGAAGAGGGATCCGTACCGCGGCGATGAGCTCGTCGGCCCGTCTCACCGACTGCCGGTAACCGGTGAAGTACTCCGACAACGGAACCACACGCTCCGAGTCGGCGGAGGCCAGCACCAGCGACGCCTCCAGGGCCAGCAGCGCCGGTGGAGTGTCCCCGATCGGGGATCCGGTGCCGAGGTTGCCGCCGATGGTCGCACTGTTGCGGATCAGACGGGAGGCGAACTGCGGGAGCAGTGCACCCAGCAACGGCACCGCCTGCCCGAGCTCCCGCTCGATCTCGGTGAGTGTCTGCGCGGCACCGATCTCGATGAACTCACCGTCGGCGGTGCTGCGCCTGGTGACACCACGCAGTTCCGGGATCCTGTCCACGGCGATGACATTGCCGGGGCGCAGGGCCCTGATGTTCACCAGGACGCCGTGGTCGGTGGAACCGGCGACCACGGTGACGTCAGGTTCGTCCCGCAGGATCGTGAGAGCCTCACCGAGGGACATCGGACGCCGGAACCTGGCCGTGCCACCGGTCGCGGTCACCGAGACGACGTCCGTGCCCACCGGCGCCGGGGCGGGACGGTCGCGCCGGGCGGCGAGAGGGTCGGTGTCGGCGCCGGTCCGGCCGTCGATGACGGCCACAGCCTGCCGTGCCGCGGACATGTCCGGGGTGCCCAGGGCGAGTGCGGCGTCCCGGATCGGCCGGTAACCCGTGCAACGGCACAGGTTGCCCGACAGGGAATGCAGGTCAAAGGGCTTCTCCGGGTCCGGGCGGTAGTCCTCGGCCGCCACCGAACAGACGAACCCCGGTGTGCAGTACCCGCCCTGGGAACCGCCGGCACGGGCCATCTCCTCCTGCACCGGGTGCAGGCAGTCCGGCGTCCCCAGCCCCTCGGCGGTGACGACCTCCTGGCCGTCGAGTGCGGCGGCGGGGATGAGACATGCGTTGACCGGCACCCAGCGGGTCCGCTCGCCGGAAGGACCGTCGGGGCGCGCGACCATCACCGCGCAGGCACCGCACTCGCCTTCGGCGCAGCCTTCCTTGCATCCGGTGAGACCGTGGTCGCGCAGGGCGTCCAACGCGTTGGTGTGGACGCCCCGGTCTCCTCCGCCACGGAGAGTCACTCCGTTGACGGTGATAGTGAACTGTTCGGTTGTCTGTGCAGTAGTCACGGGTGGATCTCCTGGTGACTCTCGGTGGACCGGCCGCCTGGGTCCGGGCGCCCGGATCGGATCGTGCTCTTCTGAGTTCCTTCCGGGCCGTATAGCGTCCGGCTGTCCACCTCTGACCGGACAGAGTATTGCACCGTCGCATTTCGCGCAGGTTTCAGCGGTGATCCAGGTCTGCTCACGGATTCTCGGGCCAGGCGTGCTTCGGGTAGCGGCCCCGCATCTCCGAACGGACCTGGTGGTAGGGACCGGCCCAGAAACTGGCCAGGTCATCGGTGACCGCCAGCGGCCGTTGCGCCGGGGAGGTCAGCTGGAACTGCACCCGACGCCCGGCGATCTCCGGAGACGCCTCCAGACCGAAACAGTCCTGCAGTTTCGTCACCACGACCACCGGGCCACCTGACCCGACGTCCGGGTACCGCAACCGGACCGTGCGGCCCGAAGGCAGTGTGAGAGTGGTCGGTGCATCAGTGTCGAGGTGCCGGTTCCACGGGACCAGTCCGCGGAGAAGTCCGGCCAGGTCCGGACGGCGTCCTGCCGCCAGGTCGGGGACGACGAACTCGGTGAGCTGCACAGCTCCGCCGGAGTCCGCCACATCCGGGTAGCCTTCGACCTGCCGGTCATGCAGGTACTGGATACGTCGACGGAGTTCGGCGGCGTTGGACGACCACTCCAGGACGCCCGGTCCGTGCCGGGCCAGCCCGGCGCGCACCGCCTTCTCCCGTTCCCCGGCGGCCAGGTCCTTCACGGACACGGGGGTGGACGCCAGTTCCACCGCCCCCAGCCCACGGACACGACGTGCGCTGAGCCTGCCGGAAGGGCCTCCCGGAGTCCAGGTGCAGGTCACCTCGTCGTGAAGTAGCGGTGCCGCTGCCTCGAAGGCGAGCGATTCCGTCAGCGGGACGGCGGCGCGGATGACTGCTCCGGTGCCGTCGGTGGAGCGGGTGGACGCCCCGGTGATGTCGGCGACGGCGATCCATTCCGGGGCCCCGGTGCCCCCGGCGTCGCGCCACACGGCGCCGGTGCCGGAGACCGTGAGATAGCGCTGACCGTGGGACCCGGGAGAATTCGGTCCGGCGCCCCGGCTGCCCCGGCTGCCACTGCTGCTTCGGCCGCCACCGTCTTCCCTGTCGTCGACGCGGTGGGCGATGAGTCCGGGGAAGGAGCACGCCAGGGTGTATGCGACAGCGTCGGTACCGTGCAGGCTGCTCCCCGTGCGCCCGCCCTGCGTCGCGGCGTCCTCCAGGATTCTGCGGAACCTGGCGACCACCGGGTCTTTCGCGGACGGCAGATTCCGGGTCAGGTCGTCGACCGGTCCGGCTCCTCCGTCGAGTACGGCGAGAACCTTGGCGACGGTGCCGGTGCTGACCCGTCGTGAGGCCACGAGTCCGCCCCGCGCCAGCCGGGGGTCGGCAGGGATCTCCGCGAGCCGGCGTCCGTACCCGGTGACCGCACCGGAGGTGTCGAGGGCACCGAGGCTCCGCAGCGTTTCTGCGGCGGCTTCTGCGGCGGGGGCGGGGAAGGGGTCCGGCAGCGGCAGGTCTGTCCCTCCCGGTGAGCCCCAGCAGGCGACGTCGAGCATCGCGGCGGTGAGGTCACTGGTCAGGACTGCCGGCGGGGACGCGACCGGGGCTCTGGAATACTCCGCGGCGGTGAGACACCGGTATACGGTGCCCGGGCCCTCACGTCCGGCGCGTCCGGCGCGCTGGGTCATCGACGCCTGTGAGGCGGTCTCGGTGACCAGGACCGACATTCCGCGGGTGGTGTCGCGCCGGGACACCCGTGACAGGCAGGAGTCCACGACCACGCGGACGCCGGGGACGGTCAGCGAGGATTCCGCGACGTCGGTGGCCACGACCACGCGACGTGGTCCGTCCCCGCCTCCGTGGTTCCCGTCACCGCTGCGGTCGCTGACTATGCGTGCCTGTTCGGCGGGGGTCAGTCGCCCGTGGAGGGCGACGGCGTCCACTCCGTCCCGGGACAGTGCGGACGCCACCGTCTGCGTGCCCCGGATGGTGGGCACGAAGACGAGCACATCCCCTCCTGTGCCGCCCGTGCCGCCCGTGCCGCCCGTGCCGCCCGTGCCGTTCGCACCGGGTGCCGTCTCCGCGAGGGCGCGACGGACGGTGGCGGTCACCAGGTCCTCCACCGCGCTGCGGTCCCGGCGGTCCCGGTTGGTGACGGAGTCCCGGGACGTCGCATAGTGCATCTCCAACGGGTGGACGGGGGAGGGGACGTCGACCAGCGGTGCCGGCCCGTCGGCCCCGCCGAGCAGTCGGGCGAACTGTGCGGCGTCGAGGGTGGCGGACATGGCGACGACGACGAGGTCGTCACCGAGGTCGCCGCGCAGTTCCCGCAGCTGGGCGAGCATGCCGAACACCAGGTCAGATTCCAGGTGGCGTTCGTGGATCTCGTCGATGACCACGGCGTCGACCCCGTCGAGGTCCGGGTCGGAGAGCAGGCGGCGCAGCAGGACTCCCGGCGTGACCATCTCGATCAGCGTGCCGGCGGAGACTTTCCGGTCACCGCGAACGGTGTAGCCGACCTCCCCACCGGTCTTCGACCCCCGCAGCGCCGCGATACGGGCGGCCGAGGAGCGGGCGGCGACGCGGCGGGGCTGGGTGACGATGACGCGCCCGGTTCTGCCGGCGTCCCGGAGGAACTCCAGCACGTACTGGGGGGCCAGTGTCGTCTTGCCGGTTCCGGGAGGTGCCTGGACGACAGCTGTTCCGCGGCTGGACAGGGCCTCCATGAGAGGACGCCGTCCGGCGCTGAAAGGAAGTTCGGGCATCACAGGCATGCCGTCCAGGGTAGGACTACAGTTGCTCTCCATGAGCCTGAAGGACGCCGCAGTCGGCATAGCCGGTAGGTTGACCGACTGCATCCACGTAGGAAATGGACTTGACCAGCGCAGTCTGGCTCCGGTGGGCTGGTTCGAGCACGACAGGGCCGTCCGCCGGCTGAAGGACAGTTTCGCCGCTGTTCCCCCGGGGCGCCGGGTGAGACTGGCGAAGAAGACCTCCAATCTCTTCAGGGGGCGCAGCGGGGATCTTGAGGGGCTCGATGTCTCGGGACTGCACGGTGTCATCGCCGTTGACCCGGTGAACTGCACCGCGGACGTCCAGGGAATGTGCACCTACGAGGATCTGGTGGACACGCTCCTACCCTACGGCCTGGCCCCCACGGTCGTCCCGCAGCTGAAGACCATCACTCTCGGAGGGGCGGTGACCGGGATGGGGGTGGAGTCCACGAGTTTCCGTAACGGCCTGCCGCACGAGGCGGTCCGGGAGATGGACGTGCTCACCGGAACCGGTGAGATCCTCACCTGCTCGCCGACCCGGAACACCGACCTCTACCGTGGTTTCCCGAACTCGTACGGGTCGCTGGGGTACGCGGTGCGGCTGAAGATCGTGTGCGAGAAGGTGCAGCCGTATGTTGCTCTGCGGCATGTCCGGTTCGATGACGTGGAGTCGGCGTCGCGTGCGCTCGCCGAGATCAGTGAGACCAGGCAGTACGCCGGTGAGCAGGTCGACTACCTCGACGGGGTGGTGTTCAGCCTCGACGAGGCCTACCTGACCCTGGGCAGGCAGACCGGTGAGCCGGGCCCGGTGAGCGACTACACCCGCGGCCGGATCTACTACCGTTCCCTCCAGCATCCCCGGGGGGTCAGCTACGACAGGTTGACCGTCCGCGACTACATCTGGCGCTGGGACATCGACTGGTTCTGGTGCAACCGGGCTTTCGGCGCCCAGAATCCCACGGTCCGTACCCTCTGGCCCCGCGATCTGCTGAGGTCCAGTTTCTACTGGAAGATCATCGGACTTGACCGCAGGTTCGACATCGCCGACAGGATCGAGGCTCACCACGGGCGTCCACCGCGCGAGAGGGTGGTCCAGGATATCGAGGTCACCCCGGACAAACTGCCGGAGTTCCTGACCTGGTTCTTCACCCACTGCGAGATTGAGCCGGTGTGGTTGTGCCCGATCCGTCTGGCCGGGGACGCCGGAGAACTGGTGGGCAGGACCGGGGTCCTGGACACGGACACCGCAGAATCAAGTCCCTGGCCGTTGTACCCGCTGACCCCGGGGACGACCTGGGTCAACGTGGGGTTCTGGTCCTCGGTCCCCGCCGACCTCACCGGCCCTGACGCGGCGCCGGGTGCCTTCAACCGGGAGATCGAGCGGGTTGTCGCCGGTCTCGGCGGGCACAAGTCCCTGTACTCGGAGGCGTTCTACACCCCTGAGCAGTTCGCCGCGCTGTACGGCGGTGACCTTCCGGGAAAGCTGAAGGACGTCTACGACCCGGACGGCCGGTTCCCCGGACTGTACGAGAAGACGGTCCGGGGCGTCTGAGCGGACGGTCCTGACCCGGGCCCCGGCACAGTACGGCCCAGCACGACACAGCAAGATCCAGCGCAGAATAAGACCGCAGAAGAAGACAATGAAGAGGAGTCGCTGATGAGCAGCAGCCGCACCGCTTTCACCCCACTGACCGTGGGACAGATCGTGGAGAAGTGCGTCGCACCGCCGATGCCCTTCCGTGTCACCGCATTCGACGGTTCCACCGCCGGACCGGAGGACGCCCCGCTGCACCTCGACATCACGTCGCCGGATGCACTCGCCTACGCGGTCACCGCACCCGGTGACCTCGGTCTGGCCCGGGCGTACATCACCGGCGGCCTGCGGGTCAGCGGCGAACACCCGGGACACCCCGTCGCAGTCTTCGACCACCTGCAGCATCTCTACGGCCAGTTCCACAGGCCCACGGCGTCCGACACGGTTGCGATCGCGCGCAGTCTGAAGCGGCTGGGGGCGTTCCGGTTCCAGCCCGCCCCGGCGCAGGAGACCCTGCCAGGGTGGAAGCGGGCACTGCTCGAAGGACTGTCGAGGCATTCCCGGGAGCGTGACAAGGAGGTCGTGAGCCGCCACTACGATGTCGGCAACGACTTCTACGAGCTTTTCCTCGGCGACTCGATGGCCTACACCTGTGCCTACTACCCGGAGGACGAGGGGCTCGACAACATCCCCGGCCCCTACGGGGACTGGAATCCGGTGAACTGGCCGAAAGGTGGGGACGCCAATGCTCCGTTGACCGCCGCACAGGACAACAAACACCGTCTCGTCTTCGACAAACTGCGGCTGAAGCCGGGTGACCGGCTCCTCGACGTCGGCTGTGGCTGGGGTGGAATGGTCAGGTACGCGGCCCGCCACGGGGTGAAGGCACTGGGTGTGACACTGTCACAGGAGCAGTACGAGTGGGGCCGTGCGAAGATCGAGGAGGAGGGGCTGCAGGATCTCGCCGAGGTCAGGTGCATGGACTACCGCGACATCCGGGAGACGAAGTTCGACGCCGTCAGCGCCATCGGAATCCTCGAGCATATCGGCGTGCAGAACTACGGCGCCTACTTCTCGTTCCTCTACGGGAAGCTCCGTCCGGGCGGGCGAATGCTCAACCACTGCATCACCCGTCCGAACAACGTCAGGACGAAGACCGGCCAGTTCATCGACCGGTACATCTTCCCCGACGGTGAGCTGACAGGTTCCGGCCGGATCATCACGATCATGCAGGACGCCGGTTTCGACGTGGTCCACGAGGAGGACCTGCGCCCCAACTACCAGCGCACCCTCCACGACTGGTGTGAGCTGCTGGTGGCGAACTGGGATGAAGCCGTTGCACTGGTGGGGGAGCCCACCGCCCGCCTGTTCGGACTGTACATGGCCGGGGCCGAGTGGCATTTCGAGCACAACAAGGTCCAGCTGCACCAGGTGCTCGGGGTGAAGCCGGACGAGGACGGGTTCACCGGCGTCCCGACACGGCAGTGGTGGAGGCCCTGACCGGCGCCCTGTTCCCGGTGTGACGGGGCCGGCCTCTAGAATCGGCCACATGCCAAGGCCATTCACGGGCGCCGGTGTCCTGACCACTGCCGCCGTCACCGCCCTGCTCCTGACCGCGTGCAGTTCCGGGGACGACAGTGCGGATCCGTCCGGGGGTGCCGGTACCACCTCACCGACGTCGGGCACGTCCGCGGCCGGGACGACGGAGGCGGATCCGGTGACGCTCGGGCTCACCGTCGGTGACTGTGTCGCTGACCTCGGGGACCGGGGCGCGGCAGAGGGCACCGGGGAGGAACCGGGGGAAGATACCGGTGACGCCACGGGTCCCGCCACCACGTCGGAGACCCCTGCCCGTGGTGTGCGGGGCGCAGGCTCAGGGACAGTGGCCCCGTCCGGCACAGAGGAACGTACGACCCGCTCTGCCCCGCAGAATGACGACGGCGGGGACCGGGACGGGGACGGTGTCCCCGACGAGCCCCGGGACACTACGAGTGCATCGGAGCCGGGCGTCCTCGACGACACCGTCCCTGACTCCGCGACCGGGGTGACGAAGACCGACTGTGACCTGCCCCATGTCGGTGAGGTGTTCGAGCAGCGGGAGCTCGACAACGAAGTCCTCTTCCCGGGGCAGAAGATGAACCGGCTCACCGCCGCCGTGTGCACCGGGGACGCCTTCGAGGACTACATCGGCTACCCCTTCGCCTACTCCGTCTTCGATGTCGTGACCTACGCCCCGTCGAAAGAGAGCTGGGCACGTGGGGACCGCACGGTCACCTGCGTGGTCACCGACCCTTCCGCGGGGTACATTCCGGGGACGTTGAAGGACGCCGGGTACTGATTCCACCGGGAAGGACGCCGGGGCCCCGTCATGCTCCCGGTGGCGCGGACCCTGCGGTCAGTCGCCGGCCCCGGTTCCGAGAAGGGTCTCGAGCTTGAGCCGGTTGGACTCCTCGAGGTGTGCCACGGTCAGTTCCCAGGCCTTCGCCGGTGGCAGGGCGGTGCGCCGGTCCACGTCAGCGAGAAGTCGGGTGTAGACCTCCTCGACCGGGGGAACCGCCTGCGGGTCGGACACTGGGATCATTGCGACGGCCTCGGGGGAACCCCACACCTCAGGGTCGGCGATGAACAGGTGTCCCTGGACCGCCGCATATCCCAGTGCCGCCTCGCGCAGTTCGGCGATCTGGTCTGCGCTCAACGATCCCGCGTTCGCGGCGTCCTCGATCAGGGGCACCCGGTCGATGGGGCGGTGCACGTCCACGATCCCCTTGATCAGCGGGGTCGGCAGAGTGTGGAGCGACCTCGCCGCCGCGTTGTAGACGTCCCCGTCCCGCAGGTACGGTCTTCCCACCACGATGGTGCGGGCAAGTTCCCGGCAGGCGGTCATGAACGTCAGCAGTGTGGTGAGCTGCTCGGCGGGCGCGGCGTTGAACCCGGCGAGATCGTGGACCGCCGGGGTGGAGGCGGGACGGGTCGCGAACAGGGGGGAGAAGGTCGGTGTGTCCATGTACGAATGGTCCGCCCCCCGGGTTACACCACTGTTAAGGACGTGCGAACTTGTCGATGTCCACGACATCGAGCACGCTGAGCAGCAGATCCGTCTCCGCCTCGTCGGTCACGGTGATGCGCACACCCTCGCCGTCGAAACAACGGACCGCCACGTGGCAGGCCGCCATTGCGTCGGTGAGCTCCCGGGCACGGTCACCCAGCGGAAGCCACACGAAGTTCGCCTCGGCCTGCCCACGCAGGGACTCAGGCAGACGCGCCAGAACCCGCTCACGCTGAACGGCGGTCTCGTCGGTGCGGCCGAGCAGTTCCTCCCGGGCGGCGATACTCGCGACCGCGGCGGCCTGGGCCACGGCATTGTTGCTGAACGGGATGCAGACCTTGTTAAGCGCGTCAATGAACCCGGGGCGTCCGATGACGTAACCGACCCGCAGACCGGCCAGCCCGAACGCCTTGGAGAACGTCCGCGCGACCGCCAGACCGGGGTGCCTGTCCAGCAGACTCAGACCGTCCGGGGAGGACTCGTCACGGACGTACTCGTAGTACGCCTCGTCGAGCAGGATGTGGACGTCGTCGGGGATCGAGTCGATGAACTCCTCGAGCTCTGTCCGGGACACGGTGGTCGACGTCGGGTTGTTCGGGTTGCAGACGATGACCAGCCGGGTGCGGTCGGTCACGGCGGCGGACATCGCGGGAAGATCGTTGCGCAGGTCCGGAGTCAGGGGGATCTCCACGGCCTCGGCACCCGCCACCTTGGCGAAGATCGGGTAGGCCTCGAAACTGCGCCACGGGTAGATGACCTGGTCCGCCACCGGAGCACAGTCGCCGGAGCCCTGTCTGTCATCCTGTGCAGCGCCCTGTCCGGCGCTCTCTGCGGAGCTGTCTGCGGCAGTGTTGTCACCACCCCGGCAACACGCCAGGACGGCCTGCTGGATGAGAGCGGAGGACCCCGCACCGACGGCGACGTTCTCGGCGGTGAGGCTGAGGGCGGAGTCGTCGTCGAGCCACCGTGCGATTGAGGCGCGGAGCTCGAGGGCCGCCATGTCCGGGTACCGGTTGGACTCTGCGAGAGCGTGTGCTGCGGCGTCGACCACACCGGGCAGCGGCCCCCGACAGCTCTCGTTGCTGGACAGCTTCACCCCCTGCGGGTCACTGCGGCCGGCGACGTAGGACGGGAGGGTGGACAGAGCAGGCCTTATCATGGTCAACAGCCTAGTCTCCGTGCAGGTTTGTCGGCCCCGCGGGGGCTGATGTAGGGTGACAAAAGCCGTTGCGTGAGTGCGACGGCGTGGAGACGTGCCAGAGCGGCCGAATGGGACTCACTGCTAATGAGTTGTCCTCTTAACCGAGGACCGGAGGTTCAAATCCTCTCGTCTCCGCCACTTCAGTTTCCCACGGCTTTCGTGAGGATGCGTCAGTGTGCCGTCCGGATCTTGTGGTGAGTTCCGGACACTGTGGCCCCTGTCCCGCTATACGGGGTGTGTGGTGTACCCCGGGGCAGGGTGACGTATTCCGTCTGGTGGTGTGCCGGGGAGACTGAAGTCGCTGGAAACAGCGGGCGCCCGTAGCTCAACGGATAGAGCATCTGACTACGGATCAGAAGGTTGGGGGTTCGAATCCCTCCGGACGCACGCTTTTCTTGTACCCCGTGACCGGACCCGGCGAACAGCCTCCGGACACGGGGTACTTCTGTTAGGTTCGGACCCGTGCCCACCCACGTGACTTTCACCACTCTCATTACGGGGGCGAGCTCCGGGATCGGAGCTGAGATCGCCCGCCAGTCCGCTGCGCTCGGACACGATCTCGCACTGTGTGCCCGCAGGACCGACCGGCTTGACGCCCTCGCCGCGGAGATCACGGCGTCCTTCCCCACGGTCACGGTGCGGACCTACGCCCTCGACGTCACCGATGCCGACGCCGTGCGCAGAGTCTTCAGAACCGCCGACACCGACGCGGGACACCTCGACAGGGTCGTGGTCAATGCGGGCCTGGGAAAGGGGAGGAAAATCGGGTCCGGTTTCCCTGAAGCCAACCGGGAGACCGCCGTCACCAATGTCCTCGGAGCCCTCGCACAGGCGGAGGCGGCCACCGAGATCTTCCGGGAACAGGGGAGAGGACACCTCGTCCTGGTGTCCTCGGTGTCGGCGGTGCGGGGCAACCGCGGTGCGGTGACCACCTACGGAGCGACGAAAGCGTTCGTCGCGAACCTGGGGGAGGGCCTGCAGAGTGAGTTCCTGCGTTCACGGCTGCCGGTCGATGTGACGGTGGTGCTGCCGGGCTTCATCGAGTCGGAGATGACCGCAGGGATCACCGGCGGGGCCTCGGCCGGTGACAGTCCGGCCGGTGACAGTCCGGCCGGGGGACGGCGGCCACCGTTCATGGTCTCCACGCAGACCGGAGTGCGCGCGATCATGACTGCGGTGGAGAAACGCCGACGAAGGGCGTTCGTCCCGGTCCTTCCGTGGAGGGGCGTGGCGCTCCTGCTCCGGGTCGCTCCGCTGTGGCTGGTCAGCAGACTCACCTGACCTGGGACTGACCTGGGACCCGACCTGACCGGCCCGGGCGGGCCCTGACCTTCCCGGCATGGCGCCGGAGAACGCGGGATAACCCGTACTGAGCTGCCTCTTTGTGATGCGCCGGGTCGCTGTGTAAGCTATGTCCTCGTTGCAGGGCGATCCGGCAACAACAGGAAAGCGCCCGTAGCTCAACGGATAGAGCATCTGACTACGGATCAGAAGGTTGGGGGTTCGAATCCCTCCGGGCGCACGCTGTGCAGTTCACGAACTGCAGGGCCGGAGGTCACCAATTCGAAAGAGTTGGTGACCTCCGGTTTTTCGTTGTCCGCACCGAGTTGTCCCCGGGATGTGGACTGTCCGGGCGCGTCCGGTGCAGGCACTGTGAAAGCGCCCGGTAACCCCGGCAGGCTCACGCATGCTCCCGGATGAACTGTCCGATCAGGCCGGGCCACTCCGCGACATCCTCCGGGGTCCGGGCCACTGTCGTCCTCGCCTGCGGCAGCAGCTTCTTCAGTTCCTCCATGACCGCCAGCGGATGGCCTTTGTCCTCCCCCCAGCCGAGCATGAACACCGGAATCCCCGTACGGCCCAGCTCTGCGATCCGTTCGCGCGGTGGCAGGTCATTGCCCGCGGCCCCCCGGTACACCGACGGCAGCAGTGACTGGTCGATGTCGGGCCAGGTGAACGGCACGTCGGCGGCCCTGGTCGGAGGCACCGGTTCCGCCCGGGTGGTCTCGGCGAACGCCGCCAGACCGTGCTCTTCGACGAACTTGGCGTTCGCCTCGTAGATGGCGGCCCGGTCACCGCGCCACTCCCACACGGTAGGAGGGATTCCCAGCACCAGAGAGGCGAAACGCTCACGGGCGGTGGCGGGGTCGGATGCCGCCGCAGTGAGAATCGTCGCCGAGCCCATGGACTGCCCCACCGCATGCACCGCCGGGGTGACGGTCCGGCCGTCCGGCCCTGTCTCGTCGAAGAAATGCACCATTTTGCCGAGGTCACGTGCCAGGGAGGTCCAGTGGTACAGGGCCGGGATCCTCGCTCCGAGAGAATGCCCGTGTCCACGAGCGTCGTAGCGCAGGACGCGCAGGTGGTCCTGCCCCGCGGTGAGGTCCAGGTGAAGGACCACGTCACGGGCGCGGCTGGATGTCAGTCCGTGCAGCTGGACGACCGGGATTCCGTTCGCCGGCCCCCACGCATCGTAGGCGAGTCCGTCGATGTAACCCGCTGTCGCGTCAACTGCGTCGGTCGCCTCGATCGTTCCGCCCGTGCCACCCATGGTTTGTCCCTTCCCGGAAATACCGCCGTAACCCCGTCTGCCTAGATTGCGGGGCATGAGACTCACAACTGTAGCCCGTATGGACATTTCTGCAGGACAGGTTCATGTGTTCGAGACGACGGTCGCCCCCGCACCGGGGGCGCACCCCGACGGTCATGCCGCATCATTCGACCAGAGCATGCACGCAGGTGCCGGTACGCGCCCGGGTTCCTGGCTGGCGGTCTCCTTCTGTATTCCACCGGTGGGGCTGGGCAGAATCGGTGACGCCTGGCGCAGGGTCATCGACCGGCACGGTACGTTGCGCACGGTACTGACCCAGGATCCGGCCTCGCGCAGCGCCCCGCCGGGTTCTCCGACACTGGTACGCACACACGACATCATCGTCACAGGTGGACAGTGGCGCCGGGTCGGTGACGGGTCAGAGGACCCCCGGAAGGTCCTGCGTGAACTCTTTGACGCCACGTGTGAACCCTTCGGGCTTCCCTCGTACCGGATGACCGTGGTGGCACACGACGACGGGACCCGCACCGCGGTGATCGGACTCGACCACTGCCACGGTGACGCCTGGTCCCTGCTGGTGCTCGTCCGCGACATGCTCGCCTTCCTCGGGGTCGGTGAAGAAGCGGGGGTGGGACGGTCCACAGAACTGTCCGCCGACAGTCCGGTGCGGCTCAGGCCGAGCGTCCCTTCTTTTGCTGACCACACCCGGGAACTGGAGCGGAGGCCCACCGCCCCCGACGAGGTGCGTAACCGTTGGGCCCGGATCATGGCGGACGGGGGAGGGCTGATGCCCAGGTTCCCGTTGACCCTCGGTGACGTCTCCGCCCCCCGCGACGAGGTCGTCGAGGTGGTGGACGTGCTGGACGCCGACGGGGTCGCCGCCCTGGAGTCGGTTGCCCATGACGCCGGCGTCCGTCTGCTGCCGCTGGCCGTCAGCGTCCTGGTGCAGGTCAACCATCTCATGGACGCCGGGCCGTTGCGCGCGGTGTTCCCGGTCCATTCCCGTCGGGGCCCGGAGGGTGACCGCAGGAAATGGGCGGACTCGGTGGGCTGGTTCATCACCAACTCGGTCCTCGAATGCGACTCCGCCGACCCGCTCGACTGCGATGCCGCAGTCTCCGACGCCATCGGCCTGGGCTCCCACCCCCTGGAACCCCTGCTGCGACCCTGGGGCGGTATGCCGAAGACACCGGGAATGTTCGCACTGTCGTGGCTGGACAACCGCCGTCTGCCGGTTCAGGTGCCTGCGGAGGCACACCCCCAGCATGTGTCGGCGTGGATCAGGACCGACGGGGTGATGGCCTGGTTCGTGCTCAACTCCGACGGTATGCGCCTGCGGGTGCGCTATCCGCAGACTCCGGAGGCCTGCGAGACTGTGGGCTCCTGGTCACGTCTGGTCGTCGAGAGGCTGCGGGCACTGGTGGAACCGTCGGTCGGTGCGTCCGGCGGGAGGGAGGACGCCACCGGGACAGTTCCCGGGGCCACCACCGAGACAGTTCCCGGGACCGACGGGCTTCTTCTCTGAGCCGGAGACCGTTGACTCCTGCCCCGTCACACCACCCCGTTCTCGTAGGCGAAGACAACCGCCTGCACCCGGTCGCGCAGCGACAGTTTCTGCAGGACGCGCCGGACATGAGTCTTCACGGTCTCCTCGGAGATGAACAGCACCTCGGCGATCTCCTGGTTGGACCGTCCCGTGGCGATCTGTTCGAGGATCTCCCGTTCCCGCGGCGTGAGGGTGGCCAGGGTACGACGTGACCGTGGCGTCCTGTCCCGTCTGACGGGGTCTGCCGCGAGGGCGTCGGCGATGAGCCTCTTCGTCACTGTGGGGGCGAGCAGTGCTTCCCCGGACACGGCGAGGCGTGCGGCGCGTACCAGTTCCCCGGCCGGGGCGTCCTTGAGCATGAATCCGCTGCATCCTGCCCGGAGTGCCTCGAAGACGTAGTCGTCGAGGTCGAAGGTGGTGAGCATGACGATTCTCGGTGCCGGGTCCAGCCCGGAGGCGAGGATGCGGCGGGCGGCTTCCAGGCCGTCCATCACCGGCATGCGGACGTCCATGAACACCACGTCCGGGTGGAGGCGGGTGACCTGTTCCACGGCGGCGGCACCGTCGGCGGCGTCCCCGACGACAGTGATGTCCGGCTGTGCACCGAGAAGTGCCGCGAACCCCTGACGGACCATGGCCTGGTCGTCGACGACAGTGACGGTGATGCCCACGGAACCCAACCTACCGTCAGTGCCCACCGTGTCTCCTGTTCCCACCGTGTCTTCTTATCACCGGGTCTTCCGGGACCGCACATGCACCGGTACCGCCGCGGTGACGGTGAACCCGCCGTCGGTGGCGGGAACCGCGGTGAAGGTACCCCCCACCGCCTGCACCCGCGCCGCCATACCGGCGATCCCCGTCCCCCCGCCGTGTTCGGGCACGGCCGGTGCACCGTCCACACCCGGACCGTTGTCGGTGACGACGGTGGCCGTGTCATCGTCGACGGTGATCCGGACCAGCACCGTGGCACCGGGGGCATGCCGGGACGCGTTCGACAGGCTTTCCTGGACCACCCTCTGCAGGATGATTCCGGTCGTGCCGTCAAGTCGCCCGAGATCTCCGGTGACAGACCAGGTGAGGTCCATCCCCGCCCGTCGGGCGGCGGTGAGCACCGGTTCGATCTGGTCCGCACCGACCGGGGTCGTCGCCCCGGTCGCGGCGTCACTGCGCAGCACACCGAGGAGTTCCCGCACCTGGTTGAGGGCTTCACGGGCGGTGCCGGCGACCGAGTCGAATTCGGCGTGGATCGCCGGGGTCACCCCCTGGAGCCGGTAGGGCGCGGACTGTGCCTGGACGACGATCATCGACATCTGGTGTGCGACGACATCATGGAGGTCCCTGACCAGTCTGTTCCTCTCCTCTGCGGTGACCCGCAGGCGGGACTGCTCGGAGGCACGCGCTGTCTCCGCCCGTACCTGCCGGCGGGAGACGAGAAGCCACCGCAGCAGCACGAAGAAAACCGACCACAGGAGAACTCCGACGACCCACCCGACAACCACGGGGGACGGGTTGGCGAGCATGAGGAGGGTGGACGTGGCCACGGCCGCGAAGACCCGCACTGTGTCGGCCTGCAGAACCACCGCCGCCAGGGTCGCGGCCAACGCCAGATGGAACGTGACCGGCCATCCGAGGGCGAATCCGGGACTGTCGTGCAGGGGTACACAGACCAGGCAGGACGCCGCCACCACCGCCCACGAGGTCGTGGGTCTCCGGTGCATGGTGAGAACCGGCCAGGTACCGGTCGCGCAGAGCACCGGAACCAGGACGGGGGTCAGGGAGTGGGTGAGGTGGAACGTGGGCCAGGCGACGGCGAACAGCACCACGGTGAGCAGGACCGCAGGTGCGGGTACCCCCGCCGGACGTGACGACACCAGCGACTTGAGAGATCTGAGGGGCCTGAGGGGCCTGAGGGGTCGACGTGCGGTGGGGGGCATGGTCTCCAGACACTAGGACGGTCCGGTGACGGACACATCCCCCCTGAGAGGGATTCGTGCGGTGGTCGGGGGACGGGGTAGGGCCGGTGAGAATCCCCTCGGAGGGGGATCCGCCGGCAGGTCCGTCATTCCTACTGTGCCGGACCATGCGAATTCACCGGAACATGGTCCTCGGCCGTCTGCTCGTCCTCCTCGTCTCCGCCCTGGGAGGCAGTGCCGCCGGGGCGGGGTCTGCGGAGACGGCCGTGGCGGACCCGCCCCAGGTGGTGGGGACGCCGGGATATGAGGACGCAGCGCCGTCGGGCAGTGTCGTCGCGGCGGCACAGGATCTGGCTGCGGTTACCGTCGGGGGTGCTCCTGCCGGTGCGGCGGCGTGGATCGCAGCTCTTCCGGAGGGGACGGTCGACGCCCTCGGGTATGTCCCCGTGACCGTCGACGGCATGCCCGCGGACCCGGAGGGGGACTGTTCGTCCCCCGTGCCGCTGCCGGCGTCCTTCACCCCGGCGTGCCTCACCCACGACCTGGGGTACGACCTGCTCCGGCTCGCGGCAGACAGAGGGGAGACCGTACCTGCGGGGGTACGTCCCGCCCTTGACCGCCAGCTCGCCGCGAGGATGGTCTCCTCCTGCGGAGGTGGACCGGTGTCCCGGGCAGGATGCCGGGTGGCGGCCGAGGTCGCGGACGCCGTCGTCACCGCGAACAGCTGGCGTCAGGGGGACGGTGTCCCCGTCGCCGAGAACTTCCCGTGGTCATGACCTGCCGGGGCACTTTCCCAGCCTGTCACCTCCTGATGCGTCCGGCAGTGTCCTAGACTGAGGAACTGCTCAGGAGAATGCCCAGGAGAACAAAAGAACTCAGGAAAGGTGCCGACATGACCCAGGGCTGGGGACATACCCCGCCGGAGGACCCGGACCACGGTATGGATGACGCCACCCGGATGTTCCCGCCGGTCACCCCGGGGTCCGCCCCGTCCGGGCCGGACCGGGAGTTCACCGACAATCCTTTCCGCCAGGCGGGTGCCGGCCAGTCTGGTGCGGGTCAGGCGGGTGCGGGCCAGTGGGATCAGCAGATCCCGTACCAGGATCCCGGTCGGCAGGACGGCGGCCCCGTGACCGGAGGCGCACCGTGGTACGGCGGACCGGTGCCCGTGACAGGTGCGGAAGGGCAGAAGAGCCGGGGACCGTGGATCGTGGTGGCGGTCCTGGTCGTCCTGCTGCTCGCGGCGGTGGGAACGATCCTCGCGATGCGGTGGGACAGTCTCTTCGGCTCCGGCGGGTCCGGGCAGTCAGACGGTACGGCGGTCACCACAGTGGTTGTGCCACCGCCGGGAGAATCAGGCG
The DNA here is from genome assembly GCF_900626215.1 of Corynebacterium neomassiliense. NCBI lineage: Bacteria > Bacillati > Actinomycetota > Actinomycetes > Mycobacteriales > Corynebacteriaceae > Corynebacterium > Corynebacterium neomassiliense. The sequence goes on along the minus strand of NZ_LR131106.1, from coordinate 1,619,033 downwards.
GCACACAGGACCCGGGCTCCGGTGGCGGGCAGGGCCGGGGAACGGACGACAGTTCCACGGCCGGTGGTTCCGGGGCACGGCCCACCCGGCCCTCCCTGCCCTCCGGGGTCACCGCAGTCAACGCCGCAGCGCTCAGCGGTGCCCCCACCGGCGACTTCAACTCGATCTGGAAGTCGGGGCCGACCACGGACGATTTCGCTCTCGCCGTCCGCGACGCCTACGTCCAGGCCTACCTCGCCGACCGTGACACCGACCAGACCGTCAACGCCTACAGTCCCACTACCCAGCTGACCTACACGATGACCTGCACGGACACGGGCAGTTACGTCCACTGCACCGGGGGAAACAACGCCAATGTCTACATCGCCTGAACATAGCCGGCCGGCGGGCCCGGCGGCCGATCCGGCACCCGCCCGCACCCGGTCCAACAACCCTGCCCGCACCACGGTCCTGTCGGCGTCCCTCGCAGCAGTCACCCTGGCCACCCTGACAGGCTGTGTCATCGGTACCCCGGACAGCGACCGGGGCGGAGAAACAGCCCCGCAGGACGCCGGGCAGGCGACTGTCGTCACAGTCACCGGATCCGCCCCGGCCCCCACCGTCGCAGGGACGCCGGGGGCGGCGTCCTCCACAGTCCCTGCGGACACAGCCCCCGGCCCGGTCGTGGACATCGGGGTCCCGTACTCACTGACCTACCTCGACAACGGTGTCCCCGTCACCGGGGGAGAACTGGAGGGCACACTCGCGGCCCCGGGACCCGTCGCCTGGTCGACCAGCAAGGTCCCGGTCGCGGTCGCCGCCCTTCGGGCCGTCGCCGACGGCACATCCCTGTCGGATGACGCCACCGTCCGCGCGAACGTCACGTCGGCGATCACCGCCTCCGACAATGCGGCGGCCCAGGCACTGTGGGACTCACTGGGTGACCCTGCCGCCGCAGGTGCAGCCACCGAAGCCGTGCTCCGCGACGGCGGTGACACCACCACCCGTGTGCAGACCACGGTCACCCGGCCCGGGTTGACCTCCTTCGGACAGACAGTGTGGACCACGCAGGCGCAGGCGCGCTTCGCTGCCGGACTGCAGTGCCTCGCCGGGGCAGGACCGGTGCTCACTGCCATGGGACAGATCTCGGCGGGACAGGACTACGGTCTCGGGAGAATTCCCGGTGCCGTGTTCAAGGGCGGATGGGGGCCGGACCTGTCCGGCGCCTACCAGGTCAGGCAGTTCGGTCTCGTGCCGGGTGCCGATGGCACCCTCGTCCCCGTCGCCCTAGAAGTGGTGTCCGCCGACGGAAGCTATGCGTCGGGGTCGGCCGCACTGGACACCCTCGTCGACCGGATCAGCGGCGTCCTCGCCGGCGCGCACGGGGTGAGCGGCACCGCCTGCTGACCTTTCGTCGCTTCCCGCACACATGCTCTATGGTCATGGGGGTGGGCAGCAGGAAAGAACATCACCTCCGCGACGGGGAGGAGCCGGACGCCGAATTCCGGGGGACCCCGGATCCTGCAGGCACGGAATCCGCCGGTGCAGACCGGGTCGGCCTGTGGGTCCTCGGTGCCATCCTCCTGCTGATACTCAGTGTCGCGGTCTTCGTCTCCGCTCTGCGCGACTCCCCGGACAACTCCCGGTCAGGGACCCCGCCGCAGGCGGCGCTGCAGAGTGCGGCGGCGCAGGCCGCCCGACCGACCAGCGACGACCAGGCGGAGTCCGTCACCACCAGGATCGTCACCCTGGTCGCTGACGTGGAGAAAAGGTACGACGTCTCCGTCGGGGTCAGTCTCCGCGCCGGAGGCGGGGTGGTCCATGTCGGGGCTGTACAGGATCTCCGGGCATGGTCGACGGTCAAGGTGCCTGTCGCTCTCGCCGCCGTGCAGAAGTCCCTCGAAGACAGTCCGGGCGACAGTGCGGAAGACAGTGACGGTGCCGACCTCGCCGAGGATCTCCGGCTGGCACTGGGTATGTCCGACAATGACGCCGCGCTGCGGCTCTGGCAGACCCTGGGCACCGACGAACAGTCCTCCGCCGCGGTGGACGCCGTCTTCCGGGAGGCCGGTGACCCCACAGACGCCGAAGGTGACCGTGGCCGGGAAGACTACGGCGGATTCGGGGACGTCCACTGGAGTCTCGACAACCAGGTCATCTTCGCCAACCGTCTGGCGTGCCTCGACGGTTCAGCACCTGTGCTCGATCAGATGGGACAGGTCGTGCCCGAGCACCGCCGGGGCCTCGGCCTCCTGCCCGGGGCACGGTTCAAGGGCGGATGGGGTGGCGAACCGGACGGGAACTACCTGTTGCGTGAGTTCGGGCTCGTCGGTGAGCGGGGCAGCCAGGTGCCCCTCGCTGTCGCGGTCCTGTCACGGGACGGCAGTGACGCCACAGCCCGTCAGGCGTCCGGAGCCCTCGCTGAAGCGATGGAACCGCTCATCGCCGAGCTTCCCGGGCTCGGGGGAAAAGCCGAGTGCCAGGTCCCGGACTCAGTTCCGGCGGCATCCACCGCCGCTCCGGTCGACCAGACCTGACCGGCGCTGGGCCGGCACTGAGCTGGTACTGACCGGCGCTGGGCCGGCACTGGGCCGGCCGCAGGTGTCTGGGATCAGACCTCCAGCAGCCCGATCTGGGCCCCGATACTCTCGGCGTAGTGCAGCTGGTCGAGCCAGCCGGGTGTCCCGGGGCGCAGGAGGATGAACGGGCGGTTGGCCTGCCCCGACCCGGACCGGCCCGCACGGGCCTCGTACCGCAGCCGGGCATCGTGACCGGCCTCGACAAGTCCGCTGATGTCATGGTCAGGGTCAGCGAGATCCCTCCGTGCCCCGTTGAGCAGCTCGATCGTCTCGTCGAGTGCGGTGACCAGGGCGTCCCTGTTGTTCTCGCACATTGCCCGGACCAGACCCGGTTCGGTGCCGGCGACCCGGGTGGCGTCCCGGAAGCTCGACGCCGCCAGGGACAACGACAGTGCCCCACCCTGGTCCGCGGTGACTGCCAGGGCCTCGGCGAGGACATGGGTCAGGTGGGAGACACGGGCGACAGCCTTGTCATGTTTGCGGGCGCGGGCGGGAATCACCGCCGCACCGACAGCCACAGCCATGTCGATCACCCGACGCCAGACCCGCAGCCACGGTTCCACGTCGGCGGGGGCGGGACCGCCGGCGCTCTCTCCGGTACTCTCACCTGCGGTGTACCCGGTGGCGTCCTCTCCGGCGGCGCCGTCGGTGGTGACCACCCACACCGCGTCACGGAACAGTCCCTCGGTCGTGGCGTCCCAGCCGGAGTCGGCGGTACCCGCCATCGGGTGACCGCCGACGAACCTCCCGGACAGTCCGTACCGGCCCACCAGTCGCAGGACCTCGCCCTTGACCGAGGTCACGTCGGTGATCCCGCACGAAGGTGCGTGGCGGGCCACCGCGGCGAGCATGTCCGGCAGGGCGGGTACGGGCACCCCCAGGACGACCAGGGCGTCCTCCCTCTCGGCGCGGGACAGGGTTGCCGGCAGGTCCCCCGAGACGTCGTAGCCCTCGTCGGAGGCCGCGGTGACCGTCTCCGGTGACCGGTTCCAGCCGAACGCGGGAATCCCGGCGGCCGTCAGATCACGGAGCAGACTGCCGCCGATGAGCCCCAGTCCGAGCACGCACACCGGCCCCGACCTGCCCGGGCCGTGCGGGGCCGCGGGGGACGGGGACGGTGCGGGGCCGGAGGAGGGGACAGAGCTCGGTGAAGTCACCTACCAAGTGTGGCACAAAGCCGACTACCGTTGCGGGCATGAGTGGTTTCGTTGTCGCAGCGCACCTGACCGACGGTGTCTGGCATCTGCGCGTGGTCCAACGGTCGGTGCCGGAGGGGCTCGCCCCGCTGATCTCGGAACTGCGGGCCATGCGCGCCGAGGGGGTGCTGCTCGGCATGGTCAGTGTCGACGACGACTGGTCTGTGCTGGTCCGCCCCGCGCCGGGTGGTGCCCGCCTCCTGCTGGGGGACTCCACCGTCGCCCTCGAGGACGAGGACGACCCCGAGGTCGACGGGGTGCGCCTGGCGTCCGACATCCTCGACGAACTCGGGGTGGACGCACCTTCCGACGAAGAGATCGAGGACGCCGACGATCCCGACGCGCCCTGGCCCGAAGGTGACTTCGGGATCCTCGCTGACCTCGGTGTCGGGGAACAGTCACTGTCCGTGCTCTTCGACGACCCCGACATCTACGCCTCCCGCCAGCTGCTCACCATCGCAGAAGAGCTCGGCTTCGGTGACGAACTCGCCGACCTCTACGACGGTGAGCTCTCCGAATTCACCGATGACTGACACGGGCACCGGCCGGCAGGTGGTCGGCAGTGGACTTCCTGTGGAACAGTCGGTTCTCCGGGACAGGATGTGGATGGCCAGGGCTCTGGAGGTCGCGGCGTCCACCCCCCGGGGTGACGTGCCGGTGGGGGCGGTGGTCTTCGGCCCGGACGGCAGGGAACTGGCCGCCGCGACCAACCGTCGCGAAGCGGACGCCGACCCCACCGCGCACGCCGAGATCCTGGCACTGCGCGCGGCCGCCGCGGTCCACGGTGACTCGTGGCGACTGACGGGCTGCACCCTCGTGGTCACCCTGGAGCCCTGCGCCATGTGCGCCGGAGCACTGGTGGGGGCGAGGACCGCTGCGGTGGTGTTCGGGGCGTGGGAGCCGCGCACCGGTGCCTGCGGTTCGGTGTTCGACGTGGCCCGTGAGTCTCCGCTGCACCGGGTCGAGGTCCGGGGAGGGGTCCTGGACGACGAGTGTGGCCGACTTCTCCGCACGTTCTTCTCCCCGAGGCGGTCCGACGGGTGAGTTCTGACCCGCGTTCCCGCCGGGTGTGCAGGTGAGGTGTTGTGTATTCTCGGCAGGGCACGCCGGGACCGTTCCGGCACTCCACTGACCTGGAAGGGATACACCATGGGTATCGACGACCTGAAGAAGTTCGCGGACAAGGCCAGGAACGCCGTCTCCGACAACCGGGAGACCATCGAGAGCAAGGCCGGTGAGGCCATCGACAAGGTGGCGAAGGGTGACAAGGGTGACAAGGTCAAGGACGCCCTGCACAGCGGTCTCGACAAGCTGACCGGGAAGTAGATTTCCGTTCCGCCCGTGCGGTGATGTAGCCTTTTCCGCGGTGGCGTGTCCGAGCGGCCGAAGGTACTCGCCTCGAAAGCGAGTGTCGTGTAACAACGACCGGGGGTTCAAATCCCTCCGCCACCGCAGCAGAACCCCCGGCACCGTGTGCCGGGGGTTCCTCCGTTTCCGCGCCCGGCGTGACTCCGGGACAGGACAGGTCCCGCGGGGTCGAAAGGCCTCAGCGGACTCCAGCGGACGTCAGCGGGTGGTGTATCCGCCGTTGGCGAAGATGGTCTGGCCGGTGATCCACCACCCGTCGGTGGCCAGGAAGCGGATGATCGGGGCGATGTCCTCGATCTGGGTCAGCTGGTTACCCATGGCCTGTGACCTGTGGAACTCCACGCGTTCCGGTGTCTCCTGGTCGTAGAAGAAGGGGGTGTACATCGGCCCCGGAGCCACTGCGTTCACGGAGATTCCGCGGTCCGCGAACTCCTTGGCTGCTGCGCGGGTGAAGTGCTCCACAGGGGCTTTGCCGCCGGCGTAGGTGGAGTACCCGTCGGTGAAGGCTGCCAGCAGTGACGTGACGGCGGTGATGATCTTTCCGTCGTCCGCGAGGTGTCTGCCTGCCTCGCGGATGAAGAAGTAGGCGGCCTTGGAGTTGATGTCGAACATCGAGTCGTACTCCTCCTCGGTGGTCTCGATGATCGGTTTGCGCAGGACTTTCCCGACGGTGTTGACCGCGACGTCGATCGTGCCGAGTATCTTCTCAGCCTCGTCGAACAGGGCCTCGACGTTTGCGGCGGAGGTGAGGTCGCCCTGCAGCAGCCCTGCCCGGACGCCCTGTGCCTCCACCGCGGCGAGGGTCTCCTCTGCCTCGGCCCGGCTGGACCCGGAGTTGTAGTGGATCACCACGTTCGCGCCGGCGGCGGCGGACTGGCCAATCCCGGCTTCTACGCGCTGATGTACGGAAAAGTTCAGCCGGGCTATTCTCCGGCGGCACAGTCCGGTCCCTGGGAAGCGCTGAGGTCACTGACCGCAGAAGCTGCGGAGCAGGGGAGGCTGGCAGTCTCCCCGGAGCAGGCGGCCGCCCACATCCTGGCGACGAACATCGGTGTCACACTGCGCCAGATCATCCTCGACACACCTGACCCGGACCTGTCTGCGGCAGTGCGTGAAGGGGTGGTCCGGGCCATCACGGGGGAGGGGAGGGAAGGGGAGGATCTGGCCGCGGCGACGGTGGCGGAGACGGCGGCCGCCCACCCTGAGATTCTCGGGACGGCAGAGACGCGGCTCTTCCTCGAATGGCTGAAAAAGCTGAAGGACGCCGGCCGCCCGGAAGTGTGACCGCCTCAGTTCGGGAACAGTGACGGGGACAGGCACGGGACAGGCACGGGACATGCACGGTACAGGCACGGGCGGAGATACAAGGGGTGTCACGGGGGTGCCCGGCGGGCGCTTCCGGCGGAAAACATGAGCAGATCCTCGGGTTCACCGTGGAGACTTCTTCCCATGGTGCTATGTTTGGCCGGGGAAAAATGATGTGAAGCCGTGGAAGTCTCAGGTACTGCACGTACCCGGGGGCGGCGGAGCACGGCAGAAGACGGCCGGTGACGGCAGATGCGGAAAGGTAGGGCGGTTCGGCGTGCCGAAACCGGTGGACAAGGGGACCACGTATGTCCCGGGGTTGGACGGGCTGCGCACACTCGCGGTCACCGTGGTGATCCTCTACCACCTCGGTGTCCCGGGCTTCCCCGGTGGACTGCTGGGGGTGGGGGTCTTTTTCACGCTGTCCGGATACCTCATCACCTCGAACCTCATGCGTTCCTGGGACCGGCACGGCGGTCTCGGGCTGAAGACATTCTGGTTGCGCAGGTTTCGCCGCCTGGCCCCGGCCATGATCGCCACAGTCGTGGCCACCCTCATCCTCACCGCAGCCCTGGACCGCGGATCCCTCACCACACGCGCCGGTGAGGCACTGTCCACCCTGTTGTACGTCAACAACTGGCACACGATCCTCGCCGGCAGCTCCTACTTCGACAACTTCGCCGGGCCGGGTGCCCTCGACCACATGTGGTCCCTGTCCGTGGAGGAACAGTTCTACCTGGTGTGGCCGTTGCTGCTGCTCGTCATGCTGTTCATCTTGCGGGGCAGAAGGGGACCCGTCGCCGTCGCCACCGTCCTGGTCGCCGTGGCGTCCTTCGCACTCATGTGGGTTCTCGCCGTTCCGGGGGCGGACAACACCCGCGTGTACGAGGGAACCGACACCCGCGCCGGGGGCCTGCTACTCGGCGCAGCACTGGCGGTATGGCTGTCCTCCCGCCGCGCCGCAGGAAAGTCCACCACCCCGGACGGCCCCGCCTCCGTGCTACTGGGAGCCGCAGGTGTGACGGGGATCGTCGCCATGGTCGTCCTGGTCGACCGGGACAGCATGTTCCTGTACCACGGGGGAACCGCTCTGTTGACTGTGGCGGCCGTCTGTGCCGTGCTCGCCGTGTCCCGTCCCACGGGTCTGTGGTCCCGGGTCTTCGGCTGCCTGCCGATGCGGTGGCTCGGCGAACGCTCCTACGGCATCTACCTCTGGCACATGCCGGTCATCGCCTTCCTCCCCTCAGCGTGGCTCAGTGACCGGCTCGCGCTCTCCGCCGGCCTGGTGGCCGTCATCTCGGTCCTGTTGTCTGCGCTGAGCTGGAGGTACCTTGAGGATCCCATCCGCCGTCACGGGGTCGTCGGTCCGGTGAAGCAGTGGTGGGCGCAGCGACGGTCGAGCACCCCGGTCCACGACGGGGGCGGCAGCGGTATGCGACCGGAGACCGGGGACGCCCCGGTGCGTGCCCGGGTCAGTCTGCAGAGTTACGCAGGAGCGGGGGCTGCAGTGGTCCTCTCCGCCGTGGTCGTCATCGGCGCGCCTGCCGTAGTCGCAGATCCGGACGGGGCGACGGTGTCGGGAAGTCACGGTCCCGGCATGAGGATGGAACTCGACGGGTCAGGTGCCGCGAAACCCGGCGCCCCCTCCGACCCCGCCGCGGGCTCCGCGCCCGGAGCAGGGGCGGCCGCCACCGCGACCGCCTGCACCCGGGTGATCCATGTCGGGGACTCGACATCACTGGGGATCTTCGATCCGGACATGCTCCCCGACCCGGCGGACTCCGGTGAGAACCGTTACCTGGAGTACGGGGCGGTCGACGTGGTGACGAGCGTCTTCGGCGGGCGCAACACCACCGAAGGTTTCGAGGACTACCCGTCTGCGGTGGACTCCGTCGCCGAGCTGCTCGCGCAGGGACAGCCGGAGGGCACCTGCTGGGTCATCGCCACCGGCGTCAACGATGCCGCGAACATCTCCGCCGGCGCCACCTATGACGAGGAGACGAGGATCCGGATGATGCTCGACCAGCTCAGAGGGCAGAGGGTCATGTGGTCCACGGCGAAGACGCGCCTGGACACCGGTCACTGGAACGACGCCAACATGGTCAAGTTCAACGAGGTTCTCGAAAGAGTGGCGAAAGACTACCCGGACGTCGTCGTGTGGGACTGGGCGTCTGATGTCGCCGGACACATGGAATGGTTCCTCGACGGTGACGACGTCCACTACAACGCCGAGGGGAACGCGGCCCGCGCCCGACTGTTCGCTGCCGCCCTCGCCAACGCCTTCCCGGTCGGGGTCGTCGACCCGGTGCCGGGAGGGACCGTGGTGACCTCCGCCGGAAGTGCGGGAAGCGCGGGAAGCGCCGGGGAAGCGGCGGACGCCGGGACAGCAGAGTAGCAGTCGGGTAGGTCGGACAGGCGTCCCGGTCGCAGGGTCTGCGCGGAGTACCTCCCAGCAGCTTCACCTAGGATGGTCGCCCATGGCAACGTTCCTCTTCCACCTCGGTCGCTGGTCCTACCTCCACCGCAGATTCGTCCTCGCGGTGTGGGTGGGGATACTCGTGGTCGTCGGCGGTGCTTCAGCTGCGGTGCAGAAGGGGTACAACGACCTCTTCTCGATCGACGGCGTCCCCTCCCAGCACGCCACACAGATGCTGCTGGACAAGTTCCCGGGAACGAAGAACCCGATGATGGATGCGGGAGTGACCCTCGTCTACAAGGCGCCCGAGGGCAGGACACTCACCGACCCCGAGGTCTCCGCCGCCGTGGACGCCTCAGTCCAGGCGGTCCGGGACAACGTGAGGGACCTCGGTGCGGCAGAGTCGCTGGGCAACCCCGTGGCCCTCAACGACGCCCAGACCAGGATGCTGATCGAACAGGAGACGCAGTCAGGGCTTTCCCGGGAGGTCGCCGAAGAGGACGCCGCGAACGTGGCACTCGTCAGTGCTGACGGGACGACCGGGACGACCAGCTTCTCCTTCGATGTCGACCTTCCCGCGGACGTGACCACCGAAGACAAGGAGGCGGTCAACGCGGCACTGGACATCGCCCGGGACGCCGGCCTGCAGGCGGAGGCAGGAGGAGCCGGCTTCGGCGACCCCATCCGGATCGAACCGATCAGCGAACTCATCGGAGTGGTGGTGGCGTTCATCGTCCTCGTCATCACCTTCGGCTCCCTCCTCGCCGCAGGACTGCCACTGGTCACAGCCGTGATCGGGGTGGCTCTCGGCGCTCTGGGCATCACCGGGGCCACCGCTTTCGTACAACTGAACAACATCACCCCGGTGCTGGGGATCATGATCGGGCTGGCAGTCGGCATCGACTACGCACTGTTCATCATGAGTCGCTACCGTGACGAGCTGAGGCACGGCCGGTCGCGACCGGACGCGGTCGGACTGTCGACCGGTACCGCCGGATCCGCGGTCGTGTTCGCGGGCTTCACCGTCATTGTCGCCCTCGTCGGCCTGGCGCTGGCGAACATCGAGTTTCTGACCTACATGGGTCTGGCCGCCGCCGCGATCGTCCTCATCGCCGTTCTGGTGGCGCTCACGCTCCTGCCGGCACTCCTCGGCTTCGGCGGGGACCGGGTGTTCCGCAGAGACGCCGCCGCCGGTGCCGCCGCCGCTTCTGCCGCCGGTTCAGTCACCGGAGCCGTACCGGTACCGGGAGGCCGGCACCGGAAGCAGGAGTCCGGCACTGTCACCGGCACTGTCGGCAGCAGCGGAGACCCGGGGCGTCCTCGTGCGGGGGAGACGGCCGCCCCGACCCTCGGTACCCGCTGGGTCACACTCGTCCACCGGGCACCCGGACTGTTCGTCGTCCTCGTCGTGGTCGTTCTCGTCCTGCTCACCCTCCCGGCGCGTGGACTCCACCTCACACTCCCCTCGGACATGACCTCACCGGAGTCGACCACTCAGCGCAGGTCCGCGGAACTGATCGAGGACGGGTTCGGTCCGGGCCGGAACTCCCCGCTCCTGGTCCTCGTGGACGCCTCCGGCGTACGGGCGGACTCCGAGTCACTGAAACCACTGGTCTCCTCCGGTGTGGACCCCGCCCAGGCCGCATTCGTCACCGTCAAGGACCGCCTGTCCAACAATGTCGGTGTGAAACACTCCCAGCTGATCGCCACCTCGGAGGACGGTACCACCGCGCAGATCCTCGTCACCCCGACAACCGGGCCGACCGACGAACAGACGGTCCAGCTCATCGGCCAGCTGCGCAGTGAACAGACCCGGATCGAGGACGAGACCGGCGTAGACACCGGACTGACCGGATTCACACCCATCCAGCAGGACGTCACCGACCGACTCGAAGGGGCGATGCCCGTCTACCTGGCACTCGTCGTCGGACTCGCGTTGATCCTGCTCCTCATGGTTTTCCGGTCCCTGCTGGTGCCGGTGGTCGCCGCGGCAGGATTCCTGCTGTCCATCGGTGCAGCTTTCGGCGTCACCGTTCTGTTCTGGCAGGAGGGCCTGTGGGGTCTCATCGACTCTCCCGGACCCCTGATCAGCTTCATGCCGATCTTCCTCATCGGCGTGACCTTCGGACTGGCGATGGACTACGAGGTGTTCATCCTCTCCCGGATGCGGGAGAGATGGACGAAACACTCCCACCGCGCGGTGGCCACGGGGGAGGCGGGCAGGTTCAACGCCGTCGAAGACTCCGTGGTCCGGGGGTTCTCGCTGGGAGCCCGCGTGGTGACGGCGGCAGCACTGATCATGATCGCCGTGTTCGTGTCCTTCATCGCCCAGCCGCTGCCGTTCATCAAGGTGTTCGGGTTCGCACTGGGGGCCGGCGTCCTCTTCGACGCCTTCCTCATCCGGATGACACTGGTGCCGGCGCTCATGTTCATCACCGGCCGGGCCACCTGGTACATGCCGAAGTGGCTGGACCGCGTACTTCCGACCTTCGACGTGGAGGGCGAGAAACTGGAGAAGGCCTACGAGTCAGGGAAGATCAGCAGAATGTGACCCCTACCGGTCTCGGCCGCTCTCACCGTCCGCGCAGTTCCGGGGCCCTGCCGGCGTAGTACCGGCCGAGGAACTCGTCCCGGTACTCCTCGAAGCGCCCCTCCTCGACAGAACGTCGGATGTTGCGGGTCAGCGTCATCATGAAATTGATGTTGTGCAGGGTGCACAGGGTTCCGGCGAGGAACTCGTGGGCCTTGAGCAGGTGGTGGATGTAGGCCCGGGTGTAGTTCGCGTTGACGTACCCGCCGGTCTCCGTGTGGATGGGGATGAAGTCGCGCCGGTGGCGGGCGGCGACGAGGTTGAGACGGCCGTCGAGGGTGTAGACACCACCGCGGCGCCCCAGCCGGGTCGGGGCGACACAGTCGAAGGTGTCCGCCCCCGCGGCGACCGCGGTGAAGAGGTCGTCCGGTTCCGAGATCCCCAGCATGTGGCGCGGCCTGTCCTCCGGCAGTTCATCGCAGACCCACCCCGTGATCGTACCCAGGTTCTCCTTCTCCAGGGCACCACCGATACCGAAGCCCCCGAAACCGCGGCGTCCCTCCTCCTCTGCCTGTCGGGACAGTTCGACCAGGCCGCGTGCGGCCTGTCTGCGCAGGTCCTCGTACTGTGCCCCCTGGACCACCCCCCACAGTGACTGTCGGGGACGGTCGGAGCGCAGCGTCGTCAGACGGTCGTGCTCGGCCAGGCACCGCTGCGCCCATCTGTGGGTCCGGGCCACGGACTCCTCCTGGTAGCGCCTCGTGTCGACCAGGGTCGTGAGCTCGTCGAAGGCGAACATGATGTCGGCTCCGAGACTGTGCTGGATCTGCATCGACTTCTCCGGGGTGAACCGGTGGGAGGAGCCGTCGATGATGCTCCTGAAGTCCACGCCGTCCTCGTCGACGAGGGCCATCCTCTCCTTCTTCGCCGCCCGGATGTCCCCCTCGGTCAGGTTGGCGACATCCATGGCCAGTACCTTCTTGAAGCCCACGCCGAGGCTCATCACCTGGAATCCGCCCGAATCGGTGTACGTCGGACCGTGCCAGTTCTCGAACTCGGCGAGCCCTCCGGCCTCTTCGACGATGTCCTCACCCGGTTGAAGGTAGAGGTGGTAGGCGTTGGAGAGAATCGCTTCGGCACCGGTGGACCGCACCTGCTCGGGGGTGAGGGTCTTCACGGTGGCTTTCGTCGCGACGGGGATGAACGCCGGGGTGTGGATGTCACCGTGCGGGGTGTGGATCACACCGGTCCGGCCGTGGGAGGGTTTGCCGTCGGTGGTCCCGATCCGGATTCCCGGGTCGAAGGTGGTGTCGGAGGGCAGGGACGCCACCGGGTCCGCAGAGTCAGTCATGGTGGACCAGTGTATCTGCCGTCCGCCGGAATCCTGTTCCCCGCCGGCCTGTCGACCGCGGCCGGGCCAGCGGGGCGCTGACCGGGTACATTGACCGGTATGCCGCAGGTCACAGCACTTTACCGTTACCCCGTGAAAGGTTTCACCCCGGAACCGGTCGACGAACTCGTCATCCAGCCGGACGGCAGGGTGGCCGGGGACCGGGTTCTGGCGTTCCGGTTCGCCGACGACGCCACACCGGAGAGCAGGGACGGCCTGGACTACTGGCCGAAGGCGAAAGGGCTGTGCCTGCAGGACTTCCCCTCCCTCGCCCGCCTGCGGGTCACCTTCGACGGAACGGTGCTGACCGTCTGCGAGGACGGGGCCGTGCTGGTCTCCGCCGGCCTTGACAGGGAAGGACGCCGTGAACTGTGCGACGCGGTCACCGACCGTGTCCTCTCCGGCCCTGACGCCCGCCGGCTGCGTCGGCCGGGGCGGCTTCCCCTGGAACTCGTCGGCGACGGAGTCCACGCCAGGTTCCAGGACCGACCGCGGGGCTTCGTCTCACTGCACGGCGAGGCGTCGGTGCGGGACCTGGGCGGCACCGCGGACCGGGTCAGCCCCGGGGTGGACGTCGATGACCGTCGTTTCCGGTCGAATATCGTGGTCAACGGTCTGGACCCGTGGCAGGAACTGGAGTGGGCGGAGTCCGGGACCACGGTCAGGGTCGGGGAGGTCCTGCTGACGGCGCAGAAGCCGATCGTGCGGTGCGCGGCAGTCACGGCGAACCCTGACTCCGGGGTCCGGGACGTCAACCTGTTGAAGGTGCTGACCCGGGACCTGGGCCAGCGGGAGCCGACTCTGGGGGTCCTCATGCTGCCGTACGGGTCGCAGGGACCCGGTGAGGTCGGTTCCGTCTGCGGTACCGGGGGAACCGTGCGCCCCGGGGACCGGGTCAGCGAAGTCCACGACCCCCGAACAGGGAGTAGAGGAGGGGGAGAGCCGAAGATGCCATCATGACGATCCCCACCACGTTCGCCCCGGTGCTCCAGTCGTCGGCGCCGAACGGGCCTCCCGTGTCCGCGGAGCTGCGCAGAACAGCCCCCGAGATCACCAGTCCCACGAAGATGAGGGCGGCGACGACCCGCACGGCGGCCCGTTCCAGCCTTTTGAGCTGGTGTTCGACCTGGGGGGTCTTCACCGACAGGTCACCGCTCTCGACCACGCCGATGACATGGTCGAGGCGTCCGGGGAGAGCGACGACGGTCTTCGCCGTGCCGGCCGCTGTGCGGACCGCCCGTTCGGCGACGTCGCGGGCGGAGTCCCCGGCCTGCTCACGGATGAGACGGGCGGCGAAGGGGGTCACGGACTCCCAGATGTTGAAACTGTTGTCCAGGGTGGAGCACAGTCCCGACATCATCGAGACCGCGCGCATGATGAGCAGGAAGTTCTCCGGCAACTGGAAGGGCATCGACCGGATGATGTCCCGGAATCTGTGGGCGAACTCCTCGAGTTCCGCGCGGTCGACGTGCTGGAGATCGGTGACCGCCATACCACCGAACCTGTCGAAGAGTTCGGTCATCGCCTCCGCGAGGGAATCCGAGTCCGCGGTGGGGAGCAGGACGCCCAGGGACTCCATGGCCGCGACCATGCCCTCACCGTCACGCAGCCCCACGGCGATGACGAGTCGGCGGAGGCCCTCACGGAGGGTGTCGTCGACTGTGCCGGTCATCCCGAAGTCGATGAAAGTCAGGGAGAACTCCCCGCGTGACAGCCCGGGGGTGACGAAGATGTTGCCGGGATGGGGGTCCGCGTGGAAATGGCCCGTGGTGAACAGCTGGGTGAACATTGATTCGGCGAGAGCTGCGGCGACATCCGACGGCTCGGTTCCCAGGGCCCTGAGCATCGCGGTGTCACTGATCTTCACGGCCGTGACGTCCTGGAGGGTGAGGACGCGCCGGGTGCTGCGCTCCCACACGACCTCCGGGGCCCGGGAAGGGTGGGTCCTGCCGGGCGCGGCGTCGGCGAACTCCTTCCGGAACCGGTCGGCCTCCCCGGCCTCGTGCAGGTAGTCGATCTCTTCGTAGCTGGTGCGCGCAAACTCCTCGACCAGTGCCGGAACGTCTGCGCGCTGGGCGATGAACGGTACCCGGGACAGCCATCCGGCGATTCTCCTCAGGGCGGAGAGATCGACGTCGACGACATCGGCGATCCCCGGGCGCTGGACTTTGACGACGACGTCGGCGAAACCTGTTTCGGCCGCGAGGGCAGGGGCCAGTCGTGCGCGGTACGCCTGTCCCAGGGACGCTGCCGCGATCGGTTCCGTTCCGAAGGACGCGAACGCCCGAGACAGAGGCATGCCGAGTTCCTCTTCCGCACATACCCGGACCTCGGCGAAGTCGGCGGCGGGCACGGAATCCTGCAGTGTCGCCAGCTCATCGGTGACCTGCGGCGGGAGCATGTCGATACGGGTCGACAGGAACTGGCCGACCTTGATCATCAGGCCGCCCAGATCGGTGGCGAGGCGACGGAACCGTACAGCCGACCGGGTCAGGCGCCGCGTCTGGCCCCGTCTGCTCCATTCGCGGAGACCTGTCCGTGGCAGGACGATGTCGAACCACCACACCTGCAGGATGACCGACATGCCGAAAAAGGTGATCCGTCGGTACCGGGACCGCAGGCGGCGGTGACCGGGTGCACTCACTCCGCGGTCGGGGCCGCCGGGTCACCGGAGGTGCCGTCGTCCGTCGACGGCGTCCCCGGGGTCTGTCCGGAATCCTCGCCCGAATCTTCAGCGGGACCGTCCGCCGGCTTTTCCGGCGACGCCGCGGGCTCCTCCGCGAGAATCCCGTAGATCTTCCGTCGGGTCTCGTCGAGCAGTGCGGTGACCCTGTCGATGTGGTCGCGGTCGCCGCTGACGAGGACCTGGCGGACCGCCTGGCCCAGTTTCAGTCCCGCTTTCGGGAGGTCGCTGAAGTTCCGGGTGAAGGTCCCCCCGAACGGGGAGGCGTCCGCGAGCCGGGTGAGCGGTGCGAAGAGCTCCGACCAGTCCGTGTCGGAACTGTCGTCGGCGTCGGAGTCCAGTCCGGCGGCCTCCTCACGGCCGTCCTCGGTCAGGGTGAAGGTACGGCGCCCGTTGTCCTCGCTGACCGTCGCCAAGCCTTCGTCGACGAGCAGCTGGAGGGTGGGGTAGACCTCGGCGGCCGGGGGCACCCATCCGTCGGTGGACCGTTCCGTCACCGTGCGGATCACAGCTGCACCGGTGGCCGGCTTCTCTGTCAGTACCCGCAGAACAGCTTCCCGGACGTCGTGGTCGGCGGTGTCGTCGCCGGAGATCTCCAGCCGGGGCCGGTGGGCGGCGAAATCGTCCCGGAGTCCCCGGAGTGTCTCCCACAGTCTGCTGTAGTCCCGGGGATCGGTGGAGTCTCTGCCGTTGTCGGTGTATGCCATGGTCGGAGCCTTTCCTGTTGTGTGTGGTCTGGTGGTCAGTTCCGGCTGATGTACCGGTGCGCGGCACCGGTGTGATGGTCAGCAGGGTGGTGAGTCCACGGTGGTCGTCACACCTGCCACGGTACGCGTCGGACCGGACAGCTACCCTGTGAACCATGACTCACGGCAACGGGCGCTTCGCACCGAGCCCCAGCGGTGATCTCCACCTGGGAAATCTCCGTACCGCGGTGATCGCGGAACTGTGGGCACGGGTCACAGGCCGGGGATTTGTCCTGAGGGTGGACGACATCGACCGGGGAAGGTCTTCGGAGGAGGCGGCGCAACGTCAGATCGGGGACCTGGAGGCCGTCGGAGTGCACTTCGACGGGGAGATCGTCCACGAATCCGACTGTATCGACGACTACGCTGCAGCCCTGGCGGAGTTATCGGGGCGGGGCCTCGTCTACGAGTGCTACTGCTCGCGTCGTGACATCCGGGAGGCGTCCCGGGCCCCCCACACCGCCCCGGACCGTTATCCGGGCACCTGCCGTGACCTCACCGACGCCGAGAGAGAACGCCGGCGGCGTGACCTCGCCGCCGCGGGGCGGGTGCCCGCCCTGCGGCTACGGTCCCGGGTCGCCCGGTGGACCGCACGTGAGGTGTTCGCGGTCGACACCGGGGACGGTTCGCCCGGGTACACCGGCGAGGTGGACGACTTCATTCTCCGTCGGGGCGGCCTGGTCACGGTGCATGAGAATCCTGCGGAGTCCGGCTACGCCTACAACCTGGCTGTCGTGGTCGACGACGCCCGGTCAGGGGTGGACCAGGTTGTCCGTGGTGACGACCTGCTCGCCTCGGCGTCACGGCAGGCGTACCTCGCACACCTGCTCGGTCTGCCTGAAGTGGAGTACGTCCACGTGCCCCTGGTCCTCGGCCCGACCGGGAAGCGGCTGGCGAAGCGCGACGGGGCGGTGACTCTGCGGCAGCTGCCCGGAGACACTCCGGCCCAGAGAGCCGCGGTGGCCCGCCGGTGGATCGAGGACTCGCTCGGGCCGGACGCCCTGGAGGATCCTCGTCTGCTCTCCCGGGAGCCGGTGGTGTGGCGGGGCCCCTGACCCGCGGTCCCTGAACGGGGCCCCGGTCCCGCGGAGTGCACCCGGCGGTCACCGCACGTTGCGCCGGGTGAAGACAGCCGTGGTGTGCCGGGCCGCCGCCCTGCGCGCGACAGCGGTGTTGGACGCCACCAGCAGCCTGAACTGCCGCAACCGTTCACATGCGAACGTCGCCCGGGGCCCACGGTTCCAGGTCTCGTCGACGAGCCGCTTCCCGTAGGCCACGGCGTCCGGGGACCGTGTCGCGATCCTGCCTGCCAGCGTGACTGCGGCGTCGACCGGGGCGTCGACCGGGGCGTCCGACCCGTCCACGACCTCGCTCGCCAGGCCGTACTCCACCGCCGTCGCACCGTCGAGAATTTCCCCGGTCATCGTCAGTCTCTTGAGTACGTCGGCCCGCAGCTGCTGCGACAGCGACTGCATCCCGGTCATGTCAGGGACCAGTCCCCACTTCGATTCCAGGATGCTCCACCGGGCCTCGGCGGTGGTGATCCGCCAGTCCGCGGCCATGGCCAACTGCAGGCCGCCACCGAGGCAGTGGCCGTGGACGGCGGCGATGACCGGTACGGGCAGCCGCCGGAAAGCCCAGCACGCCTCCTGGAAGACGTTGGTCCCCTTCCACGGGCGGGGCAGGAAATTCGCCGCCAGTGCCCGAGGATCGCCGAGAGCCGAGGCGAAGTCGAGCCCGGAGCAGAAGGAGCGGCCCTCACCTGAGAGCACCACGGCGCGGACCGTGCGGTCGGCCCGGATCCTGCCCGCCACGGAGACAAGCTCACCGAGGACGCCGAGGGTCAGCGAGTTCAGTTTCTCCGGCCGGTTCAGCCTCACGTGCGCCAGGCGGGCGCCGGTGTCCGGGTCGTCGGTGAAGGTCAGGGTGGGAAGCCCCTCAGGGCCGGTGGTGGTCATGGGCCAACGCTAACCGAGGCGGGGGAGTCAGGGGGGAGAGTCGGTGGACACCGCGGTTCCCGGTGGGTACCCCTGGGGACATGGAGACCATCAAGTCGCTCATCCGCTCCGCCACGGTGCGGCGTCCCGTCATATCCCCGCAGCTGACCGTCAGAGTGGTGGAGGACCTGTCCCCCGGCTACGTCCGGGTCACCCTGGCAGAGGAGGGACCGTCCGACGGGGAACTGGCGGCCTACACCGAACAGCTGCCCGCCGACGCGATGAAGCTGCTGCTCCCGGACATGACGGTGCTCCGGGCCGTCACGGTACGGCGGTACCGTCCCGGCCCCGGGGAGATCGACGTGGACATCGCCCGGCACGACCACGGCGTCCTCGCGGAGTGGTTGTCCGGACTGCGGCCGGGGGAGCGGGTCGGTGCGACCGGGATGCGGTGCGAGTGGGCACTGCCCGCGGGTGCCGGGGAGGTGGACCGGGTGGTGCTCCTGGCCGATCCCGCCGGAATCCCCGCAGCCGCGGCAGTCGTCGAATCACTGCCCGCGGGCATGCCCGCCGACGTGGTCGTCTCCGTGAACCACCCGGAGGACGCCACCCTGCTGCCCCGGCGGGACGGTGTGGACCTGCTGGTCGTGGATGATCTCGCGGAGGTCACCGCAGGGACACTGCCGCACCTTTCGGGTCACCTTCCGGGTTCTGGCGCCGGCAGGGTGCAGGGGTGGATCGCCGCGGAGACGACGACGGTGCGTCATCTGCGCGGTGTCCTCCGTGACGGGTGGTCGGTGGCGCGTGACGACCTGCTCGCCCGGGCGTACTGGACCAGGGACGTCGACAGCACCCGCAAGGACGAGGAGGAGATGGTGAAGTTCCGGGAGGCGATGGCGGCCGGGGAGGACGTCTCCGACCCGGGACTGGCCGAACGGATCTCGCTGGGGGACCGGGACTGACAGGGGACTAACGCAGGTCTTCGAGCACGTCCGTCCAGTCGCCGGGGAGTTCGGGCAGGTCACCTGCCGCGATCCTGGTGTCGATGCCGGCCGTCAGCGCCTGCCTCAGCCACCTTCCGGCACCGTGGTAGCGGGGGTGGGACGCCAGTGTCAGCGCCGCGAGGAAACTCCGGGACGCCACGAAGTACGCCGTGTTCGCGTCGAGGACGGGACAGCGTCGCATGGTTTCGTCGACGATCGTCCGGTAGATCCGGACCGTCTCAGGCCCCAGGGGACCGTAGAACAGGTACTCGGTGAGCCCGGGGTGCGCTGCGGCGAGAGTGACGGCCTGCTCGCTGACATTGTCGATGTAGTCCGTCCAGCTGCCGGAATCCACCGCAGGGTCGGTCTCCAACGTCACCCCCGCGAACAGTCGGTCGCAGGCGAGACGGTAGAGCTCGTCGCGGCCGGACACGTAGTTGTACACCGTCGCCTCGGCGATGCCGGTGCGCTTCGCCACGGCGCTGAGTGTGAAACGGTCGAGACCGAGCTCCACGGCGGCATCCAGCAGTGCGGACAGTGAGGTCCGTGCCGGACGCCCCACCGACTTACGTCTGACAGGCATGTCACCGATTCTATCCGGACCACCCGGTACTGCCGGAGACTCCTGCCGCACTGTCACCTGCGGATCATCTGTCGGTCCCCATCCTCTTTCCCCGGACCCAGTAGGCCTGGGTGTGCGCGGCCGCTTTCGGCAGGCCGGCCTCCTTCCTCAGGAATGCCCTGACCCGCTTGGTGACCTGCTGTTCGGCGGCGGCCCAGATGTACCACCCGTTCCAGTCCCGGTCCCTGATCTCCCGGTACAGTGACTCGCCTTCGCCGACCGGGTCCACCCACCGTGCGGTGATGCCGGGGCCGGCGGGCAGCGGTGACTGTTCGTCGGCGGGGGAGTGGCGTTCCAGGATCACCTCGACCGGGGCGTCCGGGCGGGCCTCCCGGGCCGCGAGCGCCATCTGGTTGACCGCCGGATACGAGGCCAGGTCGCCGAGGAAGAGGAAGCCCTCAGGCAGTCCGACGCCGTCGATCTCCGCTTCCGGGTGGAAGGGGTCTTCGCCGAGGCGGTGCGCCCCCAGTGTCTCGCCCGGGCGTGCGTTCCTCGCCCAGGTGCTCGCCGGTCCGGCGGGTTCGTGGATGACGAAGTCCACCGCGAAGTTGCCTGCCGCGGCGTCCACGTCGACGTAGGTGTACCCGCGCTGGTGTTCTTTCCCGTTGCCCGAAGGGTCGGGGAACCAGGCGCGCATCCAGTTGCCGGGTTCCTCCCCGGACGGGTTGAGCAGTGTGTCCGAATGGAAGTGCACGCGGATGAGGTTGTCGGTGACCTGCTGTCTGTCTGTGACGGTGATCTGGTGTTCCTTCGCGCCGAATGCGCGGAGGACCACTCCACCCAGTCCCTTGCCCATGTCAGGTGTTCTCTTTCTGTGTCAGGTCTGTCCGGTCTGTCCGGTCTGTGTGTTCAGTTCCCGGCACCGGCCGGGGTGGACGGGGTGGACGCCGCCTGTTCGACGGCGGCGAAGACGGGGTCGAGTTTGTCCAGTGACCAGCTGATCGACAGGATCGTCGGCGTGCCCAGGGACTGCGCCGAGGTGTTGTCCGCGAGGAATGCGGAACCGTTCTTCACGGACCTGAGGTCATCCCACCCCCGGACCTTGGTCGGGACGTCGGCCTCTGTGATTCCGACGGGCCACATCAGCAGCAGGTCGGTGTCGAGCAGGTCGGTGTTCTCTTCGGAGATGAAGGCGCGGGAGCCGTCGGACGAGGCCCTGCGGATGTTGTCGGGGATGACGATGCCCAGCCGGGAGAGGAACTCGTTGGCGGGGTCGGTGTCACCGGTGACCACGGCGAGGCCCTGCCCACTGATCTGGCCGAATGCCCCGGTGGCTCCGTCGAGTGCCGGATATTTGGAGGTCGTGGCGTCGAATGCCGCGTCCGCGTCCCCGATGAGCTTCTCCGCCTCGGCTGTCTTTCCCAGGACCTGTCCGGCGACGGTCGTGGCGTCCCTCCAGCTGTCCGTCTGGGTCGAGCCACCGACGGCGGCGATGGTCGGTGCGATCTTGTTCAGTCTGTCGTAGGTGGCCTGGTCGGGCAGGTAGCCGGCGAAGATGACGTCGGGGTCGGCTGCGGCGACGTCCTCGACGTCGGGAACCTGTCCCAGCGGGTAGGTGCGGGACTCCGGGACGTCCGTCGGTTCCCATGGCGCGGCGTCCGCGTAGAAGTCGGAGCGGTACTCCACGTCCACCGGTCGGCCCAGCGCGGAGAAGGCGTCGGTGAAGGCGGAGGAGAAGCTGACGATCCTGCCCGGGTCGGCGGGGATGGTGGTGGTCCCCATGGCGTGGGTGACGGTGACCGGGGACGTGGAGGCGGACGAGGACGCCGTGGTTGTGCCGGGGGAGGAGCTCTGCTCCGGGGAACAGGCCACGAGGGTCCCGCACAGGGCTCCGGATACCAGGAGGACGAGGACGGTGGCGGGCGGGCGGTGCGGTGCCGCCGTGGTGGGTGATGGCATGCGCCGCATATTAGTGAGGAATGGCCGTAAAAGGCAATGGTGAACCTCACCTAAGTGACCGGAGTAGATGTCCGGATTGTCCGCTACTGTTGGACGATGTGACCGCACACGCTGCCGGGGCCCGTACCGTCCCAGGTCCGGACGGGTCCGTCGATGCCCGCTACCTGCCCATGTATCCGGCAGGCGCCCTCAGGTTCCCTGTCCGGGTCTTCGGCAACGAGGAAGACCACGAACGCGACACCTGGTGGGGTGAGCATTCCCACCCGACCCACGAACTGATCTGGAACGAGTTCGGGGCGGGGCACGCCGTGACGGGCCGGAGGGTGTGGACCGTGACACGCACAGTCGGTCTCTGGATCCCCGCGGGGACGCCGCACTCGGGCAGCACCCCCGCCGGATCGCGGCAGATGGCCGTCCACTTCGCCGCCGACACCCCGCCGCTGGCCGCTGGACCGGTCGCGGTCGACCTGACGGACCTGCTGCGCCTGCTCCTCGAGAGACTGGTGACCGAGGACCTGGACCTCACGGAGCACCGGACGACGGAGCAGATGATCTTCGACGTGCTGCGCCCGTCGGACAACGGCCTGGTTCTGCGGGTGCCCTCCGCGCCTCTGCTGGCCCCGGTCGTGGAGGCGGTGCGCGCCAACCCCGGTGACGGGAGGACCCTGCGGGAGTGGGCGCGGCAGCTGGGGGTGAGCACCCGCACCGTCACCCGGGCGTTCGAATCGGAGACGGGTCTGAGTTTCTCGCGGTGGATCACCGCAGCCAGGGTGCAGTACGCGGTGACCCTGCTCGGTGGTGACAAAGGCATCGCCGAGGTGGCCCGGATCGTGGGATACAGCTCGGCGAGCTCCTTCACCACGGCGTTCCGGAGGGTGACCGGCACAACTCCGGGCCAGTTCCACACCGGCGGTCGGTGACATCTGCTCGCTCTGATCAGCGATTTGTCCGAACTGCGAAAAAGTATGTCATTCTTACGTGATTGCCCCACAGGCAAGGCTGCACTACCTTGAGGAAAGTTTCGAGAGTCATCCACCTCTGAAAGGTTTCCTGTGTCCACCCTGATCAGCCCGAAGTCCGGGTTCCGGCGGGTCCTCCGCCCCCTCGTCCTGATGATCGCGGCCGTCCTCGGCCTGTCCCTCGCCGCCTGCTCCTCCGACGAGAGCTCCGACAGCGGTGACACGATCACCATCGAGCACGCGTTCGGTACCACCGAAGTTCCCGCCGACCCCGGACGCGTCGCCACCGTCAACTTCGAGAACCAGGAGGTGCCCCTCGCCCTCGGCGTCGTCCCCGTCGGCATGGCGAAGGCCAACTTCGGCGGCTCCGACGTCCTGCCCTGGGTGCAGGAGAAGCTCGACGAACTCGGTGCCGGCGCCGGCGGCGACGTCGAGGCCCCCGTCCTCTTCGACGAAACCGACGGCATCGACTACGAGGCTGTCTCCGACACCCACCCCGACGTGATCCTCGCCGGCTACTCCGGACTGGACCAGGAGCAGTACGACCGGCTCTCCGAGATCGCCCCCACCGTCGCCTTCCCGAAGGACCAGGTCGCCTGGGGAACCCCGTGGCGCGAGAACATCGAGATCGAGTCCAAGGCCATCGGCAAGGAGGAGGAGGGCCGCGCCCTCATCGCCGACCTTGAGAAGAAGATCACCGAGGCCGCGGACGCCCACCCCGCCATCAAGGGCAAGAAGACCATGTTCCTCACCCACGTCGACCCGAGTGACCTCAGCCAGGTCACCTTCTACACCAACCACGACACCCGCCCCCAGTTCTTCAACGACCTCGGCATGGTCACCCCGGACGCCATCCAGAAGTTCGGGGACGCCAACAACGAATTCTCCGGCACCATCAGCGCGGAACAGGCGGACACCCTCTCCGACGTCGACATCATCGTCACCTACGGTGACCAGGCCATGATCGACACCATCCGCAGGGACCCCGTGCTCGGCCAGATCCCCGCGATCAGGAACGACGCCGTCGTCCTCCTCGGAGACGATGAGCTGGGCACCGCCGCCAACCCCACCCCCCTCGGCCTTCCCTACATTCTCGACCAGTACGTCGACGTCCTCGACGCCGCCGCACAGAAGGCCTCCGCACAGGACGCATCGCAGGACGCCACCGAGCAGAACGCAGCCTAGGATTCCGACCGGGACACCGACACCACGATGACGAGCGCCACCCCAGCAGCAGACACCGCCCCGGCAGGAGGCACCGCCTCGGCGGGCACCGCCGCAGGCCTGCGTCACCGGGCGTTGAAGAGGACCGCCTGGCTCCTCGTCGGGGTCGGCGTCCTCCTCGTCATCGTGGTGCTCTCCACGGCCGTGGGGTCCCGGCACGTCGGACTCGGTGACATCATCGCCGCCTACGGGGGGTCCACCGAAGGCATCGACCGCGGCGCAGTCGCCAAACGAATCCCGCGCACCGTCCTCGCCGTGATCACCGGCGCCGCCCTCGGCG
Organism: Corynebacterium neomassiliense; assembly: GCF_900626215.1. Lineage (NCBI taxonomy): Bacteria > Bacillati > Actinomycetota > Actinomycetes > Mycobacteriales > Corynebacteriaceae > Corynebacterium > Corynebacterium neomassiliense. The sequence goes on along the minus strand of NZ_LR131106.1, from coordinate 1,594,937 downwards.
TGACCGGGGCCGTCATGCAGGGAGTGACACGGAACCCCCTGGCAGACCCGGGGATCCTCGGGATCAACACCGGGGCGTCCCTCGCCGTGGTCCTGGGAATCACCTACCTGAGCATGACCAGGGCCTCCGACTACATCTGGCTGGCGCTCGCCGGTGCCGCGGTCACCGCGGTGTTCGTCTACGTCATCGGATCCCTCGGACACGGCGGAGCCACCCCCCTGAAGCTGGCTCTCGCCGGATCTGCCACCGCAGCGGCGCTCACCTCGTTCATCAGCGCCGTCACCCTTACCCGTGCAGACATCGTGGACCTCGCAAGAGACTGGGAGATCGGCGGAGTCGGAGGAGGCACCTGGGACTCCATCCGGCTCGTCGCACCGTTCCTCGTCATCGGATTCGTCGTGTGCCTGTTGTCCGCCCGAGGACTGAACTCCCTCGCCCTCGGCGACGAACTCGCCACCGGACTCGGCGAGAAAGTGTGGCTCACCCGCCTGTCCGCCGCCGTCGGAGCGGTGGTACTCTGCGGGGCCTCCACGGCGGTGACCGGACCCGTGGGGTTCGTCGGCCTGGTGGTCCCTCACGCCTGCCGCCTCCTCGTCGGGGTGGACCACCGCTGGCTCATACCGTTTTCCGCGGTCGCCGGGGCAGCGCTTCTCACCGGCGCCGACATCCTCGGGAGAATCGTCGCCAGGCCCGCCGAACTCGAGGTCGGTATCCTCACCGCCCTGGTCGGTGCACCTGTGTTCATTGCGATAGTCCGACGCAGGAAGGTGCGCGCCCTGTGACAACGCCAGAAACTGCTTCCGGACCGGGAACAGCCGGTGACGGCAGCCCGTCACCCGCACATCCCGCCACCGTCGCCGCAGTACGGCGTGACCGGCGTGCCCGCAGCCGCCGCTGGTGGACGGTGGTCACGGTCCTCGTCATTCTCGTCGTCGCGGTGTGGTGCTGTTCCCTGGTCTTCGGACGGACCTTCTACCCGCCGTCCGACGTGTGGCGCGTCATCACCGGCGAACAGGTGTCCGGGGCGTCCTTCACTGTCGGACGCCTCCGTCTTCCACGGGCGACGCTGGGCCTGATCTGCGGATTCTCCTTCGGTCTCGGCGGTGTCGTCTTCCAGACCATGCTCCGCAACCCCCTGGCGAGCCCCGACATCATCGGCATCAGCTCGGGCGCGTCGGCGGCGGCGGTGTTCTCCATCGTCAGTCTCTCGTTGGGCGGGGCCGCGGTCTCCGCGCTCGCCATCGTCGCAGCCCTCGCCGTCGCCCTGCTGGTCTTCGCCCTGTCCTGGAAAGGCGGGGTTGCAGGAACCAGACTGATCCTCATCGGGATCGGTGTCGCGGCGATGCTCACCGCGTGCATCAACTGGGAACTGTCGCGGGCCGACAGCTGGAACACCCAGGAGGCGATGCGCTGGCTCACCGGCAGTCTCAACAGTGCGACCTGGACGGACGTGACACTGGTCGCCGTCGCCGTCGTCATCTTCGTCCCCGTGCTGCTCAGCCAGTCCCGGGACCTGTCCACGACCCAGCTGGGTGACGACACGGCCGCCGCACTCGGAGTCCGGGTGTCGCGGACCCGGCTGGTCATCGTTGTCGCGGCAGTCGGACTCATCGCCTTCGCCACCGCCGCCGCCGGACCGGTCGCTTTCGTCGCCTTCCTGTCCGGCCCCGTCGCCGGACGACTCGCCGGCCCCGGTACCTCCCTTCTCATACCGGCGGCGCTCGTCGGGGCACTGCTCGTCCTCGTCGCCGACTTCTGCGGCCAGTTCGCCTTCGACACCCGCTACCCGGTCGGAGTGGTCACCGGGGTGCTCGGTGCCCCGTACCTCATCTACCTCATCATCCGGACCAACCGTGCAGGAGGATCACTGTGACACCACGAACCGGGACCGGACACTCGTTGACCGCCGAGAACCTGTCACTGGGGTACGGGGGACGCCCCGTCATCCGTGGCATCGACCTGAGCGTCACCCCGGGGCGGGTCACCGGCATCATCGGCGCGAACGCCTGCGGCAAATCCACCCTCCTGAGATCGATGTCCAGACTGCTCAGACCGACCACGGGCCGGGTGCTCCTCGACGGCAGGGACGTCCACAGTGTCCCGCCCAAGGAACTGGCCCGCACCCTCGGACTGCTGCCCCAGTCCCCCGTCGCACCGGAGGGCATCACCGTCGCCGACCTGGTGGGACGGGGACGCCACCCGCACCAGGGCATCATGTCCCGCTGGAGCCGCGAGGACGATGAGGCGGTCGCCTTCGCCCTCGACCGGACGAGAACCTCGGAACTGGCGGACCGGGCCGTCGACGAGCTTTCCGGAGGCCAGCGTCAACGGGTGTGGATCGCCATGGCGCTGGCACAGCAGACCGACATCCTCCTGCTCGACGAGCCCACCACCTACCTGGACGTGTCACACCAGGTGGAGGTGCTCGACCTGCTCACCGACCTCAACGAGACCTCGGGGATCACCATCGTCATGGTGCTCCACGACCTCAACCTCGCGGCACGCTACTGCGACGAGATCGTGATGATCGCCGACGGTCTGGTGGAGGCTGTCGGCACACCGGCGGAGGTCTTCACCGAGGAACGTGTGGAGAAGGTCTTCGGCCTGCGGTCACGGATCATCACCGACCCGGTGTCCGGTGCACCGCTGGTACTGCCCATAGGACGCCACCGGGTGCTCTGAACCGGTCCACCGGACCGGGTGCCCCGGGCCGGTGGATCCGAGCGTCATCCTGCCCGGACCGGGACATACTGACACACTGGTGGCATGACCGACACCACATATGACAGCCACGACCCCTCCGACCGTGCCGACCCCTCCGCCAGCAGCAGGGCACAGGGCCCGGCACCCGAGGTGACCACCACCGCAGGCAGGGTCCGGGGACTGTGGCGTGGAGAGTCCGCAGCCTACCTCGGTGTCCCCTACGCGGCGGCCCCGGTGGGGGATCTCCGCTTCGCCCCGCCGGCGCCGCACCGTCCCTGGTCGGGGACCCTCGAGGCGACACGGCCCGGGCCGACGCCCCAACGCCGGCCTTTCTCGGACCACCCCACCATTCCGGAACCCGTGATCCCCGGCGACGAGATCCTCAACCTCAACGTGTTCACCCCGGCCCCGGGCGACCGGGAGGCCCGGCTGCCGGTGTTCGTGTGGATCCACGGGGGCGCCTACATCTCCGGCACCCCCTCGAGCCCCTGGTACGACGGCCGTTCCTTCAACCGGGACGGGATCGTCACCGTCAACGTCTCCTACCGGCTTGGTTTCGAGGGCTTCGGCTGGAGTGGCAGCGAGGAGGAAGGCGGACTCAACCGGGGACTGCTGGACCAGATCGCGGCACTGGAGTGGGTCCGGGACAATATCGCCGGATTCGGGGGAGACCCTTCCAGAATCACCCTCGGAGGCCAGAGCGCCGGTGGGACCTCGGTACTGGACCTGCTGGCCGTCCCGCGTGCACAGGGCCTCTTCCACCGTGCGACAGCCCAGTCCCCGGCGGTCAACGACATCCCCGCGGCGGAGGTCATCCGGGCGTCCCGCACCCTGGCCGGCACCCTCGGCATCCCCTGCACCCCCGCAGGGTGGGGGTCGCTCTCCCCGGAACAGATCCTGGACGTCGAACGCTCCGGTGCCGCGTACGGCGGGGACAGCATGTTCGATCCTCCCACCCCCCCCCACGTCACCGCGACGGTCTCCGCACTGCGTCGCGGTGGCCCGGTGACACCCACGATGATCTGGGCGCCGGCGGTGGACGGTGAGCTCTTCCCGGCGGCGGTGGCCACCGCCGCCGTCGACGGTCACGGGGTGCAGGTTCCGCTGCTGGTGGGAGGCACCCCCACCGAGTTCCCGGTCCCGACCCCGGTACCGGTGGAGAAGGTGTTCGCCGACCTCCGTGCGGCCGGGGTCCCGCAGCCGTCACTCGACCGGCTGGAGGACCGTGTCGCGGTCACGGGCGGACAGTTCGCGTTGAGTCTGGTGCTGTCGGCACTGCAGTTCGGGGTCGGTATCGTCCGGGTGGCAGACGCGAGACGCGGTGCCGACGTCGCCGGTGCAGGAACCTGGCTCTACGAGTTCGACGGCCGGACCGGCCCCGCCGGACTGTCCCCCCACTGCTCGGACATCCCCTTCTCCTTCGACGTCACCGACGCCCCCGGGGTCATGACCGCCTCCGGCACCGGGGTACCACGGCAGCTGGCCGACGCCATGCACGGTGACTGGGTGCGGTTCATCCGTGGGGAGAACCCCGACTGGCCCTCCGTCGAGGACGCCGGGGTCCTCCAGGCCCGTGTCTACGACGCCGGCGGAAGTCACCTCGACCCGCAGGCCTGGGACTTCGCCGCCGGACTGGCCGGGGTCCGGTGACCGGGGAACCCGCAGCTGCGGTGAGGATGCGCCGGTGCACCGCCGGCCTGGCAGACTGGGGGCATGCCTGATCAGCCCTCTGCCGGGGCGTACGCCCACGGTTTCGCCCGCGTCGCCGCGGTAACCGTCCCTGTCGCTGTCGCCGACCCGGCGACGAATGCCCGCACCATCGTCGCCGCGGCCCGCGAACTCCACGACGACCACGTCGCCGTCGCCGTCTTCCCCGAGCTCTGTCTCACCGGTTACGCCATCGATGACCTTGTCCTCCAGGATGTCGTGTCTGACGCTGTCACCGCTGCCGTCGAAACCCTGGTCGCAGCATCCGTCGACCTGATGCCCGTCCTCGTCGTCGGAGCACCGCTGGCGTGGCGCAACCGCCTGTACAACTGCGCCGTCGTCATCCACCGCGGCGAGATTCTCGGTGTCGTTCCGAAGTCGAATCTTCCCACCTACAGGGAGTTCCACGAACGCCGCTGGTACGCGCCGGGTGACGACATCCGGGGTGAGTCCGTCCGCGTCGGCGACGACAGGGCCCTGTTCGGCACCGACCTGCTGTTCACCGCCGCAGACGTCGACGGTCTGACCTTCCACGTCGAAATCTGCGAGGACATGTGGGTTCCTGTGCCGCCGAGCGCCCGCGCCGCCCTGGCCGGTGCCACGGTCCTGTTCAACCTCTCCGGCTCGCCGATCACCCAGCGTCGGGCGGACGACCGGCACCTCCTCGCGTCCAGCGCCTCACTGCGCTGCCAGGCCGCCTACGTCTACGCCGCTGCCGGGCAGGGGGAGTCCACCAACGATGTCTCCTGGGACGGGCTGACGATGGTGTACGAACGTGGCGTCCTGTTGCGGGAGACGGAACGTTTCCCCGACGGCCCCCGGTGGTCCGTCGCTGACGTCGACCTTGACGGTATCCGTCAGGCACGCCTGCACCAGGGAACTTTCGACGACAACCGGCGCACCCTCACCGACACGGACGGAGAGGGCAGAGGGGGCAGGGACCGGTGGCGTACCGTCGAATTCACCCTCGACCCCCCGGTGAACGAGATCGGGCTGCGTCGTGACCTCGCCCGGTTCCCCTTCGTCCCCGGCGACCCGGCACGACTGGCACAGGACTGCTACGAGGCCTTCAACATCCAGGTCTCGGGACTGGTCCAGAGACTGTCGGCGATCGGGGATCCGAGGCCTGTCATCGGCGTCTCCGGGGGACTGGACTCCACCCACGCCCTGCTGGTCGTCGCCCGGGCCATGGACCGGGCAGGACGCCCCCGGTCCGACATCCTCGCCTACACGATGCCCGGGTTCGCCACCAGTGAGCACACCAGGTCCAACGCCCTGGCTCTCGCGGAAGCGGTCGGTGCGACTGTGGAGACCGTCGACATCCGCCCGGCCGCCACCGAAATGCTGCAGAAGATGCACCACCCGTTCGGTGACGGTGAGCCGGTGTATGACGTCACCTTCGAGAATGTCCAGGCAGGGCTGCGTACGGACTATCTCTTCAGGCTGGCCAACTTCCACGGCGGGATCGTGGTGGGCACCGGTGACCTCTCGGAGATCGCGTTGGGCTGGTGCACCTACGGTGTCGGGGACCAGATGAGCCACTACGGGGTGAACTCCGGTGTGCCGAAAACCCTGATGCAGCACCTGATCCGGTGGGTCATCTCCGAGGGGGAGGGGGTGGACGCCGCAACTGTGGAGGTTCTCCGGTCTGTCCTTGACACGGAGATCAGTCCCGAGCTCGTGCCGCCGGGGGCTGACGGAAAGGTGCAGTCCACCGAATCTGCGATCGGCCCCTACGCCCTGCACGATTTCACCCTGTGGCATGTTCTGGCGGGGCTGCGTCCGTCGAAGATCGCGTTTCTCGCCTGGCACGCCTGGAAGGACGCCGGGGTCGGGGAGTGGCCGGCCGGTTTCCCCGACGAGGACCGGTACTCCTACGATCTGGCGACGATCGTGAAGTGGGAGCGTACCTTCCTGTCCCGCTTCTTCGGGTTCGCCCAGTTCAAGCGCACGGCGATACCGAACGGGCCGAAGGTGTCCCCGGCCGGTTCCCTGTCACCCCGTGGCGACTGGCGTGCCCCGTCGGACGGTAACGCCCGGGCCTGGATCGCCGAGCTGGATGCCGCGTATCCGGGACTGTAGGTGTGTGGCGGCACGGGACGTCGCACCGTGGTCGTCATGACAGGGCAGGCGGAGGCGGTGACGTCGGCGTGGACTAGTCGGCGAAATGCGGAATGAGACTGTCCGCCATGAACACCGCTCCGGCCTGGGTCGGGTGCCAGGCCATGAGCACGTCCGCGGCACCGTCCTGTTCCCCCGAGACGAACCTGGAACCCACCGGGCTGCAGGTCGAGTTTCCCTCCGCGGCGGCCCGCAGGTCAACGAAATCCGCCCCGTGCTGCTGCGCCGCCAGTGCCATCGTCTCGCTGATGTACGCTTCCACCGCGTCGAGGTCGGGATCGTACACGGGCAGAGAGACCCCCTGGACGGGGCCGGCGGTGCGGCAGACATAGGGTCCGACAGTGCTGGGCAGGTAGCTGGACATCACCAGACGTGCACCGGGGGCGGTGGCACGGATGATCCCGACGGCGGTCGACACATTGGCGAGCACGATGTCGCGGCGTCCCTCCAGGTCGTCGACGGTTCCGCCACGCACGGCGTCCTGGTGAGCGAAGTCATTTCCTCCGACAGACAGGAAGACCGTTCCTGTGTCCTGACCGAGATCGCCTGCGACGAGCGACTCCTTGACACGGTCGAGCAGACTGGCGGAGGTGGCTCCGCCACAGCTCCAGTCGTGGACTGTGACGCCGGTCCGTTCTTCGGCGAGGCGGGGCCAGTTGTGCTCGGACTGCGCACAGGGCCTCTGCAGGGCAGGTGCGTCCGGGGTGGAGTAGTAGGAGTCCCCGAAAACCACGACACTCCGGTGCCCGCCCGAGGCCGCCCCCGACAGTGAGACCATGGTCAGGCCGGACGCCACGACAACACCGATCCCGGTCAGGGCGAGCAGACTGCGCGTGACGATGCGGGTTCCTCTGCCGGTGGGACGGCGGTGCCGGTGGTTCCGGGCCGTCCCGCCGGAGCGGGGATGACGTGCATGCATGCTCAGCGGTGCTTTCTGGGGTGACTGCGGGTAGTTCCGGGAAGCCCGGCGGTGTCAGGCGGGTCGGTGACTGTCCACGATCTCTGCCCCTGTGTTCCCTGTACGGGGGGGGAGCAGGGGCACCGGACTGATACGGGATCATACTGCACGTTCCGGCTGGAGACGGTAGCGTCTTGTCCGGCGGCCACACGGTGCGACAACCGGCGGTCGACCGGCCGGATCTGCAGGCAGTGGACGGTCCGGTTTCGTCCGGGACCGGTGAGGGCGGTCCCGGTGCGGTTGTGGCGCAGGGGGCAGTCCCGGGACCTGTAAGGAGAGGACCGGGAAAGTGTGCGTCGGTGCATGTCGGGGGAAAAAGTTGCCACCGACTACTCAGCTACCCCCGTAAGGGGTCGGAGGGGCATAACGTTCGCGGCCTCCGAAATGTTTCACTGAGGTGACCCCCGGGTTTTCCGGGGGCCGCCGGGCATACCTGTCCCTGACGTGGTGTCGTTCGTGTCACTGCAGTTCACAGGTGATGTGGTGATCTATGCTGCGCCCTTCTGTGGCAGGATCTGTCGCGTCCTGACAGTGCCGGGAGAGGATGAAATCACCCCCGCTTTTCACACTGAAAGTATTGTGCAACCATGCCCGTCAGGTTAGTCTGACTCGCGCAACGATAAAGCACCTACCTTAAGGAATGAACAGATGTTCCCTGCTCTTACCCAGTTCTTCGGCGACCTGACCATCACGATTGCCCCCAGCTTCACCTCTTCGGTGAGCTTCCTCAACGACCTGCTCACCATCACCGTCGGTGCGTAGTCTTCTGTTCTGACTCTTTATCGCAGGAGCCACGGTCCTTTCGGGGACCGTGGCTCTTCTGTGTTCCGGATTGTTCCCGATTGTTCCCGATTTTTCGGTCTTTCCGGCTTTTTGACGACTCTCCCGGCACTCTCTGCCGACCCTGATGCGGATGCTGATACGGATGCTGATGCTGATGCGGACTGCGGCGGGTGCGGAGCCGGATGACGGCTCCGGTAGGTGCCCGGCCGGGTGCGGGGGCGGTCGCAGCACCGCCTTCGGGGGGGCTGGCGCGCAGATACAACTGATGGGATGTGCAGAAGAGGATCCGCAGAAAAAGAAAAACCCCGGTTCAGTGAACCGGGGTTTTGTGTATGGCGGAGGATAGGGGATTTGAACCCCTGTGGGATGTGACTCCCTCACGCGTTCCAGGCGTGTGACATAGGCCGCTAGTCGAATCCTCCGCCGCCAAATATACACACGAGGTCGAGTCGGACACAAAGTGGCAGGTCGGGACGACTTTGCCGGGTTTCGTCCCGTGCCGTCCCCCACTGGTCCATGACCGGAGTGCCTCGGTTTCGGCACACCGGGTATGTCCTCCGGGTGCCCGGCGGAAGCCGTTCCGGTGGGGAGGCAGGGTCCGGGGTGCGGCGTCCTCCCCCTGTGTACGTCAACGGGAGCACAGGTTCTTTGTCGGCCGGGTGATCCTGGGCTACCATGGTCCACGGATCTCACGTGGCGTGAATCCTGCGAACTCCCCCAGGGCAGGAATGCAGCAAGGGTAAGCGGGCTCTGGCGGGTGCGTGGGGTCCGTCTATTTTTCAGGACCATCTGCCGGGCCCTGTCTGCCGGGCCCTGTCTTCTGGGGGCCCAACGGCCCGGAAGTTGCCGGGGCGCCGGGAGTGAGGGCGGGAATGCGGAATGTGGCGGGGACCCCACTGACACGGAAGGCACGGCACACTAGACTTGCCGACGGAAAACAACCGGCGGAAACAACCTGTTCCGTGAACGTCTAGGAGGTCCTGCGGGACTATGAAGCTGACCGAAGCAAACACCGACCGACTGCTCGCTCTCAAGGACGAGGTCACCGCGTCCTACGGGGAGCTGAAGGCCCGCAACCTCAGCCTGAACCTGACCCGTGGAAAGCCCTCCTCCGAACAGCTCGACCTGGGCGAGTCCCTGCTCGCACTACCCGGAGAAGGCGACCACACCCTTGCCGACGGCAGCGACGTCCGCAACTACGGCGGCGGCGACGGCATCCGGGAGATCCGGGAACTGTGGGCGGATGTCCTCGGTATTCCTGCGGACCTGGTCATCGCGGGAGACTCCTCCAGCCTGAACATCATGTTCGACCTCATCTCGTGGTCCCACACCTTCGGGAACAATGATTCGGAACGTCCCTGGTCGGCCGAGGAGAAGGTTCGCTGGATCTGCCCGGTTCCCGGCTACGACCGTCACTTCTCGATCACTGAGACGTTCGGCTACGAGATGGTCACCGTCCCGATGAACGAGGACGGACCTGACATGGACGCCGTCCGCGAACTGGTCAAGGACCCGCTGGTCAAGGGGATGTGGATTGTCCCGGTCTTCTCCAACCCGACCGGATTCACCGTGTCCGCGGAGGTCGCCCGCGAGCTGGCCGCGATGGAGACCGCAGCCCCCGACTTCCGTGTGGTCTGGGACAACGCCTACGCGGTCCACACCCTGACCGACGAGTTCCCGGAGATCCTGGACATCGTGGGCCTCGCCGCGGAGGAGGGGAACCCCAACCGGTTCTGGGCGATGTCCTCGACCTCGAAGATCACCCTGGCGGGAGCCGGAGTGGCTTTCCTCAACACCTCGGAGGAGAACCTGGCCTGGTACCGGCGGATCGCCGGGGTCCGTGGAATCGGGCCGAACAAGGTCAACCAGCTCGCCCACGTGCGGTACTTCGGGGACGCCGACGGTGTGCGTTCGGTCATGCGGAAGCACGCGGGGATCCTGGGCCCCAAGTTCCGTGCCGTCACCGAGATCCTGGAGCGCCGGCTCGGAGGCCTGGGAGTGGCCGAGTGGACCCGACCCGAAGGCGGCTACTTCATTTCTGTCGACGTCGTCGACGGAACAGCCCGCCGGGTGGTGGAACTGGCCAAGGACGCCGGGATTGCACTCACCGCGGCCGGCTCCGCATTCCCGCTGAAGAATGACCCGAACGACCGGAATCTGCGGCTCGCGCCGTCCCTGCCTCCGCAGGAGGAGGTCGAAGTCGCCATGGACGGTGTCGCCACCTGCATGCTTCTCGCTGCGGTGGAGGCTGCCGAAGCGGTCGGTGCTACCGGGTCGGCTGCAGCACAGCCGGCGTCGAAGTAGGGTCCGGGCCGTGAACCTCCAGGAGACGACAGTCTGGGTGGGTGACCTCCTGCCCGCGCCGCCACGGATAACGACACGGCGGGTGAACCAGGGGTTCCCGGAGTTCACGGTCGCTGATGTCGCGGTCGGCGGTGCCGGCGAGGACGGCGCGGTCGGCGGTGCGTCACCGGCGCCGGCGGACGCACAGCCTGCGGAAACTGTCGCCGTCACCCTCGACGCGGCAAGGATCGACCCTGGTCTGGTCACGGACGACGGTTCCGACCTGCGGGTCGAGCTGATCACGGTGACGTCAGGGCATTCCCGCGCGGCCGCGGACCTGGTCACCGCCGCGGCCACGATGATCGCGCAGGATCCCCACCAGAGGCCGCCCCGGCCCGGGCTGATTCTCCCGGACCTGGGCTGGCACGTGGACGAGAAGATGACGGCGAAACACGGTCTGCTTGTCCCCCCGTTCCTGTGGGAGGACGGCGTCCCCCACGTCCACGAGGTGGATTTCGGGGGCCGTCACGGTGGGGGAGGCCACCATGACTGGACTCATCCGGGCCGGATGACGGTTGTCGCCCAGCTGGTGATGCTCACCGACGCGGAGTACGCCACGGCCACAGGGCAGGGGCTCGGTGCCGTCCAGCGGCAGTTGACCGAGGCGGAGGTCAACCTCAACGACGTCTGGCGGTGAGCCCGGCCGCGACGTGCCGGTGTCCCGGGGAGTGGTTCCGTGGGGGACCGGTTTCATGGCTGCGGTCGGTGCGCGTCTGAGGTTCCGGTGCCCCTTGTACTCTGGTGCCCGTGGCTCTCTACAGGAAGTACCGGCCGGCGACTTTCGCCGAGGTGGTCGGGCAGGAACATGTGACCGTACCGCTGTGCACCTCGCTGGACAGCGGGAGGATCAACCACGCGTACCTGTTCTCCGGCCCGCGCGGCTGCGGCAAGACCTCCTCGGCGCGGATCCTGGCCCGCTCGCTGAACTGTGTCGAAGGGCCGACATCCACGCCCTGCGGGGTGTGTGACTCGTGCGTCGCCCTGGCTCCCGGCGGGCCGGGGACTCTTGACGTCACGGAGCTGGACGCTGCCACCCACAACGGTGTCGATGACATGCGTGAGCTCAGGGACAGGGCCTTCTATGCTCCGGCGGAGTCGAGGTACCGGGTCTTCATCATCGATGAGGCGCACATGATCTCCTCGGCGGGGTTCAATGCGCTCCTGAAGATCGTGGAGGAACCGCCGGAGCACCTCATCTTCATTTTCGCGACCACCGAGCCGGAGAAGCTTCTGCCGACGATCCGGTCGCGGACGCACAACTACCCGTTCCGTCTCCTCACACCCCCCACCATGCGGAGCCTTCTGGAGAAGATCTGCGGTGAAGAAGGTGTGGAGGTTGAGGACGCCGTGTACCCGCTGGTCATACGCGCCGGCGGGGGCTCTCCCCGTGACTCTCTCTCGGTCATGGACCAGCTTCTGGCGGGTGCGGGACCCGAAGGGGTGACCTACCGGAGAGCGGTTGCGTTGCTGGGCGTCACCGATTCTGCACTGATCGACCGGGCGGTCGATGCTCTCGCCGACTCTGACCAGGCGGGACTGTTCTCCGTGGTCAGCGATGTCATCGATGCTGGGCATGACCCGAGGAGGTTCGCGACCGATCTGCTCGACAGGTTCCGCGACCTGCTGGTCGTCCAGGCGGTTCCGGACGCATTCGAATCGGGCCTGGTGGACGCCCCGGCCGACCTGCGGGAGACTCTCACCCGCCAGGCCGAGGAACTGGGGACCGCGACATTGACCAGGTGCGCGACCCTCGTCAACGAGGGGCTGATGCAGATGCGCGGGGCAACCTCGCCCCGGCTGCTGCTGGAGATCCTCTGTGCACGGATGGCGTTGCCGGCTGCCGGGATGACTCTGGAGAACCTTGCCCAGCGGGTCGAGGCACTGGAGTCCGGGCAGCGTGCGCCCCAGCTGAACGACCGGGCCCCGGGTCCCGGTGACGGGAGCACCGCCGGCGGACCTGCACGCTACGTGCGCAAGTCCCGGCGCCGGCAGGACGAGGGTCAGGACGGCCGGGGCAGCGATGCCGTGGTGGTTCCTCCCACAGAGCCTGTGATGGCGTCCCCGACCCCTGAGGCCGCAGGGGAGGCGACTGTGGCCCGGCCTCCGGCTGCTGAACAGGATGCGAGCCCGGTTTCGGACTCCGTTCCGGACACGGCTCCGGGCCAGTCACCGATCCAGTCGCCGAACCAGTCTCTGGGCCAGGCTCCGGTGGAAGCTTCGGCCACCGGCGACCTTATGACGGAGGCAGAGCGCGCCAGGGAGATCATGCGCAGGAACCGGCGCCGGGCGGCAGAGGACGCTGCGCCGGTCCGGACTCCCGACGTGGCCCAGAATAAGGCCCAGAATGAGGCCCGCGATGATGCCCAGAATGTGGTCCGGAATGAGGTCCCGGGTCCGGAGGAGTCTCCGGTCCCCGGGACCGCCCGCAATGAGGCACCGACTACGGCCCCTGCTGCCCCCTCGACTGAACCGGCACCTGCCTCCGTGCCTGACCCGGCCCTGTCACCGTCTCAGGAGGCGGTGAACCGGTGGGCGGATGTTCTCGAAGCAGTGCGTGCCACGGACCTGAGTGCGTGGATCGCCGCCCGTGACGCCACCCCGTCACCGGGTGAACCCACCTCCGACGGGACAGCCGTCGTCGTGCTCCACCACCACACCGGGGCGCTCGCCAACTTCATCAACGACCCTGCCCACGCCGAAGCCTATGCTTCAGCGGCAGGCCAGGTCACGGGCTTCCCCGTCACAGTCCGGGCGGTCGTGGGTGGCCAGGTGAATCCGGGGCCGTCGGGTTCCGTGCCCAGGCAGGCTGCACCGCGGACCCCGGTTCCGGAGGCCCCCGGGGACGACGGCGAGCCCACTGATCCTGTGGAGCCGCCGGGAAAAGCTGAAGCGGCCGCCGCCGAAGGCGCGGAGCCGCATCAACCCGCACAGAGGGTGGCAGACCTGCCTCCGGCACAGGTCGGGGACTACGAAGCCGTGCGGACAGCTGCGGAAGATCCCGGGCTCGGCCGTTCCGGTAGTCACACACCGGAGTCCGCCCCCGTCGATCCGGTGTCCGTCGCGCTCGCCCGGGCACGGGGACACTCCCCGTTGGTCTCCGGGACCACCTCCCCGGCAGCTCAGGACACCGGCCGCCCTGAAAACTCCGGCCCTGAAACTGCGGGCCCTGAAACTGCGGGCCCGGTGTCGTCAGGCCCAGCGTCCGGGAGCCCGGCGTCCTCCGGGACTGTCCGGAAGGCGACGGCCACTGCGACGCCTGCCGTCACCGGCACGACGTCCGTGAGCGCTACCGCAGATCCCGGTGAAGGGCAGGAACTCACCGGGTGGAGAGCCCGCATGGCAAGAACCGGAAGGACGCGGACGGCGGCGCAGGAGGCCGCGGACAACGGCTTCAACGGTATCCCGCTTCCCGACGAACCGTCCGAACCTTGGGACGACGGTCCCGGTGCCCCGGCCCACGCCGATCCCGGTGCCGGTGGACCCGACCCTTACGACCAGCGTGCTGAGGCCGAGGAGGCCCTTGCACAGCTCGACGACAGGACGCCGGGACACCTGGACCACCGGTCCGCCCTGGAAATCGCGGGCGAACTGCTCGAGAAGCATCTCGGCGCAGAGCGGACCCGCTGACCCGGGTCGGTAGACTCGTCCCCTGAAAGAACCTCGAACGCGCCGGAAGACGACCGACACGACCACTGAAAGGACATACAGTGCCCCAGCCCGACATGAACCAGATCATGGCCCAGGCCCAGCAGATGCAGCAGAAGCTCCAGGAGGCCCAGGCCGAGATCGTGGCGTCCACGGTCGAAGGGTCCGCGGGCAATGGACTCGTGACCGTCACCATCACCGGAGCCGGTGAAGTCCAGAGCGTCACCATCGACCCGAAGGTCGTCGACCCTGAAGACGTCGACACTCTCCAGGACCTGCTGGTCGGCGCATTCCAGGCCGCCAACGACAACCTCCAGAAGCTCTCGCAGGAGAAGATGGGCCCGCTGTCCCAGGGCCTCGGCGGCTTCGGATTCTAGGGGAACCGCCTTGTACGAGGGTCCTCTCCAGGACGTCATCGACGAATTCTCCCGCCTGCCCGGGGTCGGGCCGAAAAGCGCGCAGAGAATCGCCTTCCACCTGCTCCAGGCCGATCCCCGGGACGTCGACCGGCTCGCCTCCGCCCTGAACCGGCTCCAGCAGGGGGTGCACTTCTGCCGGATCTGCAACAACATCTCCTCCGAGGACGTCTGCCGGATCTGTGCGGACTCCTCCCGTGACGCCACCACCGTGTGCGTCGTCGAGGAATCGAAGGACATCCAGGTCATCGAACGAACCGGGGAGTACAAGGGCCGCTACCACGTCCTCGGTGGTGCACTGGACCCGCTCAACGGCGTCGGCCCCAAGGAACTCAACGTCACCACTCTGGTGCAACGTATCGGGGGCAGGGTCGACGACGTGCCGTCCGCGGACGGGACCCTCCCTGAACCTCCGGTGATCGGGGAGGTCATCATCGCCACCGACCCGAACACGGAAGGGGAGGCCACGGCGTCCTACCTGGGACGCCTCCTGAAGGACTTTCCAGGTCTGACGGTGTCCCGGCTCGCATCAGGCATCCCCATGGGAGGAGACCTCGAGTTCGTCGACGAACTGACCCTCTCCAGGGCCTTCGAAGGACGCACGCCGGTGCGGTGACATCGGCCGTCCGACCTGCGCACCGATGCCTGTGAGGGCACACTGGACCATGTGAACACCTCCGGAACCACGAGCTGGCGCACGCTGCGCCGTACCGCCGATCTGCCGGAAGTGCCCTGGGCCAACGGCCGGGGCACGACGGTCGAACTCATATCACCCGACGAGAGTTCCCTTTTCTACAGCCGCAGCTTCCCGGTCGACGGCCGGTGGAGGCTGAGTATGGCGTCCCTCGACGAGCCCGGGCCCTACTCCCGGCTGCCGGACAAGGACCGGGTCCACGTGCCGCTCGCCGGGATCGGACTGACAGTCGACGGTGAACTCCACACCATTCCCGCCTGCACACCGTTCACCTTCGACGGAGGTGCCCGCACCGAGCTGACCGTGCTTCCGGTGCCCACCAGGGCGGTGAACCTCGTCGTCGACCGGGACAGTCCCGCCGCCGGACGACTCGACATCCGGGTTGTGGACGCCGGGACGCCGGTCCCGAACGCCCTGGCGGCGGTCGCCCTCGACGGCTCCGACGACCTGCTGGTCCCCTACGTCCCCGACGTGGGTGAGGTCCGGATATCGGCTGCGGACACCCGGTTGGTGGCCGTAGTCTGGAAGCCATGGGCCTCATCAGGGACAGAGAAGTGACAGTTGACCGGTCGAAGACCCGGGCGGTGGTGTGGGCCACCGTCTTCGGAGGGGCGGGGGTCCTGCACTTCACGGCCCGCCGGTTCTACGACGCCATCGTGCCGGCACAGCTTCCGGGGCCTGCCAGGTACTGGACCTGGGGAAGCGCCGTGGCCGAGTTCGGGCTGGCCGCGGCGATCGCGTCGCCGGGGACGCGGGAGAAGGCGGCGGTCCCCGCCGCACTGTTCCTGGCAGGCGTGCTCCCGGCAAACGTGAAGATGGCACTGGACTGGCAGAGGGACCCGCGTAAGTCACCTCTGCTCCGCGCCGGCGGGTGGGTGCGCGTCGTCGGTCAGGTACCGATGATCATGTCGGTGCTGCGGTTGAGGGGGCAGGGCAGGTAGTCCGGACGGGGGTCCGGTGTGCAGGGGGGAGATCTGACGGGTGAACCCCGATTCATCGGTATGTTTTTAAACATGTCACGATACAGTGACGCAGATCACATTTGTGTGGTCTGACCACTCCGGGGCGGGGGTAGGACAGGTAACTCACAGACAAGTAGCCGGTTCGGCGGCAAAACCGCCATGATCCTGCGACAGCGCCACTGACGAGGACTTCCCGTGAGGTGACCGTGACAGGTTGAACGGGGGGTGTTTTTGTTATGGCGACAGTAGGGACCGGTCGAGCACGGGCGGGGCACGCCTACCGTGTGTCCTCGTTCGCGTGGGAACCGTTCCCGCGCAGTTGATCCACGAACACGACAGGACAGACGATCCAAGATCCCTCTGTCTGCCCGAAAGGAGCCCGATGCCGTCCAGCATCCTCGTGGCGAACCGCGGCGAAATTGCCGCACGAGTCGTCCGGACCGCCCGTGACCTCGGCCTGCACTCAGTGGCCGTCTACTCCGACCAGGACATCGAGTCCCCGGCCGTGGTGCTGGCGGACGAGGCCTACGCACTGGAAGGCACCACCCTCCAGGAGACCTACCTCGACGTCAGCAAGATCATCGACATCGCGAAACGCGCCGGCGCCGATGCAGTGCACCCCGGCTACGGGTTCCTCTCCGAAGTGCCGGAGGCGGCCCGCGCCGTCGAGGACGCGGGCCTGACCTGGATCGGCCCCTCCGCCGACACCATCAGCCAGCTCGGCGACAAGATCAGCGCACGCCGGGTCGCTGTCGCGGCCGGCGTCTCCCCGGTCCCCGGAACCGTCGACCCCGTCTCCGACATGTCCGAGGTCGAGGCGTTCATCGCCGAACACGGTTTCCCCGTGGTGCTCAAGCGGTCCGACGGTGGTGGAGGCCGTGGCATCGAGGTCATGCGGGACGAGAAGGACGTGAAAAACTTCGCCGCAGGTCATGCCATGGCGGGCGGCGACCTCGGCAAATTCTTCATCGAGAAGTTCATCACCTCCGGTCGGCACATCGAGACCCAGTGCATGAGGGACTCCCACGGGAACTTCGCGGTGGTCACCACCCGGGACTGTTCCGT
Source organism: Corynebacterium neomassiliense (assembly GCF_900626215.1). NCBI lineage: Bacteria > Bacillati > Actinomycetota > Actinomycetes > Mycobacteriales > Corynebacteriaceae > Corynebacterium > Corynebacterium neomassiliense. The sequence continues at coordinate 1,577,540 of NZ_LR131106.1, read as the reverse complement.
GCAGCGACGCAACCAGAAAGTCATCGAGGAGGCACCTGCCCCCTTCCTCCCCGACGGGGCGGCAGACACCCTCACCCGCTGGTCGAAGGCACTGTTCGACCACACCGGCTACGTCGGACTGGGCACCTGCGAATTCATGCTCGCCGACGACGGTGAGCTGTACTTCCTGGAGGTCAACCCCCGACTGCAGGTCGAGCACACCGTCTCCGAGGAGGTCACCGGCCTCGATCTCGTCGAGGCGCAGATCACCGTCGCCGGCGGAGGCAGCATCCCCGAGGTCCCCGCGGTGCGGGGACACTCCATCGAACTCCGGTTGACCTCGGAGGACCCCGCCAACGACCTGGCCCCGGCCGCCGGCAAGATCAGTGAACTCACCTGGCCGGCAGGGCACGGGGTCCGCATCGAGACCGGTGTACGCCTCGGAGACACCGTCTCCCCGGAGTTCGACTCGATGATCGCGAAGCTCATCGTCACCGGGCCTACGCGCGAACGCGCGGTCGCCCGGGCCCGCCGCGCGCTCGGCGAACTGGAGATCAAGGGCATCGCCACCGTCACCCCGCTGCTCGACCTGGTCCTGGCGCACCCGGACTTCGACGCCACCAACGACCACGGTGACCTGCAGGTACGGACACGGTGGCTCGAGACGAAGTTCATCCCGGAACTCACCGAACAGGAGTGGGCGAAGCTCGGGAAGAAGGCCGACGGTACAGAATCGGGCACAACTTCCTCCGGAGACGGCGTCGGCGGCGCCATCGCCGAAGCACTGCGCACCTTCACCGCCCAGATCGACGGACGCCGCCACCGGATCACCCTGCCCGAAGGACTCGCCTCCCTGGCCGGATTCAGCGCGATGATGCACTCCGGTCTCGACACACTGGGAGACTCGCTCGGGGAACTGGGCAACACCGCACGCCGTCGCGTCCAGCCCCTGCGCGGATCCCGTCGCAGGAAGAACCGTGACTCCCAGAACAACCCGGCCGCAGGGGAGGGCCTCACCGCAGAGGGGGCACTGCTTGCACCGATGCAGGCCATCGTCGTACGCACCGGAGCCGAGCCCGGGTCCCACGTCAACGAAGGGGATGTCGTCATCGTCCTCGAAGCCATGAAAATGGAGAAGTACATCCACGCTCCCGCGTCAGGCGTCCTCACCTCCATCGACGTCGAGATCGGGCAGAACGTCCCGGCCGGCACCCCTCTGCTGCACATAGACACCGCGGCAGAGGCCACCAGCGACACCACCGAGGAGGCGTAGATGACCACCGCACAGCGAACCCCCGTCGACTACACCGCACTGGCCGCCGCCGCCGACGAGAAAGCGAAGAAGTTCCAGCACGCGAAAGGCAAGCTCACCGCCCGCGAGCGCATCGAACTGCTCTGCGACGAAGGCTCCTTCGTCGAGCACGGCCGCTTCTTCGGCGGCGACCCCGCCGCAGGCTTCCTCGGATCCGCCGTCGCCACCGGTTTCGGCACCGTGGGAGGACGCCCCGTCGCCGTCTACTCCCAGGACTTCTCCGTCCGCGGAGGCACCCTCGGCAAAGTCGAGGGGGAGAAGATCACCGACCTCATCGAACGCGCAGTCCAGCAGGGTGTGCCCTGCTTCGCACTCCTGGACTCCGGCGGGGCCCGCATCCAGGAAGGCGTCGGTGGACTGTCCATGTACGGACGCATCTTCCGCGCCTCCTGCCGCGCCTCCGGCTTCATCCCGCAGATCTCCCTCATCCTCGGACCCTGTGCCGGCGGAGCCGTGTACTCGCCGGCCATGACCGACTTCGTCATCATGACCCGGGAGAACGCCCACATGTTCGTCACCGGCCCTGACGTCGTCCGTGCGGTCACCGGTGAGGAGATCAGCCTCGACGACCTCGGTGGCGCGGAAATGCACAACAGCGTCTCCGGTGTGGCGCACTACCTCGCCGAGGACGAGGAGGACGCCATCGACTACGCCCGCAGCCTGCTGGACTACCTTCCCCAGAACTGCAACGACGAGCAGGCCTGCTACGCGTACACGGCCACACCCGAGGACGTCGAGTCCGCGATGGGGGTGGGGGACATCATCCCCGACGACCCACGTATGCCCTACGACGTCGTGGAGGTCATCGAGGCGCTCGTCGACCACGGCGAGTTCGTGGAGGTCCAGGAGCACTGGGCGAAATCGATCGTGATCGGTTTCGCCTGCATCGAGGGCCGACCCGTCGGCGTCGTCGCCAACCAGCCGATGCACAATGCGGGCACCCTCGACGTCGAAGCCTCCGAGAAGGCAGCACGTTTCGTACGCTGCTGTGACGCCTTCGGACTCCCCGTCATCACACTCGTCGACGTCCCCGGCTACCTTCCCGGAGCCGAACAGGAGCGCGCAGGAATCATCCGCCGGGGTGCGAAGGTCATCTACGCCTACGGCAACGCCACGGTCCCGATGATCACCGTCATCACCCGCAAATCCTACGGCGGTGCCTACATCGTCATGGGTTCGAAGGGCATCGGCGCGGACTACGCCTACGCCTGGCCCAGGGCGGAGATCGCGGTGATGGGTGCCGACGGCGCGGTCAACATCCTCAACCGCCGGGACATCGCCGCCGCCCCCGAAGAGGAGCGCGTCGATGTCGCCCGGAAGCTCGCCGACGACTACGCGGCAGAGAACATCAACCCGAACTTCTCGGTGGAGACCGGCGAGCTCGACGGCATCGTCCAGCCGATCGACACCCGCGACACCATCGCCGCGGCACTGCGGGCACTGCGCACCAAGCACCGCGACCTCAACCGGTTCAAGTTCCACTCCAACGGGCCCCTGTGACGGGACCCGTCACCACAACAGACAATCCCCCGTCACTGACCCTCTGAAAAGGACATCATGACCCACACCAGCTTCCTCTCCCGGCTCAACTCCGAGTCCGAGGAGAAGGTCACCCTGCTCTTCGGCGGCCAGGCCACCCCGTGGCGCGCCGGACTGACCGCCGTCTCCGAGGACCCCGCCCTCGCCGACACCGTCAGGGCCGTCCTGGCGGAATCCGACACAATCCTCGCCCCCGTCGCAGCCCGGCTGACCGCCGCGACCGCCGGTGCCCTCACCTTCGAACGGCTCATCGGCGACGGTGCCGGGGGACCGGTCCCCGCCGCCCTCTCCGTACCGGGTATCGCACTCACCCAGCTCGGACAGGTCGTCGCCCTGAAGAACGCCGGCTACGACGCCGTGGCAGCCGTCGCAGAAAGCAGGGCCACCGCCCTCGGCCACTCCCAGGGCGTCCTCGGTGCCGCCCTGGTCGACAGTCGGGCAGGAGAATCCGCCGGAGACAACGGACACGCCGCACGAATCATCGCCGTCGCCAGGCTCATCGGGGCAGCAGCCTCACGTGCCACCCGTGCCCTCGGAGTGTCCGCAGGTGAAGCCACCCCCATGCTCTCGGTGCGTGGACTCGACCGCGCAACCCTCGACGCTGCACTCGCCGAAGTGGCGGAAGCCGCCGGAGGCGTCGGCACCGGAGCCCGGATCGCGATCCGCAACGGCCACCGCCGGTTCATCCTCTCCGGCACTCCCGAGGACCTCGGCGTCGTCGAGAAGACCATCGCCGTCCTCGCGGAGAAGGACGCCGCGGAGCTCGCGGCGAAGACCCGTGGCGGGGCACCTCTGTCTCCTGTCACCGAGTACCTCGACGTCACCGTGCCCTTCCACCACGAGATGATGGAACCGGCCGTCGCCCAGGCCGTCGAATGGGCGGAGAAATGCGGCCTCACCGGTGCCGGTGACCTGGCCCGTGCCGTGCTCACCGACCACGTCGACTGGGTCGACGGAATCACCGGTTCCCTGGCGTCCGGCACATCCTGGTTCCTCGACCTCGGCCCCGGTGACACGGTCACCAGAATCTCCGCAGGCCTGGTGGAAGGCTCCGGTGCCGGACTCGTTCGCGCCGGCACCCTGAACGACATCGACACCCTGGCAGCTCCCGGGGAGGACCCTGCGCGGACCGTCGACTGGTCCCGGTTCGCACCCCGGCTGCTCGACCTTCCCACCGGGCGCACCGTCGAGACGAAGTTCACCCGGCTGACCGGGCGGTCCCCGATCCTCCTGGCCGGGATGACACCGACCACCGTGGACCCCGAGATCGTCGCCGCCGCGGCCAACGCCGGATACTGGGCGGAGATGGCAGGCGGCGGGCAGGTGACCGCCGAAGTCTTCGACAAGAACCTGACCAAACTCAAGGGCCTGCTCGACCCGGGCCGGGCCGTCCAGTTCAACGCCATGTTCATGGACCGCTACCTCTGGAACCTGCACTTCGGTACCCAGAGGGTCGTGTCCAGGGCCCGGGAATCGGGCGCCCCGTTCGACGGCGTGGTCATCTCCGCAGGTATCCCCGAACCGGACGAAGCCCCTGAGGTCATCGGAGCGCTCCGAAGGTCAGGATTCTCCTACATCGCCTTCAAACCCGGCACCGTCGCGCAGATCCGCGCCGGACTGGCGATCGCCCGCCAGATCGAGGACACCGGCACCAGCATCATCCTCCAGGTCGAGGACGGTCACGCCGGCGGCCACCACTCCTGGGAGAACCTCGACGACCTGCTCACCGCCACCTACGCGGAGATCCGCCGGCAGCCCAACGTGGTGCTCTGTGTCGGCGGCGGCATCGGTACCCCCGAGAGGGCGGCAGACTACCTCACAGGCGGATGGTCCGAAGCACTCGGACTGCCCGCAATGCCGGTCGACGGCGTCCTCGTCGGCACCGCCGCCATGACCGCCAAGGAGGCCAAGACCACCCCGGAGATCAAGCAGCTCCTCGTCGACACGCCTGGTGTCGCCGACAGCACCGGGTCCGCGGCGACCGCCCCCAACGGCGGCTGGATCGCCCCGGGCCACACGGCCGGGGGTTCCACCTCAGGCCTGTCCCACCTGCGTGCCGACATCCACGAGATCGACAACTCCGCCGCGAAGTGCATGCGCCTGATCCAGGAGATCGGGTCCAACCTCGAGGCCGTCAACGCCCGCCGCGACGAGATCATCGCAGCCCTGAACAAGACCGCCAAGCCCTACTTCGGCGAACTCGAGGAGATGACCTACGCACAGGTCGTCCGCCGCTTCGCGGAACTGTCATTCCCCTGGGTCGACCCGTCCTGGCTGTCCCGCTTCCACCTGCTGCTGCAGCGTGTCGAGGCCCGGCTGTCCGACGTCGACCACGGCGAGGTCGTGACCCTGTTCCCGACTGAACAGGACGCCGCCGACCCGGACAAGGCCGTCAAGGCACTCGTGGCGGCGTACCCCGCCGCCGAGACCGACACCCTCACCCCGCTCGACACCGCCTGGTTCCTCGTCCTGTGCAGGAAGTTCCCGAAGCCGGTGGGCTTCGTCCCCGCCATCGACGAGGACCTCCTCGCCTGGTGGGGCAAGGACTGCCTGTGGCAGTCGCAGGATTCGCGCTACACCGCCGACCAGTGCCGGATCATTCCCGGCCCGGTGTCCGTCTCCGGGATCACTACGGTCGACGAACCCGTCGCCTCCATCCTGGGCCGCTTCGAGGCGGCCTGCCGGGACCGCATCACCGGTGGCTCGACGACCACGGGACGCCACGCCCTCGACGACGCCCCCGCCGAGGTCACCAGAGCATGGTCGCGGATCTCCGACGCCGACGACGTGGCGTCCTTCCTGAAATCCGCCCCGTACATCTCCTGGACCGGGCACCTCATGGACAACCCGGCCCACATCATCGACGAGGACCGCTACGAGCTCATCGTCACCGACGACGGAACCGGTGAGGGCTCCGACGGCACCGTCAAGGTCACCGTCGACCTCCATCTCGACACCTTCTGGGACGGGACCGCCGCCGGAGAAGGGGACTCTGAGGTCCACGCCGTCCGCCGCCTGCCCGTCCCCCTGATCCTCACCGACGCCGTGACCACCGGTGCACTGCCCGTCGTCGACGAGGAGAAGCTCCCTGAGACCATGTACGGGCTCCTCGCCGGCACTGCCGGTGTCGGCAATGTGTCCGTCACCGGTGACAGCATCGAGCACATGCCGGTGAAGAACGAGGGCTCGGAAACCGACGGGACCCCCTTCGGTACCTTCGACTACGTCTTCCACCTCACCCCGACCCTCGGCGCCGAGCACGCCGGCGTCACCGGGGCAGCCCTGCCCGACCTGTCTACGACAGGGTCGGGTTCCCGCTCCGACGAGCGTGCCACCATCGTCCCCGACGCCCTGCTGGGCACCTGTTGGCCGGCGATCTACGCGGCCCTGGGTTCCGCCACCGTCGATGACTATCCCGTGATCGAGGGACTGCTCAATGCCGTCCACCTCGACCACTCCGTCGCCCTCGAAGTTCCCGCCGAGGAACTGCAGGCTCGCGCGGCAGACGCGGTCGCAGCAGGAGGCCGCGGACTGGCCGTCACCGTGACCAGCTGGGCCGCGGGAATCGAGGAGTCCTCTTCAGGGCGGGTCGTCACCGTCCACCATGACATGCGCGACTCCGACGGGACACTGCTCGGCCGGCAGACGGAACGGTTCGCCATCCGGGGCCGTGCCTTCGGCACGACACCTCCGGCCGACCCCGCTCCCGCCGGAGGAATCGACCGGGAGATCACCGACACCCCGCGCTCGACCCTGCTGCGTACCCGTGTCAACGCCCCGCAGGAGATGACCCCGTTCGCCTGGGTCTCCGGGGACTTCAACCCGATCCACACCAGCCATGTCGCCGCCCGCGTCGCAGGCCTGCAGGCCCCTCTCGTCCACGGCATGTGGCTGTCCGCCACCGCCCAGCACGCCGCCTCCGCCGCCGGAACCGGACACCGGATCCTCGGCTGGACCTACCGCATGTTCGGCCTCGTCCAGCTGGGCGACCCGGTGGACATCCAGGTCGAACGTGTCGGCAGGGTCGCCGGTGGCGGCCTCCTCCTCGACGTCACCTGCCGGATCGGCGACGAACTCGTGTCCCAGGGCACAGCTGTCACCGCCGCCCCCGTCACCGCCTACGTCTACCCGGGCCAGGGCATCCAGGCCAAGGGAATGGGCCTTGACGAACGCGCCGCCTCGAAGGCGGCCGCCGACGTCTGGGACCGTGCCGACCGGCACACCCGGGAAGCCCTCGGTTTCTCCATCCTCACCGTCGTACGGGACAACCCGACCGACCTCACCGCCAACGGGGTGACCTACCACCATCCTGACGGTGTCCTGTATCTCACCCAGTTCACCCAGGTCGCCCTGGCGACCCTGGCCCTGGCACAGACGGCACGGCTGAGGGAGGCCGGCGCCCTGGTGGCGGACGCCTACTACGCCGGACACTCCCTCGGCGAGTACACCGCCCTGTCCGCCTACGCCGGGACCATCGACCTGGAGACTGTCCTGGAGGTCGTCTTCCACCGCGGTTCCACCATGCACCACCTCATCCCGCGCGACAGCGCGGGGCGCTCCAACTACCGCATGGGTGCCCTGCGGCCGAACCAGTTCGGCATCGACGACGACCACGTCGTCGAATACGTCGAGTCTGTCGCCCGGGCCTCCGGCGAGTTCCTGGAGATCGTGAACTTCAACCTCGCGGGCGAGCAGTACTCCGTCGCCGGCACCGTCGCAGGACTGAAGGCACTCGAAGCCGACGCCGCCCGACGTACCGCAGAACACGGTGGTCGTGGCTCCTTCATGCTGGTCCCCGGCATCGACGTGCCCTTCCACTCCCGTGTCCTGCACCCGGGAGTCCCCGACTTCCGGGAGAAGCTCGACGACCTGCTGCCGGAACTCATCAACTACCCGATCCTCGAGGGACGTTACATCCCGAACCTCGTGGCCCGGCCTTTCGAACTCACCGAGGACTTCGTCCGCTCCATCCTCGACGTCGTCCCCTCCGAACCTGCCCGTGACCTGCTCGACAACTGGGACGCCGCGGTCGCCGACGACGCCGCCCGGGCGAAGACCGCCCGCACCCTGTTCATCGAGCTGCTGTGCTGGCAGTTCGCGTCCCCGGTCCGCTGGATCGAGACCCAGGACCTCCTCTTCGCCCCCGACCGCCTCGACATCGACGAAGTCGTCGAGATCGGTCTCGGAGCTTCACCGACCCTGGCCAACCTGGCCACCAAGACCCTGAAGCTGCCGCGCTTCTCCGCCGCAGACGTCGCCGTGCGCAACGTCCAGCGTGACGAGAAGCTCGTCTACCACACTGACCAGCAGACCATCGACGCGCCGGCATACCCGGAGGAGCCGACAGCCGGCCGGGAACCCGTCGGAGACCCCGTGCTCGCCGCGGCTGAACCGTCCCCGGCAGCTCCCTCGGAGTCGGCACCGGAACCGTTGCCCGCCCCGGTCACGCAGGCCGCCGACCTGCCGACGGCCCCGGCCGCCCCTGCAGGCGCGGTCGAACGTCCCGCAGACCTGCCCTACCGGGCCTCCGACGCGATCCGCACTCTTCTGGCGTACGCGAACAAGCTGCGCCCGGACCAGATCGGCGGGGCAGACACCACGGGAACCCTGACCAACGGTGTGTCCAGCAGGCTCAACCAGCTGCTCATGGACATCTCCGCTGAGCTGGGTCTGTCCAGTGTCGAAGGTGCCGCCGAAGCTGACGTGGACACCCTCTCCGCGACCGTGGATGCCGCGGCACACAACTACAGTGCCTTCGGCCCCGTCCTCGGCGAAGCGGTGAAGGACCGTCTGCGCAAGCTCTTCGGAGCCGCAGGTGCCAAGGTCTCCACCGTGGAGGAACGCCTCACCGGAACCTGGGAGCTCGGCCCCGGCTGGGTCGACCACACCATCGCACAGATCCTCCTCGGATCCAGGGAAGGGGCGTCCTCCCGTGGCGGGGACCTCGCGACCCTGCCCACCTCCGCCACCACGATGAACGACGTCAACGCCATCATCGACGAGGCCGTGACCCAGGTCGGCACGGCCCACGGTATCCCGGTGGCCAAGCCCTCCGCCGGCGGTTCCGCAGGAGGCGGGACCGTGGACTCCGCCGCACTCGACGCCTTCGCCGCCGAGGTCACCGGTGAGGAAGGCGTCCTGGCCACCACCGCCCGACACATCCTCGACGCCCTCGGCATCGACGTCCCCACCTCCGCACCACTGTCCGACCCTGACGCGGACGAGACGGCCGCCGTCCTGGAGGCGGTCTCCGCCGAACTCGGTGCCAACTGGCCGTCCACTGTCGCCCCGGTCTTCGACGCCCGCCGGGCCGTGCTCGTCGATGACCGTTGGGCCACCGCCCGCGAGGACATCGCCAGACTGGCCAACGGTGAGGAACTCGCCGACACGGTGACCTTCCGCGGCACCGGTGAGACCGTGGCCGTCCACGCAGGCTACCGGGCAGACGCCGCAGACAGGAACGGGGACACCGACCTCGCCGCCCGCTTCCGCGCGATCGCGGAGGAGGCGCGCTCCACCGACACCGGCAGGTTCGCGGGCAAGGTCGCCGTCGTCACCGGCGTCACCCCCGCCTCCATCGCCGGGGGAGTGGTCGGCGACCTGCTCAGCGAGGGCGCGACCGTGGTCATGACCGCCTCCCGCATCAGTTCGGCACGGCTGGAGTTCGTCAAGAAGCTCTACCGTGAGCATGCCACCGCGTCCGCCGCCGTCTGGCTGGTCCCGGCGAACCTCTCCTCCTACCGTGACATTGACGCCCTGGTGGAGTGGATCGGCTCCGAGCAGACCGAGACCGTCGGCTCCGACCAGAAGCTCGTCAAACCTGCCCTGGTGCCCGACCTCTTCCTCCCCTTCGCCGCCCCGACCGTCTCCGGGACCGTCGAGGACGCCGGGAGCGACGCCGAGATCCAGGCCCGACTGCTGCTGTGGAGTGTCGAACGGTCCTTCACCGCCCTGTCCCGCATCGGACACGATGCTGACCTGGCGCACCGCCTGCATGTCATCCTGCCGGGTTCGCCCAACCGCGGAACCTTCGGCGGCGACGGTGCCTACGGTGAGGTGAAGGCCGCCTTCGACGCCGTCTGCAACAAGTGGTTCAACGAGCCCTGGGGTCAGCGTGTCACCATCGCCCACCCCCGGATCGGCTGGGTCTCGGGTACCGGACTCATGGGCGGCAACGACCCGCTGGTCGACGCCGCGGTCGAGGCAGGTGTCCACGTATGGACGCCGGCGGAGATTGCCGGGGAACTGCTCGCCCTGTGCTCCGACGAGGTCCGCACCCGCGCCCTCGACGGCCCGGTCGACGCCGACCTCACCGGAGGCCTCGGGAAGATCAACCTCGTGGAACTCCGGGAGAAGGCGCTCGCCGACGCCGCCCGCGACGCACAGGACACCGGCGACGAAACCCCCGCCAGCGCCACCGTCGACGCCCTGCCGTCCCCGGTCCGGGTCCGTCAGCCTGTCGGAGCCGACCATGCCGCCACCGACGACAACTGGGGCGAAGTCACCCGCAGTCTCGAGGACATGGTGGTCGTCGTCGGTCTCGGCGAAGTCAGCGCCTGGGGTTCCGGACGCACCCGCTTCGAAGCCGAACTGGGTATCAGGGCCGACGGTTCGGTGGACCTCTCCGCCGCCGGCGTCCTCGAACTTGCCTGGATGACCGGGCTTCTGACCTGGAACGACACTCCCGTCGCCGGATGGTACGACGTCGAGGGCAACATCGTCCCGGAGGAGGAGATCTACACCCGCTACCGGGACGAGGTCGTGGCGCGGGCAGGAGTCCGCACCTTCGTCGACGACGTCGCCGTCGACGACCTCCACACCCCCCAGGCCGTGGAGATCTTCCTCGACCAGGAGGTGACCTTCACCGTGGACACCGCCGAAGACGCGGCGTCCTTCGTCGACAACGACCCGGCGTTCACCCGGGCCAACCATGACCCGGAGACCGGCGAATGGTCCGTCACCCGCCTTCCGGGTGCACGTGCCAGGGTGCCGCGCCGTGCCACGCTGGCCCGCAAGGTCGGAGGCCAGTTCCCCACCGACTTCGATCCCGCACGCTGGGGGATCCCGGCGTCCATGATCGAATCCGTGGACCGGATCGCGGTGTGGAACCTGGTCACCGCGGTGGACGCCTACCTCTCCGCAGGCTTCACACCAGCAGAGATCCTGCAGGCCGTGCACCCCTCGGACGTGGCCATGACCCAGGGCACCGGATTCGGCGGCATGACCTCGATGCGGAAACTCTTCGTCGACAGGTTCCTTGAGGAGGACATCCCCTCGGACATCCTCCAGGAGACCCTGCCCAACGTGGTCGCCGCGCACACCATGCAGTCCTACATCGGCGGCTATGGTGCGATGATCCACCCGGTCGGGGCCTGCGCCACCGCCGCGGTATCCGTGGAGGAGGGCGTGGACAAGATCATGCTCGGCAAGGCGGACTTCGTCGTCGCAGGAGCGACCGACGACATCTCCGTCGAATCCGTCACCGGGTTCGCCAACATGAACGCGACCGCGGACTCCGACAAGATGGCGGCCAAGGGCATCAACGAGCGCTTCTACTCCCGGGCCAACGACCGCCGCCGCGGCGGCTTCGTCGAAGCCCAGGGCGGTGGAACGATCCTGCTGGCACGCGGTTCCGTCGCCGTCGAGATGGGTCTGCCGGTCCAGTCGGTGGTCGGCTTCGCGGCGTCCTACGCCGACGGTGCGCACACCTCGATCCCCGCTCCGGGGCAGGGTGCCCTGGCCGCGGGCAGGGGAGGGAAGAACTCCCGGTTGGCACGTGACCTGGCGTCGCTGGGAGTCACGGCGGATGACATTGCCGTGGTCTCCAAGCACGACACCTCCACCAACGCCAACGACCCGAACGAGTCGAAGCTGCACACCCGGCTGGCCCGCGCGCTGGGCCGTACGGAGGGCAACCCCCTCTACGTGGTGTCGCAGAAGACCCTCACCGGACACGCCAAGGGTGGTGCAGCTGTCTTCCAGACGGCCGGCCTGAACGACATGTTCCGGACCTCGACCATCCCGGCGAACCGTTCGCTGGACTGCGTCGACCCGGAGATGGCGTCCTCCCCGGACCTGGTGTGGCTGCGGGAACCCCTGAAGCTGTCCCGGACGGTCAAGGCCGGACTGCTCACCTCGCTGGGCTTCGGTCACGTCTCCGCCCTGCTTGCGCTGGTGCACCCGGAGGCCTTCCGGATCGCCGTCGAACAGCAGCTCGGTGCCGACGCCGCCGAACAGTGGGTGGCGCGGGCCTCTGAACGGCTGCGGGCCGGTGTCCGACGCCGTGAGGCCGGGATGCTCGGACACAAGGCACTCTTCGAGGAGATCGACCACCGTCGCTTCGCCGAGGACGCCGACATCGACGAGGTCGAGCCGGCCATGCTGCTCGACCCGGCCGCCCGCGCCGGAGAGGACGGACTGTTCCGGTGAGTGACCCGGTAAACGGGGTGCGCCCCGCATCCTCCCCGGAGAGTGCGCAGATGAGCGCGCGCGGCAGGAAGGAGCCGGTGGATCCGGCGCCGACCAGGCCGTTCGTGCTGGGCATCGGTGTCGACGTGGTCGACATCCCCTCGTTCGCCGAGCAGCTCGACCAGCCCGGCTCGACATTCGCCCGGTCCTTCACCGGGGCGGAGCGTCGGGAGTGCGCTCGTCTGGCGAAGACCAGCGGGAACCTCGCGCAGCACCTCGCGGCCCGGTGGGCGGCGAAGGAGGCCTTCTACAAGGCCTGGACGCTGGCCGACGCCGGAGACGAGATTCCGGGCGCACAGATGGACTGGTCGCAGATCGAGGTGGTCAAGGACCGCTGGGGTCGGCCGTACATCCGGCTGGCGCCGGTGCTGGAGGCCCGGGTGAACGGCGCGCTGACCGCCCGGTTCGGTGGTGCCGACGGTTCCGGTCACGCGGTGTGGCAGCTGAGCCTGTCGCATGACGGGCCTGTCGCCCAGGCGTTCGTGGTCGGGGAGTGGCGGGTGTAGCGTCAGCACCCTGTACCCGGGTGTGGACCGGGGTGTGGCCGACCGGTTGCATCTGGTCCCGCGCGGTGTGCGGCTCTTCGTTGTCTCTCTCCGCTTTCCCGCCGTCTTTCCGCCACATTCCCTGGTATGTCCACTGGTCAGTCAGCGTCGGGGCATCTGAACCCCGTCTTGCGTCCGCAGGTTGTGTCAGACGTCCGCAGGTTGTGTCGTATTTTCGGCTTAACCGACACAACCCGCGGACGCCTGACAAAACCTGCGGACGCTGTTCCCACTCCTGTCTGTCCCGGGCCCGAGGCCCCTGCGCCATCCTGGGCCAGGTTCAGCTCCCGAGCTCCCGAACAGAAATACTGTCGTGACGATGTTCAATATGCTCGTTGAAGTGCCTATTCCGCTCCGTCGCCCTGCCTGTCACCCCTGCCTGACGTGCTGTCCTGTGCAGAGTGCCGTTCCCGAAAAATGAAGGAGGCACACCGGTGACAGTGACCGACGACAGTGCCTGGTCAGGTGCAGCTGACAGAGCACCGTCACCGCGAAGGTGACGCGGAGGCGACTCGGAGGTGACGCGGCGACCGTCACGGCCGGACAGTCTCCCACGTGAGGTACCCCGGGGACCTCAGTACAACATCCCCATCACCTCGCGCACCCGGGTCAGCGTGGCGTCCGCGACCTCGTTGGCCCGCTCATTGCCCTCCCGCAGCACCGACATGAGGTAGCCGGGGTCGGCCAGCAGTTCAGCGCGTCGCGCGCGATGCCCCGCGAGGTGATCGTTGACTGCCTCGGTGACCACCCGTTTGAGTTCGCCGGCCCCGGCGTCACCGATCTCCTCGGCGATGTCGCGGGGGTCCCTGCCGGTGAAGCCGGCGGCGACGGTGAGCAGGTTCGCGACCTCGGGGCGGCGTTCCGGCTCGAAGGTGATTCTGCGTTCAGCGTCGGTCACCGCGCGGCGCAGGATCTTCGCCGTCTCGTCCGCGGTCGCTCCCAGGGGCACCGTGTTGCCCCGGGACTTGCTCATTTTCCGGCCGTCCGTGCCGGTGATCATCGGGGCGTCGGTCAGCAGTGCCTCCGGCTCGGTGAACACCTGCTCACCGCCGGCGTAGCGCTCGTTGAACCGGCGGGCGATGACGCGTGCCTGCTCGATGTGCGGCAGCTGGTCCTGGCCCACGGGCACGACGTTGCCGTGGCAGAACAGGATGTCACAGGCCTGGTGCACCGGATAGGTGAGCAGCAGTCCCGACATCGCCCGGCCGTCTGTGGCCGCGAGCTCGTCTTTCACTGTCGGGTTGCGGTGCAGTTCCGCCTCGGTGACCAGGGACAGGAACGGCAGCATGAGCTGGTTCGCCGCCGGTACCGCCGAGTGTGCGAAGATCGTCGTCCTCGCCGGGTCTATGCCGGCTGCGAGATAGTCGGCGAGGACGCCCCGGACGTTTCCCTGCAGGTCACCGAGCGAGTCGCGGTCGGTGATGACCTGGTAGTCGGCGATGAGCAGGAAGGTGTCGATGCCTTTGTCCTGCAGTTCCACCCGGCTGCGGACGGTGCCGAGGTAGTGCCCGATGTGCAGTGCACCGGTCGGTCGGTCGCCGGTGAGGACGCGGAGCCTGCCCCGGGCCGGGGCATCGGCCGGGTCCGTGCTGTCGATGAGCTGCCGCAGGCGGTCGCTGCGTCGGCGGGCTGCGGTGAGGGAGGCGTTGTTCGTCATGTGGTCTTCTCCTGGGAGGTCATGTCTCCACGGGGCGGGCGGCACCTGACAGAAAGAAGGACGCCGCCCTCGTGTGGAGGCGGCGTCGAAAAATACGGGTCATCCGGCAGCTGCCTGTCTAGGACAGCCACCACCATGCGCGGGGCCGGCAGGATGCGCCGGTGCAGGATGAACTCACGGAACTCACCTTACGCTCTCAGCCTCTCGGAGCGCAGTCGGGCCACTTCCCCTGACAGCTGGTCGGCGAAAGCTCCGGTCATGGGCGGCAGTTCGGAAGGGGCACATCCCACGGCGCGGGCCAGCAGCAGGTCCGCCAGCTGCGGGTTGCGGGCCAGCACGGGGCCGTGCATGTATGTCGCGATCACTGGTCCCTGTACCGCTCCCTCGTGGTACACCTCGACCTTCGCCTGCTCCGGGGTGAGTCCGGCGTGCAACGCTCCGTGGGCGTCGGTGTTGCCTGTGCCGTGGATGACCCGACCCAGCGGTGCGGCGTCTGGTCCGAGGATCGTGGCCCCCTGGTGGTTCGCGAATCCGGTGAGGGTGTCCGTCAGTTCATGCAGGTCCGCGTTCTTCGGTTCCGTGTTCTCCGGGTCCGTGCCCTGTCCCGTGCCACCGGTTTCCGGGGCCACGGGCGTGGACCTGAGTTCGCCGATCATCCTCTTCTGCAGGGAGGAGGTCGTCGCGTCGATCAGTCCGAGACCCTCGACGGTCCGGCCGGAGGCACGGAAGGACCGGCCGAAGACCTGCAGGCCGGCGCAGATCGCCAGGACGGGGCGTCCCGCCGTGACTGCCCGGGTGATGCCCCCGTCGGCGATGAGGTGTTCGGCGGCGAGGATCTGGGCGACGTCCTCACCACCGCCGACCGTGTACACGTCGAGTCCCTCCGGGACGGGTTCCCCGAGCAGGATGCGGTGGATTTCGGCGTCGATGCCACGCATCCGGGCGCGTTGTCTCAGAACCAGGGCGTTCCCGTCGTCTCCGTAGGTTCCGAGAACATCAGGGAGCACAAGTCCGATCGTCAGGTCACTCATGGCGTCCTCCCTGGTTGCTCCTGTCCGGCGATTTGCCGGGATCTCTGCTCAGTGCCTTGTTGAGGTCCCGGAACGCGGTGTAGTTGGCGAGGACCTCGACCCGCCCCGGTGGGCAGGCGCGGACCGCCTCGAGCATGTCGGGGACGGTGACGTGCTCCACTCCCGCATAGCCGAGGCGTACCGCCAGGTCAGCGGAGCGTTCCCCGGAGGCGACGACCTTCAGGGAACCGAAGTTCTCGAAGACCACGTCCCAGAGCCAGGACAGGTCGGTTCCGTCGGCGACCTGACCGTTCACGGCGATGACGAGGCCGTCGGCACTGCGGTCAACCATCGACAGTGCCTCCTGCCAGCCGGCCGGATTCTTCGCCAGCAGCAGGTGGACCTCCCGGCCCGCGTACATGACGGTGGAGTACCGACCAGCGACATTGTCCACACGTTCCGCCGCGGCGACCGCGTCGGGTTCACCGACTCCCAGAGCGACCGCGGCGGCGACCGCCTGAGCCGCATTTCCCCGGTTCGCGTTACCGGGCAGGGTCAGGGACAGGTCCCGGGTCCCGCCGGGGGTGTGGAGACCCTCCGCATCGACCGACCAGGTCGGGGTGGGGCGCCGGAACTCACTGCCGTCCGGCAGGGGCTTCACCGCGTACCAGCCCGGGGTCCCGTCCGGTTTCTGCGTCCTGCCCACAGCACCGCCGGTCCGGGGGCAGCTCGTGGAATCGCCGGTGAAGCCGACCCCGGCAGACACCCACACGACGTTGGGGCAGTCCCAGGCCACGGAAGTGACCTGTACGTCATCGCAGTTGGCCACGACAGTCAGGTCGGGGCGGGAGTTGACGTACTCACGGAGGACCTGTTCGATCCTGTTGATCTCACCGACACGGTCGAGCTGGTCGCGGGAGAGGTTGAGGAGGACAAGAACACTGCACTCCAGTTTCGCGGCGATGTGCGGGACATGGAGTTCATCGACCTCGAGGATGATTCGGTCGGCGTCCCGCCCCGCCAGGAGTGCGGAGATGACTCCGGCGTCCATGTTGTCGCCACCGTCGTTGGTGCACACGGTGCCGATGCTGCGGACCGCTTCGGCGAGCATCCGCGTTGTCGTGGATTTGCCGTTGGTGCCGGTGACGATCGCACAGGGACGCCCCCGTCCGAGACGTTCCATCAGTTTCGGGTCGATGAAGTCGGCGACCAGGCCGCCGATCATTCCTCCGTTGCCCCGGCCGGCCTTCCTGGACGCCCAGGTGGCCACGTCAGCGGCACGGACAGCGAGTGAGGTACGCAGTCCCATCGGAATCCTTCCTATCTCTGCTGGTCAGGCTTGGTCTGTCGGTCTGCTCCGGAGCGCCGGCGACGCCGGGGCGCCGACCGGTCCGGTTCGGGCCCGGTCGCACCACCCTGTGCCGGGCGGTCTTTCCGGTCCTGCCGGTCCTGCCGGTTCTGCTGTCCGTTGTCACTCCGGGTGGAGCCGGCCCCGCGGGAACCCGCCGCACCACGGCGACGGCCGCGGTTGCGTGACCGCTTACGGTTCTTCTTCACGGCTCCGTCCCGGGAGGGGCCGCCCTCCGGGGATTCTGCGGTGGTCTTCGGGGACGCCTGCCCTGCAGACTTGCCGCCCTGCCCGCCGGACACCCTGCCGCCCTGCTTCTTCGCGCCCTGTTTCTTCATGTCACGGGGCTTCCCGCCGCCCTTCCTGTTCCTGCCGCGGCCGTGACCACCGCGCTGCGGGGCGGGTATGCGCGGTGTCGCAGGTCGTGGATCAGGGTCCTCCAGAGTCGTGGAACCGGGCGCGACATCCTCCAGTGCGGCGAGGAACTCTTCGTCGCTGAACAGGGGAATGTTCTTCCTGTGTGCGTGCATAGCCTTGCCCCGCAGTGCATGGTTCGCGTTGCACACCACGAGGCTGGAGGTCCGGTTCAGTTTCTCGCTGTAGACGAGGCCCTCACGCAGTCCCGCGGAGATGAGCACGTCCGGGTCGGTGGCCACGTCAGGGCTGACGACGAATTCCATGCCCTCGACCAGGGAACCGGGATGCGTGGACTCCGGCACCCCGGGGTTACCGAACGGTCGGGGAGCGGTCGTGGCGTCCACCCGGACGGCGGAACGCTGCAGGCCGAAACGGTCGGCGGTGAGGTCGGCGGGCACGGAGGACTGGATGGTACCGCGCCCGGCGTCCGCGAGATCTTCCTGGACAAGATGCAGAGGCATGAGGATGCGGGCGTCGGCGAGCAGAAGCTCGTCGGCACCGGTGTCCGACCTTGCCTCGGACGCCGCGGCGCCGAGTGCCGGCAGTGCGGACACCGGGAGTTCGAGCCCTTCGTGGTCCCGGTAGTACCCGGCAATGCTGCGCAGTCGTGGATCCTCCACGGGAACTGACTGACGTCTGGCGGTGGCGAGGGTGTCGACGATGCGTTCAGGGACCGGGACGTTGATCCTGCGGGGACGCCGGGTACTGCGCCGGCGCCCCCTGCCCCCGGACTGGGCCCCGGACCGGTTGGCGGCCCGCTGCGCTCGACGAAACTCCTGCACGATGAAACCCCAGGTCACGGCAGTGCCATGGCAGATGAGTGTCCGCCCGTCGAGCAGGGTGTACAGCAGGGGGGCCACAGTCGCGAAACCGGGCGCCTGTCCCAGGTCAGCTTCGGTGTAACCGTGGAGGTGCCACGGCCCCGGGTCCTCCCCGGGGTTGATCTGCTGCACCACACCCGTGAGTTCGACAGTGCCGTCGGCGGGCACGGCCGCCGTGTCCGCCGTGCCGGCTCCGCCGGCCGCGACATCACCGGCTACATCTCTGCCGACATCACTGCAGGCGGGACGGTTCCCGGTGAAGGGCACCGTGTTCCCCTCGGCGTCGTAGAGTACTGCGGCGACTCCGACGAGCCGTGAGGTGGTGGGGTGGATTCCCGAGGTCGCGATGGTGAGGGAGATGAACGGGGCGGCCCCGGCATCGGGAATGTCCCCGTGGAAGGTCTTGGGGAGCCGGGTCGGGCGGTCGCGGGACGGACGGTCTGCGGGGGATCTGTCACCTCTGCGCGCAGGGTCACCGGTTCCGCGGGTGCCGTCGGCCTGTTCGAGGACACGGGTGGACGGTGGTGCCGCCCGCCGGTGGACCTGGCGGCGTCTACGTCGACGGGACCGGCCGGAAGAGGAGGAAGCGGACGCCCCGGTCGTCCCGGAGTTCCCGGTTGTCTCGTTGTCCGGGCCGGTGGAAGTCATGGAGCCATCATACGGTCCGGTGTGTCGGCCGTCCTAAGCACCGGCGGTGAGCCGCCCCGGCGACAGTTCAGGCAGTGCCGCCGACAGCTCCTCCGCGGTCATGAGACCGGAGTCGCGGACCACCTCGGGAACACTGCGTCCGGTTCTGGCGACCTCCCCGGCCACCTCCGTCGCCCGGCCGTAGCCGATCCAGGGCGACAGGGCCGTGGCCAGGGACGCCGAGGACCACACCCTGTCGCGCAGACGTTCCGCACGGGAAGCGTCGCAGGTGATGCCGTCGATGCAGCGTACGCGCAGTGTCTCCAGAGCGCGGGTGAGATGCTCCAGCCCCTGGAACAGGACATGGGCGATCACCGGTTCGAAGGCGTTGAGCTGCAGCTGACCGTTGTCCGCGGCCATCGACACAGTCATGTCGAAACCGGTGATCTCGAAGGCGACCTGGTTGACGACCTCCGGGATCACGGGGTTGACCTTCCCCGGCATGATCGATGAACCGGCCTGCACCGCAGGTAGGGCGATGTCCCCCATCCCTGATCCTGGTCCACTGGAGAGCAGTCGCAGGTCGTGGCAGACTTTCGAGGTGTTCAGTGCCGCCCTCTTCAGTCTCGCGGACAGGTCGACGAATGCTCCGACATCGGGGGTTGCGGCGACGAGATCCGGGGCGCGGCGTACCTCCAGTCCGGTGAGTCCGGTGATCTCCGCGATCATTTCGGCGGTGTAGCCCTCGGGGGCGTTGAGACCGGTTCCGATGGCGGTGCCGCCGATGTTGAGTGTGCGCAGTCCCGCAGTGGTGGAGAGGAGGGCGTCGGCGTCCTCCCGGGCGAGACGGGCGAAGGCGGCGAACTCGCGGCCGAGGGTCATGGGCACGGCGTCCTGCAGCTGGGTCCGTCCCAGCTTGAGCACGCCACTGAACTCGGCGGCGCGGCGGTCCCAGGCGTCGGCGGTGAGTCGCAGCTCTTTCACGGCTTCGTCGACGAGGGAGGTCAGGGCGATCTTCACGGCCGAGGGGTAGACGTCGTTGGTGGACTGGGAGCAGTTGACGTCATTGTGGGGGTCGACCACGTCATACCTTCCCCTGGGAAGGCCGAGGTGTTCCAGTGCGATATTGGCGATGACCTCGTTGGCGTTCATATTGGTCGAGGTGCCTGCCCCGCCCTGGATCATGCTCAACGGGAAGAGCTCACGCAGACGGTCGTCGAAGGCACCGCCGCGCAGCTTCCTGCACGCGGCGACGACGGCGTCCCTGACCTGGGGTTCGACCAGTCCGTGACGGGCGTTGACGACGGCGGCGGCTTCCTTGAGCACTGCCAGTGCCCTGACGAGAGGGGGGCAGTCACCGACGGCGGTGGCGGAGACCGGGAAGTTCACGAGAGCCCGGCCGGTGTGGACACCCCAGTACCGGTCGTCGGGGACCTCGACGGTTCCGAGGAGGTCACGTTCGGTGCGGTGACCGCGCCGGGCGGAGGTCTCCGGTGCTGCGGTGGCAGGGCCGGTGGCGGGGTGGGTGGCGGTGCGGACGGCCGGGTCGGTGGCAGGGTGGGCGGCGGTACGGGTGACGGTCATGGTGTGGTCCTCTCAGGAGTGGTGCGCCGGGGTGTCGGCGGTGGTGACGTCGGCGGTGTGCTGCGGTGTATGACCCGGGGTGTGGCCCGGTGTATGGCCCGGGACGCGGAAGAGGTCGGGGACGGTACCCGTGCCGGTGACGAGTCCGGCCGCGAGCTCTCCGATGAGGGGGGCGAACTTCGCTCCGTGGCCGGAGCAGGGCGAGACGACGGTGATGCCGTCCGCCCGGTCGATGAGGAAGTTCTCGCCCGGAAGATTGGTGAACAGGCAGGTGGTTTCGGCGTAGGGCTCCGGGACAAGGCCGGGCAGGTGGCGTGTCACGTAGCCGGTCATCCGTCGGCGGTTCTCCGGGTCGATGCGGCCGTCCTGCAGGGACGCCGACCTCATTTTCCGACCGGCGTTGTACTCCGCGATCTTCTGGCCCCGCCATCCGGCGTCCCGCCCTCCGGGGAGGCTGTAGACCCTGGTGTCCCGGGATTTCTGGATGAAGGTGGGCCAGGTCGTCCCGGCGTCCTCTGGTGTGCGGCCGCAGTCTCTGCTGTCCCGGTAGGGGAAGTGGTAGGCGTTCTCCTGGCTGACCCGGGGTACCGGCAGGCGGTGGAGGAATGCGGAAGGGAGGTCGGCGGCTGCGGTGATGTCCGCGACCCATCCTCCGGCGGCGATGACGACCTGTCCGGCCTCCAGAACGTCTCCGGTGGTGGAGGTGACGGTGTACCCGGCAGCACCGGTGCGGCGGCGGACCGAGGCGGCCTCCCAGTGGTCGAGGACGAGGGTGTCCCCGGTTCTGCGGGCCAGGTCCAGCTGGGCGTGGACGGTCGATTCAGCGTCGATGACCCCGGCCCCCGGGTGCCAGAGGACGGGGGAGGACGCCGTGGAGTCGTCCCCGTCGCCTGTCGTGTCGAAGACGATCCCGGGCCACCGGTCCGACGCCTCGGAGACGGTGAGCAGTTCGTGCTCCACTCCGGCGTCGGAGAGCACCCGGGCGAGGGCGGCGGGGTCTCGGACGGTGCCGAAGTCGAGGGAACCGGATGGGGTGATGAGGCGCCTGCCCGTCTGCTGCTCGAGGTCGTCCCAGCCTTTCCGGGATTCGACGACGAGAGAGGTGTAGAGAGGGTCGGGGTAGGAGTACCGGAAGATGCGGGCGGAGCCGTGTGAACTGGCTTCTGCGGAGGCGGGAATGTCACGGTCGACGACGATGACGGAGTGTGCGGGGCCCTGTCCTGCGGACAGGGCCCTGGCCACGGCGGAGCCGGAGAGTCCGGCACCGATGACGATCACGTCTGCCTGCAGGCCGGTGCGGGTGGCGGGGGTTTCCGGGTTACGGTCGGTGGGGCTGTCGCTCACGGATGATCCTTGTTCCTGGGCGGGGATGTGTCCGGCACACCATGTGTTTACTAGTATGATGTGCTGATGCATGACAGTAAACACCCGGTGGTGGCGGACCGCCAGAGGGGACGGGACTTTTAACCTGCCGGAAGCATCCGGAAGCATCCGGAAGCATCCGGAAGTGTCCGTAAGTGTCCGGAAGGATGACGAAGGCCCGGTTCCGTGGAAGGAACCGGGCCGGCGTCAGACAGGATCAGGCGACGGGCTGCGAATACGCCCGGTTGACCGCCGAGGTCATCGCTTTCAGCGACGCATAGGTGATCGAACCCGCGATACCCACGCCCCACACCTTCTGACCGTCGACCTCGGCCAGCACATACGCGGCGGCCTCGGCATCGTCGCCGGCCGTGCGGGCATGCTGGCTGTACTCCTGCACCTCGAAGTCGACCCCCAACGATTCCAGGGCGTTCGCGTAGGCGGCCAGGGGACCGTTGCCGTGACCCTGGATGGTGCGGTGGGCACCGTTCCACTCCACCTCCGCGGTGACCTTGGTCTCGGAACCTTCAGTCTGCGGGCCGTCCACGGTCACCGAGATCTGCTCCAACGGAGCGGTCCGGTCCAGATACTCCCCGGAAAAGATGTCCCACATCGCCTTGGAATTGACCTCACCGCCCTCGGCGTCGGTGACGGACTGCACGACAGAGGAGAACTCGACCTGCATCGGCCGCGGCAGTTCCAGGCCGTGGTCGGTCTTCATGATGTAGGCCACCCCGCCCTTGCCGGACTGGGAGTTCACCCGGATGACCGCCTCGTAGCTGCGGCCGACATCCTTGGGGTCGATGGGCAGGTAGGGGACGGCCCACTGCACGGCACGGAACTGTCCGTCGGAGATCTCGTTGGCGTGGTGGCCGGGCCACGCAGACTCCGCCATCACGTCGAGGCCCTTGTTGATGGCGTCCTGGTGGGAACCCGAGAAAGCGGTGAACACCAGGTCACCACCGTACGGGTGCCTCTCCGGCACCTCCAGCTGGTTGCAGTACTCGACCGTACGGCGAATCTCCTCGATATCGGAGAAGTCGATCTGGGGGTCGACCCCCTGGGTGAACATGTTCAGCCCCAGGGTCACCAGGTCGACGTTCCCGGTCCGCTCACCGTTGCCGAACAGGCAACCCTCGATACGGTCGGCACCCGCCATGTACCCCAGCTCCGCGGTGGCCACCGCGGTCCCGCGGTCATTGTGCGGGTGCAGGGACAGGATCACCGAGTCACGACGGTCGATGTTGCGGTCCATCCACTCGATGGTGTCCGCGTAGACGTTGGGGGTGGTCATCTCCACCGTGGAGGGCAGGTTGATGATCATCGGATGGTCCGGGGTGGGTTCCATGATCGCGGTCACCGCGTCACAGACCTCCTTGGCGAAAGCCACCTCGGTGCCGGTGAAGGACTCCGGAGAGTACTCCCAGCGCCAGTTGGTGTCCGGGTAGTCCGCAGCGATCTCCCTGATCAGCGTCGCGGCGTCAGTCGCCAACTTCTTGATCGCCGGCTTCTCCTTCCTGAACACCACCCGGCGCTGCAGGATCGACGTGGAGTTGTAGAAGTGGACGATGACGTTCTTCGCACCTTCGCAGGCCTCGAAGGTCCGACGGATCAGATGCTCACGGGCCTGGACCAGGACCTGGATGGTGACGTCGTCGGGGATCATGTTCTTCTCGATGATCTCGCGGACGAAATCGAAGTCCGTCTGTGAGGCGGACGGGAAACCTACCTCGATCTCCTTGAATCCCATGCGCAGCAGCAGGTCGAACATGCGGCGCTTACGCTCCGGGCTCATCGGGTCGATCAATGCCTGGTTGCCGTCACGCAGGTCGACCGCGCACCACTGGGGGGCCCTGTCGATGACCTTGTCCGGCCAGGTACGGTCCGGCAGCCGGAAGTCCTCCACCTCGGTGAAGTGCGGCTGGTAACGGTGGACCGGCATCTGTGAGGGACGCTGCCGGTTCCAGGACGGCTGGTCGGCCGGGATCTCACCGGCCGGGGTGTCGATGTGGGCCGGGGCGGAGATGAACGAATCGGTGGGGGTCACGGTGTGCTCCTGATCAGGTCTGACGCTGGCGGTGCGTCTCGGTGGAAAACTCTCGACACCGACCGGCGCAACTCAACCCCGCGACGGGGAGCCGGTCGGTATTACACCCTGACCCCGCCGCGGCAGAGAAGAAGAAGCTGACCGCGGAACGTGTTCACGGCGACCACTCTAACCCATCGGCGCCGAAGAGTGTGACACGGCCCATATGACACACCATATCCGGGGGGATTCCTGCGAGGCTTCGCTAACCTCAGGGGCGATGAACAGCCACGCCCCGGGAGCCCGCCCCGCCACCAGCCCCGCCACGANTACCAGAGTCGTATGTCGCTGCTGTTTTTTTCTTGTCAAGCAGAAGACGGCATACGATACTCGGCTTAGTCTCGTGGGGTCGGAGATGTTTATTTTTTTTTTTTCAGGAAAAAGCCGCCATACGGGGTGGGAGTCCGTCTGGTGGCCTCGGGGATGTGTAAAGGAGACGGGCAGCCCCCGCCGTATCCCCGTGGTCCCGGTCGTGGCGCTCGCCACCACGGCCCTGCTGCAGACGGTGCAGTTCCTCTCCATGCAGATCGCCGGCTCCCGCCGGGGAATGTCCCTGACGGAGGTGCTGATGCAGTGGGACTCCCAGTGGATGACCCTGATATCACGCCACGGCTACTCAGGATTCTCCATGGGCACTGCCGGCCAGCCGGGAGGGGAGCCGATCCAGTGGCAGTCGGTGGCGTTCTTTCCCGGCTACCCCTTCCTCGTCCGGACGGTCGCCGCGCCGGTCAGGTTCCTGACCGGCGCCGAGATCACTTCCGGAGCGGCGGTCGGAGTGTCGGTCGTGGCGTCCTTCCTCATGGTCTGGGGGCTCGGACGCCTCGCCGTGGACGTCCTGTGGCCCCGGGTACGGGGGATGCGGGGACGACAGGACGACGCCACCGTGACACCGGCGGGCCCGGTCACCGAAGGACTGCTGACAGCGTCGGCAGGGGTCCTGGCGCTGGGGGCGCCGATGGCCGTGGTCTATGTCATGCCGTACTCAGAGTCCCTCTTCACCGCACTGTCGGTCTGGACGGTGTACATGCTGCTGCGGGGGCGCCACCTCACGGCGGGTGTCCTGGTGTTCCTGGCGGGCCTGACCCGCATCACCGCCGTGGTGCTCGTGCTCACCCTCTTTGTCGCCGCCGTCGTGGAGCTGTGGCACTGGTGGCGCGCCGGGCGGGGAGCGGACACCGCCGGCCGGGTCGAGCGTGCCTGTGCCGCGCCGGTGATCGGGGCTCTCGGGACCGCCGGCTACATCATCTGGGCCAACCGACAGACCGCGGAGATCGGCGGCTATTTCGCCGCCCAGGAACGAGGCTGGCACTCCGGCTTCGACTTCGGCGTGGCCACCTGGGAATGGGTGACCACCAGACCGTTGAACATCTTCTCCCACGGCGTCGACGACGGGACCATGCCGGGATACGCCATATCAGGGTGGTCGATGATCCTCGTGGCCGTGCTGTGTGCGGTCTCCCTGTGGCCGCTGCTGACCGGGACGATCCCCTGGCAGCTGTGGCTTCCGGCCGTGGCAGTCGCAGGGATGACGCTCGGGTCGGACGGAATAATGCACTCCCGGCCGCGTCTGCTGCTCATCCCGGTGCTCTTCCTTCTTCTGCCTGCGGTGGTCCGCGGTGTCCGCGCGGTGCGGTCCGGAGCTGTGCGACGCCCGTGGTTGGCAGGGGTTCCGGTGGTCGTCGGCGTCACCTGGTGTGTGGCCGGCACGCTGGTTTCCGCGGCGATGCTCGTGGACTTCGCCTACGCGATATAGCCGGAGACATGCACGATGAGGACATCCAGGTTGAGGTACCGCCTGCCTCAGTCGACGCCGCGACGTGACAGCACCACCGTGCCGACGATCATCGCCGCCAGCGCGGCAGCCATCACCAGCCAGCCGGTTCCGTGGACCTGGAACTTCTCGCCGAGCAGGGTGTAGCCGAGGATGAACGCGACCACGGGCTCGGCGATGGTCATCGCCGGCAGGGAGTTCTTCAACGCCCCGGCATTGAAACTGAGCTGCTGGATTCCCGTCCCGACCGTCGCGCCAATGATGAGTCCGTAGATCTCCCAGCTGGTCACCAGGCCGTGGACGCCGTCGGTGGTGAAGATGTCCACCACCGCCTTGGAGAGCACGGCGACGTACCCCATCACCGCTCCGGTGACCAGCCCCAGCAGCAGTGCCTTCTGGTTGTCGGGTCGGCGCCCCGCGGCCCAGCACACCGCGGCGAGGCCCACGACACCCACGCCGAGGGCGATGATCCAGGCGTCCAGGTCCGGGACCGAGCGCCCGGGAAGGGGTCGGCCCATGACCACGAGGACGCCGACAGCGACGGTGAGCAGGCCGGCCCAGAACATCTCCGGGCGTGAGACCCGGCGGCCGTCAAACTTCGCGGAAAGGGGCAGGGTGAACATCAGTGACAGCACGAGGATCGGCTGGACGACCAGGAGCGTCCCGAAGCCGAGGGCGACGATCTGCAGTGCGTACCCCGTCGCCGCGCACAGAAGTCCTCCCCACCACTTCGGCCGCATGACGGCGGCGAGCAGTGGGGAGCGGTGTGCGTCGTCCGGGTCGCCGGAGGTCTGCTCCGCAGTCTGGTGCCTCAGGACGGTGCCCCAGGCGATGGTGAGGGCGGAGAGCAGGGCGAAGACGACAGCGAGCGCGTTGCTGTGCATCATCAGGGAGCCAGGTTATCTGACCGGGGCCCCCGACGGAGAGTTACGTGGCAGATCGGATGCATGTCACTGCCCCGTCAACTCTCCTTCTCTTCCCCCTGCCGCCGCATTTCTACTTGGCGAAGTAGTCCTCGATCTGGTCGAGGATGTCCATCGCACTGAAGTAGTCGATGCGGAAGGCGGACGGGGCGAGTTCGAAGACCCTGTCGTTGCTGACGGCGTAGGTGCCGGCCAGGTTCGGGACTGCCTTCAGCTTGTCGATGACCGGTTCCTTGCCGTCGACGTTGATTCCCAGGACAGTTTTGCCGACGAGCCCCTTGTCGGCGTTCTCCGCGGTGACCTGACGGACGTCGGTGCGTCCGGCGTAGCTGCCGTCGGTGCGGGCGACCCCGTCACCGGGGACGTCGAGGTCCCAGCCGAGGTCCTTGACGATCTCACCCTGCGCGGATTCGGCGGTGAAGAAGTTGACCGCACCTTCCTGGGCGGGGATGACCACGTTGACCGGCTGTTCCGGCTTCTCGATCTTCTCGGTGACCTCCCTGACCCGGTCGTCGTAGCTCTGGATCGCGTCGGCTGCCTCGGCTTCGTGGCCGGTGATCTCGCCGATGCTGGTGGTGATGTCGCCCCAGGTCTTGTCGGAGTAGTCGAGGACGACCACGGGGACGCCGATCTTCTTCAGCTCCTCGTACTGTGCGGTGGCGGTGTCTGCGCCGCTGGCCGACACGAGAATGAGATCGGGGTCCTCTGCCGCGACCTTCTGCAGGTCAGGCTCGAGCTGCCAGAGGGCTTTGACGCCTCTGTCGTCGGCTTCCCCTGCCCACTGCGTGAAGAATCCCTTGTCGTCCGAGGTGGGGCCGACATTCGCCCCGCCCGAGGCCACGACGGGGGCGTCGACGGCCAGGAGGGAACCGGTCAGTGTGACGGCGGTGGAGACGATCTTCTCCGGCTTCGCCGGGATCTCGACCTTCTCGGTCTCTTTCGTGGCTTTGCCGTTGCTGACGACGACGGAGTCGACGGACCGGGGCCAGGTTCCCTGGTCGTCTGAGGCGTCCCCGGTTTCCGTGCCACCGGCGGCACCGGTCGTCCCGGTCTGGGACGCCGAGGTTCCGGACTCTCCGGAATCGTCGCCGGAACAGGCGGCGAGTCCCAGCGTGAGGACGGATGCAGCTGCGGCTGCGACGACGGCCCGTGCGGGCCTGTTCCGTCGGAGCGGGAGGGTACGGAAGTTCATTGTCGCGGACTCTCTTTCTCGTGGATCGGACTGTACTGGTGCGCTTCCCCGAAAGGCACGCGCGGTCCAGAGTAAAGAAAGACTGGCCTTACCGGTACCACCAGGTGGAATGTTCAGAATTTTGATAGCATCCTCTAAGTAAAATATTCATCAGAAAAATCTCTGTGCCGCACCGTTGCGGGAGTTCGGGTCTCCCGGCACCGGAGCGACCGGATCCCGGACGCCCCCGGCGGGAGGTGTCCGACGGTGGGGGAGCTACTTCACGAACAGTTCATCGACGCGGTTGAGCATCATCATCGCGCTGTAGTAGTCCATGCGGAACAGTTCCGGCGGCATCGTGTACACGCGGTCGTTCTGCACGGCGTAGGTGCCGTTGAGTATCGGAAGGCTCTTGAGATACTCTGCGGGGTCTTCTCCGATACCGGAGTCAATGGCGAGCACCGTGTGCCCGACGAAGGCCTTGTCCTGGTTTTCAGCGGTGACCTGCCTGACATCGGTTCGACCGGCGAAGGGGCCGTCGGAGCGGGCCACGTCGTCGGGAACGGTGAGGTCCCATCCGAGTTGGGCGGCAACCCGTCCCTGCGGCGACTCGGCTGTCATGTAGTTCGCGTTACCGCTCTTGTCGGCGCTGGGAAGGACCAGGCTGACCGGCTGCTCCGGATCATTGATGTTGTTCTTCACTTCGTCGACCCGTTGGTCGAACTCGCTTATCCGGGCGGCGGCGTCTGCCTCCCTTCCGGTGATCTCACCGATCTCTGTGGTGAGCTCCTTCCAGTCCATGTTGACGTAGTCGATGACGACCACAGGGACGCCGATGGCCTGGATCTTCTCGATGCCGGTTACGGCGGAGTCCTGACCGTTGGCGGCGACGAGGATGAGATCCGGGTCAGCGTTGACGATCTTCTCTAGGTCAGGGCTGAGCTGCCACAGGCTCCCCCCCCCCTTCTCCCGTGCTTCGTCGGCCCACTGGTTGAAGACCCCCTCGTCATTGTCTGCGGTGGACCCGCGGGTGGCCCCGCCTGTCGCGGTGACCGGAGCGTCCACCGCCAGGAGAGTTCCTGTCAGTCCCACGGCGGTGGAGACGATGCGCTGCGGCTGGGCAGGGATCACCACATCCTCAGTGGCACAGGTGGAGATGTCCAGCTGGTTCGTGCAGTCCAGATGGTGGTTCTTCACTGCCAGCGAGGAGACGGTGCGGGGCCAGGAACCGTCCCCTGATGATGATTCGCCGGTACCGTCTCCGGTGTTGTCCGAACAGGCCGCAAGTCCGGTGGTCAGGGCCACCGCCGTGGCGGTGGCGAGAATGCCGCGCAGCCTGGGGCGCAGCCTGGGACGCAGATCTTTCTTGAACATACTTTGCTTCCTCCGGGGTAGCACGTCAGATCAGAAGCGCGGGGTGGGCCGGCAGATACCGGATCACCTTCCGCGAGCCAAGCCAATGCTAGCCTTGCCCCGTAGTGAACAACCGAAAGGACGCCCCGTGCCCCGCATCAGCCGTGACACCGACATCTACCCCATCTCCCTGCGTGAACTGGAGGTGCTGCGGGTCGAGGACGTCACCCCTTCCATGCGCCGGATCACTTTCGGCGGCCCCGGGCTGCTCACCCACATCAGAGACGGCGAAGAAGTCCCCGCTCTGGTCAGTGACGGTTTCGACGATGACGTCCGGCTGATCCTGCCTGACCCCGACACCGGTGGACGTCCCCGGCCCCGCTCCCTCGGGGACGGTCGTCTGGAGTGGACTGAACAGGTCAACGACCTTTTCCGGACGTACACGGTCCGGAAGTGGACCCCGGACGCCGGCCGGTACGGGGAGCTGGTCATCGATTTCGCGAGACACGGTGCCGGGCTCGCCGAGAGCTGGTCCGCAGAAGCGCAGCCCGGTGACCTCGTGTATGTCGCAGGGCCGAAGAACTGCGGTTCCCACCCCTCCCACACTGACTGGCTGCTGCTCATCGGTGACGAGACCGCGCTCCCGGCGATAGGCCGTTGTCTCGAGGAGTGCCCGGCCGGCCATCCGGTCACGGCGGTCGTCGAAGTGCCTTCGCGCGCCGACATCCAGGAGATCAGCACCGGGGCCGCCCTCGACATGCACTGGGTGGTCCGGGACGAGGGAGGGGACTTCACCGACGAGATCCTGCGGCTTGGCCGGGCGGGAAACAGACTTCCCTCAGGTACCCCGTTCATCTGGGCTGCCGGAGAGGCAGGCCGGCTGAAGAAGATCCGCGCCTTCGCCCGCAGGTCGGGGGTTCCGAGGGAACACGTGCAGATCACCGGCTACTGGCGTCGCAACGACTCCACCGGAGCTGACGGCGCCGGAACGTCAAGTGTGGCCCCGTTGATGCAGCTCTACGAGATGGCGGACATCACCCCGGGTCTGGCGCTGCGCGCGGCCGCGCAGCTCGGCGTGTTCGAGGCTGTGGACGCCGCGGGAGAGTCCGGTCGCACCGCCCCCGGCGGTTCCTCTGAGAGGACGGAGGCCGGAGCCGGGTCACCCGTGGTGACTCCGGCCGTCCTCGCCCCTGTCCTCGGCGTGGACGCGGCACTGTTGCTTCGGTTCCTCCGGTACCTGGGTTCACTGGGACTGGTGGAGCTGGATGTGCCCGAGGGCGGTCCCGGGGGAGATGCTGCCGGCCGTGCAGGAGAGCATGCAGGAGGGGCGGTCAAGGTTGATCGCACCGACGGTGACGTACCCGTTGACGCAGCCTCGACGACCGGTGTCCGGCTCACCTCCCTGGGCCGCGAACTCGCCGACCCGGAGGGACCGGTCTCCCGTCTCACCGGCCCTGAATCCCTGCGCCCCCTGGTCTGGCTGCATCTTGTCGAGGGGTTGCGCACCGCAGGACCGGTGGCCGTCGGGGACACGGGGAAGACCTGGACGCAGCTCCGGGAAGCCGATCCCGCTGTCGTCGCCGGTCTGGCGGACGCCGAGGCCACCCGGTCCCAGTGGGTCGCACCGGCTCTGGCGCAGGGTTTCGGCCGGCTCGCCGACAGGCTCACCTCCGGACAGGGGCTCGCCTCCGTCGCCGTCGCAGGGGCGGGGGAGGGGACCGGCGCAGCGGTGTACGCCGACGAGCTGCTGCGTCACCATCCGGACCTGCAGGTTGTCGTCCTTGACACCGGGGTCGGCGCCGACCGGCTCACTGCGGAGGTCGGACCGTCGCGTCGGGACCGGCTGACAGTCGCCGCCTGGGACCTGACGGCTGTCCCGCAGCCTCCCGTGATCCCCGCTCTGCCTGTCGGCCCGGAGGGCAGGGTCGGGGCGGTCGTCGTCGTCGACCCCTATGCCCTGGTCTCTCCGGGCGAGGTTCCCGCCCTGCTGGAGTCCGCGGCGGCGGTGTCGCCGCGTGTCGTCGTGGTCACCCGCCTGCTGGCGGAAACCGGGGACGAGGACCACGACTACGCCGAGGACCTCACCCGTCAGCTTCTCGACGCACGAGCCGTCCCCACTGCCCGGGACGTGTCCGCAGCTGTCGCCTCCGCCGGGCTGACCGGGGTCGCCGATCTTCCCGTCGGGTGGGGAAGCCATGCCGTGGTGACTCTGAAGCTCTGAAGCTCTGAAGCTCTGACTCCCCGAGCCCTGTCCCCGGGACAGTGCGGTCAGCTCGGTCGGCGGGTCACAGACCTCTGTTACCCGGGCCTTACACTGTTCAGGTACGCTGAGGCGGTCTGACAGTTTTCGCGCCGTCGGTGGCGTGACCGTACGCGGCGGCATCCGCGACAACGGGAAGTGGAGTAGACAACAGTGGCCCTGATCGTCCAGAAGTACGGTGGCTCGTCCCTGGAGAATGCCGAGCGTATCCGTAGGGTCGCCCAGCGCATCGTGGAGACCAAGAAGGCGGGCAATGACGTTGTCGTCGTCTGTTCCGCCATGGGGGACACCACCGATGAGCTCCTCGATCTTGCCGCCCAGGTCAACCCGGTTCCCCCGGGGCGCGAGATGGACATGCTCCTCACCGCCGGTGAACGCATCTCCAACGCCCTCGTGGCGATGGCGATCAACTCTTTCGGTGCCGAGGCGCAGTCCTTCACCGGGTCGCAGGCCGGTGTGATCACCACGGAGCGTCACGGTAACGCCCGCATCGTTGACGTCACCCCGGGCAGGGTCCGGGAGGCGTTGGACGAGGGCCGGATCTGTCTCGTCGCGGGGTTCCAGGGGGTCAATCGTGAGACCAGGGACGTGACCACGCTGGGTCGCGGCGGGTCAGACACGACCGCGGTCGCTCTGGCGGCTGCTCTCGGCGCCGATGTCTGCGAGATCTACTCGGACGTCGACGGCGTCTACACCGCCGACCCCCGGATCGTGCACAACGCCCAGAAATTGGACCACATCTCCTTCGAGGAGATGCTGGAGATGGCAGCCGTGGGTGCCAAGATTCTCATGCTGCGGTGTGTCGAGTACGCCCGTGCCTTCAACGTTCCGATTCACGTCCGTTCATCATTCAGCAACGAGCCCGGCACTGTCGTGTCGGGGTCTGTGGAGGATATTCCAGTGGAAGAAGCAGTCCTTACCGGTGTCGCCCATGACCGTTCCGAAGCCAAGGTCACCGTTCTCGGCATCCCCGACAGGCCCGGCGAGGCGGCACGCGTCTTCCGCGCCCTGGCGGACGCCGAGATCAACATCGACATGGTGCTCCAGAATGTCTCGAGTGTCTCGGACAACCTGACGGACATCACCTTCACCTGCCCCCGGGCGGACGCCCCCCGCGCGGTGGAGCTGCTCAAGGGTCTGCAGGGTACCGAGGAGGACCAGAAGTTCGGCCAGATCCTCTTCGACGACCAGGTCGGCAAGGTGTCCCTCGTCGGTGCCGGGATGAAGTCGCATCCGGGCGTCACCGCCGACTTCTGCGAGGCCCTGCGCGACGCAGGAATAAACATCGAGCTGATCTCCACCTCCGAGATCCGTATTTCCGTGCTCATCCGTGACACCGAACTCGACAAGGCTGTGGCTGCCATCCACGAGCGCTTCCAGCTCGGAGGAGACACCGAGGCCGTCGTCCATGCCGGTACCGGCAGGTAGAAAGGAATCCCCGTGACCACTCTCGCCGTCGTCGGCGCGACCGGACAGGTCGGCCGAGTCATGCGTTCAATCCTCGAGGAGCGGAGTTTCCCGGCCGACAAGGTCCGCTTCTTCGCGTCCTCCCGGTCTGCCGGTACCACCATCGCTTTCAGGGGTGAGTCCGTCGTCGTGGAGGACATTGCAGCCACTTCGACCGAGGATCTCCGAGGAATCGACATCGCACTGTTCTCCGCAGGTGGAGGGACCTCCCGCGAGCATGCGCCGCGCTTCGCGGAGGCGGGGGCGACCGTGGTGGACAATTCCTCGGCCTGGCGTAAGGACCCTGATGTCCCGCTGATCGTCTCCGAGGTCAACCCGGACGACGTCCACCGGGTCCCGAAGGGGATCATCGCCAACCCCAACTGCACCACCATGGCCGCTATGCCTGTCCTCGGTGCCCTTCACCGGCAGGCAGGACTGACCAGGCTGCACGTCTCCAGCTACCAGGCGGTCTCCGGTTCCGGTCTCGCCGGGGTCAGGGCACTGGCGGACCAGGTCCGTGCGAACACCGGCATTCTGGAGGAACTGACCACCGACGGATCAGCTCTCGTCGCGGAGGATTTCGGACCCTATGTGGCGCCGATCGCCTTCAACGCCCTGCCCTTCGCGGGGAACCTGGTCGACGACGGTTCCCTGGAGACCGATGAAGAACAGAAGCTGCGCAACGAGTCCCGCAAGATCCTCCATATCCCGGATCTCCGGGTCGCAGGGACCTGCGTCCGTGTCCCGGTGTTCACCGGGCACACGATGACGGTCCACGCGGAATTCTCGTCCCCCGTCACCCCCGGGGAGGCGAAGTCACTGCTGGAGGACGCCCCGGGTGTCACCGTGGTGGACGTGCCGACCCCGCTCGCGGCCGCGGGTACCGACGATTCACTGGTGGGCAGGATCCGTCAGGACCAGTCGGTCGACGGTGACAGGGGACTCGTCCTCGTCGTCGCCGGGGACAACCTGCGTAAGGGTGCCGCGCTCAACACGATCCAGATCGCGGAGCTGCTGCTCCGGGCCTGACTGCGGAGCTGCTGCTCCGGTCCCGGGCACCGTGTCCCTGCCGACGTGCCGGTGCCCTCCACGGGTCGTCATCGACCGGTCAGGAACCCCCGACAGTCACCGTGCGGCGATGTCGGAGGTCTCCTCCTCACCCGGGATGTCGGGCCAGTGCTCGTGAACGAGGTCGAGGACCATGCGGGTGAACTCGGGCTCGAAACCGGGGGTGGGGACCCTGACCAGGGGGACGCCGAGTTCCTCGGCCGTCGCTCTGGCTTCGGTGTCGAGGTCCCAGATCACCTCCATGTGGTCGGTGATGAAACCGACCGGACACAGCAGCACCGGGCGCCGGTCGCCGCCGGGGACGAACTCCCCGGAGAAGCTGGCGGCCCCCTCTCCTGCGATGGTCGCCTGCAGATGATCGCAGATGTCCGGCTCCAGCCACGGGATGTGGGGAGGTCCCGAACGCGACTGCCACACCAGTTCCACATCGGTTCCGTCAGCGCCGTCGACGGCGAAGGAGGAACGTTCGCGGATCTCTCGTGCGGCGGTGAGCACCTGTCCGGAGTAGCGGTGCATGTTGTCGGCGGAGGATGCCTCGTCGGCGCTCACCGGCACGGAGTGCGCGGTGAACAGCAGGCGTATGCCCTCTTCCCCCGCGTCCGGGACTTTCGCACGGGTTTCGTCGATGAGACGGGCGAATGCGTCGAGGAACAGCGGATGGTCGTGGAAGGGACGGATCTTCGTCATCGCCGGCGGGGTGAGACCCGCTTCCCGACAGGATTCTTCGGCGCGGGCGATGTCCTCGAGATACTGGACATGCCCCGAGTAGCCGCCCCACGCGGAGGTGGCCAGGACCAGAGCCTCAGTGATGCCGTCCCGGGACATCTGCGCGACCGTGTCCTCGACGAAGGGGTGCCAGTTGCGGTTTCCGAAGTAGACGGGCAGGTCAATGCCCGCAGGGGCCAGCCGTTCCGCGATCAGCGACTTCAGATCGTCGATGATGCGAAGGTTCTGCTCGGTGATGGGGCTCCTGCCGTCCATCGCGAAGTAGTGCTCCCCGACCTCGGCGAGCCGTTCGCGGGGGACGCCCCGCCCGCGGGTGACGTTCTCGAGGAAAGGTATGACGTCCTCGGTGGAACCGGGGCCGCCGAAAGACAGGAGAAGCAGTGCCCGGTGCGGCACCTGTGGAGACTCTGAAGCCATGAAGGACAGCCTACCCGCGGGGGTGCCGGGAGCAGGTAATCGTGGAAGCGCCATGACTTCATATACCCCGGGGGGTATGGTGTGGGCATGAGAGAACCACACCACACCGTCATCGTCGGAGGCGTCGCCGGAGGAATGTCCGCCGCGACAAGACTCCGGCGCCGCGACGAACACGCCAGAATCACCGTCATCGAGAAGTCCGGGCACGTCTCCTTCGCCAACTGCGGACTGCCCTACTACATCGGAGGCGTGATCCGGGGGCGGGAACAGCTCCTGCTCCAGACCCCGGAATCCCTCCACCGGCGCTTCAACCTCGACGTCCTCGTCAACACCGAGGTCACGGCGCTGCACGCCGACGCCCACGAGGTCGAGGTCGTTGACCTGACCACAGGCCGGCGCCGGACCGTCCGCTACGACTCCCTCCTCCTGGCCCCCGGTGCGGCCCCGTTCGTGCCCGAGATCCCCGGCATCGGGCGGGCACTGGTCCTGCGTACCGTCGAGGACACCGACCGGATCCACGCCGAGGTCAGCTCACTTCCGCACGGGGCACCTGTCGTGGTGGCCGGCGGAGGATTCATCGGGATCGAGGTCGCCGAAAACCTGGTGCACCGCGGCCTGGAGGTCACCGTGGTCGAACACGGCAACCAGATCATGGGGCCCCTCGACCCCGAGATGGCTTCGATCGTGGAACAGCACCTGCGTGACCACGGCGTCCGCGTCCTCACCTCGGCCGGGGTCACCGCAGTCGGCGCCGACGACGTCACCCTGGAGGACGGCACCAGTCTCCCCGCCGCTGCCGTGATCATGGCCGCAGGCGTCCGGCCGGCCACCGCCTTCGCCGTCGAGGCGGGGCTGGGGACCCCCCCCCGCGGGGCACTCGTCGTGGACCGTCACTGGTGTACCTCCGCCCCCGACGTCTATGCCGTGGGGGACGCGGTGGCCGCCCCCGACTTTCTCACCGGCGATCCGGTGGTCGTTCCGCTGGCGCAGACCGCGAACCGTGACGGCCGGTACGTCGCCGACATCATCGCCGACCAGACTGCCGACCAGACTGCCGGCGCGGAGGATGTCGCCGGGTCGGCAGGGGCACCGGGGGCCGGCCGTTCCCGGAGCAGGGAGATGCCGGACACTTTCGGCACCTCGGTCATGGGGGTGTTCGGACTGCAGGTGGCGTCCACCGGATGGTCGCAGAAGAAGCTGGTCGCCGCCGGCGTACCCCACCGGGTCATCGCCACCCATCCCTCCGACCATGCCGGCTACTACCCGGGGTCACAGACCCTCTCAGTGAAGATGACGGTCGGGTCCGGTGCGTTCAGGGGAGAAGACCTCACCGACAGGATCCTCGGAGCACAGATCGTCGGAGGTGCGGGGGCGGACAAGCGCATCGACGTCATCGCCACGGCCATGCAGTCAGGTCGGTCAGCCCCCGACCTGGCGGACCTTGAACTGGCGTACGCCCCCCAGTTCGGTTCCGCCAAGGATCCGGTCAACATGCTCGGATATGTCGCGGACAACCTGCGCACCGGCCGCACCGAGCTGGTGACATGGGAGGATGTCGACAAGATCGTCACAGGTACCGCCCCGGAGGATCTCACCGACGCCGTACTTGTCGACGTGCGCACCCCCGGAGAGTTCGCGTCCGGTTCGGTACCTTCAGCGGTCAACATTCCGCTGGACGAGCTCCGGGGACGCCTCGACGAGCTACGGGAGCTGAGTGAGGGGACGCAGGGACCTCGTCCGACAGTGGTGTTCTGTCAGGTCGGTCAGCGTGGTCATGTGGCCGAGTCACTGCTCCGGGGAGAGGGTTTCACCCGGGTGTACAACCTCACCGGCGGTTACCGTACGTGGTCGGACGGGCAGCGCAGCCGCTGACAACGCACGGGTGCCGGTCGGAGGGTTTGATTCAGGGGCTGCCGGGGTCTGACGCCGCGTCCCCGCGCGCGGTAGCGTGGACGGTGCACGTGTCACCACAGTGAACCGGCACGTGCCTGAACCAGAAGACAGTCACCGTACATCCCGACATTCCCGAGGAGACGACCATGGCCGACGAGCCTAGCCGCGAACTGAAGTTCATTTTCCTGTCCACCGAAGACATCGACGAGTCGCTGAAGTTCTACACCGAGGTGCTCGGTTTCCCGCTCAAGTTCAGGGACGGCAGTCACTTCGCCGCACTTGATGCGGGGCAGGTGACCCTGGCCCTGAGTACCTCCATCGACCACCCCATCCCCGGAAAGGTCGTCGTGGGCATCAAGAGCGACGATCCGGACCGGGACGCCGCTCTCGTCGACGCCAACGGCGGAGCAGTTGTCCAGGAGGCCCACGATGACGCCCATGAGCGCCGCGCTGTCGTCTACGACAACGCGGGCAACGGCATCGTGTTCTACCGGTCACTGCACCGCTAGACCACCCTCGACGCCACCGGAGTTGCCCCGGGTGACCGGGACTCTCCCCGGCCCGGTCGTGCCCGGCCCTGCTGAGCTTCGCCGGGCGGACCGGGGGACCCGGTCAGGCGAGGTGGAGGTGGCCGCCAGTGTCTCCGCTGCCGCGGGAAGACACCTGGCTGCCCGCGGTCCCCGGGCCGGTCCGACGCGCGTTCTTCTGTGCCTCGAGGAGGTCGGCGCGGGCCCGGGCGACACGGGAGCGGATCGTGCCGACTCTCACGTCACAGATGTCGGCGGCCTCGGCGTAGGAGTAGCCGAGAATCTGGGTGAGTACGAGCGCTTCGCGCCGTTCCGTGGACAGGTTGTCGAGCATTGCCCGGGCATCCACGAGCTCGGCCCACGCCTGGTCGCCGGCGGTGTCGGACGAGGGGGTCTGACCCGCGGCGTCCTCCCATTCTTCGACGGACTTCCGCGGCCGGGCCATGTCATGTCGCACACTGTCGACCCACACTCTGCGGGCCAGGGACAGGATCCAGGTCCGTGCGGAGGACCGTGCGGCAAAGCGGGGGAGTGCGCCGAGGACGCGGAGATAGGTCTCCTGGGTGAGGTCGTCGGCGCGGTCGGTGTCCGCGAGATGGGCGAGGAGCCGCCAGACGTCACCGTGTGTGGCCTCGATGAACGCGGAGAGTGCCTGCCTGTCCCCGGCCCCGGCCCTCAGTGCGAGATCGGTGACGGCGGCATCGTCGGAACCGTGTCCGGAGGTGGCCGACCGGCGTTGCCGGGAGAAGTGTTCACGCACGCGCATAACTGTAGCACCCGGGTGGTCACACACCCCCCGTATGATAGGTAAACCATAGGTAATAAGTTGCGACTGATCGACAGAAACGATCAAATCGTGTATAACCGGTGTTGACGGAGTTCCACTGATCCACCTGACTGGAGGACACCATGACTGTCAACGACCGCACCACCCCTGAAGACCGGGCCGGAGCATCCGGTTCCACCGGACCCGAAGAAATCGCAACCCGGGGTGTATGCCCTTACTCGGGCCACTCCACCAACGTCAACGGAGCACCGGTCCGGACCGAGGAGCACTCGGTGACCGTGGGGGAGCAGGGGCCCCTCGCACTGACGGACACCCACCTGCTCGAGAAGCACGCCCACTTCAACCGTGAGCGCATCCCGGAGCGCAATGTCCACGCCAAGGGCACCGGCGCATTCGGCGAGCTCACCGTCACGGAAGACGTCTCCAGGTACACGAAGGCGGACCTGTTCCAGCCCGGGCGCGTCACCCCGATGCTCGCCCGCTTCTCCACCGTCGCCGGTGAGCAGGGCTTCCCCGACACCGTCCGTGACGTCCGCGGATTCTCGCTGAAGTTCTACACCAGGCAGGGAAACTACGACCTCGTGGGCAACAACACCCCCGTGTTCTTCCTCCGGGACGGAATGAAGTTCCCCGACTTCATCCGCTCCCAGAAGCGGCTCACCAACGGGCTGCGCAGCCCGGACATGCAGTGGGACTTCTGGACCCGCAGTCCGGAGTCCGCGCACCAGGTCACCTACCTGATGGGCGACCGCGGTATCCCGCGGGACGCCCGCCACATGGACGGCTTCAGCTCCCACACCTACCAGTGGATCAACGCTTCCGGTGAACGCTTCTGGGTGAAGTACCACTTCAAGACCCGCCAGGGATGGGAGTACTTCACCGACGAAGAAGCAGGAAGAATCGTCGGTTCCGGCGACTTCGACCACACCCGCGCCGACCTGTACGAGGCCATCGAACGGGGCGACTACCCGACCTGGGACTTCAAGGTGCAGATCATGCCCCTCGACGAAGCCCCGGGCTACCGCTGGAACCCCTTCGACCTCACCAAGACCTGGTCCCAGAAGGACTACCCGCTGATTCCGGTGGGCCATTTCACCCTGAACCGGAACCCGGAGAACTTCTTCGCCCAGATCGAGCAGGCCGCGTTCGCTCCCTCCAACATCGTTCCCGGCATCGGGTTCTCCCCGGACAAGATGCTCATGGCCCGTACCTTCGCCTACGCGGACACCCAGCGTTACCGCCTGGGGGTGAACTACTTCCAGCTGCCGGTGAACCGGCCGGTGGTCGAGGACAGGAACTTCTACACCGCCAAGGACGGCGCCGCGGCCTACGAGTTCCCGCCGGCAGGCACGCCGCTCTACTCGCCGAACCGCTACGAACGTGAGGAAGGCGTGGCCGACGTCTCCGACGGATCCGGTGTCGTGGAGGCAGGCGTGGAACCGGGCACCTCGAAGTACGGTTTCGGACGGGGCGCGGAATCCGCCACCGGGCCGGCTGACGACCTGGGACTGTTCGACGAGAACTACGGCGGTGACCTGACCCGGGGAGCCTACGTCCGGCACCCGGAGGACGACGATTTCGTTCAGGCCGGCCAGCTGGTCCGTGAGGTGCTGGACGACGCCGCCCGCGAACGGCTCGCCGGCAACATCGCCCGCGCCATGCAGGGCGTCTCGGAGCAGGTCGAGGGTCAGTGCTGGGTCTACTGGGGGAAAGTGGACGAGAACCTGCGGGACCGTGTCCGGGAGATCTACACGGAGCTCAGCAACAGCTGACGATGCCGGGCACAGGGGGGTCGGAGACCGAGGTCCGTGAAGAGCGGGCCGCAGGTGTCCGATGACAGGGTGACAGGCGGGGGCCTGTCACCCTTTCCCCGGTTCCCGTTCCCCTCCGGACAACGGGACAGTGTGGTCCCAGTGTGTGGCGTGCAGGGCACGGCCCATCACCCACGAACCGACCGCCTGGACGATGAGCAGAGCTCCGATCGCCCCGACGGCCTCGAGCAGCTGTCCCAGTGCGAACCCCTCGGTGAGCCACGAGTTGACCAGGTGCGCGATGATCAGCAGCGGCAGTCCCATACCCATGGCAGGGCCCAGCATGTTGACCTGACTGAGGGCGTCCGGGGCCAGGTACATCGCCACAGCGGAGACAAGGATGAACAGGGATCCTGCGACCGCCAGCAGACCGACGACCACAGCCCCCCACCAGGTCAGTTCATGGTATTCGCGCATGACCGGTGCTTCGGCGGCGAGGACTGACAGGGAACCGGTGACGGAACCGGTGAATGCACCCATCTCACTCACCGTCGTCCCCGGGTGAGGACCCGTGCATAGGAGATGGTGCTGATGGCACCGCCGAGACCGGCGATGAGAACCACGTCATAGACGATCGATGATCTCTCGAACAGGGTGTACACGAGGAAACCCGCGATAACGGTGACGAAGATGATGTCGGCGAGAACCGCCCGCCGGGCGTCGTTCCCTGTCGTCACCGCTCTCCAGAGCACGACGAGCATGGAGATGCCGACGATCACCGCGGAGATTCCCGCGAAGATCCACAGCAGATGGGTCGGGGTCACTGGTCCTCCTCCTTCTTCCTGTCTTTCCCGTTCCTGATCCCGGTGTCAGTGCCGGTCCCGGCGTCGCCGTTGGCGGTGCCGTCGCCGTCGCCGTTGGCGGTGCCGGGACGGTCTCCTCCGGAGTCCTTCTCCGGAGGCGGTGCAGGTGCCGCGGGCCGGCGACCGATGTTGAGACGCGGCAGCGGCAACCGGGCCCGTACCTCGAGAGCGTTGATGAGGGACGAGTTCGCGGGAACACCGGATCGGCGCTTCCGGGCCGTCCTGCCGGAGCCTTTCCCCGTTCCGGAGTAGGCGCCGTCTCCGGTCTCCGACCGGTCCGGACCTCCCTCCCGGCCATCCCCGGTACTGCTCCCGGTGGCGCCGGAACCGGGTGCGGCGTCGGAGGTGGGGGCCCCGTCGCGGGACCGGGTCAGGCCCGACGTCAGACCGAGACCTTCTGCGGCGCGTTCGTAGATGCTGGCGTCCTCCTCTCCCAGCGCAGCGAGTGCGGCACGGGCCTCCCGCCGCCGCTTCTGCTCCAGCTTCCGCTTCGCCGCCATCTTCTCCGCGTGCTCCCGGGCGATCTTCTCCCGCTCCGCCTTGGACAGGTCCGGAAGGTCGGCGACATCAAGCTCATCCTCGGCACGCATGATCGCCGCGACGAATGCGGTGGCATGAGGGGTCGAGTCGACCTTCTCCACCGCAAACACACTGTCTTCGCTGGCACGTCCACCGTGGGTGCCCCGGTAGCCGCGTGGGCCGGGGACACCGCGTTCGACCAGGTGCTCGACATCGAACTCCGGAGTTCTGCGCTTGACCTCGGGAGCAAGCTTCGCCTCCATCACCGCCAGGGAATGGATGAGCTCCTGGGGGTCCGCGCCGTACATCGCGTGGACGGCGAGGAAACGTTGGACCCGGGGCAGACCGTGGGTGCGGAACTCCTTCGGCCCGGTGGCACCGATGTCCCGCGGGTTGAACTTCCCGGACGCGGCGTCATCGTCGACCTCCTTCGGCCCGGTGATCCCCAGGGCGAGGGTGCCCGGTGTCATGGTGATGGATGCGATGAACGCCGCGACATCGGTCTCCTTGGTGACGCGCAGCGGATAGTAGATGATCACCGGGGCGATGTTGCGGCCGGTGGTGAAGGTGTCCTTGGCCATGATCAGCGATTCCCTGACAATCTGGCCGACGAGCCAGCCGCAGTACGTCACCACGTGCACGGCGGACCTGAACAGGGAACCGGGGGAGCGGAGCGCCATCACCGGTCACCTCCTTGAGGAGTGTCGACTTGAGGGGTTTCTGCCGGCGGGGTGTCGTCGGAGGTCGTGGGGGCGGAGGGATCGTAGGGGGCGAGAAGCTCCTCCGGTGGGAGGACAACTCCCACCGCCTCCTCCGGGTCGCCCAGGACCGCCCTGACATAGCCGGTGGTGTCGATCAGACCGGCCGCAGCGTCCCTGGTCCACCCGGTGACCGGCCCGACGGCGACGAACATCACCACGCTGACGGCCATGAGCGCGGCCGAGGGGAGGGTCATCCTGCCGCTGACGGCGAGGGACGGATCCATGTCCTGGGGGTCCATCGGCCTGCCCCAGAACGTCTTGCGCCAGGCGTACAGGAGGCTCAGCAGGGCACCGACCGAGGCGACGACGACCGCCGCCAGGCCCACCCACACCTTCCACCCGGAGTCGGCGCTGATACCCAGCACGATCAGCAGTTTCCCCCACAGTCCGGAGAACGGGGGCAGTCCTGCGAGGGACAGTGCCGCGGCGGCGAAGACGGTGGAGACCAGGGGGTCCCGACGCATCAGCCCGGACAGGCGGCGCAGCCGGCCGGTTCCGTAGGTCTCCTCGACAGCACCCGCGGCGAGAATCATCGCGGCCGCGCTGACCATGTGGTGCAGCATGTAGAACACGGCCGCGGACAGCATCAGCCCGGCATTGCCGGACAGGAAGGCCAGTGCGATGAGGATGAAAGGGATCCCGTTGACCATCTGGTACGCGATGACGCCACGCAGTGTGGTCTCGCCGAGCCCGGCGAAACTGCCGATGAGCATGCCCGCCACCGCGAAGCCGAGGATCACCTGGGCCCACCGCTGGTCACCGTCGAAGACCGTCATGTACACACGCAGCACGGCATACACGCCGACCTTCGTGTGGAGACCGGAGAACAGTGCCATCACCGTCGGGGAGGTGAACCCGTAGGCACGGGGCAGCCAGGTGTGCACCGGGGTCGACCCTGATTTCACGCACAGGGCGATGAGCACCATTCCCAGGGCGAGCCACAGCTGCCACTGGGTCCCGAAGACTCCGTCGTCGAAGCCGGCTTCAGAGGCCCGGGGTCCGGCCGCCCCGGCCAGGGCGGCGAGGTTGGTCGTCCCCACGACCCCGTACACCAGGCCCACCCCGGCGAGCAGACACATGGAGGTCACCAGGTTGACGAGGATGAACGTCCGGCCTGCTGACAGCCGCGCCCAGGTACCGGTCATCGTCAGCAGCCCGAAGGACGGCATGAGCATGATCTCGATGAACACGAAGAGGTTGAACAGGTCGGCGGTCAGCAGTGCCCCCCACACACCTCCGAGAAGCATGAGGGTCATGGAGGGGAAGAATCTGACCCGGTTCTCACCCACCACCTCGGCGAACCAGTTCGCCGCCAGGGCGACGACCGAGGTCGTCATGATCATCAGCGCCGACAGCGTGTCCGCCACGAGGGGTATGGACACTCCGCCGACGAACTGGCCGATACCGGTGGCGATGACGCCGGTGCCGGCCTGTCCACCGGGCCCGGACACCGCCGCCAGCAGGACGCCACCGCCGGCAATTCCGGCGGCCGGAACCAGCAGGGCGAGGCCGCGCCTGGCCGCGGACCACGGCAGCAGGGCGGCGACCGCCGACGCGACCAGCGGGACGACGACGAAGAAGGGGAGGAGGGTCGGGGGAAAGTCCATCAGTACTCCTCCTCGCGCAGCCGGCGCCGACGGGCCTGGGCGGACTGCTCGTTGATGTGGTGGGCGGCCCTGCCCCTGGTCTCGAGGGAGCGGAACTCGCGCTGGGCGCGCTCCATGTCCTCGGCGGAGGTGGTGTCGTCGTCGCGTCCGAGGGCGGCCATGGCGAGCATGACCGCGGTGGCGGCCATGGAGATGACGATGGCGGTGAGGACGAAGGCCTGGGGGAGCGGGTCCGCGGCGTCCGCGACCGGGGTGCGGTCGGCGACGGGGTCGTCCCGCCAGGCGCCCACTCCGGTCGCCAGCAGCAGGAGGTTGACGCCGTGGCTCATCAGGGTCGTTCCGATGATGATGCGCACCATGCCCCGCTGCATGACGAGGTAGACACCGCCGGCGATGAGGATCGCGATGACAGCGGAGATGATCACTGGTCCTTCTCCTTCCCCGCGGCGTCCGCGGTCTCTCCGGTGTCTCGGGTCGCTCCGGTCTCTCCGGTCCCCCTGTCGTGCCCGGCCTCTTCGGCGCGCCGGACCTCCCCGGGATTGAGCGGCACGGCGGAGCCGCCGAAGTTCACCGCGACCGGGGATGCTGCGGTGGCGGGAAGGGGAGCCGGTGTGTCACCGGTCTCGACCGGGTCCGCCTTATGCGAACGGTCCGGGTCCGCGCCGGGTCGGCCCCGGCCGCCGAGCATGTTCACCACGGTCATCACGGTCCCGATCACCGCAAGGTACACGCCGGCGTCGAAGACCAGAGAGGTCGTGAGATGTTGACCGGCGAATTCACCGTGCAACGGTGTGAGGAAACCGGCACCCTCGGGCGCGAGGTAGCCGACCAGTCCGGTCCCCAGGGCGAGGAGCATACCGGCCCCGATGATGCGGTAGCCGATCTCCGGTGCCCCGACGGTCCGGGAGGAAGGTTGCACGAGGTACCAGAAGACGATGCCGAGGGCGAGGACGAGTGCGGCGAGGAATCCGCCACCCGGCGACTGGTGGCCACGCCAGAACACTGCAGCCGAGTAGAGCACGAGAACGGCCGCCATGGGCCACATCACCACCCGTCCGAGCATCGAGTTGAGGTAGGTGCTGCGCAGGTAACGGGAGTAGAAGGGGGCGAGCTCCGGAACGTTGTGAACGTCAGCGAACCGGGCGGTCGCCTTACCGGTGGTCTTCCGGCGGAACAGTTCGGAGGTCGAACCCGGGCCGTAGCCGGGCACGGGGGACCGGGGCACCGACCCTACGACCGCGGCGACCACCAGGCCCGCCATGCCGAGCACGCACAGTTCGCCCAGGGTGTCGAAGCCACGGAACTCGACGATGATCGAGGCGACGATGTTGTTCGCCCCGGTCTCC
Source organism: Corynebacterium neomassiliense (assembly GCF_900626215.1). NCBI lineage: Bacteria > Bacillati > Actinomycetota > Actinomycetes > Mycobacteriales > Corynebacteriaceae > Corynebacterium > Corynebacterium neomassiliense. Next base: position 1,532,593 of record NZ_LR131106.1, on the reverse strand, counting down.
TCCGGGCCGTTCTCCAGGTACCACATCGCCAGTTCCGGCCGGCCGTGGCGTCCGACGAGCAGCCAGGAGCCGACGAAGACCACGATGCCGACGACCGTGGCCGCCACCACCGAGAACTTCGCCCGGTTCTCCCCCTCGCGCAGGTAGAGGCGGGGCTGGTGCCGGACGACGAGCATGAAGAACACGGTGACCACGAACTCGACCATCAGGTTGGTCAACGCCACGTCCGGGGCGCCGAGGGTCAGCATGATCCAGGAGACCGCGGCACCGGCGACACCGACGAGGATCACCGAGCCGAACCTGGACCGGGTGGAGATGATCGCGATGACCACCGGCAGCACCATTGCGAGGCCGACGAGGTCACCGATCTGGTCTATGCCGTCCACCCGGGGGGGCAGGGAACCCAGCTGCCGCAGGCCCTCCTCGTCGAGGAAGGCGGCGCCGGCGAGCACCAGCACCATCGCGAAGATCCAGATGAGATGCCGGTTCGGGTTCAGTGAACTCCCCGGCAGATTGGCCAGGCGTCCCCACCTGTTCGCCAGTTGCACGGTCAGTGAGATGAAACCGGCCCCGGTGAACGGCAGCAGGTGCCGGGACTCTGCCGCGGCGAAGATCTGCCGCCGCCGGAACAGCAGGAGGACGCCGACGACAATGACTCCGCAGGTGATCCACAGCGGCACGGTCCAGCCGTGCCACAGTGACAGGTGTGAGTGGGGTGCCCCCGCCCCGGTAGCGGCGACGACGGTGTCCAGGGGACCGTCCCAGGCTGACAGCATGACCACCGCGGGCAGGGAGGCGACCGCCGGGAGCACTGCCGGGATCCAGAACACCGGTGAGGCCTCACGGACCTCGGCGTCCGGCTTCGTTGACGGGGAGGGCACACGTTCGGTGCCGTCGGAGTCGACGGGGCGCCCGTCGATGAAGGCACCGAAGACGTACTTCGCGGAGTACAGGAGTGTGGCGAGGGCCCCCACCGCGGCGGTGGCAAGCAGCACGGTCTGTCCCGCGGTGCCCAGCGGCGCCTCCTCGAAGGCCGCGAGCATGCCTTCCTTGGACACGAAGCCGAGGGTCGGGGGGATCCCCGCCATGCAGGCGGCGGCTATGACTGCGCCGGCGAAGGTGAAGGGCATCCTGCGCCAGAGGACCCCCAGGTCGCGCAGGTCTCGGGAGCCGGCCTGGTGGTCGAGAACGCCGATGACCATGAACAGCGAGGACTTGAACAGGGCGTGTGCGGCGGTGTGCAGTACCGCGGCGGCGAGGGCGGCGGGTGTGCCGACACCGATCGTCGCGACGATCCAGCCCAGCTGGGAGACCGTGGAGTAGGCGGTGAGCTTCTTCAGGTCGGGCTTCTGGACGGCGAATACGGCGGCAATGACCGCGGTGAACATACCGGAGATGATGAGCAGGAGGTTCCAGACGGTGACGTCGTGGAAGGCCCCGGAGAAGCGGAGCAGCAGGTACACGCCGGCCTTGACCACGGCTGCGGCATGGAGGAAGGCGGAGACGGGTGTGATCGCGGCCATCGCCTCCGGGAGCCAGGCGTGGAAGGGGAACTGCGCTGCCTTGGAGAATCCGGCCAGCGCGGTCAGGGTGGCCACGACGCCGGTGAGCACGGCGTCCCGCCCCCAGACGTCGGAGGCGATGATCCCGGAAAGGCTGGTGGTCCCGGTGGCCGCGACGGAGATTCCCAGGGCGACAAGGAGGCTCAGGCCTCCGGTGAAGGTCAGCAGGAGGGTCCGCATCGCGCCGGGTTCGCCGGTGTGTCCTGCCCGGGCGATGAGGAAGAAGGACGCCAGGGACACAAGTTCCCACCCGATGAACAGGAGTGCGACGTCGTCGGCGAGGAAGAGCAGCACGACGGAGGCCATGAAGCCGGTCATGAGCACGTAGAAACTCATCGCCCCGTCCCCGCGGTGCAGGTAGCGGGTGGAGTAGGCGAAGACGGCCGCGCCGATGAGGAGCGCGAGAAGCACGAAGAACAGGGACAGGCCGTCGAGCCGGAGGGAGAAGGAGATGTCTCCTCCGCCGGGCAGGACGTCGGGTAACCAGGTCGTCGACCAGGTCACCTGTCCATGGTCGTTCACGGCACCGGCGAGCGCGGGATCCGCGAGGATCCAGACTGCGAGTGCCGTGAACAGGGCGGCCAACGGCCAGCCCGCGTTCCGGTCGAGTACACGGACCAGAACGGGGGCGAGGACGAGGGCCACGGCGAGAATGACGGGGATGAGGACAATGCTCGTCACGGTCTGCGGGCCACCTCACTGTTTGACTGGGGTCTGCTGGGTCTAATGTACGGAAACTTCAGTTACCTGCGTGACATCTCCCGGGGACGGTGGATACTGCCGTTACGTGCCGGTGGACGTCGGTGGACGTCAGTGGGACTCCGGCGGGAGGTCCGGAGGGAAGCCCGGAGGATGTCGGGCCGGAGACCGGCCCGGATATCGCACAGGCGTCCGCCCTGGCGGCGAAGTGAACGGCATGAACCTGAGAGTGAACAGATGCGTGCTCTACTGTAACAGGCGGGGCGCCACTCCTGCGCTGCAGGTCACAGGTGGTGGACGGTGAAGCATCGAGAGTGTGCCGGTGAACTGACCCACGCTGAGCCCTGCACAGGTGGGGGAAGTGGTCCTACCATGGCCACCATGACTTCTGAACCACTGACACTGCCCTCCCTGGGATTCGGCACGTACAAGCTCCGCGGGGAAGAAGGACGTTCTTCGGTGACCACCGCCCTGGAACTCGGCTACCGGCTCATCGACGCCGCCTACAACTACGAGAACGAGGGGACCGTCGGTGCCGGGATCCGTGACGCCGTCACCGCAGGTACCGTCTCCCGCGACGAGGTGATCTACACCACCAAGCTTCCCGGCCGGTACCAGCGCCGGGAGGACGCCCTCGACACGGTCGCCGAAAGTGTGTGGCGTGCCGGCATCGGTCCGGTGGACCTCTACCTCATCCACTGGCCCAATCCCGGACAGGGACTCTACGTCGAGGCGTGGAAGGCGCTCATTGAAGCCCGTGACCGTGGACTCGTCAGACACATCGGCGTCTGCAACTTCCTGCCGGAGCACCTCAGCCGGCTCGAGGATGAGACCGGGGTTCTGCCCGAGGTCAACCAGATTGAACTGCACCCCTCCTTCCCCCAGAACGAACCGCTGGCCGGCGCCCCGGAAGGAGCCCTGGCCTGGAACACCGGACACGGCATCATCACAGAGTCCTGGAGCCCGCTGGGCCGCGGGACCTCTCTGGACTCGGAACCGGTGCGCGCCGCCGCAGCAGCCCATGACGCCACCCCCGGGCAGGTCATCCTGGCCTGGCACCGGGCCCTCGGGGCCGTGGCCATCCCCAAGGCGTCCTCCCGGGCACGTCAGCAGGAGAACCTCGAATCCCTGCAGCTGGAGCTCACTGACGCGGAGATCGCGGCGATCACCGCACTGGGACGCCCCGACGGTCGGCTGAACGACCAGGACCCGGCGGTCTACGAAGAGTTCTGACCCCGGTCTCCCGCCCCTGCCCCGGGCGGGTTCCACCCCCGGGAAGGGGCACACCGGAGGAGCGGTCGCAGACCACAGGTGAAACATCCAAGCTGAGGCTATGCTCATTCCATGACGTTTCCTCAGCGCCGGGCACGTGCCGCCCGCCATCCCCGTGTTCTGAACTCCCTCCGGTGTACCCGTCGTGCCGGCGCCGTCCTGACAGCGTCCGTCCTGACAGTGTCCGCCCTTCTCGTCCCCGGTCTCGTCGCACCCGGCGCCGGAGCCACGGCCTCTGCGGCTACCCTCCCCACCGTCCCGGACTCCCTCTTCCCACCCGTGGCAGAGAACCCCTCGGTGAGTGTCACCTTCGAGGACGGCACGCCGGTAACGGAGACCTCGGTGGCCCACCGAGGTGACGTCCTCCTCGTCCACGGCACCGGCTTTTCGCCGGAAGCCAACCGGGGAGGTTTCATCATGCCGGTGGCACCCGGGGTGCCCAACGGTGTCTACGTGCTCTACTCCGGTTTCGGCGATCAGTGGCGCCCCTCCGAAGGTGCCCCGGGGGAGGCCCGCACCCACCCCCACGACGAGCTGGCCTGGGTTCTCCCGGACTCCTCCCTGCAGGCCCTGCCCACCGCACCGCTGGACATGAGGACGCCGATCGCCCGCGAATCCCAGCGCATGAACGAGGACGGCACCTTCACCGCGCGAATCGTCGTCGATCCCCCGGAGCAGACCCCCGGGGACAACTTCGGGGTGTACGTCTACCCGGCTGCAGGCTCGGTCAACGCCGCCGAGGAACTGTTCGTCCCCCTCCCGTTCTCGCCGGAGCCCGGACCGAACACGCCCGCAGCACCGACGGCCGACCTCGTGCTGGACGCCGGGATGGTCGAGGAGGTGGCGACGACTGCCGGCGGCAAACTTGTCCCGCGAGACGGTGCACAGGTCCACGACGACGGCAGGGTCTCCTACTCCCGGGTGGAGGATGACGGTGCCGACGGAAACGTGGTCCGGTACCGGGGCACAGTCCATGCGACCGCCAGGTTCTCGCTGGCGGATGTGGTGGTCAGAGATCCGTGGATCGAGACCCGGGAGGACGGGACCCGGCTTCTCACCGCAGAAGTGTCTGACTCCTACAACTCCTCCGACGACGCCGTGACCCGTCGCGTGCTGGGCGTCCTCGTCGACAACAACGGTACGACAGACCTCTTCCTCGGCCCGGTGAACCTGGGGCAGGTGGGCACCGCGGGCTGACCGCAGGGCACCGCAGGCTGACCGCCGGGCACCGCTCTGCGGGCGTCCGTCCGCCGGCTGCGCGGTGACGCAGAAAACCCTCCGACCCGGTGAACAGGTCGGAGGGTTTCTCTGTGGCTGTCGGGGTAGCGGGATTTGAACCCACGACCTCTTCGTCCCGAACGAAGCGCGCTGCCAAGCTGCGCCATACCCCGGTCTGGAACGGCACCGTCGCCCGTGACAGGCGGCTGTGTCGCAACGAGGACAAACTATAGACTGCCCGGACCTGCTGAGCAAAGCTGCAGGTCATTCCCGGTACCGTCGGCGTGCCGTCAGGCGGGTACCGAAGGCCTCTCCACCACGTGGAGAAGAGTCGCCGAGGGGCGGCAGAACACCCGGAAGGGCACGTACTTCGACGTCCCGAGCCCACTGGAGACGTGCAGCCACATCCTTTCGGTCCACCGGGACAGGCCCGAGACCCGGGAACGGTCGATACCGCAGTTGGTGACGACAGCATGCCCTCCGGGCAGGCAGAGCTGCCCGCCGTGGGTGTGGCCGCTCATGGTCAGCTGGTACCCGTCTGCGGCGAACTGGTCGAGGACACGGGGCTCCGGGGAGTGGGACAGGCCCAGCGCCAGGTCCGCACCGGGGTTGGGCCCCCCGCCCAGCGCCGGGTAGTCGTCTCGGTCGAGATGCGGGTCGTCGACACCGCCGACGGCCAGCCTCAGCCCGTCCACCGTGAAATCGATGCGGCGGTGGGTGGCGTCCTCCCAGCCGTGCTCGAGGAAGGCCGCCCGCATGTCCTGCCACGGCAGGGCCGTGTCACCCGGAGGGTTCTTCCTGCCCAGGAGATAGTTCACCGGATTGACCGGGTGGGGGGCGTAGTAGTCGTTGCTGCCGAACACGAACACCCCCGGGCGCCGGAGCAGGGGGTCGAGCGCCTGCAGGACCCCGGGAACCGCCTCGCGCTCTCCGAGGTTGTCGCCGGTGTTGACCACCAGGTCCGGCTCCAGGACCCCGAGCGCCGACACCCACCGCTGCTTCATCTTCTGGTGGGCGAGCATGTGCAGGTCCGAGACATGCAGGATGGTGAACTCCCGGCGTCCGGCGGGGCGGCCGTCGCCGTGGAACCTGCTCAACCTGTCGAAGGTCCCGGACTCGAGGACCGGGGCGGTCACCTCCCTGAGTGCGAAGTCCCGGGTCCCGAGGAAACCCCCTGCCGCGGTGGTCAGGCCCGCTGCGGCGAGGACTCCACCGGCGGTGAGCGCGGTACGCAGTGCTGAATTGGTCACCGGACCAGTGTAACCGGGGCGCCGGAAAAGACCCTCCACCTGCCGGTATCCACAGGTAGGTCCGTTACTGCGGCGGTGCCGGTGTCAGAGCCGGGAATCCCGTCCGTGGAGGAACGACCTGTCCACCTCCGGCAGAGCCCCGCCGCCGTAGAGGCCGGCGGTGGCCGTCAGTGTGGTGAAGAACGCACGCGCCGGTTCACCGCCACCGAAGAGGTCACCGGACGCGCACTGCCGCAACGGGGAACTGCACAACTGCTGCACGGAACCGCCGTCGTTGAAGGCGTATGTGGCCCCGGCAAGTCCCGGAATGAATCCGAGGAAGGCCGCCGACTGATTCGACTCCGTCGTCCCGGTCTTCGCAGAGACCGGTCCGGACCACCCGGCGCTGCGGGCCGCGGCCGCCGCGGTCCCGTCACCGGCGTCCCCGCCCAGTCCGACGGCCAGCGCGTCGGCGGCCTTCCGGTCGAGGACCTGTTCGCATCCTCCCACCTCAGGTGTGACGTCCTTTCCGGAGCGGTCGGTGACCTTGAGCACGGGGGTCGGCGGGCACCACCGGCCGTGGTCTGCCAGGCTCGCGGAGACGTTGGCGAGTTCCAAGGGGTCGACCGCCAGAGGTCCGAGCACGAACGACCCCATCCCGGTCGCGGTGACGGCGTCGACGACGGAGGTGTCGGCGTCGAAGCTGCCCGGTTCGGCGTAGGACCTCAGACCCAGCTTCACCGCCAGGTCGACCATGGATCCCACACCGACCTTCTGCGCGAGTTCGATGAAGGGGGTGTTGGGGCTGGTGGCCAGCGCCTCCCGGAGGGTCATCGTGGAACGGTAGGGACCGGAGTTCTCCACGCAGTACTTTCCGGGGGGACAGCCTTCGGCCCCTCCTTCACCCATTCCGCTGACCTCGACCCGTGCGGGGACCCTGACCGTGTCATCCAGACCGATGACGCCCTCCGACAGCGCCTGCGCGGCGGCGAAGATCTTGAACACGGACCCTGCCCCGTTCCCCACTGTCGAGTGGGTGAGCGGGAGGACCGTCTGTCCGGCGTCCTCGTCAAGCCCGTAACGGCGTGAGGACGCCATGGCGACCACCTCGTGACCGTCGTCGGTGGGGGCGATGAAGTCGGAGGCCACCGAGACCCCCTCGGCGTCCGGGGCAGCCTGCTGTCTGACCGCGGCAACTGCAGCGTCCTGGACGGCGGGGTCGAGGGTGGTCTTCACCGTGTAGCCGCCTTCGGAGAGCACGGCCTCGTCGATACCGTGACTGCCGAGGTAGTCCAGCACGTAGTCGCAGAAGAACCCGGCGTCGTCCGCGCTGATGCATCCGGAGGGTTCGGTCGAGGGGGTCTCGGAGACTCCGAGTGGTGCGGAGGCCGCCGCATCCCTGTCGGAGGGGGAGAGGACCCCGGTGGAGACCATGGAGTCGAGGACGATGTTCCTGCGCTCCAGGGCGGCGTCCGGATGGTCGTAGGGGTCGAGTGCGGTGGTGGACTGCACCATGCCGGCGAGCAGGGCCGCCCGCGGGACATCGAGTTCGGCGGCGGAAGTCCCGAAGTAGGTGCGGGCCGCCGCCTCGATGCCGTAGGCACCGCGCCCGAACGAGATGAGGTTGAGGTAACGGGTGAGGATCTCGTCCTTTGAATAGTTCCTGTCGAGGTCCACCGCGAGCTTCATCTCGCGGAGTTTCCGGGTCACCGAGGTCTCCGTCGCGGCGTCCCGGTCGGTGTCGTCTTCGGCGTCGATGAGCAGGAGGTAGTTCTTCACGTACTGCTGGTCGATCGTGGACGCTCCCTGTTCGACTCCTCCTCCTGCCACGTTCGCGGCGAGTGCCCGCAGGGTCCCCCGGACGTCGACCCCGTCGTGGTCGAGGAACCTGCGGTCCTCCACGGCGACGACGGCGTCCTTGACGTGCTGTGAGATCTGGTCGGAACCGACCTGGTAGCGGCGTTGATTGTAGAACCTGGCCAGCACGTTCCCCTCACGGTCGGTGACGGTGGACACCAGCGGCAGTGACCTGTTGGCGTCGATGTCCTCCAGGTCGGAACTGAGGGTCTCGTCCGCTGCCACGGTCGCCACCCCGGCGCCGCCGATGAGTGGTACGGCGGCGAGGGTGAGGACGACCGCGGTGAGCAGGACTGCGGCCAGCAGCCCCGGCAGGCCGGGGAAGGGGGACCCGGGTGCCGCTTTTCCAGTCTTGTGGGGTCCGGTCATGTAGGACACAGTATCCGGACGAGGCCCTCGGGTGGCGGGTCCGGTGCCCGAGGGAAAAGGTGGGCCGGGGACGGGGTTCATCATCCGACAACGGGGGTAGTCCCGGGGGTAGACGTTTCGGGGATCATGGACGGAACTCTGACGGCTCCGGTGTCGGGTGCGGTAAGGAGCTGTCGGTCCGGGCTTCCACGTCCGGGGACGGAGGGGGCGTAATGCGGATGACCTGCGGTAACGAGGCGAAAAGGAGCGGGGGGGTTGACGATTCGGGCAAAGTATGTGGTGGCAGTCACAATATCGGCGCCGGCACATTGATGTCCCGAAGCGTGACGTGTCCCACAATGGAGGGGGATGTGAGCTATTAGACACTTCTAAATCTGTGTGAATAGACTTACATCTAGTTTCCGGCAGCGAGCCGCCGACGGCCCAGAAAGCCGCCAGACGGGGTGCCGGACAGCCTTAACCGACTCTCACAGGGAGGTCTCTCCGATGACTGCTCCGCTCCGCACAGCCTCCGACGGTGTGACCCGCACCGCCGACCAGACCGGCTCCGACACCCGCAGGGCAGACAGTGGTGTACTCCGACGGACAGCGCAGCAGGTGACCACCCGGGAGTCCTTCTCCAACCGCGGCGAATGGGTCACGCAGGCACACTGCCGGAACGTGGACCCCGAAGAACTCTTCGTCCGGGGAGCAGCCCAACGCAAGGCTGTCGCCATCTGCCGCCACTGTCCCGTCGTCCTGCAGTGCCGGGCCGACGCCCTCGACAACAACGTGGAATTCGGTGTCTGGGGCGGCATGACCGAGCGTCAGCGCCGGGCCCTGCTGCGCAGGCACCCCGAGATCACCAGCTGGGCAGACTTCTTCGCCGGGCAGCTCAACCCCGCTGACGAGGACAGCCGCAGTGCCTGATCTGCCACGCCCGGTTTCCCGCGCCCGATATCCCGGCGCCTGACTTTCCGCGCCTGATTACGGGGACCCCGGTTCCGAGGTCCTGCCCGGGCGAGACGGTCCGCCCGGCTCCTCCCGACGGTGCAGTATTCTTGCCCCATGACTTCCTGGGAATACGCCACCGTTCCGCTTCTCACCCACGCCACCAAGCAGATCCTCGACACCTGGGGAGATGACGGCTGGGAACTCGTCACCGTCCTCCCCGGGCCGACCGGTGAGCAGCACATCGCCTACCTCAAGAAGGAGAAGTAGGGATGACCGCCACCGCACGCCTGTCCGAACTGGACATCACCCTGCCCGCGGTTGCCGCACCTGTCGCCGCCTACGTGCCGGCCCTGCGCAGCGGCGACCTTGTCCTCACCTCCGGCCAGCTCCCCTTCGTCGACGGGGAACTCCCCGCCACCGGTTCCGTCGGTCAGGACGCCGCGGTCTCCCCCGACCGGGCCCGCGACTACGCCCGTACCGCCACCCTCAACGCCCTGGCAGCCGTGGACGCCCTCGTCGGCCTCGACTCGGTCGTCCAGGTGGTCAAGGTCGTCGGATTCGTCGCCTCTGCTCCCGGATTCGGTGGGCAGCCCGGCGTCGTCAACGGGGCCTCCGAACTTCTCGGGGAGATCTTCGGTGACGCCGGCGCCCATGCGCGCAGCGCGGTGGGGGTCGCAGAACTGCCGCTCGGCAGTCCGGTGGAGATCGAGCTCATCGTCCGCGTCGCCGACTGAGGTCGGTGGCAGCCCCCCTTCCACACGCTCCCGCGCCACTGCGCGGCCGTCCGGGCACCGGCGCGGGACCTGCGCCGCTGCTCCACCCACCACCCCCGGCCCGGGGGCGGTGGGGTGGTTGATGACAGTAGGATCGGATTCATGGAGCATCCCGCTTACAGCCAGTTGCGTCCCGTCACCCACTCGGTCGGAGTGGTGCTGTGTGACAATCCCAGCTACACCGCTCTCGAAGGCACCAATTCATGGATTATCCGGGCTCCGGGAGACCGGGCGGCCGTCGTCGTCGATCCGGGTCCGCAGGATGAGGGGCATCTCAATGTGCTCCAGTCCAGGGCCGAGGCGGGGGGAGCGAAAGTCGCGCTCATCCTCCTGACCCACCATCACGGCGACCACGCTGACGGTGCCGCCAGGTTCCGTCAGCTCACCGGGGCGCCGGTACGGGCCCTGGATCCGCGCTACTGCGCCGGCGGGGAGGTGCTCACAGACGGTGAGCTGATCCGCGTCGACGGTCTCACCCCCACCATCGAGGTCGTCGCGACCCCCGGGCACACCGGTGACTCGGTCTGCTTCTTCGTGCACGGTGCAGGTGGCGCCGCGGGAACAGACGACGATGTCGAAGGAATCATCAGCGGTGACACCCTCGCCGGGCGGCACACCACGATGATCTCCGAGACCAGCGGTGATCTGGGGGACTACCTCGACTCCCTCCGGAAACTCGAGAAGCGCAGTCACGGCGTCCGTCTGCTGCCCGGTCACGGCCCCGACCGTGCCGATGCCGCGGAGGTCGTGGAGAAGTACATCGACCGTCGTGAACAGAGGATCGCCCAGGTCACCGCCGCAGTGAAGGAACTGGGGGAGGACGCCACGGTCGGACAGATCGTCGACGCGATATACACCGATGTCGACCCGGTACTGCGGTCGGCGGCGAAGCAGTCCACCCGGGTGACACTGCGCTACCTCGGTCTGCCCACGAACTGACGGTCACCGGCAGAAGCCGGCCGGCAGAAACCGGTTGGCCCTGAACCGGCCGGCCGGAGTTCTGCAGGCTCAGCGGTCGACGGGGTCGACGACGAACCGGAGCGGGGGAAACACGGTTCCCTGATCTGCGCCCCGACCGCGTGATACGCGTCCCCCCGTCCCGTGGGCCCCGGGGACCCCGGTGGATTCTGCGGTGACCAGATTCACAGCCAACGGGATCTGGTGTGACGCACTCTCCAGGATGTGCATGTAGTACCCGCCGGTGTTCGGCAGGGCCACGACATCGCCCACCTCCACCCCGTCCGGGAATGTCACCCGGCGTCGGAGGATGACCTCGTCCTCGATGCAGTACGCGCCGACGAGAAAGCCGCTGCGGGCCCCGGTCCGGCCCGTACCCGGCCCGCAGCGTACGAGAACAGGGTCAGCCAGGAAATCGTCGGAGGTTGTCCGGCACTGGGTCCGGTTCATCTCCAGCCCGATCAACGGCACCCCGTCACTGCGCTCCTTGAGGAATGCGACCCTGGCCAGGGTCATCCCGACTCCGTCGAGGACGGACCTCCCCGGTTCCAGGTGCAGCCGCAGTCCCCTTCCGGTCAGGGCGTCCGCGGCCGTCGCCGTGACATCCCCGACCGCCACAGGTCCGGTGAGCAGGTCACGGAGCCATCCGCCCCGGACCGGGCCCTGATGGAAAGGATAGATGGTGCGCAGCGGATCATCCTTCCACGTGAAGCCCTCGTCCGCAGGCATCCCGCTGTCCCGGACGGCGACGCGCGCCCGCTCCCTGAGGAAGGCCTCCCACTGCTCCGCGTCGTCCAGGTAGCTCATCGGCACCCCGCCTCCGAGGTCGACGAACTCCGGACGGTGACCGAGTTCTCCGGCGGCGTCCACGACCGTGAGTGCCTGTCCCAGGGCAGTCCTCCTGTCCGCGGCAGAGTAGCCGTGCAGGTGCACGTGAATTCCGCAGACCGTGAGGGAGTCCCCGCCACAGCCGGAACCGGTGTCCTCCATCCAGCGGATCCACTCGTGCGGGGACGCCCCGAAGCGGGTCGCCGGCAGCGTCGACGGGTCGGGGGCGATCCGGGGAGCCACCCGGGCGGTCACACCGGCCGAGATCGCCGCCCGCCGAACCCGCTCCGCCTCCGCGGGAGTGTCCGCCGAGACGGTGACACCGGCCCTGACCGCCGCGTCGATGAGCTCCAACGGCTTCACGGCAGCGCTGAGGATCACACGTTCCCCGGGCACCCCCCGTGCCAGCACCTGTCTCAGTTCCCTGTCACCGGCGACGTCGATGCCGTGTCCGGCGGCAGCGGCGGTGTCCACCGCGGTGAGGATCTTGTTGGCTTTACGCGCCAGGAACACCCGGACGTCCACCCCGCAGTCCCGGCCGGCCCCGACAAGCTCCCCGGCATTTCTCAGGACCGGGGCAGTGTGGTGGACATTGACCGGGGAACCGTGGTCGTCCAGGAGCGAGCTGACCGTGTCCGGGTCCTCGAGGAGTTCAACCATCCAGGGCTCCAGCCTTCCCGTCAACGGTACGGTGGCGTGGGCACGGGTGTCCTTGACCGTGGTTCGCCCGTGGTCCCGGATGACCCGCTGAGCCCACCGCGGGATGACGTCGTGGAGCCGACGCGACAGTGTGTCCGCACCGGGACGTCGGGGCTCGACGTCCCTGCCCACCACGGTGAGGTGGGTGTATCCGGGGACACTGCCGTCCGGGGGCAGGACCGTGGAGCCGGATTCACCGGGTGCCCTGCGGCCACCGGTGGTGCAGGCAGGCGAGGTCCGCCGAGCAGGGCCGTCGACAGGGCCGTCGACAGGGCCGTCGACAGGGCCGTCTACAAGGCAGTCGACAAGGGAGCCCCGGGTGACCCCGGGGGGCGCGAGCACGGCGTCCACCACGTGGTCTGCATCCCTGCCCGCATCTCTGTCTGCGCCCCTGCCTGTAGTCTTGTCTGTGCCCTCCGGTGCCACAATTCCGGTGAGACACCCGCAGTCGACGATGCCCTCGTCGATGAGGGCGAGCAGTCTCGATGCGTTGCCGGGGGTGGGGCCGAAGGCCACACGCTCCAGGGTTGCTGCCAGAGTGCGGAATCCGGTGAGTTCAGGGCGGGTGGTGTCTGCGACCCGGTCCACGACGGCCGGGTAGAGCTGTCGGAACGCCTGTCCGACCGCCCATGCGGGCCCGGGGGGAAGATCACCGACCGCGATATCGCGCGACCTGCGCAGTTCCTCCACCGCCTGCCGGGACTGCGTCCGAGACCCCCCGGACGGTCCATCGTCCCCGTCTGTCCCGTCGAGGACCGCGGTGACCTCATCGTGCGACCCCGTACCCCGGACCCGGTCCAGCAGGACCACGGCATAGTCCGCGACCACCTCCCGGAGCTCCGCCAGATCCCCGCAGATCCGTGCCCGTGCCCGGCCGGCGGTCAGGGCGTCCTCCGCGGAAACAGACGCCAAGGGCAGCCGGGGGTCAGGTTTCACCTCCATGAACTGTCCCCTCCTGCCCATGGGAACAATGGCGGCCGGCTCCCGTCCGGAACGCACGTAGACCAGGTCGTGACGGCCACCGGAACCGGCCCGGACACCCGGCCCGACGTCAGCGGCGGGGACGAAGGAGCCGCCCCGGCCCACCGTGAGTTCCAGGGCGGCGTCGATGAACGTCAGAGCCGTACCCCGCACCACCGTGCGCGACCCCGGGGCGACCGCGGAGAGCTCCCCGGGAGGATAGACGCCGCAGGTACGGGCATCCCGGGGAAGCATTCCGGGCCACCGGGCCGCATGACCCGTGGCAAGCAGAACCTCGTCGTACAGGTGCACACCGTCACCACATGTCAGCGACCACCCGTCGGAGCCGTCACCCCCGTCAGCAGGCTCCACCGAGGTGACCCTGTCCCGGACATGGCGGACCGTACAGCCCCGGGGAAGTCCGGAGAGAAGAACCCGCCAGGACCAGGCGAAGAACTCGCCCACGAGGGATCGCGGCGGAAACGGGTCAAGAGGCAGGGCCTCCCCACGGGACCGACGCCACCCGTCGAAGGAACCGGCGGCCGTGCGGACGATCGAGGAGGACACGTTCATCGTCCAGTGGTCCGGCTGCCCCGGACCGTAGGCTGAGCCGGCCCCGGCAGGGGAGGGGTCCCACACCTCGACCGAGACCGGCACCCGGTGGGCGGCGGCCTGTGCCGTCAACTCTTCCACCGCCCACAACCCCCGCGGTCCTGCACCGACCACGGCCACCCTGACAGTTCCGGGGGCGGTCACAGGACAGCCCCCGGAGAATCCCCGGAGACGCCGGACGTCGAACCGTCCAGATCCGGGAGGTCACCCGGTTCGGCGATGTGGGTTCTGACCCAGTCATCGTCGTAGAGGGTCTCGAGGTAGGCGTTGCCGAAATCGTGGAAGACGAGGACGGCGTCCTCGCCCGGTCGTATCGCCGACCGCAGGGCCATGAACGCGGCAACAACCGCTCCTCCGGAGGCGCCGGGGAGAAAACCCTCACGCCGGGCGGTCAGCCGGGCACCGGCCACAGCTCTCGGCGCACTGANGTGTGGTGACCTCATGCGCCTGGCCCTCAATTCTTGCAGGTGATCCTGCATCAGGTCCGAAACTAGCAGTTCCGTACCCGGGGCGCGGCGTAATCGTCAGAGAGTGCGGAAAACGCCTGAGGGTCAGTGAGGAGCGGACTGTCACCTGGCGCGCTTGGCGAGACGTTCCGTGTCCGAGATCAGGACAGACTTGCCCTCAAGGCGGATCCAGCCCCGGTGGGCGAACTCTGCGAGGGCTTTGTTCACCGTTTCCCTGGACGCTCCGACCAGCTGGGCGATCTCCTCCTGGGTGAGATCGTGGTGCACGCGCAGTGCGCCACCCTCCTGCACGCCGAAACGGTTGGCGAGCTGCAGGAGTGCCTTGGCCACCCGGCCGGGGACATCCGTGAAGATGAGGTCGGCCAGGGCGTTGTTCGTGCGGCGCAGACGCCGCGCCAGGACACGCAGCAGCTGTTCGGAGATCTCCGGGTGCGCCCGGATCCAGTCATGGAGCATGCGGGAGTCCATCGTCGCGGTGGCGACCTCGGTGACGCACACCGCCGCCGAGGTGCGGGGGCCGGGATCGAAGATGGAGAGCTCGCCGAACATGTCGGAGGGTCCCATGATGGTCAGCAGATTCTCGCGGCCGTCGGGGGCGTGCCGGGCCAACTTCACCTTGCCGGAGATGATGATGTAGAGGCGGTCACCGGGTTCCCCCTCGTCGAAGATCGTGGTGCCGCGGGGGAAAGTCGTCGAATCCAGCTGCTCGATCAGAGTGTTGACCGCCGCTGCTTCGACTCCCTGGAAGATGCCTGCGCGGGAGAGGATCTCGTGTACTTCGCCCATTGCCTGTTAGACTCCTGTAAAGCTGCGCTGCCGTGGACGTCGGCTGTGACAGGTTGGTCACAACGGCCCGGCGTCATGGTTTACCGCACAGAGTACAGCGTGCGCTGCCGTGCGGGGGGAACTGGGGGGCGCACAGGCACCGACCGTGTCACAGGGTACAGCACAGGGTCAACGACTAGGCTGGTCGCTCATGTCGGCCAGTAAGCCTGAAACTCCCCTGGCGCGTACCCGTCGTACCCGCCGGATCAACCGTCTCCTGGCAGAGGAGTACCCGGACGCACACTGTGAGCTCAACTTCACGAACCCGCTGGAACTGCTGGTCGCCACGGTACTTTCTGCCCAGTGCACCGACAGGCGGGTCAACCAGGTCACCCCGGCACTGTTCGCCGCCTACCCGGACGCGGCGGCCTATGCAGGGGCGTCACCCGCAGCTCTCGAGGCGCTGATCCGGCCCACCGGGTTCTTCCGCAACAAGGCGTCCAACCTCATCAGGGCCGGTGCCGTCCTCACCGAAAGGTACGGAGGTGAAGTTCCCCGCACCATGGAGGAACTTGTCGCGCTTCCGGGTGTGGGGCGTAAGACCGCCAACGTGATACTGGGCAACGCTTTCGGTGTGCCAGGATTCCCGGTGGACACCCATGTCGGACGTCTTGTCCGACGCCTCGGACTCACGGAGCAGACCGATCCGGTGGCAGTTGAGCGGGAGATCACCGCCATGGTCGAGAAGAAGGAGTGGACGATGTTCTCCCACCGGCTGATATTCCACGGACGTCGCGTCTGTCATTCCCGCCGCGCCGCCTGCGGGGTGTGCGTCCTGGCACGGCTGTGCCCCTCCGCCGGGACGGCCGGCCCCCTGGACGTCGCGGACGCCGGAAAGCTGGTGACGGCGTGAGCGACAGGGCCCGCACACTCCTCCTCGTCGTCGTCGTGCTCGTCGGACTCGGTGTGGCGGCCGTCCCTCTGGTGCTGTCCCTGTCCGGAGGTGGAACAGGATCCCCGGTGCAGGACGCGTCCCCGGTGTCACCGTCGGCCGGCCAGCCGGGGACGCCGGTCGCGGAGTCGGAGGCCCCGGACGCCCCGGTGGACGCCACCGGCACCCGCTACGACATCGCCGCAGACCGGCGCACGGCCTGCCCCGCCGGTGACGGCACCGACCCGGTGGACTCCGAACTCGCCGACGTGGTCCTGCCCTGCCTGACCACCGGCGGAGGTGAGGCCCGGACATCGATGGCCGCCGCCCTGGCCGGGAAACCGACCCTGGTCAACGTGTGGGCCTGGTGGTGCCAGCCCTGCCGTGCGGAGCTCCCCGTGCTGCAGGACGCGGCAGAGAAGCATCCCGAGTGGAACATCGTCGGCGTCCACGAGAACGGGCAGGGCCAGGCGGGTGCCGATCTGCTGGAGGAACTCGATGTCCGGCTGCCCGCGTTCCAGGACAGCACCGGTGTCTTCACCGCCGCCGCCGAACTGCCCGAGGTGATTCCCGTCTCAGTCGTCTACCGTGCCGACGGCACCCGGGCGGCGTTCCACCCCGGGGAGATCCGGTCGGTGGAGGAACTCGAGGAACTGATGGCAGGCGCGGCGTGACCCCCCGGTTCCGGTGCCGGCAGGGTTGACCGGCCGTTGGGCTAGACTGGCGTCCCCATGACTTCCACACCACAGTCCAGGACGCCGGACGACAGGACACCGGACGACAGGACACCGGATGAGCGGGTCCGCGGGGGCGGCGTCCCCCTCGGCGACTGGTTGGCCGGTGGACGCCGCCAGCCCGACCTGCCGGGTCCTCTGCCGGACTGGCTCAGGCCCCTGGTCGGACGGGCGCGACGAACCTCCACCGACCGTGCCACCCCGGGCCTGCCCGTCGGCGGTTCCTCCACGGTGCCCGAACTCGGCCCGGACGGCACACCACCGCGTCCGTCGGCGGTCCTCGTCCTTCTCGGGCGCGAACAGGGGCAGGACCCCACTGTGATGCTCACCCACCGGACCCCGACCCTGCGCAGCCACTCCGGCCAGCTCGCCTTCCCCGGCGGACACCGTGAGAGCGTGGACGCCGACCCTGTGGCCACCGCGCTGCGGGAAGCGACCGAGGAAACCGGTCTCGACCCCTCAGGGGTCACACCCCTGGCAGTTCTCGACCCCCTGTACATCGACCGCACCAACCATGCCGTGGTGCCGGTCATCGGCTGGTGGCGGCGTCCTGTCCCCGTGGCTCCCGCCACCGCGGAAAGCGACTGGGTGCGTAGTGTCCCCCTGTCGGAGCTCTCGGACCCGGCGAAACGGATGTACCTCGGGATCCCCGGGACCCGCGGCTGGCGCACCCCGGCATTCGACGTGGACGGCTACCTGCTGTGGGGCTTCACCGGAGCCCTGGTCGACGGACTGCTGAAGATGGGGGAATGGGAGCAGCCGTGGACTGCGACCGCCCCGGTCCTGGACCTCTTCGACGCCCTGGCGCAGTCGCGTAACGGTGAAACCCTGACCCCGGAGGATCTGCTGTGACCGGTTCGACGATCGTTGACGCACTGCTGGCGCTGGCCGCGCTCGGCGCACTGCTCACCGGCTGGCGCCAGGGAGGGATCTCGGCGCTGCTGTCCCTCGTCGGCGTCCTCGGAGGAGGCTGGCTCGCCCTGGATCTCCTGCCGGAGGCGCTGGACCTGGTGGACGGGGAGTCCGCCAGGTTCTTCGTCGCGGTGGCCGTCGTCGCAGTAGGTGTGGTGGCCGGTTACTCACTCGGATCGTGGGCGGGCCTGAAGCTCCGGGACGGGATCCGCACCCGCAGCATGCTGCGGGTCGACTCCGCCTTCGGCGCGGTGGTCCAGGTAGTCACCACGCTGGTGGTGATCTGGATGGTCGTCGTCCCGGTCGCGGGCAACAACTCCGGTGACCTGGGTGCTTCCGTCCGCGGATCGAAGATCCTGCGGGGCGTGAGTTCGGTGTCCCCGGAATGGCTGGAGGCGCTGCCGAACAGAGCGGCGACTCTGTTCAGCGACTCGGGTTTCCCCGCCGTCACCGATCCTTTCGCCGATGTCCCGGTGGTCGACGTCAACGCCCCGGACTCCGGTCTGGCGGCGTCCCCCGCGGTGGAGGCCGCACGCCCCTCCGTCGTGAGGGTCGTCGGACAGGCCGAGCAGTGCAGGAGGGTCCTGCAGGGCTCCGGGTTCCTGGTGTCACCGGACACCGTGATGACCAACGCCCACGTTGTCGCGGGTACCGACGTGGTGGGTATCGACACGGTCAACGGGGAGTTCGACGCCTCCGTGGTGTACTACAACCCGCAGGAGGATGTGGCGCTGCTGCGTGTCACCGACGACACCGGTCTGGCCCCACTGGCCTGGGCCCCCGACCCTGCGAAGCCGAACGACGACGCCATCGTGATGGGGTTCCCGCTGGGAGGACCCTTCAAGGCGACACCGGCGCGGGTGCGTGACCTGTTCACGGTCTCGGGTCCCGACATCTACGCCGACACCCGGGTGGACCGGGAGGCGTACACGCTACGTGGCACGGTGGTGCAGGGCAACTCCGGCGGCCCCGTGCTCAACGCCTCCGGTCAGGTCATAGGGCTGGTCTTCGGCGCGGCTGTGGGGGATTCCGAGACAGGCTACGCCCTGTCGAAGGCTGAGGTCCTTGACCATCTGGGCGACCCCGCCGGCTACGACTCGTCCTACACGGAGTCCGTGGACACCCGGGCGTGTGTGGCGTGACCGTGGTGGGGACGGTCACCCGGCGTCGCGGATGATCCGGGCGACCGCTGCGGGGTCCTCGATGTGGGGGAAATGTCCCACCCCGAACAGGACCTCTGTGCGGGAACCGCGGCCGCCGTGTGCGGCGGACATCCGCGCGATCTTCGCGTTGTAGGTACGGTCCATCGAACCGTCGACGCAGACCACCGGGGCATCCGTGTGGTTGGGGAGGGTGTGGTCGAAATGACCGCCCTCGGGGCGGAACCTGCTGCGCACGGTCCACCGACGGTACTCGCAGGACAGGTGCGCGACCTTGTCCACCTGCATCGCCTCCCTGCGGAGTTCGGCGTGCCTGGCGCAGACGTCGGTGTCGCGGAATCCGGGGGCGACCGACATCCGGAAGGCGTGGGCCACCTTTTCGGCGTTGTTGCGCAGCAGCAGGCGTTCCGGGATCCGGGGGAGCTGGGCGAAGAGGGAGGACCGTATCCGCGGCCACTGGGACACCGGATGCAGCAGCACCGACCGGGCGACGACACGGGGATGTGCGGACGCCAGGGTCACCAGTGCCCGGACGCGTTCGGGCTCGTGGGCGGCCATGGTCCATCCGATGAGTCCGCCTTCACCGTGCCCGACGACGAGTGCGTCGGGGTGACCGAGAACCCTGACCACACCGCACATGTCCGATGCTGCGGTGGTCAGGTCGTAGCCGCGGGGTGTTTTGTCGGACCGGCCGTATCCGCGCAGGTCCACTGCGGCGACACGGTAGCTGTCCGTGTCCCCGAACCGGGGGAGCAGTTCGGTCCAGTCGAACCAGCCGCCACCGAATCCGTGGATGAGCAGGACCAGAGGTGCGGTGCGGGGTCCTGAGACCGCGACGTGCAGCCGGATGCCGCGGGTGTGGACGTAGATGTGCTCCGGTCCGGTGGCGGGTGTCACTGGAATCCGTCCGTGTCCGGCCGACCTAGGTGAACAGCCCGGCGTCCGTGGAGGCGGACGCCGCGCTCTTGCCCGGCCCCGGGACGACGGTCTTGAGCTGTGACACCGACTCAATGGTCGCGACGGGCTTCTTCACGCCCTTGATGAACTTGACCGCGACCACCGCGAGAGCAGCGACGAGGACGACCATGATGAGGAAGACGACGAGGAAGGCGACCCAGCGGGGCATCCAGTTGTCGAGCAGTTCCGCGAGGAAGAAAAAGAAGAAGAACGAACTGTAGGCCAGGATCACCCCTGCGGCCCCCAGCAGACCGGCGGCGATTCCCGCCTTCTTCGCGGAGCCGGCGATCTCCGTCTTCGCCAGTTCGGTCTCGGAGCGGATCAGGGTGGAGACCTGGGTGGTGGCGTCCCGGACGAGTTCACCGATGCTGGGGGTGCGGCCGGAGTCCACGTCGGTCAGCGGGATGCTGTCGACCCGGGGAGTGAAGCTGTCGGCGTCGCTGAAGAGGCCCTCTGCCTTCTTGTTGTCCTTTTCGGTCACTGCGTGTTCTCCCTGTCCTACCTGACATACACGATGTACGTGCTGACTCGTACGTGCTGACTCTGGGCCATTCTGCCATGCCGCGGGGTTCCCGGGGCGGGGAACCCCTGGGGAAGACACCGGGAAGACGCCGGGAAGACGCCGAAAAGGTGCCGTCGACGGTCAGTCCCGGCCGCGGTAACGCACGACGAGGCCGGTCGCCAGGGCGGCGATCAGCGCCACTCCGGCGGAGGCGCCGGCGATGGCGATACCGCGGTCCTGGATATGGAACAGGGGCTCGGGTCTGCTGAAGGTGACCGTCTCCCATCCGCGGAGCGCGGCCTCCTTCCGCAGCGCCTTGTCCGGGTTGACCGGGACGGGGTGGCCCACGGACTCCAGCAGGGGGAGATCGGTGACGGAGTCGGAGTAGGCGTAGCTCGCCGACATGTCGATGTCCTGCTCTGCGGCAAGTTCCTTCAGTTTGTCGACTTTCGCTGCGCCGCGGCAGAAGAAGGGGACTTCCCCGGTGAAGGTTCCGTCAACGTCGACGGCCAGTTCGGTGGCGACGAGGTGGTCGACCCCGAGTTCTTCGGCGATGGGGGTGACGAGAATTCTGGCGGACGCCGTGATCATGGCTACCCTGTGTCCCGCCGCATGGTGGGCGTTGATGAGGTCCCGGGCTTCGGCGTAGATGAAGGGGACGATGACCTCGTGGAGTGCGTCAGAGGCGACTGACGCGAGATCGGAGGCCCGGCGTCCACGGACCATCTCGACGAGAATGTCTTTCGTGGCTTCCAGTGAGTTTTCGTCGTGTCCGGCGAGCCGGTAGTTGCCGAGCATGAGCAGCAGCCTCAGCATTTCTCCGGTGGTGATCAGGCCGCGGTCGGCGAGCGGTTTGCGGTACGCCATCGAGGCTGAGGTGTCGATGACTGTCTTGTCCAGGTCGAAGACGGCGAGGACGCGTGACGGTTCGACTCCGGGGTCGGTGGTGATGCGGAGCGGTACGGGGGTGGTGTCAGTGGACGCTGCGGTTGCTGCCGCGGGCTCTCCACTGTCTACGGGGACAGGCCTCACACCCCCACAATACGTCCCACCAGTCACATCCGTTACCTGACCAGAGTGGACGGCTGGTCGCCGACCTGAACTGTCCACAGAGCACGGAACCGGGTTCAGTGCTGTTGTCCACAGCTCTGCGGAGATCGGTTGCCGGGTCGGCGGGTCCCTGGCACTCTCCCTCAGCATGTTGGGGACACTGCAGAACTTCATCGACCGCTTCGAACGGCGCCCGTCAGGGCCGCAGCAGTACCGTACGCCCGCACCTGTCGTCACAGCCCTCGGCGACCGGTCGTCGGAGGACCTCGGCTCCGAGATCTCCCTCGTCATCGCGGTCACAGGGAGGCGTCACCTGGAGTGGAGGCCGGAGCTGGCCCTTCCACGTGACGTGACCTCGGTGCTTCTGGTGACCGGCACGGGCACTGTGCGTGGCCGTGACGGTGCGCCGGTGTCCGGGCAGGAGGTGGCGGCTGACCTCGTCTCCCGTGGCGTCTCGGTCCGGCAGGTCACCGTCACCGGTGATCCGTCCCACACCTCGCCGGAGCCTTTCTACCTGCTGCCGGCGCAGGCTCCCGAGCTTGCGGCGTACCTGGGGGCGTCCGATGTACCGGTGTGCGCTGTGTACGGCTCTGTCGGAGGAGCGGGCGCGAGCACGTTCGCGGCAGCTCTCGCCGGTGCGCTGGCAGACCCGGATCTGGGTGGAGACGGACGAAGCCTGCTGGTCGACTCATCCGGTAACGGAGACCTTGAGTTTCTGCTGGGGCTGGAAGACAGCACGGGACACAGGATGAGGGACATCGCCGGCACACCCGTCCTCACCGGCCCTGCGCTCCGGGAGCTTCCGTGGGCGGCGGACGTCGCCGTGCTCACCGGCAGGGGGACCCCGCCCGCCCGGCTGGATGTCGGCTGCCCGGTCGTCCATGACTGCGGCAGGTGGATGTGCGGGTCACCGTCACAGGCGGGCATGCAGGTGAACCGGACTGTACTGGTAGTGCCGGCGACGGTGCCCGGGACGCTCGCTGCCAGGGCGGTACTTGAGCAGTTGCCCGGTGCCTCGGTGGTTCTCAGGGAGATGCCACGGGCCGAACTCGAGTGGAATGACGCCCTGACGCTCATGGGACGTGCCCCCGAGACAGACTGGCGTGATGATCCCTACCTGGTCGGCGAGACTGACCGTGGAGAGTTCACCCCGACTCTCAGCGGGGCAGGAACCGCGGGAGCTGCGGCCTCCCGTCTGGTGGGGGAAGTGTGGTGAATACGGTGGGTACGGCAGGCAGCACGGGCGTGGCAGGCGGCACGGGTGCGGTGGACCCGGCGCGGGAGTCACTGCTGTCGGAGGTCCGTGACGATCTCGCCAGACGGGGAGTGGGGACGCCGACCCCGGCGGAGATCGCTGTGTCTGTGCAGCGGCTGACAGACGGGGGAGGTCGGAGAAATGGCGACGGGAACCGCAGAAGGAGACGCCATGGGGCGGTAGGGGCGCAGGTGGATGATGTCCGGGCACTGGCACGGGAGTTCTCGGGGCTCGGTGAGCTGGCGGTTCCGTTGGCGGACTCTGCCGTCACCGATGTACTCCTCAACGGGCCGGGACCTGTGTGGGTGGACCGGGGAGAAGGACTGGAGGCCACTGACCTGTGGATCACGGACCCCGTCCGTTGCCGGGAGATCGCCGTCAGGCTCGCCGCCGCGTGCGGAGTCCGTCTCGATGACGCCCGGCCGTTCGCGGACGGGGTGCTCACCGCCCTTCCACCTGGTGTGGTGGCGCAGGCGGTCAGGGTCCACGCGGTCCTGGACCAGCTCTCAGGCCAGGGAACCTGTGTGAGCCTGCGTGCGCTCAGCACCTCCCACCGCAACCTTGAGGCACTCCGGCGCGCGGGAATGTTTCCCCCGGAGATCGGGAGGCTGCTCAGGACCCTGGTACGTGACCGGTGCAGTCTGCTGCTCAGCGGCGGGACCGGTGCCGGTAAGACCACACTGCTCGCAGCTCTGCTGGCGGAGGTCCCGGGTGACCAGAGGATCCTGCTGGTGGAGGACACCCCGGAACTGATGCCGGACCACCCCCACGTGGTGGGTCTGCGTACCAGGGTCGCAGGCGTGGACGGTGCCGGAGAGATCGACGTACGGACCCTTGTGCGTCAGAGCCTGCGCATGCGGCCCGACCGGGTGGTGGTCGGGGAGATCCGGGGTGCGGAGATCGCGGAGCTGCTGCTCGCGTTCAACAGCGGCCATGCCGGAAGTGCCGGAACGGTCCACGCCAACAGCGTCAGTTCAGTTCCCGGAAGGTTGACGGCGCTGGGGTCACTGGCGGGGCTCGCGGAGTCAGCGGTGGCGCGGCAGGTGATCGACGGAATCGGGGTGGTCGTCCACGTGGAACGGACAGCGGTCGGACGCAGGGTCTCCCAGATCGGACGCTTCCTCCCCGGGGGCGGGGGGCTGAGTGTGGAGACGGTATGGGATGCGCACAAAGGTTGGAACCCTGCGCAGGATCTCACCGCGGAAGGGGAACTGCAGTGGACACGGTGACAGTTCTGGCGTCTGTGGGGGTGGCAGCCCCGGTGGGGCTGACGGCCAGGCTCATCGGAGGCAGGGTACGGAGATTGTCCGTGGAACGCAGACACACCCGTATCCTGCGGGAGTTCGTGGGCGCGTTCGCCCGCGAGCTCGATGTCGGTGCGACTCCGGTGACTGCTGCAGAGCACGCGCTTGAGTCTGTGTCGACTTCACCGGATGCCGGACGTCCCGGCAGCAGGGAACTGATCGACCGGCTGGGACTGGAGATCAGAAGAATCCGTCTGGGGGCGGTACCCGGGCAGGGCCCGGACCCGTCCGGTCCGGTCGTGGGGCAGGTCGCAGGGGATCAGGACAGAGGGTGCTTCCGGAAGTGTGGACGACTGCGCGGAAACCGGGGGAACAGGGGACGCCCGGGAGGTGCGGACACCACGGTCCCTGAGGAGGGGGTACGTCGGATGTTGGCCGTGTGGTCTTCGTCCCGACGCCACGGCACTGCTCTCGGGGCGATGATGGGAAGCCTCGGAGCCGATCTGGAGGCGAGGCTGACTCATCTGGGCAATACATCCAGTGCACTGGCGGGGGCACGGGTGACCGAGACCATTCTTCTGCTTCTGCCGCTGGGCGCGTTGGGGCTGGGGCAGTCGATGGGTCTGAGGCCCGTCGCATTCCTCACCGGAAACGTCCTCGGGGTCATTCTCCTGGTCGGCGGTGTCCTGCTCGGATGTGCAGGGGCACTGTGGACGGAGTCCCTCACCGTCACCGTTCTCGGCGGTGTGGGCAGGAGAGCGGGCCCCTCCGGGCACCGTGGGCTGTCACCGACCGAGGCTGCACGGCTGCTCGATCTGTTCGCTGAAGGACTGACCACCGGGCTTCCCATCGCCGTCGCATGGGGTTCAGCGATCGACTGCGGAGGCCGGGACCCGGCGGAACAGAGGGGAACAACCGGTGGCACGGTCTCTGCAGTCCGCACAGTGGCGGCACTGCTGATGCTGGGTGCCGGTGCGGACGCGTGGAAGCCTCTCCACGACGATCCTCAGCTCGGAGCTGTTGCACGGCTCGCCGGTGCGGGGGCACGTCACGGAGGACGGCTGGCTGAAGGCGTGAAAGCGCAGGCAGTGAGGTTGCGGCAGGATTCGGCGGACGCGTCACGCGCGGGGGCGGAAAGGGTCCTCGTCGTCGTCGCAGCTCCGCTGACCCTCTGCTTCCTTCCCGCGTTTGTCCTGGTGGGACTGATTCCGCTGGTGGTGGGCTTCGCAGGTATATGAGCTGCCGGCCCCGGGTCATTCCACCACCGCAGGTGCGTGGGCGCAGTGCGGACGCAACGCTGCCCGGCGACATCCAACTGACACGCACCAGATACGCACAGCAGAAAACACAGAAGACAAACACAGAAGACAAACACTCACAGAAAGGGGACATGACCATGTCCGAGAAAACTGCAGAACTGGCCGAAGTAACAGGAAACTCACCCGGGATGCCGGAGGCTCATGAGAGGGAAAGGGGGACTCTGCAGGAGAGAGTGCAGGACAGGAGGGGCGGTACCACGGTGGACGCCGCTGTCGGGACAATGGAGTCACAGGGGGAAGTGGCCGGAAGAACCGGCCTCATCGACCGCCTGCTGGCACTGTCAGGTGATGACCGGGGGATGAGCACCATCGAATACGCCCTGGGGTGTGTGGCCGCGGCCGCACTGGGGGCACTGCTCTACGTTGTTGTGACGTCCGACTCCGTCGAGGCGGCTCTGACCGGGATATTCGAACGTGCTCTCGACACGAAGTGACAGGCCTCCGAGGGTCAAGATGAAGAAGCCGGAGAACCGCGGAGAGGGGGAGGAGGGGGAGGAGGGGTACGTCACCGTTGAAGCGGCTGTCGTGTTCACCGCTCTCACCGCTGTGGTCGGGATGGTGGTGGCAGGGGTGGTGACCGTGGCGTCCTATCTCGGTGCTGTCGACCTTGCCCGGGATGCGGCGCGTGCCGCTTCCCTCGACCCGGCGAACGCGGAAGCTGTGGTGGCCGATCTCGTCGGGAAGGTCGACAGTCAGGCCAGGGCATCGGTGACGGTCACCGACACTGTCACCGTGCGGGTGACCCGGCCCGGCAGACTGTTCAACCTCACCGCAACTGCCGTGACCGTGCCGGAACCTGTTGTGCCGGCCCCGGGAGTTCCCACGGGGGTCACCGGCCGGTGAGGCGTGTGGACAGGGCAGTAGAGGGCGGGGAGGCACAGCAGAGTCGCGCAGGAGACGACGGTTCCGCGACAGTTGCCGGGGTGGGCGTGATACTCGGTGTGATCGCGCTGGCTGCGCTGGTGGGCTTCCGGACCTCGGGGCTTGTCGAACAGCACCGGGCTGTGGCTGCGGCCGACCTGGTCGCCCTGTCCGCAGCCACGGTCCAGCTGGTGACGGGTACTGCCGACGCCTGTGCCCGGGCCGCATCTGTCGCAGAAGAGAACGGGGCCGACCTGTCCGACTGCCGTGCAGTCACCGGCGGTGGTCCGGACGCTCCCGGCGGGACCGCGGGCTCGGAGGGGGTACTCGTCGTGGTGACGGTCGGGCAGGCTTCCGCCACGGCGGTCGCAGGGCCTTGACCGGGTCAGGTGGGCCGATGTACCGGTCAGCTCTGTCCGTCGCTGCGGTGGTCAGCTCTACACCGGACCATCTTCCGGACCGTCGGGAACGGTCGGGGGGAGTACAGCCGGTTCTGCTGATTCCGCCGAGTCCGCGAGGGCCCGCAGCAGCACAGCCGCGCCCTTCTTGTACAGGGGATCATTCCCGTTCCCGCACTTCGGAGACTGTACGCATGACGGGCAACCGGACTCGCAGGAACAGGATTCCACCGCTTCGGCTGTCATTCTCATCCACTGCGGAAACCGGTCGAACCCGGCTTCGGCGAAACCCGCTCCCCCCGCATAGCCGTCGTAGACGAACACCGTCGGAAGCCCCGTGTCAGCGTGCAGGACTGTGGAGACCCCTCCGATGTCCCACCGGTCGCAGGTCGCCAGCAGTGGCAGCAGACCGATGGCCGCATGTTCGGCGGCGTGGAGTGTCCCCGGCCACAGGGGCTCCTCGATACCCAGGTCCAGCAACACGCCGGGATCCACCGTGTAGGCCGCGGCGCGGGTGTCGAGTAGTTGAGGGGCACAGTCCAACGGCACGGTCTGCAGTACCTCTCCCGAGGAGGTGCGTCGCTGATAACCGGTGACCTGGTGACTGACCTGTACTGACACGTCCGCCAGCCAGATTCCCGAAGGTGTGGAGCCGGTGCCGCCGATCTCACAGGTCCGGTTGACCCCCTTCACCCGGATGTCCGTGGTCTCCATGGCCCGGGTGTACCACTCCGGTGACTCCGGATGGACCGCCGCCACCGACCCCTCCAGGTTGAGCTCGTCGACCACATACGACTCACCCTGGTGCACGTACACCGCCCCGTCGTGGACCTCGGATATCGCCCGTGCCGCGTCTACGGTGCCGAGCACCGCCCCGGTCGTGACGTCGACGATGAGAACCTGCTCCCCCGAACCGCCCCTGATACTGACCCGGGCGTGGACACCCGTCGCGGCGTCCACGTCGGCGAAGAATCCCCGCGGCCGGCGGCGCAGCAGTCCCCGGGACGTGAGGTCCCTGACCACGGTGGTGGCGTCGATGTCGCCGCCGAACGCGGAGACCTCATCTGAGGTCAACGGTGCCTCCGCGGCCGCGCAGAGTACATGATCGGCCAGGATGTACGGGTTGGTCGGATCGAACACCGAGGCTTCGACCGGCCGGTCGAGCAGGTCGGAGGGGTGGTGCACCAGGTAGGTGTCCAGGGGGTTGTCGGAGGCGACCATCACCACGAGACAGCCCTGACCACGGCGTCCCGCCCGGCCCGCCTGCTGGCGGAAACTCGCCACGGTGCCGGGGAATCCGCAGCTCACCACGACATCCAGGCCGCCGACGTCGATTCCGAGCTCCAGTGCACTCGTGGCCGCCATCCCGAGCAGGTCCCCGTCGTCGAGACGGTGCTCCAGCTCGCGGCGGGCTTCGGGGGTGTAGCCGGCACGGTAGGCGGCGATGCGACGTGCCCGGTCGGGGTGTCCCAGGGCGGTGAGATCGTCTGCGCACGCCAGGGCGGTGATCTCGGCACCGCGCCGGGAACGCACGAAGGTCAGGGTTCGGGCGCCTTCGGCGATGGTGCGTGCCATGATTGCCGCGGCTTCGGTCGTCGCCGCGCGTCGGACCGGGGCACCGTGCTCGCCGACGGTGTCGGGGAGGAATCCCGGTTCCCAGAGCGCAACCGTGCGTTCCCCACGGGGTGAGCCGTCGCCGGTGACCGCGACCGCGGGTCGTCCGGTGAGCCTTTGCGCGTGTCCGGAGGGGTCGGCGGTTGTCGCGGAGGCGAGGATGACGGTGGGATGTGCACCGGCCCGGGCCGCCAGTCGCAGCAGCCGGCGCAGTACCAGTGACACATGTGCGCCGAACACGCCCCGGTAGACGTGGCATTCGTCGATGACGAGGTAGCGGAGGTTGCGCAGCAGCCGGGTCCAGCGCGAGTTGTTGCCCAGGACCGAGGCGTGGACCATGTCCGGGTTGGAGATGATCATCCGCGACTCTTCGCGGATGAGGCGTCGGGCCTCACCCGGTGTGTCACCGTCGTAGGTTGCGACCGTGACGTCCCGGAGTGCAGGGCAGGACGCCACGAGCCGTGACATCGCGGCACGCTGGTCCTGTGCCAGAGCCTTGGTGGGTGCCAGGTAGAGGCAGGTCGCCCTCGGATCGTGGATCAGGGCGTCGATGACCGCGAGCTGGTATCCGAGGGATTTTCCTGATGCGGTACCGGTGGCGACCACCACGTCGTGTCCCTGGCGTGCCGTGTCGGCGGTGGCGACCTGGTGGGACCAGGGGCGGTTGACGCCCTCGTCGGTGAGGTGGCGGACCACGTCCGGGTCGACCCACGCGGGCCAGGCGACGGGTTCCGATTTTCTGGCAGGTTCGGTACGGACATGTGTGAGTACGGTTTCTCCGTCCCCTCCGTCCCCTCCACCCCCGGACGCCGCGGCGCCGCAGTGCTGTTCGCTGTCGGTGGACCGGCTGCCGGACCGTGGTGTGCCGCTGCGGGCGAGCGGGAGCAGTGCCTCAAGAATCTCGGCCCCGTATGTGGTCGCCGACGGCGTCCCGGCGTCTGTGACGTGGTCAGCGTGCGTTTCCGGGGTTCCTGGACTGGTCCCGTCGGGCTCGCCCGGGGTGCTCCCGGTGGTGCTGGTTGCGGTCATGTGGGTCGAGTCTAGGACAGGGGGTAGAGGGACCTGTCGGAGACTTTTTCGGGGTCGGTGTGGTGGTCCGGCGCAAAACGTGGAACACTGGTGGGCGGTCACAGTTTCTGTGCGTCGCTTTGCTCGCTGTTCCACCGGTTCTTCGCCGAGTCAGTAGGCGAAACGTTCGCGGGAGTTGTCTTGAATGCGGACGGACCTCCACTCCGGTGGTCTATGCATCGGCCCGGTGTCTCCGTAAAAGAACGTGGAGATGTCGATCACCGAATCTGAAGAAGGTAAGAACATGGCACAGGGAACCGTCAAGTGGTTCAACGCTGAAAAGGGCTACGGCTTCATCGCACCGAACGATGGTGGCGCTGACGTCTTCGTCCACTACTCCGAGATCCAGGGCAACGGCTTCCGTACCCTCGAGGAGAACCAGCAGGTTGAGTTCGAGATCGGCGAGGGCGCCAAGGGCCCGCAGGCTCAGCAGGTCACCGCTCTCTAAGACCCTCCGGGGCCTGAAAGGGTCCCCCCGGGTCTCGGAGACCGGTTCTGCTCTGCCGGAACCGTTCGAAGACACCGCCCCCCACCGGATACGTCCGGTGGGGGGCGGTGTCGTGTCTCAGGATGTCCCCGCTGCGGTCGCGGCGGTCAGTCTTCCTGTGCTGGGCGGCAATGCCGCCACCGGCGTCCGGAACCTGCCCCGGAACCTGCCCCGGAGTTTGCCCCGGAATTTGCCGAGGTCGGTCGGGTCAGTGCTGTTCCTGCCAGGCGACGACCGAATCCATGTGTTCGACTGTCCAGGTGAACATGGCGTGTACCGGGGTGAGTGCGGAACGGCCCAGGTCGGTCAGCCGGTAGACGACCCGGGGGGGAATTTCGGGGTAGGCGGTCCGTTCGACCAGTCCGTCGGAGGTGAGGACGCCGAGGCGCTGTGTCAGCACCTTGTCGGAGATGCCGTCCACGTGCTTCTTGAGGTCTCCGAAACGCCGGTTGTCGTCCTCGAGGGCCAGAAGTATCAGCATGTTCCACCTGTCGCCGACGGTGGTGAAGAGGACTCGGCTCGGGCAGTTGCGCGCGGCCGGATTCCAGGAAGGTGATGGGGGGACTGCTGTGGACATGTGAATCAGACTAGCACCGGCAGCGGCCGCCGGAACAACACCGTATACACACTTTACATTGGTAAGTTACAAGGGTATGGTCGGTTGCGTAACCACGACGACACCCGTTACGGGTCGTGGCCCGGGACCGCCGAACCGGTCCCTTCAGGTCAGGTACGGTGCCGGCAGGCGCCGTCGTTGTCGCACACCGTCACGAAAGGTCAGTTCATGAGCACCGTCACCGTCTACGGATCCACCGGCATGGTCGGGTCCGCCATCACCGCCGAAGCAGCTTCCCGTGGGTTCACCGTCACCGGAGTGACCAGGGGAAACCCGGATCATGTGAAGAACCCGGTCCCCGGCGTCACCTATGTCACCGGTGACATCGCCGACACCGGAGACGTCGTGGAGAAGGCCCGCGCCACGGACATCATCGTGTTCTCCGTGCCCGGTCCGCGTGACGGAAGCTCGGTCCAGCCCATCATCGACGCCCATTCGCGCATCGTCGCAGCCTTCGCAGGGGCGAAGATCACCGCCCGCATCTTCATTGTCGGAGGGGCAGGAGCCACCCGTACCCCGGACGGCACGATGCTCAAGGACACCCCCGACTTCCCCGCCGCGTACAAGGCCGAAGCGGAGAGCTTCGCCAGGATCCTGGAGCTCTGGCAGGGGTCCGCCCGTGACCTCGACTGGACCATGCTCGCCCCGGCGCCCCAGATCGCCCCGGGTGAGCCCACCGAGTCCTACAACCTCGGTGACGACCAGCCTGCCGGTGACTTCGTGACCGCCGGTACCTTCGCCAGGGCAGCGGTCGACGAGCTGGAGAAGCCGGCTCACCGGCGTGCACGTTTCACCGTCGCCAACGCCTGACCGACAGGCCCTGCCGGCACGCTTCTGACCGTCCTCCCGATGTCGGGCAAGGGCTCCCCGCCACAGGCACAACCGTCGTTGGACGGTCCGTGTACCGGCGGCATCCGCGGTGGCGGGGGACGGTACGACTTCCCCCCGCTACAACGGAGGGAAACACACACCTGTCCGGTGGTCCGTGTATGGTCGCACGTCGAGACTGGTTTCGAGGTATGAAGGTAGGACGGACCGGATGGCAGCGCAGGATAGTGCGGGTACGGGCGGTAGCGGCAGGAAGCTCGTGATCGTGGAGTCCGCCACGAAAGCGAAGAAGATCCAGCGCTACCTCGGCGACGGATATATCGTCGAGGCGTCCGTCGGACATATCCGTGACCTGCCCCGGGGGGCCGCCGATGTTCCCGCGAAGTACAAGAAGGAACCGTGGGCACGTCTCGGCGTGAACGTCGAGCACGACTTCCAGCCGCTCTACCTCGTCAGTGCGGACAAGAAGAAGAAGGTCGCCGACCTCAGGGCGAAGCTCAGGCAGGCCGACGAACTTCTGCTGGCCACCGACCCCGACCGTGAGGGGGAGGCCATTGCCTGGCATCTCCTCGAAGTGCTCAAGCCGAAGGTTCCGGTCCGCCGGATGGTCTTCCACGAGATCACCCCGGAAGCTATCCGTGAAGCCGCGGAGAACACCCGTGAGCTTGATCTCGACCTGGTGGACGCCCAGGAGACCCGACGGGTCCTGGACCGCCTCTACGGGTACGAGATCTCACCGGTGTTGTGGAAGAAGGTCATGCCGCGGCTGTCGGCGGGCCGGGTGCAGTCCGTCGCCACGCGGGTCATCGTCCGCCGTGAGCGTGAGCGTATGGCCTTCGTCAGGGCCGGCTACTGGGACCTGACCGCGACGCTTGACCGCGG
This sequence comes from Corynebacterium neomassiliense, assembly GCF_900626215.1. Lineage (NCBI taxonomy): Bacteria > Bacillati > Actinomycetota > Actinomycetes > Mycobacteriales > Corynebacteriaceae > Corynebacterium > Corynebacterium neomassiliense. The sequence goes on along the minus strand of NZ_LR131106.1, from coordinate 1,500,575 downwards.
GGACCGTGGGGCTTCCGACGCCGCGGGCGGAAATCCCCGTACCTTCGATGCCGACCTGGTCGCCGTGGACGGTGCGAGAGTCGCCAGAGGCCGGGACTTCGGTGAGGACGGGAAACTGCGGACAAGCAGGTCCCGGCAGAATGTCACAGTGCTCGACGAGGCCCGTGCCCGTGCTCTTGCTGACGCCCTGACCGGTGCCACCATGGCAGTGTCTGACGTGGAGGAGAAGCCGTACACACGGCGTCCCTACGCACCGTTCATGACGTCCACCCTCCAGCAGGAGGCGGGCAGGAAGCTGCACTTCACCTCGGAGCGCACGATGCGGATCGCGCAAAGGCTCTACGAGAACGGTCACATCACCTACATGCGTACCGACTCGACGACCCTCTCCGCCTCGGGCATCGCCGCGGCCCGGCAGCAGGCCGCCGAGCTCTACGGTCCCGCCTATGTGGCAGATTCTCCCCGGCAGTACACCCGCAAGGTGAAGAACTCCCAGGAGGCACACGAGGCCATCCGCCCGGCCGGTGAGACCTTCGCCACCCCCGGGGCACTCGCCTCCCAGCTGGACGCCGAAGAGTTCAGACTCTACGAGCTGATCTGGCAGCGCACCGTCGCCTCACAGATGGCTGACGCCCGGGGAACCTCGATGAAGGTGACGGTCTCGGGCACCGCATCCTCCGGGGAGAACGTCGACCTGCAGGCCAGCGGACGTACGATCACCTTCCCCGGATTCCTGAAAGCCTATGTGGAGTCCACCCGCAACGCCGACGGCCGGGATGTCGCGGACAACGCCGAGAAAGCCCTGCCCGTGCTCGCCGTGGGTGACGCCCTGGATGCCGCGGCGGTCGAGGCCAAGGGCCATGAGACCCAGCCGCCGGCACGATACACCGAAGCCTCCCTGGTCAAGACCATGGAGGAGCTCGGAATCGGCCGACCCTCCACCTACGCCTCGATCATCAAGACGATCAAGGACCGCGGATATGTGGTCTCCCGGGGTTCGGCTCTGGTACCCAGCTGGACTGCTTTTGCCGTGGTCGGGCTGCTCGAAGACAACTTCGGTTCCCTCGTCGACTACGAGTTCACCTCGTCGATGGAGGACGAACTCGACGAGATCGCCCGCGGTGAGGAGAACAGGTCCCACTGGTTACAGGGGTTCTACTTCGGGGACACGTCCGCCTCCGACGCTCCGGCGGAAACTGTCGCCCGCCTGGGCGGTCTCAAGCATCTCGTGGCCGACAACCTCGAGCAGATCGACGCCCGTAAGGTCAACTCACTGCACCTGTTCGACGACGCCGCCGGCGTCCCGGTGGTCGTGCGGGTGGGACGCTACGGGGCTTACCTGGAGAGAATCGTTCCCCCGACGACCGAGGGAGGCGAACCGACCGTGCAGCGCGCGAACCTGCCGGAGTCGCTCCTTCCGGACGAACTGACCCCGGAGATCGCGGAGAAGCTCTTCTCCACCCCGCAGGGTGGACGGGAACTGGGCGTCAACCCGGCTAACGGCCGGGTCATCGTCGTCCGCGAGGGACGGTACGGCCCCTATGTGACCGAGAAGGTCACCGACGACGAAGAGGCCAGGGTCGTCGCCGAGGCGGAGAAAGTCATCGACGCGGAACGGGACGCCGAGGACGCCGCGCGCGCCGCCGAGGGCAAGAAACCCCTCAGCAGAGAGACGAAGACGGCACAGAACAGGAAGGAACGTCGGATCAGGGAGATCCTCGAGGAGACCCTGAAGCCGAAGACTGCGTCACTGCTGTCGTCCATGGACCCGGCAACGGTGACCCTCGAGGACGCCCTGAAGGTCATGTCCCTTCCCCGCGAGGTGGGTGTCGACCCGTCAGACGGTGAGATGATCCTGGCGCAGAACGGCAGGTTCGGCCCCTACCTGAAGAAGGGCAACGATTCCCGTTCCCTCGCCAGTGAGGACCAGGTCTTCACGGTCACCCTCGAAGAGGCACGGCGGATCTACGCCGAACCGAAGCGTCGTGGGCGCGCCGCGGCGAAGCCGCCGCTGAAGCAGCTGGGGGACAATGATGTCTCCGGTAAGCCGATGACGGTGAAGGAGGGACGCTTCGGCCCCTACGTGACCGACGGGACGACGAATGCGTCTCTGCGTCGGGGCGACACACCCGAGACCATGACCGATGCCAGGGCCAACGAACTGCTCAGTGAGCGGAGGGCGAAGGAGGCCGCAGAGGGGGGGCCGGCAAAGAAGTCGGCGAAGTCTTCGCGTAAGGCGTCCCCTGCGAAGAAGACGGCGAAGAAGACAGTCAAGAAGACGGTCAGGAAGTCCACGGCGGAGAGGTAGACCACAACCACTACCGCGCGTGGCATTCCCGCCCGCGTCCCCGCGCCGGCTCACCTCGGAAGCGGCGCTCCCACCGGGCGTGCCCCGGGAGAACCGTGGACCGCCTGGTAGCTCGTCGACCATGCCAGAGGGGCGTCCGGGGTCAGTACGTCGCCGTGGTGCCAGTCGACCTGGACACGGTTCGCGTCCACGTCCACGGCCATGTACCCGTGACGGGAGAGGTCGACGTACCGGAACCAGTTGTCGACCTGCCTGAGGATCTGCTCACCGGCACTGAGCACCGCGGCGACGGGTGCGTCGAGGGCAGGGGAGGTGGCGATCCCGTCGAAGGCGCTGGCCGCCGTCACTGACGGGGTCACGAATTCCGTCGCGGCGGCACGGGTGTTCCGGCCCAGACGCCAGTCACCGGCGTTGGCGGGAATGTCCGCAGCCCAGGACGAGTGGATGTCTCCGGTGAGGAACACCACGCCGCCGCGGGCCGGGACGGAGCCGTCTCCGACGATCAGGTCGATGATCCGCTGGCGTTCAGCCATGTACCCGTCCCACTGGTCGGCGTTGAGTGCCAGGCCGTCCGCGGGGATCCCTGTCTTCTCCACGAGCCAGTCGTGGATGCGGGGGTCGAGTGAGTCAGGCAGGGTCATCGGGGCGAACATCACCTCGTTGCCTATGAGCTGCCAGCGGGTGTCGGACGTGGTGAGGACGTCGGCGAACCAGTCGAACTGGGAGCGTCCCATCATGGTCCGCGCAGGATCCGCGGAACCTCTCCACGCCGCCGGGATCTCCTGCTGCTCGTCACGGTAGGAGCGCAGGTCCGGGATGATCAGTTCGGCGAGGGTACCGAACCGGAGATGCCTCTGGGCGGGGACGCCGCGCAACGGCATCCACTCCAGGTAGGCCTGGGTGGCGGCGGCCTTCATCGCGGCGAAGTCGTCCCCGGGTTCGATGGAGTTGCCGGTGGCACCGTCCCTCCACGTGTTGTCGGCGAACTCGTGGTCGTCCCAGATCGCGATGAGCGGGCGGGCTGCGAGCAGGTCCGCCAGGTCGGCGTCCCTGTGGTAGTGGCCCTGCCGGATCCGGTAGTCGGAGAGGGAGGTGGTCCGGTTGGCGGGCTGGACGCGGCGCACGGTCGTCTCGTGCATCGCCCCGTACTCCCCGGTGGCGTACTCGTAGGTGAAATCCCCGAGGTGCAGGGTGAACTCGAGGTCGTCCCGGTCGGCCATCTCCCGGTAGGCGCGGAAGTACCCGGCCTCGTAGTTCGCGCACGAGCAGACACCGAACCTGAGGCTCCCCGGGTCAGCTCCGACGGCCGGGGCGGTCCTGGCACGACCGGTGCGGGAGACGGTACCGGTGGCGGGCCCGTCGACGACGGTGAAGCGGTAGAAGTAGTCGGTGGAGGGCTCCAGGCCCGTGGCGTCCACCTTCACCGTGTGGTCCGCGGAGGCGTCGGTGGTCACCTCACCGGAGTTCACGGTGTCGGTGAACCCGGGGGAGGTCGACACCTCCCACCTGACGGTGACCGGGGATCCGAGCCCGGAGCCGGGTACGGCGTCAGGGGAGGGGGTGACGCGGGTCCACAGGACCACGGCGTCCGGGAGAGGGTCGCCGGAGGCGACGGAATGGAGGAAACCGGTGGCGCCCTGCACGTTCGCGGACACGAGGTTGACCGTGCCGGCCGCGTAGGTGAGGACGCAGAGAGCGGTGGCGCCGGTGAGGAAGCTGCGACGGGAGTAGGGGGACACCGGTCTCAGGCCTTCCTGCCGTTGACTGTGAGCGAACCGTCGGCGTTGACGTCGACCTGTGCGGAGTACGCGGCGGCGAGGTTGATGCGCTGCCACGACCCGTCAGGACCCTGGTCGTCGAGGGGATACCCTGACGGAAGGGCGGTGGTTGCGATGACCGTGGCACGCTGTTCCCAGGTGAGCGTGGGGAAGCGGTTGATCAGCAGGTCCGGGGCAGCCTGCGGGACGGTCACGGGTACGTCCGTGGCGTACACGGTGGGGAAGCCGTACGTTCCCTGTTCCGCGTAGGTCCGGGCCGCTTCGTCGTCGCTCCGGTAGCTGCCGCCGGCGGCGTCCTGTGCTGCCACAGCCTCGGACAGCGGCCGGCCGAGCCTCCACTCGAGTTCGGCACGGATCTCCTGACCTGCCTGGGTCAGTGCGTCCCGCATTTTCAGGTCGTTCCAGCGGTCGGCTGCCGCGGCAGTGCCGGTCATGCGCCCGCCGATGACGTCCAACGGGTAGTGCACGCCCATGACCACCCGGCTCTCGCCGGCGTCAGATCCACGGGCGACGAGCTGGGGGGCCAGTTCCGGAAGGACCGCGGCGAGCAGGGTGGTCACCAGGACCGCCTGGTTGGTGTGTCCGGAGGGGAAGGACGCCGAACCACCGAGTTCGTAGTAGTCTTCGCCGGAATCGTCGTTGTGGTGCACGATCCGGTCCGGGGCGACCTCGAAGGGGCGGGGATTGTCGAAGATCTCCTTCTCCACCAGGGTGGACGCCGCGATTCCCTGGGCGCGGGAGAAATAGCCGGAGTCGAGGAGCGCCCTGGTCTTCGGCAGCCGGTTCTCTTCGATGGCGGTGCGGACCAGGGGGGCGAGGGTGGTTCCGAAAGCGTCGGAGAATCCGGCGAGGAGATCGCCGTCGTCGACCCTGGCATCCGCCTGTGCCCGGGCCACGCGGTCCGGGGAGGCGGTGTTGTTGATCCTGACCACGGTGTCGAGGTTCTCGGTGATGATTTCCGGGTGGTTGTCGCGCAGATCGTTGAAACCGTCGACCACCTGGTAGTAGGTTCCTCCCGGGTAGGAGCTGATGTCCGAGATGTATCCGACGTAGGCGTCCGGCCCGAACGGCTGGGGGACGGGAGCGCCGGGGTGCTGGACCGCCGGCAGTGTGGACGGAAGGAACTGGGACTGAAGGTCACGGACCTGGCCGGTGAGCTGGTCGACAGGTGACCTGTCCGCTGCCGGGGCGGCGGCGGCCTGGGGAAGGATGATGGTGGCGGATGTCAGGGAGGCGATGAGCACCGCTGCGACGGGTCGCGCGGGAAGTAGTCTGCGGGTCTTCACGTGCGGTCAGGCTAAGCGGCGCAGACACCGGGACAGTGGCCCCAGAGTGAACTTGTGGTGAATTTATATCAATACGACGCGGTGCTCGACTGTTGCGACAGCTGTGACCCATCGTTTGACCCTGTTTTCGAGCGGTCCTACGATGATGTTCACATAATTGAACTCTCTGATGACAGGTGGAGAACAGTGTCAGTGCAGGATGCGGGACAGGCTGCGGACAAGACCGTGGGAACCACGGTGGCGCAGACCGCTACGCGGCCGGACGGGCCCGCAGGCGGAGAGAAGAAGAAACCCCGGATCATAGGCATCCTCGGGCCGGCGTTCGTCGCCGCCATCGCCTACGTCGATCCCGGTAACGTCGCCGCCAACCTCTCGGCAGGTGCCGAGTACGGGTACATGTTGCTGTGGGTGCTGGTGGCCGCGAACATCATGGCCATGGTCGTCCAGTACCTGTCCGCGAAGCTCGGCCTTGTCACCGGCAGGAGTCTGACCGCAAATATCTCGGACTGGTTCGACGCCCGTCGCAGCAGGTCCCGTGCGGGACGCCTCGCCTACTGGGGGCAGGCGGAGATCATCGCCGCGGCGACGGACATCGCCGAGGTGATCGGCGGCGCTGTCGCCCTCCACCTGCTGTTCGGAATCCCCCAGCTGCTCGGTGGTTTCATCGTCGGCGCAGTGTCTCTGGGACTGCTGGCCTTCCAGGGCAGGAAGAGGCAGCGCACCTTCGAGGCGATCATCGTCGGCTTCCTCGTCATCATCACTGTCGGCTTCCTGTCGGGCCTGTTCGTCACCGGCCTGTCGGTCGGTGAGATGGTCGAGGGGATCGTCCCCCGGTTCCAGGGGACGCACTCGGTGATTCTCGCGGCGTCCATGCTCGGCGCCACCGTCATGCCGCACGCCGTCTACCTGCACTCGGGTCTGGTCCGTGACCGGAGCTTCAACCCGGGCACGGAGGCGTCGATGCGCAGGCACCTCAAGGCCACGAGGATCGACGTGTTCGGGGCACTCTGCCTGGCGGGTACGGTCAACATCGCGATGCTGTGTCTCGCGGCCCAGGCGTTGCGTGGTGTGGAGGGTACGGACTCGATCGAGGGCGCCCATGCCGCCGTGACCGATGCTCTCGGTCCGGTCATCGGGGCACTGTTCGCCATCGGTCTGCTGGCATCGGGTCTGGCGTCGACCTCGGTGGGCTGCTATGCCGGCGACATGGTCATGAGGGACCTGCTGAAGATCCGCATCCCGATCCTGCTGCGCCGCCTGGTCACGATGATTCCGGGACTGGCGGTCCTGGCACTGGGCATTGACCCCACCTGGGCCCTGGTGATCAGTCAGGTCGTCCTGTCGGTGGGTATCCCCTTCGCGCTGGTGCCTCTGGTGGCGCTGACCGCGAAGCGTTCACTCATGGGGCGTTACGTCAACGCCCGGGGGCTGACACTGGTCGGCTGGTTCTTCGCGACCGTCATTATCGCGCTCAATGTGGTGCTCATCTGGTTGACCGTGACCGGGCAGGGCTAGCAGCGGCCGGGGTGACTCCCCGGCGGGGTCACCGGTCGGTTCCGGTCGCTGCTGCAGTTGACCCGGCGGCGGGGCTCTGCGGAGTCTGCTGCGGAGTCTGTTCCGCCTCACGCTCCGCTACTTTTTCCGCCTCGCGTTCTGCCGCGCGCTCCGCTTCCCTTTCCGCCATCGTCGGCCGGATGGGACGTGCCAGCTGGGTCATTTCGCGGCGTCCCCGTAGTTCCACCGATTTCAGCATCGTCCACCGCGCCTGCTCGGCCTCGTTGGCCTGACGCACTGTGCCCGCGGTGGTCAGGACGCGCCCCGGTGTTTCCTTGGCCACGTCGGTGAGGCGGGCCGCGGCGTTCACGGCGTCTCCGATGACCGTGTACTCGAACCTGTTCTTCGCCCCGATGTGTCCTGCGACGACGGGCCCGACGGCGGCGCCGATGCCGGCGGGAAGCTCCTGTTCGGTCAGTTCTGTCTTCAGCTCACGGGCTGCGGCGAGGGTGTGGCCGGCGATGTCGTCCAACGGCAGCGGGGCACCGAACACCGCGAGCGCGGCGTCACCTTCGAACTTGTTGATGATTCCCCGGTTACGGTGCACGACCTCCACCACGATGTCGAAGAAGCGGTTCAGTGCGCGGACGACCTCCTGCGGCTCCCGGGACACCGCGAACCCGGTGGAACCCACGACATCGACGAAGAGGACCCCGACCTGGCGGTTCTCGCCGCCCAGCGTCGGCTTCTCCTCCAGGGCCCGCCGGGCGACCTCGTCCCCGACATAACGGCCGAAGAGCTCCCGGACCCGCTCCCGTTCCCTCAAACCCGTCATCATCTCGTTGAAGCCGGCCTGCAGAACCCCGATCTCGGAACTGTCGTAGATCCGCACTTTGGCGTCATTGTCCCCCCTGCGGGCGCGGTTCATGGCCACCTGCAGCTCACGGATCGGATCGACGACGGTCATGGTCATGAGCCGGGTTCCGGAGAACCCGGTGAAAAGCTCCGTCAGGCTCAACGCCAGTACACCGGGGAGGATCTCGGTGGCATCCCCTCCGAAGAACCCGCTGGCCTGGGCCACCACCATGAGCACCACCCCGATCACCGGGACGGCGGACGTGAGGATCCACACGAAGGTGATCTGCCGGGACAACGGTGCGATCCTGCCCTCTGACCCCAGTTCAGGTTTCAGGGCGCGGGCGGCGACCGGACGGACCATGCGCTCGGCGACCATGTAGGTCAGCAGCACCACCATCGCCCCGCCCAGGATCGCGGTCACGGCCACGGTGAGCGCCCAGCTCCGGGACACCTCAGCCATGGCGACAACGGTGAACATCACCACGCCCACGAGCCAGAGCACCGCTCCCAGCAGCGCCTGGAAGCCGGGTATCCGTAGGACGAGACGCCTGATCATGGTCGGGTCGTAGCTGTCGGGGGCCCGTTCCCAGCCGAGAACGGGTGTGAAGAAGTACAGGGTCATGCCGACACCCACAATGATCGCGAACCCGAAGTAGCCCACGTAGAGGGACGCCGTGAGTGTACTCACCGACAGGAATTCCCTGGCGCCGGGCAGCGGGACGAGGAAACGCAGGAACGTGGCGACGGCGAGAGCGCCGAAAACGTTGACGACCAGTACAGACAGGGCATAAAGGGGCCAGCTCGTGCCCCATGCCCACCGTAGGTACCGTGCTAGTCGCCGCATGGTTGTCCAGCCTATCGGAGCGGGAGGACGGGTGTCCCCGCAGCACCTGCCTGACCGTGACCCGTCTAGACTGACGGTCATGTCAGCTCCGGTCACTCCCGCCGCCGACGTGTTCGCCCGTTCCGCGCTGAGTCCGCACGTCAGCGGCCCCCTGCGGGACGCGGTCCGCTCCGCCCGCGCCAGGGTCCGGGACCGGGACCGGGACCGGTTCGGGGTGTCCGACGAAGCGGTCAATGACGCCGCGATGACCCATTCCTGGCTGTTCACCGGGCCACCCGGTTCCGGGCGTTCCGTGGCGGCCAGAGCGTTCGCCACCGCACTGGTGTGCGAGAATCCGGAGATCGCCGGGTGCGGGGAGTGTGACCAGTGCAGGTCGGCCGCGGCGGGAACGCACCCGGACATCTCGTGGATCAGGACCGACGGTGTCACGATTCCGGTGGACGATGTCCGGGACATCATCCGCACCTCGGCAGTACTGCCGTCGGTGGCTCGGTGGCGTGTGGTCATCGTGGAGGACGCTGACCGTCTCGGGGACTCCGGAGCCAACGCCCTGCTCAAGAGTGTGGAAGAGCCGCCAGCCCACACGGTGTTCCTGCTGTGTGCGCCCTCGACCGACCCGGAGGACATCTCCATCACCCTGCGGTCCAGGTGCCGGCACATCTACGTTCCGACGCCGTCGGAACACGAGGTGGAGTTGGTGCTCCGGGCAGATCCCCGGCTCGGCCTGACGGAAGAGCAGGCGCACTGGGCCGCGGAAGTTTCCGGAGGGCACATCGGGCGTGCACGTCACCTGGCCTCCGATGAGGCGGCCCGGACCAAACGCGCCACGGCGTTGAAACTGCCCGGCCTGATCTACCGTTCAGGGGAGGGGTACAGGTTCACCGCGGAACTGGTGAAGACCGCGACCCTGGAAGCAGCAGCGTCTTCAGAGGAACGGGACGCCCGGGAACTGGAGGAGCTCGAGAGTTCCCTGGGCATGGGGGCGAAAGGCAGGGGTGTCGCCAGAGCCCAGGTCGGATCTGCCGGGCAGGTGAAGGAACTTGAGAAGCAGCAGAAGAACCGGCGTACGAGGATGCTGCGGGACTCCCTGGATCTGGCACTCATCGACATCGCCGGACTCTACCGGGACGCCATGATGATCGCCGCCGGGGCAGTCACTCCGGGAGTTGTCGGGGAGTCCGGGGCAGGCCCCCCTGCCCCGCAGGACGCCCCACCGGTTCCGGTCGGCGGTTTTCTCCACCCGGACCAGCAGAAGGTGTCGCGGGAACTGGCCCGCCGCAACACGCCCGAGGCCCTGGTGCAGTGCATCGATGCGGTGACCCGGTGCCGGGAGACGCTGCGCCGCAACGTCAAACCCGAAGTGGCGCTGAATGCCATGGTCGGCCGGCTCCGGGAGTGCTGCGGGCAGGTGTGAGGGTCTCCGCCGGACCTGAGGGAACCGAAGACAGGGGACGGCGGGTGGACGTCCGGTTCCGGCAGGTTCCGGCAGGTACCGGCGCAGGAGCGGGGACTGTGTGCCCCTGGTTTGCCGGTGCTGTGTGGTGTCCGTTAGGATTACCGATCGTGCCGCTTTAGCTCAGTCGGTAGAGCGTCTCACTCGTAATGAGAAGGTCGCGAGTTCGATTCTCGCAAGCGGCTCCACGTAACCCCAGGTAGAACACTGTGTAAACCACGGTTCTGTCCGGGGTACTCCTGTGTCCGGGGTTCTGGTGCTGCAGACGGGTGAGGGTGTGGTGTGGGTGGGGAAGTGAGGTCCGCGACACCCGTCCTGCGGTTTCGGCCCGGTCGCCCGGGGGTACCGGGTACTCTCTCGGGTGATCTGTATTCACCGCCCACCAGAATCCCAGGAGCCACCACATGTCCGACATCGGCAACCAGTACAGCTACACCGACCCGGAGACCGGCGCGAAGGTTGTCGTGGCAGGTGAGGAACAGCACAGTGACCGCTTTGCTGTCCTGCGACGCGAGGGGCCTTCCGAGCCGTGGGAGTTTGACGCCTCCCATCAGCTGCGCCGTACCGCCGAGCTGGCTGTCGAGCACCGGTCCGGTCAGGGTACCGGGGACGAGTTCACCATTGTCGAGCTGACCCCGGAGAAGGCGTCCTGACTCCCTGTATTCCGGCTGCACCCGTCCCGGTCCCTCCGGGCTGCCCGGGGAGGTTCCCGGAGCACTTCCCGGAGCAGGCCCCGGAGTAGTCTCGGTACCGAGCTGTATCCGTCACCGAGGAGGTCAACCATGGCTCTGTCCACTGCACCTGCCGACCGGTTCCGTGAGGTTGCCGAGGGTTTCACCGCGCAGGCCACCGGGGTCACCGGGGAGGGGTGGGACTCCCAGACTCCCTGTGCGAAGTGGAAGGCCCGTGACCTGGTGGGGCATCTGATCAGCTGGTTCACTCCGGCGTTGGAGGATGTCGGGGTGCCTGTGGACCTGCAGGAGGACAAGTACTCGGATCCTGCCGCAGCCTGGCGTCAGTTCGCGGCAATTGTCCAGGATGCTCTCGACGACCCGGAGGTCGCTCAGCGGACGGTGTCCCGGGGGCCGGTGCCGGGGCAGCCGTTGTCCCGTAACGCGACCGCGTTCTTCATCCCGGACATCTTCATGCACACCTGGGATCTCGCCAGGTCCCAGGGCCGTGATGTGGAGCTGGACCCCGATTTCGCGGAGAGGAATCTCGCCGGTCTGCGCTCACTGGGTGATCAGCTTCAGGCGGGGGGTGGTTTCGGTCCTCCTGTCGAGGCTCCGGAGGACGCCACCCCCACGATCCGTCTCATGGCGTATGTGGGTCGCGACCCGGCTTTCGGCCTTGACCGGCAGGGTTCTGCCGGCAGGCCCTGACCGGCAGGTCCTGATCAGCAGGCCCTGACCGGCCGGTTCCCCTGTCCGGTCCTTGCCGGGGCTGTTCACCTGCCCGCGCGTCACCGGGCCTGTGGAGTCGACATGCCCCCCGGGTAGTGCACGGGCGCGCGTGCGGGGTCTCCGGCACGCACGACGCGCTTGCCGAAGGGGAAGCAGGTCACCGGGATCAGCTTGAGGTTCGCCCAGGCCAGGGGCAGTCCGATGACTGTCACCGCGAGCGCGGCCGCGGTGACCACGTGCCCGACCGCCAGCCATACACCGGCGACGAGGAACCAGATGATGTTGCCGACTCCGGAGGCCACTCCCGCTCCCGGGGCGTCGACGACGTCCCGGCCGAAGGGCCAGAGCACGTACCCGGCGATGCGGAAGGACGCCACCCCGAACGGGATGGTCACGATGAAGACGCAGGCGATGATTCCGGCGAGCACGTAGGCGCAGAACAGCCAGAATCCGGACAGGACGAGCCAGATGATGTTGAGCAGCAGTCTCACGGTGTCGTCTCCGGTTCTCCGGCAGGGGGCATTCCGGCGGCCGGACAGGTGTCGGACCGGTATGTCAGCGTGGAGGGGTCGTCGACGTCCTGGAGCAGGGGGATGTCGAGGACGGTGGCGGGTACGGCGAAGGCGTCCACCAGTACCTGTGACCACGGTCCGAGGGAGTCGACGAGGTCGTTGAGCGCTGCCCGGGCGGCTTTGGTGCGGGTGCCGGTGAGGATGTTCTGTTCCTGGTACCAGCTGCCGGCGGAGTGGATGATGTCGAGCACGTAGACGTCGCGGACCTGTTCCATGATTCTCTTGGCCTGGCCTTCCTCCATGCCGGACTCTGCTTCGAGGAGACTTTCGAGGACGATGCGGTCCACGTGCGCGAGGGCGCAGGCGACCATGTGGTCCTGGGTGCTGTCGACGAGGGCTGCGGCGTCCGCGACGTCCATTTTCCGGGCCGGTCTGATCCTGCGGATGAGACTCATCAGCAGCCGGTCCTCCCTTTCGGTGAGGAGTTCGATCTGGTAGGCGGGGTCGAACAGGGAGGTTGTCTCGCGGTCGGAGACGGAGTCGACGAGGTTCTGGATGACGGTTCCTGCGGCGGTGCGTCTCTTCAGCAGTGTCCCGAAACTGTCGAGGCCGAAGCGGACCAGGTCGAGGGGGCCGAGTCCGCTCATCTCGCGGGAGAATCCGGTGAGGAGTTCCTTGGCTGCCAGCTGCAGCATGACCACGTTGTCGCCTTCGAAGGTGGTGAAGACGTCGGAGTCGGCCTTGAAGGAGGTGAGGAGGTTCTCCGCCATGTATCCGGCTCCGCCGCAGGCTTCGCGGCATTCCTGGATGGTGCGGGTGGCGTGGGAGGTGTTCACGGCTTTGAGCGCTGCGGCGTGGGCCTCGAGTTCGCGCTGGTCCACTGCCTGGTCATCGGTCATGGCTGTGCGGTCCGGCACGGTGGACTCCAGTTCGGCCAGTCTGGTGATGAGCTGGTTGGTCGCGGTCTGGAGTGCGTAGGAACGGGCGATGAGCGGGATGAGGCGCAGCCGGTGCTGCCGGTGTCCGATGAGTCTGGTCTCCGGCAGTGAGTCGTGGGGGGCGAACTGGCGGCGCCTGTTGGCGTAACCGGTGGCGATCGTCAGGGCGGTGCGGGCTGCTGCCCCGGCGGACGCTCCGACGGTGATTCTGCCGCGGACCAGGGCTCCCAGCATGGTGAAGAACCGTGCCCCGTCGGATTCGACGGGTGAGGAGTAGGTGCCGTCGGGGGAGACGTCGGCGAAGCGGTTGAGCAGGTTCTCCGCAGGTACCCGCACGTGGTCGAATCTGATTGTCCCGTTGTCGACGCCGGGAAGTCCGCCCTTGTGACCGTGGTCGCCGATGTGTACCCCGGGGAGGACGCCACCGTCGTGGTCCCGGAGTCCGACGATGATGCAGTGCACGCCGTGGGAGGGGCCCCAGGACGCGGGGACGCCACCTGTGACGACGGTGGGATCGGTGGCGTCCTCCGGTTCGTAGTCTCCGGCGGGGGTGTAGAGCTGGCAGAAGACCGCTGCTTTGGTCGCGTGCCTGGCCGCGTTGCCGATGTACCACTTCTCCGCCATGGGCGTGGGGGTGTTGATCACGAATTCCCGGGTGACCCTGTCGTACACGGCGGTCGTCTGCAGTGCCTGGACGTCGGAGCCGTGTCCGCGTTCAGTCATCGCGAAGGAGCCGGGGACACGAAGCTCCATGATGTCCCTGATCAGGGGAATGTGGCGTTCGGTGCCGAGATTCTCCACCGCTCCGCCCCACAGGCCCCACTGGACTCCCGCCTTGACCATGAGGGAGAGGTCGGCTCCTCCGACGGTCTCGATCGCGGCGAGGGTTGTGCCGATGTCTCCGGTGCCGCCGTGGGCGGTCCGGAAGGCCCCGCGGGGAGCTCCGGTGCCGAGGATGTCGTGGAGTTGTGCGAAGGTCCTTTCGCGTGCCTCGTCGAGGGTGAGGGTGGCGTCGGGGCGGAAGTGCTTCTGTTCGGTCAGGGCTCTGGCGGAGTCACGTGCCGCGGCGAAGGGGCCGTCGAGGACGGCTCTGAGTTCGGCGGTGACTTCGGAGGTGGCCCGGGATGCGGTCCCGGCTGCGGTACCGGAACCGGAAGGTTGTTCGGTGTCGTCAGGGGGGCTGAGTCTGCGGGGGGAGTCTCCCGGGGCTCCTCTGGTGCGGCGGGTCAGTCCTGTGGTGTCGGGGGGTGGCATACCAGCCGATGGTATCGGAGCCGGAGTTCCGACAACGCCCCCCACTAAGGTCTGACCACATTGCGATGCAGGTGGGGGCGGAGTCTAGGATGAACGACATGACTCAGGAAGAACCGGATCAACCGGTGTCGACGACGAAGAAGACAGGCAGGGGCAGAAACACGGGCAGGGACTCGAAAGCCTGGCTCTTCGTCGCCTTCGCCGTCTTCAGTGTGGCGTGGGGAGGCAACGAGGCCACCCCGATGCTGGTCTTCTACCGTCACGAGGCGGTGTTCAGTGACGTCTTCGTCGATTCACTGCTCGTCTCCTACGCGGTGGGTATCGTCGCCGGCCTGCTGGTCTGCGGTCCACTGTCCGACCGGTACGGGCGCAAACCGGTCATGCTCCCGGCCCCGCTGATAGCTCTTCTCGGCAGCGTGTTCATCGCCGCCGGTGAAACCACGGAGTGGTCCATTTTCACGGGCCGTGTCCTCGCCGGTCTGGCTGTCGGCATCGTCATGTCGGCGGGTGGAGCGTGGGTGAAGGAGCTGTCCGTCGCCCCCTTCGACCCGGGTGCCGGCCCGTCCTCGGGAGCTCAGCGTGCGACCATGTCGATGACCGCAGGGTTCGGCCTGGGGGCCGGCCTGGCTGGTGTTCTCGCGGAATGGGGGCCCATTCCCGGTCAGTTGCCCTACATCGTCCATGTCGTCCTGTCGGTCTTCGCCACGGCGGGGATACTCTCGGTCCCGGAGACCCGTCAGTCCGCCCACCTGAGGGTCCGCGGTTCTTTCTGGTCCGACCTGCTCACACCCACTGCCCGGCATCCCCGCTTCCTCACCGTCGTCGCGCCGATGGCACCCTGGGTCTTCGGCGCCGCCGGTGTCTCGTACGCGATCATGCCCCGACTCGTCCAGTCCCAGGTCTCCGCGCCGATCGCCTTCTCCGCCCTGCTCACCGTCATCGCGCTGGGCTGCGGGTTCGCCATCCAGAGGTTCGGTCCGAGGATCAACACCACCTCCAGTGCGCGAGGGCCGATCAGCGGACTGTGCATTGTCGTTGTCGGAATGGTCGTGGCGACCGCCTCCTCCGGCAGTATCGCGATCTGGAACACTGTCGTTGTCGCGGTGATCCTCGGATGCGGGTACGGGCTGTGCCTGGTGTCCGGGCTGACCGAGGTCCAGCGCATCGCCGGTCCGGACGACCTCGGTGGCCTGACCGCCGTCTACTACACGTTGACGTACATCGGGTTCTTCTTCCCGATGATCCTCACGGAACTGTCCGACAGTTTCACCTACCCGGAAATGCTGGGGTTCGGGATCGTCATGTCGGTACTGTGCCTGGTCGTCGTCACCGTCTTCTCGCGGCGGAATCTGCCCGTGGACAACGGGCCTGCCGTGGAGGTCACGAAGGCCTGATACGGGAGGGGATGAGCGCGGGTGCCGCCAGGTGGACCACGGCTCCTGCCAGCGGCGCCACGCCGAGTGCCAGCGCTGTCCCTGTGACAGGGTCCGCCACGGTCAGGAGGAGTGCCGCGGCCGTGACGGTGGCCACCGCCCAGCCTGCGAGGTAGGCACCGTGCTGCTCCCGGGTCAGTACGGAGGTGCCGGTGACGGTCAGGACGGCGAGTGCCCCCGAGGCGCAGGTCAGGACAGCGTAGACCCCGGCACCGGTGACGAGTTCCGGTGGCAGGAACAGGGAGGCCAGTGGGACCCCCGTCCACAGGGCGAGCAGCCCGCCACCGGCTGCGGCACCCGCGCAGGCCGCCAGCGGACGCCACAGGGCACGGACCGGCCGGTCCTTCCGGCGGGCGAAGTGCACTATGAGCGCCGGGGTGAACCGTTGCAGGGGCACGAGCAGAGGGGCCCTGGTCAGGGTGACCGCGGTGATCAGGGCGGCGAGTGAACCGGGGGCGGCGTCCCCGGAGGTGGCGGTGAGCAGCACCGGGAACCCGGTGATGAGCAGTGCACCTGCCCCTGAGGCGAGCATCGCCGTCCCGGTGCGCCGGAGGAACCGGCCGGTCGTGACATCGGCGACGGCCTGTGTCAGGGTCCGCACTCCGGAGCGACCGGTGAACAGTATTCCTGTCCAGCTCACGGCTCCGATGACGGTCACCAGCAGAAATGCGGTGAGTTGCAGTCCGGCCGCCCAGGCCGCGACTGCGAGCACCACCCGGACTGCGCTGTCGACCCCGATGAGCCGGGCGTAGGCTCTCCACCGGCCGGTGGCCGAGAGTATGCCGCAGACGGCGGCCTGGACGGTGTATGACGCCAGGCCGAGTGCGAACAGGACAGTGCCGGTACCCCCGGGGTCCCGGGTGATCGTCGGCACCGGCAGCAGGGAAGCGACGAGCCCGAGAGCGGCTGTGGCGAGCGCTGCCTGGGCCGCGACATGCAGGGGGCGGGCGGGCTTGCCGGGGCCGGCCGGGATGACGGTTGCCCCGGAGACCCGTCGCGCTGCCACGGCACGGGTGGTCTCATGGAGAAGCCCGTCGAGTATTCCCGTGCAGGTGAAGAAGAGACCCCAGTAGACAGTGAAACGTTCGTAGTCGGCGGTGTCCAGTGCCCGTCCGGCGACGACGATCACGACATAGCCGGAGAGGGCGACGACCACGGTCGCCGCTGACAGGGCCCGGCCGGCAAACCGTGCCGGCTCCGCTGCCCGGGTCGTCGACGGCGGCCGCCCGGTGACTCCGGTCAGGCTCCGGCCCCTTCGCCGTTCCCGTCTGCCCCGTCACCGTAGGTCTTCTCCCAGGCGTTGTTCCAGGTGTCGATGAGCAGGGGGACAGACCCCGCTGCCCCGACACCGGGGTTGGCCGCGAGGTAGTCTTCAGCCGCCTGCCTGGCCTTCTTCTCGGCTTCCCCGGTGTCGAGGCCGAGGCCGGCGGCGAGGGTGGGCCAGGAGAGGAACATGTCGTCCTGCCAGTAACCCCACTGGTGGGTTCCGGTGTCACGGAAGTTCCAGTTGATGTTGTTCCTGTCCGAGTCGATTCCCGCCTTGTCGGCGGCGGCCTTGAAGGCGTGGGTGCAGACGTTGGACACGGCCTCGATCGCGCCGCCTTCCACGGCGGGGGTCACGGAGCCGACGGGGTTGCCGCGCAGACGGTCACCGGAGGGCACGTCGTGTTCACCCATGAGGCCGGAGCTGGACGAAATGTAGATGTTCTTCTGACCGCTCAGTTTGTCGACGTTGAGTAGCGCGTCGTTCCTTCTGGCGGTCTCCCCGTTGCGGTCGCCCCACATCTCCTCGTAGGTCGCGTTCCCGCGGTCCAGGACGACATCCACGGTGGAGGCTGCGGCACCTGAGGTGGCGGGGCAGCCAGAGTAGGACGCGACCGCGTCATAGAGGTTCTGGTGCTGCTCGGCGTACACGAGTACCGAGGACGCCGACATCGACATTCCGACGATGGCGCGGTGCTGGTTGGTCGTACCCAGCTTCTTCTCCATCGGGCCGGGCAGCTCGCCGGTGAGGAAGGTCTCCCACTTCTGGACCCCGCCTCCGGCCAGGGCCGAGGGCTGCTCCCAGTCGGTGTAGTAGGAGAAGGCACCGGACATGGGGATGACGACGTTCACCGAGCCGACACGGTTGCCGTAGAAGTCGGCGGCGGTGGTCTGTTCCAGCCAGTTCGCCAGGCCGGTACCGCCGTCGGCACCGTTGAGGAGGTAGAGGGTGGGAGGATTGACGACATCATTGTCGGCCCTGATGACGACGACCGGAATGTCCCTGTTCATGGAGGGGGAATGGACCTTGTACTCCTCCATCTTGTCGAGCCTCCCGGTGTCGGAGTACACGTGGTTGCGCCACGCGGCCTCCTCGGCAGGGACGTAGTTCGTCTTCTCGGCTGCCTCGCGGCTGTCGAAGGGACCGTCGACGACCGCTGGTTCAGCGCTGGCGGAGGCCTCCTGCCCGGGTTGGGCGGCGGCAGTGGGGACAACTCCCCCCGGTCCGGCGGTCACCGCCCACACCGGGAGGGTCGCGGCCAGTGCTGTTGCGGCGATCCTGAGAGAACGTCGCTTGAGCGGTGTGGTGTTGTCGGGCATCAGGACCTCGTGATTCGTCATTCGTTGTGAGGTGGTTGGAACGTGGAACACACTAACATGCACGCCGCCGTGGCGGGAGGGCCCGTGGACGCTGTTCCCCGTCGTCACCCCCGGTTCCGGCGGGTCGTGTACCGTCCATTCCGGTCGAGTTCCACGGCCAGGTGCACAGTAGTGTGCGCTGGTCGACCGGAACCGGCCCGTACCGATCCGATCCGCCGGGCTGCGTGAACCACTTCGCGCCCCGGACCGTGACCCGGCCCGTGCCGGGTCCGCAGACTGTCAGACACAGGAGCACACCACCATGAATCTCTCACCCGTCGACCAGTTCGTCGTTGCCGTCAACTCAGCTTTAGGGGGGATCATCAACGACGTGCTGAGCTTCCTGGCCCCGGTGCTCGTCATCGGAAGCTGACGGACCCCGTGGCCGACGCTGACCGTCAGGCCGGTGCCCGGGACGATATTTCCGGCACAAGGACGTATCATCGGTTCCGTGGCTGAACATTATGACGTAGTAGTTGTCGGCGCGGGCCCCGGTGGGTACGTGGCCGCGATCCGTGCGGCCCAGCTGGGCCTGAAGACCGCCGTGGTCGAGAAACAGTACTGGGGCGGGGTGTGCCTGAACGTCGGGTGTATCCCGTCCAAGGCGCTGATCCGCAACGCGGACATCGCACATATCCTGACCCATGACGCCCGAGCTTTCGGCATCACGGGTGAGAACATCAGCATGGACTACACCGTCGCGCACAAACGCTCGCGGAAAGTGTCTGCGGGCATCGTCAAGGGCGTCCACTTCCTGATGAAGAAGAACGGCATTACCGAGATCAACGGTCTCGGAACGTTCACCGACGACCACACCGTCGAGATCTCCGACGGCGCGGACGCCGGTAAGACACTCACCTTCGACAACGCGATCATCGCCACCGGCTCGGTCGTCAAGTCCCTGCCCGGTGTGACCATCGGCGGCAACATCGTCTCCTTCGAGGAACAGATCCTCGATGAGAACGCCCCGAAGTCGATGGTCATCATCGGTGCCGGTGCGATCGGCATGGAGTTCGCCTACGTGCTGGCCAACTTCGGCGTCGACATCACCATCGTGGAGTTCATGGACCGCGTCCTGCCCAACGAGGACAGGGACGTCTCCAAGGAGATCGCCAAGCAGTACAGGAAGCTCGGTGTCACCCTGAAGACCGGTCACAAGACCACCGCTGTCCGTGACCTCGGCGGGGACAGGGGTGTCGAGGTCGACATCGAGGCCGCCGACGGTTCCGCCTCGGAGACCATCCACGCAGACCGTGTGATGGTCTCCATCGGTTTCGCCCCTCGGACGCAGGGCTTCGGTCTGGAGAATACGGGGGTCGAGCTCACCGGGCGGGGGGCGATCGCCATCGACGAGCACATGCGGACCAGTGTCCCGCACATCTACTCGATCGGTGATGTCACGGCGAAGCTGCAGCTCGCCCACGTCGCGGAGGCTCAGGGGGTCGTCGCCGCGGAGACCATCGCGGGAGCCGAGACCCAGGAGCTGGGCGACTACATGAACATGCCCCGTGCCACGTTCTGCAGCCCGCAGGTCGCCTCCTTCGGCTACACGGAGGACGCCGCGCGTGCCCGCGCCGAGGAATCCGGCCGTGAGATCAAGGTCGCGACCTTCCCCTACAGTGCCAACGGTAAGGCGCAGGGCCTCAACGAGGGAGTAGGTTTCGTCAAGATCATCGCGGACGCCGAATACGGCGAGCTCATCGGCGCCCACATGGTCGGCCCCGATGTCTCGGAGCTTCTTCCCGAGCTCACCCTCGCCCAGAGGTTCGACCTCACCGCGGAGGAGATCGGTCGCAACGTGCACACCCACCCGACCCTGTCGGAGGCCGTGAAGGAGGCCGCCGAGGGTGTCATGGGTCATATGATCAACCTGTAGTCTGCGGGCGGGCCGCACTCCCGTACGGGAGTGCGGACGGGTACGATCTCAGCCATGTCAGATGGCGCGCTCGCCGACGGTGACGGGGAGACCGGATCCGGAGTTATCGGGGTGATGGTCGACCGCGGGCTGCCGGGGAAGCGGGTGCTGAACGCTCTCGCACGGCTCGGCGTCCCGCCCGATGATCTGTACGGTCCGGGGGGCCGGTCCGGGGACGGGGGAGGTCCCCTGGTCCAGGTCCGCACGGCCACCCTGCCGATGCGGTTGGACGGCAGTGTCCGCCTGGCGGACACCGCCCCGGGGATTCTCGACAGTTACGGCTGGGACCGGCTGATCTACGTCACTGATCTCCCGTTGACGACGCGGCGTCCGGTCATCAGTCAGACCGTGTACCACGGAAGGGCGACAATGCTCTGCCTGCCGGCGTTCGGCCTTCTGCGCTGTCAGGAAGGGCTGCGCCAGGAACTGGGGAGACTGCTGAAGGGCAGGCCCGCGGGTGCCGGGGTACGCGAGAGAGTCTCGGAGGGCGGGGACATCGAGGGTGGTGACGTCGACGCCGACGTCACCAGGGTCATCGACGGACACGGCCGTGGCATCCGCCTGCTCCTCGGCATGATCGCCGGCAACCGGCCGGGCCAGCTGTACAAGGTGCTCACCGGCTGCCTGGCGGTCGCCGTCGCCACCGGCGCCTACGGCATCTTCTACGGTTCGATGTGGCAGATGTCCCATGCCGTCACGATCCTGCGGATGGCAGTGATCAGCATGGCCTCGGTGGGCGCGCTGACGTTCTGGCTGATCTACCACAACGGACTGTGGAACCGGTGGCCGGACAGGGAACCTGATTCCGTCGCCAGGTGGCGTGCCCGGATGGACAACTGGGCGACGGTGGGGACAGTGCTCGTCGCGGCCTCGATGATCTACGCCACGGTGTTTCTGGTGCTGCTGGTGATGTCGCTGGTCATCGTGGACGTCAACTACTTCCGCATGCAGGTCCACGATGAGCCCTTCCCCTGGGGCTATGCGAAACTTGCGTGGATGACGGCGTCTCTGGGCACGATGGCCGGGGCGATCGGGTCGAGTTTCGACAGTGACGACGCGATCAGGGAGGCCACGTACAACCGTCGTGAGCACCTGCGCCGTCAGATCACCGGTCTCTACGAGGACAAGCCGCCCTCCCGCCTCCACGTCCGGCGGCGTCCCCGGTGATCCCGGCGTCCCCGGTGACAGCACCTGCGGCGGCTACGGTGGCTACGGCGACCGTCCGCTGACAACCGGGGACGGACGGGGAGGGTCGGGGACGGACGGGAGAAGGGCCGGCTGACCCTGAAGGTCAGCCGGCCCTTTTCGCGGAATGTCAGGGACGTCGTGCATGTCCCTCCGGTGTGGAAGCTAGAACTGCTTCTCCTCGGTGGAGCCCTTGAGGGCGGTGGTGGAGGAGTTGGGGTCGACGGTGGTGGCGATGCGGTCGAAGTAGCCGGCGCCGACCTCGCGCTGGTGCTTGACGGCGGTGAAGCCACGCTCCTCGGCGGCGGTGAACTCGCGGTTCTGCAGGTCGACGAAGGCGCTCATCTGGTTGCGGGCGTAGCCGTAGGCCAGGTCGAACATGGAGTAGTTCAGGGCGTGGAAGCCGGCCAGGGTGATGAACTGGAACTTGAAGCCCATGGCACCGAGCTCGTTCTGGAACTTGGCGATCTCCTCGGAGTCCAGGTGGGCGGACCACTTGAAGGAGGGGGAGCAGTTGTAGGACAGCAGCTGGTCCGGGAACTCGGAGCGGACGCCCTCGGCGAACTTCTTGGCGAGCTCGAGATCCGGGGTGCCGGTCTCCATCCAGATCAGGTCGGCGTAGGGGGCGAAGGACTTGGCACGGGAGATGCAGGGCTCGATGCCGTTCTTCACGTAGTAGTAGCCCTCTGCGGACCGCTCGCCGGTGAGGAACTCGTGGTCACGCTCGTCGACGTCGGTGGTCAGCAGGGTGGCTGCCTCGGCGTCGGTACGGGCGATGACGACGGTCGGGGTGTTGGAGACGTCCGCTGCGAGGCGGGCGGAGTTGAGGGTGCGGATGTGCTGCTGGGTGGGGATCAGCACCTTGCCGCCCAGGTGACCGCACTTCTTCTCGGAGGCCAGCTGGTCCTCCCAGTGGGTGCCGGAGGCGCCGGCGGTGATCATGGCCTTCTGCAGTTCGTAGACGTTGAGGGCGCCACCGAAGCCGGCTTCGCCGTCGGCGACGATCGGGACGATCCAGTTGTCGACGGAGGTGTCACCTTCGATGCGGGCGATCTCGTCGGCGCGGGAGAGGGCGTTGTTGATGCGGCGGACCACGGCGGGGACGGAGTTCGCCGGGTACAGGGACTGGTCGGGGTAGGTCTGTGCTGCGAGGTTGGCGTCGCCGGCGACCTGCCAGCCGGAGAGGTAGACGGCCTTCAGGCCGGCGCGGACCTGCTGGACGGCCTGGTTACCGGTGAGGGCACCGAGGGCGTTGATGTAGCCGTCGCCGGGCTCGTTGACGGCGTCCCACAGGATCTCGGCCCCACGACGGGCGAGGGTGTGCTCCTCGACAACGGTGCCCTGGAGCTCGGCAACCTGCTCGGCGGTGTAGTCGCGCTGGACGTTGGCCCAACGGGGGTTCTCGTCCCAGTCCTTCTGGATCTCGGCGGCGGTACGCGGCTGTCCGACGTTCGACATGTGCTAAACACACTCCCTTTAAGTGGTGGAGGATGGCGGTAACAACGCTGATTCCGGCTACCCCGGGGGCGGCTGCTCCCCGGCCGGATCTGCTGGGGACGAGGATACAGAGGGAAAAGACCTAGTCAAAGCAAAGACGTGATCCAGCACACGGCGGGGGTAGTACGATCGTTCTGTTTTATTACGTCTCTCAGAATGGGAAGCATTGTCCCACTAGGTGGTCAAAAAGGCGTCTTGCAGCGACAACGTGCGACCTGCGTCACGTAAGGCGCTACTGTCAGACTGAAGTGAATCAGCGTTCGGGTGTCCGGTACGGGGGACGGACGGGGGTGAAACGGCGTCGTCCGGGACACCGTTCGCTCCCTTCCGTGATGTGGCTCACCTAGGGTGGTGACTGTATTGCGGACAAGTCGACATGTGAACGAAGGAGTTCTCAATGACACAGCAGACAGAGCGCGTCACCGCCGGGGGTCTCAGGGTCGCCAAGACCCTGTACGACTTCGTCAACGGTGAGGTTCTGCCGCACACCGGGGTCGACCGGGACAGCTTCTGGGACGGTTTCGGCGCGATCGTGGCCAGGTACACCCCGCGCAACCGCGAACTTCTCGCCGAGCGTGACGACCTCCAGGCACGTCTGGACCAGTGGTACCGCGAGAACCCGGGCAAGCAGGACCCGGAGAAGTACACCGCATTCCTGAAGGAGATCGGCTACCTCGTCGACGACCCGGGTGACTTCCAGATCCGCACCCGTAACGTGGACGCCGAGTTCGCCACCACCGCAGGCCCGCAGCTGGTCGTCCCGATCCTCAACGCACGCTTCGCGATCAACGCCGCGAACGCCCGCTGGGGTTCCCTCTACGACGCCCTCTACGGGACCGACGCGATCCCGGAGGACGGGGGAGCAGAACCGGGAAGGGGCTACAACAAGGTCCGCGGAGACAAGGTCATCGCCTGGGGACGCAGGTTCCTCGACGAGGCGGTGCCGCTGGAGACCGGATCTCACGCCGACGTCGACCGCTACGACATCTCCTCCGGACAGTTGACCGCCGTCATCGACGGAAACGAGGTGCACCTCCGGCAGCCCGAGGTCTACGTGGGGCACTCCGGGGACACGGCGTCCCCCTCCTCGATCCTGCTCCGGCACAACGGGCTCCACATCGACATCCAGATCGATCCGGAGTCACCGGTCGGAGCCACCGACAGGGCAGGTGTCAAGGACATCGTCCTGGAGGCCGCGGTCACCGCCATCATGGACTTCGAGGACTCCATCGCCGCGGTGGACGCCACCGACAAGGTCCTCGGCTACCGCAACTGGCTGGGGCTGAACCTGGGCACCCTGTCCGAAGAGGTCACCAAGAACGGGAAGACGTTCACCAGGAAGCAGAACGACGACCGCTACTTCACCGCGCGCGACGGTTCCGAACTCCGGCTTCACGGTCGGTCGACCATGCTCTGCCGCAACGTCGGCCACCTGATGACCAACCCGGCCGTCCTCGACGACGACGGCGAAGAGGTCTTCGAGGGGATCATGGACGCCGTCATCACGGCCGCCTGCGCGATCCCCGGTCTCGACCCGGAGAACCCCCGCAGGAACTCCAGGGAAGGGTCCATCTACATCGTCAAGCCGAAGCAGCACGGTCCGGAGGAGTCCGCCTTCACCAATGACCTGTTCGCCGATGTCGAAGATCTCCTCGGCCTGCCCCGGTTCACCCTCAAGGTGGGGCTGATGGACGAGGAGCGGCGGACGTCGGTGAACCTGGACGCCTGTATCGAGGCCATCGCGGACCGGGTGGCGTTCATCAACACCGGGTTCATGGACCGTACCGGGGACGAGATCCACACCTCGCTGCTCGCCGGGCCGATGTTCCGCAAGCCGAAGCTGAAGGCGTCCCTGTTCATGGACTCCTACGAGCACAACAACGTCGACGCCGGGCTGGCCCACGGCCTGTCCGGGAAGGCGCAGATCGGCAAGGGCATGTGGGCCAAGACCGATCTGATGGCGGAGATGCTCGAGCAGAAGATCTCCCAGCCGGAACAGGGGGCGTCCACGGCATGGGTGCCCTCACCGACCGGGGCCACCCTGCACGCCACCCATTACCACCTCGTCGACGTCTTCGCGGTCCAGGAGAAGCTGATGACAGAGGGACGTCGTGACTCCCTGCCCGGGATCCTCACGGTCCCGGTCGCAGCCGCGAAGGTCGGCGAGGGTGAGGCCGTGTGGACCCCGGAGGAGATCCAGGAAGAGCTCGACGACAACTGCCAGTCGATCCTGGGGTACGTCGTGCGCTGGGTCGAGCAGGGCGTCGGATGCTCCAAGGTGCCGGACATCCACGACATCGACCTCATGGAGGACCGCGCCACCTGCCGGATCAACTCTCAGCTGCTGGCCAACTGGCTGAAGCACGGCGTGGTCACCGAGGACCAGGTTATCGAGGCCTTCAAGCGGATGGCGCAGGTGGTCGACAGGCAGAACGCCGGTGACCCCGCCTACCGTGACATGGCACCGGACTACGAGAACTCCGTGGCCTGGAAGGCGGCCCGCGACCTCGTGCTGCTGGGGGCGTCACAGCCCTCCGGGTACACCGAGCCGATCCTCCACGCCCGGCGCCGTGAGTTCAAGGAGCTCCACGGAATCGCCTGACAGGGGGGTTCGCCGTAGGCAGGATGCCTGACCCGGGGAGGGCATGACCGGGGGGTGCCGGGGGGTGCCGGGGTGGCAGCCGTGGAGGTGCCACGGGCGGCACACACCGCCACCGTGCAGGCCCGGCCGTCGCCCGTCGTGTCCGGCGCGCATCGGGTCGGGTGTGGCCCTACGATGGGGGAATGACGGACCGCACCCGGACAGACCGGAGTCCCCTGCCAGACCTCGCCGCCTATGCAGCGGTGCTCTTCGACCTTGACGGTGTGATCACACCTACCGCTGACCTGCACCGTCAGGCCTGGTCCGAGGTGTTCACCAGATACTTCGCGGACAGGGGCGTCCCCCCGTACACCGAGCAGGACTACTTCGACTTCCTCGACGGACGTCCGAGGACGGAAGGTGTCGCCGCACTACTGGCGTCCCGGGGGATCAGCCTGCCGGTGGACCGCGGGGACCCGAGGTGGGCCGCCGCGGGAGGTGGACCGGGGGAGGACACGCCGCAGGACGCCACGGTCACCGGACTGGGGCTGCTGAAGAACGACCGTTTCCTCGGACTGCTCGGGGAGGGGATCAGCGCGTATCCGGGATCTGTCGCACTGCTTGACGCCCTCGCCGGGACGGGCACCAGGCTGGCGGTGGTGAGCTCCTCCCGCAACGCGGTTCCCGTGCTGAGGTCGGCAGGTCTCCTCGACCGCTTCGAAGTTGTCGTCGACGGTGTCCGGGCTGGCAGGGAGGGACTGCCCGGCAAACCCGCCCCGGACACCTACAGCTACGGGGCGTCCCTGCTGGACACGGACAACTCCCGTGCGGTGGTCGTCGAGGACGCCACCTCCGGGGTGGCGGCGGGTGCAGCAGGAGGGTTCGGACTGGTGCTCGGGGTGGACCGGGGCGCCGGCGCCCGCGCTCTGCTGGAGGCGGGTGCGGATCTTGTCGTCACGGACCTCGACGAGCTCGTCGGGCGGGTCGGTACGCTGAACGTCGATCCGAGCGAAGGGAACATCGATGACTGACCACGGCTCCACCGGAGCGGACGACAGACTTGAGGCATTTCTGGCCCAGCGGCGGCGCGTCGCCTCGGTTGCCACCCGGCCCGCCGGGGCCGGCAGCTCAGGCTCGGGCCCCGCCGATCCCTCAGACTATTTCCCTCCGGGGTACCGCACCGACGTGCACATGGACGGGGTCGATCCGTTGACGCAGATCGACCGTGGCGTCCACCCTGTCGATGAGTGGGCCTGGCACGAGACCCGGCCGGCCCGGACGGACGATGAACTCGGGCAGTCAGAGACTCTCTTCGCGCTGTCGAACGGCTACCTCGGGATGCGTGGCAATCCGCCTGAGGGCCGGGACTCGCACGAGCACGGGACCTTCATCAACGGCGTCCACGAGACGTGGAACATCGAGCACGCCGAGGACGCCTACGGTTTCGCCCGCGAAGGTCAGACGATCGTCCAGGTGCCGGACGCCAAGGCCATGCGTCTCTACATCGACGACGAACCACTCCGCCTCGGTGTCGCCGAGGTGGAGGACTACGGACGCACGGTCGACTTCCGCGAGGGGGTGGAACGACGCAGTTTCATCTGGCGGACCCAGGCCGGCAAACGGGTCCGTGTGGTCACCGACCGGATGGTGTCCTTCCAGGAACGGCATCTCGCGCTCATGAGCATCGAGGTCGAACTGCTGGACTCGGATGCTGCGGTGGTGATCTCCTCGCAGATCCTCAACCGTCAGGACGGCGAGGACGAGTTCTCCAGCATCCTCGACACCTACGCGGCGTCCTCGGGGGCGGACGACCGGGCCCGGGCGCGGGCCGCCGCCGACGTCAACCGGGGAGCCGACCCGCGCAAGGCGGAGAAGATCGGGGGGAGGGTCTTCCAGCCCACCTACCGGGCGAGTTCGGAGGACCAGCGGGTCACCCTGGGGTACCGGGTGACGAACTCGGGCATGACCGTGGCGGTGAGCATGGACCATGTCCTCGACGTGACTCAGGCGCAGGGCACAGGCGGTTCCGGGGTTCCGGCGTCCTCGGACGCGGTCGGCGGGGTGGAGATCCACACCGAGATGCGTGACGATGTCGCACGGGTGGTGTACCACGTCGACGGCACACGGGGTCTGCGGATGCGGCTGGAGAAGTTCGTCTCCTACCATTCCTCGCGGCATGTGTCGGCCGAGGAACTGGCCTTCCGGTGTGCGCGGACCATCAACCGGGCACGTCAGGTGGGGTACCGGACGCTGATGGCGAATCAGGCGGAGTGGCTCGGCCGGTTCTGGCGGCGTTCGGACGTGCGGGTGTCCGGCCATCCGGAACTGCAGCAGGCTGTCCGGTGGAACCTCTTCCAGCTGATCCAGGCGTCCGCCCGGGCCGAGACACAGGGGATTCCCGCCAAGGGACTCACCGGTTCCGGCTACGGGGGCCACTACTTCTGGGATACGGAGGTCTATGCGCTTCCGTTCCTGACCTACACGAGCCCGCAGTTCTCGCGCAATGCACTGCGGTTCCGCTACCTCATGCTGCCCCAGGCCACCGAGCGGGCCCGGGAGCTCTCACACGACGGCGTCCTGTTCCCCTGGCGCACGATCAACGGGCACGAGTCGAGTGCCTACTACGCCGCAGGTACCGCGCAGTACCACATCGACGCGGACATCGCCTACGCCCTGATGAAGTACGTCTACGCGACCGGTGACTCTGAGTTCCTCCTGTCGGAGGGCGTGGACATCCTCGTCGGTACCGCCCGGTTCTTCATGTCCCTGGGCTTCTTCGACCCGACAGGGGAGAAGTTCCAGATCCACTCGGTGACCGGCCCCGACGAGTACACCACCGTGGTGAACAACAACTTCTACACGAACGTCATGGCGCGGTACAACCTGCGTGCCGCGGCGGACGTGGCCCTCCAGATGCGCCGGGAGAGGCCGGAGGCGTTCCAGGAACTCTCCGACCGTTCCGGCCTGTCCATCGACGAACTGGACCTGTGGGACAGGGCGGCGAAGGCGATGTACATCCCCTTCGACGAGGGGATGCAGATCCACCCGCAGGACGACCAGTTCCTCAACCGCCAGCTGTGGAACCTCGACGATCCGGCGGTGGGGCCCAAGCGTCCGCTCCTGCTGCACTACCATCCGCTGACCATCTACCGGTACCAGGTGCTCAAGCAGGCCGATGTGGTGCTAGGTCTGTTCCTCCAGGGTGACGACGTCCCCGCGGAGATCAAGAAGAGGGACTACGCGTACTACGACCGGCTTACCACGGGCGACTCCTCACTGTCGGCAGTCGTGCAGTCGATCGTGGCCGCGGAGCTGGGGTTCCGGGAGACGGCGATGGACTTCTTCCTCCGGGGACTGTTCCTCGACCTCGAGAACCTGCACGGCAACAGTGCCGACGGAGTGCACATCGCCTCCTGCGGGGGAGTGTGGAGTGCCCTGGTGTTCGGGTTCGGCGGTTTCCGCGACGACTACGGCCGTTTCAGCATCGACCCCCGTCTTCCCGAGGGCTGGGAGTCGCTGGAGTTCAATGTGACGTTGCAGGGGTACCAGGTCCGGGTGACCGTGGAGGAGGACGCCGTGGAGCTGCAGATCGTCGACGGTGGGGAAGGTCTGGTCGGTCCCGTCACGGTCATGGGAAAGGAGGTGGTCGTCGGCACCCGCCCTGTCCGGGTGGAGGGTGAGACCACCCTCGTCGCCGATGAGCAGGGACTCGTGGAGGCCGGTATCGCCACAGATGTCGTCCAGGACATCGTCACCGTCGATAAGTGATTTAGATATAACTAAATTGCTGCGGCGTGCGACGTTCTGCGGGAGGATGCCACGGTCAGGACAGGCGAACCTCACCTCGCAACGGTGCCGAATGCACCCCTGACCTGCGCACTCACGGTCCGATGTGGCAGGGACCCCGGATGGATGTGATCTTCTTCACCCGGATGGGGTCCGGTTAGTGTTTGCCACTCTGGCAGTCGTACAGTGTCACTGACACTGGAGGTGCCATGACTGTTAAATACGATGATCCCGTCGCACTGGAGCACGGGAAGCTGAACATTAGACCGCTGCGGGAGAAGCCGGATTTCCCGTCCTGGGCGATGAAGTTGACGATGGCCGTGACTGGCATCGTCTTCGTCCTTTTCGTCCTGTTCCACATGGTGGGAAACCTCAAGGTTTACACCGGTGAGGAACACTTCGACGAGTACGCTGCTTTCCTGCGCCGGATGGGGGAGCCGGTCTTCCCCCACGAGACCATCCTGTGGATCCTGCGGGTGGTCCTCATCGTCTGCCTGGTACTGCACGTCTACTGCGCAGTGGTGCTGAAGATGCGGTCCAAGCAGTCCAGGGGTGAGAACCGCCGCTACGGCAAGGTGAAGAACCTCAACACCTTCACCGCCGGTTCGATGCTGGGCACCGGTACCGTCCTGCTGCTATTCATCATCTTCCACATTCTCGACCTCACCATCGGCAAGGGTGTCGCCAGTGACTCCTTCGAGCACGGTGCGGCGTACAACAACCTGGTCGCCTCCTTCGAGCGTCCCCTCGTCGCCGTCTTCTACATCCTCTGCATGATCGTGCTCTTCCTGCACGCCACGCACGGGATCTGGCTGGCCTCGTCGGATCTGGGCATCACCGGTCACCGTACCCGGCAGGTCGTCCTGTGGATCTCGTACCTGCTCCCGGCGGTAGTCATGATCGGCAACATCTCGATCCCTGTGGCCGTCCTGTGCGGCTTCGGCAGCTAGCGGATCCGGACTAGGAGAAGAGAACACTTATGGGTACAAGCAAGCCCCACCCGCACAACCAGACCGAGGACTTCGACTACGCCGAGGCCCTGAAAGCCTTCCAGGCCCCCGAGTCGAAGGTCCCCGGCGTCCAGGTCGGCAAGGTCATCGGTGACAATGCCCCGCACGAGGTGTCACAGCAGCAGCAGTGGCAGTACGACAAAGAGCACTTCAAGCTGGTCTCCCCCCTGAACCGTGCGAAGTTCAGGGTCCTCATCGTCGGCACCGGACTTGCCGGCGGAGCCGCCGCGGCGGCACTGGGTGAACTCGGCTACGACGTGAAGGTGTTCACGTACCACGACAGCCCCCGCCGCGCGCACTCCATCGCCGCGCAGGGTGGCGTGAACTCCTCGCGCGCCAAGCGGCTGGACAACGACTCGACCTACAACCACACCAAGGACACGGTGAAGGGAGGGGACTACCGCTGCCGGGAGAATGACTGCTGGCGTCTGGCCATGGAGTCCCCGAAGGTCATCGACCACATGAACGCCATCGGCGCCCCGTTCTCCCGTGAGTACGGCGGAACGCTGGCGAACAGGTCCTTCGGTGGTGTGCAGGTCTCCCGCACCTTCTACACCCGCGGCCAGACCGGACAGCAGCTGCAGCTGGCGACGACCTCGGCACTGTACCGTCAGATCGGCGCCGGACACGTGGAGATCTTCACCCACTCCGACGTCCAGGACGTCATCGTCGAGGACGGGGTCTGCAAGGGCATCGTCACCCGCAACATCATCACCGGCGAACTCAGCGTGCACACTGGTCACGTGACCGTTCTCGCCACCGGCGGGTACGGCAACGTCTACCACATGTCCACCCTGGCGAAGAACTCCAACGCCAGCGCGATCATGCGTGCCTACGAGCAGGGCGCCTACATGGCGTCCCCGTCGTTCGTGCAGTTCCACCCGACGGGACTGCCGGTCAACTCCGACTGGCAGTCGAAGACCATCCTCATGTCGGAGTCTCTGCGCAATGACGGTCGGATCTGGACCCCGAAGAAGAAGGGCGACGACCGGGATCCGATGACGATCCCCGAGGACGAGCGTGACTACTTCCTCGAGCGCCGGTACCCGGCCTTCGGCAACCTGGTGCCCCGCGACATCGCGTCCCGTGCCAATGCGCAGCAGATCAACGCCGGATACGGTGTCGGACCGAAGCACAACTCCGTGTACCTGGACCTCACCCACGCCATCAAGAACCTCGGCGAGGACGTCATCAGGGAGCGTTACTCCAACCTCATCCAGATGTACGAGGAAGCCATCGGCGACAACGCCTACAAGACGCCGATGCGCATCGCCCCGACCTGCCACTACACCATGGGTGGGCTGTGGACCGACTTCCACGAGATGACCTCCATCCCCGGACTCTTCTGCTCCGGTGAGTCCTCCTGGATGTACCACGGTGCCAACCGGCTCGGTGCCAACTCCCTGCTGTCCTCGTCGGTGGAAGGCTGGTTCACCCTGCCGTTCACCATCCCCAACTACCTCGCACCGTTGCTCGGTACCGATGTGCCGGATCCGGAGTCGGAGGCCGCCAAGGCCGCGCTGCGCAGGGCCGAGGAGCGGCTGGACCGCATCCTCAACATCCGTGGACCGAACCCGCACGGCGCGGAGTACTACCACCGTCAGCTCGGTGAGATCCTCTACCGCTGCTGTGGTGTCGCCCGCAACGTCAAGGACATGCAGGAGGGTATCGAGGAGATCCGGGCGGTACGCCGGGACTTCTGGGAGAACGTCTTCGTGCCTGGTGGCCGCTATGAGATGAACCAGCAGCTCGAGTACGCCGTCCGCGTCGCCGACTACCTCAACCTCGGTGAACTGATGTGCGTGGACGCCCTGGACCGTGACGAGTCCTGTGGTGCCCACTACCGGGAGGACCACCTCGACGAGGAAGGCGAGGCGAAGCGCGACGACGACAACTGGTGCTTCGTGTCCGCATGGGAACCGGCCGGTGAGGAGAAGTTCATCAGGCACTCCGAGCCCCTGTACTTCGACCGCATCCCGCTGATGACAAGGAACTACAAGTAATGAAACTGCATCTTGAAATCTGGCGGCAGGCGGACCGCAACTCCCAGGGACACTTCGAGTCCGTGGACGTCCCCGACGCCGTTGAATCCATGTCCATCCTGGAGCTTCTCGACCACGTGAACTCCGGGTACGTGGAGGCGGGCAAGGAACCCTTCGCCTTCGCCTCCGACTGCCGTGAAGGCATCTGCGGAACCTGCGGGCTCCTCGTCAACGGCCGTCCCCACGGCCCCGACAAGAACAAGCCGGCCTGTCAGCAGCGGCTGTTCAGCTTCAACGACGGTGACACCCTCAAGCTCGAACCCCTCCGCTCCGCGGCATACCCGGTGATCAAGGACATGGTCGTCGACCGCTCCGCGCTGGACCGGGTGATGGAGAAGGGCGGATTCGTCTCCATCATGGCCGGCACCGCCCCGGACGCCGACCATCTGCTGGTCAACCACCACGATGCCGAGCTGGCACTCGACCATGCAGCGTGCATCGGCTGCGGTGCCTGTGTCGCCGCGTGCCCCAACGGTGCGGCCCACCTGTTCACCGGCGCCAAGCTCGTGCACCTCACCCTGTCCCCGATGGGCCGGATGGAACGGGGACGCCGTGCCCGCAACATGGTGGACGAGATCGAGCAGACCTTCGGTCCCTGCTCCCTCTACGGCGAGTGTGCGGACGTCTGCCCTGCCGGCATCCCCCTGACCGCGGTGGCGGCGATCACCAAGGAACGTGCCCGCGCCGCGCTCCGGGGCAAGGACGACTAGGCCCACCGGGTCGAACAGGGACCACCGGGTCGTCGTCGACTGTCTGCCACACCCGGGCAGGGGGAGGAGATCCCGGTGTCTCCTCTCCGCTTCGGTGGCGGGACCGGGAGTGTTCTACACTCACCAGTAGTCAACACAGATGAAAGAGGAAACAATGTCTGCTCACGGCACCAGCGTCGATGTCACCGACAAGGATCTCGGTTACCTCCCCGGCTTCGTCCCGTCCAGCTGGGACTCCCCGTACTCGTCACTGCACCGGGCGGCAACCTGGATCGGGATGGGAATCCTCCTGTCCTCTGTCGCCGGTTTCGGCACTTTCGTCTACGGGTTCGCCGCAGGGGCGGACACGACCTCGCCGATGGCTGAGCACGGCAACGTGATCGGTACCGTCGGAATCATCGCGGCTGTCTTCCTCTTCGCCCTCGGCTCCTACCTGATCCACGTGGGACGGACACCGTACCACCGGTACCAGAAAGCCACCGGCCGTATCTGACAGCCACACGTCGGGCCGCCGGGTGGACACCCGGCAGGTCGGCACCTCCTCCAGTGGTTTCAGTGCAGTTCGCCCCGTTCTCCGCCGTTGACGCGGAGCACGGGGCGTCCTGCTGTCACGGCACCGTCAGCGGGGATGGGATACTGGAGCGGTGACCACGCCCACCGCACCGCTGCCCGTCCCCGGCCCGTCGCCTGAAGTCGAGGCCGAACGCCGTCGGGATCTCCGCCGCCACAAGGCCGTCGCCACCGGACTTCTTGTCTTCGCCACCCTGGTCTACCTGTTCTGCAGGTGGACGGAGGCGACGGGCAGGGACGGGGCCTGGACGGGCTACCTGCGCGCCGCATCGGAGGCAGGGATGGTCGGTGCGCTGGCGGACTGGTTCGCCGTGACCGCTCTGTTCCGCCATCCCCTCGGAATCCCCGTCCCGCACACGGCCATCATCAAGCAGAAGAAGGACCAGGTCGGAAGGTCTCTCAGCGAATTTGTCGGGGAGAACTTCCTCAACGCGACCCTCATCGCCAGGAAACTGGAGGACGCCCGGATCCCGGAACGTGCCGCCGGGTGGGTTCTCGACCGGGGAGGTGCGGAACGCACAGGAGCCGAGGCGGCACGCCTCGTCGACCTGGTCGTCAACGGCATTGACGCTGCGGAGGCGGAACAGCTCATCCGCACCCTGGTCATCGACCGTGCCGCCGAGCCGGAATGGGGTCCCCCTCTGGGCAGGGCCCTCCAGCAGCTCATCGAGGACGGGAAAGTGGAACCGGCCGTGGACGCGGTGGTGGTGTGGCTCGACGAGAAGGCCACGGGCAGTGGCGATCTCGTGGCGCGGCTGCTGGACGAGAGGACACCCACCTGGGCGCCGCAGTTCGTCCGGGATCTTGTCGGAGACAGAGTCCACCGGGAGCTCGTCGCCTTCACCCGGGACGTCCGGGAGGACCCTGACCACGAGGCCAGGCATGCCATCCGCAGATTCCTGCTGCAGCTGTCGCAGGACCTGCAGGATGATCCGGCGATGATCCGCAGGGTCGAGGACCTCAAGGGCGACATTCTCGGTTCGGCTCCTGTCCGTGCCCTGCCCGCGAACCTGTGGGAGAGCCTGCGCTCAACGTTGACGGACATGGCCCGGGACCCGGAGTCGCTGCTGAGACGCAGGATCGTCGCCTGGGTGACGGCGTTCGCCACCAGAGTGCGCACCGAACGGGAACTGCGGGAGGACCTGGACCGCCGGATCGTGGGCGCGGCGTCCTACCTTGCCGAGAACTATGCGGGGGAGGTCACCGGGATCATCGGCGAGACTGTGGAGCGCTGGGACGCGGACGAGGCCAGTGACCGCATCGAACTGATGGTGGGCAAGGATCTCCAGTTCATCCGGGTCAACGGTACGGTGGTCGGGGCTCTGGCCGGCCTGGCGATCTACACCTTGTCCGAGCTTGTCTTCGGGATGCTCTGAGGACGCGGCTGCGGGGTGTGGACGGTAGACTCGGCGACCATGGACAATCCCGTCATATACGGCTTCCAGGCTCTCGCGATCCTGGAGCTGGTCATACAGGCCCTTGTCGTCGTGCTGGCCGTGGTCGGTGCCGTCCAGGCGGCCATGACCAGGGAGGACGCCTTCTACGTCATCGACCGGAAGAAGACGAACTGGATCCTGGCCCTGGCAGGGTCGGCCGCAGGAATTGTGCTGCTGGTCCCCCTGAACGTCCAGTTCATCTGGATCATCGGTGCGGTGGTTGTCGGAGTCTACTGGCAGGACGTGCGCCCGTCGATCCGTGAGGTACTGGGGAACGCGCAGTGAGTGGCGTCCGGGCGTCCGGGGACCTTTCCCGGGCCCAGGTTGCGGCGATGACGGACGCCACGCTCCTGCGACCGGAGGCGTCCCGCAGGGACGTTGCCGTGCTGGTGGAGGACGCCGTACGTCTGGGCTGCGGGGCGGTGTGCGTGTCTCCGTCGATGCTTCCCCTGCGCGAGTTCCGCGGGGCGGATGCAGCGCAGCTGCGGGTCGCGACGGTGGCGGGCTTCCCCTCAGGCAAGCACCATCCGCTGGTGAAGGCCAGCGAGGCACGACTGGCGGTGTCGGCGGGCGCGGACGAGGTTGACATGGTCATCGACGTGGCCGCCGCCCTGGCTGGCGACGTGAACGCCCTCGTCTCCGAGATCGTCTGCGTCAGGGAGGCGGTCCCGGCTCCGGTGGTGCTGAAGGTGATCGTGGAGTCTGCACTTCTTGACGAGGAACAGCTCAGGACGGCATGTCGGGCGGCCGCGACGGCGGGGGCGGATTTCGTGAAGACTTCGACCGGGTTCCACCCGGCGGGGGGCGCGACGGTGGAGGCGGTCAGGATCATGGCCGACGAGGTCGGGGCACGTCCGGGGCGGCCGGGGCTCGGGGTGAAGGCGTCCGGGGGAATCCGCGACTGGGGGACCGCGGTGGCGATGATCGGCGCGGGTGCCACCCGCCTGGGGGTGTCCGCGCCGGAGGCGGTTCTCGCCGGAGCCCCCCTGAACTGACCCGGACGGCAGGGGGTGCAGGACGGCGTTGACCGGATGAGGGGTCAGACCGGGACTGAGGGATCAGACGGCCGCCGGAGTTCCGTCGGTCCCGGTCCCGGTCCCACCAGGGGTGACGGCTCCGACGGTGATGCCGTCGACTTCTGAGGTGATGTCGTTGATCCGCAGGTCGTTGCCGCTCAGGCGGACGTTCAGGCCTCCGGCGTCGACCACCGCGTCCGTGATCGAGAGGCGGTCGGTGGAGGTCACCGACTGGCGGAGTGAGTCCGCAAGTCCTGCGGTGAGTTCCTCCGGGAGACTGAGTCCGAAGATCTTGACGTCGGCGACGTCGAAACTGAGCGCGCCGTCGGTCACGGTCGGGCTCATCGACACCGTCGCCAGTCCGCCACTGATCTCGATGTCGAGCACACCGGAGTCCGCGTCGGGTGTCACTGCGGTGACCTGCAGCAGGCCTCCCATCAGGCCTGCCGCATCCCCCGCTCCGGTGGCTGTGCCGGACTCTGCCGCGGACTTCTGGATCACCGCGAGGAGGTACTCCGGGGGGAGCAGCGAACTGACGGTGAACTCCCCGACGAGGGGGTCGTCACCGGTGGCGTCGACGTCCCTGGCGGTGACGGTCGCCGCCGGCTGGCCGGTGATGACCGGCCGGGAGCGGTCACTGTCCTCGTAGTCCACGGAGAGACTGGAGGGGATGTCGACGGTGAGGCCGGGGACCTTCCCCCGTACCAGACCGAGCAGCAGGGGAGAACGGTCGATGCTCACCGACGGCGTTCCGGTGAGCTGGATGCCCTGGGCGGTGGCGGAGTTCTCCACCCTGTCGGCTATCTGGCTCTTCATGTACGCGCGCAGGCCGACTTCTGCTGCCACGAGCAGGAGGACGACCAGGAGGACCACCGTGACGGTGATCTTCAGTGCGCGTCCGGGCCGACGGGTGCTGGCGGGTTGATTCTGGTGATGGCTCACACCTACCAGTGTGACCCACAGGGACCCTGCATTTCCACAGCGGGGTTGTCAGCACCCCGGCAGTGCGCACTGTTCCGCCGGCTCCGGGGGAGTGACGGGGAGTCACGGGAGAGTGGTGCGGGAGTGGTCAGGCCTGCTCCGCGATCCACTTCTCGATGAGGGCGGCCTCGTTGATGAGGATGGACTTCACCGCGTCAGCAACCTTGGGCTCGATGACGGCGCCGATCATGGGGATCTTGACGTCGACGTCGGATTCGGCCTCCAGGGTGGTCGCACCGTTCTCGCCGACGAGGGTGAGCTCGGCAGTGAACTTCACGGGGGCGCCCTTGATCTCGGCGCTCATGTCGCCGTTGGAGACGTCGTCGGTGAGTTCGCCGAAGTGGATGACCCGCTTGAGCTTGAGGTTCTGGGACACCATGGACCGGACCGCCTCGGGCAGGGCGTCTGTGGGGAGGACCTCGTAGAGGGTGACGTCGACTCCACCGTCCGCAGAGAACTCGGCGACCTGTCCGGGTTCATCGGAGAGATTGGCGGCGTCGTACTCCCAGTACGCACGGTCGCTGAGGGCTGCGAACACCTTCTCGACCGGTGCATTGACCGTGGCCGAGGTTTCGATGTGAGTAGTCATGCGAACAGACTACGGTAAGCGGGGTGAGTTCCGCTGACCCCAGTCCCCGTCCCGCCCCCTCACCGGAGGTGACCGGTCACGGTCACACGGTGCCGGATGTGCCAGACCCGACCGTCTCACCCGGGTCACCTGCCGGTGTACCGGCCCGGTCCCCGTCCGTGTCCCTTCCCGTGTCCCTTCCCGTGTCCCCGTCCGAGTCGCCGGCCCTGTCGCTGGCCGTGTCGCTGGCCCGTGACGTTGACGGAGTGTCCCTGCGAGACAGGGCATTCTCCGAGATGACGACCCTGCGGGTCGGCGGGAGTCCGGCGGCAACCCTGGAGTGTGCGACCTCCACCGCTCTGGCCCGGACGGTCCGCGGGCTGGACCGGGCAGGAGTGCCGCTGCTTGTCGTCGGTGGTGGTTCGAATCTTGTCGTCGGTGACGATGTCTCCGGTCTCGTCGCTGTGGTGCCGGTGGCCGGCACGCCACCGTCCGTCGTCGGAGTGGACGCCGCGGGTGAGGTTGTCGTCAGAGCCGCCGCCGGGACGGTATGGGACGATCTCGTGGCCTGGACCGTGGCCCAGGGTGACGCCGGTTACGGCGGCCTTGAGTGTCTCTCCGGCATCCCCGGCACCGTCGGCGCCGCCCCGGTGCAGAACATCGGTGCGTACGGTGCCGAGGTCTCGCGCTGTCTCCACCGTGTCCAGCTGCTGGACAGGTCCACCGGTGAACTGGCCTGGGTGGAACCGGGCTCCCTCGACCTGGCGTACCGGTACTCGAACCTGAAGTTCACCGCCCGTGGTGTCGTCACCGCTGTGGAGTTCCGCCTGACGACCGACGGTCTCTCCGCCCCCCTGCGCTTCGGCGAGCTGGCCCGCCGACTGGGCGTCAGCGAGAAGGAGACTGCTCCGCGGCGTCCTGTCAGGAATGTCAGGGAGGCGGTCCTGGAGCTGCGGCGCGGCAAGGGCATGGTCCTCGACCCGGCCGACCATGACACCTGGTCGGCGGGGTCGTTCTTCACCAATCCTGTGGTGGAGGGGGAGGACGCCAGGGACGCCGTGGCAGCGAAGGTCACGGCCCGGTGCGGGGCCGCGGTGGCCGGGTCGATGCCCTGTTACCCGGTCACGGTTCCCTCCGGTCCCCGTGACGGCGGGGCCGGCGGGACTGACGGCGGTGAGGCCGCACCCGCGTTCAAGTTCTCCGCCGCCTGGCTGATAGAACACGCCGGTTTCCCGAAAGGGTGGCAGGTCCCGGCCGCGCAGGGCGGCACCGGGAGGG
Source organism: Corynebacterium neomassiliense (assembly GCF_900626215.1). NCBI lineage: Bacteria > Bacillati > Actinomycetota > Actinomycetes > Mycobacteriales > Corynebacteriaceae > Corynebacterium > Corynebacterium neomassiliense. Next base: position 1,461,817 of record NZ_LR131106.1, on the reverse strand, counting down.
CGGGACTGTCGACGAAACACACTCTCGCGCTGACGAACCGGGGCGGGGCGTCCTGCAGCGACATCGTCGCTCTTGCGGTGGCGGTGCGTGACGGGGTCCGCGAGGCCTTCGGTGTGAGTCTCGTCCCCGAACCCGTGTGGGTCGGTGTGACACTGCCGGAGTAGCTCCCCGGACGTAACATGGGCGGTCATGCGCGTCGCGATGATCTCCATGCACACCTCACCCCTGGAACAGCCCGGGATCGGGGACGCCGGGGGCATGAACGTCTACATCCGTAACGTCGCCTCCCATCTTGCTTCCCACGGGGCGCAGGTCGACGTGTTCACCAGGGCGACCAGGGCGTCCCAGGGGGAGGTAGTCGAGGTTGAACCGGGGTTCCGGGTCATCAACTGTGTCTCGGGCCCCTTCGAGGGACTGCCGAAGGAGTCACTGCCCACCCAGCTGGCGGCGTTCACCGGATCGGTCATCGCGTTCGTCCGGTCCGAGGCGCAGGGCAGTGCCGGGGGCGGGGCGGGTCAACGCACGACCTGCGGGCGTACGGGTGCGGGAGCCTATGATCTCATCCACTCGCACTACTGGCTGTCCGGGCAGGTCGGTTGGCTGCTGCGCGACCTGTGGGGGGTGCCGCTGGTGCACACCGCACACACCTGGGCCGCGGTGAAGAACCTCGGGCTGGCGGAGGGGGACACCCCTGAACCGGAGTCCCGGCGCATCTGTGAGCAGCAGATCGTGGACAACGCCGACCGGATCATCGTGAACACGGAGGACGAGTCAGCGGCCATTGTGGAGGCCTACGACGCCGACCCCCGGCGTATCTCGGTCATCGCCCCGGGGGTGGATGTCGGCAGGTTCACTCCGGGATCTGACCGTGCCACCGAACGTGCCCGCCGCGAACTCGGCATTCCGCTGCGAGCCAAGGTCATCGCCTTCATCGGGCGACTGCAGGCGCTCAAGGGTCCCCATGTGCTCCTGCGCGCGGCGGCGGAGCTCATCCGTCGTCATCCGGAGCAGAACATCCGTGTCGTCATCTGCGGTGGACCGTCGGGAACGGGTCTGGAGAGGCCTGACGAACTCCACGATCTCGCGGCGTCACTGGGGGTGTCGGGGTACGTGCGCTTCCTGTCGCCGCGCCCTCCCGAGGAACTCGTGACCGTGTACCAGGCGGCGGACATCATCGCGGTCCCCAGCTACAACGAATCCTTCGGGCTGGTGGCCCTGGAGGCCCAGTCGTCGGGGACGCCGGTCGTCGCCGCCAGGGTCGGTGGGCTGCCCCTCACCGTGGCTGAGGGGACGAGCGGTCTGCTTGTCGACGGCCATGACCCGGAAGTGTGGGCGAAGGCACTGGAGGAGCTGGTCCTCGACGACAAGCTGCGTATCGCAATGGGTGCCGCGGCTCCCGCCCACGCGTTGACCTATTCCTGGGACTCGACGGTCGAGAAGCTGCTCGACGTGTACACGGAGGTTCTCGGGGACGGGGTCGTGGATTCACCGTTCCGTGCCGCCCACGGGGTACCGCAGGGTCCCCTGTGATCCGGGTCCGCTCCAGGGCCGGCAGGGGTCCGCTCAGGGGCAGGCAGGGGTCTGCGCGGGGTCCTGCGGGGAACGCCGGTGGCGGGCCCGGTCCCGGGGTAGATTCGGGGGTATGGAACTCGCACAGTTGACGGACCTGCTGGATGCCGCGCTCGGAGGTCCGGACGGTGACCCGGAGCGCGGGGGAACCGGGTACACGGTCTCCAACGGCATAGCGTTGGTCGCGTTGCCGGGGGAGCGGAGACTGAAGACGAACACCCTGTTCATCCCCCAGGACAACGGGGTGAGGGTGGAGGCTTTCGTCTGCCGCGCCGTCGAGGAGAACGAGGCGGAGGTCTACCGGCTGCTTCTGCAGCACAACCGGAAGACCTTCGGTGTCCACTACACCCTGGACAACAACTCCGACATCTACCTGGCGGGCCAGTTCACCGACGCGCTCACCCCAGACGACGTGCAGGTGATCCTCGGCACCGTGCTGGAGCTGGCGGACGGAGACTTCAACCGGATCCTCGAGACAGGGTTCGAGAGCTCTATCCGCAGGGAGTGGGAGTGGCGTCTCAAGCGTGGTGAGTCGACCCGGAACCTGCAGGCGTTCGGGAAGCTGCGTCCGTCTGACGGTGCCGGGAACGGGCAGGGGCAGCAGAGGCCGGGGGAGCAGGGGCCGGGGGAGCAGGGGGAGGACGCCACGGTGGAGGACGGGGCCTCCGTCCCGGTTCCCGGCCGGGGAGCGCCGGTTCCACCGTCGTCCTAGCAGGCGTCCGGTCCCCTTTCGGTGACAGCGGTCGGGCTCCGGTTGTGTCCCTGGTGTCGGGGAGACCACGGACTCGACCGCCCGGACGCGTGGGCACCCGCCTCTGCACCCGCGGTCTGGCGTGGCACAATAGGGCCCATGAGTGATTCGAGCAACGGCACCCTGATTCTGCTGCGCCACGGCCAGAGTCAGTGGAACGCCTCCAACCAGTTCACAGGATGGGTCGACGTCGATCTGACGGACCAGGGCCGGGAGGAGGCCCGCAACGCCGGACGTCTCATCGCAGATGCAGGTCTGGAACCGCAGGTCCTGTACACCTCTCTGCTGCGTCGCGCCATCACTACCGCGCACATCGCACTCGACACCGCCGACCGGTTGTGGATCCCGGTGGTCCGCGACTGGAGGCTCAACGAGCGTCACTACGGTGCACTCCAGGGACTCAACAAGGCGGAGACCAAGGAGAAGTACGGGGAGGACCAGTTCATGGCGTGGCGGCGCAGCTATGACACTCCGCCGCCGGAACTCGACGACAAGTCGGAGTACTCCCAGGCAGGTGACCCCCGCTACGCCGGTCTGGAGAACCCGCCGCGTACCGAGTGCCTGCTCGACGTGGTGAAGCGGTTCGTTCCCTACTTCACGGTGGAGATCCTCCCCCGCCTGGAGGCCGGGGAGACGGTCCTCGTGGCCGCACACGGAAACTCCCTGCGCGCCCTGGTGAAACACCTCGACAAGATTTCCGACGAGGACATTGCCGGGCTGAACATCCCCACCGGCATCCCGCTGGTGTACCGGTTCGACCCGGACGGGACGGTGACCAACCCGGGTGGGGAGTACCTGGATCCTGACGCCGCGGCCGCAGGTGCCGCCGCTGTCGCCGCCCAGGGCGGAAAGTAGTCGGGGAGGGGGGACGTGGGGACGACATCGGCACTGGTCGTCGGTGCCCTGATCGGCATCGTCGTGACCGCCCTGGCGGCACTGGCCGTGGCCCTCGTCCGTCGGCGTGCCCGCCACCGGGCACGCGAACACGCCAGACAGGACAACGCCCGGCGCATCGCCGAGGGGATCGCACACAACCAGTTGTCCACGGTGGCCCAGGTCATGCACTTCGCCCTCGACACCGCCCCCACCGGTGTCGCCGTGGTCGACACCCGGCAGGACCTTGTCCTGGCGAACCGTGCTGCCGGGGAACTCGGTGTGGTGGAGGACCGTGCACTGTCACCGCAGGTGTGGCGCCTGGCGGAGCGGGTATTCGACGACAGTGAACCCCGGGAACTCGTCTACCGTCCCGAGTCGACGGGTCCCCGGGACCGTCCACTGTTCTCGGTCCTGTGCAGGGTTCGCCAGCTCACCTCCGCGGACGACCGCTTTGTGGTGGTCTATGCCTGGGACAACTCCGAGAACGTGAGGATGGAGTCCGCCCGGCGGGACTTCGTCGCCAATGTCTCCCACGAGCTGAAGACCCCGGTCGGGGCGATTTCACTGCTTGTGGAGGCACTGGTCGAGGCAGAGGATGATCCGGCGTCCGTCTCCTATTTCGCGGAGAAGCTGCAGAAGGAGACCGTCCGGATGTCCACGATGATCAGCGAACTGATAACCCTGTCGAAGCTCCAGGGTGCGGAGTCCCTGCCGGATCCCCGTCCCGTGGAGGTGGATGACGTCATCGATGCCGCGGTGGCACGGTCGCGGGCCATCGCGGAGATGCACGGCATCGAGCTGAAGACCGACGCCCCCTCGGGGGCGCGGTTGCTCGGTGACGAGTCACTGCTTGTGTCGGCGGTGTCGAACCTCATCACCAATGCGGTGAACTACTCCCCGGAGGAGACCCCGGTCTCGGTGACCAGGGCAGTCAAAGGTGAATCCGTGGTGATCAGGGTCACCGACCACGGCATCGGGATCGCACCGCGTGACCAGGAGCGGGTCTTCGAACGGTTCTACCGGGTGGACCAGGCACGGTCGCGGAGTACCGGGGGTACGGGGCTTGGACTGTCGTTGGTCAAGCACACGGTGATCAACCACGGCGGCAATGTGTCCCTGTGGTCGCGTCCCGGTACCGGTTCCACGTTCGCACTGGAGTTCCCCGTGTACCACGGTGAGGCGGCAGATGAACCCGACGAGGTCCCGACCCCGGAGAAACTGACCTCCGCCGATCTCGTCGATGACGGGACGGTGGACTCCACCCCGGGCCCGGAACCTTCCGGAGACGCCGTGAGCAACACCGGAGACCGGCCTGCCGACCGACCCGACGACCGGCCCGACGACCCGGAGGTGACGGGCAGATGAACTCGTGGAGACGTTCGGGCAAAGTCACAGAGAATTTACCGGGAAGTTACGGAGAAGACAGGGTGAACCCCCAGCGACCTGCCGCGACGCCCCCTGAGCGACGCCTAGACTCGACGACCGTGAACAGCACGCCGCACGTACTCATCGTCGAAGACGAAGAGTCACTGTCCGAACCTCTGGCATTTCTTCTCGAGCGGGAAGGCTTCGTGGTGACGACCGCCGCTGACGGACCGACAGCTCTGGAGGTCTACACTGCGGCTGCGGGACCGGGGCACCCGTCCGGGCCGGTGGACATCGTCCTGCTTGACCTGATGCTCCCCGGCATGTCCGGCACAGAGGTGTGCAGGCAACTGCGCACAGTCTCCCCGGTGCCCGTGATCATGGTCACCGCGCGGGACAGTGAAATAGACAAGGTCGTGGGACTGGAACTCGGAGCCGACGACTACGTCACCAAGCCGTACTCCGCCAGAGAACTCATCGCCAGAATCCGCGCGGTCCTGCGGCGGGGAGGGGAAGGTGCCTCCGACGACAGCGGTTCGACCGTCCTGCGGGCGGGACGGGTCACCATGGACGTCGACCGGCACACCGTGACAGTGGCGGGTGAGGAGATCTCACTGCCGCTGAAAGAGTTCGACCTGCTCGAATACCTGCTGAGCAACGCAGGTCGGGTGCTGACCCGGGCCCAGCTCATAGACAGGGTGTGGGGATCGGACTACGTCGGGGACACGAAGACCCTCGACGTCCACGTCAAGAGGCTGCGGGGCAAGATCGAGGAGGACCCCTCCCATCCGGTGCAGCTCCTCACCGTCCGGGGCCTGGGTTACAAGTTCGCCTGACCTGCGGCGTCGCCGGCGAGATGGTTCCGTACAGGACGCGCCGGACAGTGGCGCCGCCGGCACATTCTCACCGTCCGGCGTGCGCGGCGACCGTCGCCGGATGGATGGTCAGCAGCGGCAGTCCCGACGGTGACAGCCCGGCCCCCACTGCCGTGGAGCTGATCAGCGACTGCCGGACCCGGCAGTGTTCCGCCACAACCTCATAGGCCTCCGGGCCGATGAGTTCCCGCAGCTCCTCGGCGCAGGACTCCCACAGGCCGGTCGACCCGCTGTGGCATGCGGGGTCGGAGGTGCAGTACCAGTCGAAGTCCTCACCGCCGGGGCCCCAGCCCCTCCGGGTGTACTCGGTCACTGTCGTCCTGACCATCTCCACCCCGTCCGGCCTGGTCTCCCGCTCCTCCAGTCGGCGAAGCGGCAGCTGCCAGCACACCTCAGGCTTGGCCACGGTGAGCGGCACCCCGTGGCGTAGCGCCCACCCGTGGAGCGCACAGCCGGCACCCCCGGGGAATCCGGCCCGGTTGGCGAAGACACAGGCGCCGCGGATGACCCGGGTCTTGAGGGCGGGTTCGGGCTCCCCGGTCTCCTCGTCGTCGAGTTCATCCCACACCAGCCAGGGCTCTGGGCCGGGATCGCCCGTGGAGTCGCCGTCCCTTTCAGTGTCTCCAGGGTCTGTGTCGGCGCCTCTGTCGGCGTCTCTGTCGGCGAGTGCGAGGACCTCCCGTCGCAGCTGCCAGTCCTCGTCCGTGAGCTGGCGGGCGATCTCCGTGAGCGCACCGTGGTCGTCCTCGTCGGTGAGGAATGCGCCGTGCACGCAGCAGCCGACATCCGGGTTCGCCGTGTCGATCCCGCGGCAGGTGCCGGTGCCGAACCTGCAACGGTAGGTGGAGGTCAACCACGTCAGGTCGACCTGGATGATGTGTTCCGGGTCGGCGGGGTCGATGAACTCGAGCCATTCCCGGGGATGGTCCGCCGGCATTTCGTGTCCGTCTCGGACGGAAAGGTCGGCGGGAGTGCCCTCAGGGTAGCCGGTGGCGAGCAGACGGGCCGGATCAGTCACGGATACCACTCTAGGCCGGGGTCGGTGTCACCCGGATGACAGCGGTGGTCCACCGGTCCCGCTATCCTGGAAGCTGTGCGATTAGGCGTCCTAGATGTGGGAAGTAACACGGTCCACCTCGTGGTGGTGGACATGGCCCCCGGCGGCCCTCCGACACCGATGAGCAACTGGAAGACCCCGATGCGCCTGGTCGAGTACCTCGACAAGGACGGTGCCATCACCGGAAAAGGGTCGAAGAAGCTCATCAAGGGAGTCGGTCTGGCCCGGGAGATGGCCGAACAGTTCCACTGCGATGAGCTGCTTCCGTTCGCGACGTCCGCGCTGCGGTCGGCGAGCAACTCCGAGAAGGTCCTGGACACCGTGGAGAACGAGACCGGGGTACGCCTCAACATCCTCTCCGGACCGTCCGAGGCCAGACTGACTTTCCTCGCCGTCCGTCGGTGGTACGGCTGGTCGGCCGGCCGCATCTGCGACCTCGACATCGGTGGCGGGTCCCTCGAGATGTCCGTGGGAGTCAATGAAATGCCGGATGTGGCCGAGTCCGTGAACCTCGGTGCCGGCAGGCTCACCCATGACTGGTTCGAGACAGACCCGCCGAGCCGACGGGAGATCCGGGAACTCGCGGAGTACATCGACGACACGCTGGACGCCCCAGCGAAGAAGTTGAGGGACGCCGGACCGGTGGATCTCGCGGTCGGAACCTCGAAGACTTTCCGCATGCTGGCGAGACTGACAGGTGCGGCGCCCAGTTCAGCAGGTCCCCGTGTGCGCCGCGTTCTGACCAGACCCGGCCTACGCCAGCTGACGGCGTTCATCTCACGGATGACCGCGGCGGACCGTGCCGAACTTGAAGGGGTCAGCGCCGACAGGTCGCACCAGATCGTCGCCGGCGCTCTCGTCGCCGAGGCTGCGATGCGGCACCTGGGAATCGAACAGCTTCAGATGTGTCCCTGGGCACTCCGGGAAGGAGTGATCCTGCGGCGGGCGGACGCCGGAGACGGTGTCTCCGGTTTCATGGTCGACGGGTGACCGTGTCTCCGCGGCCGCGGAGGTATCGGTCGTGAAGTACAGTGACCTGTGTGGACCTGTGTGGACCTCTGTGGCAACCGGGGCTGTGCCTGCTGCAGTGGCCGGTGTGATGTGAGTTGACTGACGACGTCTGTAGAGTGATGAACCTGTAACACGAGCCTGGACCGGGTACGCACACCGGTGCGCAGGTGACCTGAGACTGATGGGAATCAAGGATGAGTGAGAAGTTGACGGTCGCGGAGCTTCTGGCCCGCAATGCAAAGGCCGGTGGGAAGAACGCCTCCGACCGGCCCCGTCGACGTCGCAACCTCGATGAGGGGGGCATCTCCGTATCGGAGTTGACCGGGTCCATCCCCGTCGTCAGGGTCGACGGTGACGAGGCGCAGGGATCCGGGAGCTCCGGCGACGCGACCCGTATCCACGGGGGACACGAGGCGGACCCGGTGCTGCCGGTGCCGCGTTCAGGGACCGCCGCTCCCGAGGGGTCCGACGGCTCTGCCCCGGTGCAGCGCGTCGGCGAGTACGACCAGCAGCCCACCGTGGTCCAGGCTGTCGTCCCCGACTCCCTGCTGGAAAGCCCCGCACCTGCCGCACAGGTCCCGGCCGAGGCCCCGGAAGAGTCTCAGGAAGAGTCCCCGGAGGAGTCTCAGGAGCCGGTTTCTGAGGACGCTCCGGCTGACGGTACCCCGCAGGACGCCGATGCCGGGGAAGATGCCGGGGATGCGGCGGCCACGGCGGCGCAGTCGGACACGGCGGTCACCGGGGACATTCCGGACGCTCCGGTCACCACCGCGGCCGCTGAGGTGGCTGAAGTGGCAGAGACCGCCGGGCCGGAGGAGGACACCGATCCGTCGGCAGGTCAGCCTGCGGCGGATTCCACGGCCGTTCCCGTGACGGTGGCCGAGGACGAGGTAGTCGAATACGAGGACGACACGATCTCCTGGCCGGCGATGATCGGTCAGGCACTGTTCGCCGTCGTCGTCGGCGTCCTGATCTTCTTCGGGTTCACCGTGCTGTGGGACCGTCTCGGTACCGCGCTGGTGCTCGCGATGGCACTGGTGGTCACCTTCGTCTGTGTCGGAGTGGTGCATGCCCTCCTCCGGCACCGTGACACCCTGCTGCTGGTGCTGACCTTCGTCGTCGGCCTGGCGCTGACAGTGGGACCGCGGCTCATTCTCGCGCTCTGACACTGTCCGGAACGGATGCAGAAGCCGCCCCGGGTGGCTGCACGACGGCCGGGCCTGGCACTCTGGGGGGTATGACCAGAATCGCAATCATCGGCGGCGGGAACATCGGCGAGGCCCTGGCATCGGGCCTTGTCGCGGACAGGACCGGAGCCGCGGCGGACATCAGCCCGCAGGACGTGACGGTCGTCGACCACCACGAGTCCCGCCTCAACCATCTCCACGACACCTACGGGGTGGCGACCACCGACGACGCCACCGAGGCTGTCACGGAAGCGGACATCGTGGTCATCGCGGTGAAACCCTATGCGGTGTCCACGGTCCTCGAGGAAATCTCCGCGACCCTGGACTCCAATGACTCGGAGACCGTGGTGGTGTCTGTGGCGGCAGGAGTGACACTGGCGTCCATGGAGAACGCCCTGGCGGCCGGGGTGCCGGTCGTCCGTGTCATGGCGAACCCCCCGATGCTCGTCGGCAAAGGTATGAGCGCTGTCGCCGGCGGAAGGTTCGCCCGCCGGGAGCAGGTGGAGGCTGTCAGGGACCTGCTCGGGGCGGTGGGAACCGCGGTGATCGTGGCAGAGAAGGACATGGACGCCGTGACTGCGGTCTCGGGTTCCGGGCCCGCGTACATTTTCCTGGTGTCCGAGGCGTTGGTGGAGGCGGGCGTCCATCTCGGTCTGACGAGGGATGTCGCCACCCGGCTCGCGAACGCCACCGTCGAAGGTGCCGCCGCGATGCTCGTAGAGGGCGGAAGCTCGGCGGCGGAGCTGAGGGGCAACGTCACCAGTCCCGGCGGCACCACCGCCGCAGCGGTCCGGGCGCTGGAGGAGAACGGACTGCGTGCCGCCTTCTACCGGGCGACGGAGGCCTGTGCACGTCGCTCCGCGGAGCTGGGCAGGCCGGCCGTCGAGGAGGACTGAGCAGGCGGTGCCGTGTCTGACGGCGGAGCGCGCACCGGCAGGGGGGCAGGGGTGGAGGATGTCACCCCCGCGACATCGGGGTGTCACCGGCATATGCCCGGAACGGGTGTCCCACGGGTGTCATTCATCCCGTCGTATCGCACCAGTCACAGTGATAACGCTAGTATGGTCCCAACGCTCCGTGTGTTTCGCTCTGCAGGAGGGGAAGCCTGCAGCGCACGGAGCCGTCGTGAGGATGGAACAGTATGGCTAGTAACGGCAACGGCACATTCCTGACGGTCGCGGAGGTCGCAGACCTGATGCGGGTGTCGAAGATGACCGTCTACCGGCTCGTTCACGCCGGTGAACTGCCGGCGGTGCGGGTGGGTCGGTCTTTCCGCGTGCATGAACAGGCGGTCGAGGACTACCTCGGCTCGTCGATCTACAATGCGGACCAGGTCGGCTGAATTCTCGACGGTACCCTGCTGATCCTCGTGCGCTCCCGCGCCACCGGACCCCTTCCCCACAACGGCTGTGACGCCCGTGGAAGAAGGGGTCTTTTGTTTCGCGGCACGTGGGGACGATAGACTGGAAGCCATTCGTGTCGGTTCGGTCTCGGATTGGTCCTTGCCGCTACCGGCCGGCTGTGGCTGTCCCCCCTGTGGGAACGTCCGTGAACAGGTGGCCGGGTACCGACCACAAGTTGTCCGTTACCGAAGCATTGACGAGGAGGACCTATGGGTTCTGTCATCAAGAAGCGCCGCAAGCGCATGTCGAAGAAGAAGCACCGCAAGATGCTTCGCCGTACCCGCGTTCAGCGCCGGAAACTCGGCAAGTAGGGGAGAGCGCCGCTGCGGCGGTGCCTTCTCCGACCAGTACAGAGGCGTGGCCCCGGTGTGCACCGGGGCCACGCCTCTGTATGTCAGCAGGATCTGTGCGTGCAGTCGGACACCGTTGACACCGGAAACACCGTCGTCGACGGGAACGGACTAGTCTCGGCAGTGTGAATGAAGCCGATGTCACCGTCACCCTCCTCGTGCGGAGCACCTGCGGATCCTGCGCCAGAGTGCGTGGGCAGATCACTCCGCTCTGCGGACAGCTCGGTGTCCTGCTCGAGGTCGTGGACGTGGACTCCGAGGCGGCACTGGCCGTCGAGTTCGGGGACCGGGTCCCGGTCGTCCTCGTCGACGACGAGGAGGTCGCCTGCTGGGAGATCGACGATGAAGAACTGGTGGAGGCGGTGACCCGTGCCCGGAGTGCATCCGGAACCGTGCCCGGTACAGTCACCGGCAGCTGACCGGGGTACCGGCGGGTGTGCGGCCGGCAGGTCATATCGCCCACCCCTGCGCTTTGGACGTGGGGGCTTCCAACAGATACCGTATATACCCGTTGACAACCTGTCCCCGTCGTCGGCCCCGCCGACGACGGTGACGCACTCGAGCCGCGCATCGCGAACACAGGAGGCGGAACGCCCATGGCCGGACTGGGTATGACCGGGCCCGCAGCGGTCCTCCTTGTCGGGCTCTCCTTCCGATCTGCACCCGTGCCGGTGCTGGAGAAGGCGTCCGCCGCCGCCACGGACCTGGCCGCGCTGGAGCATGACCTGCTCGACGGTGACTGTGTCACCGAGGCACTCGTACTCTCCACCTGCAACCGCATGGAGTTCTACGTGGCCACCACCGCCTTCCACCCCGCACTGGACCATGTGGTCGAGACCGTCGCCGACCATGCCGGTATCCCCGCCACCGACCTGGAGCCCTACCTCTACGTGAGGTACGCCGACAAGGCTGCCGAGCACATGCTCACCGTGGCCTCCGGTCTGGACTCGATGGTCGTGGGGGAGCAGCAGGTCATCGGCCAGCTGCGGAACGCGTACCACACTGCGGACGACAACGGCACCGTGGGCAGTGCCCTGCACGAGCTCACCCAGCGGGCCCTGCGTACCGGCAAGAGGGTGCACACCGAGACCGAGGTGGATGTCGCCGGGTCATCGATGGTGAGTTTCGCCCTCGGCCACGCGGTGGAGGAACTCGGCGTCCCCGACATGACGGGACGCCGTGCCCTGGTCGTGGGGGCAGGGGCGATGGCGTCCCTGGCGTCCACCTGGCTCGGCAGGGCCGGCGTGTCACACGTCACGGTGGCGAACCGGACGCTCAGCCGCGCCGAAAATCTGGCCGACCACGCCCGGCAGGCCGGCGTGTCCGCCTCCGCTGTACCGCTGTCCGGGATCCCCGGCGTTCTGCAGGACGTGGATCTCGTGGTCTCGGCCACCGGTGCCGTCGGCACCGTCATCACGGGGGAGGATGTCCGGGCCGCGCAGACCGTGCGACCGCACGACATGGTGCTCGTCGACCTGTCGATGCCCCGCGACATCGACGATTCCGTGGTCAGCGAGGAAGGATCCGGTGCGGACAGGGCAGACGTGAACATCCGTCTGCTGAACATCGAGGAATTGACCACCCTCGCCGGGGAAGGTACCCGGGACGAGGACGCCGCACGTCAGGTCGTCCGCGAGGAACTGGACGAATACCTCGAACAGGTCCGGGTACAGTCTGTCGTCCCCACGGTCAAGGCACTGCGTCAGCGGGCGTCCGACGTCATCGACGACGAACTCGGCCAGCTGATGCGCCGGACCCCCGGAATGACCGACCAGGAACGCGCCGAGGTCACCCGGACCGTCCGCCGCGTGGTGGACAAGATCCTCCACACCCCGACCGTGCAGGTCAAGAAGCTCAGCAGCGCCGGCGGGAGTGTGAACTACGCTGAAGCACTCGCCGTGCTGTTCAATCTCCCCGCCGGTTCCTCGGCACCGGTCTCACGGTCGGTGGAACCCGGTGACGCAGGCCTCGCCCGCATCGGTAACATGATCACCGGAGAGGCCTCATGACCGCCGGCAACCTGACCGGGCCCCGTCCCGGCCGTTCCGCCGGGCGCACCTTCCTCGTCGGTACCCGGGCGTCGACCCTCGCCTCCACGCAGGCGGGAACAGTGCGGGACGCCCTGATCGACCGGGGAACACCCGCCGAACTCCACTTCGTTCACACCCCGGGAGACGCCTCCCAGAAAGCACAGACACCTGTCGCCCGCATCGGCGTCGGTGTGTTCACCGAAACCCTGCGCAACGCGCTGGCGGCGGGAGAGTGCGACGTCGCAGTCCACTCGTTCAAGGACCTGCCCACCGCTCCTGACCCCCGCTTCATCGCCGTCGTCCCGCCCCGGGTCGACCCGCGGGAGGTTCTCGTCAGCAACGGTGACCTGACGCTGCGGGAACTGCCCCGGGGAGCCAGGGTAGGCACCGGGGCACCCCGGAGGGTGTCACAGATCCGTGCACTGCGCCCGGACGTGGAATGCGTGGGACTGCGCGGAAACATCGACACCCGGATGAGCCGGGTCGGCGACGGTCCGGAGGATCTCGCTGCCGTCGTTCTCGCCCGCGCCGGACTGGAGCGGGTCGGGCGTCTGGACCGCGCGGCCGAGACCGTCTCCGTCACCGACATCATGCCGGCGCCCGCACAGGGCGCACTGTGCGTGGAGGTACGGGCAGACGACGCCGCCGCAGTTGAGGCGGTCCGCCACCTCGACGGCCCGGTGTCCCACGCCAGGGCCGTCGCCGAGAGAGCGGTGCTGGCCACCCTCGAGGCGGGGTGCACCGCCCCGGTGGGTGCCTTCTCCACCCTGGAGGACGGCGTCCTGACCCTGCAGGCCGGAGTGTTCGCCCTGGACGGGTCCACCAGCCTGGTCCGTACGATCTCCGGCCCGGTGGACGCCACCGGCGCAGGCCCCGGAGATGCTCACGGTGGCGGTGAGGACGACGGCACAGACGCCGGGGAGGGCGTGGTTCACCCTGACCCGCAGCATGCCGCGGCAGAACTGGGCAGGACACTCGGCACCCGACTACTTGAGGCGGGGGCAGCCTCAGTGATCGCCACAGCCGGGCCGTTGTGACCCTGTCTCCTATACACATCTCCGAGCCCACGAGACGGACTCCCATCTCGTATGCCGTCTTCTGCTTGTCAAAAAAACACCACTTACCTCCTCCACCGCCCCTTGCCTGTTGCCCGCATCCACTTCGCTCTCCTGNCCTCCCCGCAACCCCCATCTTCCCTTTCCCACCGGCCGGAACAGCCGTCCGGTCCGGGAGCTCCAACGAGAAAGACCCCGATGACCTCTGCCGGTAATGCCCACGGAAACGGACGAGTGCTCTTCGTCGGCGCCGGTCCGGGCAACCCTGAACTCCTGACCGTGCGGGCCCGCGAAATCCTCGAGCACACGGTGCATGCGTGGGTCGATCCAGCTGTACCCGAGTCCGTCCGCACCCTCATCGCCGCCGCCGAACCCGTGTCCGCCGAGAAGCGTGAACGGGCGGAGAAACAGTGGCGTGCAGAAGCCGAGGCGGCGAAGGAGTCCGGCAGCCGTCGGCGTCCTCCCCGCCCCACGGCACTCACCGCCGCGGAGATCGTGCTCACCGCCCCCGGATCCGGCGTGGTGACCGGGCCTGATACCGGCGCCGGCACCGGCACAGGGTCGGCCACCGGACCCGCACCGGAGCAGGCCGCCGTGTCCTCCGCCGCCGGAGAACCGACGACCGCCACGCTTCCGGACGTCCCCGCCTCACGCAGCGGCTGCAACGGTCCGGACCTCACCGTCCCGGATGTCGGTGCGCACGCCCTGGCGGCGGACATGGTCGCCAGGGTGCGCAACGGGGAGAATGTGGTGCGGCTCGTCGCAGGTAACCCCGTCGACAACCCGGCCGTCCTCCGCGAACTGAGGGAGGTGGCCGCGCTGGGCGCCGAGTTCGAGGTCATCCCGGGAATGACCGGAGCCTCCGCCCTGCCCGCGTACAACGGCATCCCCACCGGTGACGGCTACACCGCCGTAGATCTCCGCGGCGGTCTCACGGGAGTGGACTGGGCAGCCGTCGCCGCCGCACCGAAACCGCTGATCGTCACTGTTGTCCCCACCGACCTGGCCCCCGTTGCCCGGGAGCTGAAAGGGCACGGGGTACCCGGAACCACCCCGGCGACCGTCACGGTGCATGCCACCACCCGGCGCCAGAAATCCTGGGACGTCACCCTCGACACCCTCAAGTCCGTCGTCGCCGCCTCCGGACCGCTGGCCAAGGAGGGGGAGATGCCTGAGGAACTCGTCGTCACCCTCGGGACCGCTGCATCCGGCAGATCGAAGTACTCGTGGTGGGAGAACCGGGCCCTGTACGGGTGGAATGTCCTGGTGCCTCGCGCGAAGGCGCAGGCCGGGCCGATGAGCACCCGGCTGGCCTCCCACGGTGCGATCCCCATCGAGGTCCCGACGATCTCCATGGAACCGCCCCGCAGTCCGGCCCAGATGGAGCGGGCGGTCAAGGGACTGATCGACGGACGTTACCAGTGGATCGTCTTCACCTCCGTCAACGCGGTGAAGGCCGTGTGGGAGAAGCTCCGCGAGTTCGGCCTGGACGCCAGGGCCCTGGCAGGGGTGTCTGTCGCCGCGGTCGGTGAGAAGACCGCCCAGGCGGTCCGCGACCTCGGGATCACCCCCGAACTGCTGCCCAGGGCCAACGCCCGCAACGCCGCCGGGCTCGTCGACGTCTTCCCTCCCTACGATGCCGACCTCGACCCCGTGGACCGGGTCCTGCTTCCCCGCGCGGACATCGCCACGGACACCCTCGTCGACGGTCTCATCGACCTCGGCTGGTCCGTCGAGGACGTGGTGGCATACCGCACGGTGCGTGCCGCCCCGCCAAGTCAGGAGATCCGCGACATGATCAAGTCCGGTGGTTTCGACGCGGTGTGCTTCACCTCCTCGTCGACGGTGAAGAACCTCGTCGGTATCGCCGGCAAGCCGCACACCAGGACGATCATCGCCTGCATCGGACCGGTGGCCGCGAGGACCGCCGAGGAGCACGGACTGCGGGTCGACGTGATGCCTGAGGTCGCCGGAGTACCGGAACTGGTCGATGCCCTGGCCGAGCACGTCGCGGCCCTGCGCGCGGCCGATCAGCTGCCGCCCCCGCGTAAGCGGCGTCGTCGCCGGCGCACGCCGCACAACGGTCAGTGACCCGAGTCCCGACCCGGGCCCCGGGCGTACCATCGGCACCATGACTGAGTTCTCGACCACGTCCGTTGCCGGTTCCGGCTCCGGAGACGTTCCCGGAGAAGTTTTCGGGGCACTGCCCGGCACTACCCCGACCGACACCTACGGCGTACCTGCACCGGTGCGCCGCCCCCGCCGCCTGCGTTCCAGCCGGGTGATGCGCGATTTCGTCGCTGAGACGCACCTCGACCCGGCCCAGTTCGTCCTCCCGGTGTTCATCGCCGAGGGTATCGACTCCCCCCGGGAGATAAGTTCCATGCCCGGCGTGTACCAGCACACCGAGGCGTCCCTTCTCAGGGCGGCGGAGGAGGCGGTGGCCGCGGGCGTCGGGGCTCTGGACGTCTTCGGCGTCCCCGCCCCCGGGCACAAGGACGCCACGGGGTCGCAGGCCTGGGCGTCCGACGGGATCCTCAACAGGGGTGTGGCGGCTCTGCGCCGGGAGTTCGGCGACGACCTCCTCGTCATCGCGGACACCTGTCTCGACGAGTTCACCGACCACGGTCACTGCGGTGTCCTGGCCACCGACAGCCACGGCAACACGGTGGTGGACAATGACGCCACGCTTCCGCTCTACGCGGCCATGGCGGTGAGCCAGGCCCGCGCCGGCGCGCACGTCGTCAGCCCGTCCGGGATGATGGACGGTCAGATCCGGGTGATCCGCGCCGCCCTCGACGCCGAAGGATTCAGCGACGTCAGCATCCTCGCCTACTCCGCGAAGTACGCCGGAGCTTTCTACGGTCCCTTCCGCGAGGCCGTCCAGTCGACGCTGCAGGGCGACAGGAAGACCTACCAGCAGGATCCGCGCAATGCCCGTGAAGCGCTCATGGAGGTCGACCTCGACATCAGTGAGGGCGCGGACATGGTGATGGTGAAGCCTGCCATGCCGTACCTCGATGTACTGCGTCAGGTTGCCGACCACTCGACGGTCCCTGTCGCGGCGTACCAGGTCTCCGGCGAGTACGCGATGATCACCGCGGCGGCCGACAACGGGTGGATCGCCCGTGAACCGGCGATCCTCGATTCACTCACGGGGATCCGTCGGGCCGGTGCGGACATCATCCTGACCTACTGGGCCACAGAGGCCGCCCGACTGCTCAAGGGGTAGGACCGTCCCCGGGGACCGTCCGCCGTGCAGACACCGGTGGCGACGCGGGACGTCCGTGCTACGGCTAGGCTGGAGACCGACATGAACGCACCCCACAGTTCCCCGCGACGAACCGACCCCCCGCCGCCGGCCGGTCCCCCCGGGTTCCCCGGTTACCCGGCGGGCCGGCCCGGTCCTGGCGGGATGCCCGAACCGCCGAAGATCGGACGTCCCGACGGCCTTGCCCCGTCAGTGAAGGACGCCCCGGAGCAGGTGCGTGACGGCGTGAAGATCTGGTACGCCGTCTCAGGGCTGCAGCTTCTCACCGGAATCCTGCAGCTGGTACTGAACCTCACCGACCGGCGTGCACTGAACCGCCAGGTCACCCTGCAGACCCGGGACATGGAACTTCCCGCGGGAGTCACCGTCGGCGAACTGGTGACCGGCTACGCGGTCGCCCAGTTCCTGCTGACCCTGCTGTCCGTCGTGGTCTGCGTGTGGCTGATCTCGCGTGCCGGGCGCGGCGGCTACCGGTCCCGGCTCTTCCTCAGCCTGGGTTCGGTCTACCTGGCGATGACCGCACTCATGCAGACTTTCGCCGGAGCACCGGAGACAGGGTCGGTGGTACTCATCGTGCTGATCGGGGCGGGGACCATTGTCTCGGGAGTTCTCGCGCCCGTCGGCTGGTGGCTGATGTCCCGGCCCGAGAACCGTGACTGGTTCGGTCTGCCGGGGGAGAAAGAGCTGGCCGAGTTCACCGCTGCACTCGACCGAAGGTCGGCTGACCTGAGGAAACAGCGCCAGGAAGAGCGGAAGAACAGTCGGCGGGACCGTCGCGACGACGGTGACGGCACCTCCGGCGGTTCCGGAAGGAAGGGGCGCTGACAGTGTCCACCACACAGCCCGCCTCGCAGGCGGCAGGGCCGTGGCGGAAGGCTCCGCGTCTGGTCCGCACCGGATTCGTCCTCGTCGTCCTCGGCGCCGTCGGTCTGCTGCTCAGCGGGATACTGATGTGGACCGCCGAGCCTCCCACGGACCCGGGTCCGGAACAGCGGCGGGTCATCGACGCCGTGGTGACCGCCCTGCGGTGGACGGGAGGCATCGAGATCCTGGCAGCGGTGGTTCTCAGTGTCGCGAGCCCGGGACTGCTCCTGGGGGATCCGCGACGACGGACGGTCACCGCGGTGGCCGCCGGCGTCGCGGCACTCACCGCGCTCGGAATCTGGGCGTTGGGCATAGGTGGACCGGTGCAGCCGTTGCTGGCGTTCATTCTCGCCGGAGCTGTGCTCGCGGTGTACCGACCGGCCGTGCGTTTCCACTTCCGCCCGGGGAGGGGGACGTGGTGACCGGCGGCAACGAGCACCGGGAGGTCCACGGCGGACACCGGGGTACCGGTCAGGTCTCCGCGGCCTCCCGGGCGATCGAGGAGGCTCGTGACGCGGCCCGGGCGGCTGGCCTGCTCGACCGTCACAGCGGCTCCGGTGCAGAGGACCGGGCGGACGACGCCCAGGAATCCGCCGGCCCCCTGACGTCGTTCACCTGGCATCTGTCCGGACTGGAGTCCGCGGTGGAGGCAGGACAGGTGGAGGCGGCGCTCTGTGCCGTGCCCGGGGTACAGGCCCGGGTGGTGTACTCCACGTCGATGGCCTGGGTCACCGCCCCCGACGATCTTTCCCCCGACGTGCTGCGTGACCTCATGGCGGGTATGGGGGTGGACGCCTGGCTGACCACGGCGTCCCTGCGCCGTCGTGCGGAGCGGCTGAACATCAGTGAACGTCGGCGCCGGATGCGGCGCGCCCGGCGTTCCCGTCAGCGCCCCCGGAGTTTTCAGGAGAGGGAGCGCCACGCCACCACCTACGCCGACATCCGGCGTGAGAAGCGCCTGCGCAGACGCGGGTACGGTGCCGGTACCGGAGGCTCTCAGTCTTCTGCGGCGACGGAGGTCCTGTACACGGCCCGGGACCTCATCACCATCCCCCGGCTCATTGTGGCTGTTGTGCTGGGGCTGCCGGTCGTGGTGCTGCAGCATATGCCGGGCTGGCAGTTCGACCGCTGGCAGTGGCTCTGCCTGGCACTGTCGCTTCCCGTGGTCACCTGGTGCGCCTGGCCCTTCCACCGCGCCATGCTCGCCGGCCTGCGCCGGGGCATGTCCGCCCTGGACACGGCGTCATCGGTGGCGATCCTGGTGTCCTTCATCTACTCGCTGGTGACGATGCTGGTCAGCGACGTAGGGGACGCGGGATGGCGGAACAGTCCCGGCTGGACGGCGGGTTACCACGACTCGGGTAACGGGTCCGTCTTCCTCGACGTCGCCTGCGGTGTGACGATCCTGCTCCTGCTCGGACGACTGGCCTCCCGGCGGACACGTCTCAGGTCCTCACTGGCCCTGGGGACTCTCAGACTGCCCGGTTCGGACACCGTCACCGTGGTCCGCAACGACCGCCGTGGCAAGCCGGTCAAGTCGGCCATCACCGTCGGCGAGATCCGGGTGGGCGACGACATTCTCGTCCCCCCGGGTGGAATAGTCCCCTCAGACGGAGAGGTGGTCGGAGGCCGGGCGATGGTGGACGCCGGGCCGTTCGGAGGGCGCGACCGCCGGATCGAGGTCACGGTGAACTCACCCGTGTACGCCGGTGCACGTAACTGCGGTGACACCCTGAAGATCCGGGTGGAACGTACCGGGTCGCGGACCCGCCTCGCCGCAGTCAACAGGTGGATCGCCGCGGCCGAGCGTGACGAGAACCGCCTCGACCAGCTCGCCACCAGGTCGGCGTCACTGCTCGTCCCCTGGGCGGTTGTCGTCGCCGTGGGCGCCGCCGCCGTCTGGCTCCTCGTCACCGACTCCCCGGCCTCGGCCGTCGCCGCAGCACTTGCGGTGCTGATCTCTGTGGCCCCGCTGGCTCTCGCGGTGTCCACGACGCTGGCCCTGCGCCTCGGCCTGGCGCGTGCGGCGGCGGGGGGAACCCTGCTGCGCAACGCGAACACCATCCACCAGCTCGCGGACGTCGACACGGTCATCTTCAACCGCAACGGAACTCTCACACACGGGCCTATGACCGTGACCGGTATCACCGCGGCGAAGGGGGAGAACCCTGAGCTGGTGCTCCGTGTTGCCGGGGCACTGTCGCTGGAATCGAACCACGCGGTGTCGCGGGCGATCGTCCGGGCTGACAGGGAGGCACGCGACGCGGGCACCGGGGGAGACTCGGTACCACACTGGCTGGAGACCGGACCGGTCGTCGTCGACGAGTTCGGGTCGTTCACCTCCACTGTCGAGATTCCGGTCAAGGACCCGAAGACCGGCGAGACCGCCACACGTCACCTTCCGGTCGCACTGTGGCGTCCCCGGGACCTGTCGGAACTCTCCGACCCTGCTCTCGCCAACGCCGCGGTGAGCGGCGGAACTCCGCTGGTGGTCAGCTGGAAGGACCGGGCACGGGGCGTGATCAACGTGTCCGACCAGGTCAAGGGGGACGCCGCAGCCGCGGTGGAGACTCTCGAGGAGATGGACATCGAGACCACCATGATCGCGCGTGACACCTACCCGGTGGCCCGGCGCATGGCGGACATGATCGGTATCTCCACTGTGCTCGCCGGTATCGCCCCGGGGAGGAAGGCGGCGACCGTCCGCAGCGTCCATGCCCAGGGGGCGAAGGTGGCGATGGTGGGTGACCAGGACGTCCTCGACTGTCTCCGGGTCGCCGACGTGGGCATGCTCATGGGGTCGGCGGACCGCATCGACAACGCGGAGAGTGACGTCGTCATCATCAGGGAGGACATTTCCGCGATCCCGGAGGTCATCAACCTTGTCCGGCATGTCCGGGCGACCGTCGACTGGAACCTCTGGCTGTCCTGGGGCTACAACATCGCAGCCCTGCTGCTCAGCGTCACCGGGCTGCTCAACCCCCTCGTCGCCACGGTGCCGATGCTGCTGTCTTCGCTGTTGATCGAGTGGCGTTCCGCCCGTATCACCCACCGTGACTACACCACACGGACGACTGTCAACGCGGACTGGCGTCCCCGGTGGGTCAGGTTCCGGTCGTGGGCAGGTGAGAATCTCCTGCCCTGGCAGACGGAGTAGCCTGCTGCAGCGGACAGACCCAGAGGACAGACACAGCGGACAGACCCAGCGGAACCAGGAGCTGCAGCCCCGGGCGTCCCCGGAATACCGCGGGGTGCCCTGCGGGGGCGGAACCCGACCGGCCGGCGTTATGCTGGTCGACGTGATGAGTGAACACACCGAGAAGAATCTGGCGGCCAGCACCGAAGCGATGCAGGAGGCGCGTCGGGTCATCCCCGGGGGTGTCAACTCCCCGGTCCGTGCTTTCGGCTCGGTCGGGGGCACCGCCCCGTTCATTGCCTCGGCGTCGGGGTCCCGGCTCACCGACATCGACGGCAACGACTACGTCGACCTGGTGTGTTCCTGGGGGCCGATGATCCACGGTCATGCCCACCCGGTCGTGGTTGACGCGGTGCAGGAGGCCGTGTCGAAGGGTGTCTCCTACGGGGCGCCCACCCTCGGGGAGATCGCCCTCGCCGAGGAGATCATCGGCAGGACCAGCGTGGAGAAGATCAGGATGGTCAACTCCGGTACCGAGGCGACCATGTCCGCCGTCCGTCTGGCCCGCGGCTACACCGGTCGTGACCGGATCCTGAAGTTCATCGGGTGCTACCACGGACATGTCGATTCGCTTCTCGTTTCGGCCGGTTCCGGGGTGGCGACCCTGGGGCTGCCGGATTCGCCGGGTATCACCGCCGCGGCCGCCGCCGAGACCGTCGCCGTGCCCTACAACGACCTCGACGCCGTGCGTGCCGCCTTCGCGGAGCATCCCGGCGAGTTCGCCGCGGTGATCACCGAGGCGTCCGCCGGGAACATGGGGTCGGTCCGTCCGGACCCGGGATTCAACGCAGCTCTGAGGGATATCGCGCACTCTGACGGGGCACTTCTGATCGTCGACGAGGTCATGACCGGTTTCCGTACCTCGCGTCAGGGATGGTTCGGGGTTGACGGGGTGGCAGGCGACCTCACGACCTTCGGCAAGGTCGTCTCCGGCGGGATGCCCGCCGCTGCTTTCGGTGGACGGGCGGAGATCATGGACATGCTCGCTCCGGTCGGGCCGGTGTACCAGGCGGGTACCCTGTCAGGGAACCCGGTGGCGATGGCTTCGGGGCTGGCGTCACTGCAGCTCGCCGACGAGGGTGTCTACCGGACCCTGAACGCGAACGCGGACAGGCTGTCGTCGTTGATTTCCGCGGCACTGTCGGCGGAAGGGGTGGTCCACCACATCCAGCGGGCGGAGTCGATGCTGTCTGTCCGTTTCGCCGAAGGTCAGGGGAGGAACTTCGACGACATGCAGGCCGCGGACACCTTCCGTTACGCACCGTTCTTCCACGCGCTGCTGGACGCCGGGGTGTACGCTCCGCCGAGCGTCTTCGAGACCTGGTTCGTCTCCACCGCACTCACCGACGACGACTTCGCCCGGATTGAGACTGCACTGGGCCCTGCTGCGAAGGCTGCCGCCGCAGCCCGCAGACCGTAGACGCGTCCGGGACGGTGGCCGTCCTGTGTAGGGTAGGGCAACATGACTGAACCGATCTTCAACAGGAGACCAGCCCGCCCTGCCGCGGACCACGCCCCCGCGACCGCCGGGACTGGTGCCAGCCTGTGGTCGCACCTGCGACGCGCAACCGGAGTACTCACCGCGACCGTCCTCGCCGCAGGACTGGTGGCCTGCGGAACTGACGGGGACGGGGACGCCACCTCCGCCGCAGGAGCCGACTTCGAACCTGTCACCGTCACCCACGCCCTCGGAACAGCGGAGATCACCGAGAAACCTGAACGCGTCGTCACCCTCGGGCAGGGTTCGGCAGAGACAGCGGTCGCTCTCGGAGTCATCCCGGTGGGCACCGAGGAATACGAGTGGGGCGCCGACGACTCCGGCCAGCTCCCGTGGATCAGGGAGGAGCTGGAGAAAAAGCAGGTACCCGAGGACGAATGGCCCCGACTGATCGACGCCGGTGACTCCGGAGTTTCACCGGAGGAGGTCGCCGCCCTGGACCCGGACGTCATCCTCGCCCCCTGGTCCGGAATCACCGAAGAACAGTACGCCGCCCTCAGCGCCCTCGCCCCCACGGTGGCGTACCCGGAGAAGCCCTGGACGATCGACTGGAAGGACCAGATCACGACGGTTGCCACAGCCCTGGGGGAGAAGGAGAAGGCAGCCGGGCTCATCGACGGGATCGAGGGCCGGTTCGCCGAGGTCCGTTCAGCTCACCCGGAGTTCGCCCAACACGACTTCGCCTTCATCTACAACCAGGGCCCCGCCGGGGAGCTCGGGGTCTTCCTCCCCTCGGAGCAGCGGGCCGCGATGGTGGAGAACCTCGGCCTGCGGGTCGCCCCGGTGGTCGAGCAGATGAAGTCCCGGGAGAAAGAGGGCACCGATTCCGCCACATTCTCCCTGGAGAACGCTGACATCCTCGATGACGTGGACGTGATCTTCACCTTCTACTCGGATCCTGCGAACCGGGCAGAGATGGAGGATGTGCCCACCTACGGTGCCGTGCCGGCGATCCGGAAGGGCGCCGTGGTAGCCCCGACGGACAACTCTTTTGTCACGGCGTCCTCGATCATCAACCCGCTGACCGTGCCGTGGTCGATCGACCGCTACGTCCCCATGATCCGGGACGCCCTGTCCGCCGCCGCGTGATCCCGGGCACGGCATGACCGTGCGCTTATGCCGTCAGCACCATGACAGGTACGCTGAAAACCCATGAGCACGATCGTCCACCTCGTCCGCCACGGCGAGGTCCACAATCCGGACCGGATCCTCTACGGCCGCCTCCCCGGCTGGCACCTCAGCGTGAGGGGCCGGCAGATGGCGGCGGCGGTCGCCGCCGACCTCGCCGACCACGACATCACCTATGTCGCGGCCTCACCTCTGCAACGCGCCCAGGAGACCGTGGAGCCGGTGATCGGGGCACTCAACGCCGGCAGGACGACCGCCCCCCTGGAACTGGTCACCGACGAGGACCTCATCGAGGCGGGGAACCGGCTGGAAGGGCTCCACATCAAAGGTCCGCGCTCGGCACTGTGGAATCCCCGCCTCTGGCCCCTGCTGAAGGATCCGTCGGTGCCGAGCTGGGGTGAGCCCTACAGCCGGATCCTCGACCGTATGTGGTCGGCTGTCGACCGTGCCAGGCGCGCCGCCGAAGGGCACGAGGCGGTCTGCGTCTCCCACCAGCTTCCCGTGGTCTGTGTCCAGAGGGATGTCCGGGGGCTGCCGTTGCAGCACAGCCCGGCGTCACGACGATGCGAACTCGCTTCGGTGACCTCCCTGGTCTTCGACGGGGACGAACTCACCGACATGGTCTACTCCGAACCCGCGCAGGAGATCTGAGATGCGCATCCTGAGGACCGTCACGGCGGCAACTGTCGCAGCCGGTGTGCTCTGCGGAGCCGTGGCCTGCGGTGAGGACAGCACCGCGGGGACGGACGCCGTCGCCGTCGGCGGAACCTTCCAGTTCGTCTCGCCGGGCGGTCAGACCGTGATCACCTATGACGAGGCGGACCGTGAGCCTGTCGGTGACCTGAGCGGGGATTCCCTCATGGACCCGGGGAAGACGATCAGCCTCGACGACTTCAAGGACGAGGTCGTGGTCCTGAACGCCTGGGGCCAGTGGTGCGGCCCCTGCCGCAGTGAATCGGACGACCTGCAGACCGTCCAGGAGAAGCTGGAGAAGGACGGCCGGGGAACGATCCTCGGCATCAATGTCCGGGATTCGGTGCGGGAGAAGGCCCAGGACTTCCACGAGGACAACGGGTTGACCTACCCGTCCATCTACGACCCGCCGTTCAAGTCCGCCCTCGCGCTCGGCGGACTCCCCGCGTCCGTCATCCCCACCACGATCGTCCTGGACCGGCAGCACCGTCCGGCCAAGGTGTTCCTCCGGGAGATCACCGCGGACGACCTCTGGTCGGCTGTGGAACCTCTGCTCGGCTGATGACGGTGGAACGGACGGACGACGATGAGTGACCTCGGGACAGCTTTCGCCGATGCCGTGACCTCCGGCCCCCTGCTGCTGGGCATGCTCGCCGCGCTCGCGGCGGGACTGGTCTCCTTCGCCTCTCCGTGCGTGATCCCGCTGGTGCCCGGGTATGTCTCCTACCTCGCCGGCGTCGTCGGTGCGGAGGCGGAGTACACCGCTGAGGGCACCGTGGTGACCAAGCGGAGGGGACGCGCCGGCGGTGCGGCACTGCTCTTCGTCGCGGGCTTCACCGTCGTCTTCTGCCTGGCCACGGCGACGGTCTTCGGGGCCATCCGGGCCATCCAGCTCAACCAGGAGCTGCTGATGAGGGTCGGCGGGGTGGTGACGATTCTCATGGGGGTGATCTTCATGGGCTTCATCCGACCGCTGCAGACCGACACCCGCATGGCGCCGCGCCGCTGGTCGACCCTGGCAGGCGCACCGCTGCTCGGCGCGGTCTTCGCCCTCGGGTGGACGCCGTGCCTGGGGCCGACCCTGGCCGCGATCATCTCCGTGTCCGCCGGTACCCAGGGCATGACCGCAGCGAGGGGTGTCGTGCTCATCGTCGCCTACTGTCTCGGCCTCGGCGTCCCCTTCATCCTTGTCGCCCTGGGGTCCGCGAAGGCTCTCCGTGGCGTGGGATGGCTGCGGCGTCATTCCCGGACGATCCAGATCGTCGGCGGCGCACTTCTCGTACTCGTCGGAATTCTGCTGGTCACCGGGCAATGGGCACTGTTCGTCGACTGGATCCGCCAGTGGCTGATATCCGACACGACCCTGCCGGTGTGACTCCCGGCCGACGCCCGAGGGGCGTTCACAGTTTCAGAATCTAGACTTCCGCACTGTCCCCGCCGGTGACTCCGGCAGTCCACGAAAGGTCCCCATGCTCCGCAGTATCCTCCGATGGCCGAAGAAGGCGTGGCAGTGGCTGACGAAGATGCGGACGGCACTGGTGCTGCTGTTCCTCCTGGCGCTCGGCGCGATCCCCGGGGCGCTGCTCCCGCAACGTTCCCTCAACGCCGGTAACGTCGAGGAGTATCTCGCCGCCAACGGCCGGATCGCCCGGATCTACGACAGGCTCGGCCTGTTCGACGTCTTCGGCTCAACCTGGTTCGCGGCGATCTACGTCCTCCTGTTCATCTCCCTGATCGGCTGCATCCTGCCACGGTCGATCGACCACTGGAAGGCCCTGCGTAAGCGTCCTCCGGCGGCGCCGAGGCGCCTCGACAGGATGCCCAACTACGTCTCCGGGACGGTCGACGTACCGGCCGACCAGGCCCGGTCCGAGATCGCCGCCCGTTTCAGCAGGTGGCAGGGTGGTGCGACCGAGCCTGAGGAGGACAGGGCGGGGAAGTGGTCCTATTCCGCGGAGAAGGGCTACCTCCGGGAGGCCTCCAACCTGGTCTTCCACCTGTCCCTGGTCGGCATCCTGGTTTCCGTGCTGGTCGGACGGATGGTCTACTACGAGGGTCAGGTCATCGTGATCGCGGGGACGGACAACTCCCAGTTCTGCAACACCGCCGTGGCGAACTTCGACTCCCTGCGCAACGGTCCGACCTTCGACGGCACCACGTTGACGCCCTTCTGTGTCAACGTCAAGAACTTCAATGCCGAGTATCTTCCCTCCGGCCAGGCGACGGACTTCTCCTCCGACATCGACTACGCCTCCGGGCAGGACGCCATGAAACCGACCGAGGAGTGGGACCACACCACGCTGCGGGTCAACCATCCGCTGACCATCGACGGTGACCGCGTGTACCTGCAGGGTCACGGCTACGCCCCCACATTCACGGTGACCTGGCCCAACGGGGAGAAAAGGACGGAGACGATCCAGTTCCGCCCGGACGATCTCACCTACTTCCTCTCCTCCGGAGCGGTGAAGATGGATCCGCCCGCGGGAATGTACCCGGACCTGCTGGACCGACGTCAGCACCAGCTGGCCATCCAGGGACTCTTCGCGCCGACCGCGCAGTTCTCCGGGGAGAATGACGCCCTGCTGTCCTCCAGTTTCCCGGCCATGGAGAACCCTGCGGTCGCCATCGACATCTACCGTGGTGACACCGGGCTGGACTCCGGAACCGGCCAGGACATCTTCAGTCTCTCCCAGACCCAGCTGCACAACGGTTCCCTGCAGAAGCTTGACAGGGTGAACCTCATGCAGGGGGAGTCCGTGACCCTCGACGACGGCACACAGATCTCCTTCGACGGTGCCAAGGAGTTCGTCAACCTCCAGGTCAGTCGTGACCGGAGTGAAGTCTGGGTGCTCTTCTTCGCACTGCTCATGCTCGCAGGGCTGGTCGGGTCACTGACGATCAAGCGTCGCCGGTTCTGGGTGCGGGTCACCGACAACGGCGACGGTACCTCGACCCTGGAGATCGCCGGCCTGGCGCGGACCGACTCTGCCGGCTGGGGTCGTGAGTTCAACCGTGTCTCCGAGGAACTCCTGCATCTGGACGAGGAGGAACTCGACGAGGAGTTCGACCAGACGGACGCAGGCTGGGAGGACTGGGAGGACGAGCTCGACAGGGAGCTGGCCAGGGAACGTCGGGACGGTGAGATCAGCGACCACCGCGACGGAAAGAGCGGTGACGGGGACACCGGCTCCCGCTGACCACCGGCTGAGCGCGGGGGCTCCCACCCTGTGACCGGCTCTGTGTCCCGCCCTGGGCTTGCCCCGGGCCGGCCCCGTGTCCTGTCCGGCCCCTCCGTCTTGGTTGTCCGGTGCAGTCGGCGGTAGCGTGGAGCACTGACACAGCCTCAGGCCGCCTTACTGCGGCTACGGGCACGGACCCCAACGGAGGAACCGACGGATGTACGTCAACCAGGGGATGGCAGAGTTCTCTGATCTCGCCTTCAAGACCGCGGTCGTGCTGTACCTGATCAGCCTCGCTGTCTCACTCATGTACTACGGCATGTTGCGTTCGGCGACGGAGGCCCGTCGGGAACGGTCCCGCATCCTCGGTGCCGCGAAGGCGGCCTCGGCGGAGAAGACCTCGGCGCAGAAGACCAGGGTCAGTGTCGGTGCCGGTGGCAGTGACGTCGACAGCCCGGTCGACGAGAAGGACGAGAAGAACGACGTCTCCGGCATCGCCACAGGCTCCATGAGTGAGTCGGATCTGCCGAAGACCTTCCAGGTCGAGGCGATCAAGGCGAAGTTCCGCAGGGCCGACCAGTGGGGCGGGATGACCCAGACCCTGATCTGGCTGACCGCGGCGGTGCACGTGCTCTTCATCGTGACCCGGGGTATCGCGGCCCAGCGTTTCCCCTGGGGGAACCTGTTCGAGTACGTGACCATCGTCACCGGTATGGCGATCCTCATCGCCTGCGTCGTCCTGAGGCGCAAGGCCATGAGGGTGATGTGGCCCTGGATCCTGACCCCCATCATCATGCTGCTGTTCTACGCCGGCACCGAGCTCTACGCTGACGTGGCCCCGGTTGTTCCCTCCCTGAAGTCGAACTGGTACTACATCCACGTCACGACCGTGTCCCTCGGTGGTTCGATCGGGCTGGTCTCCGGTATGGCGTCCCTGCTCTACGTGCTGCGGCGCGCCCAGCCGAAGGGGAAGGAGCACGGTATCCTCGGCAAGATGGTCTCGCCGCTCCCGGACGCCTCCAAGCTGGACGCCCTGGCCTACCGGTCAGCGATCTGGACGCTCCCGGTCTTCGGGCTGGGGGTTGTCTTCGGTGCGATCTGGGCCCACGCGGCCTGGGGACGTTTCTGGGGCTGGGACCCCAAGGAGACCGTCTCCCTGATCACCTGGATCCTCTACGCCGCCTACCTGCACGCCCGCGCGACCCCGGGCATGCGTGGCCTTCCTGCGGCGTGGATCAATGTCCTGGCTTTCGCGACGATGGTCTTCAACCTCTTCTTCATCAACATCGTCGTCTCCGGTCTGCACTCCTACGCCGGCCTGAACTGATGGTGGCGTCCCCCCGACGGCTCCGCCGGATCACCCGCGTACTGGTGACCGGCGGGGCAGGCTTCATCGGCTCGAACTTCGTCCACCGCACCGTCGGAACCCGTCCGGAGGTGGAGGTCACCGTTCTCGATGCGATGACCTATGCTGCGAATCCCGCCAACCTGGCCGGACTGCAGGACCACGGGGTCACCGTGGTCGAGGGTTCCGTCTGTGACGTTGACCTGGTCGACAGGTTGATCCGGGAGCTGGCGTCCTCCGCGGACCGCGGTGAAGCGGCGGTGGTCCATTTCGCCGCGGAGAGCCACAACGACAACGCCCTACGGGACCCCCTGCGTTTCGTGCACACCAACACGGAGGGCACCGCGGTGCTGGCGGAGGCGTGCGTCCGCCACGGAGTTCACCTCCACCATGTGTCCACGGACGAGGTTTTCGGTGACCTGCCGTTGCGGGGTTCGGGCCTGCCGGGGGCGGAGGACCGTTTCACCGTGGACTCACCCTACCGGCCGTCATCGGTGTACTCGGCGTCGAAGGCTTCGGCGGACCATCTGGTGAGGGCCTTCGTGCGCAGTCACGGACTGAGTGCGACGATCTCCAACTGTTCCAACAACTACGGTCCCAGGCAGCATCCGGAGAAGTTCCTGCCGCGGCAGATCACCGGTCTGATCGAGGGGGAGAGCCCGAGGGTGTACGGGAGCGGTGAGAACGTCCGCGACTGGATACATGTCGACGACCACAATGACGCCGTCTGGGCGGTCCTGGACCGTGGGGTCTCCGGTGGGACCTATCTCATCGGGGCTGACGGTGAGCGTTCAAATGTGGACTGTGTCCGCGCGTTGAATGTCCTCTTCGGGCGTCCTGCCGATGACTTCGTACGCGTCACGGACCGGCCGGGGCATGATCTGCGTTACGCCGTCGACCCGTCTTCGGTCCGGGAACTGGGGTGGACGCCCCGGTACACCGATTTTCCGGAGGGGCTCGCCGCCACCGTCCGGTGGTACCGCGACCACCGGGGCTGGTGGGAGACCAGCAGGAAGGACGCCGAGTCCGCCTACCGTGACCGTGAGGAAGTCCTGGGCTGACAGTCCGGCGTCCGGAGGGCGGCTAGACTCGGTGACCATGAGCGTCCAGCCTGATTCCCTGCCTGACCCGGCTTCTGACCCGGTTCCTGCCAGCCTGCGTGGCAGCGTCGTCGCTGTGCCGGACGGGCCAGGTGTCCGGGACCTTCCTCTTCCCGGCACCTGGGTCCGAACCCCCCGGATCTTCCCGGACGACCGGGGCACTTTCCTGGAATGGTTCCGGGGGGACGAGATGACCGACATCCTCGGATATCCTTTCGTCATTCCGCAGGCGAACCTCTCCACCTCCCGGGAGGGGGTGGTCAGGGGCATCCACTACGCCGACGTTCCCCCGGGACAGGCGAAGTTCGTCACCTGCGTGGCAGGAAGGATCCTCGACGTCATCGTGGACCTCCGTCGGGGTTCCCCCACGTTCGGACGCCACATCGTCGTAGAGCTCTCCGACGTGAACCGTCGCGGACTTTTCCTGCCGGTGGGGGTCGGGCACGGGTTCGTGGTCCCGGCAGGGGCCGGTCCCGCCACCGTCTGCTACCTGGTCTCGGAGGGGTACAATCCCGGGGCCGAGCACGGTGTCTGCCCGACCGACCCCGGCCTGGGCATCGACTGGTCGGTGGCCGGGCTGGACCCGGAGTCTCTCGTCCTGTCGGACAAGGACCGTGCCGCGCCGGGCCTGCACGAGGTGGAGGCGACGCTGCCGTTGTACTCCGAGTGCCGTGGCTGGGAGCAGGAGATGCGTCACGGGTGGGAGCTGGCCAATGCTGAGGCAGAGGACTGGGAGGGCGAGTGATGAGAGGAATCATCCTTGCCGGAGGTACCGGTTCCAGGTTGCGTCCCATCACCTTCGGCGTGTCCAAGCAGCTTGTGCCTGTGTACGACAAGCCGATGATCTACTACCCGTTGACGACCCTCATGCTCGCTGGGATCCGTGAGATTCTCGTGGTCACCACGGTCCAGGACAACGGACAGTTCCGGCGCCTGCTGGGCGACGGTTCCCAGTTCGGGGTGTCACTGGAGTACGCCGTGCAGGAGGCTCCGAACGGCCTGGCTGAGGCATTCATCCTCGGGGCGGATTTCATCGGCGACGAGTCCGTCGCCCTGGTGTTGGGCGACAACATCTTCTACGGTGCCGGCCTGGGCTCCCAGCTGCGCCGTTTCCATGACGTGCGCGGCGGGGCGATCTTCGCGTACTGGGTCTCTGATCCGACCGCCTACGGTGTCGTGGACTTCAATTCCGCGGGAACGGCGACATCTCTCGAGGAAAAGCCTGTTCATCCACGGTCGAACTACGCGGTGCCAGGTCTGTACTTCTATGCACCGGATGTCGTGGACATCGCCCGTGGGCTGGTGCCCTCGGAGCGGGGGGAGCTGGAGATCACCGACGTCAACCGGGCCTACCTCGAAAGGGGAGAACTGCAGGTCGAGATTCTCCCCCGGGGGACCGCCTGGCTGGACACGGGGACGGTCGACAATCTCATGGCGGCGGGGGACTTCGTGCGCACCATCGAAGAACGTCAGGGGCTGAAGATCGGATGCCCTGAAGAGGTGGGCTGGCGGATGGGGTTCATCGGGGATGACATACTGGCCTCTCAGGCGGACGCCCACGGTGGTTCCGCCTACGCGGACTATCTGCGTGGACTGCTGCGACGAGGCAAGGACCGCTGAATCGCCGGAACCGGAGTGCCGGAACTGAGCCTCCGGAATCCGGACCGGCTGACCGGGGGTCAGGCCCCGGATCTGCCGGTCTCCCCGGACGACTCCCCGTCAGAGTCATGCCTGTCCCGCAGTGTCTCGTCCTGCCGGGGACGGGTGTTCTTCTCGGCGTCCCGTGCCTTCTGTTCCGCCTCGGCGGCCCGTCGTTCGGCGTCCCTCGCACGGGCCTCGGCACTGCGGAGCTCTTCGGCTGCCAGGCGTTCCTTCTCCCGCTGCTCCTTGAACCGCCGCTTCCTGATCTCCCAGAGGAAGTCAGGGTCGTCCTCCGGACCGGCGACCTGCCTGTGTTCTGTTCCGCCGACCCGGTCACGACCTTTCGCTGCCCGGGCGGCCGATCCGGGGCCGAAAGCCCGCCACAGAACGACCACGGTGACGATCACGAGAATGAGGATGATGAGCCGGCCCACGGTGGGGACCCTCCTTGAAATGCTGGTCGATGTGACCCTCCACCCTACCGGGAACAGTGGCGGGGGAGGGGCTTACCGGGATTGGGAAGGACGCCACGTCGAACGTACAGTGGCAGTCGTGAATGAGAACGACCGTGCAGAATCCGCCCCGACCGCCGGCAGTGACCGCCCTGCCGACGTCTCTGACACAGTTCAGGCGGCCGCCGGCAGTTCCGGAGCGGCAGACGACTCTCCGGCGCGGAGGCCTTGGCGGGACATTCTGCTCTACGGTCTGGCCCGCCTCCTGCTGTTCGTGGTCCTGACGGTGGTGATCCAGTCCGTCGCCATCCTGCTGGGTATGGGACAGTCCTTCCCCCTGGCGATCAGCGCGCTGCTGGCACTGATCATCGCCTTCCCGCTCTCGATGTTCGTGTTCAGGGGACTGAGGCAGCGGGTGAACGCGCAGATCGCCGTCTGGGATGCCGGACGTCAGAAGCACAGGGCGGAGATGCGTGCACAGCTGGAGGAACGTCTGGACTGACCGGTTCCGGGTCCTGACAGCGTGCCGGCAGTGTGGAGCCGGGTCAGACCAGCAGCATTGCGACGAACATCGCGACCGACCACACCAGCATCGCCCGACCGGTGAGCCCGAGTACCGGAATGAGGTCCCTGCCGGTCGCCCCCTGCACCACCGGCAGTGCTGCGACGATGAGCAGCGGCACGGCGATCAGTCCGATGAGGGCAGCGACCCCTGCTCCGGCCAGCACCAGCGTCATCACCACGGAGACGATGAGCAGCCCCACGTAGAGCTTACGGGTGCCTCTGTCGCCGAGAAGCACGGCGAGGGTGGTCTTACCTGCGGCTGAATCGGTCGGAATGTCCCGCAGATTGTTCGTCAGGTTCACGGACGCGGACAGTGACCCGATTCCCACCGCCAGGGCGAGCCCCACCCAGGACACTTTACCGGACTGGGTGAATTCGGTGCCGAGGACGGCGACGAGTCCGAAGAAGACGAAGACGGAGACCTCTCCCAGACCCCGGTAGCCGTAGGGGTTCTTCCCGCCGGTGTAGAACCAGGCGGACACGATGCACAGTGCTCCGATGAGGATCAGCCACCAGCTGGACACCAGCGACAGGATCACACCGGCCACGCCGGCGACCGCGAAACAGAGGAGCGCCGCTTTCTTCACCCTGGTCGGGGGGACCAGGCCTGATCCGGTGAGGCGCAGCGGGCCGGTGCGGTCGTCGTCGGTCCCGCGGATCCCGTCGGAGTAGTCGTTGGCGTAGTTCACGCCGATGATCAGCGCCATGGCCACAATGCCGGCGAGAACGGCCTTCCACCAGGACGCCCCGTCGTCCCAGGCGGCGGCCCCGGTGCCGGCGAGTACCGGGGCGACAGCGTTGGCCCAGGTGTGGGGGCGTGCGCCGGTGAGCCAGTCAGAGGCGGTGGCGGTGTCAGTGGCGGTGGAGGGTCGGTCAGCCATGGTGCTCACTGTAGTCAGCACTGTCAGCCCCGCTGCCATCCACGGTCGGGACGGAAGGTTCCCGCAGCCCGGAGCGTGCTCCCGGAGCGCGGTCCCGCAGCGAGGTCCCGCAGTATCTCTGTCACCGCCACCCGGTCAGGTTTGCCGGGACCGGTGACCGGGATGTCCGGGAAGGAGTAGCTGTGACGTGGAATGAGGTGGGCAGGTGTGCCCGTGTTCTTCAGCGTGGCGCGGACGCCGGTGGTCAGGTCCGTTCCGGCGGGGACGGTGGGGTCCTGTACCAGGGCGGCGACGGATTCACCCCATTCATCGTCGGGGACGCCGCCGGCGCAGGCGGAGTATCCGGCACCGGCGAGGGCCTTCTCGACCTCTTCCGGGAGGATCTTCAGCCCGGCACTGTTGACGGCACCGTCCGCCCGCCCGCGGACGGTGAGGACGCCGCCCGTCAGCGAACCGAGATCGGAGGTGCGGAAGGTCCCGGGTCGGGGGAAGGCGTCGGCGGTCGCTTCCGCTGGCAGTGAGGACGTCTGACGGTAGCCCTCTGCAACGGAGGGGCCGGTCAACTCTATGCGTCCGCTGCTGCGGTCACCGGCGTCTGTGCTGATCCGGACGCTGTACCCCGGAAGCGGCTCCCCGTCGTAGACCACGCCGCCGGCGGTCTCCGAGGAGCCGTAGGTGAGCATGAGGGTGACGCCGAGTCTGCGGCACCGTCTGACGAGCGCCTCTGGTGCCGCACCGCCTCCGACGAGGACTGCGGCGTAACTGCGCAGCGCATCGACGGCGTCCCCTGCAGTTGTGCCGGAAACATTACCGGAAACACTGCCGGAAACACTGCCGGAAACACTGCCGGGTACGGCGTCGACGAGCCGTGCCAGCTGGGTCGGGACCAGGGAGGTGTACCGAGGGAGGTCGGGGTGACGGGAGACGAGTCGACGGGTGGCGTCGACGAAGCCTTCCGAGGTGAAGTGTCCGCGGGTGAGGTCCATGACCTCGGGGACATGACCTGCCTCCAGGCTCCGCAGGATGACCATGGTGCCGGCGATGTGGTGGGCGGGCAGGGCGAGCAGCCAGGGGCCGGGGTCTGCGCCGGTACGGTCGCGGATGTAGTCCGCGGAGGCTGTGACAGCCGCGAGGACGCCGTGTGTCTGCAGCATCGCGCCCTTGGGGGTCCCTGTGGATCCGGACGTGCACGCCACGAGGGTTCCCGGGGAGACGGGGGCGTCTTCGTCCCCGGCAGCCATCAGAGTGCAGAGCCTGCGCCCGTCGGGCCCGGGGGCGACGGGGAGGATCGACCGGCTTCCCCGGAGGAAACCACGGTAGGCGGGCAGTACCCGGTCAACGCCGGCGCGGGTGGTGGCGACGGTGACCGCTTCGAGGGGGACCTGGTCGGTGGAACGCACGGTCCCTGACCGTACTCCGTCGCTGGTTCAGCGGTCGGTTCAGCGGCTGTCTATGTGGCGTGTCAGTTGGCGAGCAGGCCGAAGCTGCCGACATAGTCCAGGACTGCCAGTTCCTCGAACGGGGAGGGGTGACGGTCGTGGACTGCGGTGAACTCCTGCAGGACATCTTCGCCGGTGGCCGGGGTGTGCCCGGATTCGATGAGCCGGGCGACGATGTCGGTGGAGGCGTCGGTCGGTTCCGTGCGGGACGGGAGGACGCCCAGGCCTGTCTGTGCTGTCGTTTCGGAGATCCCCTGGACCGGGGACAGGTACCAGTCGAGGAACTTGGTCAGCGGGTTGTACATGAACTACTCCTTCCGCACTGACGGCAGTAAAGCTCGTGATCGGTGGATGTTGATCTATCGAGGGTAGGGCCTATAGTGGGAAACGTCAAGCATTAGACAGAAAAAGCCAGCACACCGGCGTTTCCTGAGTGCTGGAACGCTGAGAACCGGTCCCGTGGAAGTGCTCCGGGACCGGTTTACGCGGACTGTAGCGGACTGTACGTGACTGCCGGGTACCGTGTGATCTCTGTGGTGTGACCTCTGTTGCCCGCCTCGACGACCGTGTCGACGACGGCCTCGACGGCTGTCAGTGGCCGCTGGTGCCGCCGGTCCCGAAGATGTCCCAGCCGAAGGTGTCGTAGAGCCGCCCCTGGGTGATCCACAGCAGGCCCAGGACCACGGCTGCGATGATGATGAGGAAGAGCAGGCCGGCCAGAGCGCGCTGCCAGGCGGGGATGTGCTCGCTGGGATGACCTTCGAGTCCCTGGGCGGGCACGCTGAACCGTATGGCGAGTCCGAAGAGAATCGGGAGACCGGCACCGAGGATGATACCGACCAGGGTGACCTGGAAGAGATCGCTGAGGAGTTCCATGACCTACCTGTCCTTACGGTGGTGGTTGTCAGCGCCGACAGTGGTGTCGACGAAGTGGGCGGGATCGTTGACCCCGGCGCTGGATCCGGAGAGGGCCATCGCAGCAGAGGTCGCGAGGTCGGGGGAGGCGGGCGCTTCAGCGGGGGGAGTGAGCCCGTGCTCGTCCCAGTCTGCGTTGACGTTGTCCGCGTGGACGGGCTGCCTGCGTGCCCTCGCGAAGATCGCCGTGACGGCCGCCACGAGAATGATGAAGGCGGTCAGCGCACCCCCGGCCGTACTGGTCAGGGCCGCGGTGCCGTGGGAGACCTGCCAGATGACGTAGGAGACGAGCGCTGCGACAGGGATCGTGGTCACCCACGCGATGACCATGCGACCGGCGACCCCCCAGCGCACCTCCGCGCCGGGACGGCCGAGGCCGGTACCGAGAATTGAACCGGTGGACACGTGCGTCGTGGACAGGGCCATACCGAAGTGTGCGGAGGTGAGGATGATGGCTGCGGAGGACGCCTCGGCCGCCATGCCCTGCGGCGAGGAGATTTCCACCAGGCCTTTTCCGAGGGTCCTGATCACCCTCCAGCCCCCGGAGTAGGTGCCGGCGGCGATGGCGAGGGCGCAGCAGGCGGTGACCCAGAAGGGCATGTCTGCTGCGGCATCCAGGTGACCGGAGGCCACGAGTGCGAGGAAGATCACGCCCATGGTCTTCTGGGCGTCAGACGTGCCGTGTGCGAGGGCCACCAGTGACGCCGAGGCGATCTGGCCGTGGCGGAAGAGGTTGTCCCTCTCGGTTTCCCGGGTACGTCGGGTGGACCGGTAGATACCGTACGTTCCGATGGCGGATACCAGCCCGGCGATGACCGGGGCGGCGAGAGCGGGGATGACGATCTTGTCGAGAACTCCGCCCCACTCGACACCGGAGAAACCCAGAGCTCCGATCGCGGCGCCGATGAGACCGCCGAACAGGGCGTGCGAGGAGCTTGACGGCAGTCCGAACAGCCACGTGATGAGGTTCCAGAGGATTCCCCCGATCAGTCCGGAGAAGACCACGAGGAGAAGCTTGTCGGCGTCGACGACATTGTCGAGGTCGAATGCGTCGAGGTCGACGATCCCCTTGGCGACCGTCTTCGCCACCTCGACGGAGAGGAAGGCTCCGACCAGGTTGAGTCCGCCGGCGAGGGCTACCGCGACCTTGGGCTTCAGTGCGCCGGTCGCGATGGAGGTGGCCATCGCGTTGGCCGTGTCATGGAATCCGTTGGTGAAGTCGAAGGCGAGGGCTGTGCCGACCACGAGGATCAGGATGAGTACTTCAGTAGTCACCCAAGAAGAATCCCTCCCCTGAGTCGGAAACTCCATTGTCACCCCGCAAGCGGGGGTAGTCGGGGGTGGCGTAGTTAACCGTGTGGAAACGTTGCTGCCGGGGAACGGGCACCTGACGGTGTATCTGCAGGTCACGGCCACGGGAACCGGGCATTATTCCGCTGGTCGTTACGACAGTGGGGGTAGCCCACAAAGTTTCCGCAGGTCAGCGGTTTCCACTTTCACGGAAAAATTCCCCCCGAAGCCACGCCGTGTTCATCTCAGGTTCACTCAGTACCCGCAGACTGGTGGCAGGGACGGTTGCGGGTCGACGGGGACCCCCGCCCTGTCCCGGGGTCTGTGTCGACCGGTAGACCGGTCAGGCAGGGGAAGAGAAACGGGTCAGTAGTAGTACGGGAAATCGTCCCACCGCGGCTCGCGCTTCTCGAGGAAGGCGTCGCGGCCCTCCACCGCCTCATCGGTCATGTACGCCAGCCTCGTCGCCTCACCGGCGAAGACCTGCTGGCCCGTCAGGCCGTCATCGGCGAGATTGAAGGCGAACTTCAGCATCCGCTGGGCTGTCGGGGACTTCGTGTTGATCGCCCGTGCCCACTCGACAGCCGTGTCCTCCAGATCAGCGTGGTCCACCACCTCGTTGACCGCGCCCATCTCCATCATCCGCTCGGCCGAGTAGGTCCGTCCGAGGAAGAAGATCTCCCGTGCGTACTTCTGACCGACCTGCCGGGCCAGGTAGGCCGACCCGTACCCGGCGTCGAAGGACCCCACGTCCGCGTCCGTCTGCTTGAACTTCCCGTGCTCCCGGGAGGCCAGGGTCAGGTCGCACACCACGTGCAGGCTGTGACCGCCCCCGGCGGCCCATCCGTTGACCAGGCAGATCACCACCTTCGGCATGGTGCGGATCAGTCTCTGTACCTCGAGAATGTGCAGACGCCCGCCCTCGACCCTGGCCCTCGCCTCATCGACCGACGACGCATCCGCATGCTCCACGTCAGAATCGTGCGTGCTCGCGTACTGGTACCCCGAACGGCCACGGATCCGCTGGTCACCGCCGGAACAGAAAGCCCACCCACCGTCCTTCGGACTGGGACCGTTTCCTGTGAGAAGAACCGTGCCCACGTCCGGGGAGCGGCGGGCATGGTCGAGAGCCCGGTAGAGCTCGTCGACGGTGTGGGGACGGAAGGCGTTGCGCACCTCAGGCCGGTCGAAGGCGATACGGACGATACCGTTCGCACGCCCCTCGCCGACATGACGGTGGTAGGTGATGTCGTCGAAGTCGAATCCCGGGACCTCGCGCCACAGCTCGGGTCTGAACGGGTTGTTCTGATCAGTCATGGGCCCATCGTAGGCTGTGGGCATGCAGCTTCCTTCCCTTACCGAGATCACCGACCGCGCCCACGTGGTGACATGCCCGCTGAGGGTTCCGTTCCGCGGCGTCACCGAAAGGGAGATGATGCTCGTCGACGCCCCCGACGGGTGGGTGGAATGGTCACCGTTCACCGAGTACGGGCCGGAGGAGTCCTCACTGTGGCTCAGGTCGGCACTCCTTCTCGGATGGAACTCCCCCTCACTGCCCGCACCGACAGCACAGACCGTGGCCGTCAACGCCACCGTCCCGGCCGTCGACGTCGCCGCGGACCCCGAGACTGTCCCGGCCCTCCTCGACAGGTACCCGGGGTGCACCACCGTGAAAGTGAAGGTGGCACAGAGCGGCCAGACACTGGCCGACGACGTGGCACGGGTCAGGGCGGTCCGCGAGGCCCGGCCCGGCATCGCCGTGAGGGTGGACGCCAACGCACGGTGGAGCGTCGAAGAGGCCTTCGACGCGGCAGTCGCCCTGACAGACCCCTCGCGTGGCGGAGGCCCGCTGGACTACATGGAACAGCCCTGCGCGACCGTGGAGGAACTCGCCGAACTCCGGCGACGGCTCGGATCACGGGGGATGATGGTGCGCATCGCCGCCGACGAGCTGATACGCCGGGCGTCCGACCCGCTCGCCGTGGTCCAGGCAGGGGCATGCGACGTGGCGGTGCTCAAGGCCGCCCCGCTCGGCGGGGTAGACCACGTCCGGGAGATCGCCCGGGAGGTCGGACACTACGGTGTGGCCGTGACCGTGTCCTCGGCACTGGAGTCCGCGGTGGGCATGTACGCCGGACTGCTGGCGGCGGCAAGCCTGCCCGACCACACCGACGACGAGGACATGCAGGTGCTCCCCCAGGCGGCCGGCCTGGCGACCGGCTCACTCTATGCCGTGGACGTCTGCGCGCCACGGCAGATCATCGACGGTCACATGACCGTCACACGGGTGGAGCCGGAACAGGCCAGGCTCGATGAACTGGGGTCCCCGGCCACGCGCCGGGACTGGTGGTTCTCACGGCTCGCGGCGTCCTATGCGGTGCTCGCGGACCGGTGGGGGAACCGGGACTGACACCTGCCCCGGCAACCCCCGGCGCATCCGGCGACGGGTAGCGTCGTGGGGGTGACTGACGAACGATCCGGTACAGACCGGGGAATCCTCGCCTCCTCGACGACCGTCGCCGCGGTACTGGTCGATGAACTCGTCCGGGCAGGGGTCCGTGAGGCCGTCGTCTGCCCGGGCTCCCGCTCCGCGGCGCTGGCCCTCGCATTCGCCGAGGCGGACCGGACCGGTCACCTGCGTCTGCACGTGCGCACGGACGAACGTTCGGCGTCCTTCCTCGCCCTCGGCATGGCACGCCGGTCCGGACGGGTGGTGCCGGTGGTCATGACCTCCGGCACTGCCGTGGCGAACTGCCTGCCGGCGATGGTGGAGGCCACGGCCTCGGGGGTTCCCCTGCTCATCCTCTCCGCCGACCGGCCGGACAGCTACCAGGGCACAGGGGCCAACCAGACCATCGCGCAGGCCGGGATCTTCGGTGTCCACGCCGTCTCCTCCTCATCACTCGGGACCGCGCTGCGTCATGAGGTGTCCGCCGGAGACCACCGGGAGATCCGCACCACGGTCGACCGGGCGGTGACCGCGGCCCTCGACCTGTTCGGAGGCGGTGTCCGCGCCGGGGGAGTGCAGGTCAACATACCGTTCGTCGAACCTCTTGTACCGGGGTCGACCGCCGACGTCTCCCTCGCCGCCCTCATGGCGGCCGAAGAGATGCAGGACGCCGCCGCCCGCGTCACCACCGGTCGGGCGGAGGACGCCCGGGACGCCCCGTGGCGCGCCGCCGGCCGCCCCCCCCCTCCTCCCCCCCGGGGAGGGCGATCCTCCTCCCCCGGAGATTTTTCCGGCATCGGCCCCGGATACCGAGNCCTCGGCACCCCCTCGCGCGGTCCTGCCGGAGACCCCGGTCGTCACCGTCGACCTGTCGCTGCGCACCCTCGTCGTCGTCGGGGACGTCCGGGACCGGGTGTGGGCCACCCGCATGCTCGACATCCTCGCCGACGTACCGACGCTGGCCGAGCCCACCGCACCCGCGCCGGCGACACCTGTCCATCCCGCCGCAGCGGGACTGTTCAGCGGCACAGTCCGGGCGGAGGACGGGCGGACAGCCGACCTGCACCCGCAGCAGATCGTGCTGGTGGGACGCCCCACCCTGCACCGCGGGTTCGCCTCACTGCTCGCCGACCCGGACATCCGCGTCATCGCGCTCACCGACCGCGACCTGGTTCCCGACGTCGCCGGAACCGTGCGCGAGTGGGGACGGAGTGTCTCACTCACCGGCACCCACCCCACGGGGTGGGTGAAGACCTGCCGGGCGGCGAGCGACGTCGCTGTCGCCGTGGTCCGCGATCTCGTGGCGGGTGAGGGCTTCACCGGGCTGCATGTCGCAGCCGCCGTCACCGACGCTCTCCGCGACGGTGACGCCCTGGTGCTCGGGGCGTCCTCGGCGGTCAGGGACGCTTCACTGACAGGCCTGCCCTTCCCCGGTGTCTGGGCGGTCGCGAACCGGGGAGCCGCAGGAATCGACGGCACCGTGTCCACCGCGGCCGGGGTGG
This sequence comes from Corynebacterium neomassiliense, assembly GCF_900626215.1. NCBI lineage: Bacteria > Bacillati > Actinomycetota > Actinomycetes > Mycobacteriales > Corynebacteriaceae > Corynebacterium > Corynebacterium neomassiliense. The sequence continues at coordinate 1,420,881 of NZ_LR131106.1, read as the reverse complement.
CACTGGCCCATGCCGCCGAGCAGCCCGACCTGGTCCGCGCCCCGCGCACCGTCGCACTGATGGGCGACCTCACCGTCCTTCACGACATGAACGGGTTCACCGTGGGCCCCTCCGAACCCCGCCCCGACAACCTCGTGGTCGTGGTCCCCAACGACAACGGCGGTGCCATCTTCGAGGGACTGGAGGCGGGACGCCCCGGACTGCGCAACTTCGACGACGGTACCGACGCCTTCGACAGAGTCTTCGGCACCCCGACCGGGGTCGACCTCGGGGCACTGTGCGCCGGCCACGGGGTCGCACACCGCCGGGTGGAGTCACTGGATGAACTGACCGTGGCGCTGGACGAACACGCCGAGGGATATACGGAGGGGTTCCTCGTCATCGAGGCAGTGGTACAGAGGTCCGGACGGGCGGCACTCCACGCGACCCTGAGGGACAGGACGACAGCGGGGGAACCGGGATGACCCGTCGTGGACGGACTGTGGGCCGGTGGAGGAACCCGCCGGCTGTCCTGCTCGACATGCCCCGTCTGACCGGGGAGACCGTCCGACGCCGTCTCGTCCAGATCCTGGTCACCGTCTACCTGATCGCGTGCGTCATCTGTGTCTCTCTTGTCGTCACCGCAGCTGTCGACGACTGGAGGATCTCCTCCGACCGGGGGACCGCCACCGCCGAGGTGGTCTCCACCGGGAAGAAGACCCTGGTACGGTTCCCCGACGCGGAGGGGAACTACCACTCACCGGGGACCGGACTGAAGTATCCGGGGGGACTGGAGGCCGGTGACCGGGTCAAGGTGGAGTACCGGCGCGACGACCCGGACAACGTCAAGGTCGCGGGACGGGGGTGGACACTGTCCCTGCTGCCCGCCGCCTCGACCTGGCTGGTGTGCACCGTCGTCGCTGGCGCGCTCCTGGCAGGTGTGGGCCGGTCGTTCAGGCGGGGAAGTGCAGAACTGCGGGAGGAGGGAAGTGCAGAACTGCGGGAGGCGGGCAGTGCAGGGCTGCGGGAGGAGGGCAGGGTAGCGGGCAGGGAAGAGGGGTCTGCCCCGTCCGGGCACTAGAGTGGGCTGACATGTCGCGAGCCAGCCTGGAGAAAGACCCGCACGACGTCGCCACGATGTTCGACGCCGTCGGCAAGAACTACGACCTCACCAACACCGTCCTGTCCTTCGGGCAGGACCGGTTGTGGCGCAGACGCACCAGACGCCGCCTCGGGCTGGCCCCGGGAGATGTCGTCCTCGACCTTGCGGCCGGTACCGCGGTGTCCACCGTCGAGCTTGCCGAGTCCGGGGCATGGTGTGTCGCCTGTGACTTCTCGCAGGGGATGCTCGCCGCCGGGGCCGACCGGGACGTGCCCAAGGTGTGCGGTGACGCCATGGAGCTGCCCTTCCCCGACGACACCTTCGACGCGGTGACCATCAGCTTCGGACTGCGGAACATCGTCGATCCGGCCGCCGGTCTCAGGGAGATGGCCCGGGTCACAAGACCGGGCGGACGCCTGACCGTCTGCGAGTTCTCCACCCCTGTCGTCCCCGTGTTCTCCACGGTCTACAAGGAGTACCTCATGCGGGCCCTGCCGGTGGTGGCCAGGGCGGTGTCCTCGAACGCCGAGGCCTACGTCTACCTCGCCGAGTCGATCCGTGCCTGGCCGGACCAGGAGTCCCTCGCCGGAATCATCAATGACAACGGCTGGCAGGACTGCGGCTGGCAGAACCTCACCCTCGGCATCACCGCGCTGCACAGTGCGACTAAACCCCTGTGAGGCAGAGGAGGACCTGTCGGGGGACTCCACTGTGACTGGGTCCTGACGCCAGGTCCTGACATCAGGGTCTGACACACGGGGCTGACGCCCGGATCCGGACCCCGTCCCCTGCCGGGCGTCACACGCCGAACAAAGGCCGGGAATCAGGGTGACGGTACCGGTCATGGCCGACGGACAGCCGGCCGGCGGCCAGCCACACCCGGGCGGTGAGATCACGGTCGGCAGGGGTGACAAGGTTACCCATGAGCCGTGTCGCCGCAGCCATCATCCGGTCGGAGAGCGGACCGCGCATCCCCAGAGGACCCACGGCAGACAGCAGTCCCGGCATCGTCAGCAGGGTCGACAGACGCCGCGCCAGGGAGAAGGCGTCACCGTACTGCCGGCGCAGGTGGGCGGGCCAGATGTGACGCAGCCCGTCGGGGGAGGCCGCGGCGTCCGGCAGCAGTTCGACAAGATCCTGGGCGGACTCGAGGGCGTAGTCGATCCCCTCACCGTTGAGGGGGTTGACCAGGGCCGCGGTGTCCCCGACCGCCGCCCAGTTTACCCCGGACACCCGGGTCACCGCCCCGCCCATGGGCAGCAGGGCGGAGGTGACCTCCCGCGGCTCACCGAGCTCCCACTCCCCGCGGACCAGGTCCGCGTACTCGCCGAGCAGTTTCTTCACGTTGACCTTGGCAGGACGCCGCGAGGTCGACAGGGCACCGCAGCCCAGGTTGACTCCACGCGTCCCCTCCCCGTCCTCCTCCGGTCCCAGGGGGAAGATCCAGCCGTAACCGGGCTGCGCGACCCCCTCGGCGTCCCTCAGTTCCAGGTGGGAGTGGATCCACGGCTCGTCACCGTACGGGGTGGGACAGTACGAGCGGGCGGCGACGCCGTGGACCAGACCCCGGAGCCACCGCACACCCAGCAGCCGGGCGACACCGCTGCGCACCCCTTCGGCGAGCACGAGGGTGTCGCAGCGCACCGTGCAGGTCTCCTTCCTGTCACGTTCCGTGGAACGGAAGGTCACCGAGCCGACAGTTCCGGCGGTGGACGCCCCGACATGTGAGACGTCCACCGCCTTCCACCCGGTGACGACCCGGGCCCCGCATGCGGCCGCGAAGTCGAGCAGGGCCGCGTCCAGGGTGGTGCGGGGTACCGCGGAACCCCGGGGAGGGAAGGACGGGTGGTCGGGCCAGGGGGTGCGGACCGAACCGCCGAAACCGTGCAGAGCCAGTCCCCGGATCTCGGGGCGGCCGGAGAGAATCCCCGGAGAGCCGGTGCGGGGCGACGGTTCGCCGGGGTCACCTCCCCACAGCCTGGTCAGCGCGTGGACGGCGCGAGGGGTCAGGCCGTCACCGCAGGTCTTGTCCCGGGGGAACTCCTGCATGTCGACAACAGTGACGTCCATCCCGGCGAGAGCCGCGGAGGCCGCCACCGCTGATCCGGCGGGGCCCCCGCCGATGACAAGGAGGCTGCAGTCGGACGGAAGGGGGGTGGTGTTCACAGCGGACCATTGTCGCATGCGGCAGGCACCGCGGTATAGGAACACCGGGCTCCGCTGGGATATGGTTGTTCCTCAGTGTGCGACCGTGCGCGGGCGGCACGGTGACTGACGGACGACGGACAGAGGCTACGGAATTCATGGCACGTACTAACTCCGGTGAACAGATGGGGTTGGATCTGGGGGACGCTGCCCTCAACGACTTCATCACGGAAGGGATGGCCCGTGTCGAGTCGACCCTCCAGACATCCCTGTCGACGGGGGAGAGCTTCCTCACCGACAAGGTGCGGCATCTGGCTCTCGCCGGCGGCAAGAGGTTCCGCCCCATGTTCGCGCTGCTGGCGTCACGCTACGGCGACAGTGCGGGTTCCGCGGGTGACGGCGCCCCGGCACCGGCGCCCGGGCAGGTCATCAACGCCGCCGTGGTCGTCGAACTGACCCACCTCGCCACCCTGTACCACGACGACGTGATGGACGAGGCGGACCGCAGACGGGGCGCACCGAGCGCGAACGCACGGTGGGACAACTCGGTGGCGATTCTCGCAGGCGACTACATCTTCGCGGTGGCGTCCTCGATCATGGCGGACCTCGGCACCGACACGGTCAGGCACTTCTCCGAGACGTTCGGCGAACTCGTCACCGGTCAGATGCGCGAGACCGTCGGCTGCCCGCCCGACGAGGATCCGGTGGAGCACTACATGACCGTGATCCAGGAGAAGACCGGGGTGCTCATCGCCTCGGCCGGGTTCCTCGGAGCCCTGCACGGCGGGGCCACGGAGGACACCCGGGACGCGCTGTTCAACTTCGGCCGCAACCTCGGACAGGTCTTCCAGATCGTCGACGACATCATCGACGTGTGGTCCGACCCGGAGGAGTCGGGGAAGACCCCCGGCACCGACCTGCGGGAGGGCGTGTTCACCCTGCCGGTGCTCTACGCGCTGAAGGAGGACAGTGCGGGAGGTGCCCGGCTGCGGGAGATCCTCACCGGCCCGGTGACGGAGGACGCTCTCGTCGACGAGGCGCTGGAGCTCATCCGGGCGTCGCAGGGCCGTGAGCGCTCTCTGGCGGACGTGGAGCACTACCGCAGGCGCGGGGAGGCGGAACTGTCCCGGCTGCCTGAGGGGGCCGTCACGACCGCACTGCGCAGGCTCATGGACTTCTCGCTGGAGCGGCTGGGTTAGCGGGGACACCGGAGTGGGCGGGGCAGTCCCTGCCGTCCCTGCCGGACGGGTCCTCTCATTCTCTGATTTGTAGGTCGTTACCTGCAGGTTTGCGGAGGACTACAGGGTTCGTAGTAACGTATCCGGCGCAACGACAAGTGCTTGCCAGGTTGCCCGAGCGGCCAAAGGGAGCGGACTGTAAATCCGCCGGCATTGCCTTCAGAGGTTCGAATCCTCTACCTGGCACTGGTTGAGACACCAGGAACAACCGCCTTCCGGAAGTTTTCCGGGAGGCGGTTTTTCGTCTGCGGTCGCTTAGGCGGTGCCGGGTCTGGTCAGGCTGTGCCGGGCTGTCCGGAGTTGCGCCGGGCTCCTCGCGCGTCGTTCTCTGCCGTTCTCTGCCGTTCTCTGCCGTGACCTGTGGATTTGGTGTACTGTGGAGCAGCTGGTTATGCTATCCCAGGCTTCAGACGAGCGGCATATGCCGGGTGTCTGTGAGCATGCCCCCTTAGCTCAGTCGGCAGAGCGTTTCCATGGTAAGGAAAAGGTCGACAGTTCGATTCTGTCAGGGGGCTCCAGTCATTTTGCGATGACCGTGGCGGTGTAGCTCAGATGGTTAGAGCGCACGACTCATAATCGTGAGGTCCGGAGTTCGATCCTCCGCATCGCTACCAGATCTGGCCGGGGAACGCCCCGCGTCCGTCACAGACGGCCGCGGGGCTTTGCTCTGTCCGGGCCCGGGGCAGGAGTCCGTGTGCGCCGGACCATTTGTCCTCCCGCCCGGGCTACTGCTACACTTTCCGGGTGCTCACCCCGGCAGGAGTGAGTGGCACCGTCTAGGGGCGTGGCTCAATTGGCAGAGCAGCGGTCTCCAAAACCGCAGGTTGCAGGTTCAAGTCCTGTCGCCCCTGCACTGATCCCCGGCCCGGGGGACGCCGAAGAACATGATCGGCTAACCTGGGTCGGGGACTACTACGTTAAGGAGCACCGCCCGTGTCCGACGAGAACACCACCAACACCCGTCTGCGGCCTGCCGGTAAGCGGCAGATCACCGGTGCAGAGCAGGGGAGGACCGACAGGGTCGCATCCTCCAGGGCCACCGATGACGCAGACGCCCGCGGCTCCCGCGGACCGGTCGCCTACGTCAGTTCGGTGGGCAGGGAGATGAAGAAGGTCATCTGGCCCACCGGCCGGGAAATGGTCTCCTCGGTCATCATCACGGTGATCTTCCTCGTCATCATGGTCGCGCTGTGCGCTTCCGTCGACTTCCTCACCCACGAGGGCGTGGAGTTCATCTTCGGCTTCTGACCGTGCTAGAATCGGCGCAGATCACGACCGCCTCCGCCACTCCGGCGAGGCGGATTTTTCATGCGGGACCGTTGACCGGCAGGTGGTCGCACACGCCCCCGCAGAATGTCGAAAGGAGCAAGCCATGAGTGAGCAGAACGAGGCTTCGGCCGAGAAGCTCAGCGCGGAGGGTCTCGCGGCAGCCGCGCAGGAGGACGTCCAGCAGTCCGTGACGGAACTGCAGTCCTCACCGGAGGGAGAAGAGGCCGAGGTCAGTCCCGAGGACGCCGCCCTCGAGGCGTACAAGACCCGGCTCCGGGAGTTCATGCGGGCCCTCAAGAAGCTGCCCGGCCAGTGGTACATCATCCAGTGCTACTCCGGTTACGAGAACAAGGTGAAGACGAACCTCGAGATGAGGGCGCAGACCCTCGGGGTCGACCAGCAGATCCACGAGGTGGTCGTACCGATCGAGGAGGTCACCCAGGTCAAGGACGGCAAGCGTAAGCAGGTCAAGCAGAAGCTCCTGCCCGGCTACGTGCTGGTCCGCGTGGAACTCGACGACCCTTCCTGGTCCGTCATCCGTGACACCCCGGGTGTGACGTCCTTCGTCGGCAATGCCGGTGAACCGACCCCGGTGCGTATCCGCGAGGTCGCCAAGTTCCTTCTCCCCCCGGAGACCGCGACGGTCTCCCCGGACGCCGGGACCGATTCCGCGTCCGGTGTGGACGTCTCGTCCACGGGTGTCGCCATGGCACCGACCCCGGCCGCCAACCAGGTCGAGGTCGACTACGAGGTGGGGGAGTCGGTGACCGTGCTCTCCGGACCGTTCGCCTCTGTGTCGGCGACCATCTCGGAGATCGACGCGGCCAACAGCAAGCTCAAGGCACTGGTGTCCATCTTCGGTCGCGAGACCCCCGTGGAGCTGGAGTTTGATCAGGTGGAGAAGCTCAACTAAGATCTGGCAGGTTGCCTGCACGGTTCAGAGACCGTGCAGTCGGCATGACATGACATTCCCACCCGGTGGCCGGTACACAATCCGGCATCCGGTCAGACCGTCCCGTCGTCGCCACGACCGGACACGCTGAGTCTGATACCACGTGAAGAGGTGCAACATGGCGAAGAAGAAGAAGGTCACAGGCCTGATCAAGCTGCAGATCCAGGCAGGTGCCGCGAACCCGGCTCCTCCGGTCGGCCCGGCGCTCGGTGCGCACGGCGTCAACATCATGGAGTTCTGCAAGGCCTACAATGCGGCGACCGAGTCGCAGCGCGGCAACGTCGTGCCGGTGGAGATCACCGTCTACGAGGACCGCAGCTTCGACTTCAAGCTGAAGACCCCTCCGGCCGCCAAGCTGCTCCTCAAGGCAGCCGGCATCCAGAAGGGATCCGGCGTCCCCCACACCGACAAGGTCGGTGAGGTCACCTGGGAGCAGTGCCGTGAGATCGCCCAGACCAAGTTCGAGGACATCAACGCCAACGACCTGGAGAACGGCGCCCGCATCATCGCCGGCACCGCCCGCTCCATGGGCATCGTCGTCACCGGAATCCCGGCCAAGTAAGGCCGTCTCCGGTCACGTCCGGTGGTCCACCATGCAGGTGGGCCACAGGACCGTCACCGTGGCAGGGCCCGCTCCGGCCCGCACCACATTCCCGTCCACACTGATTGGAACCTGAAATGAGCAAGAACTCGAAGGCCTACAAGGCCGCCGCCGAGAAGATCGACTCCGATCGTCTCTACCGTCCTCTCGAGGCAGCGAAGCTGGCCAAGGAGACCTCCTCCAGCAATTTCGACGCCACCGTCGACGTCGCTGTCCGCCTGGGAGTCGATCCCCGCAAGGCTGACCAGCTGGTCCGCGGTACCGTCTCCCTCCCCAACGGCACCGGCAAGAATGTCCGGGTCATCGTCTTCGCCGAGGGCCCGAACGCCACCGCCGCGGAGGAGGCCGGGGCCGACGCCGTCGGAACCGCTGAGCTGATCGAGAAGATCCAGGGCGGCTGGACGGACTTCGACGCCGCCATCGCGACCCCGGACCAGATGGCCAAGGTCGGCCGTGTGGCACGCGTCCTCGGCCCGCGTGGTCTGATGCCGAACCCCAAGACCGGCACCGTCACCACCGACGTCGCCAAGGCCGTCACCGAGATCAAGGGCGGCAAGATCTCCTTCCGCGTCGACAAGGCTGCGAACCTGCACGCCGTCATCGGCAAGGCGTCCTTCTCCGAGAAGGCACTGGCAGAGAACTACGGCGCCCTCGTCGACGAGCTTCTCCGCCTGAAGCCCTCCGCGTCGAAGGGCATCTACCTGAAGAAGATCACCGTCTCCACGACCTCCGGTCCGGGCATCCCCGTGGACCCGACCGTGGTCAAGGCGTACGCAGAGTAGTTCTGCCCGGTCGGCCCGGCTCCGGCCAGGCTCCGGTCTGACCTGACTGCTTCTCCGACAGGCCCCGTCCGCGTTCACTGACGCAGGGCGGGGCTTTCCGCGTCCGCGGGGGAGTTTCCGGCGGCAGTCGCCCCTGTGCCCGCAGGGGCGGTGGCGGAGACGGTGGAGGACGCCGCTTTCCTCCGTTTCCCGACCGCCCCCCACAGCGGTACCACGGCGCCCCTGACCGTCGGACGACGTCTGCGGTAGTCCCCCTCGGGGCCGTGGTCGAGTGCCTCCAGCGCGATGTCGAGGGCACGGGGCGAGTAGAGCAGCGCGAGATGTTCGCTGAAGTCCCGCCCGTTGCCCTCGTCCTGGACGAGGATGTTGCGAACCACCGCTCCCTCTCCGGCGTCCATCTGCTGGGTCCGCCACGGGGTGACGACCTCGTCGTAACGTGAGCAGATCATGGTGTAGTCGACACCGGGGACGGTGTCGCCGTCGCGGTTGATGTGGGCCATGGTGGCGGAGCCTGTCATCTGGTCTTCGGCACACCGTCCCAGGATCCTGCGCAGGGGTGCGTACCATCCGCGTGCGAGGAGCGTCTTTCCCAGGGTCCCGACCCCGGAGGCGGTGGTGCCGTGATGGGACGCCGCGAATCCGACGAGTCGCCGTACTTTCGGCGCGACGCCGTCGCCGGGTCTACCGGCCCCACCGAAATCGGTGAGGTAGAGCCTGGCCTGGGCCACCCCCTGGGAGTGACCGACCAGGTCGACCTGGCGGGCACCGGTCCGCTCCAGGACGGAGTCGATGAATTCCGCGACCTCAGGGGCAGAGTCCAGGAGCGCGGCATTGCCGAAACAGGCCGGTGACCTTCCGAGGAGGCATGAGGGGTCACGCCCGTAGTCGAGGGCGAAGACCCGGTGGCCGGCGGCGAGCAGTTCCGGTACCAGTCCGGACCATGTGCAGTAGCTGTTCATCCAGGTGCCGTGGATGAGGATGACCGGGACTGATCCGGGTCCGTCGGGGTCCAGCGGGGTGTCCCAGTCGTTGATCCCCCGGGGCATCAGTCCCGGATGTCGTCGGGACTGGAGGAAGGCGCGCAGGAAACTGTGTGATCCGGCGTCGGTGTGTGCGCCGGTGGTTGTCCGGGTCGACGATTTCATTTTCCGCACCATACCGTACGACCGGATGTCGGGGGCGTGATGCCGCAATTTTGACTTCCGGCCCGGAGGGTCTAGAGTTCAGCACGAAGTTTGACCGCGGGGTACACCCGCGGACGTTCAAGTTTCACCGAAGACCGTCGGTCACCGCCGTCCCCCAGGGGACAGCGGCGAAGGACCATCGACAGTGATGGCGGCCCGCGCAGGAGAAACACGAGGAACGTCAGGTCGGTCAGCCGGGTCACGCCCGGGGAAGACGACCTCCGACGCGCCCCGTGCCTCTGCGGCACGGGGCGCGTCGTCGTTCCGGTGGCCCGGCGGTCACGACACTGACAGACATCAGGAAGGAGGCGAGAGTATGGCAAACGCGAAGAACACCGAGTCCGTGGCGGAGCTCACCGCACGTTTCGAGGACGCGTCCGCCGCGATCCTCACCGAGTACCGCGGACTGACGGTCGCCGAGACCACCGAGCTGCGCAAGGCGCTGGGTGCCGACGTGACCTACTCCGTCGCCAAGAACACCATGATCAGGCTGGCCGCGAAGCAGGCCGGCGTGGAGCTCGACGATGAGCAGCTGACCGGACCGACCGCTATCGCGTTCGTCCGTGGCGAGGCTGTCGACGCCGCCAAGGCCATGAAGGCCTTCGGTGGCGAGCACAAGAGCTTCGTGATCAAGGGCGGCAACATGGACGGCAACACGCTGTCCGCCGCCCAGGTTGAGGCAATCGCCGAGCTGGACAACCGCGAGACCACCCTGGCCAAGCTGGCGGGCGCCCTGCAGGGCTCCCTCACCAAGGCCGCGCAGCTGTTCAACGCCCCGGCTTCCCAGGTCGCACGGCTCGCTGCCGCGCTCCAGGAGAAGAAGGAGGCCGCGTAAGCGGCGTCCTTCGGCAGAAGACCTGTTCCACACCCCACTGCCCCGCCGACCGGCGGGTCACATGAACGAAAGGAAGCCATCATGGCTAAGTTCACCAACGACGAGCTCCTCGAGGCTTTCAAGGAAATGACCCTCATCGAGCTCTCTGAGTTCGTCAAGCTCTTCGAGGACACCTTCGACGTCACCGCCGCCGCTCCGGCCGCCGTCGCTGTCGCCGCCGGCCCCGCTGCCGCCGCCGAGGAAGAGAAGGACGAGTTCGACGTCGTGCTCGAGGACGCCGGCGCCAAGAAGATCGGCGTCATCAAGGTCGTCCGCGAGATCGTCTCCGGCCTGGGTCTGAAGGAGGCCAAGGAGCTCGTCGAGTCCGCTCCCAAGGCCATCCTCGAGGGCGCCAACAAGGATGACGCCGAGGCCGCCAAGACCAAGCTCGAAGAGGCCGGCGCCAAGGTCACCCTGAAGTAGCTCTGCACGGGAACGGCTCCGCCGTACCCCTCCGACCCCCGTCCACCGCACCACGAGTGCGGAGGCGGGGGTTGTCGCATATACGATGGTCCGCATGCTCCCGAAGTCCCGTATCACCGCAGTGCTCGTTCTCGGCCTGGGCTGTGTCCTCCTGGCGGTGGGACTGCTCCTTCCGCGGTTCGTGGACGCCAGGGGTCCGGTGCCGCTGGATCTCGCCGAGACGTCCCTGTCGGTGACGGACCCGGCGGCCACCATCGGCAGGGCCTATCTGGCGGGTGCCGGTGACCGGGACCCGGAGACTGTCACCGGGGAAGTGTCCCGGAACTTCGCGGTGACCTTCGGCGAGCCGGTCGACGGTGACGAAGCGGCGGCGACCGTGGGTGTCTCGACCCTGCGTGACGACATGGCGAAGTCGTTCGGGGACCAGGCCGGGCTGCTGGACGCCGAGGTCTGGACCATGCGTGTGGACCGCCGGACCGGGGAGGCCGTGGGGGAGGGGGACACCAAGGTCGCGGAGACACTGGGGTCTCCGGCGCAGGACGCGACCGTGGAGGGGCAGTGGCTGAAGTTTCCCGCCGACCCTGAGAAGCGCGACTACCGCTACTTCGATCCGCTGCTGAGGCGGGCGGTCCCGGCGTCCTTCAGCAGGGAGGACGAGGTCGACGGCCACCGGGTCTACGTGTACCGCCAGGAGATGACGGCGGAACCGGTACTGACCGCCCACCCCGGGTATGCGCGCTTGACCAGCACTGTCGTCACACCTGTGCGCAGGGACGCCGAGGGCAGGGAGACCGCTCCGGCGACCTCGACTGTCTCCACCCTCCACCGCAGCGGTACCCGCGAGATCACTGTGGAGCCGTCGAGCGGTCTCATCGTCTCGGTGCGGGAGGACCTCCACGACTACTACGCGGCCGCGGACGGCACCGAGACCGGGCTGCTTCTGGACATGCACGGTGAGACGCCCGGGGACGAGAGGACGGCGCTGCTGGAACAGGCGGTGTCGGTGGGCGGGGAGCGACACGTCGGGGCGTGGGGTATTGCGCTGGCGGCGATCGGTGCTATCGTGACTGTCGCTGCAGGAATTGCGGCTCTCCGACCGCAGCGGAGAGACGAACGGGCAGGGGGCCCGCGGGGACGGGGGAGCGGGGACTGACCGGAGGGGACCGGGCAGACCGGGGCGGGTGGACTTTCGCGCGCATGTGATATAGGGTTGACGTTTGCGCTGGACTGACTTCCGGCGGTTCTGCGGAGAACACCGACGACCTTGGCGGGTGATGCTTGTGAAAACACCACTTGACAAGGTCCATCAGTTGTCTCTGCCTGCGGGTTGACTCCCGCTGCCCGCAGACCCGACGGGACGTCAGTCCCTCACAGACCATCACAGACCGTACGCTCAAGCAACCGTGCCCCGTCGCGACGTCAGTCCCGGCGGACACGTGAGGTGCTGGAAGGACCCATCTTGGCAGTCTCCCGCCAGACCAGTTCCACGGCCGGAATCCCCGGGGCTTCACATCGTTACTCCTTCGCGAAGATCGATGCCCCGATCGAGGTACCCGGTCTTCTCGACGTTCAGAGAGAGTCCTTCGCCTGGCTCGTCGGCACGCCCGAGTGGCGTGCCCGCCGGCAGGCAGAGGCAGAGGAGGGGACCCGCGTCACGAGCGGTCTCGAGGACATCCTCGACGAACTGTCCCCGATCGAGGACTACTCCGAGAACATGTCCCTGACCCTGTCCGAGCCCCGCTTCGACGACGTGAAGAACACGATCGACGAGTGCAAGGACAAGGACATCAACTACTCCGCGCCGCTGTACGTGACCGCGGAGTTCACCAATGCGCTGTCCGGTGAGATCAAGAGCCAGACCGTCTTCATCGGTGATTTCCCGATGATGACCGACAAGGGCACGTTCATCATCAACGGCACGGAACGTGTCGTCGTCTCGCAGCTCGTCCGTTCCCCGGGCGTCTACTTCGACGAGTCCATCGACCCGTCCACGGAGCGTCCCCTGCACGCGGTGAAGGTCATCCCGTCCCGTGGTGCATGGCTCGAGTTCGACGTCGACAAGCGTGACACCGTCGGCGTCCGTATCGACCGCAAGCGTCGTCAGCCCGTCACCGTCCTGCTCAAGGCACTCGGCCTGACCACCGAAGAGATCACCGAGCGTTTCGGTTTCTCCGAGATCATGATGTCCACCCTCGAGAAGGACGGCGTCGCCAACACCGACGAAGCCCTGCTGGAGATCTACCGTAAGCAGCGCCCGGGTGAGTCACCCACACGTGACTCCGCCCAGGCACTGCTCGAGAACAGCTTCTTCAAGGCCAAGCGCTACGACCTGGCCAAGGTGGGCCGGTACAAGGTGAACCGGAAGCTCGGCTTCGACGGCGACACCGGTGCCATGACCCTCACCGAGCAGGACATCCTCACCACCATCGAGTACCTGGTGCGCCTGCACGCCGGCGAGAAGTCCATGACCTCGCCCGACGGGGTGGAGATCCCGCTCGGTGTCGACGACATCGACCACTTCGGCAACCGGCGTCTGCGTACCGTCGGTGAGCTGATCCAGAACCAGATCCGGGTGGGACTGTCCCGCATGGAGCGCGTCGTCCGCGAGCGGATGACGACCCAGGACGCCGAGTCGATCACCCCGACTTCCCTGATCAACGTCCGCCCGGTCTCCGCCGCGATCCGTGAGTTCTTCGGCACCTCGCAGCTGTCGCAGTTCATGGACCAGAACAACTCACTGTCCGGCCTGACGCACAAGCGGCGTCTGTCGGCGCTGGGTCCCGGCGGCCTGTCCCGTGAACGCGCGGGCCTCGAGGTCCGTGACGTCCACGCGTCCCACTACGGCCGTATGTGCCCGATCGAGACCCCTGAGGGGCCGAACATCGGCCTGATCGGCAACCTCGCCACCTACGCGCGGGTCAACCCCTTCGGATTCATCGAGACCCCGTACCGCAGGGTCGTCGACGGTGTGATCACCGACCAGGTGGACTACCTCACCGCTGACGAGGAGGACCGTCACATCATCGCGCAGGCGAAGACCGCGGTGGACTCCGAGGGCCGTTTCGTCGACGACGAGATCGAGGTCCGTCTGCGCGGCGGTGACGTCGAGGTCGTTCCCGCCGGCGAGGTGGACTACATGGACGTCTCCCCGCGGCAGATGGTCTCCGTGGGTACCGCCATGATTCCCTTCCTGGAGCACGACGACGCCAACCGTGCCCTCATGGGTGCGAACATGCAGAAGCAGGCCGTGCCGCTGCTCCGCTCCGAGGCCCCGTACGTCGGAACCGGTATGGAGCTCCGCTCCGCCTACGACGCCGGTGATGTCGTCATCACCCCGAAGGCCGGTGTCGTCGAGTACGTCTCCGCCGACTACATCACCGTGATGGACGATGACGGCGTGCGTGACACCTACATGCTGCGCAAGTTCGAGCGCACCAACCAGGGCACCTGCTACAACCAGAAGCCCCTGGTCGACCAGGGCCAGCGAGTCGAGGCAGGTCAGGCCATCGCCGACGGTCCCGGCACCCACAACGGGGAGATGTCCCTCGGACGCAACCTCCTCGTCGCCTTCATGCCGTGGGAGGGTCACAACTACGAGGACGCCATCATCCTCAACCAGCGGATGGTGGAGGAGGACCTCCTCACCTCCATCCACATCGAGGAGCATGAGATCGATGCCCGGGACACCAAGCTCGGTCCCGAGGAGATCACCCGTGACATCCCCAATGTCGGTGACGACGTGCTCGCGGACCTCGACGACCGGGGTATCGTCCGCATCGGCGCCGACGTCCGCGACGGCGACATCCTGGTCGGCAAGGTCACCCCGAAGGGTGAGACCGAGCTGACCCCGGAGGAGCGGCTGCTGCGCGCGATCTTCGGTGAGAAGGCCCGCGAGGTCCGTGACACCTCCATGAAGGTTCCCCACGGTGAGACCGGCAAGGTCATCGGCGTCCGCGTGTTCTCCCGCGAGGACGACGACGATCTCGCCCCCGGCGTCAACCAGATGGTCCGCGTCTACGTCGCCCAGAAGCGCAAGATCCAGGACGGCGACAAGATGGCGGGACGCCACGGCAACAAGGGCGTCGTCGGCAAGATCCTGCCGGCAGAGGACATGCCCTTCCTGCCGGACGGTACCCCGATCGACATCATTCTCAACACCCACGGTGTGCCGCGTCGTATGAACATCGGTCAGGTCCTGGAGACCCACCTCGGTTGGCTGGCGAAGAACGGCTGGAAGGTCGACACCCAGTCCGAGGACCCGAAGGTCCGTGCGATGCTGGAGACCCTTCCGGAGGAGCTTTACGATGTTCCGCCGGAGTCCCTCGTGGCGACACCCGTGTTCGACGGTGCCGAGAACGAGGAGCTGTCCGGTCTGCTGCGTTCGGTCCGTCCCAACTCCGACGGCATGGCACTGACCGACGAGTTCGGCAAGGCCGTGCTCATCGACGGCCGTTCCGGCGAGCCGTACCCGTACCCGATCTCGGTCGGTTACATGTACATGCTGAAGCTGCACCACCTCGTCGACGAGAAGATCCACGCCCGTTCGACCGGTCCGTACTCCATGATCACCCAGCAGCCGCTCGGTGGTAAGGCACAGTTCGGTGGCCAGAGGTTCGGTGAGATGGAGGTGTGGGCCATGCAGGCGTACGGTGCGGCCTACACCCTCCAGGAGCTTCTCACCATCAAGTCCGATGACGTCGTCGGCCGCGTGAAGGTGTACGAGGCGATCGTGAAGGGCGAGAATATCCCGGATCCGGGTATCCCGGAGTCTTTCAAGGTCCTCCTCAAGGAGCTGCAGTCCCTGTGCCTCAACGTCGAGGTTCTCGCGGCTGACGGAACTCCGATGGAGCTGAGCTCGACCGACGACGACGAACTCGACCACGCGAATGCTGCTCTCGGGATCAACCTGTCCCGGGACGAGCGTCCTGACGCCGAGAGCGACGCGATCTAGCTCCCAGCCCCGGTCCCGCCGCCCCGCCGACGGGACCCCCAGACACCTTCCCACTTTTCACCGCACTACCGCCCTCCGTACACCGGAGGGGAAAGGGAGTCCACGTGCTGGACGTCAACTTCTTTGACGAGCTCCGCATCGGTCTCGCCACCGCCGACGACATCCGTCGTTGGTCCCACGGCGAGGTCAAGAAGCCCGAGACGATCAACTACCGCACCCTGAAGCCCGAGAAGGACGGCCTGTTCTGCGAGCGCATCTTCGGCCCGACCAGGGACTGGGAGTGTGCCTGCGGCAAGTACAAGCGTGTCCGCTACAAGGGCATCATCTGTGAGCGCTGCGGCGTCGAGGTGACGAAGTCCAAGGTCCGTCGTGAGCGTATGGGCCACATCGAGCTGGCCGCGCCGGTCACCCACATCTGGTACTTCAAGGGCGTGCCCTCGCGCCTCGGCTACCTTCTGGACCTGGCTCCGAAGGATCTCGAGAAGATCATCTACTTCGCGGCGAACATCATCACCTCGGTGGACGAGGAAGGTCGTCACAACGACCAGTCCACCCTCGAGGCTGAGATGCTCCTCGAGAAGAAGGAGGTCGAGAACGACCGCGACGCCGAACTGGCCGAGCGTTCCGAGAAGCTCGAGGCCGACCTGGCAGAGCTCGAGGCCGCCGGCGCCAAGGCCGACGCCAAGCGTAAGGTGCAGACCGCCGCTGAGCGGGAAATGCGTCACATCCGTGAGCGTGCGGAGCGTGAGGTCGCCCGCCTCGACGAGATCTGGAACACCTTCGTCAAGCTCGCACCGAAGCAGATGATCGTCGACGAGGGCATCTACAACGAACTTGTCGACCGTTACGAGGACTACTTCACCGGCGGTATGGGCGCGGAAGCCATCCAGACCCTGATCCGGTCCTTCGACCTCGAGGCCGAAGCGGAGAAGCTCCGTGAGACGATCCGCTCCGGCAAGGGGCAGAAGAAGCTCCGTGCCCTGAAGCGGCTGAAGGTCGTCGCCGCGTTCCTGCGTTCGGGCAACGATCCTGCCGGCATGGTCCTCGACGCTGTCCCGGTGATTCCGCCGGAGCTGCGTCCGATGGTCCAGCTGGACGGCGGCCGTTTCGCGACCTCGGACCTCAACGACCTCTACCGTCGCGTCATCAACCGCAACAACCGCCTCAAGCGCATGCTGGATCTCGGTGCCCCCGAGATCATCGTGAACAACGAGAAGCGCATGCTGCAGGAGTCCGTTGACGCCCTGTTCGACAACGGCCGTCGTGGCCGCCCGGTCACCGGGCCGGGTAACCGGCCGCTGAAGTCGCTGTCTGACCTGCTGAAGGGCAAGCAGGGCCGGTTCCGTCAGAACCTGCTCGGCAAGCGTGTCGACTACTCCGGTCGTTCCGTGATCATCGTGGGTCCGCAGCTGAAGCTGCACCAGTGCGGTCTGCCGAAGCAGATGGCGCTGGAGCTGTTCAAGCCCTTCGTGATGAAGCGGCTGGTCGAGAAGCAGTACGCGCAGAACATCAAGTCCGCCAAGCGCATGGTGGAGCGTCAGCGTCCGGAGGTGTGGGACGTCCTCGAGGACGCCATCTCCGAGCACCCGGTGATGCTCAACCGTGCACCGACTCTGCACCGCCTGGGTATCCAGGCGTTCGAGCCGATCCTCGTCGAGGGCAAGGCGATCCAGCTGCACCCGCTGGCCTGTGAAGCCTTCAACGCCGACTTCGACGGTGACCAGATGGCCGTGCACCTGCCGCTGTCCGACGAAGCGCAGGCCGAGGCGCGCATCCTCATGCTCGCCTCGAACAACATCCTCTCCCCGGCGTCCGGAAAGCCGCTGGCCATGCCCCGTCTGGACATGGTCACCGGTCTGTACTTCCTGACCCTGGAGAAGAAGCCCGACGAGCTCGGGGGGCAGGGCAGGTACACCCCGGCGGACGAGAACGGTCCGGCCAGAGGTGTCTACACTTCCCTCGCCGAGGCGATCATGGCCCGCGACCGCGGCGTCCTCGGACTCCAGGCACCTATCCAGGTGCGCATCAGCCACCTGCGTCCGACCCCGGAGATTGAGGCGGAGCAGTTCCCTGACGGCTGGAAGAAGGGCGACACGTGGACCGCGCACACCACTCTGGGACGTGTGCTGTTCAATGAGCTGCTGCCGTGGAACTACCCGTTCGTCGACGGTGTGATGGCGAAGAAGCCGCAGGCCGCGATCATCAACGACCTGGCCGCCCGCTATCCGATGATCACTGTTGCACAGACGGTGGACAAGCTGAAGGACGCCGGCTTCTACTGGGCCACGCGGTCCGGTGTGACCATCACCATGCACGACGTGCTGGTCCTGCCGAACAAGAAGGAGATCCTCGACAAGTACGAGGCCCGGGCGAGGGTCATCGAGAAGAAGATGGCGCGGGGCAAGATCAACGCCGCCGAGCGCTACAACTCCCTCGTGGACCTGTGGAAGGAAGCCACGGACTTCGTCGGTGAGTCTGTGGAGAAGCTCTACCCGGACGACAACCCGATCCCGATGATCGTGAAGTCCGGCGCGGCCGGCAACATGCGTCAGATCTGGACGCTGGCCGGTATGAAGGGCATGGTCACGAACTCGCGGGGTGACTACATCACCCGCCCGATCAAGACCTCCTTCCGTGAGGGCCTGTCGGTGCTCGAGTACTTCAACAACTCCCACGGTTCCCGTAAGGGCCTGGCCGACACCGCCCTGCGTACCGCAGACTCCGGTTACCTGACCAGGCGTCTCGTCGACGTCGCCCAGGACGTGATCGTCCGCGAGGACGACTGCGGCACCAGACGCGGGGTCACCATGCCTCTGGCAGCCCCGGTGCTGGACGCCGAGGGTGAAGAGACTGGCTCCTTCCGCCGGGCGGAGTTCGTCGAGACCGCGGTACAGGGCAGGTTCCTGGCTGCGGACGCCGTCAACGACGCCGGCGAGGTCATCATTCCTGCAGGTGTCGACCTCGGCGACCCGGAGATCGACCGGCTTGTCGCGGCCGGTGTGCGTGAAGTCAAGCTTCGGTCCGTCATGACCTGTGAGACCTCGACCGGTGTCTGTGCGACCTGCTACGGCCGTTCCATGGCGTCCGGCAAGAAGGTCGACATCGGAGAGGCCGTCGGTATCGTGGCCGCCCAGTCCATCGGTGAGCCCGGCACCCAGCTGACCATGCGTACCTTCCACCAGGGCGGTGTCGGCGGTGACATCACCGGTGGTCTGCCCCGTGTGCAGGAACTGTTCGAGGCCCGTGTGCCGAAGGCAAAGGCGCCGATCGCGTCCGTGGACGGTACCGTGCGTATCGAGGACGACGACAACTTCTACACCCTCACCATCGTCCCCGACGACGGTTCCGACGAGGTCGTGTACGAGAAGCTGTCGAAGCGTCAGGGTCTCGCCGTCATCAAGGTCGGTGACTTCGAGCGCCAGATCAGGCAGGGTGACCACGTCTCGGTCGGTCAGCAGCTGCTCAAGGGTTCCGCCGACCCGCATGAGGTCCTCCGGGTCCTCGGTCGTCGCGGTGTGCAGCAGCACCTCATCAACGAGGTGCAGAAGGTCTACCGCGACCAGGGTGTGGCCATCCACGACAAGCACATCGAGATCATCGTCCGTCAGATGCTCCGTCGCGTGACGGTCATCGACTCCGGTTCGACGGAGTACCTGCCCGGTTCTCTCGTCGATCACGCCGACGCGGTCGCCGCGTCCAAGGCTGCCGTGCAGGCGGGCGGGCGTCCGGTCGAGGTGCGCGCGGAGATCATGGGTATCACGAAGGCTTCACTGGCAACCGACTCGTGGCTGTCGGCCGCCTCCTTCCAGGAGACGACGAGGGTTCTGACGGACGCCGCAATCAACAAGCGGTCCGACAAGCTCATCGGTCTCAAGGAGAACGTGATCATCGGTAAGCTGATCCCGGCCGGTACGGGTATCGCGAAGTACCGGAACATCTCCGTGGAACCGACTGCCGAGGCCCGTGCCGCGGCGTTCCAGATGCCTGACAGCTACGGCTCCGGCTTCTACGGCGACGACGGTTTCGGTGACTTCACCGGTGCCGCGGTGCCGCTGGACGACATCGACATGAACTGATCCCGTGTCACCGGGGTGAGGGCTCTGAGGCCGCTCCCGGTGTCGTCCGGTCATCCGTGAGGGGGTGTCCGTGCGGTGAGGAACTTCTCACCGTGCGGGCACCTCCTTTTCGTTTCCCTGCACAGTCTGCACAGCCACATTGTCAGCAGTGCGTCTCGTCGGGCAGGGGGACGCCGGCAGCCGGGACGGTTCAGTCCTGATTTGGCTGCGTACGTGTGATGCGGTAGTGTCGGCACTCAGTCCCCGTATATCAGGACCATCCGGCCGCCGGGAGGCGGTGCGATCCCTGGATCGCCGAGAAAATTCAGCAGGATGAAACTCACCCCGTAGGCCAGCGAGAGCGGCTGAGGGGTTTCGGCACGTTTAAAATAAAGTGCGCCGAGGTTCCGGGGAGAGGTCTCGTTGGCCGGCAGTGTCGACGGCACCGTCGACCGAAGTACTGAACAGAACAAGAAAGTCGGTTCATGCCTACAATCCAGCAGCTGGTCCGTAAGGGCCGCCACGACAAGACGGCGAAGGTGGCCACCGCCGCCCTGAAGGGTTCCCCGCAGCGCCGGGGTGTGTGCACCCGCGTGTACACCACGACCCCCAAGAAGCCGAACTCCGCGCTCCGTAAGGTTGCGCGTGTCCGGCTGACCTCGGGTATCGAGGTCTCCGCCTACATCCCCGGTGAGGGCCACAACCTCCAGGAGCACTCCATGGTGCTTGTCCGCGGTGGTCGTGTGAAGGACCTCCCGGGTGTCCGCTACAAGATCGTCCGCGGTTCCCTCGACACCCAGGGTGTCAAGGACCGCAAGCAGGCCCGTTCCCGCTACGGCGCGAAGAAGGAGAAGTAGAGCATGCCTCGTAAGGGTCCCGCCCCCGCACGCCCGATCGTCAAGGATCCGGTGTACGACGACGTCATCGTGTCCCAGCTGGTCAACAAGATTCTGCTGGACGGCAAGAAGTCCACTGCCGAGCGCATCGTCTACGGCGCTCTGGAGACCTGCCGGGAGAAGACCGGCACTGATCCGGTCCTCACCCTCAAGAAGGCACTCGACAACGTGAAGCCGGCCCTCGAGGTCCGCTCCCGTCGCGTCGGTGGTGCCACCTACCAGGTCCCGGTCGAGGTCCGCCCGGGTCGTGCCACCACCCTCGCACTGCGGTGGCTGGTGACCTTCACCCGTCAGCGTCGCGAGAACACCATGACTGAGCGTCTGGCCAACGAAATCCTGGACGCGTCCAACGGTCTCGGTGCCTCCGTCAAGCGTCGTGAGGACACCCACAAGATGGCCGAGGCCAACCGCGCCTTCGCCCACTACCGCTGGTAACACACAGACCTTAAGGAACCACAGTGGCACAGGAAGTGCAGAAGGATCTCAGCAAGGTCCGCAACATCGGCATCATGGCCCACATCGATGCCGGTAAGACCACGACCACCGAGCGCATTCTCTTCTACACCGGTATCAACCGCAAGGTCGGAGAGACTCACGACGGAGCCTCCACCACCGACTGGATGGAGCAGGAGAAGGAGCGTGGTATCACCATCACCTCCGCCGCCGTCACCTGTTTCTGGAACAGCAACCAGATCAACATCATCGACACTCCCGGTCACGTCGACTTCACCGTCGAGGTTGAGCGCTCCCTGCGTGTCCTTGACGGCGCTGTCGCCGTCTTCGACGGCAAGGAGGGCGTGGAGCCCCAGTCGGAACAGGTGTGGCGCCAGGCGGACAAGTACGACGTCCCGCGCATCTGCTTCGTCAACAAGATGGACAAGCTCGGTGCGGACTTCTACTTCACCGTGCAGACCATCATCGACCGGCTGGGTGCGAAGCCGCTGGTCATGCAGCTGCCTATCGGTGCCGAGGATGATTTCGACGGCGTCGTCGACCTCCTGCAGATGAAGGCCATCACCTGGCGCGGCAAGGTCGAGGTCGGTGCTGAGCCGACCATCGAGGAGATCCCCGCCGATCTCGCCGACCGGGCCGCCGAGTACCGCGAGAAGCTGCTCGAGACGGTCGCCGAGTCCGATGAAGGGCTCATGGAGAAGTACTTCGCCGGTGAGGAGCTCTCCCTCGAGGAGATCAAGGCCGCCATCCGGAAGATGACCATCGCGTCGGAAATCTACCCGGTGTTCTGTGGTACCGCGTACCACAACAAGGGTATCCAGCCGGTTCTGGACGCCGTCGTCGATTTCCTCCCGTCCCCGCTGGACGTCGAGGCGATCGAGGGCCACAAGCCCGGCCACGAGGACGAGATCCTCACCCGGAAGCCCTCTGACGACGAGCCGTTCTCCGCGCTCGCCTTCAAGATCGCCGCCCACCCGTTCTTCGGCAAGCTCACCTTCGTGCGTGTCTACTCCGGTTGCGTCGAGCCCGGTGAGCAGGTCCTCAACGCCGTCACGGGCAAGAAGGAGCGCATCGGGAAGCTCTTCCAGATGCACGCCAACAAGGAGAACCCGGTCGACAAGGCCCATGCAGGCAACATCTACGCCTTCATCGGTCTGAAGGAGACCACCACGGGTGACACCCTGTGCGACATCCAGAACCCGATCCAGCTGGAGTCCATGGACTTCCCGGATCCGGTGATCAAGGTGTCCATCGAGCCGAAGACGAAGTCTGACCAGGAGAAGCTCGGTGTGGCCATTCAGCGCCTCACCGAGGAGGATCCGACCTTCACCGTCGAACTCGACGAGGAGACCGGCCAGACCATCATCGGTGGCATGGGCGAGCTGCACCTCGACGTTTTCGTCGACCGGATGAAGCGTGAGTTCAAGGTGGAGGCTAACGTCGGCGCCCCCCAGGTGGCCTACCGTGAGACGATCCGTAAGGCTGTCGACAAGGTCGAGTACACCCACAAGAAGCAGACCGGTGGTTCCGGCCAGTTCGCGAAGGTGATCATCGGGATCGCCCCGTACAACCCGGATCCCGAGGAGCTTGAGGAGGGTGAGAACCCGAACTACAAGTTCACCAACGCTGTGACCGGTGGCCGCATCCCCCGCGAGTACATCCCGTCGGTGGATGCCGGTATCCAGGACGCCATGCAGTACGGCTACCTGGCAGGGTTCCCGCTGGTCGACATCGAGGCGACGCTCATCGACGGCGCCTACCACGAGGTCGACTCCTCCGAGATGGCGTTCAAGATCGCCGGTTCCCAGGCTCTCAAGGCCGCTGTCGCCAAGGCGAAGCCGGTCCTGCTCGAGCCGTTGATGGCTGTCGAGGTCACCACACCCGAGGAGTTCATGGGTGAGGTCATCGGCGACATCAACTCCCGTCGCGGTCGGATCTCCGCGATGGAGGACCGTTCGGGCGCCAAGATCGTCAAGGGCAAGGTTCCGATGTCCGAAATGTTCGGGTATGTCGGTGACCTGCGGTCGAAGACCCAGGGTCGCGCGAACTACACGATGATCTTCGACTCCTACGGAGAGGTCCCCTCCTCCGTGGCGCAGGAGATCATCGCCGAGCGCAACGGCAACGCCTGACATACTGTCACGTTGTCCTGTCACCTTGTCTCCCGTGGACCGGTCGGGCGCGGTTTTCCGCCGCCGTCGGGTCCGCGGGGGGGTAGGGGCCTGCACTCCGTATACCTCACGTCCACCCCGTTTTTCACCGTCGGGGGAAGTGCGTTAGGATGCTGGGTGCTGGCCGTTACCCAGCCGCAGTGTGTCCGGTGGGACCGACCTCGGTTCGGTCGGAAGGGCCGGGTGTAATCCGCCCGACAGCACACTGTCAGATGCTGTAACCGGCACTAGTAAGGCCCGGAACAGATCACCGCAACCGGCGGTGCACCCCTGTAGCGGGAGTTTCAGTCAAGTGGTCGCGAGAGTCGTGGCCACCGAGAAGTCCAGGAGGACAAAAGTGGCGAAGGCTAAGTTCGAGCGTACGAAGCCCCACGTTAACATCGGCACGATCGGTCACGTCGACCACGGCAAGACCACCACGACCGCCGCCATCACCAAGGTTCTGGCTGACACCTACCCGGACCTCAACAAGGCCTTCGCCTTCGACGCCATCGACAAGGCGCCGGAGGAGCGTGAGCGCGGTATCACGATCAACATCTCCCACGTGGAGTACCAGACCGAGAAGCGCCACTACGCCCACGTGGACGCCCCGGGTCACGCCGACTACATCAAGAACATGATCACCGGTGCGGCTCAGATGGACGGTGCCATCCTCGTGGTCGCCGCCACCGACGGCCCGATGCCGCAGACCCGTGAGCACGTGCTCCTGGCCCGCCAGGTCGGCGTTCCCTACATCCTCGTCGCCCTGAACAAGTGCGACATGGTTGATGACGAGGAGCTCATCGAGCTCGTCGAGATGGAGGTCCGGGAGCTCCTCGCCGAGCAGGAGTACGACGAGGACGCCCCGATCATCCGCATCTCCGCCCTGAAGGCTCTCGAGGGCGATCCCAAGTGGACCCAGTCGATCCTCGACCTCATGCAGGCCTGCGACGACTCCATCCCGGATCCGGTGCGCGAGACCGACAAGCCGTTCCTCATGCCGATCGAGGACATCTTCACCATCACCGGCCGCGGTACCGTGGTCACCGGTCGTGTGGAGCGTGGCGTCCTGAACATCAACGAGGAGGTCGAGATCCTGGGCATCCGCGAGAAGGCCCAGAAGACCACTGTCACCTCCATCGAGATGTTCAACAAGCTTCTGGACACCGCTGAGGCCGGCGACAACGCCGCTCTGCTGCTGCGTGGTCTGAAGCGTGAGGATGTCGAGCGCGGCCAGGTCGTCGCCAAGCCGGGCGCCTACACCCCCCACAAGAGCTTCGAGGGTTCCGTCTACGTCCTGTCCAAGGACGAGGGCGGCCGCCACACCCCGTTCTTCGACAACTACCGTCCGCAGTTCTACTTCCGGACCACCGACGTGACCGGTGTCGTCAAGCTGCCTGAGGGCACTGACATGGTCATGCCGGGCGACAATGTCGAGATGGCCGTCGAGCTCATCCAGCCGGTCGCCATGGACGAGGGTCTGCGGTTCGCCATCCGTGAGGGTGGACGCACCGTCGGTGCCGGTCGTGTGACCAAGATCAACGACTAGTTTCTGCTCCACCTGCACAGTCCGGGGTTTCCGGACTGTCGGCGGGTGATCGCCGGTAGCACCGGCATGGCAGGACGTGGGAACCCCCGTCCGTCCCTTTCAGAGGGACGGGCGGGGGTTTGCCGTAGCTTCACAGCCGGGGGAAGGGTCGGACTCACCGGGAGGCCCCGCTGAGGGGGTCAGTTCCGGTGCCGGACCTGTTCGACCTGAAGCAGGAAACGCGGCCGTATGTCCTGGTCCGGGAAAGCAGCGCGGATGTCGGCCGCGGCCAGGCGACAGGCGTCCCGTAGTGCGGTGATGTCTGTTTCCGCCGCGGACCGGACACGGATCTCGATGACGTCCGTGGCACGGTCCCGCAGGGCGCGGAAGGTGGCCGAGGTGACGTCCGGCCGGTTCTCGAAGGTCTGGGCGACGGCGGACCCCAGGTCTGCGGGGTGGAGGCGTAGTTCCCCCGAGGGGTCGGACAATGGGGAGGTGATCCGGCCGAGCCTGCGGCGTCCGACGTTGACGAGTATGAGCAGCAGTCCGACGGTGACGAGGACGACGGCGGCGATACGCAGAATGTCGTCGTAATTGTCCCGGAGCGGCAGCTCCCGCCAGAAGTCCCTGTCGGCGTGGTCGGAGATGCGTGAGGCGAACGGCGCCCCCGCTGCCGTTCCGATACCCCATACCGCGAGGAACGCGAAAACAAGCGCGACGATGAAAATGACCAGTCTGTCGAAGGCGGCCCTGCCTCTGTTCATCTCTTGTCTCCTCCGGTGGTGGGTGAGGTGATTTTCACGGTGACGGTGGGCGTCGGGTCGAGTAGAGAGGCGACGTTTCCGACCTCCCGGGTGACGGCGGTGGTCACGGCGTCCCTGTCAGCGGTGTCCCGGGCCGCACTCGTGACGGTGACCGTGATCTTCTTCCTGGTCGCCACCGTCGAGGCCCTGAGTACGCCCCGCGCCCGTTCAGCTGCGGCGGTACTGAGACGGGCGATGTCCACGGGACGCGCATGGAGTGCCGAATCTCCCGCGAACGAGAGATGGGTCCGGGTGCGTGGCCGAAAGGCAGCGACCAGCAGCAGCAGCGCCAGTACGGCGCTGACAACGGACGCAGGAAGGATCCAGGGTGCGTAGTGCAGGTCGGCGATCCACGTGTACGCCGGGGTGAGCCACTGGCTGTCCGAGAGCGATCCGCGGACGACGAGCAGATCGTGGACGGCAGCTGCCCCGGCAGCGACGAGCAGAAGACCGAGCAGCATGGTCAGCCACCGGGCACGGGGGGACGCCGCGGGACGGGGAGCCGGGTCGGCAGAAGGGGGAGTGTCCCGGTTGTCCGTGACCGCCCGGTCAGTGGACGACGGTCGGGTTCCTGTGTCAGTGATCTCGGTGCGGCTCACGGTTGATCTCCTTGCTGGGACGCCTGTGCTGCGCCGGGACCCGGGGTGTCTCCGCGATCGCCGGCATCCACTGCGCCCCTCCTGCCCGTCCTACTCCTGCGGTTGACGGTGACCGGGGTGAGTGGGGGATGATTGACCGTGACCGGCGTGAGACCGCGCCGCGTCACCTGGGGAAAGACAGTCACAGGCAGTCCTTCCGGTGTGGGTATGTTGGACACAGGAAGGCCGTCGGGGGTGGGAACGTTCTCTATCCGCGGCCCCGGGGGAGTGGGGATATCGTGCAGTACGGGGCGGTGCGGGGGAACATCCGGTGACCGGGGCGGTCGGTGCACGGTGATGACGGGCGTCGGTCGGGGGGTGGCCGGGGTCTCCGGGATCTGTACCGGTGGTCGCGGACTCACCGTCACCGGTGCCAACGCGCCATGGTAGGGGACAGTGACGGGCACCGGCAGGTGCGGTGGAGGTACCGGCACTCCCAGAACCGTGGGTGGTACGGGCGTACCGACAGGGCGCAGTTGCGGAGGCGGAGGTACCGGGACATGCTCCGGACGGACCGGGCGACCTGCGCGCACCCGGACAGGACGGGGGCGGACCGGTGCTGCAGGTCGCAGTGGGTTGACGACGGCCCTGTTGACCTGCGGTGTCGAGACGGCAGGTGGGACGGCGGTGACGGGTGTGAGGTGCGGTGCGGGTTTCACCCGGTCAAGGTCCCCGCCGGTGACGCGTTGTCCCGGAACGGGGACGACCGCGGCGACGTCGACGTTGACTACGGCGGCGTCCACTCCGACGGCCGCGGTGATCCAGGTGGACACGGTCGCGCGCACGGTGGCGGCGACATCCACCACCGGTGCCGGCCAGACGACGGCGATCTGGATGTCCACCCAGACACCTGTCCTGGCTGCGTTCCACCGCACGTCGGCCCGGGGAAGATGACGACCGGTGATCCTGTTGATCCCGGACGCGTGGTCGATGACGCCGGGGACGCTCAGCGCCGCCTGCATCGCATAGGCTCGGACCACACGGTCGTCGACGGTCACGGGGGAGTCAGACACGGCCGGTCACCCGCGTCCGCGGTGCCCTGAGCTGAAGACGGCCCGCAGGTCGATGATGCCTTCGAGATGTGCTCCGACGACTCCGCCGACGGTGCACAGGACGGCGACGACGAGGAATCCGGTGACGCCCGCCCACAGTGCCCCCACTGCAAGCAGGAAACCGAAGAGCACGCCGAGAACTGTCGCATACTTCATTTCTTCTCCGTTCTGTTGGTTCCGGTCGAGGTGTACCTTCGCGCCCCCGGGAACCGTCGGGGCAGGTGCTCCTGGACCGAGCGGACGACAGTGCCGGCGGTTCTGCCGGCTTCCCGTCTGAGCTTCCGGAGCCGGGGAGTCTGGGCCTCCACCACACGTCGTGCACGCTCCTGCATTTCCCCGGCACGTCTCAGGACTTCATCGGTGTACTGCTCGGCCAGGTCTGTGGCCTGACGGGCGACATCGTCCGGGATGAATCCCGGAAGCCGGATGTCCCCGAGCTCCGCACGGTGCCGGACACGGCGGCTCCAGCGCTCGTCAAGGTCAGCGAGTGCAGCGATGAGTGCCTCGTCCGACCCGCCCACATCGGGGTGGTTGTCCCGGATGATCCGGCGACGCGCGCGGAGATACTCAGGATCGTCCCGGAAGGATCCGGATGAACCGGATGATCCGGAAGACCCGGCGGACCTGGAGGAGTGGGTCATGGTGTGTCCCTACTGGACGCGCGGGTTCTTCTCGGCGACAGGCTCCGGATCGTCCTCCTCGTCGTCACCGGGCAGGTGCACGTCGTGAACAGTGACGTTGACCTCGGTCACCTCGAGTCCGGTCATCTCTTCGACGGAGATGATGATGTTGCGGCGGATCGCCTCGGCAAGTTCGTGGATGGCCACACCGTATTCGGCGACGATGGAGATGTCGACGGCCGCCTGGCGTTCGCCGACCTCCACCGAGATGCCCTGCTGGACATTGACCCGACCACCGGGAATGCGCTCGCGAAGTGCTCCCAGTGCACGTGCGGTGGAGCCACCGAGATCATGGACCCCGGTGACCTCCCGGGCGGCCATGCCGGCAATCTTGGAGACCACCACGTCGGCGACGGAGGTGCGACCGTGGTCGGTCACGAGGTCGGAGCCGGTGCTCTCCGGGACAGCGGGGGAGGTGCCGCCGGTGGCGTCCGCCCCGGTGTCCGTCTTCGTGGTGCTTTCGGGGACATTGCTGGTCATGGGCGAGTCCTTTCCAGGTTCGGTGATGCGGGACGGTTGCTGGTCGGATGGGGCAACGGGCCGTCAGGTTCTCCTGTCCGGGCCCGGGTGTTCCCGACCCATGGTAGACGTTCTCACCGGTGGAGATCCCGAAAACGCCCGGGCAGGAGTCCGCCGGTCTCCTGACAGGACCTGTGATCGCCCCTGTGATCCTTCGCGTGATCTGTCCTGTGATCGGTGCTGCGGTCCGGGTCCCGGATCTCTGTTGTACAGAGGCGGTGTCGCGGAGGTGATCCGGCACCGGGTGGACCGCGCGGAACCGGTCGCGTGCAGGATTTGTCCTGTGCGCAGGCGACGTGGTTAAATCATCGACGTTGCTTTGACATGCCTCCTGCGTGCCCGGAACTCGCTTCCGGGGGCAAGACGGGGGTGATGGTGAAGTGATCATGAACCACGGAGGCGGTCCCACGACCGTCCACGGGTTCCGAAGCAGGGTCACGGTCGTCGATTCGTCGGTGGTCGTCCTGCGGGAGCCGGAGTGGGGCATGGCAAATAAACAGCGGCAGTTAAGCGAGGGTCCCGTACGCCAGATCATGGGGCTCTTCCTCGGATGACTCGGTTCATGACCGTCGTCCGGCACGACGGTGCAGCGGTGATTTGCCTCCCCTCCGTCGACCGGGCCAGACGTCGGAACCAGTGCGGTCATGAAGACACTGGCGTCTGTGCCAGCTTCATCAGCCGGACAGCGTTAACCAAGAAAATTGAAAGTTCCCACGCCATCGGGCCGGGACAAGGACACCGACCCGTCATGGAACGGGGAACGAGGAAGAGGACTAGCGTGGCGGGACAGAAGATCCGCATCAGGCTCAAGGCCTATGACCACGAGGCAATCGACGCTTCTGCCAAGAAGATCGTCGAGACGGTCACCCGCACGGGTGCCCGCGTGGTCGGCCCTGTGCCTCTGCCCACCGAGAAGAACGTGTACTGCGTCATCCGTTCGCCGCACAAGTACAAGGATTCTCGCGAGCACTTCGAGATGCGCACCCACAAGCGGCTCATCGACATTCTCGACCCGACGCCGAAGACCGTTGACGCCCTGATGCGCATCGATCTTCCGGCCAGCGTCGACGTGAACATCCAGTAACCCTGGGCTTGAGTCGGAACTGAGCAGCGGAGCAGAATAATGAGCGAAAACGAGATCAAGGGCATCCTGGGCAAGAAGCTCGGCATGACCCAGATCTTCGACGAGGACAACCGGGTCGTTCCGGTCACCGTCGTCGAGGCTGGGCCCTGTGTCGTCACCCAGGTGCGCACCAAGGACACTGACGGCTACGAAGCCGTCCAGATCGCCTTCGGCGACATTGACCCTCGCAAGGTCAAGAAGCCGCAGGCCGGTCACTACAAGAAGGCCGGAGTCACCCCGCGCCGTCACATGGTGGAGTTCCGCGTCGACGACGCGTCCGCCTACGAGGTCGGCCAGGACATCACCGCCGAGCTCTTCTCCGACGTCACCTACGTGGACGTCACCGGCACCTCGAAGGGCAAGGGCTACGCCGGCGCAATGAAGCGCCACGGCTTCGCCGGCCAGGGTGCCTCCCACGGTAACCAGGCCGCCCACCGCCGTGTCGGCGGCATCGGCGCCTGCGCCACCCCCGGTCGTGTCTTCAAGGGCACCCGGATGGCCGGCCGGATGGGCAACGAGCGAGTCACCCTGCAGAACCTCAGGATCGCCCGGGTGGACGCCGAGTCCAACCTGCTCCTGATCAAGGGTGCGATTCCCGGAATCAACGGCGGCATCGTGACCGTCAAGACCGCAGTGAAGGGCGGTGCACACGCATGAGCAATCTGACCCTCAACGTCCACACCGCTGACGGATCCACCAACGGCACCGTCGAGCTTCCGGCGTCGATCTTCGACGTCGAGCCGTCCGTGCCGCTGATGCACCAGGTCGTCGTGGCCCAGCTCGCCGCGAAGCGACAGGGTACCCACGCCACCAAGACGCGTGGCATGGTCTCCGGTGGCGGCAGGAAGCCGTTCCGTCAGAAGGGCACCGGTCGTGCCCGCCAGGGTTCCACCCGCGCCCCCCACTTCACCGGTGGTGGCACGGTCCACGGTCCGCAGCCGCGTGACTACGACCAGCGGACCCCGAAGAAGATGAAGGCCGCCGCGCTGCGCGGAGCCCTCACCGACCGTGTCCGCAACGAGCGGATCCACCTCGTCGAGGAGCTGGTCGCAGGCCAGACCCCGTCAACGAAGTCGGCACGTACGTTCATCGAGCGGCTCACTGACCGCAGGTCCGTCCTCGTGGTTCTCGGCCGTGACGACGTCACCGCCTGGAAGTCCGTGAACAACCTCTCCGGTGTCCACGCTCTGGCGGCCGACCAGTTGAACACCTACGACGTCCTCAACGCGGACGACGTCATCTTCTCTGTCGAGGCTCTCAACACCTTCGTCGAGCAGTCCAGCAGGAAGGAGGAGGCAAAGTGAGCACTGTCGCCGATCCCCGGGACATCATCATCGCCCCCGTCGTCTCCGAGAAGTCCTACGGTCTCATGGAGCAGAACGTGTACACGTTCCTGGTGAGGCCCGATTCCAACAAGACCCAGATCAAGATTGCCGTCGAGGAGATCTTCGGTGTGAAGGTCGCCAGCGTCAACACTCTGAACCGTCCGGGAAAGCGTAAGCGTTCCCGCACCGGTTTCGGGCGGCGCAAGGCCACCAAGCGCGCCATGGTCACCCTGGTCGCCGGCAGCGAGCCCATCGACATCTTCGGTGGTGCGACCGCCTGAGGGCAGTCGTCACCGACAGGTAAAGAGAGAGCAGAAGTATGGCTATTCGCAAGTACAAGCCGACTACGCCGGGTCGCCGCCAGAGTTCCGTGTCCGAGTTCGACGAGATCACTCGTTCGACCCCGGAGAAGTCTCTGCTGCGCCCGCTGTCCAAGACCGGTGGCCGTAACGTGCACGGTCACATCACCACCCGTCACAAGGGTGGCGGTCACAAGCGCCGTTACCGCGTCATCGACTTCCGTCGTGTCGACAAGGACGGCGTGCCCGCCAAGGTCGCGCACATCGAGTACGACCCGAACCGCACCGCGAACATCGCGCTGCTGCACTTCGCCGACGGTGAGAAGCGTTACATCATCGCTCCGAAGGGTCTGAAGCAGGGCGCTGTCGTCGAGACCGGGGCACAGGCCGACATCAAGCCGGGGAACAACCTTCCCCTGCGCAACATCCCGACCGGTACCACGATCCACAACGTGGAGCTCAAGCCGGGCGGCGGCGCCAAGCTCGCCCGGTCCGCCGGTGTCAGCATCCAGCTGCTCGGTAAGGAAGGCCCGTACGCGATCCTGCGTATGCCGTCCTCCGAGATCCGTCGCGTCGACATCCGTTGCCGTGCCACCGTCGGTGAGGTCGGTAACGCCGACCAGATCAACATCCGCTGGGGCAAGGCCGGTCGTATGCGCTGGAAGGGCGTCCGCCCGACCGTCCGCGGTGTCGTGATGAACCCGGTCGACCACCCGCACGGTGGTGGTGAGGGCAAGACCTCAGGTGGCCGCCACCCCGTCTCCCCGTGGGGCCAGCCGGAGGGCCGTACCCGCAAGCCCAACCGTCCGAGCGACAAGCTGATCGTCCGCCGTCGCCGTGCCAACAAGAACAAGAAGCGCTAAAGGAGGTAGTTGAGAATGCCACGCAGCCTCAAAAAGGGCCCGTTCGTGGACGAACACCTCCTCGCGAAGGTGGACGCCCAGAACGACGCCGGCACCAAGAAGGTCATCAAGACCTGGTCGCGCCGTTCGACCATTCTCCCCGATTTCATCGGCCACACTTTCGCCGTCCACGACGGTCGGAAGCATGTCCCGGTGTTCATCGACGACTCGATGGTCGGTCACAAGTTGGGCGAGTTCGCCCCGACCAAGACCTTCAAGGGTCACATCAAGGACGACAAGAAGGGTCGGCGATAGTCATGTCCGACACCATCAATTCCGCACGCGCCACCGCCAAGTTCGTCCGGGTCACCCCGATGAAGGCACGTCGCGTCATCGACACCATCCGCGGCAAGTCCGTGGAGGACGCGCTGGCGATCCTGCGCTACGCCCCGCAGTCGGCCTCTGAGCCGGTCGCGAAGGTTGTCGCATCCGCCGCCGCGAACGCCGAGAACAACTTCGGCCTGGACCCCCGCACGCTCGTCGTCTCCGAGGCTTTCGCCGACGAAGGACCGACGCTCAAGCGGTTCCAGCCCCGCGCCCAGGGTCGGGCCTTCCAGATCCGCAAGCGCACCAGCCACATCACCGTGGTTGTCGAGAGCCAGAAGGGAAGTGCTCAGTAGTGGGCCAGAAGATTCACCCCCACGGCCTCCGGCTGGGTATCACTTCCGAGTGGCGCTCCCGCTGGTACGCCGACAAGCAGTACGCTGACTACCTCGCCGAGGACATCAAGATCCGCGAGTTCCTGTCCAAGGGCCTCGATCGCGCCGGCATCGCCGACGTCGTCATCGAGCGCACCCGCGACCGGGTCCGCGTGGACATCCACACCGCCCGCCCGGGCATCGTCATCGGACGCCGCGGCGCCGAGGCGGACCGGATCCGTGGCCGTCTGGAGAAGCTCACCGGTAAGCAGGTGCAGCTCAACATCCTCGAAGTCAAGAACATTGACGCCAACGCCCAGCTCGTGGCCCAGTCCATCGCTGAGCAGCTGAGCAACCGCGTGGCCTTCCGCCGGGCAATGCGCAAGGCGATCCAGTCCGCCATGCGTCAGCCCCAGGTCAAGGGCATCAAGGTTGTCTGCTCGGGTCGTCTCGGCGGTGCCGAGATGGGCCGCACCGAGCGGTACCACGAAGGTCGCGTCCCGCTCCACACGCTGCGGGCCGAGATCGACTACGGTACTTTTGAAGCCCACACCACCTTCGGCCGCATCGGCGTGAAGGTCTGGATCTACAAGGGCGACGTCGTCGGTGGCCGCCGCGAGTCCCTGCTCAACGCCCGCGAGGACCGCGGTGCCCGCGGCAACCGTCGCGAGCGTCCGCGTCGCGGAGGAGCTCGGCGTCCGCGTGCCGACCAGAAGCAGGAGGGTTAACCCATGCTTATCCCCAAGCGGGTAAAGTTCCGCCGCCAGCACCGGCCGCACCGTTCCGGTGTGTCCAAGGGCGGCAACCGCGTGACCTTCGGCGACTACGGCCTGCAGGCCCTGGAGCCGACGTACATCACCAACCGCCAGATCGAGGCTGCCCGTATCGCCATCAACCGCCACGTCAAGCGTGGTGGCAAGGTGTGGATCAACATCTTCCCGGACCGCCCCCTGACCCAGAAGCCGCTCGGCGTGCGTATGGGTTCGGGTAAGGGCCCCGTGGAGAAGTGGGTCGCGAACGTCAAGCCCGGCCGTATCCTGTTCGAGATGAGCTACCCGAGTGAGGAAGTTGCCCTCGAGGCGCTCCGTCGTGCGGGCAACAAGCTCCCCTGCAAGGTGCGAATCGTGAAGAAGGAGGATCAGTTCTGATGGCTACCGGTACACCGGCCCACGAGCTCCGTGACCTCAGCAACGATGAGCTGACCACCAAGCTGAAGGAGGCGAAGGAGGAGCTGTTCAACCTGCGCTTCCAGAACGCCACCGGTCAGCTGACCAACAACCGTCGCCTCGGCACCGTCAAGCGCGACATCGCCCGGATCTACACCGTGCTCCGTGAGCGCGAGCTGGGCCTGTCCACCGCTCCGGAGGGTGACGCAGCATGAGTGAGACCAACGTGACCAACCAGAACACCAAGGGTGCCCGCAAGGTCCGGACCGGCTACGTCGTGTCCGACAAGATGAGCAAGACCATCGTCGTCGAGCTCGAGGACCGTAAGAAGCACGCCCTCTACGGCAAGATCATGCGTACCAACACCAAGGTGAAGGCGCACGACGAGGACAACGTCGCCGGTATCGGCGACCTGGTCCGCATCGAAGAGACCCGGCCGCTGTCCAAGGACAAGCACTTCCGTCTCGTCGAAATCGTCGAGAAGGCCAAGTAGGCCGTACAGGACAAGCCGGCCCGGCAGGGCCCGGCTGGTTCTCTGCGGTGGCCGGCAGGCCCCGCACCGTGTCACAGGTCCCCGTCCCGGGAGAGTTCCGGGGCGGGGACCTTCGGCATATCCGGCGGACGTGGGCAGGGCCGTGCCCCGCCCCACCACGTACCGGCCCGCTGTTGACCGGCGCCGGATGTCCGGGCACTGAGCGCGTGTCAGCGGGTCTGCTGCTGCTTCTTCGACACCTTTCCCACACCCGTCAACGGGAAACTGTCGACAATGTCGATGATGTCAGGCACGGCGAAGCTGGCGAGGCCGGCAGCCCTGACGAACTTCCGCAGTTTTGTCGCGGTCAGGCCCGCGGCGTGCGGGTCCGCACGGAACTCAGGCCGGGGAATGATGAAGGCGTGGATCTTTTCTCCGAGTACCTCGTCCGGGGCGCCGACGACGGAGACGTCGTGCACGGCGGGGTGGGTCAGCAGCGCATTCTCGACAGCTTCCGGCGCAATCTTCTCCCCACCCCGGTTGATCTGGTCTTTCGCTCTGCCGACGACGGTGAGGCAACCGTCTTTGAACACGACGATGTCCCCGGTGCGGTAGAACCCGTCGGGGGTGAATGACCTGGCGTTGACCTCGGGGGCGCGGTGGTACCTCCGGATGGTGTAGGGTCCGCGGGTCAGCAGGTTGCCGGGCGTACCCTCGGGGACGTCCTCGTCATGGTCGTCGACGACCCGGATCTCGTCCCACGGGCTCATGGGCCGGCCCTGTGTGGAGACGGTCTCCTCGACCGTGGCGTCCAACGGGGTGTAGTTGACCAGGCCCTCAGCCATCCCGAACACCTGCTGGAGCTTCCATCCCAGTTCCGGGGTGACCCGGCGTGCCGCCGCCTCAGACAGTTTCGCCCCTCCCACCCACACTGTGCGGACAGTGGAGAGGTCATGGTCGTCACGGTCGGGGAAGTTCAGCAGGCTGATCAGCGCAGGAGGGACCAGGGCCAGGTGGGTGACCCGGTGTTCGGCGATGAGGGGTAGCACCTCGGTGGGCATGGGGTCGGGGGAGAAGACCACTGTCGCCCCGACGTGCACTGCGCCGAGGATGCCGGGGGAACTCATCGTGAAGTTGTGGGACGCCGGCAGTGCGACGAGAAGCACGTCGCCGTGGTGGAGGTCGCAGACCTCCAGGGAGGCGCGGACGGAGTAGAGGTAGTCGTCGTGGGTGCGGGGGATCTGCTTGGGTACCCCGGTCGTCCCGCCCGAGAGCTGGAGGAAGGCAAGCTCGTCGGCGGGTACTTCGGCGGGCGCGGGGACGGCGAGGTCGTCGGCGTGCAGGTCACCGGAGTTCCAGGGGTCTTCGGCCCAGGTGTCGACGTAGATGCCGGTGATGTCCGTCCTGGCGGCCACGGTGGCGTGTACCCGGCTGAGATGGCGGTCGGGCCGGGCTGTGGATAGGTAGTGGCGGGCCGGCGCGGGGGACGCGGAATGGAGGATCTCGGAGGAGCCGGGCGCGGGGGGGGAGAACACGGGGACCGCACCGATCCGCCAGAGGGCGAACACGGCCTCGAGGTAGGCGACGCAGTTCGGCAGCTGGATGATGACGCCGTCACCGCGGCCCACCCCGGCGTCGGCGAGGACTGCGGCTGCCCGCGACACACCGTCGTCGAGTTCGGCCCAGGTCACGCTGCGGTGACGGTCGACGGCGGCGGGCCGTCCGGGCCACGCGTCGACGGCACGTCGGAAGAGTTTCCAGTGCGTGTCCCCGGTCCAGGCACCACAGGACCGGTAGCGTTCGGCGTCCTGTACGGGGATGCCGTTGGCGAGGACGCCGGGATCAGTCGCCGCCTCCAGGGCGTTACGGGGGTCGGCGGGGGAATCAGTCCCGGGAACAGTCGACGGGTTCGGGTTCACTGCAGTCCTTTCAGAATCGAGGGGGTCGAGGCGTCCCAGCCGGCATCGGTGGCCAGTCCGGCGTGGGTGAGGTCGAGTTCGAGGACGCGGGGAGGAGTGTCCAGGACACCGGCCCAGGCGGTGGCCGGATCCCAGACACCGGCCCAGGCGGTGGCCGGATCCCAGACACCGGCCCAGGCGGTGGCCGGATCCCAGCCACCGGGTGCTCCGTGGAGTCCTGCGACCCGGGGGTCGGCACGGGTGGCGACGATGAGCTGCACCACGCCCGTGAATCCCGAGAGGTCGACGGGTGATGCCGAGCGAAGCAGACCGTCGCAGTAGGCGAGGTTCGTGCCCAGGGTGCGGGTGACCGCGTCGGCGGCCTCTGCGCCCCCGGGGAGGTCGTCGATGTCGGGAACCCCGGCCACAGCGGCGATCTGGGCGGCGGTGAGGTTGCCGCCCCGGCCTGCCGCGTCTGCCGCGTCTGCCACGTCTGCCGTGCCTGCCGCGTTCGCCGCGTTCACCGCGTCTGCCGTGCTCCGGGTGACGGGACCGTGACCGGCGGGGTAGGCGTCCATGATCCCGAGCCAGGAGACCTGTTCACCCCGGCGGAGAAGTTCGGCCGTCATCGCCTGGGCGAGGACACCGCCGAAAGAGTAACCGAGCAGCCGGTAGGGGCCGTGGTCCTGCACCTGCATGACGGAGTCGACGTAGCCGGAGGCGAGTTCGGAGAGATCGGTGACCTCCGGGTGGGGGTCGGGGAGCTGCAGGCCGGTGACGGGGACGTCCTCGGCCGAAAGCCGGTCGGCGAGGCCACGGAAAGGCAGGGCGAAACCTCCGCCGGGATGGACGGCGAACAGGGGTGTCCGGGTTCCCGGGCCGAGGGGCAGGATCTGACTGCTCCCGCCCCCGCTCAGTCGTGCTGCCAGGGCAGCCGGTGAACCGGTCTCCACGATGTCCTGGATGGTGACGTTCTCGAGCCCCTCCCGTCGCAGTCTGCCCAGCAGTCGCATGGCGAGGAGGGAATGGCCGCCGATGTCGAAGAAGTTGTCGTGCTCACCGACGTGGTCCTTCTTCAGGAGGGACGCCATGACGCGGGCGACGGTCGAGCTGACTTCGCCCGGGTCAGGCACGTCGGCGGTACCGTCGGCGGTACCGTCGGCGGCCGGGCGGCCACCGGAGTGGGAGGTGACGGCTGTGGTGTGCGCGGGAAGCGTGGAGCGGGCGGGGGCAGGTGCGGTGGTGGCGTCCTCCCGTGTCCACCGGGGAAGCCCGGCGAGAACATCGCCGACGGTGGGCTCCGCCGCCTCCGTGACCTCTCCGGTGCTCCCGGCGCTCCCGGCACCGGCGTCCGCGAAGTAGCCGAGTACCCGGGTCAGGACTGTCCGTGCCGCGTCGACGAAACGGGAGTCCACCAGATCGGGGCGGTGGGCCAGGACCACGCGCACCGGTTCACCCGGGGCCGCCGGCGGTGAGACCACTGACACCGGGAAACTGGTCATGCCGTCGACCTGCACGTCGGTGACCCCGATCCTGCCCCGGGACAGTTGTTCTCCGGTGACCGGCGGCAGGGAGGGGAAGTTGTCGACGACGACGAGGGAGTCGAACAGTGCACCGGCACCGGCGAGCTGCTCGATCCGGCTGAGCGGTACCTGGTCGTGTGCGGTCATCCTGGCCTGGATACGTCCGACGTTGCGGAGTGTGTCGGTGAGGGTTTGCGAGTGGTCGAGGGTGACCCGTGCAGGCAGTGTGTTGATGAACAGTCCGACAGTGTCCTCGATACCGGGCAGCTGGGTGGGACGCCCGGAGACCGTGGTCCCGGAGACGATGTCGTCCGCACCGGTCAGCGCAGCCAGCGTCAGGGACCAGGCCGTCTGCAGGAGGGTGTTCACGGTCACTCCGGCGTGCCGTGCCCTGGCCGCGAGGGAGTCGGGGACGGTCAGTTCGTCGACGGACTCTCCGGTGACCCTGCCTGCCCTTTCGAGGTCGTCAGGGGTGGCCGGGGCGATGTCGCGGATCAGGGTGCCGTGGTCGAGACCGGCGAGGCGTTCACGCCAGGCGTCCTCGTCGGCGGCCGTTTCCCCGGAGTCTTCCCTGGACGCGAGCCAGTCGAGGTAGTCGGAGTACGGGGCGGTCTCCGGGAGGGGGTCACCGTGGTAGAGGGCCAGGAGGTCGCGGACCATGACCGGGGTGGACCATCCGTCGGTGAGCAGGTGGTGGTTGCCGAGGACGAGACAGGCGGACGCGGTGAGCAGGTCCTGCTCCGGTACCGCGGAGGAGGCGCCGGCCGCGCCGGCCGCCCCGGCACCAGGGCCTGCACCGGGGCCTGCGCTGGGGCCGGCAGGCTGGCCGGCGCTGTTTCCGGGCCTGCTGTCGGGGAGGGGCTGCCGGGGGAGAAGAATGAGCGCTGCCGCGACGAGCGGACCGGTGGCGAGATCGATCCTGCGGGCAGCCATGGCCCGCAACCGGTCCTTCACGGCTCCTGCGGCGGCGTCCGCGGGCAGGTGGGAGAAGGCCACCGTCCGCCAGGGCAGTGTGACCCGGCGGGGGATGAGCTGCACCGGTTCGTCGAGGGAGTCGGAGTCGATGCGGGCGCGCAACAGACCGTGGCGGCGGAGGACCGCCCGGAACGCGTCGTGGAGACGGTCCACGTCGACCTCCCCCGCGAGGTCGATACCGGCGGAGAGGACGTACCCGTCCCCTCCCGCGACCGCGTGGTAGAGGAGTCCTTCCTGCAGGGGGGACAGGGGGAGGACATCGGCCAGGGGGCCGTGCGTACCCTCCCAGAGGTCGATGAGGTCCCGGCTGACCGGCCGGAGGTTCGGCGGCAGGTGCACCAGGTCGGAGGGGCTGCAGCCCCCCTGACCTGTCCGGGCGAGGACGGCCAGGGCGACAGCGGCCCCGGTGAGTCGTTCCACGAGTTCGGGGGAGCCCTGGTAGAGCCTGGCGGTGAGCACCGTCGTCTGCCCCGTGTCGGGGGCGTCCCCGGTTCCGGTGCTGACGAGCAGGTGGGGTGCACCTGCGGTGAGCAGTACCCGCCCGGCGGGCAGCAGGCTTCCCGGGACGGACGACACTGTGAGCGCGGGGGTGTCCTCAGCCGGTCGCCCGGTTCTGAAGGCCTCCTTGACCCCGAGGAGGACAGACTTCGCCCTGTCTGATTTTCCTTCCCGTCCGTCCAGGTCGGAGGCTCCTGCCGCTGCAGGGACGACCCGGGTCCGGGTCAGGGAACCGAGGACGCCCCGGGCAGCGGACGGCCTGTCACGCAGGCCCACCGGGGCCCCGGTGGCAAGGGAGGCGAGCGCGGTGAGAACTTCCCCGACACCCGTCCCGTACTGCTCCGGGAGCAGTTCGGTGAGAGCCTCCGGATCAGGAAGGTCGAAGACCAGCGGTGACGCGGCCGACCCGGTGACAGGGGCGACCCGCACCGGGAGTTGTGCGGCTGCCCGCCACGAGCCGGGGGAGGGCTGCAGCGGCAGTCCGGTGAGCGCCCGGTGCAGTTCCCCGAGGAAGATGTCCGCTGCACCGGGGTCGAGGACGCCACGGTGGACGCAGACCCGTACCTCACCCTCGGCGTCCGGTGGGGTGATCTGCCACACGAGTCCACGTTCCGGCTGCAGTGCCGCGGTGAGCGCGGCGTCCTGTCCGGGGCCGGCCGGGGCTTCGCAGATGACAGCGTCGGGGACGGTCAGCGGGGTCCGCGGGACAATGAACCGGGGGCCGTCGTCGCCGGTGGGGTCGAAGACGGCCCGCAGTGCCCCGTGGGTGGTCATCATGTTCTGCACCGCGGCGAGGAGTCCGGCACGACCTCCGGGCAGGCCCAGTTCCGGGTCGATTCCGTGGAGGGTGCCGCACAGGGCGGTGTCAGCGGGGAGCGGCACGGTCGGCAGTGCCCCCGTGGCGACGGCGGTACCGCCGCCGGCCTCTCCGGCCGGGCGTGTCCCGGAGACAGCACCGGAGGTGGGGGCGGACAGGGCTCCGGCGGGTGTGACAGGTTCCGCGGACGTGGCGATGTCCGAGAGCAGGGTCCCGGTGAGGAACTCCCTGGCGGGCACCGCGTAGCCGCGCATCCGTAGTCTTCCGGAGGCGGTGAGGGCGGCGATGCTGTCGCCGCCGAGGGAGATGAAGTCGCGGTCGAGGGGAACCTGCGCCGCGTCGGAGAGACCGAGCAGCGGGGCGAGGACATCGGCGAGCACAGGACCCGCACCTGCAGGTTCCACGGTGTCTCCGGGACCGGGGTCGGCGGGGAGGCCGGGGGCGTCAGCAGCAGGGGTACCGGCGGGACCTGCCGCACCACCGGCACTGCCGTTCAGGGCCTCCCACTCCTCCAGTGCCCGCCGGTCGACTTTTCCGCCGACGGTGAGGGGAAGCCTGTCATGGACCCGCACCCTCGTCGGGACCAGGTGGGAGGGCACCGTGGCGGCGACAGCGGAACGGACGTCGAACGGGGGCACCTGGGAGGACGCCTCCCGGGTGAGGCAGACATGGGCGACCAGCCGCAGCGCGCCAGGCTCACCGAAGGTTCCCACCGCCGCCGCGGTGACCTCGGGCAGTGCGAGAAGGGCTGCCTCAACCTCCCCGGGTTCCACCCGGTGTCCGCGGATCTCCAGCTGGTCGTCCGCCCGGCCGAGGAACAGGGTCGCCCCGGAGTCCTCCGAACCGCCTCGGCCGGGAACCCACCGGACGAGGTCGCCGGTACGGTAGCGGCGCACCCCGCCCGTGGCGTCCTTCCCCTCCTGAGAGCCGTCCGGGTCCGGTCGGGCAGGACGGACGGTGTCGAAGACCTCGGCGGTCCGTTCCGGCATCCCCCGGTAGCCCACAGCGGTCTGGGGACCGGACAGGTACAGTTCACCGGTCTCGTTGTCAGGGACGGGTTCACCGTCGACGTCGAGGATCTCGGCGACGGTACCGGGCACGGCGCGGCCGATGTTCACCGGACCGGGGGCGACCCGGGCCATGAGGGCGTCGACGGTGGATTCGGTGGGACCGTAGACGTTCCAGGCACCGAACCGGCCCGGACGTGCGCCGGAGTCCCCGCCGACCGACACCAGGCGGTCCCACAGTGACTGCGGTACAGCCTCTCCTCCCAGGATCACCGTCGACACGTCCGAGCTTTCCAGTGCACTTCCCAGGGCACCGGAGTCGATGAGCGCCCCGGCCAGTGAAGGGGTGGCGTCGAGCACCGAGATACGGTCGCGCAGCAGTGCGGCCCGCATCGCGGCGGGGTCCCCGACGGTGTCCCTGTCGTAGAGGTGGACGGTGGCCCCGGTGAAGATCCATGCCAGCTGGTCGAGTGCGGCGTCGAAGGAGAAGGACGCCGTGTGCGCGACATCGAGCCTGCCGTCGACGGAGCGGGACCAGGCGTCCTTCCACAGGTGCACCGAATGACCGGCCAGCAGTGCCTCGACGGCGGACCTGGTGATCTGCACCCCCTTGGGCGTACCGGTCGTCCCGGAGGTGTACAGGAGATAGGCCAGGTCAGGGACCTCGACGTCGTCGGCGGAGGGGGCGCGGACCCCGGTGGGCCGCAGGACGGCGGACTCCCCGAGGACGGCGACGGCCCCGGAGTCGGTGAGGATCCTGGCGCGCCGGGCCTGCGGATGCTCCCGGTCCAGGATGACGAAGGCCCGGTGTGCCCTCCACACGGCGAGGACGGCCACCGCCAGTTCCGGGGACTTCGGAAGGTCCAGTGCGATGACCGAGCCCGGGGGCGTGTCCGCCGACAGAGTGCGGGCCAGGGCGGCGACCCGGGCAGCGGTCTGCGCCGCGGTGAGTTCCGTGGCCCCGTCGTCGGAGACGAGCAGGGGACGGGTCTCATCCTCCCAGCCGTCCCGGGAGGCCAGGGAGTCGATCCTCCCGTCGAGTCCGGGAACCGGTCGGGGGAGCGGTTCACCGGCACGCGCGGCCGCGGTCCGTGCCCACGTCTCTGCGTCCCGGAGTCGGATCTGTGACAGAGGGGTCGACCCGGGGACGTCGAAGAGCAGGGCGTGGATGTCCCGGAGACGCCGGAGTGCCGTC
The DNA here is from genome assembly GCF_900626215.1 of Corynebacterium neomassiliense. Lineage (NCBI taxonomy): Bacteria > Bacillati > Actinomycetota > Actinomycetes > Mycobacteriales > Corynebacteriaceae > Corynebacterium > Corynebacterium neomassiliense. Next base: position 1,378,769 of record NZ_LR131106.1, on the reverse strand, counting down.
GGGGCGTCCACACTGCGTGGATCGGTCTCGAAGGCGATGTCCGTGCCACCGTCGGCGGCGGGGGTGACCACGAGGACGAGGTCCTCGGGAGGACCGCCGGCAATGTTGCGCAGGACGCCGACCGTGCCGTTGAAGTAGAGGGAGAAGTCGAAGGTCTTGAGATTCATCCCGATGCCGTGCAGGACGGCAGGGTGTCCGAGGTCCCGGGCCAGCTCAGAGCCGGGGAAACGCTGGTGGGGCCGGACGGTGTCGAGCGCGGCCCCGGCCTCGGCGGCGACCTCGTCGAGGGTGGCGTCACCTCGGACGGGGAAGCGGACCGGAAGCATGTTCACCAGCATCGCCGGGGTACGGCGCAGCACTCCGCTGGTCCGGGCCATCATCGGCATCGCCAGCAGGGCTTCGGCGTCAGAACCGGTGGAGCTGACGGAAGGGACGGAAGGGATGAGGCCGAATTTGCGCAGCCACGCCCCGTACGCGGCCATGACCAGGTCGGACCAGACCAGTCCCTGAGACTGGGCTCGGGTGCGCAGGGCGTCCATCTCCGCCGCGGTGATCCGGAGTGTGGTGGTGGTCGATGACGTGCCGGCTCCGTGGACGTGGTCCTCCCTCCCGGTGGTGTCCGGGGCGGGGGTGAGATAGTCGTGCCAGAAGGCACGGTCGGCGTCACGGCCGGAGGGGCCCTCGTCAGTGGTGTAGTCGCGGTCTGCCGCGACAATGTCGGCGACCGGGGAGAACCTGTTCCGGCGCGCGGGGCGTCCTCCGGCAAGCTCTGTGTAGTGGACGGCGGTACGACGGGTGAGCAGGGCGGCACTGTACCCGTCGACGATGATGTGGTGGTAGAGCTGGATGCACCACACGGTGCGGCCCCTGTCCGGGTCACCTCCGGTCCAGCCGAGGTCGAGGATGAGGTACCGGTGCAGTTGTCCACCGGTCATCGTGCACCAGTGTTCCCCGCAGGACGCCTTCTCCGCGTCGATCACGGCCGAGGCCAGCAGTCGCGGGTCGGGTGCGTCTGACAGGTCCCGGACCTCGGGGAGCGGTGCGGGGGTGTCGTCGACGTACTGGCGTGGCCCGTCCGGGGTGTCCGTGAAACGCAGTCGCAGTGTCTCCGATTCGTCGACGGTCAGCCGGACCGCCTCCGCCAGGATGTCGACGGGTGACCTTCCGTCTGCTCCGGGGGTCAGTCCCTCCAGTTCCAGGACCTCACCGACGACGTAGTACGGGGATGCGGGGTCGAGCAACTGGGCGTTCCAGATGCCGCGCTGGGCGGCTCCGAGTTCGAGGTGTGCGGGTGAAGACACGGTCTGGTGACCTTTCAGGTCTGGTGAGGCTTAGCTGATCCGGATGGTAGAGTGCGCGCGGTACGTCCGCGTGCACGCAGAGAACTGGATGGAGAAGGGAACTATGTCTGAACAGGACGACAGGACAGTCGGGACGACCGGGACGACCGGGACGACCGGGGACGCCGGGGGTGCAGTTCCGGCCGGTGCGGGGACTCCGGGGGCGGGCCCAGCGGAGCTGGACGCCGTGATGGATCGGCTCACCGCGAAAGTTGCCGGGCTGATGAACATCGGGGTCTCCGAGATCGACCCGGAGGAGGAGCTCATGGACCAGGGACTGGATTCGGTCCGGCTGGTCGAGGTAGTCTCCTTCCTCCGCGAACAGGGGTACCGGGCGGATTTCGCCGACCTCGCCGAGGACAGTTCACTGTCCGCCTGGCGTGAACTCCTGGAGGATCTGGGGGAGGATCTGGGGGACTGAGCCCGGCAGACCGGCGGGCACCGGCCGGGCCGGCAGGTCGACGGACGGTGCTGCGGATCACCCGGGGTTCTGGACCAGATCTGCGAGCGCTCTCCGGTCCAGTTTGCCGTTGGCGTTCACGGGCAGTTCCGTGATGACCGAGATCTGCGACGGCACCATGTACTCGGGCACGGTACCGCCGAGCTGCGCGGCCAGTGCGGTGACGTCAGGGGTGGCGTCCTCTTCGGCGACGACGAAGGCGACCAGTGCCCGGGAACCGTCCTGGTCGACGGCGACGGCGGCGGCCTGCCGGACACCGGGCAGGTCCCGCAGGTGCGCTTCGACCTCACCGAGCTCGACGCGGTTGCCCCTGATCTTGACCTGGTCGCCGATACGGCCGAGGAACTTCAGCACGCGGCGTCCTCCCACGGTCGTCCAGGCGACGATGTCGCCGGTCCGGTACATCCGCCCACCGTCAACTTCCGGGTGCAGGGAGGGGACGAACGCCGCGGCGGTCTGCTGCGGCCGGTTGAGGTAGCCCAGGCCGACCTGCGGTCCGGCCAGGCAGAGCTCGCCGGGGATGTCCCCGTCATCCGGGGCCACCTCCGTTCCTTCCTCGGTCACCACGTAGCAGGCCACGTTGTCCTCGGGAAGTCCGAGCAGGCTGGCGGTGTCGTCGAAGTCGGAGGCTCCGACCAGGTCGTGGGTGTACTCCACCCAGGTGACGTCCATGGCGGTCTCGGTGGGGCCGTAGAGTCCGTAGACCCGGCAGCCGATCTCGTCGAGGGAGCGTCGGACGATGTCGGCGGGCACCGCCTCACCGCCGAAGATCATGTGACGGATGTTGGAGAAGGTGGACAGCGGGACCCCGAGGTCGTCGAGGACGTCGAAGAGTACCCGCATCAACGAGGGGACCATCGACATGACTGTGACGTCATATCCGGCGATCATCTTCACCAGGGCGTCGACGTCCCCGGGCCACCAGTCCGGTGGCGGGACGACGACGGCACCACCGGTGGCCAGCGGGCCGATGAGTTCCCCGACGCCCACGTCGAAGCTGACCGGGGCCTTCTGGAGCATACGGATGGGGGTGGTGGTGTCACCGACACTTGTCAGGGCCCGTCCCATCCACTGCATGTGTGCACTGACACCCCGGTGGGTGTTCACCGCACCCTTCGGCGTCCCCGTGGTACCTGAGGTGTAGATGATGTAGCAGGGGTCCTCCCCGGTGAGCGGACGGGACTGCTCGGCGCGGGTGAAAGTGCCGACGGTGGACCATGCGGGGTCGGCGGAACCGTCGATGAGGGCCCTGCCCAGGGGGGAATCGTCCGTGACGGTCGCTGTGACAACCCCCGACTTCGTCAGTCTCTCGGCGAGGTCCTCCGGCAGGGAGGCGCCCCCGAGGGCGAATGCGGCGGCCGGTTCACAGTCGGAGAAGATGAAGCTGACCCTCTCCGCAGGGTAGGACGCATCGACGGGGACGTACACCGCGCCCGCGCGGATGATTCCGGTGACGACGGCGGACATCCAGCCGCAGCGGTTGGCCACGACGACGACCCTGTCACCGGTTCCGATGCCCCGGTCCCTCAGATAGCGGGCCACGGCGGTGGCGCGACGGTCGACCTCCGCGAAGGTGAGCGGACCGCCGTCGCCGACGACCGCCGTCTGTTCCGGGACCCGGGCGGCGGTCCGGGCGAGAAGTTCGTCGAGGGTCCCGGGTTCGACCGGGTGTGCCGGGCCGAAGCGCAGGTCGTCGCGGCGACCGGTGTAGACGGGACTAGGGGCGCTCACTGGGTGATCCTTTCGGAGGAGGGGAAGGTGCCGGTCGACAGGTCCGTCGGCACTCCGCCGGCGGCGGGGGGCTGTGCCGGGCCGGCGGCGGGGGGCTGTGCCGGGCTGACGCCGAGACCGGCGAGGACACGGTCGGACAGTTCGCCGAGGCAGCTCAGGTTCGCGAAACCGGGTCCCTGTCGGAAGCCTGCGAGGGCGGGCAGGAACAGGGTGGGCCGCATACCGCCCAGGCTCAGGTCGGGGGTGATCCGGTCCTCGACGGCGGCGGTGGTCACAGGACCACCGCAGGCGGAGATCAGCGAGGCGACGACCCTGTCGTCCATCATGCGGGTGAACCACAGCGGGGAGTTCCCCCGGGCATCGATGACGAGATCGAAGATCTCGGTGTGCTCCGCGACCTGCCCCCCGGGAAGACTGCGGGCGACGTGGACTGCCGCCGAGCCGTGGTGGTCATTGACGGAGAGGACGCGTCCTCGCAGGTGACTGACCCGGTCCTCGGCCATGAGACTGGTCTGGACCCGGCCGGAGAACACTCCACGGTCGCACCGTGCGATCACGTCACGGCGGGCGTCCTCGTCGAGCTCGACCCACTTGCGCGGGTCCGTGTAGATCTCGTTCTCGAACACCCCCTCCCCGCGGGAGAAGATGGTCGCCGTGGGGGAGATCACGGAGATGTCCACGACGGTGTGACGGATGATCTCGTCGGTCACCGACGCCGCGGTCTCCCCTCCGCCGATGACGGCGACCCGGCTGGCGGCGGGAAGACTGCCGGATCCGACGGCGGACCAGAAGCCGGAGACGGACATCACGGTCGGAAGTGGTGCGATGCGCCGGTCGGAGCGGCCGGGTCCGGTCACGAGCAGGGCGTCGGCGGTGATCCGGGTGGTTGACCCGTCCGCCAGATCCACCGAGAGTGACCATCCGTCGGCGTCGCGACGTCCGGTGCGTCGGGCGTTTCTCAGACCGATCCTGGTGACCTGTCCGTTGACGAGGTCCATTCCGGTGTTCACGGCCGCCCAGCGCAGGTAGTCGGCCCAGAGGTAGTGGCGGGGGGCGGGATGCCCCCGGTCGACCCATGCGGCGTAACGGTCGGTGGCCACCAGGAAGGCCGGCCACGACACCGACATGAGCTCACGGTCGACGGCACGGTTGAGAGGGTCGGTGTCCGCTGCAGCGGCGATCCGCGTGCGGTAGGGGAATCCCACGTCCTTGGTGGGTGAGGTTCCGAGCTGATGGCGACCGTCGGTCCAGCCTCCACCGGACCTCCAGTTACCGCCGATGCCCTGGTAGTCGATGACGGTGATGTCGGGGGAAGGCAGCCCGAGACGGCGCAGTGCGTGCGCCTTGGCCTGCACGGCGACGGCCTTCGGGCCGGCACCGAGGATGGCGAGTGACTTCACGGTAGGGCGAACTCCTGACGGCTTTGCGGATGACGACGGACAGGCTACCCTGTGCTGACCACCCTGATCAAAGGGTAGGATCACTTATGTACAGAGAAAGTGAATTCTTGTGACCGACAATCAAATCCCGGGTCCTGTGACCGGCCCCGGTGCGGCCGGATCCGGAGACGACGGTCTCGTCCCCGGCGACAACGGAACTGTGGATCTCAGCGTCCTGCACAGGTTGCGCACAGATATTCCTGAGTCAGAGTTCCTTCCGGATCCCCCTCCTGTGCCGGAAACCCTCGGTTACGGCCTGGACGACAGCTTCGCCGTCCGGACCGCCGACCCGGACCGTGACGCCGAGATGGTCAGCAGGTGGATGAAGACCCCTGAGCTGGAGGCGGCCTGGGAGCAGCCCTGGGAGCCGGAGCGTTGGGCCGCGGACTGGCGGGCGAAACTGTCGACCACCTACTCTGTGCCCGTCATCGTCTCCTACAACGGCAGAGATGTCGGATACATGGAGATCTACCGTCCCCACCGGGACGAAATCGGCAAGATCTACCGCTCTGACCCGCATGATTTCGGCTGGCATGTGGCAGTCGGGGACGCCTCGCTGACGAGCAGGGGAATCTTCGGCCCGTTCCTGCTCGGGCTGACCCAGGCGCTGGTTGACGCCGACCCCCTGTGCCGGCTGGTGATCGTTGAACCGGACGCCTCCAACGGGCGTGTCCACCACGGACTGCGGGCCTTCGGGGCAGTGGACGCAGGGGAGTGGCAGCAGCGCGCGGACCGCCGTGTCCGCCTGTTCCTCTGGCCGGTGCGCGGAGAAGTGGCTGAGAACCGCTTGTACGACAGGGAGGACTGAGAGGGGAACCTGAGGATTTCCCGCTTCGGGCCTCCCCTGACCCGGAGGGGCGGCCGCAGCTGACCCCGCCGGGACGCGAGGCCCCGGAACACCGGCACCGTAGCTGCCGTCACAACTGGGGGCCGAGCACGGGGGACCTGCCCGTGAGAGCCTCACGACCCAGGACGGCAAGTTTGTCCCGCCGCCGTTCATGCAGGGTGTGGGTGCGCAGGTCCCTCCAGTACCGGTCGAGTCCGTTCTCCCCGTGGACCGCGGCCCCGCGGGTTCCGGTCAGTTCGTAGACCCGGGACGCCAGATCCACGGTGAGTTCGCCGGTCGTCACCTTCGCGGCGGCGGTCTGCAGGGCGACCCGGGTGCGCAGATCGGGGGAGGGGTCGTCAGCCGCCCACAGTGCGTCGAGGGAACGTCCGGCCTTCTCGACGACTGCTTCGGCGGCGAAACGCCGCGCGACAAGCTCACCGGCCAGGTGGGCGGTCAGATCGTCGGGGTCGGCGTCCTCCTGTCCAGCGGAGGGTGACTGCAGGGCCCCCGGCTGTCGATGTACGGGCCGGGCGCCGGGACCGGTGCGGCTGCCTGTGACGAGTGCGAGGGCGGCGTCGAGTGCGGCCCCGGCCACACCGACGTCAATTGCCGCGTGGAGGAGCTGTGCGAACGCCCCGTAGCCGGGCAGGGCGAGAGCACGCCCGAATGTGTACGCCCGCCCGGAGGGGACCGGCACCCTGTGGAAGGACACCGTGCCGGAGCCTGTGTAACGCTGGCCCAGGGCGTCCCAGTCGTGGTGTACCGTCACTCCCGGGGCATCAGCTTCGACGAAGACCGCAACCGTCTGTCCGTCCGCCGGGGCGGTCTCCGCCGCCGGACGACCGGTCACCGCGAGGACGTCGGCGTACGGTGACCCGGTGCAGAACACCTTCACCCCGTCGACGGTGTCGCCGACGGTGACAGGGTCACGCTCTGCCTGGGCGTTGGCGACCAGTGTCCCCGAGATCAGCCTGTCCGCCCAGTACTGTTCACTCTCCGGATGCTCACCGTCGAACAGCCACCGGCTGAACGTGAAGTGGGACTGGGGGATCTGTGCCAGAGAGCCGTCCGCGGACGCCAGGACGCGGAGAGCTTCGGCGATACGGGAAGGTGGCGCGCCGGGTCCTCCGAGACGTCGGGGTACCGTGGCGGCGAGCAGGCCTGAGGTCTTCAACGCCTTCACCGCCCCGGCCACGACCTCTGCCCGGTCAGCACCGGGACCGGCTGCGTCGACCACCTCGGCCACAGAGCGAGCCCCGTCGACGGGATCGGCTGTGCCGTTTGTGCCGGTCGTGCCACTGGGGTGATGACGTGGATCCGGCGCTGTGCGCACCGTCACGGGACCGGGGAGGGGACGGGGGTTTCCGAGGCTCGGAGAGGAGCGATGATCTCCCGGCCGAAGCGTTCCAGCTCCTCCTGGAAGTTCAGGTACCCGGTCAGTACCAGGTCCACCCCGATCTCACGCAACTCACTGATCCTGTCGGTGATCTGTTCCGCCGTCCCGATCAGACCGGTGCGGAAACCGTCGTTGTACTGCACAAGATCCTCGAAAGAGGAGTTGGCCCACATTCCCTTGCCGTCGGAGGAGGACTGTCCGGCCTGGCGCACGGATTCCGCGAAGCCTTCGACTGCGTCCCGGTCGGCCCGGTCGATGATCTCACGCAGCCTTGCATGGGCTCCGGCCTCGGAGTCGTCGAGGATGACGAAGGCGTTCACCCCGATCTTCGTCTCCCTGCCGGCCTGCTCGGCATGGCGGCGGACCTGGGCGATCTGGTCGGCAAGTTCATCGACCGGGGCACCGTTGAGGAAGTACCAGTCGGCGTAGCGTCCCCCGTTGACCTGGGCGGCGCTGGAGTTTCCCCCCTGGAACAGTTCGGGGGCGGTCGTCGGTCGGGGACTGACCGAATAGTCGTGGAGACGGTAGAAGTCACCGGAGAACTCCGCATGGTCGCCGGAGAAAATTGCCCGGAGAACCTGGAGGAACTCCGCCGAACGGCGGTAGCGTTCATCGTGTTCCAGCCAGGGCTCCCCGAACTTCCGGAACTCCTCGCGAAGCCAGCCGGACACGACGTTGAGTGCGAAACGACCGTCATAGAGTTCACCGGCCGTGGTCGCCAGGTTGGCCAGGACCGCAGGATGCCAGAGACCGGGGTGTACGGCGGCGATGACCCTGAGCCTTTCGGTGGCTTCCAGCAGTGCCAGGGAGAAACTCACTGATTCATGCTGAGACTCTGCACCGTAGGAGCCGAGATACCGGACCTGGGTGAGTGCGTAGTCGAAGCCGACCTGCTCAGCGGTGCGCGCGAGACGCCGGTTGTAGTCGATGCCCCAGTCGGTGGTCTGCTCGATGTCCGAGACGACCAGACCGCCGGAGACGTTGGGTACCCAGTAGGCGAAGCTGATGTTGTCGGTGACGCGTGCGGTGGACATCAGATCCCTCCCACGCTCGACACCTGGGAGCCGTGGAAGACCAGCGGCGCGGCGGACGGGGCACGGGAGATGACCCGGTCGACCTGGAGTATGGCGGTGACGTGGTCACCGGTCTCGAGTTCCTCGGTGATCTGTCCGGTGAGGTGGACCACGGCGTCCTCGAGCAGGACCGCCCCGCGGTCGTCCTCCCACCCGATCCCGGTGAACCTGTCGTCCTGCGGGCCGGCGAGCTGCCGGACCAGCGGCGCGTGGTCGGTGGTGAGCACGGAGACCCCGATGTGTTCTGCGCGGCGGATCAGGGGCCACGACCGTGAACTCTTCTGGATACTCACCGCGACGAGAGCCGGTTCGAGGGAAAGACCGACATATGATCCGACGATGAGCCCGACCGGAGCGCCGTCCACGACGGCGGCGACGGTGGTGATCGGTGTGGGGATGGACGCCCAGGCGGCGCGGAGTTCGGTGGGGGAGAGCGGGGCGGCGGAGAGTTCCGGTGCTGTCGGCGCAGCTACACCGGTCAGGGTCGTGCCGGTCGTGCTGTCGGTTCGGGCGGTTTGTGTGGTTGTCGTTGTCATGACCACGAGTAGACCACTCGGTCTGTGACTGCCGCCAGGGTTCGCCAAACCCCTGAATGGAAGGGTCAGCGACGTACTCCGGCACTCCAGGCGAAAGGCAGGCCCTCCCCGGTGAGATGGAACTCGCCCACCGCACGCTGCTTGTACACCACAGGATTGTGCACACCAAGGGTCCTGGCGTTACGCCAGTGCCGGTCCAAGTCCAGCTTCTCGGAGACCACCGATGATCCACCGGTCTCGAACACCTCCGAGACCGCTGAGAGCACCAGCGGGACCAGCACGACCTGGGCCTCCGCTGCGGCGAGTTCCGCGGCGTCCACAGCCGCTGTGTCGTCGGGTGACGCCAGAGCCACAGCCACCGCGTCGGCCACCGCCAGGACCGAGGCGCGGGCCACCGAGGCAGCGGAATACGCCCGGCCCAGCACGGCCTGCACCAGAGGATCCTCGCGTGGCAGGTCGGCGGAGGCGTGACTGTAGGTCCGCTCCCGGGTGGCCACCCTGTCACGTCCGTCGTCCGCGGCGCGCCGGGCGATGCCGGCCAGTGCGGCGAGATGGAACAGCTGCAGATAGGCGGTGTCCGGGACATGCCCCGCATCCCCGTAGCCGCCCACGGTCACGGCGGAAGCGGGTACGGACACGTCGTCGAAGACGGTGGTGCCCGAGCCCGTGAGACGTTGCCCGAACCCGTCCCAGTCGTCGAACTGGTGCACCCCCTCGGCATCGGCGTCGACCAGCACCGTGGCGCGTTGTCCGTCGAGGTCGGCAGCCACACTGACCACGTCAGCGTAGAGGGTGCCGGTGGAGTAGAACTTCGTGCCGTTGAGCAGGTAGCCGCCGTCCGGTCCCGGGGTGAGCCGGGTCTGGTAGCGCTCCACCGCCCCTGTCCCCTTCTCGGAGATGGCGTTGCCGAAGATCTTCCCCCCGGCGACGCTGCGCAGTCCCGCCTCGTCACCGGAGGAGATGAAGCCTTCGACGGTGAAGAAGTGCACGCGCAGTGCCTGGGTGAGGTTGGAGTCGGCGGCGGCGAGGTCGGTGAGGAGGGCGAAGCTCTGTCGTACGGTCGCCCCGAGACCCCCCAGTTCCACCGGGACACGCAGGGCGGTGAACCCGGCGTCCCTCAGCTGCCGGATCTGTTCCCGGGGCAGTTCACGGTTGCGGTCGCGGTCGGCGGCGCCCAGGGCGATGCCCTCGAACACCGGGCGGAAGCGGTCGGTGAGATCGGAGTCTGTCGGGGTGGGGGATACGGTGGTCACAGGGTTTCTCCTGACTGGGCGGGGACGGCGGTACGGTAGGCGGCGGCCGGGTGGTTGTCGGGGACCCGGTCTGAGCCGAAGAGTTTCCGGCGCAGCGTTCCCGGGGTGTACTCCTCCGGGTATTCGCCCCGGGCCTGGAGAACCGGGACGACGTACTCCACAATGTCGCGGAAAGTACCCGGGGTGACCGCGTAGGCGAGGTTGAAACCGTCGACACCGGTGGCGTCGACCCACTCCTCCAGCTGGTCGGCGACCGATTCGCCGGAACCGACGACCACCGGACCGGTACCTCCGATACCGCCGAACTCGGCGAGTTCTCGGACCGTCCACTCGCGGCCGTCCTCCCCGGCGGAACGCTGAAAGGCCGCCACGGCCGACTGGATCGCGTTCGACTCGATCCCGGCGACAGGGTCGTCCAGGTCGAAACGGGAGAAGTCGACGCCCATCCACCCTGACATCAGTGCCAGCGCACCCTCCGGGTCGACATAGCTGCGGTACTCTGCGGCCTTGGCCTGTGCCTCCTCCTCGGTGGCACCGGTGATGACGGTCAGCAACGCGTAGATCACCACGTCAGAGCGGGATCTTCCGGCCTCCTCCAGCTTCGTGGTGAGGGTGTTGACGACCGCGGCGAGCTTCTCCCGGGTGGGGGCCGCGACAAACACAGCTTCGGCGTGGGTCGCGGCGAAGGCGCTGCCACGTGAGGACGCCCCGGCCTGGAAGATCACCGGCGTCCGCTGCGGGGAGGGCTCGGTGACGTGGATTCCCGGGACCGTGTACCGGGCCCCGTGGTGGTTGACCGGGTGGACTTTCGACGGGTCCGTGTACACCCCGGTCAACGGGTCGGCGATCACGGCGTCATCCTCCCAGGAGCCTTCCCAGAGTTTGTAGAGGACTTCCAGGTACTCGTCGGCGTGGTCGTAGCGGGCGTCGTGGTCGAAAGTGTCGAGCTGTCCCCGGGACTGCAGGTTCTCTGCGGCGGAGGGGAGGTATCCCGTGACGACGTTCCATCCGAGCCGGCCGTCGGTGAGGTGGTCGAGGGTGCTGATCCGGCGGGCGAAGGGGAACGGGTGCTCGAAGGCGGTGCCGGTGGTCAGTCCGAACCCCAGGTTGTCCGTGACCGCAGCCATCGCGCTGACCAGGGGAAGCGGGTCAGTGACCGGTACCTGTGCCCCGGAGCGGAGCGCCTGGTCGGGGGAACTGCCGTAGATGTCGTAGAGTCCGAGGACATCGGCGATGAAGATGCCGTCGAAGATCCCGCGCTCCAGCAGCTGCGCCAGGTCGGTCCAGTAGCGCAGGTCGGTGTAACGGTGGGACTGGTCCTCGGGGTGACGCCACAGACCCGGGGACTGGTGGACGACACAGCTCATGTCGAAGGCGTTGAACCTGATGCGGCGGGTCATGCAGGAACCTCCGAGGACGCCGGGGAGACGCGGAATGTTCCGGCCAGGTCGGCGACGTCCTGTGCGGTGCGCAGGGTCAGTGCGGGGGCCGGTTCGGAGAACAGGGAGAACAGCGCGGTGGCGTAGGCGGGGTCGGTGGCGGCACCGCCGAAGAAGGCTCCGGCGACGTCGGTGTACAGCGGATCTCCGAGGAAGAGGGAGGTCACGGCAACTCCCGCGGCGGCGTGGTCCGACCAGTGCTGTTCGAACAGTTCGGTGAGCAGGTCGGCGTCCCAGTCGCGTCCGGCGGAGGCTGCGGCGGTGAGCCCGCGCACCAGTCCGGCGACCTGCCGGTCGCCGAGCTGCGCCCCCTGGCCGGCGATCGGATCAACGGCGACGGCGGTGTCGCCGAGTGCCGCGAGCAGGTGGCCGCCGTCGGTGAACCCGACGGGACGCCTCACCCGGGGGGTGACGGCACCTTTCAGCCAGGAGTGCGGGTCCGACGGGATGGTCCTGAGCCGGTCGAGGTCTCCGGCGACGTCCGGGAGTACCCGGTGGTGGAGCTCCTGCAGGACACGCAGTGCGGAGGCGGAGTCGGTGGCGGAACGGAATGCTGCCTCCGTGTCCGTTCCGGGCCTGGCCCAGGCGAGCAGGACCCAGGCGTCCTGCCCGTCGGTCGAACGGGCGAGGTCCTTGTGGAGGTACGGTCCGACGAAGACCTCCCCCTCCTCGTGGAGGGACAGCAGGGCGTTGTTGACGGGGCGTCCGGAGCTGTCGGTGAGCCGGCCGGAACCGGTTCTGCCGGTGAAGACGTGGTCTGCGGGCAGCCCGGTGGTGGTGACGGTGAGCAGGTAGCGCTGAGGTTCGGTGTAGGGGGTCCGTTCGTTGTCGGTGGCGAAGGCGTCGCCGAGTCCTCCTTTTCCGGTGGCGACGAGTGTCAGGTCGTGTTCGGCGGCGATCCGGTCGAGGTCGGCGGGTGTGACAGTGCCGACGTGGAAGCGGCTGCCGGGGGTGTCTCCGGTGTCGGCGAGCCGCTGGAACTCGGCGATCCGGTCATCGGCGCGGAGTCTGGCGTCGACGGACTGTGCCTCGTAGTTGTAGGACGCCGGGAAACTGTCGACACCGGTGCTGCTGTCCGGGTTCGCCAGTCCGGCGGCGCTGGCGCCGAAGTGGGCTGTGGGGACACCGGCGTAGAGGTCGTCGATGATCTCCGCGTCGGCTTGTCTCGATGCTCCGAAGAGGATTGCCGTGCCGGTGGCTGGGACGTCGTTGAGCAGTGCGTCCCGGGTGCGGTCGGAGTAGAGGTCGACCCGGAACCCGGCCCGGGTGAGGGCGAGAGCCGCTCCGGCTCCGGCGAGACCGGCGCCGATGACGGCGATGCTGCGCCGGGGGAGGTCTGTGCCCGGTCCGTGACTGGTCTGGTGCTGGTCTGGGGTATCTGTGGTCATGGTCCACAAGTAGACCAGTCGGTCTGTCGGGTCGGCCATGTATCGGAGCACAGTGAAATAAAAGGACGCCGGAGCGCGCGGAACGTAGGGTGGGGTGACGGTCGGAACGGTCGGGAACGGTCGGGGAGAACAGGGGACAGCAGGGGAAGGAAGAGGGTGGCAGGGAATGCAGGGGAGACGGTGGAGGACGCCGACAGGTTCGCAGGGGTGCGCCCCAGGTGAACGTGGCGCCCCTTCCCTCACCGGGGTGTCCACCGCCGTCGTGGCTACGGTGGCGGTCGTGGTGTCCCTGCTCCTCGTACCGGTCACCGGTGGGGTGTCCCAGCTCGCGGCGCTGCGGGGTGACACTCCGCGGCAACCGGGCCCGGGAGGGGTCACCGGGAACGTGACTGCCCTGGGCAGTGTGGAGATCTCCGCGTCACCGAAGACCCGTGAGGGAATCTACGGGCGTGTACCGGTCGGCGGACTGTCCGGATTCGACTGTGACACTTCCGGGGACACTTTCTGGGACACTTCCGGGGACACGGCGGTGACCTGTCTCGCGGTCAGTGATGATCCGGGAAACCGCGGACCGGTCCGCGCATACCCGCTGGATCCGGTGACCGGTACGGTGGGCACCCCGGTGGTACTCACCGACTCCGCGGGCGTTCCCTACCGTCCCGGCACAGTTGAACCGGAGAGTATCCGTCTCCTCCGTACCGGCCCCGGCCCTGTTTCAGGGATGGTCTGGTCGGCGGAGAGGTCCGCCACGGTCACGGTCGCGGACAGGTCCGGTCGTGCCCGGTACACTCTGCCGGTTCCGGATGGGACCCGTCCGGCGCAGGGCCTGGAGGGGCTGGCCGTCGTCCCGCAGGAGGGCGGTGGGGTGTCGGTGGTCACTGCCACGGAAGCGGCCCCGGCGGGCCGCAGTCATCCTGTCGTCACCGTTCACGGGCAGGACGGCCCGACCGTCTTCGAATGGCCGGGGCGGGGTATCTCCGAAATTCTTGACGGACCGCAGGGCAGTCTTCTGGTGCTGGAACGCGGCTACTCGGCGGGTGAGGGGAACTCCGCCGTGCTGTGGCGCACGGACTGGAAGACGGACGCCGGCGGTGACCGGGTGCTCGTCCGCCGACCTGTCGCCGACCTGGGCGTCCTCTTCGGTGCCGGTCGTGTCGGCAATGTGGAGGCCCTGGCGTGGGGTCCCCGTGGGCAGGACGGGCGCCGGGTTCTCTATGCGGGCACAGACGACAACTTCAGTGCACCGCCGGAGGGTACGCAGCGGGCGGTGGTCCACTCTCTCCTCCTCGGCGCCCCTGACAGTCGGTTCTGACAGTCTTTTCGGACAGTCTTTTCTGACACCGGTCACCGGGAAGCGGTTGCCGCGACCGGTGTCGACGTCTCAGAGTAGGTTGGTCGGGTGCGTAAGAACCTCACTTTCCTTCTTCTTGTCACGGCGGTTGTCGCCGCCGCGGTGAATCTCCGTGCCGGAATAGCCTCGCTGGGGCCGGTGCTCGACGCCGTTCTCGACACCTTCGGTGCGTCCGGCTCGTTGGCGGGGGCGATCACGGCGATGCCGGGGATCCTCTTCGGGGTCATGGGACTTGCGGCGGTGCCCCTGGCCACCCGGGTGGGACTGAGCCGGGCCCTGTTCGGCGGAATGGTGCTGACCCTGGTGGGTCTCGCGCTGCGGCCCTGGGTGGGTGACATCTCCCTGTTCCTCGTGCTCACCGCATGTGTGGTCGGCGGAATCGCACTGGGGAACGTCCTGCTTCCGGCGTGGGTGAAAAGCCACGGGGGACGCCACGCCGTGGTACTGATGACACTCTATTCCGTGGGGCTGGGCGCTTCGGGGGCACTGGGGCCGCTGTCTGCGATGTGGTTCTCCGGTGGAGATGCGTGGCGGTGGGCCCTGGCGGTGTGGACGGTGCTCGCGGTGGTCCAGGTACTGGTCTGGGCGGTGGTGCTTCCGAAGGTGGGGCGCGACGTTCCCGGGGCGGGCCCGTCCGAGGTTGTGGCTGACGCCGAGACTGCCACGAAACTGAAGGAGACCTCCCTGTGGCGTTCCCCGACGGCCCGGTTCCTCATGCTCTTCTTCGGACTCCAGGCCATGAACGCCTACATCCAGATGGGGTGGTTGCCGAAGATCTACACGGACAACGGCGTCAGTTCCTCCACCGCCAGTATCGGACTGTCTGTCATCGGTGCGTTGAATATCGTCGGTGGCCTGTTCATGCCCGTGGTCATTGAGCGTGTGAGGGACCTGCGGCCTTTCCCCGCCGTCTTTGCCGCGGTCACTGCTGCGGGGTACGTGGGGCTGTGGGTGGCCCCGTCGACGGTTCCGTTGCTGTGGTCGGTTCTGCTGGGGATCGGGGGCTGCTGCTTCCCCACCGCCATTGCGCTGATTCCTGCCCGGTCGAGGGCGCCGTTGGTCACGGCGCGACTGTCCGGGTTCGTCCAGCCTGTGGGGTACTTCATCGCCGGGGTGGGCCCGTTCCTGCTCGGGGTGGTCCATGAACAGGTCGGTTCGTGGGACGGCATTCTCGTCGCACTGGCGGTGATTTCTGTGGTCATGGGTGCCGCCGGGATCCGGGCCGGGAAGCAGACCGTCATCGACGACGAGCTGACGGACACCCACTGGCGGGAGTTGGCAGGTCACTGAGGGCCCTGACCGGCCCTGACCGGCCCTGACCGGCCCTGACCGGCGTTGTCCCGGTCAGTCCGGACGCCTACGGCCTACGGGCGGGGGCGTCCCTCGATCCAGTAAGCGACCCAGTCGACGAAGTCACGGTCCACGTCCCACTCGTCGACGGCGACTCCCCGCACTGCCTTGGTCATCCCCGCCTCCCCGGACGCCCACACGTACTCGGGCGACGCGGCCGGGTGCCCTGCCCCGCGGTCACGGCGCAGGGCCGCACACACCGCCTCTGCCTCCATGCCGGGAGAGGCGTAGACGATCGACAGGGAGCCGACCCGTTCACCCCACTCTTCCGCCAGTCCGGGTTCCAGTTCATCAGGGGTGTGGGCGACGACTCTGACGTGGTAGAGGGAGAGGTCGTCAGGATGGTGGTCCTCGGTGAACTCCAGGATCGCGCGGAGGGCGGGGACCGCGGAGGCGTCTGCGACGAACAGGGGTCGTTCGGCATGACGGATCCAGATGGCGTTGCACAGCCAGACGGCTGCACTGTCTCCGACGGTGGCGTCGGCGATCCACCGGGCCCCGGGCCCGGGGTGGTCGTCGTGCATGACGACATCCAGGTCTATCTCACCGACGGTTCCACCGTCGTTCCGGTGTACCTCCTGCCGGAAATGGCGGACCGTGTACCAGCGCAGACCCGGGCGGCTTTCCTCGGGCAGGGCCGCGACGGCGGCACGGATGTTCATGCCACCGGTCTCCAACGGAGGGACCGTGGCCCCGGGTTCGGGCATGAGCAGTCCGAAGTACTCGTCAGGGCCGGTGAGAACGAGTGAGGCAAGTCCGGGGCCCTGCAGGGTGACCCTCCTGAGCGAGGGTGCCACCTGGGTGACTGCGGTGACGGACACGGGTACCAGTCGCCCGGGGCCGGCGAGATCCCGGCCGGGATGGGTGCGCAGGGCGGTGTCGGCGACGGCGGAGGATGGGATTGTCGTCACCGGTCAGCTCCTGTTCCTGAGCCCGTGCGGGTCGTTGGGGACAATGAGGGGACCGCCGACGACCGGGTCCTCGATGACGGTGGCGTCGAGGTCGAAGACGTCCATGAGAAGTTCCGGGGTGATCACCGACTCTGGTGTACCGGTGGCGATGAGGTCTCCGTCGCGCATGACGACGAGGTTGTCGGAGTAGCGGATTGCCAGGTTGAGGTCGTGAAGCACCATCACCACCGTGCGGTCGAGTTCACGCCGCAGACGGTTGACGAGGTCCAGGACCTCGATGGAGTGTGCGAGGTCAAGGTAGGTCGTGGGCTCGTCGAGGAAGAGGATCTCGGTGTGCTGGGCGAGCACCATGGAGATCCACACCCGCTGCCGTTGACCGCCCGACAGGGAGTCCACGGGCCGGTCAGCAAGGTCTGCGACGTCCGTCATCTCCAGGGCTGCCATGACCTCCTTCTCGTCGGAGGAGGACCACTGCCTGATCCAGGACTGGTGGGGGTGGCGTCCCCGCGAGACGAGGTCGGAGACGATGAGCCCGGGAGGGGCGATCGGCGCCTGGGGGAGTACCCCGATGGTCCTGGCGATGTCCTTGCGCCTCATCGAGCTGATGTCCGTCGCTCCGAGGGTGACTGTGCCGGCCTGGGAGGGGATGAGACGGCCGACGGCGCGCAGGAACGTGGACTTGCCGCAGCCGTTGGGTCCGATGACCGTGGTGACTCTTCCTCCGGGGATGTGGACGGACAGATCGGTGATGACCGGGTTGTCCGGCGTATATCCGACCTTGAGCGAGGACACCGTCAGGGCGTGGGCGTGGGCGGGCAGGTCCCCACCGGCGGTGGGGTCTGCGGCGTTTGCGGCGTCTGCGGTCGCCGGGACGGCCGTGGTGGAGGAAGAGTTGTCGGGGCGGGGGATGTTGGTCATGAGGTCGTCGTCTTCCGGTTGGTCTTGATGAGCAGGTAGATGAGGAAGAGGCCGCCGACGGCGGAGGTCAGCAGGCCGACGGGCAGTTCGACGGGCAGCCAGGTCTGTGTGATCACGTCCGCTGCCAGCAGCAGGGACGCCCCGAACAGTCCGGACGCCACCACCGGCGGCGTGTCACGGCCGCAGATGAGCCGGGCGATCTGGGGAGAGACGAAGGCGACGAACCCGATCGGGCCGGCCGCGGCAACAGCCATCGCCGCGAGAATAACCGACAGGACCAGGAGCAGGGCCTGCACGACGGTGACGTTCTGGCCGAGACCTCTGGCGACGTCGGGGCCGAGCACGTTCGCGAAGAGCTGGAAGGTGATCCAGACGAAGAACGGTGTGAGCAGCACGATTACCGCGAGAACCGGACGGGCGCGGGACCAGTCGGCGGAGTTGAGTGAACCGGCGAGCCACATCTGTGCGCTGGTGGCGTCGTTCAGGTCCGCCCGGGTCATGAGGTAGTTGATGACCGCGGACAACAGGGCGGAGATGACGATACCGGCGAGGACGAGACGGAACGGGTCGATACCGCGACGGTAGGCGAGCATCCAGATCACGGCGCCGGTGAGGAAGGCGCCGACCAGCGCGGCCAGGGGAATACCGATCTCGGAGAGCCATCCGACGACCCCGGTCGAACCGCCCCCGAGCACGATGACGGCGACCGCCGCAGCCGAGGCGCCGGTGGTGATGCCGAGAATATCGGGACTGGCCAGCGCATTGCGGGTCACGGACTGTGTCAGTGCCCCCGAGATACCCAGGGCGGATCCGACGAGAACGGCGGTGAGAGTGCGCGGCATACGCCAGTCGAAGACGACGAGGTGCTCGATCCGGGTTCCACCGTTGGTCGCGACAATCTCGGCCACACGCAGGGGACTGATCGGGTAGTCACCCAGTCCGAGGGACACTGCACCGAGGACGAGCAGGACAATGATGAGGCTGACGGTGGCGAAGAACTGCCGCGGCCTCCAGACAGTGGAGATCGGACCGATCCGGAAGGCGGGTCGGGCGGGGACAGTGGCGTCCGAGACGTAGCGGTACAGACCGCGGGTGCGGGTGTCGCTCACAGTTCCACCACCTTTCTCCTCGTGATCATCCAGATGAAGATCGGTGCGCCGACGAAGGCGAGGACGATGCCGACCTCAAGTTCCCCGGGACGGGTGATGATGCGGCCGAGCACGTCGGCGTAGATGAGCAGGACGGCGCCTCCGAGCGCGGAATAGGGGAGAATCCAGCGGTAGTCCGGGCCGGTGACGGAGCGCACCAGGTGGGGAATCACCAGACCGAGGAAGCTCACCGGGCCTGCGGCTGCGGTAGCGGCCGCGGCCAGCAGTGCGATGATGACCATGCCGAGCACCCGGGCCCGACCGGTGTTGACGCCGAGTGCCGTGGCGACGTCGTCACCCAGGTTGAGCAGGTTGAGTGTGGGACCGGTCATGAAGGCGAGCAGCAGACCGATGAGGACCACGGGAAGGGCGGTCCAGAAGACGCTCATGTCCCGTCCGGCGATGGAACCGACGGTCCAGAACCTCATTCTGTCGAGGTTGTTGCTGTCGGTGAGGACGAACGCCGAGATGATGGCCTGGAGGACCGCATTCATGGCGGCGCCTCCGAGGATGAGAGTCATCGGGTTGACGTTGCCTCCGGAGAAAGATGCCAGAGCGAACACCGCTACGGTGGCCAGGCAGGAGCCTCCGAACGCCCAGAGGGAGGTCGCCCAGGTCCCCGAGACGTTGAACACGGCGAAGGAGATGACGACGGCAAGTGCCGCACCGGAGGCGATACCGAGGATTCCGGGGTCTGCCAGCGGGTTACGTGTGTGGCCCTGTATCAGGGCGCCGGCGACACCCAGGGCGGCGCCGACGATGATGCCGATCAGGGTCCGGGGCCACCGGTACTCGACGATGACCTGGAGGTCGGTGTTCTCGATGTCGGTGGCGCCGAGAGTGCCCGGAACCTGCTTGAGCAGACCCCAGATGTCTGAGAGCGGGATGTTTCTCGATCCGAGGGCGAGGCTGAGCACGAAACCGACGACCAGCAGCACGGTCAGTACGGCCAGACCGGCTAGTCGTCGGCGGTGCAGAGCCGCGGTGGCGCTGAGGCCGCCGGGTCCCGGGGCTGTCGTCCCGGGCGGGACATCCCCGGTGGTGGTACCGGTTGTCATGGGTTCGCAGGTTCTTTCGTCGACGGCAGGACAGGTTAACCTTACGTAGCGGTGATTACGGGTGCAATCACCGCTGCAGTCTACGGCCCTGCAGGAACTCTGGTGCGGGGGCCGGTGCAACGTTTTGGTGCCGACGGTGGGGTGGTGGCATACTTGGGCGGTTGCCTGTGGTCCCGCAGCTCCGGCCCGTTGTGTCCGTGCCGTGGACGGTGGTCCCTCCGTCGGGGGGTGCCGTAACGGAACGGAGACCTCCGGGACTCCGCTGTGGAGGAGCCACGTCGAAGGCACGGACCGGTGCGTGCGGGACGGAAATCCACACGCGCACAGAACCACTAGGTCTACAAGGAGACTCGAAGTGATCCAGCAGGAATCACGTCTGCGGGTCGCCGACAACACCGGTGCCCGGGAAATCCTGGTCATCCGCGTGCTCGGCGGATCCACCCGACGTTCCGGCGGTATCGGTGACATTGTCGTCGGAACCGTCAAGGAAGCTGCCCCCGGCGGCGCAGTGAAGGCCGGCGACATCGTCAAGGCCGTCATCGTCCGCGCGAAGAAGGAGACCCGTCGTCCGGACGGCTCCTACATCCGCTTTGACGAGAACGCCGCTGTCCTGATCAAGGGCGCCGACAACACCGACCCGCGCGGTACCCGCATCTTCGGCCCTGTGGCCCGCGAGCTGCGCGACAAGCGTTTCATGCGCATCGTCTCTCTCGCTCCGGAGGTGCTCTGACCCATGAAGATCCGTAAGGGCGACAACGTCCTCGTCATCTCCGGCCCCGACAAGGGTGCCAAGGGCCGCGTCATCGAGGCCTACCCGGCCCGTGACAAGGTGCTTGTCGAAGGTGTGAACCGCATCAAGAAGCATGTCGTGAACTCTGCTCCGGAGCGCGGTGCCGAGTCCGGCGGCATCGTGACCCAGGAGGCTCCCATTCACGTGTCCAACGTGATGGTCCTCGACTCCGACGGGAACCCGACCCGTGTCGGCTACCGTTTCGACGAGAACGGCAAGAAGATCCGCATCTCGCGACGGAACGGGAAGGATATCTGATGAGCGAGAACTACACTCCGCGCCTCAAGGCCCGCTACAAGTCCGAGATCCGCGACGAACTCAGCACCGAGTTCCACTTCGACAACGTCATGCAGATCCCCGGTGTCACCAAGGTCGTCGTCAACATGGGTGTCGGCGAAGCTGCCCGTGACTCCAAGCTGATCAACGGTGCGATCCGTGACCTGACCCTCATCACCGGTCAGAAGCCGCAGATCAGGGTGGCCAAGAAGGCCATCTCGAACTTCAAGCTGCGTGAGGGAATGCCCATCGGTGCCCGCGTCACGCTGCGTGGCGACCGTATGTGGGAGTTCCTGGACCGTCTGCTGACGGTGGCTCTGCCCCGAATCCGGGACTTCCGTGGTCTGTCCGACCGCCAGTTCGACGGACACGGCAACTACACCTTCGGTCTCTCCGAGCAGTCCATGTTCTACGAGGTCGACGTGGACTCCATCGACCGACCGCGTGGCATGAACATCACTGTGGTGCCCACCGCCACGAACGATGATGAGGGCCGTGCCCTGCTGAGGAAGCTCGGCTTCCCGTTCAAGACCGCGGAGCACCACGACTAGCACAGGGATCTCGCGGAGCCGGCTCGATCGGCTCCGGAGTGCCTGGACCCTGACCCCGCACCGGTTTCCCGGTGCGGGGTTTTCGTGTGTCCGCTTCCGTCGGGGCCCGTGTGTCCCCGGCCGGAACGGGTAGACGCCGGATATGCCGGAAGAGGGGTGGATGTAAGGGGCTCTCAGATAATCCCTGTTGCACATGTTAAGCATGATGCTAATGTGACTGGTGTTACCAGAGAGTTCTGCATCACAGTCCGGAGTCCCCGGCTGTGATGAAGAGTCTGGTGCACGGGAGTGACGTGGTGGTGAACGCCGGCATGTCATGAGGTGAAGGACAGCTGCGTCCCGGGTTGGTCCGGGCGTCCCACCGGCGCATGAGCAGGCGTTCCGCTCCGGGAGGCGACTGTACTGAACCCGCTCTCAACTGCACAGATGCGGGCGGGGGGATTTTTCTCCGGTCTGGACGTAACGCCCGACAACTGTGATAGATATACATGATGAGGCTTCTGCGCCGCTGCCGGCCGCAGACCCGGGCCGAGCCAGCGACCTGCCCGGACTGTCTCACCATGACAACGACGCTTCAGGATTAAGGTCAACAACGATATGAAGAAGCTCTTCCGCTCTGTGAGCGCCGCAGCTGTCGCCGCGGCCGCCGCACTCAGCCTCGGTCTCGGTTCCGGCCCTGCTGTCGCTGACCCCGCTCCGGCCCCTGCCCCCGCCCCCGCCGACATTCCGGTGCCGACGACGCCCGAACAGCTGCTCGAGCAGATCAGCCGGTACGCTCCTCCGGTCAGCTTCACCAATCCGCTGCAGGGAAGCGGCCCCAAGCAGCTCGTCACCTTCGGTGACTCCTTCACCGCGATCGCCGGAAAGAACGGGTCCCGGGGCGAAGAGCCGGGCCAGCTGCCCTGGACCTTCAACTGCTCCACCGACATGGACAACTGGCCCAAGGTCGCGGCACGTCAGGCCAATGTCAGCCTCGGCGACTGGTCCTGCAACGGCATGGGCGGGGCGCCGCTGGTCCAGCTGGTCGCCTACCTGGAGTCCGCCATCTTCTACGGTGACATCGGCCCCGGCACCAAGGACGTCGCGCTCATGTACGGCGGGATGGACACCTTCCAGTGGATCGACACCGCCGGACTGGTCTTCGGTTCCCAGCCCACCACCCCGGTCTTCGACGCGATGATGGCCTACGTCAAGCAGCGTGTCGAGACGGTCGCGCCCGGTGCCAAGGTCACGCTGCTGTCCTACCCGGAACTCGCCAACGGCGACGACATCTGCTTCGCGAACGTGTCCCCCGCCGTGATCGAGCGCTACCTGCCCGGCGTCACCGTCCCCGACTTCCCCGAGATCACCGCCAAGGTCACGGTCCCGGGTGCGAAGCACATCCAGGAGTCCCTGCGTGACAACATCAAGCACGCCGCCGACGTCAACGGACTGGGCTTCGTCGACATGTACCAGGCCACCATCGGTCACGGTCCGTGTAACCCTGTTCCGGCGGAACGCTACACCGTCGGCGTCGTCGACACGCAGGTGAGCACCATGCCGAACCACCCGACCTTCACCGGTTCCGAGGCGATGGGCAAGATCTTCGCCCAGCAGGTCTACAACCGCTAGCACCGGCTTCCCGACCAGTTTCCCCGGTCAGCTTCCCCGGTCACCAGGGGGAGCGGGGAGGGGAAGTCCGCGACGCGCTGAATGACACCGCCGCCGGCCCTCACAAGGGGCTGACGGCGGTGTTCTCTGTAGCCGAGGGCGTGCGGGGGAGTAACAGGTCACGCCCCGCGCGGACGGACGGCGGCGAGATCGTCCCTGTCCATGGCCAGACGGTAGCCACGCTTGTACACGGTCTGGATCAGGTCCGGCTCGCCGACTGCACTGCGGACCCTGGCGACCGTGACCTCCACCGCCCGCTCAGTCGTCGGACCGTCGCCCCATCCCTCGGGACGTCCACCGTGGATGCCCGACGACAGCTCCTCGGCGATCTCCGACCGTGACATCACCCGGCCGGGACGGGCCGCGAGAATCCTCAGGACATCGGAACCGGACCTTCCCAGGGCGTGGAAGGCACCGTCAAGAAGCGCTCCACCGGTACGCACATGCAACGGTCCGTAGGCAGTGGGGGTGGCGGTCTCAGGTCCGGCGAGCTGCTGCACCGTCTCCCGCACGAGAGCGCCGAGCCGGAATCTCTCGGGGACGACAACCTCCATGCCCCGGGCCCGGAGCGGGGACGCCGTGATCGGACCCACCGCACCGAACATGGTTCGCTCACCGGCCATCTGACGGACCGCGGGAAGAGTTCCGATCTTCTCCGCCGTCCGGAGCCAGGCCCGTGCCCCCGGTGCCGAGGTGAACAGGACCGCGTCAACCGAACCTGAGGCGACCATGCCGGTGGTCCTCGCGACCAGTTCGGGGTCCGGCGGCGGCCCCCAGCGGTAGACGACCAGACCGCGCACCCGGGCCCCGGCGTCCTCGAGGGTTCTCTCCATCGCAGGATCGCCCTCCCCGTGGTGCTGGATGACCACCCGCATCCCCCGGACGCCCTCGGCCAGCAGGAACTCGATGATCTCCGCGGAGGTCTCGGATTCGGCGACCCAGTCGATGTCCAGCCCGACCTGCTGTACAGCCCCGCGGGCCTTCGGACCTCTGACCAGAATCTGCGCGCGGCCCAGGGCCTCGATCAGCTGGTCCTGTGTGCCGTCCTGCTCGGCGGCGTCCATCCAGCCACGAAAGCCGACACCGGTGGTCACAACGACCTTGTCGGGCGGATCCGCGATAAGTCGGTGGGTCTCGTCGAGAAGCTCGGCGTCATCGAAATGGGGGGTGATGGTCAGTGACGGTGCCACCGTGGTCTCGGCACCGTGCCGTTCAAGGGCGGAGGCGAACTCCCCGGAACGTCGGTCGACCGGCAACAGGATCCGGCAACCGTCAAGGGCATGGGAGAGCTGGCGGGCGCCGGTCACACCGCCACCCCCCGGGTATCCGGCACGCGGAGCAGGTCCGGGACCTCAGGCATCCGACCCGGGCGTGCGTGCAGCGCAGGAGTTGTGGGCACCCCGGGCACCCCGGGTTCGGCGGATTCCCGGGGTTGTGCGGGGCCTCCGGGCCCGGGCACTGCCGGAGGTACTGCGGCGGGGTGACGGAGGTGAGGGTTCACAGCCTGGACGCTAGCGGCCTGACCGACCTGTGTCACCTCGGTGCTGCCGGAGCGGTCCCCGGCGGAGCCCGACCGACGCACCGGTGCCGTCGGCAGCAGACCCTTGTCCAGCAGGTCCCGGATGCGGTGACTGACGCCGGCTGTACGTCGGGGATCGGGTTCCCCGGAGGACAGGGTTCCGATGCTCACCCCGGCCCGGCTGACCGTCGCAGCGATTCGGGCAGATCCACGTGGGGCGCTCGCGGCGTCCACGCACCATATCCGGCGCTCGCGGCAGGCCCGGTCCACCATCTCGTCGACCTGCGGATCACCGGTTGCGGTGTGGACCAGCCACGCCCCGGCGAGGTCGGACTCCCGGAAGCCGCGGGGAATCCATGTGACGGTGCACCCGGATCGTCCGGGTGAAAGGGGAGGGCGTCCCCGGAGTGTGCGGCATGCCCCGTGGTCTCCGGGGGACCCAGGGGACCCGGGGGACCCGGCCCGGACGAGTGCTGCCGTGCGGGTGGTGATCTCCGGGGCGATGATGCGCAGGACCGCCCCCTCGCCGAGGAGACGTTCGGCACGTCGGGCGGTGACGTCACCACCGCCGACCAGGACGACAAGTCTGTCCCGGACGTCGAGTCCGGTCATCAGGAAAGTCACGGTGTTCCTCCGGGGTCGTTGAACCGCAGTGCGGTCTGCAGTGAGGGGTAGTCGCTGTGGGTCGTCGACTACGACGGTAGGGACCCCGGATTACACTGCCCGGTCACCTGCGCTACGGAACGGCGACAGACTCCGCACAACCGTGGCGACGGCGGTGTGAGATTTCCGTCGGGGGCTCGCCGGTGTCAGCGGACCAGGACCACCCGTCGAGGGCTGTCGGTGCCGTCGGTGACAGTCACCGTGAATGTCTCCAGGTGATGGTCGGGATCCTCGAGGGAACGTCCGTCGCTGAGCACGAAGCGTTGCTTGAGCAGGGGGGACGCCACGGTGCACTCCCCGTGGTGCTCGCCGACGATACCCCGGCTGATCACCGCCGCACCCGTGTACGGGTCGATGTTGGACACCGCGTAGACGGTGGGGAGGTCGCTGCTGCCGGGGGAACTGTCGTCACCGGTGGTTCTGCCGGCACGTCGGCGTCCCGGGGCAGGTATCCGGAACAGTGCGACCTGTGTCCCGTCGTCGAGCAGGACAGCCGCACCGAGATTGTCCTCCAGGTCGTCGAGGAGGCACACGGTGACGCTACGGTCGGTGGCAGGTGCAGTGGTCATGGGGAGGCTCTTCTCTGTGGTCGTTGCCTGTGGTCGTTGCCTGTGGTCGTGGTCTGTGGTCGCGTACCGGGCTGGTGCGGGGGGGGGGTGGCTCTTATACACATCTGACGCTGCCGACGAAGAGGATAGGTGGGGTCGAGGCGGGAGGGGTGGATCCGGGGTCACGGGCAGGCGCGTCGTCGGGGCGCTTAGGCGGACTTCCGGGCCAGCGGCGGCAGGCCGGGAAGCGGCAGCGGGACCTTGCGGCCGTCCTGCTCACCGAATCTGACAGTGGGGTCAGGGGACTCCGGTGCGTTGACGAAGGAGACGAATCGACGCAGCTTCTCCGGGTCGTCCAGGACTGCCCTCCATTCGTCGGTGTAGTCCGCCACATGCCTGGCCATGAACGCCTCGAGGTCTGCTGCGATGCCGAGGGAATCCTCGCAGACCACGTCACGGATGTGGTCGAGTCCGCCCTCGGTCGCCTCGATCCAGGCGGCGGTGCGCTGCAGCCTGTCGGCGGTGCGGACGTAGAACCCGAGAAACCGGTCGATGTACCGCACCAGGGTGATTTCGTCGAGGTCGGCGGCCAGGAGTTCGGCGTGCCGTGGGGTGGCTCCACCGTTCCCGCCGACGTAGAGGTTCCACCCGTGCTCGGTGGCGATGACGCCCACGTCCTTGGCCCTCGCCTCGGCGCACTCCCGCGCACACCCGGACACACCCATCTTCAGTTTGTGTGGACTGCGCAGGCCCCGGTACCGCAGTTCCAGGTCGACGGCCATCCTCACCGAGTCCTGCTGACCGTAGCGGCACCAGTCCGTGCCGACGCAGCTCTTCACAGCGCGCAGGGATTTGCCGTACGCCTGTCCGGACTCCATGCCGGCGTCCACCAGCCGTCGCCAGATCGCGGGCAGCTGTTCGACCCGGGCGCCGAACAGGTCGAGGCGCTGGGCCCCGGTGACCTTGAGGTACAGGTCGAAGTCGCGGGCGATCTCACCGATGACGATGAGCTGCTCCGGGGTGACCTGCCCTCCCGGCATCCGGGGCACGACCGAGTAGGAACCGTTGCGCTGGATGTTGGCGAGGAAGCGGTCGTTGGTGTCCTGCAGAGCCGCGTGGCCGTCGTCGAGGACATGGTGTGAGGAGTCGAGGATGGCGAAGATGGAGGCCATTGTCGGCTTGCAGATCTCACAACCGTGGCCTGTACCGAAACGCCGGATGAAGCGGGGGAAGTCCCTGATCCGGGTGGCGGCCGCGCATTCGAACAGTTCGGCCCGCGACTGGGGGAAGTGTTCGCACAGGGCCTTGGACTGTTCCACGCCTTCGGCGTCCAGCAGCTGTGACAGCAGTCCTACGCAGGATCCGCAGCTGGTGCCGGCCCGGGTGCAGGTCTTCAGGTCGGCGACGGAGCAGGCACCGTCGCTGACCGCACTGCGGATGTCGCGCTTGGTGACGTTGTTGCAGGAGCAGATCTGTGCGTCGTCCGGGAGAGCCGCCACCCCCACTCCGGCGGGGGCCCCGTCGCCGGCCGGGGTGATGAAGGTCAGCGGGTCGGACAGGGGGGAGCCGACCATGGGACGCAGCATGGCGTAGGAGGAGCAGTCACCGACCAGGACGCCACCGAGCAGCACCGACCCTGTACTGTCCATGACAAGCTTGCCGTAGATGCCGCCCACAGGGTCATTGACGGTGAGGGGGCGGGCACCTTCGGTGGTGGCGTGGGCGTCGCCGAAGCTCGCGACGTCGACGCCGAGGAGTTTGAGTTTGGTGGACATGTCGGGGTCGCGGAACGGTTCGGGTTGTCTGCCGGTGAGCCGGTCTGCGACGATTTCCGCGGTCGAGTAGCCGGGGGCGACAAGTCCGTAACACATGCCGTCGACGGCGGCGCACTCTCCCACGGCGCTGATGTGAGGGTCGGGTGTGCGGCACATCCTGTCGACGAGGAAACCGCCTCGGGGTCCCCGGGGCAGGGGTTCAGGTACGGCGGCGTCGGCGAGGGTGTCGATGGGGCGGACTCCGGTGGAGAAGACCACCACGTCGACAGTGAGCGGGGTGACAGGTGGGGCGGCGTCGGGGAAATCCTGCGCGGAGGCGGAGGGTGACAGGGTCAGGGCGAGGCGTCCCCCCTCATCGGAGATGAGGTCGGTGGCGGTGTTGACGTGGACCCGGACGCCCAGGTCCCGGACCTTCTCCGCCAGCAGGACGCCGCCGTCCGGGTCGACCTGCAACGGCATGAGCCGGGGCGAACGTTCGATGATGTGGGCTTCTGCCCCGAGCAGCCGCAGGGCGTTGGCTGCCTCGAGTCCGAGCAGTCCGCCGCCGATCACCGCGCCGCGGGGGGAGAGTCCCCGGGCCCGGGCGTCCTCCACCATGCGGCGGATGTCGTCGATGTCGTCGATGGTCCGGTAGACGGTGCACCCGGGGAGTTCATGACCGGGCACCGGGGGGACCCAGGCGTAGGAACCGGTGGCGAGCACCAGGTTGTCGTACTCCACGGTGCGGGAGTCTTCACAGGTCACGGTCTGCGAGGTGCGGTCGATTCCGGTGGCGCGGGTGTGCAGGACCTCGACCTGTCCCGGCAGGTCAGGCAGCGGCGGAAGCTCGAGGAGCTCCCGGTCCCAGCTGCCGACGTAGCTGGACAGCGCCACCCGGTCGTAGGCGTGGCACCGTTCCCCGGAGATCACGGTGACGTGCGCCGTGGGATCCCGGTCGAGCAGTTCGGTGGCGGTGCGGTGACCCACCATCCCGAATCCGACGATGACGGTCCGGGGGTTTGTGTGCGGGTTCACCGGGGAAGTCGTCTCAGCTGTGGTCATGTCTGGGACGCTAGGCTTCTCAGATCAGGAACGGCACAGATGAGAGCAGTGTTTTACGGTCGGTTCACGGCGGGGGGAGGGGTGCGGGAACTCCGACACAGCCCCGAAACACGGTGCCCGGGACGGAAATGTCGGGCCCGGTCCGGTGCACCTCTCCGGGCACCCTGCTGGGTGCACCTTGCTGGGTGCACCTTGCTGGGGGGTACACGTCGCCGCAGGCACGCGTGACCGTCAGTAGACGTCACGGACGTAGCGGTGCTCGGCGGACATGCGGGCGACGAACTCCCCGGCCTCACCCTCGCCCATCCCGCCCTGTTCAGCGATGATGCGGCGCAGGGTCCTGTCGACGTCCCGTGCCATCCGCGCGGCGTCCCCGCAGACGTAGACGTGGGCGCCGCGGTCGATCCACTCCCACAGGTCACGGCCCTGGTCCCGCATCCTGTCCTGGACGTAGACCTTCTCCGCCTGGTCCCGGGAGAACGCGGTCGACAACCTGGTCAGCGTACCGTCACGGTTCATCGTGGTGAACTCGTCCCGGTAGAGGAAGTCCGTGGCCTCGTGGCGTTCCCCGTAGAACAGCCAGTTCTTCCCGGTGGCACCCGAGCCGCGGCGTTCGTGGAGGAAGCCGCGGAACGGGGCGACACCGGTACCTGGACCGATCATGATCATCGGCGCGTCGGGACGCTCCGGTGGACAGAACCTGCGGTTCGGCGAAATGAACAGACGGACCGGGTCACCGGGTGAGAGTCCGGCAAGCCACCCGGAGCACACGCCGCGGCGGTAGCCGCCGGTGGAGGTGAACCCGACGGTCGACACGGTGACCTCCACCTTGCCCGGGTCCGTCAACGGTGACGAGGAGATGGAGTAGAGCCGGGGGCGCAGGGCCGGCAGCGCTTCCAGCCACTCTGCGTCACCGGCCGTGACGGGGAAGGACGCCAGGACGTCGCAGAGCTGACGTCCGTGGGAGAACGTCCGGAGTGCCTGCGCGTCACCGGCCAGAGCCCCCAGCCCGGCAGCGGGACAGTGTCTGTCGATCAACCTCAGTGCCTGTGGTGACACCGAGGTGATGTCCAGTTCGCCGGTGAGTGACTCCACCAGGTCCGGGGTCGGGGTCATGCCGGTACGGGCGAGGAACTCCGCGACGACGGAAGGGTCGTTGCGCGGCCAGATCCCGAGGGCGTCCCCGACACTGTAGGTGAGTGTTCCAGGTGGCAGGTCGAAGGTGTACCTGCGGACCTCCCGCCCGGTCTCCTCCAGTGTCCCTGCGGTCAGTCTCGTTGACGCGCTCAACCTGGTGGTCAGCGGGTTCCTCCTGGACCACTGTCCTGTCCCGGCGGTCGTGGCCGCACCGGTGGTCGTGGCCGCACCGGTGGCCCGGGGACCGGTGGAGGTCACCGCCCCGGCGTCCCCGCCCAGCGCCCCGATGACCCGGGCCACCCACTCTGACGCTGTGGTCTCGAAATCCGGTTCGCAGGACGCCCTCGGCACTGTCGCCTCTGCGCCGAGCTCGGCGAGCCGCGTGTCGAGGCGTCGGGCGAAGCCGCAGAAATCGGCGTAGGAGGAGTCACCGAAACCGAGGACGGAGTACCGGGTGGACGACAGGTCATGGTCAGCGGAGGTGAGCAGGTCCCACAGGGCGGTGGCATTGTCGGGGGCCTCGCCGTCACCGGTGGAGGAGACGATGAACAGGACAGTTCCGGCGAGGTCACGGACACCGACCGACTCCGCGCAGCGTGCCCGCGCCGGGATCCCCGCCGCGGACAGTGCGGAGACCACCGCGGGGACATGGTCCTCGACGGTTCCGGTCTGGGAGGCCCACACCACCGTCACAGCTCCGTCATCCGCATCGCCGTCCTGCCCGGACCTGGCACCGGGTTCCGTGGCGTCCTGCCTGCCCCCGCCCGGTGCCGGGGCAGTCTCGATGACCTTCACCGACACGGCGCAGGCCTTGAACGCCGGCTGGAGGGACTCCGGGTCCACGGCGTCACTGGTCACCGTGTTGACCGGGGTGTCCCGGTAGTGCATCGGGATGAAGAGGGTCCCCGGGGCGGTGTCGTCGGAGACCAGCGCCCGGGCGGACACCTTCCCCCTGCGAGAGGTGACCTCCACCAGATCCCCGTCGCAGATACCTGCCGATCCGGCGTCGACATTGCTGACCTGCACAAAACTGGAGGGGTTGAGCTTCATGAGCTTCGACACCCTCCCGGTCTTGGTCATCGTGTGCCACTGGTGAGGGAGCCGCCCGGTGGTCAGTATGAAGGGGAAGTCGGCGTCCGGCTCCTCGTGCAGGGGAAGGAAGGGACGGGGGATGAACCGCGCCCGCCGGTCCGGGGTGGGGAAGGCCAGCCGGGGGACCCTGCCGTCGGGGGTGACGTGGAGGCGCTGGCTGACACCGTTGTTGAGGTAACGCACCGGATTACGGGGACCGCACCCCGGTGCGGCGGGCCACTGCACCGGCCCGTCGGACAGGCGGCGGTGGTCCACGCCCCGCAGATCCCACCCGGTACGGGGATTGTGGAACTTCCTGATCTCGTCGAACACCTCCGCGGCGCAGGAGAAGTCGAAACCGGGGAACCCCATCTCACGTGCGACACGGCAGATCAGCTCCCAGTCCGCGAGAGCCTCCCCAGGGGGGTCGGCCACCGGCCGGGTCAGGGTCAGGCCCCGTTCGGAGTTGACCATCACCCCGGGGGTCTCCGACCACATCGCCGCGGGCAGGACCGCATCGGCGTGTGCGGCCGTCTCCGTTCCGGCGTAGGCGTCCTGGACGACAACGTAGTCGGCGGCGTCGAGGGCGGCGGTGACGCGGTCGCGGTTGGCCACCGACGCGGCAGGGTTGGTGCAGATCACCCACACCGCCCTGACGTCTCCACTGTCCAGGGTACGGAACAGGTCGACGGTCCCGCCCCCCAGCCTGGTGTGCAGGGTGCCCGGCGGCAGCTGCCAGATCCTCTCCACCTCGGCACGGTCCCCGGGATCGAGTACTGTCCGCTGGCCCGGCAGACCGGGGCCCATGTACCCCATCTCCCGACCACCCATGGCGTTGGGTTGCCCGGTCAGGGAGAAGGGCCCGGCACCGGTACGGCAGATTGCCCCGGTCGCCAGATGGAGGTTGCACAGGGCGGTGGTGTGCCAGGTGCCGTGGACGGACTGGTTGAGCCCCATGGTCCACAGGCTCACGAACTTCCGGGTCCCGCCGATCCAGGACGCCGCGGTCCGCAGATCCTCGACGGGCACCCCGGTGATCTCCGAGACGGTGTCCGCCGGATAGTCGGCCAGGATCCCGGCCATGTCCTCCCACCCGTCGGTGAACTCGTCGATGAAGGCCCGGTCGGTGTCCCCGGCGTCCACGACCAGTCTGAGCAGGCCGTTGAGCAGGGCCATGTCCGTGCCGGGGCGCACGGCCAGGTGGAGGTCGGCCTTCTTTGCCGTGGCGGTACGGCGGGGGTCCACGACGATGAGTTTCGCCCCCTGTCTGACCCTGTCCATGAGTCTCAGGAAAAGGACGGGGTGACAGTCCGCCATGTTCGCGCCTGCGACGAGGAACACGTCGGCGTGGTCGATGTCGTCGTAGGAGCCGGGAGGCCCGTCGGCACCGAGTGACTGTTTGTATCCGGTGGCGGCGCTGGCCATGCACAGCCGCGAGTTGGACTCGATGAGGTTGGTGCGGAAGTGACCTTTGGCCAGCTTGTTGGCGAGGTACTGGGCCTCGGTGGACATCTGTCCGGACACGTAGAGGGCCACGGCGTCGTCACCGTGGGCGCGTCTGATGTCGGTGAAACGGGCGGCGATCTCCGAGACGGCCTCGTCGGTGCTGACCGGTCGACCGTGCAGGAGGGCCGTGGTCTGCCTGCCGCCGGCGCGCAACAGATCCGCGGTGGTGGTTCCCTTGGTGCACAACCTGCCGTGGTTGGCGGGATGGTCCGGTGTGCCCCGTGAGGTGAGGACGCCGTGCGCGTCGATGTCGAGGGTCAGTCCGCAGCCGACCCCGCAGTATCCGCAGACGGTGTCCACTGTTCTGGTTGCGCTCATGTACCCGGACGCTAAGTCGCCGGTGTTGCGGTGCGGTCTGGTCCGGGTTACCGGGACGGGAAAAGGATCTCACTGCCCCACGGTGTCCGGCGAGAGGCGCCGCACCCGGAGACCGGCGCCGGTGTGCGGAGGTCGACATCTGTGCCGCACCCGGGTGTCAAACCCAGGAAACACTGTCCTACCTGCGGTGAAGTTCCTGTTTCCGAGTTTCCTGCGGTGTCGGTGACTGCCTATACCTGGAAATCGTCATCAGAAACCGTCATCATCTCCCTCTCAGACAGGAGTCTCCCGTGGCTGTGTCATCCCGAGTCCCGCCCAGTACCGCCAACAGCACCCGTGCCAGTGCCCGTGCCACTGCCCGTGCCACTATCCGGCCCGGTGCCGGAGGCACGTCCCGACCGGACCTCGAGGTCTCCGGGGGACGGTGGATCACCGACTGGCGTCCCGAGGACCCCGACTTCTGGAACGGGCCGGGGCGTCCAACCGCCAGACAGAACCTCATCTGGTCCGTGTTCTGTGAGTTCCTCGGTTTCGCGGTGTGGCAGATGTGGTCGGTCACCGTCATCTTCCTTCCCCGGGCAGGCATCGACCTGACATCGTCCCAGCAGTTCTGGCTGGTGTCCCTGCCGCCGCTCATCGGCGCGGCCGCCAGGATCCCCTACAGTTTCACCGTCCCGGTGTTCGGCGGGAGGAACTGGACAGTCATCTCCGCCCTGCTCCTGCTCATTCCCACGGTGTCCACGACACTGGCGTTGGCGGCGGGCAACCCTCCGGTGTGGCTGCTTTTCGTCATCGCCGCCACGGCGGGACTCGGGGGAGGTAACTTCGCCAGCTCCATGTCGAACATCACCTTCTTCTACCCGAAGTCGGAGAAGGGGCAGGCTCTCGGCATCAACGCCGCCGGAGGCAATCTCGGTGTCGCCGTCGCGCAGCTCGTCATCCCGGTCGCTGTCTCGGTCTTCGCGTTCGGGACCTTCGACCCCAACCTTCCGATGGCCGGGCTGATCTGGATTCCACTGATCCTCGTGGCGGCCTGGGGTGCCCACCGGTACATGCACAACATCGCCGACGCCAGGAACGACATCCGCGGGTCCCTCTCGGCGCTGAAGGAGAAGCACCTGTGGATCATCTCCTTCCTCTACGTCGGTGCCTTCGGATCCTTCATGGGCTTCGGTTCGGTGTTCCCCACACTGATCAAGAACCAGTTCCCCGACTTCTCCTCCTTCACGGTCCTCGGAGCCAGTCTGACCCTGGCCTTCCTCGGGCCGCTGGTCGGATCCCTGTCCCGGCCCTACGGGGGAAGGCTCGCCGACCGGGTGGGCGGGGCGAAGGTCAGCATCGTCGTCTTCCTCTGCATGGCCCTGGTCACCACGGTGATGGTGCTCACCCTCGACAGCATCAGCTTCGCCGTGTATCTGGTGCTCTTCCTGGTTCTGTTCACCCTCACCGGACTGGCCAACGGGTCCGTCTACCGGATGATCCCCACAGTCTTCGAGCTGTCCGTACCCGCCGACGATCCGGTCGGCCATGAACGCAAGAGTGCGGCGGCCCTGGGGTACATCGGTGCGGTCGGTGGTTTCGGGGGCTTCGTCATCCCGCAGGTGCTGAACCTGTCCAAGAACGCGACGGGCAGTTTCAGCACCGCGTTCTGGGTGTTCGCCGCGGCCTACCTGGTGATGGCGGGCGTCACCTGGGCGGTGTACCACCGGCCCGGGACCCGATTCGCCGCGGAGAATGTCTGACCGGTCTCACCGGGTGAGCAGCAGTTCCGCGGCGGCGGTGAGTTCGTCCCGTACCGCGGCAAGATCCCGGTCCGTGGCCGTGTCGAGGAGGGTCATGATCGTCTGGTGGGCCCGGCCCCGGTGGGCACGGTCCTCGTCGTCCCAGTCACCGGACAGGTGTGCGGTGATCAGATGGGCGTCGTCGTCGAGCACGAGCGCGGCGTCCGTGGTCGAGTCCGCCGCAGCTGTCGTCGCGTCGATGTAGTCCGAGACGATTCCACGCAGTTCGGGGGGCAGTGGGGCAGACGGTGTGGTCATGCACCCCAGTCTTACGTCGGTGCCCGGGGGCGTGCAACCGGTGGGACACACTCCTCTCCGCAGTCGGAGCAGGCCCACGGGCACGCAGACCGCAGCACCGGCAGGGCGCCGCCGGCAGACCGCAGCGCCGGCAGGGCGCCGCCGGCTATCCGCCGATGGCGCTCATCGTCCGCTCCGGTTGCACGTATCCGGGATCGTCCAGCGTCACCCCGTCGGATCCGTAGGCCCGTGGCTTCAGCCGCATGGCGCCCGCCCACACGTCGGCGATCTCCCGGTCAGAGGCACCGGAGCGCATGACCGACAGCAGGTCGGTCTCCTGTCTGGAGAACAGGCAGCTGCGAACCCGGCCGTCGGCGGTGACACGGGTACGTGAACATGACGCACAGAAGGACTCTGTTACCGAGGCGATGACGCCGACCTTGCCGAGGACCGGGGCGTCCTGCCCGGCGGTGGTCTTCTCCCGAACCTCCCACAGCTGGGCGGGTGCCGATCCCCGGGGTGCAGGATCGGGGGTCAGGTCGAACCGCTCCGACAGCCTTCCACGCACCTCGGCACCGGAGATGAGGTTGCGGCGGGCCCAGTTGTGGTCCGCGTCCAGGGGCATCTGTTCGATGAACCTCAGCTGGTAGCCGCGCTCGAGACACCAGGCGAGCAGGTCGGCGGCGCCGGTGTCGTTGACCCCCCGCATGAGCACGGCATTGACCTTCACCGGGTCGAGGCCCGCAGCCTTGGCCGCCGCCAGACCCCGGATGACCTGGGGGAGACGGTCGCGCCGGGTCACCCGGGCGAAGACCTCCCTGTCGACCGTGTCGAGGGAGACGTTGACCCGGGTCAGTCCGGCGGCGACGAGTTCGTCGACGCGCTTGTCGAGGTTGATGCCGTTGGTGGTGAGGGACACCGGAACATCGGGGTGCAGTGAGCGGAAACCGGCGATGATGTCGGCCAGGTCGCGGCGGACCAGCGGTTCTCCGCCGGTGAAGCGGACGTCGCGGACGCCGAACACCCGGACGCCGATGTCGGCGATCCTCACGGCCTCGTCGGCGGTGAGCAGGGCGTCCTTCTTCAGCCAGGTCATGCCTTCTGCGGGCATGCAGTAGGTGCAGCGCAGGTTGCACTTGTCGATCAGGGAGATCCGGAGATCGTCGGCGACCCGTCCCCACCGGTCGGACAGCTGCCGGGCCGGGGCGCCGGTCGCCGGCGGGACAGGGGTCGGGAGAACTGTGGTCACGGGGAAGTCACTCTCCCTTCTCTGGCGGGCACCGGTGGTGCACGGCCGTGGTCTCCGGTTGCGCCGAACGGTCGTCAGGCGTCTCCGTTCGCTGGTCAGGGGGTCTGACCGGTGGGTCCGACGGGAACTCGTCCCGCCCTGCGGATACAGTAGGCCACTGTAACCCCCGGCCGCGAAAGCGACAACGGGAGCGAATTTTCCAGTCAGTTTCCCGAGATGACATCCGGAGGGCCTCCCATGTTCAGATCCGTCGCGTTCAGATCCGTCCGTCTGCCACGAACCGCCGCCGTCGTCGTCGCACTGTGCGCCGCTGTCGTCCTGCTGCTGTCAGGCTGCACGAACTCGCAGCGTGACAGCAGCGGCACGAGCCCGGCGTCCGCGGCACAGGACGGTCAGGACGGTCAGGAGGACGCCGCCGTCACCGTCTTCGCCGCTGCGTCATTGAAGAACGTCGGCGACGAACTCGCCGCCGCCTTCGTCGCCGACGGGCACCCCGGAGCCCGGATCACCTGGAACTACGCCGGATCGTCCAAGCTGGTGCAGCAGATCGGGCAGGGCGCGGAAGCCGACCTGTTCATCAGTGCCGACGAGGAAAACATGGCGGAGGCCCGGAAGCTCGACGAGTTCCGGGACGCCGACCCGGTCGTCGTCGCCACCAACCGGCTGGTGCTGGCCACCGCCCCCGGGAACCCCGGTTCACTCACCTCGCTCGACGACCTGAAGACGGACCGTGAGCTGCGCATCGCCCTGTGCGCCGACGGGGTGCCCTGCGGCACGCTGGCGCACCGCTACCTCGACTCCGCCGGGGTGACCCTGGAGTCCCCCACGGAAGAGGCCAATGTCTCCGACGTGTCCACGAAAGTCTCGGCAGGGGACGTCGACGCCGGGTTCATCTACTCCACCGACGCCCAGGCACTGCAGAAGAACCTCCGCCCGGACCAGGGGAAGGTCGAGACCTTCGACATCCCCGGAATCGAGGACAACCGCTACCCGGCGGCCCTGACCACCGGGGGCTCGCAGAACCGGACCGCACAGGAGTTCCTCGACTGGTTGACGACCGACCGCGCCCGCAGTATCCTCGCCGGCTACGGTTTCGGTGCCGCGTAGCGACGGGACTGTGTCACGGCGATGAAGGACAACCGTTCCGGTGACGGGCCCCGGGCTGCGACAGCGGTGCCTGCGGCCCTCGTCGTCGTGGCGTTCGTCGCGGTGCTGTTCCTGCTCGGGCCGCTGGTCGCACTCCTGCTGAACATTCCGTGGGCCCGCGCGGTGGAACTGGTCACCGGTGCCGGGGCAGTGGAGGCTTTCGGACTGTCGCTGACGACCGCGGCAGTGTCGACCGTCCTGTGTATCGTCCTCGGACTTCCGTTGAGCCTCTGGCTGGTCGAGCTGATCCGCCGGCGTCCCCCACTCGGCGACGCGGTGACCCTGGTCGTCTACGCGCCACTGGTCCTGTCCCCGGTGGTGTCGGGGCTGTCGCTGGTGTTCCTGTGGGGACGGCACGGACTGATCGGAGAATGGCTGGACACGGTCGCCGGCGTCCGGGTCGCCTTCACCCCGCTCGCAGTCATCGTCGTGCAGGTTTTCGTCTCCCTCCCCTTCTTCGTCTCCACCACGGTCACCTCGTTGCGGGCTGTTCCCGCTGTCGTCCAGGAGGCCGCACGTGTCGACGGCGCCTCGCGTTGGCAGGTCCTCGGCCGGATCACGGTACCGCTGGCGGGCCCGGGGATCGCGGCAGGCACCGTCCTGGGGTTCGCCAGGGCCCTGTCCGAGTACGGCGCAACCCTCACCTTCGCGGGTAACGTCGCAGGGGAGACCAGGACGATCCCCCTTCTCATCGAACTCGGTCTGAGTTCCAACGACATGGACCAGGCCCTGGGCGCCTGCATCCTGCTTCTCGGCATCTATGTGCTGGTTGTCGGCGGGATCGCCACGACCACCCTGCTGGGACGGAGACGCTGAGACCATGGAGAAAGGCCGCACCAGAACCACGCGTGAACATGTGGACGCCGTCCGCGCACTGCTCGACCCCGCGAGGTTGACGCCGGTGGTGGACATGCCTGTCGCGTCAGCCGTCGGACTGCCGCTCGCCGCGGACGTCCCCGCCACGGAGGACTCGCCCCGGTTCGACAACTCCCAGATGGACGGCTACGCCCTCGGGACGGCGCATCTGGGCGGGGGGACTTTCGGTGTGGGGCCGACCGTTGCGGCGGGGGCGGACCCGGGCCTGGTCGTCCCCGCCGGGGTGGAGGACGCCGTGGTGCCTGTGATGACCGGTGCGAAACTTCCCGCCGGCACTGCCGCGGTCGTGCCGGTGGAGGACTGCGTCCCCGGAGAGTTCGGCGTGGGGACCGTGACGGTACCGCCGACGGTGGGGGGCAGGTTCATCCGGCCCCGCGGATCGGACATCGCCGCCGGGTCGGTGCTGCTGCGGGCCGGTCATGTCGTCAACGCCCGCACCGTCGGGGTGTGCGCGGCGCAGGGGATCACCCGTCTGCCGGTGCGCAGGCCCGCCCGGGTCCTCATCTGCACCGGTGGTGACGAGGTCGGCGACGGAGGGGGTGCGGGATCCGGCGTGGCGATGATCAGGGACGCCAACGGTCCGATGCTCGAGGCCCTGTGTGCCCGCCACCGGATCACGGTCGCCGGACATGTGCGCACCACCGATGATCCGGTGGCCTTCGGCGTCCTGCTGCGGGCGGCGGTCCGCCGTCACGGGCCTGACCTGGTCGTCACCAGCGGGGGGATCAGTCACGGGCGGTTCGAGGTGGTGCGGCAGCTGCTCTCCGACGGGCCGGACGCCTGGTTCGGGCATGTCGCCCAGCAGCCGGGAGGCCCGCAGGGTCTGGCGTCCTTCGACGGCACCCCGGTGGTGTGTCTGCCGGGCAACCCGGTCTCCACCGCCGTGAGTTTCCGCCTCTTCGTCGCCCCGGTGTGCGGGGTGGCCCCGGAGGCCGCGACCGCGGTCCTGGACGCCCCGGTGTCAGGGCTTCCGGAGCGGGACTGCTACCACAGGGCGGTCCGCACGGTCGTCGACGGCGTGGTGCGGGTCCGGCCGGTGGGAGGGGCCGGATCCCACCTGCTGGCACAGTCGGTGGCCGCGGACTGTCTCCTGCACGTGCCGGCGGGCCCGCCTCCGCGACCCGGTGACGTGGTCACCGTTCTCGGACTGTGACCCTGCCGCCAGCCGCTGTGACTGGGCCGGTGTGCGTGGGCCGGTGTGCCCGGCCGGAATGTAGCGTGTAGCCCATGCTCCTGACCCAGCTCGCATACTTCGAGGCGCTGGCCCGCGAACGGCATTTCGGCCGGGCGGCGGCGTCCTGCTACGTCACGACGTCGACACTGTCCGAGGCCGTCCGGAAACTCGAGGCAGAGGTCGGTACTCCGCTGGTGAACCGGAGCCGCTCGTCGTTCCAGGGTCTGACCCCGGAGGGCGAACTCGTCCTCGGGTACGCCCGCCGGATCACCGCGGACCAGCGACATCTGGAGGAGGATCTGGCAGCGGCCCGCGGTCAGCTTGTCACAGTTCTGCGGGTGGGGGTCGTCCCGGCCGGCTCGGGGTGGGCCGCCGAGGTGCTCGCCAGACTCGGCCGGAGACACCCGGGTGTCCGGTTCGACATCCGGTCCGGGGTCCGCAGTGAGGAGATCATCGAGGACCTCAGGTCCCACCAGCTGGATGCAGGAATCATCCACACAGCCCCCGGAGGGGTGCGGGGCCTGCACGTCACCGCCCTGGGCACGGTGCGATTCTCCGTGGTGGGCACCGGACACGCGTTTCAGCGTGAGTTCGGGCAGGTGCCGTCCCGCATCACCGGCAGTGAACTCTCCCGTCTGCCGGTCGCTCTGCTGTCGCCCCGGATGCTCGCCCGTGAGGAGTTCGACCGGGCCGTGCAGGACAGTGGGGTGACGGTGACGCCGGTGGTCGACGCGGACTCCGTCGGGTCACTGCTGTCATGTGCCGCGACGGGGCAGTGGTTCTCCGTCGTGCCCGAGGGTGACGGGCAGGGGGACGGACTGTGCCGGGTCCCGTTGGTCGACCCCGAGGTCCGTCTCGGCACAGCCGTAGCCAGGCTGGACACCAGGCCGGTACCGGGTATCGCCACCGCCGTGGACCTGGCGGCGGAGGAGACCGGCGACGCTGTGGCGTCCGACCCCTGTTCACATCCCCCGGTGGGGTGAGGGTACGGTCACTGGGCGTGAACCATGACGTTTCAACCGGTACAGCACAGACCGAGAAGCCGTCCTCCCCGGACGGTGCGATGAACACGGCGGCAGACGCCGCGATCCGGAAGAAATCCGGACTGTTCGCTGACGACCCCCTGCGCTACGGCGTCCGGGCGGTACTCGCAGGAGCGTACCTCACACTCGGGACCGCCTTCGCGGTCGTCGCCGGAGACGCGGTCAACGACGTGGCACCGGGACTCGGCCCCGTGGTGTTCGGGATGTGTTTCTTCATCGGTCTGGCGATGATCCTCCAGGTGGGGGCGGAACTGGCGACCGGGACGATGATGTTCATGGTGTTCGGCGCGGTCCGCGGGCACCTGAGCTGGGGGCGTGCCGTCAGCATCATCATGTGGACGGTCGTGCTCAACCTGGTCGGCGCCGTACTTGTCGCCGTGATCCTCGGACAGTCCGGGAAAATGGGCGGGCTGGGGGCGGACCATCTGCTGGCGACCCTCTCGGACGGGAAACTGCACAAGGGACCGTGGGGCGTCCTCTCAGAGGGGATCCTGGCGAACTGTCTGGTGAACGTGGCCATCCTCGGTGGCCTGACAATGAAGGACTACGCCGGGAAGTTCCTCTTCATCCAGTTCGTCATCGGCGCATTCGTCGTGCTGGGACTGGAGCACGTCATCGCCAACTTCTCCCTGTTCACTCTTTCCCTGTTCTGCCTCGGGGACGGCTTCGCCTCAGGCGCCGACGTCCTGCCGTCGTTGACCTGGTCGAATGTGCTGGACAACTGGGGGATGGCCTTGCTGGGCAACTTCATCGGCGGCGGACTGATCATCGGCGGACTCTACTCGTGGCTCAACCACGGCTCGTCGCAGGGGGCACGGCTCTACCGGGACTGAGCCGGGACACCCGGTGCTCACAACCGGAGGAACTGCACCTCGGCACCGGCTGCAAGCCCGGACGCCGGGACGACGAGCAGGACATCCCCGGTCGCGTACCCGGTGAGCATGTGCGAGTGCGCCCCGGCGACAGGTGAACAGACTCCGTCGGCTCCGATCCGGGCGGGGACCAGCCTGATCCGGTCCCGGTTCAGTGGGGGAAGCTCCACGGCGCACACCCCGGTCGACAGGGCGGCCGGGGCGAACCGGGTGGACGGGGTGACGGTGTCCCGGCCCTCCGGCGTGCCGGCGCCCGGTACCCCCGCACCAGCTGTTCCCGTCCCGTCCGCAGTCCCCTCCTCAAACCCCTCCGTACCAGCGGCGATGAATGCTGCGACCGCGGGTGCGACGAAGGAGTGCAGGGCCACATGGGCGGCGAAAGGATTCCCGGGAGCGCCGACGATCAGCTGGGAGCCCCGTCGAGCGAGCAGCGTCGGGTGCCCCGGCCGGCACCGGACCTCGGTGGACAGGATCTGCCCGTCCGCCCCCGCGTCCCTGACCGACCGGGTGATGAAACGTCGTGCGAAATCCTGGCCGGAATGCCCGGACCCCCCGGTCACCACGACAATGTCGGCATCCAGGGTCGACGGACGGCGCAGCAGGTACTCCACCGCCACCGGGTCGTCGGCGACGGACTCGGTCGTCACCGCTCCCGACCCCCAGGACCGCAGCAGGGCGGGGAAAGACACGGAGAAGGCGTCACGCACCTCACCCGGCCCCGGGACCCCTGAATGCACCACCTCGTTACCGGTGAAGGCACAGACCACCTGCGGTCCACGTGTGACCTCCACTGTGTCGACACCGGCGGTGCACAGCATCGCGACATGTCGGGCGGTGAGCCTCGTGCCCGGTTCCACGAGCAGTGACCCCGCGGAACGTTCCTGACCGGCGGGCCGGATGTCCCGGCCCGGTTCCGGGTGCGCGGCATGGAGGATCCTGCCGTCGCAGGGGACCTCGGCGTCCTCGGGACGGACCACCGCCTCCGCCCCGTCGGGGAGCAGGGAACCGGTGAGCACCGGGAGAGCCTCACCGGGGCCCAGGGTTCCGCCGGCGCGGTGGATGTTCCGCCCCGCGGGCCCCTCCACCGGTGCGGCGAGCAGCCTCCACGGTCCGGCACCTCGGACGGCGTACCCGTCCATCGCCGAGGACGTGTAGTGGGGGACGTCAGTGGGGGAGAGCACGGGGGACGCGACGGTCCTGCCGACAGCCTCATCCACCCCGACCGTGGCGGTACCGCGCCGGCCGTGTGACAGGACCGCGGACACCACCGCGTCCCGCGCGTCGAACCAGGTCAGAATTCTGTCCGGTGACTCCGTCACGACCTACCCTTCCTTTCCGGGCGTGTGCCCGTGCGTGCGGCGGTGGGTGAATCCGTGCTCCAGGGCGTCTTCCCAGGTGTCGACATCCGCGACGGTCGCGGCAGACATCCGGATGACCGGGAGGTCGAGTGCCCTGATGATCCGCATGACAGGGGCATCGACGAGGTTCCCGGAGCAGGCTGCCCTCAACTGCCCGGCTGGTGCCCGGAAGATCAGCGGCTGGAGGTGCCCGTCCGCCGACACCACCCCGGGCCCGGTCAGGCCCGCCACCACCGCCTCCGGGCGGGCCAGGTCGGCGGGCAGGACAATGACGTCGCCGGTGAAGTCCGGAGGCAGAGCGCCGACACCCGCCGCGATTCCCGTCGCCGGCCCCGCCAACGGCGGATCCTCACGCACCAGGGTCACGTCCGCCGGCAGCGGTACGGGTCCGGAGACGACGATGCGTCCACGGCAGCTTGTGCCCCCGCCGCGGCCCCCCCCCCCCCGGGCGCCCCCCCCCCCGGCCCGGACGGGGGCCCCCCACGGGGGCCCCCCCCCGGGCCCGTCCCCTCCCCCGCCGCCCGGGCCCCCGGCGGCGGGTGCCCCCCCAGGCCGGGCCCCTCGTGGGGAACCCCCCCCCCCCGGACCGCCGTGGCCGCGGCGTTCGCCCGGCGATCAGCAGCCTCATTCAACGGATGCCCCGCGTGCCCCTTGACCCACTCGACCCGGACCCGCCTGCCCTTGAGCGCGGCGTCGATCGCCTGCATGAGCTCCACATTGAGCACAGGACGCCCGTCACGTTTCTTCCAGCCCCGTCGTTTCCANGGCTTGACGGGGACCGGGGCGGGGGCGGAGGCCCGGAGGCGTTCACCGGTGCCGCCGGCGACGATCACTGCGAACACGGGGACCTACCCTCCGGCGAAAGG
The DNA here is from genome assembly GCF_900626215.1 of Corynebacterium neomassiliense. Classification (NCBI taxonomy): domain Bacteria; kingdom Bacillati; phylum Actinomycetota; class Actinomycetes; order Mycobacteriales; family Corynebacteriaceae; genus Corynebacterium; species Corynebacterium neomassiliense. Next base: position 1,335,702 of record NZ_LR131106.1, on the reverse strand, counting down.
TGGAAGGACATCGACTCTGGCAACTTTACCCAGGTCGACGGACGCCGCGGCGTCACGGGTGACCGTCCGCCCGTCGACGAGGAAACTGCACCGGTCGAAGATCTGTCCGAGCGTCATGCCGCCGGCAGTCGCACCGGTGTGCGTTGCCCCGAGGATGTCCAGCAGCTCCGCCAGTGTGGCCGGCACAGCGGCCCCGTCGAGTTCCTCCCGTGCGACCCCCCGGGCGGCCCGGGCGGCGGCGAAGTAACGGATCTCAACCATGGTCGTCCAGTGTAGGCGGGACGCCGGAGTTCCGTGGGGCCGGTACCCCGCAGATCATGCCCCTGTGCAGCTCACCGGCGTGGGTGGTGGGTGGACCGGTCGACCCGCCTCCACGTGTTCCGGAGCCGGTGGCGACCGCGTAGGCTCGACTGACATGGCAGACCCGACGGCAGACCTTTCCCTCAGTGACGTCACTTCCGGAGAGCCCGGCAGGCCCGGAGATCCCGGAGATCCCGGAGTGCCCGGCGGCACGGCCGTTTCCCGGACCGTCTCCGGGGCCCCTGACGACCGGGGGACCGGTGGTCTCACCCACGTCCGTGAGGACGGTTCCGCCCACATGGTGGATGTCACCGGCAAGAACGAGACCAGCCGCACCGCCGTGGCCACCGGCAGGGTCCGTACCCGGCCGGACGTCCTCGACATGGTCTTCGCCGACGACAGTGAAGGACTGCCCAAAGGTGACGCCCTTCCCGTCGCCCGCGTCGCCGGGATCATGGGTGCGAAGAAGACCCCGGAGATCATCCCCCTGTGTCACCCACTGCCACTGGGGAAGATCACCGTCGACTTCCGGCGGGAGGACGCCGCCACCCACGGTGCCGACGCGGTCCGCATCCGGGCGTCAGTGAAGACCCGCGGGGTCACCGGAGTGGAGATGGAGGCGCTCACCGCGGTGACCACAGCCGCACTCACCGTCTACGACATGATCAAGGCCGTGGACAGGCACGGCGTCATCGACGATGTCCGGGTGCTGGCGAAGTCCGGGGGAAAGTCCGGGTCGTGGGATGTCCGTGATGCACCGGCTGACGGTTGGGGTGACGGTTCGGCTTACGGTCCGACTGACGGTCCGACCGGCGGTCCGGTCAGCGGCCCCCACGGGGAGGGTGCATGACCACCGCCCTCGTCATCGTCGCCTCCACCCGTGCAGCCGCCGGAGAATACACCGACCGCACCGGTCCGGTGCTGGTCGAGTGGCTGCGGGGCCGGGGCCTGACGACCCCGGACCCGGTCGTCGTCGCCGACCGGGACATCCCCGGCTTCCTCGGCGACCTCTTCGCCGGTGACCCACCCACGGTCATCCTCACCACCGGCGGTACGGGCATCAGCCCCGGCGACCGCACGGTCGCCGCAGTGAAGCCCCACCTCACCCACGAGCTTCCCGGACTCCCGGCCGCAGTCTGGCGTCGGGGGCAGGACGCCGGCGTCCCCACCGCCCTGCTGTCCGGCGGGGTCGCCGGAGTGGTCGGCCGGTCCTTCGTCATGACCCTGCCGGGTTCCACCGGCGGTGTGGCGGACGGCGTCGCCGTGCTCGACCCGGTGCTCAGCCACCTCATCGACCAGCTGGAAGGAGAAGGCGACCATGAGTGACCGCAGCAGTACAACCGGCCCTGACCCCGCCTATGTCGCAGAACAGACCGGTGTCGTCGTCCACACCGCCGTCTGCGGTTCACCGCTGGAGGACCGTATCGCCTCAGCCAGGGAAGTGACGGGCACCCCGGCCATGGGTGCCGTCGTCACCTTCGAGGGAACAGTCCGCGACCACGACAACGGCTCTGGGGTCACACGGCTCAACTACACCCACCACCCGACCGCGCCCGAGGTGCTCGCACGCATCGCGGCCGAGACCGTCGACGAGTTCCCCGAGATCCGGCTGTGGGCGGAGCACCGTACCGGGACACTGGACATCGGGGACCTGGCCTTCCTGGTCGTCGTCGCGGCAGCCCACCGCGGCCCCGCCTTCGAAGCTCTGGCGTCCTTCACCTCCAGGGTGAAATCGCAGGTGCCGATCTGGAAGGAACAGGAACACACCGACGGCTCCACCGGATGGGTGGGACTGTGATGCAGGACCGCACCCCGGGAACCCCGGTGGACGTCCCCAGGTTCCGACGCCAGATCTCTCTCGCAGGGTTCGGTATGGAAGCCCAGGAGAAACTCGCCGCCTCACGGGTCGCGGTGATCGGTGCGGGAGGACTGGGCTCGCCGGCCCTGCTGTACCTCGCCGCCGCCGGTGTCGGCGCACTCACCGTCATCGACGACGACACCGTCGAACTGAGCAACCTTCACCGCCAGGTCATCCACACCGACGCCGCGGTCGGGTACCGCAAGGCCCGTTCGGCGCGCCGGGAGATCCTCGCCCGCAACCCCGGCGTGCAGGTCGACGTCGTCGAGGACAGGCTCACCGTCGGCAATGCCGTGGAACTGCTCCGTGACGCCGATGTCGTCGTCGACGGCACGGACAATTTCGCGGCACGGTACGCAGCATCACACGCCTGCGCCGTCCACGGGACCGCCCACGTCTGGGCGTCGATCCTCGGTTTCGACGCCCAGCTCTCCGTGTTCGGCGTCCCCGGGGCGGACGGCACCGCCGGCCCGGTGTACGAGGACGTCTTCCCGTCCCCGCCGCCGGCCGGCACCGTACCTTCCTGCTCGACTGCAGGCGTCCTCGGCCCGGTCGTCGGGGTCGTCGGCACAGCCATGGCACTGGAGGCGGTGAAGGTCCTGACGGGGGTGGGGACGCCACTGTCGGGGCAGATCGGCTACTTCGACGGGCTGTCGGGCAGGTGGGAGTACATTCCCGTGTCCGCGGACCCTGCGGTGGCACAACGCGTGAAGGACGCGCCGACGCCTGTCCCCGGGGAGTTCGCGGCGGAGCCGTCGGAGGGTGCAGAACCCGACGGCAGGGACCGGCCCGGCCAGCCCGGTGTGCCCGGTGTGGCAGGCCTGCCCGACCTGGACGGTGCAGTGCTCATGGATGTCCGGGAACCCGACGAGTACACGGCAGTCCACATCCCCGGTGCGGTGAACGTCCCCCTGTCCGTGCTGCGGACGGGAACGGCCGCTGCGGGCGACGAGGTCACCGCACTTGCCCGTGAGGCACGCGAGTCCGGGCGTCCTCTCGTCGTCTACTGCGCATCCGGTGTGCGCTCGGCACGTGCCGTCGAACTCCTCGCCGGTGGCGGTATCACCGCGGTCAGTTACCCCGGAGGTATCGAAGCCTGGCTCGCACAGCGCTAGGCCGGTGTCCGGGACCATGTGGGGGGACGGAATGCCCCGGGGGACCGGCGAATCAGGCAGCTGGAACAGGAGGTCGAAGCCCTGCGGGCGCAGGTGGAACTGTCACGCTCCGGACGGTGACGACAGGTCACCGCTGTAGAGGTTGAAACGGTCGTCCCTGGTGAAACCGGTGAGCAGCAGCCCGGACTCTCGGGCCATGTTGACCGCCAGTGATGTCGCCGCGGAGACCGCGACCAGTCCTGAGAATCCGGCCAGCACCGCTTTCTGCACCAGTTCGAAGGACGCCCGCGAACTCATGACGAGGTACACGGGGGTGTCCGGGTCACCGTCCGGGCCGAGTCCGGAGTTGACGGCACGTCGCCGCACCTCACCGGGCAGACGGTCCTCCAGCAGCAGAGCGCCGATCACCTTGTCGGCGGCGTTGTGGCGTCCGACATCCTCCCGGATGACCAGCGGCCGCCCGTCCGCCGTGAAGGCACCGGCCGCGTGGATCCCACCTGTCCTGCGGAAGGTCTTCTGCCCGGACGCCAGCAGCCGTGGCATGGCCACGATGAGCTCGGCGGTTGGGTGGACCGGGGTGAGCGTGTACCGCTTCTCCTTCATGAGGTCATCGATGGTCGTCGTGCCGCACACCCCGCACGCGGAGTTCGTGACCAGGTTGCGGACGGGCAGTACACGGCCGCCGCGCGGGACGGTGACTCCGCCGACAGGCAGAGAAGGGCAGGACGCCCCGACCGCGGCCGGAACTGCCCGCACACCTGTGTCGGCGGTACCCGACCCTGAAAATCCCGACCCTGAGACGCCCGCACCCGGGACACCCACGTCGGCGACGCTGACGCCGTCGCCGTCACTCAGCGTCACGTCGAGGGTGTTGTAGGTGTTCTCGCCCATCGGCCCCACCGCACCGGCGCAGTAGCGCGCCTCCGTGATGTCCGACCGTCCGGTGATGACGCCCTCGGCGTGCAGGAGACCGTGGACCAGTTCGATGTCATTGCCCGGTGTCCTCATCGTGGTGGTGAGGTCGGTACCGTCGACCCGGATCTGCAGGGGCTCCTCGACGGCAAGGGTGTCTGCCCGGGTGTCCACCGAGATCTCCCCGGCGTGCAGCCGGACTTTCGTGACCCGTGCGTTCTCCGTCAACCTGCCCATGTGGGTGCAGCGTACTCCCGGTCCCTACTTCTCGTCTGCCGGCATCGGGGGCATGTCCTCGGCGCGCCGGCCCGTCGGTTCGAGGTGGATCGGCATGGACTTGGACACCGGTGTGTTCGAGCCGACGGCGGAGTGGTCGAGGGGGATCAGAACGTTGGTCTCCGGGAAGTAGGTGGTGCAACCGCCCCGGGAGTGGTCGTACTCGACCACCCGGAAATCCGGGGCGCGTCGTTCCCCGTCCGACCATTCAGAGACGAGGTCGACCATGTCCCCGTCGCGGACGCCCAGCTCCCGGCAGTCTTCCGGGTTGATGAGCACAACTCGGCGTCCTCCCCGGATACCCCGGTAGCGGTCGTCCATGCCGTAGATGGTCGAGTTGTACTGGTCGTGGGTCCGGACCGTGTTCATCATGAGCTCGCCCGGCTTGAGTTCCACAGGGCTGATCTCGTTGACGGTGAGGTGCGCCTTGCCGTCGGGGGTCGTGAACCGGCGTTCGCGGGGCCCGTTGGGAAGGTAGAAACCTCCGGGATGCAGGATCTTCTCGTTGAAGTTCCCGAAGCCGGGAATGGTGTTGGCGATGTGGTCGCGCAGGACGCCGTAGTCGTCGATCATCGGCTGCCAGAAATCGTCGCCGAAAGTTTCCCTGCCGATGGAGCAGAGGATGTCGACCTCACTCTTCAGGTCGGAGTTCCGGTGGGCACGGCGCTTGCCGGTGGAGGCGTGGACCTTGCCCGCGGAATCCTCGACGGTGACGGACTGCCGGCCCGACTTCTGCATGTCCAGGTCGGTACGAGCCCGGACCGGGAGAATCAGCGAGCGGCGGCCGGGCCAGGCGTGGGAACCGTTGGGTTTGGTCGACAGGTGGACCGTCAGCTCATTGGACTCCATGCCCCGTTCCAGGACGGAGGTGTCCGAGGCGACGCGGACGAGGTTGCCGCCCAGGGAGAGGAAGAACTTCACCTTGCCGTCCCGCATGGCCTGCAGGGAGGCGACAGTGTCATAGCCGTGCTCACGGGGGACGTCGAACCCGAACTCACGTTCCAGGGCGGAGAGGAAACTCTCCGGCATCTTCTCCCAGACACCCATGGTGCGGTCGCCCTGGACGTTGGAGTGTCCGCGCAGTGGGGCGGTGCCGCAGCCGGGCTTGCCGATTCGACCGGTGAGCAGGAGGGTGTTGGTCATCTCCCGGATGGTCGCGACCGCGTTCTTGTGCTGGGTGGCACCGAGGGTCCAGGTGATGATGGTGGTGGGTGCCGCTTCGATGCGGTCGACGGTGGCGAGGACCTGTTCACGGGGAATTCCGTGTGCCGCGGCGAGTTCGTCGTCGTCCAGGGAGAGGAGGTGGTCGCGAAGTTCCTCGAAGCCGGTGGTGAAGGTCTCGATGAACCAGTGGTCGATTGCCCGGTCGCGTCTGACCAGTTCCTTGTTGATGGCCAGGAACAGGGCGCGGTCACCGTCGAGCCGGACCTGGAGGTAGTCGTCGGCGAGCTTCTGCTTGGCTCCGAGGTAGGTCTTCACGGCCTGCGGTTCGCGGAAGGCCATGAGACCGGCCTCGGGCATGGGGTTGACGGCGACGATCTGGCCGCCGTTCTCCTTGCACCGGGAGTATGCGGTCAGTGCACGGGGGTGGTTGGTCCCGGGATTCTGTCCCACGGAGATGAGCAGATCGGTGGTGTGGAAGTCGTCGATGGTCACCGACCCCTTGCCCAGGCCGAGGGTGGCTGACAGGGCGGTGCCGGTGGACTCGTGGCACATGTTCGAGCAGTCCGGGAGGTTGTTGGTGCCGAGGCGTCGTGCCAGCAGCTGGACTGCGTAGGCCGATTCGTTGACCGCCTTGCCGGAGGTGTAGAAGACCGCCTCGTCCGGTTCGATGGAACGCAGTTCGTCCGCGATGATACGGAAGGCGTCCTCCCAGCTCACGGGCCTGTAGTGTCCGTCTCCGGAGTCGCGGTCGTAGAGCAGGGGGAGGGTGATCCGGCCCTGTCGGCCCAGCCAGTGGTCCGTCTTCTCGCGGAGTTCCTCGACGGTGTACCTGGCCCAGAAGTCTGCTCCCGCGGTGACGGGGGTGGTCTCCTCGGCGACGGCTTTCGCACCGTTCTCGCAGAATTCGACGATGTTGAGGTCGTGCTGGTCCGGTTCCGGCCACGCGCAGCCGGGGCAGTCGAACCCCTTGTGCTTGTTCATGGTCAGCAGTGAGGGCAGGGCGCGGTTCGGCACCGCGTACTGCATGGCGTGGAGAACCGCGGGGATGCCGGTGGCGACATGCTCGTTCTCGCTGACCCGCGGGTGGTCGAATCGGTTGGCCACCGGATTGACCTGGTCGGTGACCGGTGGGAGTCCCTGCACATTCGTCATGTCGCCGATGGTAGTCGGAGGTGTGACCTGCGTCATGTCAGACGCATCAGTTTCTGCCGAACGGGTGTTTCACTTCTCCGTCCGACCGGCCGCACCGGTGTCCCCGGCGCGGGCGGTGACGTCCCCGAGAATCTGGGAGGGGTCCAGGTCGGACCTGCCAGCCGCCAGGCCGATGAGAAATGCTGTCACCGGGGCTGCCGGGCGGGACCGGTTGTGTGCCACCGCCGAGGTGAGCTTCAGGACGTCCCCCACATACGACCGGGACTCCTGACGGTCGAGCCCCAGCAGGTCCGCGACCTCTTCAAGCCAGGCGTGGGCGGACTGCATCTCTTCCGGTGAACCCTTGGCGGGTGTTGTGTCGCTCATGGTGTCCAGCCTATGTCGGCCCGGGCCGTCACGAGGAGGTGGCCTCACGGTGGGCGTCCGGGTCATACAGTGCGGACGCCGCGGACAGCAGCATTTCGCCGGTCTGGGGTCCGAAGCTGAGTGCCTGGGAATCGGGGATCGCGAGGATCCGACGGTGCTGCCCGGCCTTCGTCTGCGCGATCCCGGGTCTGGCGAGCAGCCCGTCGATGTTGCCCGTGGATTCCAGACCCGCCGACATCATCACGAAGATGTCGGGGTCAAGTTTCGCCAGTGCCTCCGCGTTCGCCGGAGCCATGTCCGTGATGCCGTTCTCCTTGGCCACGTCGACCGCCCCGAGCCCCTCGATGAGCTCACTGGTGCCGGAGTCGGGGCCGAGAATGTAGAACACCCCTCCGTCCCCGCGGGCGTAGAGGAAAGCGGCGCGCAGGGGAGTGCCGCCGGTGGCGCCAGAGGCCAGGTCTCCGATGGCGCTGCGGGCGCGGTCGGCCTCGTCTGCCGCACGGTCCGCCAGCGTCCTGCCTTCCCCGGACAGCCCGACGACGTCCGCGACGGTGGTGATGGATTCCCTGACCGATTCCTCCGTGTACTCGGGGTCCTCCAGTTTCACCACCGGGACGCCGGCGTCCCGGATCTGCTGTACGGCGTCCTCCGGGCCGATCGAGTCATTGAGGATGATCAGCGTGGGGTCGAGGTTCAGGACCGCCTCCGCACTGATCGAGTGACCCCCGTGGGTCACCACGGGCAGGTCCGCCAGGCTCGGTTCCATCGAGGACACGGACCTGCCGACGATGTTGTCCCGAAGACCCAGACCGGCCAGGGTGCGGGAGATCGTGCCCGAGATGTCGAGTGGGACGATCCGGGAGACGTCAGTGACGGTGACGTCCTCACCGTCGGCGTCGGTCAGGTTGACCGGCAGTGCAGGGGCGGCGTCGGTGGTGACAGGAGTGACGTCTCCGACGTAGCCGGCGAAGGAGACGTCACGGGCGTCCGCGGCAGGGGGTACGGCGTCCGCCTTCGGCAGTGCGTCCAGGGCGGTGTCGAAGCTGGTCTCGCGGGCGTCACCGACGCCGCCGCTGTTGCCGGCGCCGACGCCGCAGGCGGACAGTCCGAAGGCCAGCATGGTGGAGAGGACCGACGACAGAAGAACAGCGGGGAAGGCGGGCCGGGCCCGACGGCCGGCAGTCGAGACACTCATAGGGATGAATGTATCACGGCTGTGAGGCCAGGCTAAGCGTGGTGCTGCCGGTCAGGCCGCACCGTCGCCCGGGGAGAGGGCCTGTCGGGCGTGGGCCGCGATCTCGACGGCCAGCCGGGGGAGCTCATCCCTCCACATGGTTCCCGCCGCGTCACCGGCGTCATCGCTGACGACCTTGATCAGCTGCACGGGGACGCCGAACCACCGTGCCACCCGTGCCACCGCGTAGCCCTCCATGTCGACGAGGTCGGCGTCCTGCGCCAGCCGGTCCCGCAGTGGCGCGGACTCCACGAAGACGTCGCCGGTGGCGAGGGTCACCGTCACTGCCGCATCCCGGTCGACCCCGTCGAGGGTGTCGATTTCGGCGCGCTCCCCGGGCAGGTCGGAGTCGAGGTCGATCAACGGGTACTCGTCGGCACCGGTCAGTGCGGCAACCGAGGCATGGGAGAAGTCGTGCAGTCTGACCCGGTTGATCCGGTGCACCCCGGTCAGGCCCGGGCGCAGTGCCCCGGCGGTGCCGAGATTGATCACCGCGGCGGGCAGTCCGCCGGCGGCGAGGTAGCGGTGCAGGCAGTCGGTCAGCGCGAGGGTGGCGTTGATCCGGCCGATACCGGAGAGCAGGACGGGGAGGTCGTCGAACCGGGGGTCTCCGGAGGTGAGTTCGGCGGCCTCCCCTGCGGTGGCGACGACCAGCAGGGGACGCCCCGGGGTGATCTCTCCGTGGTGCAGAGCGGCGGTGGCGGGCAGCTGTCTGTGTGGCGTTGAGTGGTTCACGCAGACCAGCCTAGGACCGTGTGTGCCGGCCGGCACCGGAGTTCCCCCGGACAGGTGTCAGGTCTCCCGCGGGCCGCCGTTCACCGGGGGCCGCCGTTGCCGGGCCGTTCAGCTCTCCTGAGCCCCCGCGACCCAGTCGAGGTACTCCTGGGTCACAGTGCCGGTGACGTACTCACCGGTGAAGCAGCTGAGGTCGAGGCCGTCGAGCTTCTGGTCGGTCTGTCCGTCGAGGATCGCCGCCTCCAGATCCTCGACCTCCTGGTAGATGAGGTGGTCGGCGCCGAGCAGTTCACAGATTTCCGGAATAGTCCTGCCGGCGGCGATGAGTTCGGACTCGGTGGGGATGTTGATCCCGTAGACATGCGGGTACCGGATGGGCGGGGCAGCGGAGGCGAAGGTCACCTTTCTGGCACCTGCGGCGCGGGCCATCTCGATGATCTGGGAGCTCGTGGTGCCCCGGACGATGGAGTCGTCGACCAGCAGGACGTGCTTGCCGCTGAACTCGGTGGACATGGCGTTGAGCTTCTGCCGGACGGACTTCTTGCGCACGGCCTGGCCCGGCATGATGAAGGTACGGCCGACATAGCGGTTCTTGAAGAAGCCGTCCCGGTACTCGATGTCGAGGACCCGGGCCACCTCCATGGCCGCGGGTCGGGCGGAGTCGGGGATGGGCATGACCACGTCGACGTCCTCCACGGGCATGTGCTCGGCGATCGTCCTGGCGAGCCGGGCCCCCATGCGCAGCCGTGAATCGTAGACACTGATGCCGTTCATCACCGAGTCCGGCCGTGCGAGGTAGACGTACTCGAAGGAGCAGGGTTCCAGGACCGGGTGCTCGGCGCACTGCCGCGAGTACAGTTTCCCGTCCGCGGTGATGAACACCGCTTCGCCCGGGGCGACCTCACGGACAAGCTCGTAGTTGCCGTTCTCCAGAACGAGGGATTCGGACGCCACGACCCATTCGTCATGGGCGTCCGGATGCTCCTCCAGCTGCTGCGGGGTGGGGCGGCGGCGTCCCAGGACCAGGGGCCGGATCCCGAAGGGGTCGCGGAAGGCCAGGAGTCCGTGGTGGGCGATGATCGCGACCACCGCATAGGCGCCGTCGATGCGGTGGTGGGTCGCTGCGACCGCGTTGAAGATACCGTCGGTGGTGAGGTCGGTGGGGCCGGTGGTGTCCTGGAGTTCGCTGGCGAGCACGTTGAGCAGGAGTTCGGTGTCACTGCTGGAGTTGACGTGACGGCGGTCCCGGTTGCGCAGTTCATCGGTGAGCTCGCGGGTGTTCGTCAGGTTACCGTTGTGAACGAGGGTGATGCCGTAGGGGGAGTTGACGTAGAAGGGCTGCTGCTCCTCCTCCGAGGACGCTGCACCCCTGGTGGCGTACCGGACATGACCGAGGCCGACCGCGCCCGGCAGTGCCCTCATGTCACGGGTGCGCACCACCTCCCGCACCTGGCCCCGGGCGCGGAAAAGGTGGAGATGACCGCTGGCTTCGGCCGTGGCCATGCCGGTCGAGTCCTGTCCCCGGTGCTGCAGGAGCAGGAGGGCGTCGTAGATGTCCTGGTTGACCGGGCTGTTGCCGATCATGCCGACGATACCGCACATGGTTTCTGGGGCTTTCCTCACTGACGGAGACTCCCGCAGGACGGTACCGTCGTGGACGGTGTGCGTCCGCGGGCGAGTTCTCGGGCCGGACTGACTCCCAGAGATTACGCCGCCGACCGTCCGGAGACCGAGTCGGGGTGGGGACGCCGTGGGCCGGTTTGACCCTGTTCTGCCAGGTTGCTAGCGTGGACAGGTCCAGTTGCGCGTCCGGTCCCCTGGTGAGGGGGCCGTCGAGGCATGTCGGACAGAAGCATTCAACCACTTTGTCGCAGGCCCTCCGCCCTCATGCGGCCGCGTCGTCACCAGGTAGCGAGCAATCCGGGTTACTGAGTCCGGGGAGCGTGAAGTTGCCGACAAGGACGCGGTGACGCCCGGGTGGAAACGGGAACCGTGACGAGAAAGGCACAAGGTCATTTCGTCATGACGATGACTGATCCCATCGCGGACATGCTGTCCCGCGTGAGGAACGCGTCCAACGCGTACCACGACAGCGTGTCCATGCCCTCTTCGAAGCTCAAGGCGAACATCGCCGAGATCCTCAAGAAGGAGGGCTACATCGCCGACTACACCGTCGAGGACGCCAAGGTCGGCAGGCAGCTCACGCTGGAGCTCAAGTACTCCAACTCGCGTGAGCGTTCCATCGCCGGTGTCCGCCGCGTCTCCAAGCCGGGTCTGCGTGTGTACGCCAAGTCCACCAACCTCCCGAAGGTCCTCGGCGGCCTGGGCGTGGCGATCATCTCCACGTCCCAGGGGCTGCTGACCGACCGTGAGGCGACCGAGAAGGGCGTAGGTGGGGAAGTCCTCGCCTACGTCTGGTAGAAGGAGGACTCCACATGTCACGTATCGGTAAGGCCCCCGTGGCCGTCCCCGCCAACGTCACCGTCACCATCGACGGCCAGAGCATCGAGGTCAAGGGACCCAAGGGGACCCTGACCCAGCAGATCCCGGCCCCTATCACCGCCGCCCAGGAGGGGAACGAGATCATCGTCTCCCGTCCTGACGACAACCGTAAGAACCGTTCCCTGCACGGTCTCTCACGTTCGCTGATCAACAACATGGTCATCGGCGTCACCGAGGGCTACGTCACGAAGATGGAGATCTTCGGGGTCGGCTACCGCGTCCAGGCCAAGGGAAAGAACCTCGAGTTCGCCCTCGGCTACTCCCACCCGGTCCTCATCGAGGCTCCGGAGGGTATCACCTTCGCGGTGGACGGGAACACCAAGTTCTCTGTCGCAGGTATCGATAAGCAGCAGGTCGGACAGATCTCCGCCAACATCCGCCGTCTGCGGAAGGACGACCCCTACAAGGGTAAGGGCATCCGCTACGAGGGTGAGCAGATCCGTCGCAAGGTCGGAAAGACGGGTAAGTAATGTCTCAGAGCAACGACAACAAGCGTCTCCCGGTCGGCAAGGACATCTCCACCCGCCGTCGCATCGCGCGTCAGCGCCGTCACGAACGTCTGCGCAAGCACATCTCCGGCACCGCCGAGACCCCGCGTCTCGTCGTGCACCGCACCTCCCGTCACATGCACGCCCAGCTGATCGACGATGTCGCCGGTCACACCCTGGCGGCGGCCTCCACCATGGAAGCCTCCGTCCGTGCGCTCGACGGTGACAAGAAGGCCCGTGGTGCCCGGGTCGGCGAGCTCATCGCCGAGCGCGCCAAGGCCGCCGGTATCGAGACCGTGGTCTTCGACCGCGGCGGCTACCAGTACCACGGCCGCGTCGCGGCCCTGGCCGAGGCAGCCCGTGAAGGTGGTCTGAAGTTCTAATGCGCATTGACAGAGTTATCACCGACGGAAGGACTGCGTGATGTCGGAACGTGATCGTAACGGCGGACGCACCGCCGACAGCAACAACCGCGGTCGTCGTGACGACCGTCGTGGCGGCAACCGTCGCAACCAGGATGACGAGCGCTCGCAGTACATCGAGCGCGTCGTCACCATCAACCGCGTGTCCAAGGTCGTCAAGGGTGGTCGGCGTTTCAGCTTCACCGCTCTCGTGATCGTCGGCGACGGCCAGGGCATGGTCGGCGTCGGCTACGGAAAGGCCAAGGAAGTTCCGGCCGCGATCCAGAAGGGTGCCGAGGAAGCCCGCAAGAACTTCTTCCGCGTCCCGATGATTGCCGGGACCATCACCCACCCTGTCCAGGGTGAGGCGGCCGCCGGCGTCGTGTGGATGGCTCCGGCAGCCCCCGGTACCGGTGTCATCGCCGGTGGTGCCGCCCGTCCGGTGCTTGAATGCGCCGGTGTCCAGGACGTGCTGTCGAAGTCTCTCGGCTCCGACAACGCCATCAACGTCGTCCACGCCACCGTGGACGCCCTCAAGCAGCTGGTCAGGCCCGAAGAGGTCGCCGCACGCCGTGGTAAGACCCTCGAAGAGGTCGCTCCGGCCGCGATGCTCCGTGCCCGTGCCGCAGGACAGGGAGCGTAACCATGGCACTGAAGATCACCCAGCGTAAGGGCACAGTCGCCACCAAGCCGAAGCAGCGCGAGTCGCTGCGCTCACTCGGCCTGAAGCGTATCGGACACTCGGTCGTCCGCGAGGACACTCCGGTGGTCCGCGGTCAGATCAACACCGTGCGCCACATGGTCGAGGTCGAGGAAGTTGCAGGGGAGTAGTATCATGAGCGAACCCATCAAGCTCCACGACCTCCGTCCCTCCAAGGGTGCGAACACCGCAAAGACCCGTGTCGGTCGTGGTGAGGCATCCAAGGGTAAGACGGCCGGTCGGGGTACCAAGGGTACCAAGGCACGTAAGCAGGTCTCTGCCGCCTTCGAGGGTGGACAGATGCCGCTGCACATGCGGCTGCCGAAGCTCAAGGGCTTCCGCAACCCTGCGAAGGTCGTCTTCCAGGTCGTCAACGTCGCCGACCTGGGGAAGGCATTCCCCGACGGTGGCGACGTCACCGTGGCCGACATCGTGGCCGCCGGCCTCGTCCGGCCGAAGCAGCCGGTCAAGGTTCTCGGCGACGGTGAGATCTCCGTCGCGGTGAATGTCACCGCCGACAAGTTCTCGAAGTCGGCTGTCGAGAAGATCAAGGCAGCCGGCGGCACGACCACCGAAGCCTGATCCCCACTGTGGAATGAACCCCGCGTCCTGCGACTGCAGGAGGGCGGGGTTCTTCCGTGTCCGGCCCGGGTTGAGGGCCGGGCTGAAGCCCAGAGTGTGGCCCGGAGTGTGGCCCGGAACTGTCGGACCGCCCCCACACACCCCACGGGTCGCCGCGTCCGGGGGCGTCCCTGCTATCCTGTTACAGTTGTCCATTCTCCGCCGCGGCCATGTGCGTCCGGTCATGTCTTCCAGGTGCGTCCACCTGGGACGGTGTGCCGAAGTCACCGGCTGACCAGCAGGAGTCGTATACACAAGTAGACCCATCGACACGGCGTGCGCCCGCTACGCACCGGCGCCGGCGGAACGCGTCGTGCTCGAGCCAGGAGGCAAATGTGACCGCCATACTCTCGGCGTTCCGGGATGCTGATCTGCGCAGGAAGATCCTCTTCACCCTGGGGATGATCATCCTGTACCGGATCGGCTCTCAGATCCCGACGCCCGGCGTTGACTATGCGAAAGTCACAGAGCAGGTCCGTAACCTGACTTCGGACGGCCAGACCAGCATGTACAGCCTGATCAACCTCTTCTCCGGAGGGGCGTTGCTCCAGCTGTCCATCTTCGCGATCGGCATCATGCCCTACATCACGGCGTCGATCATCGTCCAGCTGCTCACGGTGGTGATCCCCCGGTTCGAGCAGTTGAAGAAGGAGGGGCAGTCCGGGCAGGCGAAGATGACCGAGTACACCCGGTATCTCACCGTGGCCCTGGCACTGCTTCAGTCCTCCGGGATCGTGGCGCTGGCGAACAACCGCCAGCTGCTCGGCTCCGGCCAGCAGGTCCTGCGCGACGGGACCGGGATGTTCGGCATCATCACGATGGTGGTCATCATGACCGCCGGTGCGGTGCTGGTGATGTGGATCGGTGAGCTGATCACCGACCGCGGCATCGGCAACGGCATGTCCCTGCTGATCGTCGCGGGCATGGCGACCCACCTGCCTGCGCAGGGCATGAGTATCCTGCGGGAATCCGGCGGGTTCGTCTTCGCCGGAGTGGTCGTGGCCATGCTTGTCCTCGTCGTCCTCGTGGTCTTCGTCGAACAGGGGCAGCGCCGAATCCCCGTGCAGTATGCCAAGAGAATGGTCGGACGCCGCCAGTACGGGGAGACCTCGACCTATCTGCCGCTGAAGGTCAACCAGGCCGGAGTCATCCCGGTGATCTTCGCCTCATCACTGCTCACCGTACCGATCCTCATCACCCAGATCATCCAGTCCGGGGGCGACGGTCAGTCGGACAACTGGTGGAACCGGGACGTCATGCGGATTCTGTCCGACCCGTCGGACTGGGTCTACATCATCATCATGGCGGTGCTGATCATCTTCTTCGCCTTCTTCTACGTGTCGATCCAGTACGACCCGAACGACCAGGCCGACAACATGAAGAAGTACGGCGGGTTCATCCCGGGCATCAGGCCGGGGCGTCCCACCGCCGAGTACCTGGGGTGGGTGATGAACCGCCTCCTGGCTGTCGGTTCCGTCTACCTTGCTGTCATCGCCATCATTCCGAACCTGGCCCTGACCGCGGGTATCACCTCCAACGGAGGGGGTAGCGGCCTCGGCGCGTTCGGCGGTACAGCTATCCTGATCATGGTCTCGGTCGCGCTGACGACAGTGAAGCAGATCGAGTCCCAGCTCATGCAAGCCAACTATGAAGGATTCCTCAAATGAGACTCGTTCTCCTCGGCCCGCCCGGTGCGGGCAAGGGTACCCAGGCGGCCATCCTCGCGGATGCCCTGAAGGTCCCGCACATCTCCACCGGTGACCTGTTCCGCGAGAACATCGGCAAGGAGACCGAGCTCGGCAAGCTGGCACAGTCCTACATCGACGCCGGCAAGCTGGTGCCCACCTCCGTCACCGCTGACATGGTGCGCTCCCGTCTGGCCCAGGATGACGCGGCCGACGGTTTTCTCCTCGACGGGTTCCCCCGCACGGTCGAGCAGGCAGAGATCCTCGCCGGTATGCTCGACGAGTCCGGTGAGAAGCTGGACGCCGTCATCAACTACTCGGTGTCTGAGGACGTCGTCGTGGAGCGCATGCTCTCCCGTGGCCGTAAGGACGACAACGAGGACACGATCCGTACCCGGCTCAAGGTCTACCGCGAGGAGACCGCACCGCTGATCGACTTCTATTCCGACATCATCGTCAACATCGACGCCGAGGGAACGGTGGAGGACATCTCCTCCGCCACCCTGGACGCCCTCGACCGCTAGGAGCACCGTGGGCTTCCGCCGTTCACACAAGGTCATCCGGGGGAAGACCCCGCTCGAGCTCGACGCGATGCAGGCCGCCGGCGAAATCGTCGGCCGTGCCCTGCAGGCGGTCAGAGCCGCCGCCGGGCCGGGAGTGTCAACCCTGGAACTTGATGCGGTGGCAGAGGCCACGATCCGGGACGCGGGAGCGGTGCCGACCTTCAAGGGTTACGGCGGATTCCCGGGGAGCATCTGTTCCTCCGTCAATGACATGATCGTCCACGGTATCCCGGACAGGGAAACCGTCCTGAAGGACGGTGACCTGGTCTCCATCGACTGCGGTGCCACCCTTGACGGCTGGGTGGGGGACTCCGCCTGGACCTTCGGTATCGGCGAACTCGCCGATGACACACGAAGGCTGAACGAGGCCACAGAGTACGTGCTCTACGAGGGGATCAGAGCCATGGTCCCGGGCAACCGCCTCACCGACATCTCGTGGGCACTGGAGGCCGCGACAACCGCGGCGTCCGAGAAATTCGGTGTGCCTCTGTTCATCGTCGACGGCTACGGTGGACACGGCATCGGGCACGAGATGCACGAGGACCCGTACCTGTCCAATGAGGGACGCCCCGGTAAGGGCCCCCTGATCGAGGTAGGGTCCACACTCGCCATCGAGCCGATGCTCGCACTCGGTACGGTGGACTCCTACGTGCTTCCCGATGAGTGGGGGGTCAAGACACTCGACGGCTCGCCGGCGTCCCACTGGGAGCACACCGTGGCAGCGACGGCGGAGGGGCCCCGCATCCTCACCGCCCGCCACTGACATCCCTGCGCGCTGCCGGCGCCGCCCCGGCGGGTTGGCGTGCCGGGGCGTCATGCCGTAAGCTCTTCCTCTGGTGTACACGTGGATTCCCTGATCGTTCAGCGGTCGCGGTTTCTCAGGCGTGGACGCCGTCCGAACCAGAACGTGTGGTGAGGCTCCGGCCCCGGCAAGATGTCGGTGAGCTGCCCTGACCTGGAAAAGTGGAGGATATGGCTAAGAAGGAAGGCGCCATCGAAGTCGAGGGCAAGATTGTCGAGCCCCTGCCGAACGCAATGTTCCGCGTGGAACTGGACAACGGGCACAAGGTGCTCGCCCACATCTCCGGCAAGATGCGTCAGCACTACATCCGTATCCTTCCCGAGGACCGTGTGGTCGTGGAGCTGTCGCCCTACGACCTGACGCGCGGCCGCATCGTCTACCGCTACAAGTAGACCGACAGCGGATCCTCAGTCTTTCTCCTGCCGTTGGTTCGGCAGTCAGAACATTCGCCTCCGTCCACCATCCTGTGACCGTCGCCGACGGTGCTGACACAGGGCCCACCTCCGGCCGCGGCGGCCGGAGCCCGGACGACCCCACCGTGGGACGTCGGGATGTGTGCGGAGCAAACCGCCGCCAATCATCCGGAAGGAACCTGCCACATGGCACGCCTTGCTGGTGTTGATCTCCCCCGCGACAAGCGTATGGAGATCGCACTCACCTACATCTACGGCATCGGCCCCGCCCGTGCCGCCGAGCTGCTGGAGAAGACCGGCATCTCCCCGGACCTGCGCTCAAAGGACCTGACCGACGAGCAGGTCTCCGCTCTCAAGGACGTCATCGAGTCCTCCTGGAAGGTCGAGGGTGACCTCCGCCGTGAGGTCGCCGCCGACATCCGCCGCAAGATCGAGATCGGCTGCTACCAGGGACTCCGCCACCGTCGCGGTCTCCCCGTCCGTGGCCAGCGGACCAAGACCAATGCTCGCACCCGTAAGGGCCCGAAGAAGACGATCGCAGGAAAGAAGAAGTAAGAGATGCCCCCGAAAGCACGCTCGGGCGCGCGCCGTACCGGCCGCCGCGTCGTCAAGAAGAACGTGGCGCACGGCGCCGCGTACATCAAGTCCACCTTCAACAACACCATCGTCTCCATCACGGACGAGAAGGGCGCCGTCATTTCGTGGGCGTCCTCCGGGCATGTCGGGTTCAAGGGCTCACGTAAGTCCACCCCGTTCGCCGCCCAGATGGCCGCCGAGTCCGCCGCCCGCAAGGCGATGGAGCACGGCATGAAGAAGGTCGACGTTTTCGTCAAGGGGCCGGGCTCCGGCCGCGAGACCGCCATCCGTTCCCTGTCCACCGCCGGCCTTGAGGTCGGAACGATCTCCGACGTGACGCCGCAGCCCCACAACGGCTGCCGTCCGCCGAAGCGTCGTCGCGTCTAGAAGAAAGGATAGGGAAGAGAAATGGCCCGTTACACCGGTTCCGCAACCCGCAAGTCCCGCCGTCTCCGCGTCGACCTCGTCGGTGGAGACCGCTCCTTCGAGCGTCGCCCGTACCCGCCCGGACAGGCCGGCCGCGGCCGCATCAAGGAGTCCGAGTACCTCACCCAGCTGCAGGAGAAGCAGAAGGCCCGCTTCACCTACGGCGTCATGGAGAAGCAGTTCCGCCGCTACTACGCAGAGGCGAACCGTCGTCCCGGCAAGACCGGTGACAACCTCGTCATCCTGCTGGAGTCCCGGCTGGACAACGTGGTCTACCGTGCAGGGCTGGCGCGTACCCGTCGCCAGGCCCGCCAGCTTGTCTCCCACGGTCACTTCACCGTGAACGGCAAGAAGACCAACGTGCCCTCCTACCAGGTTTCCCAGTACGACATCATCGACGTCCGGGACCGTTCCCGGTCGATGCTGTGGTTCGAGGAGGCCCAGGAGAACCTGCTTGACTCCGTCGTCCCGGCCTGGCTGCAGGTCGTGCCGTCCACCCTGCGCATCCTCGTGCACCAGCTGCCCGAGCGCGCCCAGATCGACGTTCCGCTGCAGGAGCAGCTCATCGTCGAGTTCTACTCCAAGTAAAAGGGACCGTCCGGTTCACCTGTTCACCTCATGCGGCGTCAAATAGCGGACGCCGAGAAGGAGAAGTTCCCCGATGCTGATTTCCCAGCGCCCCCAGCTCACCGAGGAGTACATCAGCCCGTCGCGTTCCAGGTTCGTCATCGAACCTCTGGAGCCCGGCTTCGGCTACACCCTCGGCAACTCGCTGCGCCGTACCCTGCTGTCGTCCATCCCGGGCGCTGCGGTGACCTCCATCCGGATCGAGGGTGTGCTCCACGAGTTCACCACCATCCCGGGTGTCAAGGAGGATGTCTCCGACATCATCCTGAACATCAAGTCCCTGGTCCTGTCCTCGGATTCTGAAGAACCGGTCACCATGTACATCCGCAAGGAGGGCGTCGGTACCGTCACCGGTGCTGACGTGGTCGTTCCCGCCGGCGTGGAGGTCCACAACCCGGACCTGCACATCGCCACCCTGAACGAGCAGGGCAAGCTGGACATCGAGCTCGTCGTCGAGCGCGGTCGCGGCTACGTCCCGGCCGCCCCGACGACGGGGGAGATCGGCAGGATCCCTGTCGACCAGATCTACTCCCCGGTGCTCAAGGTCAGCTACAAGGTCGAGGCCACCCGTGTCGAACAGCGCACGGACTTCGACAAGCTGGTCATCGACGTCGAGACGAAGAACTCCATCACCGCCCGGGACGCCATGGCGTCCGCCGGCGGAACCCTGGTGGAGCTGTTCGGCCTGGCGCGCGAGCTCAACACCGAGGCTGAAGGTATCGAGATCGGCCCGTCCCCGCAGGAGACGGAGCACATCGCCGCCTACAGCCTGCCCATCGAGGACCTCGACTTCTCCGTCCGCTCGTACAACTGCCTCAAGCGTGAGGACATTCACACGGTCGGTGAGCTTGCCAGCCGTACCGAGTCCGATCTGCTGGACATCCGGAACTTCGGTCAGAAGTCCATCAACGAGGTCAAGGTCAAGCTCGCCGAGCTGGGCCTGGGTCTCAAGGACGCGCCGGAGGGCTTCGACATCAACGATATCGAGGGCTACGACCCGGAGTCCGGTGAGTTCCTGGACACCGAGGGCGAGGACATCGCCGAATAGGGCTGAACCGGGTTCCCCGGAACCTGAAGTAGCTTTCCGCGTCGGTCGGCCCCGCAGGTTGACCGCCGCACAGCGCTCACAAGAAATTCACGAGGAGAAGTTATGCCTACCCCGAAGAAGGGTGCCCGCCTAGGCGGATCTGCTTCCCACCAGAAGAAGATTCTCGCCAACCTGGCAGCTCAGCTCATCGAGCACGGCGCCATCAAGACCACGGACGCCAAGGCCAAGCTGCTGCGCCCGTACGTCGAGAAGATCATCACCAAGGCGAAGAAGGGCACCGTGGCCGACCGCCGCAACGTGCTCAAGCTCATCCCGAACAAGCCGGTTGTCACCTACCTGTTCAATGAGCTCGCCCCGAAGTTCGAAGGTCGTCCCGGTGGCTACACCCGGATCATCAAGCTGGAGAACCGCCGTGGCGACAACGCTCCGGTGAGCCAGATCTCGCTGGTCCTCGAGGAGCTCGCCTCCACCGAGGCAGAGCGTGCGACCAGGGCTGCCGCCAAGACCGCGCCGGTCGAGGACGCTCCCGAGGTTGAGGCTGAGGAGTCCACCGACGCCGACGCCGCCGCCGAGGCCGCCGAGGTCGAGGCTGAGGACGCTGCCGAGACCGCGGAAGCTCCCGCCGAGAACGACGACAAGGTCGAAGAGAAGAAGTGACCCGGTCCGGGGCCTGACCTCAGGCCCGGGCTCCGTGTACGTGTGCGCCCGTCCCCGGATGACCGGGGGCGGGCGCTCGCACGTGCGCTGCTAGAATCGGGACAATGTCCCCGCTGTCTCCGCGGTCAACACTGCACAGTCCCGTCTCGTACCGAACTGCCGGCGTCCTTCTCGTCGTCAGCGGCGTGCTGCTGCTGGTCGGCCAGATTGTGGGGATGCTGCGGTGGCGCGGAATGTTCTCCCTGATGGACAACCGACCCTCTGACCTGGTCGCGTCGACGTGTGGCGTACTCCGGGACTCCTACGGAACACGTTTCGTCTGTAATCCGGTCCACGGGTTCACCGCCCTGACAGTTGTCCTGTCGGGTGTCGCGGTCCTCGTCGCCGCAGCGGTGATGGTTTTCGCGGCCCGCAGGGACGGTGACCGGGGGGTCTACGGAACCTCCGGGCTGCTGGCGTTTTCCGGACTGATGACCTGCGCGTCCGGGGTCGTGACCGTGGACAGGTACCCGGTGGCGCACGATGTCTTCCTGGTCCTGTACCTCCTGTCGGTGTGGGGGGCCATGGAGGTCCTCGTCGATTCGGCGACCCGTCACGCTGAGACGACCGGGGACGCCCACCCGCTGATCTACGGGGCGTATGTTCCGGTCACGCGGGTGATGGAGTTTCTGTCCATTGTCGGTGCGCTGACACTGGTGTTCTCCGGACGCGACGTGATGCCCGGGGCGTTCGAACGGGTCGCCCTGGACACGTTGACCCTGTGGACCGTCGTATTCGGGCTCGGCATGTTCAGTCTGGGCGGGGCCGCCGACCGGGAACGGCTCCGGGTGGTGGAGATGGAGAGGATGCACAGGGAGGCCAGGGCCGGGCAGCCGAGCAGCGCATCACTCGACGGATTCGGGCGGGAGGAGAGCGAACGTTGACATCACGGGACAGCAGTGTTGATCGTGTCGATCGTGTTGATCGTGAGAACCGAGTTGAACGCGCAGCCGGCGGAACGGTGAGGGTGCGCCTCGACATCGCCTACGACGGCACCGACTTCCACGGATGGGCCCGTCAGAAAGGCCCACAGGCGGGACTGCGTACGGTCCAGGCTGTCCTGGAGGACAGTCTCTCGATGGTGCTGCGCACCCCGGTCGAACTCGTGGTTGCGGGGAGGACGGACGCCGGCGTGCACGCCGAGGGCCAGGTCGCACATGTCGACGTCCCGGTGTCGTCGTTCGGTCAACGTTCGCTGCAGAGTCCCGGGGACCTGGTGCGGCGGCTGTCGAGAATCCTGCCGGCCGATGTGAGGCTGCACGGGGCTGTGGAGGCGCCGAAGGGTTTCGACGCCAGGTTCTCGGCGCTGCGACGTCACTACCGGTACCGGGTCACCACGTCTCTGACGGGCCCGTCCCCGCTGCGCGTACGGGACACCGCCAGGTGGCGTCACACCGTCGACCTCGGGGCAGTGCAGACGGCGTCCGACATCCTGGTGGGGCTTCACGATTTCGCCGCCTTCTGCCGGTACCGGGAAGGCTCGACGACGGTTCGGGACCTCCAGGAGTTCACCTGGCGGGACGTGTCCAGCGGGACGGAGCCGGAGACCTTCGAGGCGACCGTCGTAGCCGACGCCTTCTGCTGGTCCATGGTGCGCTCCCTGGTCGGCGCGGTGCTGACGGTGGGGGAAGGACGCCGCGACGCGGGGTTCACCGGTGAACTGCTGGGTCAACGCTCGCGCAGCCCGCAGGTGCCGGTGGCTCCGGCGTGCGGGCTGAACCTCGTGGCCGTGGACTACCCCGCGGACGGGGAGCTCGCGGCGCGGGCCCTGGAGACCCGGGTGAAGCGGGAACCGGTGGTGTGAGAGGCACAGCCATGTGAGGTGCCGGACGGGCCCGCCTGACCGGGTCCGCCTGACTGGGCCCGCCTGACCGGGACCGCCTGACTGGGCCCGACCGTCAGTTTCTGCCGTACCTGCGCAGGTATTCCCCGGTCGTCATGGAATGGTGGGCCTTGAATGCCCGGCAGAATGAGGAGACATCCGCGTAGCCCACCCTGTTGGCGACCGCTGCGAGGGTGCCCCCGGCGCGGAGCAGCTGGGCTGCGGCCGTCAGACGGACCCGCGTCCGCCACTGCCGGATGCTGATTCCCGTCTCTGCCGTGAACTGTCGTTGGACGGTGCGCAGGGAAGTGTGTACAGACTCTGCGAGTTCAGCGAGAGTGCGTTCGTCGCCGGGGTTGAACCTGATCGCCTCGGCGATGGTGCGGGCCGGAGAACTGGTTGGCGTGGGCAGCGAGTCCATGATCTTCGGGGCGTCCTCCAGAAGGGAGAGCACCTGACGGCTGATGTCCGCCCGGGGTCTGATGGCGGTGGTGGTCTGCTGCAGCTGGGCGAGGATGAGCACCTGCAGAACCGGATCGACCGGAACCACCACGGGTCCGGACAACCGTGTCGCCGTCGACGCGACCGGGTAGAAGGTGGGGATCATCGTCGAGTTCGCGTTCACGTGGACCGAGTGAAGGACGCCGGCAGGCAGCCAGAGCGCATGTCCCGCGGTGAGCTGCCGGTGCTCGGCTGTGCTGTCCGTCGGTGTCCGGAGACGGAAGTCGGACTCTCCCCGGACCTGCCAGAGCAGCAGGTGCTCCCCGGTGTGCACGCGCTCAGCCAGATCGGTGGCGGGAATGTGGACGAGCGCCGCGGCGGTGTCCGCCGACCGGGGAAGTGGCATCGGTGAAATCCTGTGGTCGAGGTGTGGTGGTCATTGTCGACAGACGTGGCGGGAACAGTGGATGTCACTTTACGCACACCCGTCACAGTTCCTGCTGACTAACCTACTCTGTCAGTCCGGGTGCCGGAACAACGGCGTGAAGCTGCTGGTAAACCACAGTGAGCATACTCCCCGGCGTTGACCGGCGGTACGTGGACGCGGCCGGAACGGCGTTCACGGAAAGCGACAGCTGCCCCGGCAGAAGCCCTTGACAGTGAAGGACAGTGACACATGCCACGCTCCCTGCGCCCCATGACGATCCACCCGATCACCACGCGCACTCTCGAGGTGCTGCGCGTCGCCGACGTGACACCCGGGATGCGACGGATCACCCTCGGCGGCCCCGGGCTCAGGGCACACACCGCAGCCAACGGGTACCCCGTCGAAGAGATCCACTGCGACGGATTCGACGACCACTGCAAGTTCATTCTCAGACACCCCGACCTTCCCGCGGACGCCCCGACACCAGCCCCCACACAGGCAGACGGCGTCCTCAACTGGCCCACCGACGAGCTGGCGGTGAACCGGAGCTACACGATCCGGAAGTGGCGTCCCGATGCCGGTGACCACGGTGAGATCGACGTGGACTTCGTCCGGCACGGTGTCGGTCCAGCTACCCGGTGGGCGTACACCGTGCAACCCGGGGAACAGATCCAGATTGCCGGCCCCAAAGCGTGCGCACTGCAGCCTGAAGGAGCTGACTGGCTGCTCATCGGCGGTGACGAGACAGCTCTGCCCGCCATCGGGAGATGGCTCGAGGAGATGTCCCCCGACACCCGCGGACAGGTGTTCATCGAAGTGGACCGGGACGACCACATCCAGGAACTGGATCACCCGGTCGGGGTGGAGGTCACCTGGCTGCCCCGCAACGGGGCAGAAGCCGGGACCACCACGGCGCTCTACGACGCCATCACCGGTTGCGAATGGTGGGACGGCAGAGTCTTCGCCTGGGTGGCGGCCGAAACCCTCACACTCGTGCCTATCCGTCGCTGGCTGAGACGGGAGAAGAGTCTGCCGCGTGAGCAGGTGGACATTTCCGGCTACTGGGGGCGGGAAGAGGTCGTCGACGACACCGCCGAGAACTCCGCAGAGAAGTTCCACGAACTCACCGAGATTTTCCCGGGAATCGCTGTCCGTGTCGCCGCCACACTCGGACTCGGCCCCGCACTCGCATCCGGGGACCGGACTCTGCCGGAACTCGTCGACGCCACAGGTGCCGACCCGGTCGGTCTGGGAAAGCTGCTCAGGTACCTCAGCTCACTGGACCTCGTGGAGACTGTCGGTCCGGACGAACCTGCGGAGACTCCGGCGTCCCCCGGCCCCGCTTCCGCTTCCGGTCCTGCGGGCAGAAGCTACCGGCTGACCCGCGCCGGGGCGGCCCTCGACGATGACACCCTCATCGACCGGCTCAGACTCGGGGGAGTCCATTCCCGCAGAGAGGCAGGCCTGCTGGCGCTGCCCGCAGCGGTCAGAACCGGAACCGGTGACTATCCCCGTTGGTTCGGCACGGAATTCCACGAACTGCTGCAGTCCACCCCGGAACTGATCAACGAGCAGATGACCGCAGAATCCGAGGACAGTTCCTGGTCGACCTCCCCCCTCGCGGCAGAACCCGTGTTCGGGGACATCCGCACCCTGCGTGTCACCGGCAGGGCAGCCGTCGACGTCGCCGGAGCGCTCACCCGCCGACATCCGGAACTGGAGGTGGTCGTGCTCGCAACACCGGCCGAGATCAGTTCAGCATCCGCCGTCAGGCCCGACCTTGACGCCGATGACCGGATCACCTTCGAGCCGGGAAGTCCGCTCAGTCCGCCGTCCCGCCGGGTCGACGCCACCCTCATCACCGGCGGACTGTCCCGGTATCCTGACGCCGATGCAGTGCACATCCTCAGTCGGGCGGCCGGCACCAGTGCGACAGTGCTGCTGTTCGGCAGAGTTCTCGATGAACGGCTCGCGCACGACCACGACTATGAGGAGGATCTCCTTGACTTCACCCTCTACGGTGGAGGCTCACGGACCGATGCGGCACACCGTGTCCTCTTCGGTCAGGCAGGCCTGGACGTTGTAGGACAGTCCACCGTCGGATGGGGTCTCACCCTCTACCACCTCGCACCGTAGACACCTCCACCGGACCTACCTGACCAGCAGCGGGACCACGCGGACCATCACCACCATCACCACCAGTTCGACCAGGGTCTGGGTGACCACCACCAGAGGCGCAGCAGAGAACACCGGCGGCAACGTCAGCGCCGTGGGCAGGACCACCAGAGAATTACGGGTCACCGCCGTGAACACCACGGCCCTCCGTGACGCCACACCCAACCCCGCAACCCTGCCCACCATCGCGCCGATGACGGGCATCACCGCCGAAAATGCCACGAAAACCGGGATGACCGCCGCCAGTTCCCGCCAGTGGGCGAGGACGGCGCCGATCTGGGACGCCACAACCACCGTCAGGGTCAGCATCATCAACGGCACAGTCAGCACCCCCCCCGCCTCTGAAATGCAGTGACCTGCCCTGCCCGGACCACCCGGCCTCGCAGCCAGCCACTGGGTTGCCGCAGCAGCAGTCATCGGCACCACTATCAACCACAGGAACGCCGAGATGAACGGACCGGGATCCAGCGCTTCCACCACCTCTGGACCGGTGAACAGCCCCAGCAGCACCGGAAGCAGCAGCATCTGTGTGAGCATCAGCAGGGGAGTGGCGGTCAGCAACCGGTCAGCGGCTCCTCCCGCCAGTCCCGTGAAAACGATGACGTAGTCGACGCACGGCGCCAGCAGCACCAGGTGGACACCCACGACAAGGGCGACGTGGTCGACGTGGTCGATGCCCGTTTCTGTCCAGGAGAGGGGCCGGGTCAGGAGCCACACCACCGGTGGGACACACAGGAAATTGACTGCCGTGACCGCACACAGGAACCGCAGATCCCGGACAGCCGCCCCCAGTCTGCCGAAAGGGACAGCAAGAAAAGTGGTGAACAGCAGCAGCCCCAGTACCGGCTCCACGACGAGTCCGGCGGCCTCCGGAACTCCCGGTGAGATCAACCCTGCTGCAGCGCCGACAGTCAGGGCGGTCAGGTACAGGCCGACCTGACGGCGCTCCATCGTGGTCGACAGGGAGGTCAGCATGGGGTCACAGTCTATGGGGCAGGCAGTGTGTCTGCAGCAGGCACTCAGAACAACGGAAGTGGCCGGAACCCGGTCACCCGGTGCCCGCAACGCAGTTCCCCGACGTCCACGTCGACAACGACGTCCGCGTACACCCCCACAGGGACGGTCGGTGAGGGTGCCAGGACTACCCTGCACGACTGGGGATGCCAGGCGTCCCTCCACCGGGAGACCAGATCGTCGACACGCTGCCCGGTACCGTCTACAACGGTCACGTCACCGCCCTCACAGCGGCCCGTGGCGGGAAGTGTCTCCACCAGCCCCGGGCCTCCCTCACCGCAGACCACCACCGTGGACCCCGGTGGAAGATTGACGGTCACCGGGATCCCGCCACCGTCGGTCCCCACCATCCACCCCGGCAGCGGATCAGCGACGACGGTCCCGGACACCACCTGCGCAGCCGCCGGCAGCACCGGAATCTCCCTGGCGAGCAGACCACATCCCGCCGCCGCCCACGGCATGAGCGCCCCGCCCGGCCCGGAAACCCCGACCAGACAACGCGTTGACGGGCGTCCCAACGCCGCCAGTCCCGCATACGTCCGCTGCACCGGCCCCACCGGCCGGGGAGGAGGAGCCGTCGCCAGGACAGGACGCGACTCCGACCGCATCCCCGCGGACAACCTGTCGACAAGCGACCGGTCAATGCTCACCGGTCCGCGCGCCCCCCACAGCGACACATGGGGCGGATGCACATGGACCCACCCCGGACGTGCCTCCGCGGTTGTTGCGGCGTCCTGCCCTCGCCTGTCCCCCTGACCCGCCAGCACACCTGTACCGACCGCAGCTGTCACGGCTGTCACCGTACCCAACACCCCTGCACCCCTTCCCCCGAGGCAGTCCCCGGCAGGCCTCCCCTGAAAGCCTCCCCTGATGTATCTTTCAGATCAGAATGTACATGACGATGTGCCGCAGTGTCAGGGGGTGGTGCGTCAGGGGATCACCGGGGACCCGCCGGGGGGGGAGAACACACATGAGAACAACAGGTCTGCAGGTGTCCGGATACTCGTTCATCCTGCGTCGCACCGAACTTGCACTGGTCACCGGAGACCCACGAATGGCGCATGACCCGCTGCGAACCCAGCGCCGTGCGACCGGGGTCGGAGTCCTGCTCGCACTCCTGGTCGCAGGCGGTGTGGCGCTCACGGCTCTTCTGCGTCCCGCACCCTCGGTCGGAGACGCTCTCCTGGTCACAGATGAGACCGGAACCCTGCATGTCCGGCTCGGGGAGAGATTCCACCCGGTCACCAACGTAGCCTCCGCACGTCTGCTGCTCGGTTCCGCGGAGAACGTGGACAAGGCCACCGCATCGGAACTGGCAGATCTGCCGGCCGGTCCCCCGGTCGGTATCCCCGATGTACCGGGCCTGTCACCGGTGCCCGGAGGATCCGCCACAGACTGGTTCTACTGTGCAGACACCGTCGTAGCCACGGACGCCTCGGTCGATGCCGGGCCCCAGATCCTCGTCGCACCGTCCGGGTGGTGGTTGGCCGTCGACGGACGACGGATGCTGATCCCTGACAAGGGGGACACCGTGGCGCGTGCATTCGGCGCAGTACCGGTGGAGACCGCGGACACTGTCGTCGCCGTACTGGACAGGGGACCCGACGTTGTCCTTCCCGCGGGGCCCGCGGGCGCGGATCCGGCCGCCCAGGATACCCCGTTCGCCCCCGGCACCCTGGTCACCGCCGGAGACCGTGCCTTTGTCGCCACCGCCGGCGGAATGGCTGAGGTCAACGGGGCGCGCCGGGCGGTCGCCGAAGCCCTGTCACCGTCGCCTCCGGTGGCATCAGACCTCGGTACGGTGCTGAGACTCCCGGGTGCCCGGGCGCTCGAACATGTCCCGGCCGGGCTCGTGTTCCGGCAGGTGGGCGAGGTCTGTGCAGGTGTGCGCCTCGTGGAGAGACCGTCCCTGGGAGAATCCCGTGCGGAGCATTCCGCCGGCACCGGACTGTACGACGGGCCCCGCGGCACCGCGGCACTTGCCACCGAGCGGGGGTTCGCACTGGTCAGTGCATCAGGAATCCGGTATTCGGTGCCTTCGCAGGAAGAACTGGACGCTCTCGGTGTTCTCGGCGACGGGGAGCTACCTGTGGTCGTGCCCTGGAGAGTCATCGACGCCCTGCCGGACGGAGGGGAACTGTCAGCCGCACGCGCGCGGGGCACGGACTGAACTTCACCGTGTACGCATGTCCGGTACCGCGCGGGGACGCCGGCGGATGACGGTTCCCACCACAATGGCTGAGACCAGCAGTGCGAGCGCGGTGGGAACCCGCGGATCACGCAGGTGAGGGGGAGTCGTCGCCGGCATCGTTGCAGGCACAGCGGGAGCAGGTCGTGCATCCCCGTCTGTCCGGACCGGTTCCCCGGCGGATGCTGCGGTCACCGCAGCAGACGGATCGACCACGGGCACCGGGCCCGGACTGGCGGACTCCACCAGCAGAGTTCTGACCTGTTGCGGGGTCAGCTCCGGCCGGACCTGCCACACCAGCGCAGCTGTGGCGGCCACCACCGGAGCGGCGAAACTCGTGCCGATGAACGGTTCAGGGTCGCCTACCACTGACACGGCCCTGCCGCCGGTGTCCAGGACCGTGGAAACGGGACCGCCGGGCGCAGCGATCTCCACCCAGGGGCCCGGGAGTGAATACTCCGCGGTGCGGCGTCCCCTCCCCAGATCATCCAGGGTCGCCGGATCCGGGTGCCGCATCTCGACCCCGCCCACAGCCAGGACCCCCGGGAGAGAAGCAGGGAAGGGCTGCTGGTCTGCACCGCACTGTCCGGAGTTCCCCGCTGCGGCGACAACCAGAAGTCCCGCATTCTCCGCGTCGGCGACCGCCCGACGCAGTTCCGCGGTGTCCTGACAGGCAACCAGCGACATGTTGACGACCCGCACGCGGGGAGAACCGGGTGCACCGGGACCTCCGGAATTCGCTACAGCGCGGTCAAGTGCGTCGACGAGCCCAGCCACGGTACCGCCACCATGGTCGGTGAGCTGGCGGTGCGACACAACGAGCGCGTCCGGAGCGACCGACCTTATGACCCCCGCCACTGCTGTGCCGTGGAGTACGCAGTGGTCCAGGTCCCCCGACCCTTCCCGGCCGTCACCGGCCACCACTCCCGGGGAGGACGCCCCGGTGTCCACCACCGCCACCGCCACCCCGGCACCGGTGGCCCGGTCGTGGGGGAGGGGGACGTCCACCGGCAGAGTGCCGCCTTCGGCGGCGACCGCACACCGGACAGACTGGGGATTCGCCGTCGGCACCACTGCCAGAGAGGTGACCACGGTCAGGGCGAGGGCGACAGCACCGACCGGGGGCACTCCCGAGACACAGGATCGGCGGCTCCGCCGGCCCCTGGTCATCCGAGCCCCCTGACCAGACCGAAGACTCCGGTCGTCGAGATGAGCAGGGGTACGGCCACAGCAAAGGCGACCGTCTCCACGACATCGGTGACCCGGCCGACAAGAGGGGACCGGACCCGGATCAGGGGAAGCACCACAGGAAGTGGCGCCAGCACCGGCCACAGACCCGGGCAGTGCATCAACGTCCAGCTGAACACCAGCGTGGCGGTGAGCGTCACGGACACGGCGTGGACCGGACGGCAGCCCCGCGCGGACAGTCCGGCGGCAGCGACGGCCAGACCGCCCGCCACTGTCTGCCAGTCCGGACGCGAGCCCGGCGGGATCAACTGGAACACGCCGGCACAGATCACGGTGCATGCCGCCAGGACAAGCGAGGCGTGGGTGGTCAGGGCGGACGCCGTGGTGGGGTGTCCGTCATTCCCCGGTCCACCCTCTTCCACGGCCTGGCCGTGGCGTCCACCGGATCTGCCGGATCTGTCGGATCTGTCGTGGATCCCGTGTCGGCCAGCTTCGCCGTGGCCTCCGGGCCCAGCCTTCACTGACCCAGCCTGTACTGGCCCAGCCTGTTCTGACCCGTGGAACAGTCCGGTCGCCGGTATGCGTGGCAGGGGAACCCCTGCCACGCCCAGGGCGAGCTGTCCGGAGAACACGAGGACGACCATCCCGGCCAACACAGTCACCCCCGGCCAGAAGTTGACCGCGGCCGCCAGGGCCAGACACACCGTGAACACCCGCTCCGGCCCGGACCGCCACACCGCGCATGCCGCGAGAACACACCCAGTGAGCACATTGACCTGCAGCCCGCTCCCGAAGGCCAGCAGTGCAGCGACGGGGGTCAGACGACGGTCGTGCAGACTGCACGCCGCCACCGCCACCGCGGCAAAGACGGTGAAGACCGTACAGACCGTGGCAGTGACACCCCCGGGATCGCCGGTACCGTCGAAGACGGACCGGGCGCGTTCAGTGACCTCCAGAGGGTGCCACGCCGGCGTCCCCGCCCAGAGCGGTGGCAGGGCTACCGTCAACCCGGCCGCGGCCACGGCAGCCACATGTACCGCGGGGCTGGGAGGAATGACAGTGCTCAGCTGTTCCACCGTGTCCGGTGGAGGTGCAGGAACAGCGTCCCGCGTCAGTTCGAGACGTTCCCCGGGTCTGACCCCCGCCTCCCCCAGACCGAGCTCCGGTCTGAGCACCCCTCCCGGACCGACGAGCCGCCAGCGCTCCCCGGGCAGTGCGTCCACCAGGTGCGGCAGTAGTTCGGCGACCGGGAGAACGTCGGAGACCGTGGCCTCCACGACCCGTCCCCGTGCGTCCCCTCCGTCGGTGACAACTGTGATGCTGACTGCGATCATCCGTGATATTCCCCCTGAACTGTCCGCGACGTGTACCGCGGTACGGACTTCCGCGTCCCCTTCTCCCGACCCCCTGCGGTGATCCGCTGCGGCCCCCGTGACGCGACGTACGACGACGAGTGTAGGCGAGCCGGCCCTTACCGTACAGCCGTTTTTCCGGTACAGTTCCGGTCAGAAGTTCGTCGGGGGGCTGCGCGAGGGGTGCAGGGGACCGTCCGGCGACGGGGATCTGTGACAAGGGGGAACACAGGTGCAGACCCAGCCACCACCGTCCCTGCCGAAGAGCCGGCAGCCTTTCCTCCGCGTACTCATGCCTGCGGTGATGCTTGTCGCCGTGCTGGGCATGGTCGCGGCGATGGTGCTGTCTGGCATGGCGAGGAATCCGACCACATTCCTTTTCCCGTTGATGCTCGTGGGGAGCATGTTGATGATGTTCCAACCGGGCGGTCAGGATGTCGACGAGACCCGTCGCAGCTACCACCGTCATCTTGACGCTCTCTCCGACGGGCTCCGACGCTCCAGGAGAGAACAGGTGGAGCAGGCACTCGCCAGGCACCCCCACCCTGGGGCCCTCTGGACCTTCGTCACAGGGGACGACGAGAGGATCAACGGGACGGACCGGGAGCCGGGGGTCGTGCGCATCGGGACAGCGGTCCAGGCTCCGGACGACCCGCTCGACATTCCTGTGGACGCCCCGCCCGAGGACCTTGAACCTGTGTGCGCGATGTCCCTGAGAGACCTGGCGATCCGCCATGCCACCGTCGAGGCTCCGGTCGCCGTCGACCTGCGCGAGTTTCCTGTGGTGGCGGTCACCGGTAAGGACGCGTCCGGGCTGGTCAGGGCAGTGCAGGGTGCACTGGTCATGCAGGACGAGGACACTGTGACTGTCACAGGTCCGCACGACCGCTGGTTGCCGCACCATGGTCCGTTGTCCGTCTGCTTCCTGCACGGTGGACCGCCGGCCACGCCGGTGGGACAGAACAAGGACACTGCCGCCGGCAGAGAAGTGGGGTGCGCCGTCGTAGCCCACCCCGACCGGGCGACCGAGGACGCTGCCCGCGACGGGGGTCTGCTTCTCCGCGCCGAGGACGGGGTGCTGTCTGCATGGACAGTCGACGGGTGGCGTCCTTTCGCCGTCGCCGACAGTCTCAGCGATGTGGAACTGGCGGCGTTGTGCAGGTCCCGGTGCCGTCACCGGCAGGAGAGGTCGCTGCTCGACCTGCCCGGAGGAGAGCTACGGGCACCGGTCGGTACGTCGGGAGGTGCCCCGGTCTACCTCGACATCAGGGAAGCCGCGAAAGGCGGGATCGGCCCCCACGGACTGTGTATCGGCGCCACCGGGTCGGGGAAATCCGAGTTCCTCCGGTCCGTGGTCACCAGCTTCGCGCACCATCATCCGCCGAGCGAACTGAACTTCGTGCTCGTCGACTTCAAGGGAGGGGCAGCATTCTCCGGAATGGAGCGTCTGCCCCACACATCAGCGGTGATCACCAACCTTTCGGAGGAGGCGTTGCTCGTCGACCGGATGAAGGACGCCCTGCTCGGCGAGATGCACCGGCGACAGGAGAAGCTCCGGGCGGCGGGAATGACCACGGCCACGGACTTCAACGGCACCAGCCCCGGGGAGATGCCGTCGCTGCTGGTCGTGGTCGACGAATTCTCCGAACTCCTGATTACAAGACCAGAGTTCGCCGAGGTGTTCGCGGCGATCGGCAGACTGGGACGCTCCCTCGGCCTCCACCTCCTCCTCGCCAGCCAACGCCTGGAGGAAGGCAGGCTACGTGGTCTGGAGTCGCACCTGAGCTACCGGGTGGCGTTGCGGACCTTCTCGGCGGCGGAGTCACGGGCTCTCATCGGTTCACCGGCAGCCTATGAGCTTCCCGCCTCCCCGGGGGAGGCGATTCTCGCCGAATCGGCGGGAGGAGCAGGTCAGATACGCTTCAGATCCGCCTATGTGTCCGGGCCGCAGACTCCGGCGGACCGGGGACCGGTCAGAGAGCTGGGGGCCGGGCAGGAATCGACGGGAACGGTGATGGAACTGGTCATCGACCGTCTCGCGGGGCCCAACCTCAACCCGATCTGGCTGGAACCGTTGCCTGTCGACCTGCCGGCCAGTCTGCTGCTCGGAGAAAACCGAACCTGGGGTACCGGAACCGACGGCACGGGCCCGGATCTCCGACCGGTACCTGTCGGTCTGGAAGACCTTCCCTTCGACGGTGTGCAGAAACCCTGTGAAGTTGACCTGCGACGACGCCACTGGGCGGTCGTCGGATCACCGGGGACCGGGAAAACAACCGTGCTGCGGACGTTGACTGTCGGTTTCGTCCTCGGCAACCCGGGAGTGGTCGTCTACGTCTTCGACCCGGGTGGTTCACTGGCCGGTCTGGCCCGGTTACCGCAAGTTGCTGCGGTTGTCGGGGTTGATCTGGTCGACAGAATGTTCGATGAGCTTGAGCAGGATCCTCCGGAAGGGGTCACCCACCGGATACTGCTGGTGGACGGGGTCGACGCTCTCGGGGAGGCAGACAGGCGGCTTTCCGCACTCGTCGCAGGGGGTCTGGAGAGAGGTGTCCATGTCGTCGTCACCGCACTGCGGTGGACCTTCCGGCCTAGTCTGCGTGACCTGCTCGTCGGGCAGCTGGAACTTCGGTTGCCTCCGGGAGAGTCCAACCACAGGGACATCCAACGCAGTCTTCCGGATGCCCCGGGCAGGGGTGTGTCCTGGACCGGACATCAGGTACAGATGGCGTGGTCGGACGCTGAAGCCGTGGAACACGCCCGCCGCGTCAGCGCGGCCCGTGGGGACACCGTCAGAACCATGCGGGTACTGCCGGCGTCAGTCACCTACCGTGCCGTGGTGGCAGAGGCTTCGGAGGCGGTGGAAACTGCGGAAGCGGTGGAGAGACGGGGAGACGGACACGGTGATGACAGGCGTACGGACGGGGTTCTCCTCGGGCTCGGAGGCGCCGACCTGGGACCGGTGTACTGGGATCTGCGGACCCTGCCTCATCTGACTGTGGCGGGGAGATCAGGTTCCGGGGCGACGACCGCCCTGCGCACTGTGGTCACCGATCTTGCAACCCGGAACCTTCACCGCTCCGACCAGGTTGAGCTGCTGGTGACCGACGTTCGAAGAGGACTCCTAGGCCTTCCCGGATACCGGTCCCCGGTGGGCTTCGTCACTGAACTGGAGCAGGTGACGGCCGTCCTCACCGCAAGGATTCCCGGCGACGTCACCGAGCTGAGTCCGGAGTCCCTGAGAAACCGGAGCTGGTGGTCCGGACCCGACTACATTGTCGTCGTCGACGACCTGGACCACTCCACGGAGCTGGCCGCGGCGCTGGAAACAGTCGTCCCGTTGCTCCCGTACGCCGCAGACATCGGCCTGCATCTGGTCACCGCCAGACGGAGCGCTGTGCTGGGCCGCAGCACCTACACACCCCTGTTCCAGGGCATCCGCGACAGTACAGCCTGGATCCTGTTGTCCGCGCCGCGAGAGGACGGGCCAGTCGCAGGACAGGCCCTGTGTCCCCGGCCACCGGGACGCGGACTCCTCGTACAGAACACGGTGGAGGAGCTGCAGATCGCCGTCCCCGGAACGGGCGACATCCCCGGGGCAGACCGGAGTTCAGCGGACCGGCGGTCGGAACTGGAACCGGAAACAGAAGGGAAGGACGAGCATGTCTGAACAGTGTCCGTCCGGAGCCACAGGGTCGCAGACCGGGACAGTCTTCCGGGCACTGGCACTGGTGGAATCAGGGATCCTGGTCAACGGATCGGCCGTGACTGACCTGCTCAGCGGATTCACCGTCAGTGGTGACATCGACGGCACGGCCGTCAGTGGTGACATCGACGGCACGGCCGTCAGTGGTGACATCGACGGCACGGCCGTCAGTGGTGACATCGACGGCACGGCCGTCAGCCCCGGTGCTGTGCCTCGTGACTCACCGGAATGGAGGAGAACCGGTATAGCGCTGACCCGGCTGGAGGCGGTGCGGGAACTGGTGTCGGAGGTTCTCACGGCCCGCGCCGCCGACCCCGAGTTGACCAGTCCCAACCCACTTGTCCCACGGACCAGGTTCCCCTGGGGAGTGGGAGAACCCCACACCGACATCATCGTCGTCGGAGATGAGGCAGCGGTCACGGCGTCCTACCTGAGATCGGTCGGGTTGCGCGCCAGGGTCGTGGACCCCACCGACGCCGTGAAAATCGCCGCGGACCTGGCGATGGCACGCGCCGAACTCGAGGAAATCGAGGCCTCCGTCTCCGATGGATCGCGCTCCGGCAGCAGGTCCGCCGACCGGGACACCGCACACGTCCGCCCGGCTTACCTGTCCAGACCGTCAGACCCGGATGTCAGCGTCGACGACGGGAGTGCCGGACACCGTGTGCGGACAGTGGCCGCTGTGATGACAGGACTGGTGGTCCTGGTCCTCTGCGTCTTCGGCGTGGTGTCAGCGACAGGCGGACAGGCCACCAGCGGTGACCGTGCGCTACCGGACGGTGTGCAGACACAGGCAGGATCAACATGGCCGCCGGCGGGAACGGTCGGTTCCACGACAGTGGGAGAACAACCCCGGGGGGACGGGGAAGGACTGGTCCCGACATCTGCGTCTGCTGAAAGTGTCACGCCCGGGGAATGGAATGACCCCGTCCGGCACGGCAGTCACGGAGACGACCCCCGGGTGTCCCGCGCAGATGTGCCTGTCACCGTGGGACTGGAAGGTTGGACCATCAGTGAGGCCACGAGGAACCGGGAGATCTGGATGTCGGAGGACCCGGACATGAGGATCCTCGTGGCCGCTAAACCGGCACCGGTGGGTACCCAGGACCAGCTGGACGCCCGGATGCTCACAGCGCTTGAGAAAGTGCCGGGAGTTCGCGTGCTCTCACGGTCACCGGTCGACTACGAGGAGTCGACCAGCCGGTCGGTGACCCGCTGGCAGGTGAGACTGATCGACGGCCACCAGGTCTCAGTGGGATGTCAGTACCGTCCGGCGTCCGGTGATGTCACCGCAGACCGTACTGCGGTCTGCGACCGTTTCACGGCCACCGTGAGGGTGGGGTGAGGACGGGGGGACGCGTCGGATCCGGAGCAACGGTCATCGGGTGGTAGAACCGGAGCCATGAATGAACACTCCGACCCAGAGCGCTCCGCGCCTCGGACCAGCACTCATTCGCTGGTGGTCGAGGCGATCGAGAACCGCATACTGTCAGGCGAACTGGGGGTCGGAGACGCACTGCCACCTGAACGCCAGCTCGCCGAACAACTCGGGGTCAGCAGGGCCGCCGCCCGTGAAGCCATCCGGGTCCTGGAAAGCCACGGAGTTCTCGAATCCCATGTAGGTTCCGGGACCCGGGCCGGTACATTCATCGCCGCCACACCGACTGTCGCACTGAGCCGCTTCCTGAAACTGCATGTGGCGCTCAACAATTTCGCGCTGGAGGAAGTGGTCCAGACCAGACTGATCCTGGAGGTCGAGAGTGCCGCAATGGCGGCGCGCCGGGGTGATCCGGAAGTGCTGCACCGTATGGGGGAGGAGCTGGCCGTCATGGACCGACAGGACATCGGCAGGGAGGAGTTCGGGGACGCCGACACCCGCTTCCATGTCGCACTGGCGCGAGGAGGAGGGAACAGGCTTTTCGCAGACATGACACAGGCGATACGCGAGTCCCTGAGAGCGCCTCTGCTGGAAGGCTACCGTGCCCACCTGGACTGGGACGGTCTGCGGGATCTGCTCCAGGAACAGCACAGGTCACTGCTCGAGGCGGTGGCCGCCGGAAACGGCGAGCAGGCGGCGGAACTCGCCCGCGAGCATATACGGACCTCCTACCGCGCGTTGCCCGGTCTGTGCAGTGACGAACAGGAGCTGATCACCGGGGCGGGTGCCCCCGGGGCAGGCGACACCGGACAGGAATGAACCTGGCGGGCACCGGCGGAGTCTAACTGCAGGGACGGTCCCGACCAGGGGCCGCTGCGGGGCAGGGACGTCGTGAAACTGTGACCTCCCCGGCAGATCCGGAACAACTATCCAGGGGGAATCCGTGAGCTTCAGGACAACAACTGACGTAATGCACTCCACTGCAGGCAAGGTGGACAACGTCAATGAGCAGGTGCACGCAGAGCTGAACCGGCTTCAGGGGGTGGTCGACTCTCTCCGGGGAGTATGGAAAGGGGAGGCACAGGCGGCGTTCGCGAACCTCATGGTGAGGTGGAATGACTCTGCCCGGGAACTGAGGAGCGCGTTGGTGAGCATTTCCGAGAACATCCGCTCCAACGCGCGGGCATTCCAGCAGGTCGAGGACGACAACACCGCCGCATTCCGGTGAGATCGTCCGGAAGTCGTCAACAACAGCAGCAGACACGGGGAGTCAATCAATGATCCAGTACAATTTCGCAACCATCGCTCAGGCG
Source organism: Corynebacterium neomassiliense (assembly GCF_900626215.1). Taxonomy (NCBI): domain Bacteria; kingdom Bacillati; phylum Actinomycetota; class Actinomycetes; order Mycobacteriales; family Corynebacteriaceae; genus Corynebacterium; species Corynebacterium neomassiliense. The sequence goes on along the minus strand of NZ_LR131106.1, from coordinate 1,298,038 downwards.
TCGGTGGACATTCGCACCACGAGCAGCAACATCAACAGCACACTTGACCAGCTCAAATCAGATATTGCGCCGATGACTGCGGAATGGGAGGGGGAATCCTCCGCCGCATACCAGGACGCCCAACGCAGGTGGGACAACGCGGCCGCGGAACTCAACACGGTGCTGCAGTCTGTGGCGAGGGCAGTTGAGGACGCCAACTCGCGGATGAGTCAGATCAACACAAGCGCGGCGAACAGCTGGGCCTGACCGGAATTTGGGCCTCAACGGCAGCTCCGGTACCATTTCCAGGGTTGCGGTCACACCGGTGCGCGTCATGACGTGCACTCGTGTGGCCGGTCCGCGGGTCCCAACCGGCCGCCGCGGACGTGACCGGGGCGCACCCGGTCAGGGCACGGGCCGGCAGCTCCACGAAGAACAAGGAGTCCATGTGACTACTTTCCACCCGAAGAGCGGTGACATCACCCGTAAGTGGTATGTCATCGACGCCACTGACGTGGTTCTGGGTCGTCTCGCCACCCATGCAGCGAACCTGCTGCGCGGCAAGGGCAAGGCCATCTACGCCCCGAACACCGACTGCGGCGACAATGTGATCATCATCAACGCCGACAAGGTCGCCATCTCGGCCAACAAGCGTGACCGTGAGTTCCGTTACCGCCACTCCGGATACCCGGGCGGACTGAAGACCATGTCCCTGGGTCGCTCCCTGGAGCTGCACCCGGAGCGTGTCGTGGCAGAGGCGATCACCGGCATGATGCCGCACAACCGTCTCTCCCGCCAGTCCGTGAAGAAGCTGCGCGTGTACGCGGGTGCAGAGCACCCGTTCGCCGCTCAGCAGCCCGAGACCTACGAGATCAAGAAGGTGGCCCAGTGAGCGACAACGAGAACTACGAGGCCGCTGAAGCCGTGAGCGAGGAGTTCGTCGCCACCATCGGTGACTCCGTCGCCGAGGTCGAGGAGTTCGACGAGGCCGCTCCGGTCGTCGCCGACCTCTACGAAGGCCCGATCCAGACTGTCGGCCGCCGCAAGGAAGCAGTCGTCCGCGTCCGCATGGTCGCCGGTTCCGGCCAGTTCACCTGCAACGGCCGTACCCTGGAGGACTACTTCCCGAACAAGCTGCACCAGCAGCTGATCAAGGCTCCTCTGGTCCTCCTGGACCGTGAGAACCAGTTCGACTTCCAGGTCAACCTCAAGGGTGGCGGACCCTCCGGTCAGGCGGGCGCCATGCGTCTGGCCATCGCCCGTGCCCTGAACAAGTACAACCCGGAGGAGCGGGCTGCCCTGAAGAAGGCCGGCTTCCTCACCCGTGACGCCCGTGCCGTCGAGCGCAAGAAGGCTGGTCTGCACAAGGCCCGTCGCGCTCCCCAGTACTCGAAGCGCTGACTGGGCGGGGCCTGTGCCCCGTACCGGCTGTTCGCGGTGGTCCGGTTCTCCGGAACTGCCACCGCACTTACGCCGTCCCGCACCGGACCATGTGTCCGGAACCGGGACGGCGTTGCTTTTTCCAATGGTCCTGCACTGCCCATGTACGGCGGCTCCGGTCGGCGGAACTGCCCGGCGCCACGGGTGTGAACGCCGTCACCCGGAGGAGACTCCTGTCCTGTCGGCCTGTCCCGGAACACAGTCAACGGCTTCGGACCCACTAGACTTGCTGCCCATGAGCAGACTCTTCGGAACTGACGGGGTACGCGGTCTGGCCAACCGGACCCTGACCGCAACACTCGCACTACGGCTGGGGGCGGCGGCAGCGCGGGTACTCACCGAGACCTCCCCGAATTCACAGCGCCGACCGGTGGCCGTGATCGGCAGGGACCCTCGGGCATCAGGCGAAATGCTGGCGTCGGCACTGTCCGCAGGTATGGCGTCACAGGGGGTGGACGTCCTCGATGTCGGCGTGCTCCCGACTCCGGCGGTCGCTTTCCTCACAGACGACTACGGGGCAGACATGGGTGTGATGATCTCCGCCTCCCACAACCCGATGCCCGACAACGGGATCAAGTTCTTCGCGGCAGGTGGGCTGAAACTTGACGACACCGTCGAGGACGAGATTGAGGCAGCGATGCTGGAGCTGCCGGAGACCGGTCCGACAGGTGCGGGGATCGGGCGGATCATCGAGGAGTCCGGGGACGGTCTGGAGCGCTACCTGTTCCATCTCGCCTCGTCTGTGCCCGCCCCCCTCGACGGGATCAGGGTGGTCGTCGACTGTGCCAACGGTGCTGCCAGTGATGCTGCTCCGAAGGCCTATGCACAGGCAGGGGCGGACGTGGTCGCGATCCACAATCATCCGAACTCCTACAACATCAACGACAACTGCGGTTCCACGCACATCGACGTACTCCGCACCGCAGTTCTGGAGAACCATGCGGATCTGGGTCTGGCCCATGACGGTGACGCCGACCGTTGCCTGGCGGTCGATTCCGAGGGCAACGTCGTCGACGGTGACCAGATCATGGCGATCCTCGCTGTAGCGATGAAAGAGGAGGGGGAGCTTCGGAAGAACACCCTTGTCGCCACGGTCATGTCCAACCTCGGGCTCGCCCTGGCGATGAAGGAACACGGCATCGCACTGAGGAGGACAAGGGTGGGGGATCGTTACGTTCTCGCCGAACTCAATGCCCACGACCTTTCTCTCGGTGGAGAGCAGTCGGGTCACGTCGTCATCCCGGCCCACGGTACAACCGGGGACGGGACCCTCACGGGGCTGTCGATCATGGCGCGCATGGCGGAGACCGGGGAATCCCTGAAAGAACTGGCGTCTGTGATGACCGTGCTTCCGCAGACCCTCGTCAATGTTCCGGTCGAGGACAAGGAGAAGATTCACTCCTCCCCGGTTGTCGCTGACGCGGTCGCCGCGGCGGAGAAGGAACTGGGGGACTCGGGAAGGGTGCTGCTGCGTCCCAGTGGAACGGAGCAGGTCTACCGGGTGATGGTCGAGGCGACAACGGCAGCCGAAGCCAAGCGTGTGGCAGGTGGCCTCGCTGCCGTGGTGATATCGGAGGGGTGACCGGCCACGGTCTCCCGGGAGTTCCGGAATCCGGGTGGGGACGCCGAGGGAACCCGCAGGTCTTCCGCGGAGTCTAACAGGGGTGAGCCGGACGCCGCCGGGACATGACTGGGGGAGGGAGACCCGTGGACAGAATGTATGTCGATTCGGACAGAGGGAGGAGAGCTGTCGCGGCCGCCGCTGATGCGGTGGCGCTGAGGCTGGCGGAAGCGGGTGGCCGCTCCCCGGATATTCCCCCGGGGGTGTTCGGAACCGGTCTTGCAGAGCGTCAGGCGACAGTTTTCGCGGCTGTCGGAGCAGTGCAGGAGGAGAGGCGCAGGTTGCTTGCACTCCTGGGCCGGATGCTGGAATCGGTGGACCGTTCCCTGGCCCAGGTATCGGCAGCAGATGACGCCTCCTCCGCTGCCGTCGCCGCGAGCGGTCGCGGTGGAGGTGGCCTCCGGTGAGCACAGCGCAGCAGCGTATCGACACCGCTCTGGGCAGTCTGGCTGCTACAGCGGCGGCCACGGGGTGTCCACAGTCCCAGGTTCATCGGATGTGTGAGGTTTCCGAGTACACGAGGGGGCTCGACACGCTCACCCTGTCAGGGAGTGCGTCAGGGACCGTTGACCTGGCCCTGCAGGCGGGAGCCGTCGGTGACTGTGGGGTCAGCGGGCTCGTCACCGAGGCTGCCGATGCCGTGAAGGGGATAGCAGGGGGGGAACCCTGTCGACAGTTGTGCCGGACCGGCGATGTTCTCGCGACAGTCGATCAGGCGTGGCGGGGAGTTGCAGGTTCGTTGGCGAGCTGCGGCGCTTCGATGGAACAGATCACCACGGGATGCGCGGATGCCGTTGCTGTTCTGGTGGACAATGTGTGCGGGCTGATCGGTTCCGTGTCCGGCGCAGTCTCCGGCACGGGTTCGGTTGCCGGGGGACCACTGTCCTGCGAACTGGCGGGAGAGCTTGCCAGGGGTGCCGTGGACGCGGTGACCGGACTGCTGGAGCAACGCAACTGCAGTCTTGAGGCTGTCGTAGAGATTACGGCGGGTGACTGCAGCTCCGCAGCGGAGGCGGTCTGCCCGGTTCCGGAGCACGAGGCCTGTGCGCCCGAAAAATGCCCGCAACCTGGGGAACAGGGTGATGCTGACATCTGCGGCACCTCCGTCGCAGAGTGCACCGACGGCACCGACGGCACCGACGGCAATGACGGTGCAGGCGGGATGTGCGGGGACGAACAGGATGACACGGTCGCCACCTGTTCGGAGGTACCGGTCCAACCCACCCCTGGTGATGCCGGGGTGCCAGAGCAGTCAGAGCAATCGGAGCCGTCGGAACGGGGCGGTACCGGGACCTCAGAGAGCGGGTCACCGTCTCCGGACACGGGTGGGACAGGCAGCGTGGACCCCGTCGAGGGGTTCGACAAGACCGGACGCACACCTTCCCGGGAGGTTCCGGCTGTCCTCTCTGCAGGGGTGGAGCCCGGAGGCGACGGGGGAGGCGTCGGGGGAGCCGACGCGGCCGGTGGGAACGGAGAACCGGGCAGGGGCGAGTCGATGCAGGACAGCAGCGTCGGAGCGGGAGAGAGCTGGAGTCCGGATGTGTGGGTCACCGCTGACGGGGTGCAGGCGGAAGCCCCGGAGACGGCAGGTGAATGGTGAGTGGGACGGCGTGGTACCGCAGTGAACAGAGGCAGAGTCACGGGGCAGAGCTCACGGACAGTCACCGTCGCGCCGTGGAGAAGTACATGGGGTCGGTACACGCACTCAGCGAGGAGTTCCTCGCCGCGTTCCGTGCACAGACGGAGATACTGCAGAAACTGGCGGAGCAGGTCAGCGCCCGGACCGCCGTCGACGAACAGGAAAAGGTGCCGGGGGCCGGGCGGGCTGTGCTTCATGATGTCAGCGGAAACCGGGGGCAGCTGCGGCCGCGTGGTGGCAGAACGTTGTCAGGCCCTGAGATCTTCAACGAGGGAGGAAGATAGGACCCGGTGCCCGGAAAACGGGCTGTGCCTGGTGGGCTGACCCGTCATCCGGAGGCGACTGCGGAGACGGCTACACGTCAACAGGTGGACGTACGCCGGATCGACGGTGTCCGCATTCCCGGCGTTGACGGTCAGAGCTTCAGGAGCGCCTGTTGCAGTTTGTCCACCGGATCGCCGAATTCCGGCAGAGACTCGAACAATTCTCTGCGCGTTGCGGTGGCCGTGCCCTTGACAGCGGTCTCCGGGTTGTGGAATGTGGCGCAGTCACGGGACAACGAGGAGTCCAGGGCACCGTCACCGGTGATGAATCCGACCATGAGTGCTCTCAGGAGATCCTGCACTCCGAACTCCGGGCCGGCTCCACCCAGGAGTGCCTTGCGGAGGATCGGTTCGCTGAAACCGGCGGGGGAACCCTTGAGGATGCGGCGGTAGACCACCGGACCCCGCCAGTTCGCCGCAAGACGGGAGGCGTTTCCGGCGGGAACGGTTCCGGGGCGTCCGGCGTCGAGCACCAGTCCCGGTGTCTCCACCCTGCGGGCTGCCCCGTAACAGCTCGGGGTGGTGTCCGACGGGTACACCGCGATCACACCCCGCAGGGACGGTCTGTTCTGCCGGTCCTGCCCGGCAGGCGCCCGTCCTGCTGCGGTGAGCACAGCAGCCCCGGCCCCCATGCCGTGTCCGGCCAGGTACAGGCGGTCCGGGTCTGTGACAGTGGTGCCCGACCCGAACTTCACCCCGGTGAGTACCTGCAGTGAGGACTCAAGGTCTGCAGCGAAACCGGCGTGGTCGGTGACGAAACCGGTCTCCGTGTCCGGGGCAGCGACCGCAATACCCCAGCTGGCGAGATGACGAAGTGTCACATGGTAGGCGTCCACCCCGGTGCACCAGTCATGTCCGAATACCAGACCCGGAACAGAGATACGGCCACGGCGTCCGACACGGCCTGCGCCACCGGAACCCTCCACCGGCACGTAGATCCTGCCGGGCAGGCCGGTCACACCCAGGTCACCCACTTTCACATCGTAGGGGCCCGGTCTGCCCAGTTGATCGACGAGATTCTTCACTTTGACAGCCACGTTCCCAATAGTAGGGGAACAGGCCCCTGCCGGTCCTGCGGCAACCCGGGATCGCTGCGACCTGCGGCGGCATTCCCCGGCTTTCGTTCAGCGTCAGCCCGGCCGACGCCGACGACTTCCTCCGCCCCGGGCGTCCCCGCTCTCTGCTCCGTACCTCCCCCGCCCGGGCCGGACAGCGCCCACCGACCTACTGTGACGGTGGAGCACCGTGGTCGGGACGTCTCCGGGCACACCGGAGTAACCCCGCGGCGTCGCTCTCGGTAGGGTAGTGCGCATGTGTGGAATCGTTGGTTACGTCGGAGACGCGGCACGCAACGTCAGTGCCCTTGACATCGGTCTGGACGCACTGGCGCGGATGGAGTACCGGGGATACGACTCCGCAGGGATCGCGGTCGTCCGACCCGGTGAGCTTGTGGTGGAGAAGAAGGCCGGCAAGTTGGCGAACCTGCTGGACCAGATAGCCGCCGACGGTGGCGGAGACAGTTCCCGGTTCGCCGGGTCGACCTGCATCGGTCACACCCGATGGGCGACCCACGGACGACCGAACGACGTCAACGCTCACCCCCACGTCTCTTTCGACGGCAAGGCCGCGATCGTCCACAACGGCATCATCGAGAACTTCGCCGAACTCCGTGCCGAGATTGAGGCCGCCGGTATCGAACTGACCAGCGAGACGGACTCCGAGGTTGCCGCCCATCTCCTGGCGCTGGCATACAACGCAGGCCCTACCGCAGGTGATTTCGAGGCGTCCGCCCTGTCGGTCCTGAGGCGACTGGAAGGCGCGTTCACCCTCCTGTTTACCCATGTCGATGAGCCGGGGAAGATCATCGCCGGCAGGCGGTCCACCCCGCTGATCATCGGTGTCGGCGACGACGAGATGTTCCTCGGCTCCGATGTGGCGGCATTCATCGCGCACACCCGTCAGGCTGTCGAGCTCGGTCAGGACAACGTTGTCGTGATCACCAGGGACTCCTACCGGGTGATGGACTTCGACGGGACCCCCGCCGAGGGACGTCCGTTCACCATCGACTGGGATCTGGCCGCCGCGGAGAAGGGCGGGTTCGACTCCTTCATGATGAAGGAGATCTTCGAGCAGCCCGCAGCCATCCGTGACACCCTGGCCGGCCACTTCGTCGACGGCCGGGTCATTCTCGACGAGCAGCGTCTCTCCGACGACGACCTCCGGCAGGTCGACAAGGTCTTCGTCGTCGCCTGCGGTTCCGCCTACCATTCCGGCCTGCTGGCGAAGTACGCGATCGAGCACTGGGTGAGACTACCTGTCGAGATCGAGGTCGCCAGCGAGTTCCGGTACCGGGATCCGGTCCTGGACAAGCAGACACTCGTCGTCGCGGTCTCCCAGTCCGGTGAGACCGCCGACACTCTCGAAGCTGTGCGGCACGCGAAGACCCAGGGAGCCCGGGTACTGGCGGTGTGCAACACCAACGGCTCCCAGATTCCGAGGGAGTCGGACGCCGTGCTCTACACGCACGCGGGCCCGGAGATCGGCGTGGCGTCCACGAAGGCCTTCCTCGCGCAGATCGCCGCGAATTACATTGTCGGTCTCGCGCTCGCCCAGGCCCGCGGCACGAAGTACCCGGACGAGATCGAGTCGATCTTCGACCAGCTGGAGGAGATCCCCGCGAAGATCGAGCGGGTTCTCGGCCTCAAGGGCCAGATCCACGAGCTTGCCGAGGAGCTCGGACCTATTCCGACGATGCTCTTCCTCGGCAGGCACGTCGGCTATCCGGTCGCCCTGGAAGGTGCGCTGAAGCTCAAGGAGCTGGCCTACATCCACGCGGAGGGTTTCCCTGCCGGGGAACTCAAGCACGGCCCGATCGCCCTGATCGAGGAGGACCTCCCGGTCGTCGTCGTGGTTCCGTCGCCGCAGGGCAGGGAGATCCTGCACTCGAAGATCGTGACGAACATCCAGGAGATCCGGGCACGGGGCGCGCGGACGATCGTCATCGCGGAGGAGGGCGACGAGTCTGTGCGGCCCTACGCGAACTTCCTGCTGGAGATCCCGGCGTCCGGAACTCTGCTGCAGCCGCTGCTGTCGACGGTGCCTCTGCAGTTCCTCTCCGCCGAGATCGCCCGGCAGTGTGGTAACACCGACATTGACAAGCCCCGTAACCTGGCCAAATCGGTCACGGTCGAATAGGTAAGGAACGGAACCACGAACACCCACGTTCTCGCAGAAACTGTCGTCGATCTCGGGGCGGTGGCCCACAACGTGCGGACACTCGCCGCACATGTCGCCCCGGCGGGCCTGATGGCTGTCGTCAAGGCGGACGGGTACAACCACGGAATGGTCGACATCGCGCGTACTGCCGTGGACGCCGGCGCGTCCGCTCTCGGTGTCGCGACCCTCGGCGAAGCTGTGGCACTGCGTGACGCCGGCGTCGCAGCACCGGTCACCGCATGGATCTGGTTGGCGGAGGGCGAGGATCTCGGTGACGCTGTCGCACGTGACATCACCTTCGGGATTCCCTCGGTGGCGCACCTCGATTCGGTCGTTGCTGCGGCGACGGCCGCCGGCAGAACAGTGAAGGTCGGACTGATGGTGGATACCGGCCTGTCCCGGTCCGGTATCAGCCCTGCGGAGTGGCCGACTGCCCTCGATCGCGCGGACGCTGCCGTGGATTCGGGAAAGATCGAGGTCACCGGACTGTTTTCTCACCTTGCCAGTGCCGATGACCCGATCTCACCGGTCACCGACCTGCAGGAGCGGCGGTTCTCTGCGCGGATCGAGGAGTGTCGGGCCCGTGGCCTGGACGTGCCGGTGAACCATATCGCCAACACTCCTGCGGCACTGTCCCGGGTGGATCTGCGCCATGAGATGGTGCGTCCTGGCGTGGGGATGTACGGGGTGGACCCGTGCGCGATCCCCAGTGGAGTCGACCTCCGGCCCGCCATGACACTACGCGCGAGGGTGGTGACCACCCGGCTTGTCGCAGCAGGTGAGGGCGTCAGCTACGGGCACCACTGGACCGCCCCGGTGGACACCAGGACGGCAGTGGTCGCACTCGGATATGCCGACGGTCTTCCCAGGGCCTTGTCCGGGAAGTTCGGGGTGACGGTCAACGGCACGTGGTTCCCGCAGATCGGCCGGGTGTGCATGGACCAGATCGTCATCGACCTGGGCCCCGCTGCGGACACCGACGGCCCGGGCAGCAGGGTGCGCCCCGGTGACTGGGCGGTGATCTTCGGTGAGGGAGGACGCCCTGTCCGGGAGATCGCGGACGCCGCGGACACGATCGACTACGAGATTCTCACCATGCCGCGCGGACCCAGGGTGGCGCGGAGGACAGTTCCGGTGCAGGAGTGATTCTGCCGTGAATGATCTGCGCGCCGACTTCACCGGACCTTCGGGGGAGGTGACGGCGCAGTCGGCTGCCGACATGCGGAGTCTGGGGGAGGACCTCGGTTCTGTCCTGGAGCCGGGAAGTGTGGTGGTGCTGACCGGCCCGTTGGGCGCGGGCAAGACCACGTTCACCCAGGGGATCGCCCGTGGTCTCGGGGCTGCGGGCAAGGTCCGTTCCCCGACCTTCACCGTGGTCCGGGAGCACCGGCCGGGTATCAGGCCGGACGGGTCGGCGGGGACCGGCATGCTGCCCATGGACGCCTACCGGCTCCTCGGTGACGCCGTGGACACGGCGGTGGGGCCGCAGGGCGCGGACCTTCCTCGTGAGACTGTGCTGGACATGCTGGAGTCCCTGGACATCGACGATGATCTCAGTGACCGGGTACTCGTCGCGGAATGGGGTCGGGGCGTGGTGGAGGCACTGTCGTCCCGTGTGATCGACGTGGAGATCCTGCGGTCCGACCCAGAGGAGGGTCCGGGTGTGGGGGATCTGGCGGAGGAGCCCCCCCGGATTCTCCGGTGGGCCTGGTCCAGCTGAGCGCGTGCCGGCTCTGTGCCGCGTCTGCCCGTGCTCGCCACCCCCGGTTTCACCCCTGAACATTACAGAACACAGGTTTTCCTCCGATGACTGTTGCGTGTCAGGGAGGGGGCGTGCATAATGGGCCTTGGATCACTGTGAGGGGTGTATCCAACAGGAACCCCGCCGCAAATGGAGAGTGCGGCGGGGTTCCGCCTTATCTTCAGCAAGGTTCGGGGGAGTGGACGCGACTGGCCGGCGGTTCTATCTCGCCGCCGCCGCAGACTAGACTTCGTCCCCATGCATGTTCTCGCGGTAGACACCTCCACCTCCTATGTCGTCGCCGGGGTGGTCGACGTCCCGGCCCCGGACACGGCCGGGAGCAGGAGTGGGACGGGGGCCGTTTCGGGGAGCCGTCAGGGGGAGCTGCGCACCCTTGCGCAGCGTTGCGTCCACAGTCCTCGGGGGCATATGGAGATTCTCACCCCCGGTATCGTCGAGTGTCTCGCCGAGGCCGGCCTGTCTCCGGCCGACCTGGATGCCGTCGTGGTCGGTACGGGCCCGGGCCCCTTCACCGGGCTGAGGGTGGGGATGGCGACGGCGGCGGCTTTCGGGGAGGCACTTTCGGTGCCGGGGCACGGAGTGGAGAGTCATGTCGCCGTTGCTTCGGGGGGAGTGGTGGGCCCGGTTGCGGTCGGAGCGGCTGACCCGACCGTCCTCGTCGTCAGTGACGCCCGTCGCCGGGAGTGGTACTGGTCGGTGGTGGACACCCGTTCCGGGCGGACGGTCGAGGGTCCGGCGGTCACTCCACCCGGCGTCCTCACCGCAGAACATCCGTCGGCGACTGCTGCAGTGACCCGGGAGGTCGCCGGAGGGAAGGTCGCGGTTCCGGAGGGCTGGAACTGCGTGGACAGTGACGCTTATCCGACGCCGGAGGGACTGGTCGCCGCCGCGCTCCACCGCGTCACCGCAGCTGGGCTGACGCGTCCCGGCACCCCTCTTCGTGCTCTCTACCTGCGACGTCCGGATGCGGTGGTGCCGGTGCGCAGGCCCGTTTCCGAGGCCCTGGACTTCAGCGGGGTGGATCTGGATGAGGCGGTCGGCACCCCGGTCGTCACCGCGTTGACGGTGGAGGACGCCGAGGCGTGCGCCGGGATCGAGGCGCTCAGTTTCGAGGGCGACTCACCCTGGTCCGCCGATGCCTTCCGCTCGGAGATCACCGCAGGGCACACCAGGTACATCGGACTGTTCCGGGAGGGTGAGCTGCTGGGGTTCGCGGGAATGGCGATGACGGGGCCCCTGTCTGACCCGGAGTTCGAGATCCACACCATCGCGCTCGCCCCTCCTGCCCGCGGCCACGGTTGGTCGGTGCTGCTCATGGACCCGCTGATGGAGTTGGCTGACCGCCACGGCGGCCCGGTTTTCCTGGAGGTCCGTACCGACAATGCTCCTGCGGTGGGACTGTACCGTCGCTACGGGTTCGAGGTCACGGGCGTCAGGAAGGGGTATTACCAGCCCTCGGGAGCGGACGCGTACACGATGCGGCGTCCGGCCCGCGGGACCCGTGAGGTCCCGGGAAGGTCGGCGTCCTCCGGGGTGGACGGCAACGCGGCAGCTCTCCGGGATGACGTCGCGCCTGTTGTCCCGGACGGGGGCGTGCTGACGGTCCTGGGTGTGGAGAGTTCCTGTGACGAGACGGGTGTCGGGATTGTCGAACTGGGTTCGGACGGCACGGTCACGATGGTGAGCAACCGGGTCGCCTCGTCGATGGAACAGCATGCGAGGTTCGGTGGGGTGGTCCCGGAGATCGCGTCGAGGGCGCATCTGGAGGCATTCGTCCCGACCCTGCAGGCTGCGAGGGCGGACCTGGAGGCTGCGACAGGGAGGACCCGGCCGGACGCCGTGGCCGCGACAGTGGGGCCGGGCCTGGCCGGGGCCCTGCTCGTCGGTGCGGCGGCGGCGAAGGCGTGCGCCGCGGCGTGGGGGGTTCCCTTCTACGGGGTCAACCACCTGGGAGGGCATGTTGCGGTGGACACGCTGCACACCGGTGACCCCGGACATGACGCCGGTGTGCCCGGTGATCTTGCGCATGCGGTGGCACTGCTGGTCAGCGGCGGGCACACGCAGATTCTCGAGGTCCGGGGAACGGGCCGGCCGATGAAGGAGCTCGGCTCGACTCTCGATGATGCGGCGGGGGAGGCCTATGACAAGGTGGCCAGGCTCCTCGGGCTCGGGTATCCGGGCGGTCCGGTCATCGACAGGCTGGCCTCAGGGGGCGACCCGGAGGCTGTCAGGTTCCCACGGGGACTGTCCCGGACGTCCGGGCAGGAGTACGACTTCTCCTTCTCCGGTCTCAAGACCGCGGTGGCACGGTATGTGGAGCAGGCGGGACGTCGCGGGGAGACCGTGCCTGTGCAGGATCTGTGTGCGTCCTTCCAGGAGGCGGTGGTCGACGTGCTCACCGCCAGGGCCGTGCGGGCGTGCCGTGACACCGGTGCCCGGGTGCTGCTGCTCGGTGGTGGTGTGTCGGCGAACCGGAGGTTGAGGGAACTTGCGGCGCAGCGGTGTGCGGACGCCGGGATCACCCTGCACGTGCCCGAACCTGCCCTGTGCACCGACAACGGGGTGATGACGGCGACGCTGGCCGCCCATCTGATCAGGGCGGGTGCGGCCCCCAGTGGCCTGGGTGCGGCCACGGACCCGTCCCTGGATGTCGAGGTTCCGCTTGTGCGGCCCGCCGTGGCGCCGGGGCGGGCGGACAGTCTGGCAGTCGAAAGGGTTGAGGGCTAGCACTTGGAGGGGTAGAGTGCCAGTTGGTTGATTGACACACAGTTGTTCACCCGCGACGACGGCTGTGCAGGCACCAACCGGCACATGCTCTTCATCCGAACCGAATACACGGAGGTATTCATCGTGGCCAACGTCAACATCAAGCCGCTCGAGGACCGGGTTCTCGTCCAGATCGTCGAGGCTGAGACCACCACCGCATCCGGTCTGGTCATCCCCGACTCCGCCAAGGAGAAGCCGCAGGAGGCCACCGTCGTGGCCGTCGGTCCGGGCCGCTGGGCCGATGACGACGACCGTATTCCGATGGACGTCAAGGAGGGCGACACCGTCGTCTTCTCCCGTTACGGCGGTACCGAGCTGAAGTACGACGGCGAGGAGTACCTGCTCCTCAGCCAGCGCGACATCCTCGCCGTCATCGAGAAGTAGGAGCCCCATGTCGAAACTCATCGCATTTGACCAGGAGGCCAGGGAAGGTCTCCAGCGCGGTGTCGACACGCTGGCGGATTCCGTGCGCGTCACCCTCGGCCCCAAGGGCCGGAACGTCGTGCTGCAGAAGGCCTTCGGTGGCCCGACCGTCACCAATGACGGCGTCACCATCGCCCGGGACATCGATCTCGAGGATCCTTTCGAGAACCTCGGGGCCCAGCTGGTGAAGTCGGTCGCCATCAAGACGAACGACATCGCCGGTGACGGCACCACGACGGCCACCCTGCTGGCCCGGGCACTGATCAACGAAGGACTGCGGATAGTCGCCGCCGGGGGTAACCCGCTGGAGCTCAACAAAGGCATTTCCGCGGCCGCCGACAAGGCCCTCGAACTGCTCCGCGAGCGCGCCACCCCGGTGGCGGACAGCTCCTCGATCGCCAATGTCGCCACCGTCTCCTCGCGCGACGCTGAGATCGGTGGGAAGGTCGCCGAGGCGATGGAGAAGGTCGGCAGGGACGGCGTGCTCACCGTCGAGGAGTCGCAGTCGGTCGCCGACGAACTCGTCGTCACCGAGGGTGTCTCCTTCGACAAGGGCTACCTGTCCCCCTACTTCGTCACCGAAGAGGAGACCGGCCACGCGGTCCTGGAGAACGCCCTCGTCCTCCTCGTGAGGGAGAAGATCAGCTCGCTGCCGGACTTCCTTCCGGTTCTCGAGCAGGTCGCCAAGTCCGGCAAGCAGCTGTTCATCGTCGCCGAGGACGTCGAGGGTGAACCGCTGCAGATGCTGGTGGTGAACTCGATCCGGAAGTCGATCAAGGTAGTCGCGGTCAAGGCCCCGTACTTCGGTGACCGCAGGAAGGCCTTCATGGACGACCTCGCCGTCGTCACCGGAGGCACCGTGGTCGACAAGGAGGTCGGTGGAAACCTCGCCGACGTGACCCTCGACCAGCTGGGTACCGCCCGACGGATCACGGTCACCAAGGACGAGACCGTCATCGTCGACGGTGCCGGCACGGCCGAGGCGCTCGAGGCGCGGCGCAACCAGATCCGTGCCGACATCGAGCGCACCGACTCAACCTGGGACCGTGAGAAGCTCGAGGAGCGTCTCGCGAAGCTGTCCGGCGGCGTTGCCGTCATCCGCGCCGGAGGTGCGACGGAGACCGAGGTCAACGAGCGCAAGCTGCGCATCGAGGACGCCATCAACGCCGCACGCGCCGCCGCCCAGGAGGGCGTCATCGCCGGTGGCGGTTCCGTCCTGGTGCAGATCGCCGCGGAACTCGAGGACTTCGCCGGTTCCTTCGACGGTGACCAGGCTCTCGGGGTCAAGGCCCTGGCCCGTGCCCTGCGTCGTCCGGCGTACTGGATCGCGGAGAACGCCGGACTTGACGGTGCCGTCGTCGTCTCGCGGATCTCCGACCTGCCCAACGGTGAGGGCTTCAACGCCGCCACCGGGGAGTACGGCGACCTCGTCGCACAGGGGATCATCGACCCGGTGAAGGTCACCCACTCCGCCGTGGTCAACGCGACCTCGGTGGCACGGATGGTGCTTACCACCGAGACCGCTGTCGTGGAGAAGCCGGAGAAGGCCGCTCCGTCGGCAGCCGGCCACGGCCACCAGCACTGACCGTTTTCCCGGGCAGGTTTTCCCCGGCAGATTCTCGGGGACAGCTGTCCCGGACTGTTCGACGAGGGGCCCGGTTCCGTTCACGGAACCGGGCCCCTCGTGTGTTGTTCCGGTGTCTGCCGCCGGGGTTCCGGCGGGTCCGGGGACGCGCAGGTGTCCTGACGGCAGACACCGACCCGTTTCGCGGGAGTCCTGTGGATCCTACGCGGAGACCCTGGTGGCGGTGCGGCTGATTCTGGCGGCACGGTTACGGCGGTCGACGGTGGCCCGCTCGGACTCGCTCATCCCGCCCCAGATGCCGTAGACCTCACCGACGGCCAGGGCGTGGTCGCGGCACTTCTCCAGTACCGGGCACTCCCGGCAGATGGCCTTGGCGCGGTGCTCGCGCATGGCACGTGCGCGTCCCCGCTCCCCGTCGGGATGGAAGAACACCGAGGAGTCTGCACCTCGGCATGAGCCGTGGAGCTGCCACTCCCAGAAATCGGCTGTCGGACCCGGAAGCTGGCTCGGCTGCGGCATGCTGTGTTCTCCTCGTGACAGTGGATCACCGTCTTGTGATCCGTTGACCACAGCATCGCCTGCGGTCGTGAACGCCAGGTAACAGCCTTTTGTGCGGCAGATGTCGAATGTTCTGTCCGTGTGTCCCGGAACGTGGATCCCCTGTTCGTCCCGTATTTCTCCCGGGAACAGACATTAGGGGAGAAAGTTGCCGACGGCAGGGTGAACCGGGAAAAAGAACCCCCGTAAGGGGGTGAAGTAGAGATGCTGCTACAACATGAATGTATTTCGAACACCGTTCGATCAGTGCGGGACGGCGGTCGGACCTGTGGTAATTTCCGAATGGCCCGGTACTTGGATCGGTCTGGATCGGTCTGGAGAGGTCTGGACCGACACATCCATATACCGGAGCGGGTACCAGGGCAGGCGCCGGAGAAGGCCGGCAGGAAACTGACGAAGACGGGACGATGAAGACGACTGACGACACTGACGAGCAGCTGTCCCGGTTGGTTCCCGCCGCCGTGGCAGGGGACCGGTCTGCGGTCCAGCAGGTCATCAATGTCGTCCATCCCCAGGTGCTGCGATACTGCCGGCTCCGGGTCCAGCCCACCCGGTACCCGACTCCGGAGGACCTTGCGCAGGAGATCTGCCTCGCCGTCGCCCGGGCGCTGCCGGGATACCGGGAGGAGGGTCGTCCGTTCATGGCGTTCGTGTACCGTATAGCCGCGAACAAGATCGTCGACGCCCGCCGTTCCCAGAGCCGCGACCTCTCCGTTCCCACTGACGACGTGCCGGACAGTGAAGTGACTACCGACACTCCGGAATCCCTCACAATTGAGGGCAGTGCGTGTAACGAAGTCTCCGAACTCCTCGATGTGCTGGGCGAGAAGGCACGCAGGATCGTGACCCTCAGAGTCTTCGGCGGATATTCCGCCGAAGAGACCGCAGCAATCGTCGGTTCGACGGCTGGTGCTGTGCGCGTCGCACAGTTCCGGGCCCTGGCCAAGATGCGCTCGGTACTCGAGGAACGGGACAGCGGGCACGAGGATGTGAGGACACAGCGATGAGCGACCGGTACCCGGACCAGTTCGGCGAATCCTCTGTGCCCGAACCGGGGGAGGGGACCCGGGTGTCGGAACCCGGATTCGGCGAGGACACCGCGGCCCTTCACGCAGTCGACCGGCTCATCGACGACATCGCCGCCGGCGTAGTACCGGAGGACGGCGACAGGCTCCTCGGACTCCTCGCTGCTGCCAGGGGTGAGCTTGACCGCGCCGCCCGGCTCCACCCCGTGCTCCCGCCGGATGTCACCTCGGTGCTGCCGGACACGGCGTCCGGTGACGACACCGCCACCGAAATCTTTCCCGTCCCCGCGCGCGTCCCGGGTCCGGAGGCCGCAGTGTCCCCCGAAGAGGAGGCAGATGTCGTCCCGCTCGCCACGGCGACCGGACGTCACCGGCAGGGACGCCGGGGTCTGGGACTGACCGGAAGAGCCGCAGCCGCAGGCGGACTGTCCGTCACCGGCATGGTGATCGCCGGCGGTGTCGCTGCAGCGATAGCTGTGGGCGGTTTCGGAGTCGCCGCCTACCACGGTGCGATTCCGGGTATCCCCGGGCACAGTGAGGTGACCGGACCGGAGGAGACGTCCGGCACACCCACCTCCGACGGCGACGCCGGCAGCTCCCGGGGAACCTCTACGGCGCGGAAGTCCGCCACCACCACGACCACCGCACCTGTGTCGGAGCCCGCCGGTGCGGCTGACGGTTCACCGGTCGGACTTCCGGAGGACCCGGGAGAGCTCCCCGGGCAGACGTCAGGTCAGGCGGAGCCCACCGAAACCACCCCGTCCGCGGAGCCCACGACGGATCCGGGGACCGACCCGACGGACACGGATGATCCCACCGTGACGACCTCCCCGGACGGTACCGGGGAACCGCAGCCGACCACCGCACCCGCCGGCCCGGCGGATCCTTCGGCAGAGCCGGTGGTCCCCGGCGCTGACGGTGCACCGGGACTGCCGGAACCTGCCGTGCAGCAGGCGGCAGGGCTGCGGATCCCGTACCTCTGACCGGGCCTCCGGCCCGCAGGTCTCAGTGCCCGAACCGCGGGTTGTGTCCCCGGCGTCCCCGGTTCATCCAGTCGACGGCGTCCGCATAGCCGGCGCAGTATTCCCAGGACACGTAGAAGTCCGGGTCCGGGTCGGCGCCGGGCTCGTGGACGGGGACCGTGTCCCCGTTGAGCATGGTGGTGATGTTCGCCGTGATGATCGGCCAGTCGTAGTAGTGGAGCTCGTCGCAGTCCTCGCAGAGCATCGAGATCCCCCGTACCCCCCGGGGCTCCAGCAGGGTACGGAACCGTCGGATATTCGCCAGGTCCTCCTGCAGCATGAGGCGTTCCTCCTCGGAGACCGGTCCCGCAGGACCGTCGTCGTCCGTTTCGAGGAACGATGCCGGGTCGTTCGGGTCCCCGGCGAAAGGGTCCGGCGGCATCAGGGCGTCATCGAAGTTCACGTACTCCACCGTACAGGTCCGCAGCCGGGATGTCGGCGCTGATGTCGGCCCACCGGCGGCGGGGGGTTATCCTGATCCGTACACGGTCGCGCTGGACCGGCGCGCGACATCGGGTGCACACGACCCAGACAAGGGCGGTATCCACGGATGCAGGAGGATCTCAAGGGCATGAGCGACGTTCAGTACGTGACCACCGGAGGCGACGACCCGAGGAAGGTGGAACTTGTCGGCCTGACCTTCGACGACGTCCTTCTTCTTCCCGCGGCGTCTGACGTCATCCCCTCCAATGTGGTGACGAAGACCAGGCTGACCAGGAACATCACGCTGAACGTGCCGATTATTTCAGCGGCGATGGACACCGTCACCGAAGGTCGGATGGCAGTGGCCATGGCACGGCAGGGGGGAATGGGTATCCTCCACCGCAATCTTTCGGTGGAGGACCAGGCCGAGCAGGTCGAGATCGTCAAGCGCAGTGAGGCCGGCATGGTCTCCGACCCCGTGACCTGCACCCCGTCGATGACCATCGCCGAGGTGGACGCCCTGTGCGCCAGGTACCGTATCTCCGGGCTTCCGGTCGTCGACGGTGACGGCATGCTCGTCGGCATCTGCACCAACCGTGACATGCGCTTCGAGGAGGATTTCTCCGTGAAGGTCGCCGATGTCATGACCCCGATGCCGCTCGTGGTCGCCCAGGAGGGCGTCTCCGCCGACGCCGCCCTGCGCCTGCTGCGTGAGAACAAGGTAGAGAAGCTTCCGATCGTCAACGGGGCGGGGAAGCTCACCGGCCTGATCACCGTGAAGGACTTCGCGAAGCGTGAGAAGTTCCCGGACGCGGCAAAGGACGGCTCGGGACGGCTGCTGTGCGGCGCCTCCATCGGAACCGGTGAGGATTCCTGGCGGCGTGCAGGTGCACTGGTGGACGCCGGGGTCGACGCCCTGGTCGTGGACACCGCACACGCCCACAACACCGGCGTCCTGGAGATGGTCGCGCGGGTGAAGAAGGAGTTCGGTGACCGGATCGACGTCATCGGCGGCAATCTCGCCACCCGGGGTGCGGCCGAGGCGATGATCGAGGCGGGCGCTGACGCGATCAAGGTCGGTATCGGGCCGGGCTCGATCTGCACGACCCGTGTCGTCGCCGGCGTCGGGGCACCGCAGATCACCGCGATCCTGGAGGCGGCCGTCCCTGCCCGCAGGGCTGGTGTCCCGATCATCGCCGACGGAGGAATGCAGTACTCCGGGGACATCGCCAAGGCCCTCGCCGCGGGTGCCTCGTCGGTCATGCTGGGCTCACTTCTCGCCGGGACCACGGAAGCCCCGGGTGAGATCACCGTGGTCAACGGTAAGCAGTACAAGATGTACCGGGGTATGGGGTCCCTCGGGGCGATGAAGGGCCGTGGACTGCACGGGGAACAGCGTTCCTACTCCAAGGACAGGTACTTCCAGGCCGACGTGAAGAACGAGGAGAAGCTGGTTCCGGAGGGGATCGAGGGACGGATCCCCTTCCGCGGCAACGTCGACGGGATCGTCTACCAGATGGTCGGTGGGCTGCGTGCGGCGATGGGCTACACCGGTTCCCACACCATCGACGAGCTCAACGACGCGCACTTCGTGCAGATCACCGGAGCAGGGCTGCGCGAGTCCCATCCGCACGACATCACCATGACCGTCGAGGCACCGAACTACTACCAGCGCTAGACCGGTCCCCGGAGCGCTCGGGAAGGAACACACACATGCAGGATCAGGTCAGTATCGGAATGGGTCGGTCGGCCCGACGGGTCTTCGGACTCGACCAGGTCGACATCGTCCCCTCCCGTCGCACCCGCTCGTCCCATGACGTCGACACCACCTGGAAGATCGACGCCTACCGCTTCGACATCCCCGTGATGACCCACCCCTCGGACGCCGTGGTCACCCCGGAGCTCGCCGTGGAGTTCGGCAGGCTCGGTGGTCTCCCCGTCATCAACGCCGAAGGCCTGTGGGGTCGTCAGCCGGATCTTGAGGGGGCACTGGCCAAGGTCCGTGCCGCCGCCGGGGGAGATGATCCCCTGGGTCTGCCGGAGCCGGGTTTCGCGGCGCAGGCGGTTCTGCAGGAGCTGCATGCCGCCCCCGTCGACAACGGGCTGCTGGCGGAGCGGATCGCCCGGGTCCGGGACTCCGGGGTCACCTTCGGTGTGAGGGTTTCGCCGCAGAACGCCCGTGAACTGGCGCCCGCGCTGATCCGGGCAGGCCTCGACCTGCTGGTCATCCAGGGCACACTGATCTCCGCCCAGCATGTCTACTCTGACGGTGAACCCCTGGACCTGCGGGAGTTCGTCGGTTCACTGGACGCACCGGTCATCGCCGGCGGTGTGGTGGACTACACCACCGCCATGCACCTGATGCGCACGGGTGTGGCCGGTGTCATCGTCGGTGCGGGCACGACGACGAACGTCACCACCCTGGGGATCGATGTGCCGATGGCCACCGCTGTGGCGGACGCCGCGGCCGCCCGGCTGGACTACCTCGACGAGACGGGCGGGCGGTACGTCCACGTCATCGCCGACTCCCAGCTGATGTCCTCCGGTGACATCGCCAAGGCCATCGCCTGTGGTGCGGACGCGGTCGCGCTCGGTGCACCCCTGGCGTCCGCGGAGAACTCGGGTGGTCAGGGATTCTTCTGGCCTTCTGTCGCCGCCCACCCCCAGCTGCCCCGCGGGGAGGTGGACTCGGTCTCCGGTGCCTACGGTTCGCTGACCCGTGAGACCGTTCCGCTGGAGAAGCTCCTCTTCGGCCCGACGGACAACCCCTACGGTGAGGAGAATCTTGTCGGCGGTCTGCGCCGCTCCATGGCCAAGTGCGGGTACACCGACCTCAAGAGCTTCCAGAAAGCACCTCTGGTCGTCCGTTGATCTGACCTTCTTCCTGCAGGTCACGATCGTTCTTCAGGGCGGTGCCCTCCACCTTTCGGTTGTTTATGCCGCTCACTGTCTCCGGTATCTTGTCCGGTGACCGTGAGCGGCGTACTTTTTCCGCTCATGCAGAATGCACAGGGCGCGTCACCCATGCGCCTCGACGCCTTCACGGCGCAGAATCCCGGGCCTCTCCGTACCCCCGCCAGGGACAGTCGTCATCCCTGGTGGCAGGTGCTCTGCCTGTCCGGTGTGGACTACTTCTCGACCCTCGGCTACCAACCCGGCATCGCCGTCGCGGCCGCCGGCGCGCTCGCCCCGGTCGCCACTGTCATCCTGGTTGTCGTCACGGTGTGCGGGGCTGTCCCGGTCTACCGGCGCATAGCCAGGGAGTCGCCGGACGGACTCGGTTCGATCGGCATGCTGGCGCGCATGGTCACGGGGTGGAAGGGGAAACTGCTCATCCTGGTTCTCCTGGGCTTCGCCGCCTGCGACTTCATGATCACTGTGTCACTGTCGGCGTCGGACGCGGCGACCCATCTGCTGAGCAGTTCCTCGGATCCGTGGGTCATACCGGTGAGTCTCGCACTCGTCGCCGCCCTGGCGGCCGTGTTCCTCAGGGGCTTCCGCGAGGCCGTGAGGGTCTCCGTGGTGCTGGTGACCGTCTACCTGGGGCTGACTGCTGCGGTGCTGGTCGGCGGGCTGTGGCGGATCGTCACTGAACCCGGCCATGTCGCGGACTGGACCGGTGCACTGCAGGCGGGTCATTCGTCTCCCTGGGCGATGATCGCTGTCGCCGTGATCGTCTTCCCGAAGCTTGCGCTGGGACTGTCCGGATTCGAGACCGGTGTGTCGGTGATGCCGTTGATCCGTCCGACGGACCCGGACCGTCCCCGGGAGTCCCGGATCCGGCTCGGACGGCGGCTCGTGCTCGTCAGCGCCCTTGTCATGAGCGCCTTCCTCATCGCCTCGTCCCTGTGCGTGACGATGCTGGTGCCCGGTGAGCAGTTGGCCGCAGGAGGGGACGCCAACGGCAGGGCACTGGCCTGGCTGGCGCATGAACAGTACGGAGACGTGGTGGGCAATGTCTACGACACCGCGACCATCGCGGTCCTCTGGTTCGCCGGGGCGTCGGCGATGGCGGGGCTGCTCGCACTCATCCCCAGGTATCTTCCTGCGTTCGGCATGGCCCCGGAGTGGGCCCGCAGGTCGCGCCCCATGGTGGTGGTGCTCAGCGCTGTGGCGGTGGTCCTGGTTCTGGTCTTCCGGGCGGACGTCGACGCCCAGTCGGGTGCGTACGCTACCGGGGTCCTGGTCCTGCTGACCTCGGGAGCGGTGGCGGTGACCCTGTCCGCCTCACGCGCGGGCCAACGTCGGCTCCGGGGCCTGTTCTCCGTGGTCGCGGTGGTCCTGGGGTACACCCTGGTGGCCAATGTCCTTGAGCGTCCGGACGGCGTCCGGGTGGCGGTGTGGTTCATCCTCGGTATCCTCCTGGTCTCCGCGGTGTCCCGGGTGGGCCGGTCCCTGGAGCTGCGGGGCAACGAGGTCCGCTACGACCGCGCCGCGGAGAATATCCTGCGTGCCACGGTCGCCGGTTCCGGGGAGCTGCGGCTGGTCCCTCACGCGGTGACCCATGACGGCGGTGACGGCGGCTACGGTCGCTGCGACCGGCAGGTGCGCAGTGTCAACCGGCTGGTCGACGACCGTCCGCTGGTCTTCCTGGAGATCACTGTCCGCGACCCCAGCGCCTTCTCCCGGCCGTTGGAGGTCAGCGGGAGTTCTGTCGACGGTGTGCCGGTGCTGCGGGTCGCGGCCACGGCGGTGCCCAACGCTGTCGCGGCGCTCGCC
This sequence comes from Corynebacterium neomassiliense, assembly GCF_900626215.1. Lineage (NCBI taxonomy): Bacteria > Bacillati > Actinomycetota > Actinomycetes > Mycobacteriales > Corynebacteriaceae > Corynebacterium > Corynebacterium neomassiliense. The sequence goes on along the minus strand of NZ_LR131106.1, from coordinate 1,275,537 downwards.
CTGGACATCCGGGAGTTCACCGGGGTTGTCCCGGACCTCTACTTCGGGTGGGGTTCAGGTTCGCCGGTACGGGAGATGCTGCGTTTCCTGGCCGTCGGACGGGGTGAGAATGCGGCGGTGACACGGGAGATCCTTCGCAGGGCGGAGCCGGACGAATCCCGGCGTCCCCGGGTCCATGTCGGGTAGTCCGCCGCCCAGGTTGTCGGCCGGTCCACCGGCCGGTCCACCGTCGGGAGGGAGCCCGCGCGGGCGGCGGGCGGGCGTCAGGTAAGGTGAGCGGCGTGACACACTCGCAGAATCCCGGTTCCCCGGGCAGTCCCCGTCCGGTTCTCGTGGTGGACTTCGGTGCCCAGTACGCGCAGCTCATCGCCCGTCGCGTCCGTGAAGCCCGGATCTACTCCGAGGTTGTCCCGCACACCATGTCCGCCGAGGAGATCGCCGCGAAGAATCCCGCGGCGCTCATTCTCTCGGGAGGGCCTTCCTCCGTCTACTCCGACGGTGCCCCCGCCCTGCAGCCGGGGCTGCTGGATCTCGGCGTCCCCGTATTCGGTATCTGCTACGGCTTCCAGGCCATGACGCACGCCCTCGGGGGGACGGTCTCCCGTACCGGTGACCGTGAGTACGGCCGTACCGACGTCACCGTCGACGGCGGGAGACTGCACTCCGGTTTCGAGAAGACCCACAAGGTCTGGATGAGCCACGGGGACGCGGTCTCGGAGGCTCCCGAAGGCTTCGAGGTCACCGCGCATTCCGCGGGTGCCCCGGTCGCGGCCTTCGAATGTGTGGCGAAGCAGATGGCGGGGGTGCAGTACCACCCGGAGGTGCTGCATTCACCGCACGGCCAGGAGGTCCTCACCCGCTTCCTCTATGACATCGCGGGCCTGGAGCCCACGTGGACCGCCGGGAACATCGCCGAGCAGCTCATCGAATCTGTCCGTGAGCAGGTCGGTCCGACCGGCCGTGCGATCTGCGGCCTGTCCGGCGGTGTGGATTCCGCTGTCGCCGCCGCCATCGTCCAGCGCGCCATCGGAGACCGTCTGACCTGTGTCTTCGTCGACCACGGTCTGCTGCGGCAGGGAGAGCGGGAGCAGGTCGAGCATGACTTTGTCGCCGCCACCGGAGCCAGGCTCGTCACCGTGGATGAGCGGGAGGCGTTCCTGTCGAAGCTGGCGGGGGTGACTGACCCGGAGGCCAAGCGCAAAGCCATCGGCGCGGAGTTCATCCGCTCCTTTGAGCGTGCTGTCGCCGGTGTGCTCGCCGACGCCCCCGAGGGTTCCAGCGTCGACTTCCTCGTGCAGGGGACCCTGTACCCGGATGTCGTGGAGTCCGGCGGTGGCTCCGGTACCGCGAACATCAAGAGCCACCACAATGTCGGCGGACTGCCGGACGATGTCGAGTTCACCCTCGTCGAGCCGTTGCGTCTGCTGTTCAAGGACGAGGTCCGTGCGGTGGGGCGTGAGCTGGGGTTGCCCGAGGTCATCGTGAACCGTCAGCCGTTCCCCGGCCCGGGTCTGGGGATCCGCATCATCGGTGAGGTCACCGCTGAGCGGCTGGAGATCCTGCGGGCGGCGGACGCCGTGGCACGTGAGGAGCTCACAGCTGCGGGGCTGGACGACACGATCTGGCAGTGCCCTGTCGTCCTGCTCGCCGACGTCCGTTCCGTGGGCGTACAGGGCGACGGCCGTACCTACGGGCATCCTGTGGTGCTGCGGCCGGTGACCAGTGAGGACGCCATGACCGCCGACTGGACCCGCGTCCCCTATGACACGCTGGAGCGTATCTCCACCCGGATCACCAACGAGGTCGCTGAGATCAACCGTGTCGTCCTGGACGTGACAAGCAAGCCGCCGGGAACCATCGAGTGGGAGTGACGCCTCCCGGCGTCGTCCGGGGTGAGGCCCGGTCGGATCGTCTCTGCACTGCAGGACGTCTCCGGCCGGGTCTTTCCGGTTCCGTGCCGGGGAACGACAGACAGCCGGAGGAGACAGCTTGACCATATTATAGAACAGGTGTTTGATAACTGGGGAGAGTCGGGACGCTCCCCTCCGGTTCCCGGTGTAGAAAAAGGGGACGTGAAACACCAGTTCAACAGGGATGAAGGGAGGTCTTCTCCGTGGCTGCAATGTCCGACTACGGAACCTCTCCGATCGCTGATGTGGTCGATGACCTGCGTCGTCGTATCACGCTCATCGCCGGGGGAGGGCAGGGGGTCGCCCCGGCACCCGCCGTCGCCCCCCTGCAGGAGCAGGATTCACTGGTGGTACCGCAGTGGCTGGGCCGTCACCTTGTCAGGGGCGGCCTGCCACGCGGTGCTGTCACCGACGTGACCGCCTGCCCCACCGCCCTGGTGGAACTGGTCTCTGCGGTGACCGCGGCAGGCGGATGTGCGGCTGTCGTCGGCTGGCCCCGTCTGGCACTGGCCGCGGTCGCAGCTGCCGGAGGAGACCTGGACCGGACCGTGGTCGTACCGGACCCGGCCCCCCACACCGGAGCAGTGCTGGGAACCCTCGTCGACGGGCTCGACCTGGTTGTGCACCGCACGGAAATGCCTGTCACCCCGACAGCGGCACGCCCGGTGGAGGCGAGGCTGCGGCGAAGCCGGTGTGCCCTGGTGGTCTGTGGGGGATGGCCGGGTGCCAGGCTCCATCTGGACTGGAGGATCGACGGGGTGACCGGACTGGGACGGGGGTCCGGCCGGATCCGTGGGGTCACGGTGTCCGGCAGCGCCCACGGACAGGGGCAGCCGCCCGTGACGTTCCGGGAGTGCGTCGGTACCCCGGCACAGCGGACCGGTGTCCAGGATGAGGCACTGTCCGGAGTGCAGGAACCCGGAGTACAGGAACCCGGAGTGCAGGAACCCGGAGTGCAGGAACCCGGAGTGCTGGAGAGGGCGCAGTGAACGTACAGGGGAGAGGTCGCGGTACCGGTCCCGGCTCTGTGACAGGCCCCGGGAACCGGACCATTGTCCTGCGGTTCATGGACTGGCAGGTGTACGTGGCCGCGTGTGCCAGGGGATGGGACCTGCTCGCGCCGGCTGCGGTCGTGGAAGACCACCGGATCATCGCAGCCAACGGTGCCGCCCGGCGCAGCGGCGTGGTCACCGGGATGAAGGCCCGTCATGCCCTGGGTATCTGCCCCTCGCTGAACATCGGGGACGTCGACCGGAGTGCCGAAGGGGCGGCGCATGAGGAGGTTCTCGCCGGGTTGGAGCAGGTCACTGCTTCGGTCGAGACCCTGCGGCCGGGACTGGTCGCGGTCCCTGCCCGGTCCCTGACCCGCTACTACGGTTCGGAGAGCCGGGCCGTGGAACTGCTGGTGGACGCTGCCGCCCGCGCCGGGGCGGACTGTCTCGCCGGGGTGGCGGACGAACTGGTCACAGCCGTATGGGCGGCAGCTGAGGGGGTGAACGTCCCTCGGGGAGGGTCAGCGTCCTGGCTTGCGGGACTGCCGCTCGGTGTACTGGTCTCGGAACCGGTGCTCGGGGCGCCCGTGGCCATGGTGGAGACCCTCTCCGGTCTGGGGATCCGGACTCTGGCGGATTTCGCGGCCCTTCCCCGACGGGATGTCGTCGGAAGATTCGGGGCAGTGGCCGCGGCCTGGCACCGTGCCGCCGCAGGGGAGCCGGAAAGGACCGTGTCACCCGTGCACGTCTCCGGCCCTCCCCGGGTGACGGTGGAGCCGGAGGAGCCGGTGTGTTCCACGGAGACGGCCGCCTTTCTCGCCCGTCGGGCCGCCGCCGGACTGCATTCCTCGCTCGCGGACACCGGAACTGCCTGCCTGCGTCTGGCGGTCACCGCTGTCCTCGCCCCGCCTCCAGGCTGGACCGGGCCACACACGGTGGAGAGACTCTGGCGGTGCAGGGAACCGCTGACCGAGGAGGACACGGCACAGAGGGTGCGGTGGCAGCTGGAGGGCTGGCTGACCCGGGGTCTTTCCCGGGGCCGTACCCGCGCAGGAGAGATTCCCGGCATCCTGTCTGCCGGAGATGACGGGGCAGAAGAAGGGGGAGAGGGACTCTACGGGGTACGTGCGGTGACGCTCACCCCGGTGGAGTGTGTTCCTGCAGGAAGCATCGCCGAGCCGTTGTGGGGAGGGACCGACGACGGTCTCCGGTCCGCGCGTGCCGCCGCCGCCAGAGCCCAGGCACTCATCGGCACCCGGGCGGTCCTGCGGCCGGTTCTCCGGGGAGGTCACGGGGTTGTCGGCAGGGTGGTCACCGTACCGTACGGGGAGGAGGATCCGGAGGAGATCCGCTCACTGCCCACACGCAGGTGGGAGGGGGAGCTTCCCGCCCCTCTGCCGGGACTTGTTGCAGAGACACCGGTCCGCCTGCTCGGGGTGGACGGCCGGGACATTGTCGTCACCGGGCGTGGTGCCGTGAGTTCGCCGCCTGCAGTGCTGCGCGTCCGGGACCGGGACTGTGCCGTCACCGGCTGGGCGGGTCCCTGGCCTGTCGACGAGCGGTGGTGGAACCCGCAGGAGGCGGACCGGTGCGCGCGGCTGCAGGTCGCCACCGACGAGCCGGCGGCGCATCTTCTGCGCTGTCGGGGAAGTGAGTGGATCATCGAGGCGAGCTACTAGAGTGCAGATATGTCCACAACGCGAAACCCGCGGTCAGGAATCCCCGCACTGTGCTCCGACCAGACCCGGGAACCCCTGCCGGGGACAGCCAGAACCGGGGCCCGTACCCTCGCACTGGAGCATCCACGAGGCTGGGGCAGGGACATCCTCGACGGTGAAGCACTGGGGGCAGAGCTCTCCGCACAGATCAAGAGCTGGCTCAAGGCGAACAGGGCACAGCTGCAGTTCATCCGCAGGCCCGGACGGGAGGGGCAGAAGGACCACGGCAGTGTCACACTCTTCATCGCAGACGCCTCCACAGCGGTGCCGGTGCTGGAGAAGATGGAGCTGGCAGGTCCGGAGGAGCTGACGCAGGTTGATCTCTCCACACCGGGTCACACCCCCGGGGCGGAGAAAGTCAGTGACCCTCTGCTGCTCGTCTGCACCCACGGCAGGAGGGACCGGTGCTGTGCGGTGAAAGGACGCCCGACGGCGGCGGCACTGGCACGGAAGTTCCCCGGGCTGGTCTGGGAGTCCTCACACACGAAAGGACACCGCTTCGCTCCGTCGATGATCCTTCTGCCGTGGAACTACTCCTTCGGGACCCTCGACGCCGACCGGGCCGTGGACATGTTCGCCACCGTCCTCGCCGGTGAACTGCCGGTCGAGGGGAACCGGGGACGGGGAACCCTGGGAGCTCCGGGTCAGGTCGCGGAGCTCGCTGTCGCCGAAGTCCTCAGAGACGCCGGACGCCCCGCCGCCCCGGGTGAACTGGTCGTCGAACCGGGTCCGGACAGTCCACAGTCGTCCTCGGCCGGGAAGAGCGGAGGACGCGCGGCGACGAAGGTGGTGCACGTGACCAGACCTGCTGTGCCGGACAGTGGCGGGCAGGCACGCACCTGGTCGGTCACCCTGGAATCACAGAGGTGTTACCCTGTCGTCTCCTCCTGTGGTGACAGGCCGAAGGAAGGGAAGTCCTGGGTGGCTGTCTCAGTTGCCGGCGACGTGGACGACAACAACGCCCGGCGGTGACTCCGCCGGGCGTCTGAGCTGTTCTGAATGGGGGGCAGGAGCGGGATCAATCCCGGAAAAGCCCCGGCCCGGAGAACATCTCCGGGGAAGACTGACGCACCTAGCGGCGCATGATCTTCCGGGCCAGCCAGTTGCCGAAGAGCTGGGCAACCTGGACGATGATGATGATCGCGACCAGGGTGACGTAGGTGACGTTGTTGTCGAAGGCGCGGTAACCGTACTGGATGGCGAAGTCGCCCAGTCCGCCGGCACCGACGTAACCGGCCATCGCGGACATGTCGACGATGGCGATGAACATGAATGTCGCGCCAAGGATCAGTGGGCCCAACGCTTCAGGGATGATCACCGTGAAGATGATCCGCAGCGGTGACGCGCCCATCGCACGGGCAGCTTCGATGACCCCCGGGTCGATGCCGACAAGGTTCTGCTCGACAATCCTGGCGGCGCCGAAGGCTGCTGCGATGATGATGGCGAACGTGGCGGCGTTGATCCCGAGGATCGTGCCGACGACGATCTTCGTCAGTGGTCCCAGGGCGGTCAGCAGGATGATGAAGGGGACCGGACGGACGATGTTGACCAGCAGATTGAGGATCCAGAACACCGGGCGGTTGGCCAGCACCCCGCCGCTGCGGGTCGTGTAGAGCAGGAGACCGATGACGAGACCGGCCAGGCCACCGCCGACCAGTCCCCAGATCGCCATGTAGAGCGTCTGCCCGATGGCGTCCCGGAAGATGGGGCTGAGGTAGTCCCAGTCGGTGTCCTTGGCGAGGATGAGGGTGTCGAGGACACCGGAGGTGTCTGTGCCGGTCATCGGATCTCCTCGATCTCGGTCGTGGTGGACAGGGAGCGGTGGAACTCGTCGACTGCCCGTTCTCCGGCGTCGTCCGTGGCGGTCATCCGCACGGTGAGACGGCCGAAGGAGTGCTGCTGCAGCGTTGTCACACCGCCGTGGACGATGTTGACGCTCACGCCGGCACGCTCAGCTTCGGACACGGCGTGGAAGAACCCTGCCCCCTCCTTCATCGTGACGGTGAACAGGCGACCCACCCCGGTGTTGAGGTCGGATGCCTCGATGAGGTCCGGGGTGTTGCGCAGTGAGGTGGCCACGAAGTTGGCGGCGACGTCGGTCTTCGGTGAAGAGAAGACCTCGTAGACGCTGCCCTTCTCGACAACCTTGCCCTGCTGCATCACCACAACAGTGTCCGCGATGGTGCGCACGACCTCCATCTCGTGGGTGATGACGACGATGGTGATCCCGAACTCCTCGTTGACCTTGCGCAGCAGTTCCAGAACCTCGCGGGTCGTGGAGGGGTCGAGTGCGGAGGTCGCCTCATCCGCCAGGAGCAGGGAGGGGTTCGTGGCCAGGGCACGGGCGATGCCCACGCGCTGCTTCTGCCCGCCGGAGAGCTGTTCAGGCCATGACTTCCCCTTGTCCGCCAGTCCGACGAACTCGAGGAGTTCCGCGACCCGTGTCTCCCGGTCCTGACGGGAGATTCCCTGCAGTTTCAGCGGGTAGGCGACGTTGCCTGCAACTGTGCGGGAGGTCAGCAGGTTGAACTGCTGGAAGATCATGCCGATGTCGCGGCGGATGTCCCGCAGCTGCCGCTCCGAGTATCCGACGATGTTCTTCCCGTCAAGGAGAATCTCGCCGCTGTCGGGGACGTCCAGTCCGTTGATCTGGCGGACCAGGGTCGATTTGCCGGCACCGGAGTAGCCGATGATGCCGACGATCGACCCGCCGGGGATGTCGATGGAGACGTCGTCGAGAGCGACGATCTGTTTCTTTCCCTGGCGGAAGGTCTTGTTGACGTGCCGGAACTCGACGGATGTGCCGGTCCGGGCTGCGGCAGTGTCCGGGGGTGTGGCCACGGCGTCGCTCATGGTCAGTTCTGTTCCTTGATCTTGGCTTCGGTGTCAGTCAGGATCTGCTGGAGTTCCTCGGCGGAGTTGTTCACCTCGACAGCTGAACCGTTTGTGTCGTTCTGGACCGCCTCCTGAACCTCCGGGTCGTGGAAGATCTCGACGAGCTTCCGGTAGTTCTCGTCGTCTTTCCGGTCCGCAGTGGTGACCCACACGTTGATGTAGGGCTGTGCTTCGGGCTTGGACGGGTCATCCTTGAAGACGGCTTCCTGGGCGGTCACTCCCGCGCCCTCGAGGAAGTTGTTGTTGATGACGGCAGGCTTGCCGTCCTGGTACCCGGCGACGGTCTGGGATGCGTCAACTGCGGTGATCTTGACCTTGGATTTCGCGGCGTCCACGTCAGCTGGGGTGGGGGTGAGCAGACCGTCCTTGTTCAGGGTGACGAGTCCTGCCTGGACCAGGACATTGATTGCACGGCCCTGGTTCGTCGAGTCATTGGGTATGACAACTTCCCCGGCCTTCTCCACGTCGGCGACGGTGCTGCCGTCCTTGAAGTACAGGCCGAGCGGGAAGATCTCGGTGGCGCCGAAGGGGACGAGATCGGCGTCGGAGTTCACGTTGTAGTCGGCCAGGAAGAGCAGGTGCTGGAACTGGTTGACGTCCAGTTCGCCCTCGGACAGGGCGTTGTTCGGGATGTTGTAGTCCGTGAACCCCTTGACCTCCACGTTGAGACCTGCTGCCTTGGCCTTCTCCTGGAAGACCTTCCACTGGCTCTTGTCCGCTTCGGTGGAGCCGATGGTGATGACGTCGTCGTCGGATCCGTCTGAGGCGCAGGCGGTGATGCCGGCGACGAGACCGAGGGTGACTGCGACGGCTGCGGCCTTGCGGAACAGCGGGGTACGGCGGATATGCATGGATTCTCCTGTGCTGGGTGGTGCCTGGACGTCAGATCCGGAAGTGTCCGGATGATTGTAGTAGTACTACCGTTTAACGGACCGCTCTGTCTAGTCGAGTTCCTTTCACGCTGATTCTGAGGGGTCCGGCACGGTGGCGTTCAGGTGCACCCGTTCGCCGCTGCGACTGCTGAGGCCGAGGTATTCCACGGCCTGCGGGCCGCCGGCGCCGAACCAGTGGGGAAGGGTGCAGTCGAACTCCGCGGATTCCCCGGGCTCCACCGTGTATTCATGGCCGTCGAGGACCAGTCTCAGGGTGCCGGCGAGGACGTAGATCCACTCCCGTCCCGGGTGGGACCGCATGTCCGGAACCCGGTCCTGCGGGCGACGGGTCCCGGGGATCACCGTCTTGTGTGCCGAGACCGGTCCCTCCCCTCCCAGGTCGAGGTGGACCACTCCGCCACGGGTGAGTGGCCGGATGTCGATCCTCGGGTCCCCGGTCCCGGGTGAGCCGACGAGGTCGTCGAGGGAGACCCGGAAGAGTTCGGCGAGGGGGAGGAGAAGGTCGAGGGAGGGGCGACGTTTCCCGGATTCGAGCCGGGACAGGGTGCTGCGTGAGATCCCGGTGCCCTCGGAGACGTCGGCGAGGGTGAGCCCGCGGGCGGTGCGGGTCGCCCGGAGGCGGGGTCCCACACGGTCCAGCAGGTGGTCGGTGCGGTGCTGTTGTGCCATTCCGGCAACCCTAGTTGCTTTCCTCTCTTCCTGTCCCCCGTTCCCGTATCTCCGGCAGCGCCGGGAGAAGCGGTTCGCGCCAAGGCTTCCGCACATATGCTATATTCGAACATATGTTCAGTCGTGGTGGTCCGCTCAACTGGTCACGTCTGGAGAGACTGCTCTCGGGGAAGGACGCCGGACCACTGCATGCCGTCGGCGTGGGGGAGAGCGGACGCGACACCCTCTGGAACTCCGACGTGTCCGCCGACCTGACCGGCCCTGCCCGCCGGAACACCGGTGCGGCAGCACCGGTGCCTTTCGCAGAACTCCACGCCGCAGGATCCTACAATTTCCTCCGCGGTGCAGGAGACCCGGAGGAGATGGTCGCCACCGCGGCGTCCCTCGGCCTCACCGCCCTGGCACTGGTCGACAGGGACGGCCTGTACGGTGCCGCCCGTTTCGCCACCGCGGCCGCCGGGTACATCTCCCGGACCGGCTGCGGCCCCGCCACGGTCTTCGGAGCGGAGCTCAGTGTCAACGGTCCGGGGTCGGCACCGTTGACCGTGCTCTGCCGGGGACCGGAGGGGTACCGCAGACTGTCCCACGTGATCACCCGGGCCAGACTCGGCCCGGGCGGGCACCGTGACAAAGCCACCGTCACCTACCCGGGACTGTCGGAACTGGCTGACGCCGCCGGCGGCCACTGGACCGTGCTCATCGACCACGGTCACCTGGACAGCGGAGCCGGGGTGACGGACATCATCGAGGCCTTCGGAGCGGAGTGCTGTGTCATCGAACTGCAGCTCACCATGAGCCCGGAGGACGTCGACCGGAACCTGGCCCTCCACGGGCTGGCACAGGCACACGGTGTCAGGGAGACGGTGAGCGGTGCCGTGACCTGCCCGACCCCGGCGTCCTCCCGGCTGGCGGGGGCGAAGGCCGCGTTGAACGGCAGGACCGACGTCACCGCCGCATCCCCGGTAACCCACCCGCTCGGCGGGCCGTGGCTGCGGTCGGGGGAGGAGATGCTGGACGCCGCAGGTGACTGCACCTGGCTGAGGGACGCCGTGGTCAGGAGTGCGGAGATAGCCGCAGGATGCGCCTTCACGCTCAACCTTGTCGCTCCCGGCCTGCCCCACGCCGACGTCCCCGACGGCTGGAGTGACATGGAGTGGCTGAGGGAACTGACCCGCAGAGGAGCGGACCGACGGTACGGCCCGCAGGAGACCAACCCGCGGGCCCGGGAAGTCATCGACCATGAGCTGGCCATCATCGAGCAGCTCGACTTCCCGGGGTATTTCCTCATCGTCCACGACATCGTCGACTTCTGCCGCAGATCGGGGATCTTCTGCCAGGGTCGTGGTTCGGCGGCCAACTCCGCCGTCTGCTTCGCCCTCGGCATCACCAACGTCGACGCCGTCGCAGCGGACCTGCTGTTCGAGCGGTTCCTCTCCCCGGAGCGGGACGGTCCTCCGGACATCGACCTGGACATCGAGTCCACCCGACGTGAGGAGGTGATCCAGTACGTCTACGACAGGTACGGCAGGGACTACGCCGCCCAGGTCGCCAATGTCATCACCTACCGGCGTAAAGGTGCGTTGAGGGATGCCGCGCGCGCCCTGGGACACGACCCTGGACGGGTGGACGCCTGGTCCCGGGGGGTGGAGGACCCGCCGGCGCCGGTCACGGACCTGGCCTCCCGGCTGCTCGGACAACCTCGCCACCTCGGCATCCACTCCGGTGGAATGGTGATCTGTGACCGCCCTGTCTCCGATGTCGTCCCGGTGGAGTGGGCGCGCCGGGCGGACCGCTCGGTGGTGCAGTGGGACAAGGACGACTGCGCGGCAGTCGGACTGGTGAAGTTCGATCTGCTGGGACTCGGCATGCTCGAGGCACTGCACCACTGTGTCGACCTGGTGGAGGAGACCACCGGCAAGAGGATCGAACTGTGGCAGCTCGCTCCCACCGACCCGGAGGTCTACGCCATGCTCGCCAGGGCGGACGCCGTGGGCGTCTTCCAGGTGGAGTCCCGTGCCCAGCTCGCGACACTTCCCCGGCTGAGGCCACGGACCTTCTACGACCTGGTCGTCGAGGTGTCGCTCATCCGTCCGGGGCCGATCCAGGGAGGGTCCGTGCACCCCTACATACGACGCAGGAACGGTGAGGAACCCGTCACCTACGACCACCCCTGTCTGGAACCGGTGCTCAGGAGGACCCTGGGCGTCCCCCTGTTCCAGGAGCAGCTCATGCAGATCGCGGTGGTCGTCGCCGGATTCAGCGCCGCCGAGGCGGACAGTCTCCGCCGGGCCATGGGGTCGAAACGCTCACCGCAGAAGATGGAGCGGATGCGTTCACGGTTCCTCTCCGGGGCAGAGCGGCTCCACGGGTTGACCGGGGAGGTGGCCGACAGTCTGTGGAAGAAAGTCGTCGCCTTCGCCTCCTACGGTTTCCCGGAGTCCCACGCCCAGTCCTTCGCCTCACTGGTGTACTTCTCCGCATGGTTCAAGTACCACTATCCGGCGGAGTTCTGTGTGGCACTGCTGCGCGCCCAGCCCATGGGCTTCTACTCCCCTCAGTCACTCATCGCCGACGCCCGACGCCACGGTGTCCCCGTCCTGCCCGTCGAGGTGAACTTCTCGGGCGTCGGGGCGACGGTCGAGACGGTCCGTGACGCTGACGGCCGGGGACAGGAGGGGGAGCCCGGTGCCCTCGTCCGCGGCATCCGCCCGGGGCTCACCTCCGTCCGCGGCATCGGTACCGGGGTTGCTGAAGCGCTGGTGGAGGCGAGGAGAAAGGTGGGGCGGTTCCGCACGGCGGCGGACCTGTCCAGGGAGGCCGGGCTCGGGGGCGACCAGGGTGAGGCGCTGGCACGTGCAGGAGCCTGCGACTCGTTGGGGCTGACGCGTCGCCGGGCGGGGTGGGCGGCGGGCCAGGCGGCCACGGAAAGACCCGGGATGCTCCCCGGCATCTCCGTGGTCTCCACACCGGCGCTGCCCGGCATGAGTGCCCTTGAACTGGCGGCCGCGGACATCGCCGAAACAGGGGTGACCACTGACGGTCACCCCGTCCGACTGCTGCGCAGGACACTCGACGCCTGGCCCGGACCCTTTCCGGTGGTTCCGGCGGAATCCCTGCTGTCGGTGGAGGACGGGCGGCGCATCCTCGTCGCCGGAGTGGTGACCCACCGTCAGCGGCCCGCGACGGCGGGTGGGGTGACTTTCCTCGGTCTGGAGGACGAGACAGGTCTGGTCAACGTGATGGTCTCCCCGGGACTGTGGCGGGCACGCAGGGCGGTGGCTTCCGGGGCGGGGATGCTGATGGTCCGGGGCATCGTGGAGAACGCGAACGGGGCGGCGACAGTCCGCGCGGACCAGTTGTCGGCGCTGGAGACCGCCGAGGTGCTGGCAGGACGCTCCCGGGACTTCCGGTGACAGGTGAGGGCGCCGGTAGCGGGAAACGGGGTGCCCTCAGACGGCGGCGTGGCGGTGCCAGGAAGTGAAGTCCTCCGCCACGGTCGCCGCCAGTTCCCGGTACGCCAGCAGGGTCGCGGGCCTCAACCTGGCGAGATCCACCACCGCCCCCTCGGACAGGTGGCGGTCAAAGGGGACCGGGCACACCGCCCTGGTCCGGGAACCGAAATGACTGACAAGCAGCGCCGGATCCACCGCAGCCTGCCCGGGGCGGGCGCCGGAGACCACGACCACAGCATTCGCAGCAAGAGCACCTCGCCCGTGGGCTTCCAGCCAGTCGAGGGTGGCCTCCGCAGACTGCACCCCGTCGAGGGCGGGGGAGGTGACCAGGACCAGGGTGTGCGCCAGGTCCAGTACCCCGGCCATCGCACTGTGGAGAAGTCCTGTGCCGCAGTCGGTGAGAATGATGTTGTAGTGGTGCTGGAGGATGTCGACGGCGCGGCGGTAGTCGTCCTCACTGAACGCCTCCGACACCGCCGGGTCACGGTCCGACCCGATGACCTCGAGCCTGCTGGAGGACTGACTGGCGCACGCCTTCACCTGTGGGTAACGGGAGAAGTCGGGCACGGCCAGCAGATCCCTGACGGTCGGGGCGTCCGGGGGTTCCCCCACCCTGCGTGCCAGTGTCCCCAGGTCCGGGTTGGCGTCCACCGCGACGACCCGGTCACCGCGCAGTGAGGCGAAGACCCCGCCGAGAGTGACAGTGGTGGTGGTCTTGCCCACACCACCTTTCAGGCTCATCACGGCGATCCTGTGGTCGCCGCGCAGCGGCGTCCTGATCCTGTCGAGGAGCCCGCGCTCCGCCGCCTGCCGTGGGGATTCGCCGGGATTCACCCTCCCACGTGACAGCCGGTGCACGACACGACGCCATCCCCCCGGAGGCGCAGCTTCCACCGCCCCCCGCAGATCATCCGGTCCCAGTTCTCCCCAGTCATTTCCCCCGTTCATGGGCACGACCGTACAGTACCGTCCGCGACGGCGGAAGGCTCAGACCCCCCGGGCAGGGGCAGAGGTCCTGCGGGCCCCGACAATCCGGTCCGACAAGCCGGTCCGACAGGCCGGCCCACCGCCGACCCTGCAGCCCCGGCCCGCCGCCGGGCCGTCAGTCCACGGACTCAGTCCACGGACCCGGCAGACTCCGTCAGTTCCCCGCAGTTGGAGGGGGCGGGGACATTGTTGAACCGGTCGTTGATGTACCGGAACGCCGTGCCCGCCTGAGTGAGCAACGGCACAGCATGGTTGATCGCCGAGCGGGGGAGAAGCGAGGCGGTCTCCTCCGTGGTGAACTGCACGGTGGCTCCCAGCGAGCAGTAGTCGGCGGCAGTGTCCCGGGCCTGGCTCCAGGGGATCGTGTCATCGTTTCTGCCGTTGACGATGAGAACCGGGGAGGCGGGCCTGCGTGAACCCAGCCGCAGGTTCGTGTCGGACAGCACGTCGCGCAGGCGCGGATCCTCCCGGATGATCTCCGGGAACGACCTGCCGTCCCGGGTCAGAGTGCGCGAGTCCCGCAGACCCCAGTTGAGCACTGAGGTGATGATGCACTCGTCTGCCGTGGAGGAGACGTAGCGGTGGCCCTCCTCGTTGAAGTACTCGTCCTTCAGGGAGACCAGTTCCGGGTGTCGGGCCCACACGCCGTTGAGGGCGTAGCCGAGCACACCCGCGATGAGATTGCCGTCGACGGCCCCGGCGACGGTGTCGAGCCTTCCGGGGGGAGCTCCGGCGAACGTGCCACGCACATTCAGTTCCGGCGCATAGGACGCCGCGAGTTCGGCGGCCCCTGCCGCGGCACCGCCGCCCTGGGAATACCCGAAGAACGCCACGGGTGAGTCCGCCGGTGCTCCGGCGAACTCCAGTCCTGCGCGTGCACCGTCGAGTACGGCGTGACCTTCCTCGGTGTGGTTGACGTAGGTGTGCTGACCGGGGGTTCCGAGGCCGATGAGGTCGACGACGACGACCCGGTAGCCCAGTGCGGAAGCCAGGGCGTGGAAAGGGTACTCGTAGTTGATGTTGAGGTTCAGGGTTCCGTTGTCCGTCCCGACCCCGGCGAGCAGGGCACCGGAACGGGACGGGGCGCAGTGGTCTCCTGCACCGCGGGTCCCCGGAGCGAAGACGACGGTGGGGGTCGGGCCGGGACCGTTCCACTTCCCGGAGGGCTGGAGAACCACCCCGCTGGTGGCGACCTTCACCCCGTCCTGGGTGGTGGAGGTGTACAGGATCCGGTCCGCCCTGCCGGGGGCGTCACCGGTGTCGAAGGCGTCGAGGAGCTGGGGGGCGAACTGGCTGCGGATCAGGGATCCGGGGGTTGCCGGGATCCGGTCCGGCGGAGTGTAGAACGGGTCGTCCGCGGGCAGCGCGATGGTCGGGTCGGAAGCTGTGAGCGACGGGGGGACGCCGGGAACCGTGGCGTCCCCGGCGTCCCCGGCGGTGGCGGGGGTGACGGTCGAGACTGTCACGGCGAGTGCGGTGGCCACCGCGAGCGCGGTGGTCAGGACCGGCGGAGCGGTCGGGGAGCGGTGCGTGTGCAGGTGTGCCGACCGGCGTGGGTGACGGCGGGCGAGAACCCGGGTGAGGGTACCGGTGTGACCCGGGGCAGATCGGAATCGGAGAAACGTCATGGACCAAGACGATATACCTTTCCAAACAACATTGTCCTCATAATCAACATTTTGATGTACGCCACATTGACCCCCGTCCCTGGAGCCTATAGAACGGGGGAGTGCGACACGCTGACCCGACCACCCCACACCGGAAGAATCGTCTGCGTCTCACCGGCACTGTCGTCGCGCTCGCGGTGACAGCCGGTGTCGCGGTCTACTCCTCCCGTGCCGCGGTCGGTGAGGCACCGGAGGTTCTCGAAGCCTACCGGCACGGCACGGTGGCACGGACGGCTGTCGACAACACCGCTTCCGTGTCCGCCGACCTCGGGAAGGGTGAGCTACTCACCGGCCCCGCCCCCGGGGAGACCGGACGGGTGACAGTGGACAGTGCGGGTGTGACTCGGTCGGCGATACTGGCCCTGCCGGAGGACTACCACCCGGGGACCCCGACCCCGGTCCTCCTCGCATATCCGGGGTACGGACAGACCCCTTCGGAGATGCGAACCTTCTCCCGCCTCGACGACCTGCCGGCGATAGTCGTGTTCATGCAGGGGGTGGGCAACACCTGGGAGGGTGCACCGTACTCGCAGACCTCCGACGGTGATGACCTCAGGTTCACCCGTGACATGCTCGCCGCGTTGAACAGCACCTACAACGTGGACTCTTCGCGTATCTACGCGACGGGCATGTCGAACGGGGGCGGTTTCGTGGCCAAGCTGGCCTGCCGGATGCCGGAGACCTTCGCCGCGGTGGCGTCGGTCGCCGGCGCATACTACCCGGGGACAGGGAAGGACTGCAGGACGCCGTCCACCTCGTTCCTCGAGATCCACGGTGTACAGGACCCGGTCATCGGCTACAACGGAGGCAGCCGGCACGGGACGGTCTACCAGCCGGCCCGGGAGCGCGCCGAGGTGGTCGCGGACCGGAACGGATGTGCGCCGGACCCGGTGACCACCGCGCTCGCCGATGACGTCCGCAGGGTCCAGTGGCCCATGTGTGACGGGGACCGTGACGTCGTCCACCTGCGCGTCGGCGACGGCGGACATACCTGGCCGGGGGACGCCACGGGCACGTCCGGCGGTGCAGAGGCAGGCAGCAGAAGGGCGGCGAGCAACGCCGCCCGGGCCACCAGTTACTCGCTGGACGCCACGACCGAGGTCTGGGCGTTCGTCAGCTCCCACCGGCTCCAGGGGTGAGGAAAGCCCGGTACTTCTGTGCCGGTCTTCTCGGGAGGTCAGTCCGCCAGTGCCCCCATGGGGTCCCAGGCGGGCAGGACGTGCGGGGCAGGGGCCCCGTCAGTGCCACTGTCAAGCACTGACCGGTATTCCTCAGGCAGCCGGTCGCGGTGGACGGCGAGCGCGAAGACGTACTCGCCGAACCAGGAGTCGTTCATCGTCCAGAAGCCCTTGTCGGCGTTCTTCGACCCCCAGGAGTTCTCCACCCTCCATTTTACCGGGTTTCCCGCCTCATCCAGGTCGACACCGGTGAAGACCATGGCGTGGGTCATCAGCGACTCCCCGGTGAGCAGACGCTGCTGCTTGTCCATCGCGTCCGTACCCAGTTCCACCCCGTAGAAACCGGTGTAGTCGTGCAGCCGGGCGTCCCACACCCCCCGCTCACGGTCACACTGGGCGGCCGTGTCGCAACCGAACCACACCGGCCTGCCGTCTCCCAGGGCGTCCACCGCCACCGTCCGGAGAACCTCCGGGGGCACGTTGAGGTAGGTCACCGGATCAGCTCCGACAACATTGCCCAGGTAATCCACCGTGAACAGTTCGCCGTAGGGAGACGAGTCCCGGGGGTCGTTGACGAGACACACGTACTCCCCGAGATCGTCCGGCAGGTAACGCCGCGCGAACTGCAGCGGGGTGACGGTGCCCTCCCGGTGGAACTCACCGTCGGAGTCGCGGTACTGCCAGACAAACTCCTCGGGGGGGACACCGAGGTGGGCGGTGAGGATCCGGTGCACAGACCCCAGGGCCTCACGGTGGACACGGCTGACCTCGGCGTCCCCGGCTCCGGTGTTGACGGTCTCGCGGATACGGAGCGCACCGGTCCGAGTGGCTGTGGCGATGTCACGGTTCATCTTCGCGGTGTGCGACGACGACCAGGTCTCGGGCATGGCGTACTTCGGCACCACACCGTACTTCTCGACCAGCGCGACGAACATGTTCCACTGGCCCCCGTCCTCGGCGGGATGGTCGAGGAGGTGCTGGACCGTACGGTCGTCAGTCGGCCTGTCGGCGAGTTCCACCATCGCGGTGAAGAAGTAGTTGGCCTTCTCCAGCTTGTCCCAGTAGTGCAGCCATGCCTGGGACAGTTCCAGGTCCTTCACCCCGGTGTCGGCGATGATGTTCCCGCGCAGCGAGTTCAGGCCCGCGAAAATCCAGCACCGGCCGGAACGCATCTGGTCGGTCACCGACCACGTGTCGACCTTAACCGAGGTGGTGGGGTCAGTGGACGCCAGAATGCTGCGGTCGAGGGTGATCTTGCTGATGTCCGTCGCGGTCGCGGCGTTACGTGCGGTCCGCCATGCAGGATCGGCTTCCACGGAGCTGTTGAGCCCGTCGAGGAATTCCGGGCTGATGCCGGCCGGGCCGGTGGTGACTGTGCCGGTGGTGCCGGCGGTGTCGGTGACTGTCACGCTGCTCTCCTTGTCTCCGGAGTCTCCGGTGTCTCCGGTGTCTGTGGTGCTCCTGCTGCCTGTCGCGTCTGTGGTCACGGTCATGCCATCGCGTCCCAGACCGGGAGGACGGTGGTGTCACCACGGTCCAGTGCGGACAGGCCGGGGAGGTCGTCGCCGGTGGCGGTGGTGATGAACCTGCGGTGTGCGACGATCTGGAAGACGTTGTCGTCGAACCAGGCGTCAGTCATCGTCCCGTAGCCCTTCATCGAACCGGCTCCGGCGAGTTTCGCGTGCTCACCGTGACTCTTCGTCCCCCAGGAGTTCTCCACCCTCCAGGTACCCGCGGCGGGGTCGTGTCCGGTGAGGACCATACCGTGGGTGAGCAGGGACTCCCGGCTGCGCATCTGCTCCGCCTTCGACGATCCGGTTCCCCGGGAAGAGTCGGTGCCGTACAGGGCGTCCCGTTCATACAGGTCCCTGTCCCAGATTCCCAGGGCCGCGGCGAACTGCCTGTTGACGTCGCAGGCGAACCACACCGGTTCCCCGGCGTCCAGGGACGCCCTCGCGATCCGTCGCAGGTCGGAGATGTCGGCGTTGACGTAGGAGAAGTCCGGGGTGCCCCACATGTTCGTCTCTTCGGCGACGGTGTAGGCCGCGCCGTAGGGATTCTCCCCGCGGGGGTCGTTGACGACACTGATGTAGTTGTCCAGACCTCCGGTGAGGTCGTCTCCCAGGACCCGGTCGCGGAACTGCAGCGGGGTGAGGGTGCCCTCGTCGTGGAACTCCCCGTCCTTGTCCCGGTACTTCCACGTGAAGGTGGCCGGGGGAACTCCCAGGTGGACGGAGATGACCCGGTGGACGTCCCGCATTCCCGCACGGACCAGGGGTTCGGTGGACGATGCCCCGGCCCCGCCGAGTGCAGCCTCCCGCAGCTTCCAGGCGGTGGCCCTCACCGTGGTCGACAGGGCGGAGTCGAGCTGCCGGGTCAGGCCGGAGGCGTAGGTCTCACCCATGGCCTGCTTCGGCATCACCCCGTACTTCCCGATCAGGTTCACCAGGTAGTTCCACTGGCCGCCGTCGTCGGCGGGGTGGGCCAGCAGAGCGGCGACGAGCCGGTCGTCGAGGTCGGTGACACCGGAGCGGAACAGTTCGTCAAGTCTGCGCAGTGTCCGGTAGGACTTCTCCAGTTTGTCGTGGAACTGGAGGTGGGTCTCGGAGAACTCGAAGTCCGAGGTGCCCAGTGACCCGGCGATACGGTGCCGGAACACGTTGAGGCCGGCGAACATCCAGCACCGGCCGGACTGCTTCTGGTCGGTCACCGAAAGTGAGTCGAGTTTCACCTCGGTCGTCGGGTCGACCGAGGTGACCGCGGCCCGGTTGAGGGTGACACCGTCCACGTCGGTCGAGGTGACGGCATTGGTGGCGATCCGTAGAGCGGGGTCGTCGGCCGCACTGCGCAGCCCGGCGAGTACGCCGGAGGTGAGGGTGAAATCAGGCATGAGTCTGTTATACGCGGTGGACGGACGCGGTGGACGGACGCGGTGGAGGTTCCGGCCGCCGTCCCTGCCGGACACCCGTCAGGTTCCCCGGTCCGGTTCCCCGGCTGCGCTGCGGATCGGAGAACCTCGGTCTACCCTGGGCAGATGGAGCCCCTGGAGATCATCGACACCCTGGACCCCTCGGACGTGACGTCCCGTCGCCGCGCCGCAGACTCCGACCTCGTCGCCCGCGGCGTCACCTTCGGGGTCAAGGACGCCGACGGGAAACTGCACGGTCACGAAGTCTTCGACATCGAACCCGTGCCCCGCGTCATCGGAGCAGCGACGTGGGACCGGCTCGCCCGCGGGGTGGAACAGCGGACCCGCGCCCTCGACCGCTTTCTCGACGACGTCTACACCGTGGATTCCCCGGAGGACGCCGCCATCGTCCGGGCCGGTCGCATGGACGCCGCAATCATCGCCCGGTCACCGGGGTACACCCCCCTCGGACGCAGCTTCCCCGCAGGCCTTGTGCGCACCCGTGTCGCCGGTGCGGACCTGGTCTGCGACGACCGGGGCAGGTGGGCGGTGCTGGAGGACAATGTCCGCATGCCCTCCGGTCTGACCTTCGCACTGGCGGCCAGGTCTGTGACCCGTGACCACTGGCCGGAGCTCCTGGCCGGGGTCCGGGACCGGTTGCGGCCCGTGACCGGTGCCCTGGAGATGTTCTGCGCGACAGTGGAGGACGCCGCGCCACCACCTCATCCGGATCTGCCGTCCGGACCCGACGCGGCGTCCCGCCATGTCGTCATCGTCTCCGAAGGTGACCACGACCCGACGAGGGCGGAGCAGCGGGCGGTCGCCGAGGCGGGCGGATTCCACATCAGGACCTGTGACCTGCTGCGGGTCGAACAGGACGGGGGAGTGCCGGTCGTGGTCGATCTTGCCTCGGGAAAGCGGGTCGACGTGATCTACCTGCGGGTCGAGGAGAACCGGCTGGCGGAAGGGGTGCCGGGGATCGGTGGGCCCCTTGCCGCGGGCACGGTGGGCATGGCGAATGCGCCGGGCAACGGGCTGGCCGACGACAAGGCGGTCTACGCCTCGGTTCCGGAGATGGTGCGTTTCTACCTGGGCGAGGAGCCCCGGCTGGGGCAGGTGCCGACCTGGCTGTGCGCGGATCCTTCGCAGCGGATGGAGGTTCTGGACCGTCTGGACGAACTCGTCGTCAAACCTGTCGACGGTTACGGAGGGGCCGGTATCACCATCGGGCCCGAATGCAGTGGTGCCCGCCTGGCGGAGCGGAGGGCGGAGATCCTCGCCAGACCTGAGGCGTTCATCGCCCAGGAACGGGTGGAACTGTCGACCCTCCCGGCGCTCGACGGTACCCGTCGGCACGTGGACCTGCGGATGTTCAGTCTTCTCACCGGTTCGGGGGCCTCGACCGTGCCGGCGGGGCTCACCCGGGTGGCCCGGGCGGGGTCGCTGATCGTCAACTCCTCCCGGGGCGGCGGGGGACGGGACACCTGGATTGTGGCGTCCTCACCGGAGGAACTGTCCGTGGGTTCCGGAGTCTCCGACGACCCCGGCAGCACCGACGGTGCCGTCGGCCGCGCCGCCCCGGTCGGGTAGCCTGCAGGGCGTGAAGCACACCACCGCCGTCGACATCGCCCCGGACGGTTCGGCACTCGCGTTCGTTCTCCGGGATGACGCCGTCCCCGACGGTCTCCCCGTGGCCATGCAGGCACCGCTGGTCGACGGGGTCCTGGGGCCGGCTCGTCCCGTGAGGATCCCCACCGACGGACCGGCGGTGGCGGTGAGGTACTCCCCGCACGCCCACTGGCTGGCCGTGGAAATCGCTGCGAGCGGGACCGAACGCACCGAGATCTGGCTGGTGTCCACCGATCCCGGTGACGATTCCGCGGTCCTGCTGCGCGACATCTCGGACGCCAAGACGTCCCTGGTGGAATGGAACTCCGGTGTGCTGGCGGTCGACGCGGTCCGTGACGACGGTATGGCCGAGGGGCGTCTGGTCTCCCCGGACGACGGGTCCACGCAGGTCATCGACCGACGGGTGGACGGGAAGCTCGTCGCGGCGAACGCCGGACACGCGTTGATGAGGGTGGGGCCCCGGGCCAACCGTGAACTGCTGCTCATCGGGCCGGACGGCTCGTGGCGTCCTCTGCTGCCCCCCCAGCCCGGAGCGACGACGGACGCCGGCTGCATCCTCCCTCCCCGCAGTGACGGTGAGCCGGTGCTGCTGGTGTGCAGTGACCACCACAGTGACCGGCGACGGGTGCTGCGGGTCCACGCGAAAAACGGTGTGATGCGCAGCCGGGACCTCATCGCCCACCGTGAGGCTGACGTCGACGAGTTCTGTGTCAGCAGGGACGAGGCGACCGCCGCGGTCCTGTGGAACAGGTCCGGCAGGTCCTCCCTGGAACTCCTGCAGCTCGACCGGGACCAGCGGGTGCTGGTCCGGCGTGCGGTCCCGCTCCCCGGCCTCGTCGCCCGCGGGCCGAGACTCACCGACGACGGGTCGGTGCTGGCGCTGACGGTGGAGAGCCCCGGGTCACCTCCGACGGTGCACCTGGTGGACACCCGTACCGGTCATTCGACCGCTGTGGCGGGGGAGGGCGGTTCCGGGGCCCGTCCCGGTGAACCGGAGCTGGTGCACTACACGGCACGCGACGGGGTGGAACTGTCCGGCTGGCTGTACCGGGCGGCCGGCGCCGACGGGGGCACCGCCGCGGGTCCGCAGCCGACGCTCGTGCACTTCCACGGTGGTCCGGAGGGGCAGTCCAGGCCCGAGCACCATGATGTGCTGCGTGCGGTGATCTCGGCAGGGGTCAGTGTGTTCACCCCGAACATCCGGGGGTCGTCCGGCAGTGGCCGGGTCTTTCAGCACGCAGACAACAGGTACGGCAGGTTCTCCGGGATTAGGGACCTGGAGGACTCGGCGAATTTCCTGGTGGACGCCGGTTTCGCTGACCCGGCGCGGTTGGCCGTCAGTGGTCGTTCCTACGGCGGCTACCTGGTCAACATCGCGGTCACCTGGTTTCCGGACCTGTTCCGCGCCGCGGTCTGTGCCTGCGGGATGAGCGACCTGGAGACCTTCTACCGGAACACCGAACCGTGGATCGCCTCCGCCGCGTATCCGAAGTACGGGTACCCGATCCAGGACGGTGAACTGCTGCGGTCCGTCTCACCCCTGCGCCGGGTCCTTGACGGTGGGGAGGTGAGGACGCCGGTCCTGTTCATCCACGGTCTCCACGACACGAACGTCCCGCCGAGCGAGTACCGGCAGATGAAGGCCGCCCTGGACGACCGTGGGGTTCTCACACAGGCCCTGGAACTGGAGGACGAGGGTCACGTCTTCGTCCGTGAGGTGAACCGTCAGCGCATTGCCGAGGCCATGGTCGGGTGGCTGCGGCGGCACGGGGTGGCCGACTGAGCCGGGGGACGGTACACCGGGCGGGCCCGGAAGGTGGGTGGGGCCGACGTGTCCGCACCGGTGGTTAACTGGGGGACATGACCTCTCCCTCGCCCGACTCTGTGCCGTCTGATTCCGCCGTGGCCTTCGCCCGCCGGTTCACCGACTTCATCGCCGCGTCGCCGTCCAGCTACCACGCCGCCGCGGAGGTGGCCCGACGTCTGGAGCAGACGGGATTCACCCGTGAAGACGAGAGGACGCCGTGGAACGGTGACGGGGGCACCGGTGCGGTGGCACCGGGAGGTCACTTCATCGTCCGGGGCGGGGCAGTGGTGGCCTGGCAGATCCCGGGGGGGGCGGCCCCCGCCACGTCCGGTTTCCGGATTGTGGGGGCGCACACGGACTCTCCCGGGCTGAAGCTCAAGCCGGTCGGTGACCTGGCAGGTCCTGCGGGGTGGCGTCAGGCTGCCGTGGAGATCTACGGCGGTGCGATACTGCCGTCCTGGCTGGACCGTGAACTGCGTATCGCCGGAAGGATAGTCCTGGCCGACGGACGGGAACTGCTCGTGGCGACCGGCCCGGTCCTGCGGGTCCCGCATCTGGCCGTGCACCTGGACCGCAGCGTCAACACCGGTCTGACCCTCGACCGTCAGCGACACATGCAGCCGGTCCTCGCGGTGGGGGCGGACACTCCCACGGTCCTCGATGTCGTCGCCCGGGCCGCTGTCGACCGGGGCGAAGGGACGGCGGGAGGAACACGGACGGAGGTGACGGCACAGGACATCGTCTCCCACGACCTCATCACCGTCGACGCCCAGCACGGTGAGATCTTCGGTGCGGAGTCCGACTTCATCGCCGCCGGCCGGATGGACAACCTCAGCAGTGTCTTCGCCGGTCTGGAAGCCCTGAGGTCTCCGGGGTCGACGGGCTCGTCGGAGTCGTCGGAGTCGTCGGGGTCGTCGGAGTTACTGACCGTGGCGTCCGGCGGCGGGGGAGAGGACCGCGGGACAGGAGGCGCAGACATCCGTGTGTTCGCGGCCTTCGACCACGAGGAGGTCGGGTCAGCGTCGGCGTCCGGTGCCGCCGGCCCGGTCCTGGAGGATGTGCTGGTCCGCATCGCCGCAGGTCTCGGGGCATCGACCGATCTGACCCGGGCGATGTACGCACGTTCGGTCTGTGTGTCGGCAGATGCGGCACACAGCGTCCACCCGAACTATGTCGGCCGGTACGACGCGCTCAACCACCCGGTGATGAACTCGGGTCCGGTGCTCAAGGTCAACGCCGACCAGAGGTATGCGACGGACGCGGTGACTGCGGCACTGTGGCGTAGGGCCTGTGCGGCTGCCGGTGTGCCGTGCCAGGTCTTCGCCTCCAGCAATGACGTCCCCTGCGGTTCCACGATCGGACCTGTGACGGCCACCCGGCTCGGGATCCCCACCGTTGACGTGGGGATTCCCCTGCTGTCGATGCACTCGGCCCGGGAGATGGCCGGGGTGAGGGACCTTGTCTGGTTCACGGACGCACTCCGCGCCTTCTGGAGGATGTGAGATGCCCGGTACCCCGTTCTGCCGGGTTCTGTTCGACCAGCCTGTGATCCCCCCGAACACGGGCAACGCGATCCGCATGTGCGCCGGGACGGGTGCGGCACTGCACCTGGCGGGCCCGCTGGGGTTCGACTTCAGTGACCGGCATGTGCGCCGCGCCGGGCTGGACTACCACGACCTGGCGTCGGTCACCCTCCACGACGACCGGGACGCCGCCCTGCGCCACCTCCTCCGCCACGGGGCACGGCACGTCTACGCGTTCACGACCCGGGCGCGGACCTGGTACACCGATGTCAGGTACGAGCCGGGGGATGTGCTCATGTTCGGTACGGAGCCGACGGGCCTGGAGGACGCCGCACTCGAGGATCCCCGGGTGACCATGCAGGTGCGGATTCCCATGCTGCCGGGGCGGCGCAGCATGAACCTGTCCAACGCGGCCGCTGTCGCCGCCCACGAGGCGTGGCGGCAGGCGGGGTTCCCGGGGGCGGTGTGAGCAGGTCCGGCTCTTCCCACGGTGTCTGCGGCGGATAGGATGGACGCCGTGACTGCGATGAAGCTGGACGGAAAACTGTACCGGGACGAGATCTTCGCCGATCTCACCACCAGGGTGGCCGCGCTGAAGGAACGGGGTGTGACTCCCGGGCTGGCGACGGTGCTGGTCGGGGACGACCCGGCCTCCCGGTCGTACGTGAAGATGAAGCACCGTGACTGCGAGCAGATCGGGGTCAACAGCATCCGGAAGGATCTTCCCGCCGACGTGACCAGGGAGGAACTTCTCGGGGTCATCGACGAGCTCAACGCAGACCCGGCCTGTACCGGGTACATCGTCCAGCTGCCGCTTCCGGGTCACCTCAACGAGAACGAGGTGCTGGAGCGCATCGACCCCGCCAAGGACGCCGACGGTCTGCACCCGGTGAACCTGGGCAAACTGGTCCTCAATGAACCCGCGCCGCTGCCCTGCACCCCCAACGGTGCGATCTCGCTGCTGCGCCGGTTCGGGGTGCAGATCGACGGGGCGAAGGCCGTGGTCATCGGCCGGGGCGTGACGGTGGGCAGGCCCATCGGACTGATGCTGACCCGTCGGACCGAGAATGCGACGACGGTTCTGTGCCACACCGGGACGAGGGATCTCGCCCGGGAGACCCGTGACGCCGACATTATCGTCGCCGCCGCGGGCCGGGCGCACATGCTCACCGCTGACATGGTGAAGCCGGGGGCGGCGGTGCTTGACGTCGGGGTGTCCAGGGTCGACGGCAGGCTCGCGGGGGACGTGCACCCCGACGTGTGGGAGGTCGCCGGTGCTGTCGCTCCCAATCCGGGGGGTGTCGGTCCTCTGACGAGGGCTTTCCTGGTGCGTAACGTTGTCGAGCGCGCTGAGCGGCTCGCAGGTCTGGCGTAGCGGGGAGAACCAGGTGGCTTCCGGGACGGACGACCAGGCTGACGTGGTGCCGCTGAGCGACGCCGAACGTCGTGAGCTGCTGGCGAATCCGCATGACGCCGCGACTCCGCCCTCGAGGGTCACACGGAACCTCCAGATGCTGTCGGTGGTGCTGTTCCTGGTGGTGGTGACGGCCGGGGCCGTGCTCATCTTCACCGACCACTGGCGCAAGGGGACGGTGGCGGTGGGGGCGGGGATGGTGTGGCTGGGGCTGATCCGGTGGTGGGTCGATTCCCGGATCCTGGGGGTCTTCGCCGTCCGTTCGAGGAAGTTCGACTCCTGGTTCTGTGTGATTGTGGGCGTCCTGTTGGCTTTCACGGCGCTGTCGATCGACTCACTGGGGAGCTGAGGGGGCAGTCGGTCACGGCCGGGGGAGGTGGGCCGCGGCATTTCAGTGAGTGCCGTGGCGTCCTGTGTCAAGTATTTCATTCACGTACTTCCGAATACCCGGGCCTGCGCCGGGGCCGGGGATAACGTGTCAACCTGTTATAGACAGAGCAGTCTGTCTGAGTTTCCGGTCGATCAACCCGCAGGAGAACGGATGAACACAGGGACAGGTCCGGGGGTGGTGCTCGCCGGGCTCGGGGTCGTCGCCCTCGGCGTCATCTTCGCGCTGCCCGGCGGAACCACGGACGACCCGGACGGCACTGACGTCTCCTCCGGGTCCCACCGGGTCAACCTGGTGGCCTACTCGGTGCCCAAACCGGGATTCGAAGCGGTGATCGCCGGCTACCGCCAGACCGACGAAGGTCGGGACACCGGATTCGCCGAATCCTACGGAGCCTCCGGCGACCAGTCCCGTAAAGTCGCCCGGCACGTGCCCGCCGACCTGGTGAACTTCTCCCTGGAACCCGACATCACCCGGCTGGTGAAGGCCGGCCTCGTCGACGAGAACTGGAAGAAGGACATCCCCGGCGATGAATCAGGCCGGTCGGTCCCCTTCGGCTCCGTGGTCTCCTTCGTCACCCGAGCCGGCAACCCGAAGAACCTCACCAACTGGGACGACCTCCTCGCCCCGGGAATCGAGATCATCACCCCCAACCCCGCGAGCTCAGGGTCGGCGAAATGGAACCTCCTGGCACCCTACGCAGGGTGGTACTTCCAGGCGCTCGAGGACAACCGCGGAGATGCCGCAGCCGCCCACGCCACCGCCCTGGAGAAGGTCACGGAACTGGTCACCGGGCACATCCATGTCCGGCCCAAGTCCGGCAGGGAAGCCACCAGCGCCTTCGAACAGGGTCAGGGCGACGTCCTGCTGTCCTACGAGAACGAGGCGATCCTGCTCGCCCGCGACGGTGACGACATCACCTACCTCAACCCCACCGACACCTTCCGGATCGAGAACCCGGTCGCCGTCGTCACCGGGGACAAGGTCGGTGACGACGCCGCGGCCACGGCGTTCCGCGACTACCTGTTCAGTCCGGACGCCGAAACCCGGTGGGCGTCCCAGGGCTTCCGCCCCGGACCCGACCTCTTCTCCGGGACGACACCGGTGATCGACTCGCTGCCCGCCGACCAGCGTGACGCCTTCCGTCCCACCCGCAACGTGTGGAGCATCGACGACCTCTCCGAACAGTTCACCGGTCTCTTCCCCGACCTCGCCACCGGTGAGAACGCGAAGAAGGGCTGGCCTCTCGTCGACGCCGTGCTCTTCGGCACCGACGGCGCGGTCACCGGGATATACGGAGGGCAGTCATGACAACCGTACTCAGCCGGCCTGCACAGGCCTCGAAGCTCAGCATGGGCACAGCGGTACTGTGGCTGTCCGTCATCGTCCTCCTCCCGCTGGCTGCCCTGACCACCCAGGCGTTCGGTGAGGGATGGTCCGGTTTCCGGGAAGCGGTGACCGCCACCGGATCCCTGGACGCCCTGCGGGTCACCATCGTCGTCTCCGCGGTGGTCGGCGTCATCAGCGCCGTCACCGGAACCCTGGTGGCATGGGTCCTGGTCCGGGACGACTTCCCGGGAAAGAAGGTCGTCGACGCCCTGATCGACCTGCCCTTCGCACTGCCGACCATCGTCGCCTCCCTGGTGCTGCTCAGCCTCTACGGCCCGGACAGTCCCCTGCACATCACACTCAACGCGACCCGACCGGCACTGGTCATCGCCCTCGCCTTCGTCTGCCTCCCCTTCGTCGTCCGTGCGGTCCAGCCGGTTCTCATGGAACTCGACGGTGATGTCGAGGAGGCTGCGGCCTCACTCGGCGCGAACAACGCCACCATCTTCCGTCGCATCATTCTGCCGGCCCTGGTCCCGGCGATCCTCTCCGGTACCGGCCTCGCCTTCGCACGGGCACTCGGAGAATTCGGGTCGGTAGTCCTCATCGGAGGCAACATCCCAGGCGAGACCCAGGTGGCCTCCCAGTACATCCAGGAGCAGATCGAGTCCGACGTCCCCCATGCCGCGGCAGCGGTCTCCGTCGTGCTCCTTGCCGTCACCTTCCTGGTGCTGCTGGGACTCCGGTTC
This sequence comes from Corynebacterium neomassiliense, assembly GCF_900626215.1. Taxonomy (NCBI): domain Bacteria; kingdom Bacillati; phylum Actinomycetota; class Actinomycetes; order Mycobacteriales; family Corynebacteriaceae; genus Corynebacterium; species Corynebacterium neomassiliense. The sequence continues at coordinate 1,247,429 of NZ_LR131106.1, read as the reverse complement.
GCCGGTGAAGCGAAATCACGGAAGGAGCAGCGCATATGACGCTGTCACGCAGAACTGTCCTCACCCTCCGGATCCTCGCACTGGCGTGGATAGGCGTCCTCGTCGTCCTCCCGGTGGGCACCATCCTGTGGCGCGCCCTGTCTCCGGGACTCGACCAGTTCTGGGCGTGGATCACCACCCCGGCGGCGATCTCGGCACTCAAGACCTCACTGCTCATCGTGATCATCGTCGTACCTCTCAACGTGATCTTCGGGATCGTCGTCTCACTCGGGCTGGTCCGCGGAAACCTGCCCGGCAGGAACATCATCCAGGCCGTCGTCGACCTGCCCTTCTCCGTGTCCCCGGTGATCGTGGGGGTGTCCCTGATCCTCCTGTGGGGTCACGGGGGCTGGTTCGGCGGAATCGAGTCGACAGGGTTCCAGGTCATCTTCGGCCTGCCCGGCATGGTCCTGGCGACCATCTTCGTCACCCTGCCGTTCATCGTCCGGGAGGTCGAGCCGGTTCTCCACGAGATCGGCACGGACCAGGAGCAGGCAGCCGCCACCCTGGGAGCGTCCCGGTGGCAGACATTCCGGCGGATCACCCTTCCCTCGATCCGGTGGGGGCTGTCCTACGGTGTGGCACTGACCGTCGCCCGGTCCCTCGGGGAGTTCGGTGCCGTGATCATGGTCGCCTCCGGGTTCGCCGGAGGCGGGCAGACACTCACCCTGCTGGTCCACTCCCGCTACATCGACGACCACAACGTCTACGGCGCCTACTCGGCGGCCACCCTCCTCATGGCCGTCGCCGTCATTGTCCTGGTCATCATGACCGCACTCCAGAAGCAGCAGAAGGTGAACCGATGACCATCTCCGTGTCCCACGCAGTGAAACGCTACGGTGACTTCAGGGCCCTCGACGATGTCTCCGTCGAGATACCGGAAGGATCCCTCACCGCCCTCCTCGGCCCGTCAGGATCCGGCAAGTCCACCCTGCTGCGCACCATCGCAGGTCTGGAGACTCCCGATTCCGGGACCGTCACCATCGACGGCCGTGACGTCACCCGCCTCAGCCCCCAGGACCGTGGTATCGGTTTCGTCTTCCAGCACTATGCCGCATTCAAACACATGACGGTGCGGGACAATGTCGCCTTCGGCCTGACGGTGCGCAGACGACCCAAGGCCGAGATCACCGCCCGGGTCGACGAGCTCCTCGAGATTGTCGGACTGGCGGGCTACCAGACCCGCTATCCCGCCCAACTGTCCGGTGGCCAACGCCAGAGAATGGCCCTGGCCCGGGCTCTGGCGCCGAATCCGGGCGTCCTTCTCCTCGACGAACCTTTCGGTGCATTGGACGCCAAGGTCCGGGAGGACCTGAGGACCTGGCTGCGTCACATGCACGAGGAGTTCACCGTGACCACGGTCCTGGTCACCCACGACCAGGAGGAGGCCCTCGACGTCGCGGACCGCATCGCCGTCCTCTCCGCCGGACACATCGAACAGACCGGGACACCCGCCGAACTCTACGACCGGCCGGCGACACCGTTCGTGCAGTCCTTCCTCGGCCACGTCACCGAACTGGACGGGCAGACGGTGCGACCGCACGACATCCGGCTCGGCCTGACCTCGGATCTCGCCGTACCCGGCAATGAAGTGCCCGCCACCGCCGTCCGGGAGGCAGTCATCGACCGTGTCGCCGTGCTGGGGTTCGAGGTGCGGGTCGAACTGAAGGACGCCGTGACAGGTGTGCCGTTCACCGCGCAGATCACCAGGGGGGACGCCAACGCCCTCGGACTGTCCGAGGACAGCGCAGGTTCGCACCTCTACGCCCGGGCCACCGAACTGGGACACGGAGCCTAGCCGGAGGTCACAGACTCTCTCGGGTCTGTGACCTCCGGCCGGTGCGGTTCGTGAACCGCTCACTGTGTCCGGAGGGGGACTTGAACCCCCACGTCCGTTAATAGGACACTAGCACCTCAAGCTAGCGCGTCTGCCATTCCGCCACCCGGACATGGATGGACATTCAGCGTTGAACTGCGCTGAAGACCCGGTTAGCCTACCGCGGCCGCCGCCGGAATGGCAAGTCTGTAACCTGCCCCCGGCGACGGTGTCAGCGGCGGGCCAGGAGCTCCGCCTTGGTCAGGAACTTCTCGAGGATCAGGCTCATCTGACGGGTCTCCGTGAGGAATCCGTCATGCCCGGTAGGGGAGGTGATCTTCGACAGTCCGATGAAGTCACCGAGATTCCGGGAGAGATGCTCCTGCTGGTGGTAGGGGTAGAGGATGTCGGTGTCCACGCCGGCCACCATCGTCGGAACCTCCGAGGAACCCAGGGCCCTGTTCATGCCGCCCCTGCCACGTCCGACATCATGCCGGTTGAGTGCGTCGGTGAGGATGACGTAACTGCCGGCGTCGAATCTCCCGACGAGCTTCTCCGCCTGTCGGTCAAGGTAGCTCTCGACGGAGAACCGCTGGTCCGGGGACCAGTACGGACCGTAGGGATTCTCGCCCTCCTGGGGGTCGGTACCGAAGCGCTCGTCGAACTCGAGCTCGCCCCGGTACGTCAGGTGTGCGATACGGCGGGCCTGCCCCAGTCCACGGGCGGGGATACGACCGGTGCCGTGGTAGTCGCCGCCCTGCCAGTCCGGATCGGTGGTGATGAACCGGATCTGTGCCGACTGCATACCGATCTGCCAGGCAGAGGCGCGGGCGGACACGGCGACGGGCAGTGCCGCCTCGACCATGCCCGGGTACATCAGCGACCATTCGAGCACCCGCGCACCACCCATGGACGCGCCGATGACGGCCCGGAGCCGTTCAATGCCGAGGACGTCGACAAGCAGCTGCTTCTCCGCGACCACCAGGTCGCGGATGGACAGCGCCGGGAAACGTGAACCCCACCGTCCTCCGTCAGGATGTTCGGAGGACGGGCCGGTGGACCCCTGACAGCCGCCGAGACAGTTGGCGCACAGCACGAGGTACCGGGTGGTGTCCAGGGCAAGGCCCGGACCGATGATGCCCGGCCACCAGTCGACGGCGTTGCCGTCCCCGGTGAGTGCGTGCTCGATGAGGATCACCGGGCGGTCGACGACGTCGGCCGGGGACAGGGGACTGTCGGAGCCCGTGTGGTCCGCCCGGGCGTCCGCCGGGTCGTAGAAGGCGAACAGTCTCAGCTGTGCTCCCGGAATGTCGATGCCGGCCTCGGTCGTGAAATCTCCGATCGACAGTGTCGTGGAGCTGTACGCTTCCGGGAGCAGGGCGGGGTCGGCGGTCACTGTGCCGCCCTACGCCAGTGCGGCGAAGCCGAGCTTGAGGTCGGCGATGATGTCGTCGACGTCCTCGATACCGACGGACAGCCGGACGGTTGCCCGGTTGATGCCGGCCCTCTCCAGCCCGTGCTGGTCAGACTGGGAGTGGGTGGTGGTGGCGGGGTGGACGACCAGGGAGCGGACGTCACCGACGTTGGCGAGGTCGGAGTGCAGCTTGAGGGCGTCGATGAACGTCCAGGCCTTGTCCTGGGCCTCGTCAGACCAGGCGTCGTCGACGGCGAGGTCGAAGGAGAGCACCGAACCGGTGAACTCCAGTCCCAGCTTCTCCTTCACGGCGTACCAGGGGGAGGAGGGCAGGCCGGCGTAGTTGACCTTGGCGACGGCGGGGTTGGCGTCGAGGAACTCCGCGACCGCCCTGGCGTTCTCGTTGTGACGGCGGACGCGCAGCGCCAGGGTGTCCAGGCCCTGGATGGTGGCCCAGGCGTTGAAGGGGGAGAGCGTTGCGCCGGTGTCGCGGAGCAGACCGACACGGGCCTTGAGGCCGAAGGCAGGCTCACCGAGATCAGCGTACTTCAGGCCGTGGTAGGCGGGGTCCGGGGTCACGAAGTGCGGGAAGACCGGCTTGCCGTCGCGCTCGACGGTCCAGTCGAACTTGCCGCCGTCGACGAGGATGCCGCCGAGGCCTGAGCTGTTGCCGGTGTAGAACTTCGTCAGGGACGCCACGACAACGTCGGCGCCCAGCTCGAGGGGACGGACCAGGGCGGCGGTTGCCAGAGTGTTGTCGACGATCAGGGGGACGTTGTTCCTGTGCGCGACCTCGGCGACAGCGGGGATGTCGAGGACGTCGGCCTGCGGGTTGGCGAAGGTCTCACCGTAGAAGGCCTTGGTGTTCGGACGGACGGCCGCCTGCCAGGCGTCGATGTTGTCCGGGTCCTCGACGAAGGTGACCTCGATGCCGAGACGGGCGAGGGTGACGGCGAACAGGGTCTCGGTGCCGCCGTAGAGCCGGGCGGAGGTGACGATGTGGTCACCGGCGTCAGCGAGGTTGAGGAACGCCGCAGTCTCGGCGGCCTGTCCGGAGGCGAAGGCCACGGCGTGGACGCCGCCCTCCAGTGAGTTGATCCGGTTCTCCAGGGCTTCCTGGGTGGGGTTGGTCAGACGTCCGTACACGGGGCCGAGGTCCTCGAGGGCGAAACGCTGCTTGGCGTGCTCGGCGGAGTTGAACACGTAGGAGGCCGTGAGGTAGATCGGCTGGTTACGGGCACCGGTGTCGGAGTCCACGGTCTGGCCGGCGTGGATGGCGCGGGAGGCGAATCCCCAGTTGGAGACGTCGCTGTTGTCGTACTTGGTGGTCATGTACTGCCCCTTCAGGATCAGGTTCGGGAACGTGATGTTTCGCTGGGACAGAACAGTAGTGGACGGTGCGGGAAAATGGCAAACAGCTCGGTCTAGTTCTTCGTATTATCCCTGTTCAGAAGTGGTGAAGGGGGTAGACCAAGCTGTTCACCAGTGAGTTGCCGGACAGTGTCACAACTTCTCTGCACCGCGGGCGGCGGAAACGAGCTCCGTGACCCGGTCGCGGACCGAGGCCGGGATACGGTCATCTTCGAGGTTGAGGAAGCCCTGCACGATGAGGTCCCTGGCGGCGTCCTCGTCCATGCCGAGGGCCTTGAGGTAGTCGAGCTTCTCGTCGTCGATCATGCCGACCGACGCCTCGTGCGACAGCTGTGCCCTCGCGACCCTCGCGTCCAGGGAAGGCACCGAGTTGATGCCGCCCCCGTCGCGGAGAAGCAGGCCGTCGCACTCCAGGAATCCCCTGACATCCGGCGCCGTCGACGTCAGTGTGGACGCATTGCGGATGCGACCTCCGTCACTGACCATCCTGGCCACCATTTCGGCCTGGGCTCCGGGGCCGGTCATGACGGTGAGGTCCTCCATGCCCCGGTCAGTACCCTCAGGCGCGAACACGATGCTGTGGGAGGTGCACCTGGCGTCCTTCCCCAGTTCCGTCACGGAACTGGACCGGGCCTTCTTCAGGGCGGAGACGGCGACAGACACCGAACTCAGCACCGCGCCCTCGCCGACCCTGGTGCGGTCGTAGGTGTACACGGTCATCTCCGGGCCCCAGCGGTCGACATCCACGCTGCGCAGGCGCGCTCCCTCCCCGATGAACGTTTCACCGACGGAGACATGGGTGCCGCGGGTCAGTCCCGGGGCGACAGCGGAACCGGACACCGAGTCCACCTCGGCGTTCCGGCCGATCACGGTGATGTCGTGGACGAACTGCCGTTCCTGGGGCACCGTCATGACGGTGAAGGACTGGCGGGGCAGTTCGACCCGCGCATTGTCTCTGACCCAGGTGAACGTGCCCAGAGGTGTCCTGGTCGACTCGAATGCCCGGCGCAGGGTGTCGTCGTCGTCGGGACTGATCAGGCTCCACATCAGGTCCTGCACCCACGGATAGGTGGTCAGTGCCTCCGCCAGGGGGAGGACGATGACGTCCGGGTCACTGGAGTCCATGGTCGAGTATCCGTGGTCGAGCACCACTGTGGTGGACGAGCGACGGGCAGGGTCCTCCCACCCGACCTGGGCGAGGAGTTCAGGGCCCGCGGCATCCGGGCCGACGGTGGCGGAGAATTCGGCGGCGGTCGTTCCGGTGTCCGCGGTGGTGGGTGTGGTGGCGGGGGCGGTCATGACGATCGCGTCCTTTCGGTGGATGATCGGTGGGACCCGGTGCGGGCCCCGGTGGTGACTGTCAGGCGGTGACTGTCGGGCGGTGACTGTCAGGTGGTGGAGGCGCCTTCAGGGACGCTCACTGAGGCTCATGGTGGTAGCCGTCGGTACGGATGCGGTCGAACATCTCCCGGGGGTCCCCGGAACTGACGATCGTGCCGTCGACCATGAGATGCGCTTCAGTGGCGTCGAGACTGTCGAGGATGAACCCGGTGTGGGTGATGATCAGCCCGGCCCGGCGGCGGCCCCGGTCATCGGTGGAGCTGAGCAGATCGTTGACCGCCCGACCGACGACGTTGACCTGCTCCAGGTCGACTCCGGACTCCGGCTCGTCGAAGAGGCACAGCTGAGGTCCCTGCAGCTCAAGCTTCATGACCTCGAAACGTTTCGCCTCCCCTCCGGAGAAACCGCAGTTGACGTCACGGTCGTCGAGATGGTCGAGGCCCAGAGCCGAGGACACGGACTCCAGCCTGTCGGAGGCCCCGACCGCTGCGGCCAGTCTTTCGACGGACACGCCGGCCAGTGCGGGCGGACGCTGGAAGGCCAGGCCGATGCCCGCCCGGGCGCGTTCCTCCAGCTCCATGGTGGTGATGTCCTCGCCGCGGAGGGTGGCGGTGCCCGAGGTGATCCGGAACGGGTGGAGCCCGATTATCCCGGCGAGGAGCGTGGACTTCCCGGAACCGTTGGGGCCGAGCAGGATGTGACGCTCACCCTCGTTGACGGTGAGGGTGACGTCGTGGCAGATGGTGGTCTCCGCGCCGTCGTCGGCGACGGCCGCGATGTCGACGCCTCTGAGCTCGAGGAGAGGGGCTTCCCGCGGGGTCTCGGCGGCGTTGGTCTGGCGGTCTGTCTGGGAGTTGGTCATGGTGACGGACACCCGGCTTTCAGTTGGTGGGGTGTGGTGTGGGTACTGTCCGGGCGGAATGCCCTTCACCCCTGATCATACGATCGTTTACCCCCGCCCACTGCCACGGTGGACGTCTGACACCCCCGCATGGAGGGTAGTTACGGAAAACCGTGAATACTGTTGACGCCTGTTGTCGGTGCCCCTGCCGCAGGACAGGGAAATGCCCCGGGGTCCGCGACCAGTCTCCTGGTCCCGGACCCCGGGGCGCGCTGTCACCTCGACGGGTGTGCCGGTCGGACTCAGCTGCCGGCGAGCTCCCTGCGGCGGGCGGCCAGACCGTCGATGATGTCGTTGAACGTGCCTGACGGACGCATCACCGCCGAGGTCTTCTCGTCGTCCGGAAGGTAGTAGCCTCCCAGGTCGACCGGATGGCCCTGGCAGCCACGCATCTCGGTCTTGATTGTCTCCAGGTTGCTCTCCAGAGCTTCGGCGACCGGGGTGAAGATCTCGGCCAGCTCCGGGTCAGTGGTCTGGTCGGCGAGATTCCTGGCCCAGAAGGACGCCAGGTAGTAGTGACTGCCACGGTTGTCGATGTCACCGATCCTGCGGGCCGGGGACTTGTCCTCGTTGAGGACCCTCTCGGTGGCGGCGTCCAGGGCGTCGGCGAGGATCGGGGTCCGGGGATTGTCGTCGGTCTCGCCGAGCTTGCGCAGCGACTCAGCCAGTGCGAGGAACTCGCCCAGCGAATCCCACCGCAGGTAGTCCTCCTCGATGAGCTGCTGGACGTGCTTGGGGGCGGATCCGCCCGCACCGGTCTCGAACAGTCCACCACCTGCGATCAGGGGAACGATGGACAGCATCTTCGCGCTGGTCCCCAGCTCCATGATCGGGAAGAGGTCGGTCAGGTAGTCACGCAGCACATTGCCGGTGACCGAGATGGTGTTCTTCCCGGCGCGGATGCGGTCCACGGACAGCTGGCACGCCTCCTCGGGGGAGAGGATCCGGATGTCCAGGCCCTCGGTGTCTCCGACGAGATCGGTGTCCCCGAGGTACTCCTCGACCTTGCTGCGGATGTTGCGGTCGTGGGCGCGGGTCGGGTCCAGCCAGAACACGGCCGGGTCACCGGTGGCACGGGCCCGGGTGACCGCGAGCTTCACCCAGTCGCGGACGGGGATGTCCTTGGCCTGGCAGGCGCGCCAGATGTCACCGGTGGCGACCGTGTGGGACATGAGGACCTCGCCGGCACTGTTGACGACCTCGACGGTGCCGTCGGCGGGAATCCTGAAGGTCTTGTCGTGGGAGCCGTACTCCTCGGCCTTCTGTGCCATGAGACCCACGTTGGGGACGGTGCCCATCGTCGTGGGATCGAAGGCGCCGTTGCGGCGGCAGTCGTCGATGACGACCTGGTAGACACCCGCGTAGGAGGAGTCCGGGATGACGGCGAGGGTGTCCTGCTCCTGGTTGTCCCTGTTCCACATGTGCCCGGAGGTGCGGATCATGGCGGGCATCGAGGCGTCGACGATGACGTCGGAGGGTACGTGCAGGTTGGTGATGCCCTTCTCGGAGTTGACCATCGCGATGGCCGGTCCTTCGGCGAAGCCCTTCTCGAAGGCGGCGCGGATCTCTTCAGCGAGCGCCTTGTCCTCCAGGTTGTCGAGACCGGAGAGGATCGCGGCGAGTCCGTTCTCCCCGTTGAGGCCGCGGGGCAGGAGCGTGTCACCGTAGCGGTCGAAGACGTCCGCGAAGAACGCGCGGACGACGTGGCCGAAGATGATCGGGTCAGAGACCTTCATCATCGTGGCCTTGAGGTGGGCGGAGAACAGGACGCCCTCCTCCCTGGCGCGCTGGACCTGGGCCGCGAGGAAACCGTCGAGCGCTGCGGCGTGCAGCACCGTGGCGTCCACGATCTCCTTGTCCAGGACCGGGAGGGACTCCTTGAGCACGGTGACGCTGCCGTCGGAGGTGACGAGACGGATCTGGAGGGTGTCGTCTCCGTCGATGATCACGGATTTCTCGTTGTGGCGGAAGTCACCCTCGGACATGGTGGCGACGTTCGTCTTCGAGTCACTGCTCCAGGCGCCCATGTGGTGCGGGTGCTTGCGGGCGAAGTTCTTGACGGCCCTGGGGGCACGACGGTCGGAGTTGCCTTCGCGCAGGACCGGGTTGACCGCCGACCCCTTCACCGAGTCATAGCGGGCCCGGGCGTCCTTCTCCTCGTCGGTGACCGGCTCGTCCGGGTAGTCGGGGAGTGCGTAACCGTCGGCCTGCAGTTCGGCGACTGCGGCCTTGAGCTGCGGGACGGACGCCGAGATGTTCGGGAGCTTGATGATGTTGGCCTCGGGGGACCGGGTGATCTGCTCCAGTTCCGCGAGAGTGTCGGGAACACGCTGGTCCTCCGGGAGGAGATCGGAGAATGCGGCGAGGATGCGTGCGGCGAGTGAGATGTCACGGGTCTCGACCTCGACGCCGGCGGTGCCGGTGAAAGCCTGGATGACAGGCAGTAGAGAATAGGTCGCCAGGAGCGGTGCCTCGTCGGTACGTGTGTAGATGATTCTGGCCATGGGCAGGTACTCCCTTATGTCTTCTCGCTGTGGACGGTCGCCGACACGGTCTTCGGTGCACGTCCGGTGTAGTCGTCTCGTCATTCTGCGGCGCGCGGTGTCGCCGGAATCTACGTGGACGATGATACGGCAAAGCAGTGTCATCCACGTGTCGAGGGTGTGGCAGTGCCGGGAAGGCGAAGGGGACTGTCATGCAGGTCACAGTGCCCGGAATGCGATGACGGCCGAGCGGTGATACGCCGGTCACATGTGGTGTTCCAGAGTTTGCGGTCCGGCGCCGTCCGTGGTCGCATAGGTGCTTCACCGGACTGCCCCGAACAGAGGAGAGGAACCCGGAACCAGGTTCCCCGCCCCGCCCGACACCCTAAAAAGGTGATGAAAGAATGCTTGATTCGATGGCTTCACTGCACCGTACCCCTCTCCGTCTACCTCATCCGCAACGACGTCCCATGCCCCGGCAGACCGAAATGGGGCGCAGGAGACGCCCGGTGGCGATGGCCGCCCTGGCCCTCGGCGGCTTCGGGATCGGGACCACCGAGTTCGTCTCCATGGGCCTGCTCAGCTACATCGCCGACGACTTCGGGATCACCGAGGCCCAGGCCGGCCACGTCGTCACCGCCTACGCCATGGGGGTGGTCGTCGGCGCGCCGCTGATAACCACCCTGACCGGTCACATACCGCGCCGCCGGCTCATCATCCTGCTCATGGTCGCGTTCACCGTCGGCAACGGACTCAGCATGTTCGCACACTCCTACGGACTTCTCATGGTGTCGCGGTTCATCGCGGGCTTCCCCCACGGCGCCTACTTCGCGGTGGCGAATCTCATCGCGGCGTCCATGGCGGAACCGGGACGCCGGGGTCAGGCGATAGCACGGATATCACTGGGCCTGGCCACCGCAACGGTGATCGGGGTGCCGGCAGCCCAGTGGACAGGATCCGTGCTCGGCTGGTCGGCGGCCTACGGCGTCGTCGCGTTGATCGGTCTGGCCACCCTCGTCGGACTGTGGGTGTCCATGCCCCACATGACACTCATGCCCGTGACCAGGCCGGCGACCGAGGCCGGGGCCCTCGTCAACTCCCAGGTCTGGCTCACCCTCCTGTCCGGGGCCGTCGGATTCGGCGGAATGTTCTGCGTGTACACCTACATCTCCTGGACGATGACGGACCGTGCGGGCTACCCGGAGAACATGATGTGGTTCGTGCTGATGGTGTACGGCATCGGAATGGTCGTCGGAAACATGGTGGGTGGCAGACTGGCGGACCGTAACATCGACCGGTCTATCGTCTTCGCCTTCCTCGTCATGGCGTGCATGCTCGTGGCCTTCTACTTCGGCAGCACCGTGGCTCCGCTGGCGATCCTGCTCTTCGGACTGGTGTCGGTGGGTGGCGGAATTCTCGTCATCGTGATGCAGACGAGGTTCATGGAAGTCGCCGGCAGGGCCCAGAACCTGGCCGCGGCGATGAACCAGTCGGCCTTCAACATCGCCAACGCCTCGGGTGCCGCCATCGGCGGCCTGGTGATCGACCACGGCTACTCCTATTCCGCGCCGGCGTTGGCTGGTGCCGGTCTGGCCCTGGCGGGGCTTGCCGTGTTCATACCGGCGCACCTGCTCTACCGGCGGCATGCCGCGCAGGAGTGAAACCGGTACCCAGGAGTGAAACCGGTACCCAGGAGTGAAACCGGTAACACGGGCTGCTTACGGAGGTCTGTGCGGGAAGCCCGCACCGGGAGGTGCCGGCCGCGGCGTCCGGGGTGGCGTTATGGTTGTGCTCCATGAGCCTCACTGTCGCCACCGTCAACGTCAACGGCATCCGAGCCGCCGTCAAGCACCGCAACGAGAACAACCACGGGATGCTGCCCTGGCTGGAGGAGACTCCGGCCGACGTGGTCCTGCTCCAGGAAGTCCGCGCCAGCGAAGCCCAGACGGAGGAGGCCCTGGCGCCGGCCCTGGCGTCCGGTTGGAACCTCGTCCAGGCGGAGGCCGCGGCGAAGGGACGCGCGGGGGTGGCAGTTCTCTCCCGCCACGCGATCACCGACGTCCGCATCGGTTTCGGTGACGTACCCGGTGCCGGGGAATTCCGGGACTCCGGCAGGTGGATCCAGGCGCGGACCGCGGGCATCACGGTGGCCAGCGTGTACCTCCCGTCCGGGACGGAGAACACCGTCAGACAGGACGAGAAGTACCGCTTCCTCGACGTGATGGGTCTCTGGCTCGACGAGTGCGCGTCCACGGGCGACCAGATGGTCGTCGGCGGCGACTGGAACATCTGCCACCGTCGGGCGGACCTGAAGAACTGGCGTCCCAACCGTAAGAAGTCGGGATTCCTGCCGGATGAGCGGGCGTTCATGGACTCGGTCTTCGGCACCTACCCTGATGCCGTGAGCCAGATCGGGGACGCCACGGACTCCGGCCGCACCGGCAATCCGGCGGGCCCGGTCGGGGCATTCGCCGGGGCGGTGGACTACACCCCGTCAGAGGTCGCCCGCGCCCGGCTCACCGCCGGCCCTGCCCGGGACCCCCGGTGGTTCGACGTCCTGCGCAGACTGCACCCGGAGCAGACCGAGGGACCGTACTCGTGGTGGACCTGGAGAGGCAAGGCCTTCGACACCGGGGCCGGCTGGCGCATCGACTACCAGGCGGCCACCGCACCACTGATGGAGCGGGCGGTCCGGGCATGGGTCGACAAGGCCCCGGACTACGACCTGCGGTGGAGCGACCACTCTCCGGTGATGGCGGAGTACCGGTAGGGTGAGGTGCCCTACTGCAGTACCAGACGAAAGGCGACACCTGCGGTGGCCGCCACCACGTGGATGCACAGCAGGACGAGAAGGACGGCACTGACCACGTCAATCCACCCCTCCCCGGTGGCGGCGGCCAGTGTGTGGGTGCCCAGGCTGCAGGTGCCGACCGGGAAGGTCGCCGCCCACCAGGACGGGTTCGCTGCCGGCAGGTGCCGCAGCGCACCCCAGTGGTTCACGATCGCCCAGATCCCGGCCGGGACCCCGAGACACAGGATCGCCACGGCGTAGACCACACCGACGGTACGGCCGTCGGTGAGCAGCAGTGCCGCGGCAGAGCTCTGCCCGACCACCCCCAATGGTATCCACGCCGTTGCGGCGAGCCCGGTGGCAGGTCTGCGCCCTGCCGAGTTATAGACCCGGGCGAAGGCGGGCAGGGCGGTGAGCAGCGAGGCGAAGAAGAAGACCGAGCCTGGGAGGGGGTGACCGAGTTGTGCGGCGTTCGTCGCCGCGACCATCGGGGTGACCAGCGGCAGGACTCCCGGAAAAACTGCGGAGACCTTCCTGCGGACCAGACGGGTGCACTGGACGGCGAAGACGACGAGTGCGGCGGCGGAACCGATCATCCAGGTTGCGGCGTGCGTACCGGCCCACCCGAGGTTGGTGTCTGCCGCGGACCCCAGGGCCAGCACCCCCATCGTCATCATCGACCAGGCTGGTACGTCATCGAACATCGGCGCTCGGACTGTCCCGGTCACCAGGGAGATGAAGACCACTGCGGCGACTGCGGTGACCGCGGTACCGACACCGGTGGAGACGTGGACGCCGAGCAGGGAAGCGGTGACGGACAGGCCCATGACCGCACCGCCCCAGGCTGCTCCGGGACCGGGCAGAGGTGGTGCGGTTTCCGTGGCCGGTCGTGGCATCCGTGTGGGACCGGAGTTCGGTGTGGTGGAGTCTACCGGGCCTGCCGGGGTGAGTCTGTGCCGTGACGACATGCGTTCGACGCTAGGACAGATATGCGTTGACCTGGGGTAACGAGATCTGCTGTCGGAGGTACAGGAGAGCTTTGTGACCGGGGATACAATGCCGGTATGTACCCCAATGTCCCCCCGGTCGACCAACTGGTGACGCTCATCGCAGTAGACGAGCACCGCAGTATCGCCTCCGCCGCGCGGGCCCTCGGCTTCAGCCAGCAGACGGTCAGTGCACGGGTGGCGTCCGCGGAGAAGACCCTCGGGGTGAAGGTGTTCCGGCGGGGAATCGGAGGCTCCGAACCGACCGAAAGGGGACGAACCGTACTCGACGCCGCCCACAGCTACCTTGACGCCGCGGGGACCTTCTCCCGGGTGGTCGCCGGGGCCGCCAGACCAGACGCCGCCCGTTCCCTGACCGTCGCCGTGTCCAACACGGTCGCCGAACTGTACTTCCCCTCGTGGGCTGCCCGGTTCCACCGACAGAACCCCCAGGTCAGGGTGCTTCTCCACCCCTGTAACTCGGCGGCGGTGGGGGACGCCGTCGCCGACGGCGAATGCCCCCTGGGATTCGTCGAGGGCACCACGGTGAGCCACGGCCTGGATTCGGCGGTGGTCGGCGTCGACGATCTTGTTCTCGTGGTCCCTGCCTCACATCCCTGGGCGCACAGGGATGCACGGACCGGGGTGGGTGTCACCGCCGCAGAACTGCGGCGAACCCCCCTGATCATGCGTGAGCGCGGCTCCGGCTCCCGGGACGTTGTCGAGGGCGTCCTCGGGACAGTCGCCGAACCTGCCGGGGTCTTCGGGTCACTGTCGGCGCAGAGGGCGGCGGTGACCGGGATGGGTGAACCGACGGTGATCGCGGCGCGGGCGGTGTCCCGGGAACTCAGGACGGGTGAGCTGGTGCGGGTGCCGGTCCGGGACGTGACCTTCCGGAGGCTGATCAGGGCGGTGTTTCCCCGTCACGGCAACCTTGACAGGGACGCCGCAGCCCTGCTCGACATCGCGCGGGAGGGAGTCGGCGGAGCGACTGTTCCCGGCCTGTAGAATGGCCGCCCATGAGTGATGATGTCGTCAGCGCGGACACCAGTGGCGCTGTGCAGCGTGTCCTGTCCGGAATCCAGCCCACCGCAGACTCCTACCACCTCGGGAACTACCTGGGGGCGGTGAAGCAGTGGATCGGACTGCAGAACGACTACGACGCCTTCTACTTCATCCCCAACCTCCACGCCATCACTGTCGACCAGGACCCGGAGGCTCTGCGTGCCAGGACGACGGCAGGTGTCGCCCAGTTGCTCGCCCTCGGCATCGACCCGGAGAAGTCGACCATATTCGTGCAGTCGCAGGTTCCGCAGCATGCGGAACTGGCATGGGTGCTGACCTGTCTCACCGGCTTCGGCGAGGCGTCACGTATGACCCAGTTCAAGGACAAGTCTGCCAGACGCGGCGCTGAGCGGACCTCCGCAGGACTGTTCATGTACCCGATGCTCATGGCCGCGGACATCCTCCTGTACAGCCCCCAGCTGGTTCCGGTCGGGGAAGACCAGAGACAGCACCTGGAGCTCACCCGCAACCTCGCGGAGCGGTTCAACGCCCGGTACGGGGAAACCTTCGTGGTGCCCGAGGGATTCATTCCCTCCGGTGCCGCGAAGATCTACGACCTGCAGGAACCGACGGCGAAGATGAGCAAGTCGGGGACGAACCCGAAAGGCATCGTCAACCTGCTCGACCCGCCGAAAACCTCCGCGAAGAGGATCCGGTCCGCTGTGACGGACAATGACGACGAGATCAGGTACGACAGGGACGCCAAGCCCGGTGTGTCCAACCTTCTTGTCATCCAGTCCGCGCTGACCGGCCGAACAATCGATGAGATCGTGGAGGGTTACCAGGCTTCAGGGGCGCGATACGGTGCACTGAAGGCGGACACCGCGGACGCTCTCGAAGCTTTCACCACCCCGTTGAAAGCCCGGTACGACGGGTACATGGCTGACCCCGCGGAGCTGCAGCGCATCCTCGACCGGGGTGCGAACAAGGCTAAGGCAGTCGCCGAGCCGCTGGTCGCGAAAGTCTACGAGCGGATGGGTCTGCTGCGGTAAGGGGATACGAGGCCGGCCGTGAGGTGCAGACGGCACGGTTGTGGGCCGGTACAGGCAGGTGCCGGACCAAGACGTCGACGCGACGAGATGCGGGACATCCGTCGAAAAGCGGCGCCGGCACCTAATGTGGGTGTGACGCTTCAGCAACCTACCCGACGACCGTGAGGACATCCGATGGCCGCCACTACGACGAAGACCGACGACCGAAAGACCGGTGAGGGCGATTCCCGGAACACGGTGTCCCGCAGCGGGGGAGGAGACAGTGGGGACAACGGCAGTGGTCCTTCCCCGGTGGAGAAGCTCCGCGACAGGTGGCCCTGGTTCGACCACCTGATGCACATGAACGAGCGCTACGGGGACCAGGGAGGCAACCACTACGCGGCAGGTATCACCTACTTCTCCGTGCTCTCCCTGTTCCCGCTGCTCATGGTCGTTTTCGCCACGATCGCCACGGTTCTGGCGGGCAACGGTGATCTTCTGGACGATATCATCGACCGGATCCGGAATTCGGTGTCCGGCAGTCTGGGGGACACTCTCACCGACATTCTCAACCAGGCGATCTCTCAGCGCGGAAGCCTCTTCAGTATCGGTATCGTGCTGTCCCTGTGGACCGGTCTGGGCTGGATCGGCAACCTGCGTGCCGGGATCTCCTCTGTCTGGAAGGCTCCGCTGAACGCGGACAATTTCCTGAAAGGCAAGATCAGCGACCTCGTGGGGCTGGTCGGTCTTCTGCTCGCCCTTGTCATCGCTTTCGCAGTGACCGCTGTGGGTTCCGGCGGGTTCACCTGGCGGATCATCGAGGTTCTCAACCTTGAGCACGTCACCGGTATCAGGGTCGTCGTATGGTTCATCGCTTTGCTCATCGCCCTGGTCGCCAACTGGGTCGTGATGTTCTGGATGCTCGCATTCTTCCCCCGGGTCCATGTCCCGCGGAAGGCGGCGGCGCGCGGGGCGGTGATCGGTGCTGTGGCCTTGGAGATCTTCAAGCAGTTCGCCACGGTGTTCTTCAACACGACGATGTCGAATCCTGCAGGTGCTGCTTTCGGTCCGGTGATCGGGGTGATGGTCCTGATGTACCTGCTGTGGCGTATCACCCTGTACTGCTCCGCCTGGATCGCGACCACGCCGGAGGCTCTCGCCGAGGAGGTTCCGGACGCCCCGGAACCGGCCGTGATCGAGGTGCGCGCACGTGCGGTGCGGCAGCAGGGCGAGGAGGATGCCGTCCGCAGGGCCGGACTGGTCGGTGTCGGTGCCGTGGCGGGGGTCCTTCTCGGTGGCACGGTGGTGAAGGTGGGACGCTTTCTTGCCGGCCTGTCCCGCAGGAAGTGAGGACGCCGGGGGCTGCCTGACTGCGGGACCTTCACGCTTTACGTACCCGCGTGGGCCCCGGCCGGTTCAGTCGTCCGCGCGGATCCGTCGCCGCCGCATCCACCGGAGCCCCGTGATTGCCGCCATTCCCGTGACGAGGACCGCCCCGACGACGGCTGCCACCGCAGTCCCGGTGTCGGCCCACCCTCCTGCGGAGGTGCCCGGGGCCGGCGGAAATCCCGGGGTGGGATCTGCGCCTGACGAGGTGGCAGCGGATACCTCTGGCGGGGAACCTCCGCTGTCCGGACCGGACAATTGTCCGACTGTGCCTGACTCTGTGCCTGACCCTGTGCCTTTCTCTGCGGCGCTGAAGGCGGCGTCGAAGAATCCCTCCGCCTGTACCCACGGTCGTCCTGCGGCCAGTGTCGCGTTCAGCATCACCACCCCGTAGGTCCGGCCGTCCCGGGAGACCGCGGCGGCATAGGTGTGCCGGGCATTGTCGGTGAATCCGGTCTTGCCGCCGATGGTGCCGGGATAGTCGTGGAGGAGTCCGTTGTCGCTGGAGATCTGGAAGGCGGGGTTTTCTCCGAACCCGGGGAACGTCGCCTGCCGTGTACCGAGGAGGGTGCGGACGTCTTCCCGGAGAAATGCGGCGCGGTAGACCAGGGCCAGATCGTAGGCGGTGGTCTGGCTCTCGGGTGTGTCCAGTCCGTCGACGGTGGTCACGCGGGTGGCCCGGGTGCCCAGGGAATTGGCGAGTGCCTGCATCTTCGTGACGGTGGCGTCCTCTCCTCCCAGGGCTCCGGCCAGGGCGAGTGCGGCATCGTTGCCGGAGTTCATCACCAGTCCCTGCAGCAGCTGCCGTGCGGTGTACCTGCCGCCGGGGCCCACGCCGACCTTTGACCCGTCCACGTTCGCCATCTCCCCGGTGACCGGCACGGTCTGGTCCGGGTCGAGTTCGTCGAAGGCGACCATGACCAGCAGGATCTTGATGACCGAGGCGGGGCGGTACAGGCCGTAGGGGTCCTTGGACGCGAGGACGTCACCGGTGTCGACGTCGTAGAGGACGTAGCTGCCGATACTCAGTCGTCCCGGGAGGTCCACCCCGGTGGCGGCGACGGCTCCGCAGCTCTCCATGCCGGGACCTCCGGGTCCGGGACGTTGCACCGTGACCACCGGGGGTGTGTCCGCGGTCCGGGCGGCGTCACGGTCGAACGCCCTGGGCAGTCTGAGATCGTAGCGGCAGTCGTCGGTCCACAGGGCATGGTCGCGGGGCAGAGGTGTCCCTGCGTCGACGGTCAGGGGAAGCCACGCCTCCCTGGGCATCCCGTTGAGACCGGTCTCCGCCACGGCTGCGGGAACAAGGTACGGCACAGTGCCGGGAATGACGGCGGGCACGGCAGCCAGGGACAGAAAAGCCAGCACGGTCCCCGTTCCGACGGCCAGCGGGGTCGGGCCGGTGCGGGAGTGTCGGCGGGGGAGCCGGGGAGTGTTCATCGTGGGATCAGCATACCGGCGGTATCGTGGGGGACCATGACTGAACCCTCGTACTCCTCTGTCGATCCCGAGATCGTCCGCACCCTGCCGAAGGTCGTGCTCCACGATCATCTGGACGGTGGGCTGCGTCCCCGGACCATTGTCGAGCTTGCCGCCGAGACAGGCTACGATGGTCTGCCGACCACTGACCCCGGTGAACTTGAGCAGTGGTTCTTCGATGCCGCGAACTCCGGGGACCTGCCGACCTACCTGACCACTTTCGACCACACCACCGCTGTGATGCAGACGAGGGACGCCCTGGTCAGGGTGACCCGGGAGGCTGTCGAGGATCTCGCCGCCGACGGTGTGTGCTACGCCGAGCTGCGCTATGCCCCCGAACAGCATCTCGCAGGTGGCCTGACCCTGCAGGAGGTCGTCGAGGCGACGGTCCAGGGTGCCAAGGAGGGGGAGAGGGCTGCCGCGGAGGCGGGTCACCGGATCCACGCGAGACTGCTGCTGTGCGCGATGCGTCACGCCGACCGTGCCCTGGAGATCGCCCAGCTGCTCGTCGACAACTACGGCGAACACAGCCCGGGGGAGGGTTACGTCGTGGGGTTCGACATCGCCGGCGCGGAGGACGGTTTCCCCCCGTCGAACCATGTGGCGGCTTTCGACCTGCTGCGCAGCAGTCTCATCCCGGTCACCGTGCACGCGGGCGAGGCTGCGGGTGTGGAGTCTGTCGCGGACGGGCTCCGGCAGGGTGCCGTGCGCATCGGTCACGGAGTCCGAATCTACGAGGACATTGAGGCGGAGATGTCCGGCCTGGAGCTCGGTAAGGTCGCCAAGTTCGTCCGTGACAGGAGAATCCCACTCGAGATCTGCCCGACCTCCAACACCCAGACCGGGGTCTGCGACTCTGTGGAGGACCACCCGTTCAACCTGCTCTATGAGCTGGGTTTCACCTGCACTGTCAACACCGACAACCGGTTGGTCTCCGGGTGCACGATGAGTGGTGAGATGGTCAAGCTCGCCGAGGCCTTCGACCTGGAGTACTGGCAGCTGCTGGAACTGACGACGAATGCCCTGGAGAACGCGTTCTGTGACCAGCCCTTGCGTGAGTCTCTGGAAAGGGAGGTCATCTACCCCGGTTACGCCGAGTTGGGTGACGCGATGGATCTCGCCGTCGACGAGGGGTCGGCCGCGGCCGCGGCCGCGGGGATCGATGCCCTGCACGGGGAGCACGTGCACTCTCACGGGGTGGGGGCAGAGGAGGTCGAGCTGTCGATGGAGAACCTCAGGGCGGAGCTTGAGCAGCTGGGGCTCAGTTTCGATGACGGTGACGGGGATGCTGACGGGGATGCCGGCAGTGACGGCGGGGCGGACGCCGGACGGTAGCAGGTCTCAGGGGCCGGACGTCGACGGTCGTGGTGCCGTAGCGACGTCCCGGAACCGCAGAGGGCACGGCGGAGGGGTGGACAGGGGTCTCGGGTATTGCGGGGAGGCCAGCGACGATCTATTGTGACTGGGATTCTCGGTTAGGTACCGCAACCCTTTGAGGAGGACCATGTCCGGTCACACAGAAGACCCGGCTCCGGAGCCGGCGGCGCCGACGGTGGAGGACAACCGGCAGGAACAGAAGGCGGGGGCGGCCGCGCTCAAGGAGCTGCTGCGACCCGTCTCCGGAAGGCTGTTGGCAGGGCGTCTGCTCTCCGTGGTCTCTGCGGTCCTGGCCGTGTTCCCCTACGTTGCACTGGTGAAGATCGGGGCCCTGCTCATCGAGGCCGGCGGGGAAGGTGACCGTGTGGACGAGGATGCCGTGAACCGCTGGCTTCTCATCCTCGTCGGGACTTTCACCGGCCGGCTCGTCGCCTACTTCCTGGCCCTGGGTATCACCCATTTCGCGGATATCGCGCTCGGCCACCACATCAGGCTCCGTATGGTCAGGCGGTTCTCGAAGGTCCCGCTCAGCTGGTTCACCTCCACGAACTCCGGCAGGGTCAGGAAAGGCCTCCAGGATGACATCGGTACCGTCCACTACCTGATCGCACATCAGCCGGTGGACGGCACCAGTGCGATCGTCATGCCTCTCGCGCTGATGGTGTACGCCTTCGTGGTGGACTGGCGGCTGGGGCTTCTGTCGGTCGCGGTGATTCCCCTGTACATGGGCGCGATGTCGGTGACCATGAAGGGGATGGGGGAGAAGACCGTCGAGATGGACCGGAAGCTCGGTGACGTCTCGGCACGGATGGTCGAGTTCGTCACCGGGATCTCCGTGGTCAAGGCGTTCGGCAGGGTCGGTCGTGCCCACAGTGCCTACCAGCGGTCGGCGGACGAGTTCTACGACTTCTACTGGCGCTGGTGTCAACCGCTGATCCGGGTGTCTGCACTTGGTCAGTCTTTCCTGGCGATTCCCCTGATCCTTCTCGTCAACCTCGGTGGAGGTATGCTGCTCGTCCACGGCGGGCAGGTCGGGGCAGCGGATGTCCTGGCCACAACGCTGATAGCGCTGCTCGTCCCCTATTCCCTGGAAACCATGATGAGTGCGACCTGGTCACGCCAGATCGCCGGTGCGGCGGCACTGCGCCTGCTCGGGCTGCTGGAGACCCCTGTCCTGGAGGATGCGGAGGAGGGTGAGAGGAGAGTCCCCGCATCGGGAGATGTCGTCTTCGACCATGTCACCTACACCTATCCCGGTTCCCGGGAACCTGCCGTCGATGACGTGAGCTTCACTCTTCCGGAAGGGAAGGTCACCGCTCTGGTCGGTGCGTCCGGTTCGGGTAAGTCAACCATCGCCACTCTCCTGGCCCGGTTCGACGACCTGGACTCCGGATCCGTGAGCATCGGGGGAGTCCCTGTTCGAAACATCGCCGACCTTTATTCCCGGGTGGGCTTCGTGCTCCAGGACCCGCAGCTGGTGTCCGTGAGTATCCGGGACAACATCGCACTCGGCAGGCCGGACGCCACCGACGAGCAGGTCCGGGCGGCAGCCCGCGCGGCCCATGTCCTCGACGAGATCGAGGCGCTTCCCGACGGTTTCGACACGATCTACGGATCGGACACGGGCCTGTCGGGCGGCCAGGCCCAGCGCATCGCCATCGCCCGGGCCCTGCTGGTGGACGCCCCGGTCCTCATCCTCGACGAAGCCACCGCGCTGACCGACCCTGAGTCCCAGTACGAGATCCAGCAGGCACTGTCGGCGCTCGCCGAAGGGCGGACCGTCCTGGTCATCGCCCACCGTCCTGAAGCTGTCGCCGGGGTGGACCGCATCATCCGCGTCGCCGACGGACGCATCACAGACACCGAGGTGAACGCATGAAACTCCCGTTGACTGACATTGTCCCCCGGATGAGCCGGATGGTGTCCGAACCGAAGGCCATGATTCCCGCTCTGGGCGTCAGCGCCGTGGCAGGGCTGATCGAGGGTCTGGCGCTGGCTGCAGTACTTCCGGCCATCTCGTCGCTCGCCGCGGACGAAGCATGGTGGGGGCTGTCCACGGGCGGTTGGCTGATCGTCTTAGCCGTCCTGTCCCTGTGCAGCGTGGGATGCAACTTCCTGATGAACAAGCTGAACTACGCGGTCGCCCTGGACTTCCTGCGTAGTATCCACCGGTTGGTCGGGGACAGGGTGTCCAGGCAGCCGCTGGGATGGTTCGCACGCCCGTTGGCGGGACGGTTGTCCCGGATGGTCTCGGCGGAGCTGATGACCACCGGTGAGATCTTCGCGCACATGATCGGGCCCCTGGTGCAGAAACTCGCCACCGCAGTGGTCGTCATCGTCGCAGCCTGGTTCTGGAATCCGCTGCTCGGACTCGTCCTCACCCTCTCCGTTCCCGTGTTCATCCTCATCACCTTGTGCTCGACCGCGCTGGCCAGGCACGGGGACAGGATGCACGAACCGGACGAGGAGACTCTCGCTAACCGTATCGTGGAGTACGCCCAGTGCCAGGGGGCGCTTCGTTCCTGTGGACGCAGCGAGAACTTCGTCCCGCTCACGGAGGCCATGGACAACGCTCTCAGATCGAAGAAACGCTCGATGTGGAGCGAGATCCTGGGCATGATGCTCTCCGGAGCCGTGACCCAGGGAGTGATCGTCGCGCTGATCGCGGCCACAGGCTCGCTCGCAGTCTCCGGTGCCCTGGACCCTGTTCCCGCGCTCGCGTTCATCGGCCTGGCACTGCAGTTCACCTCCACGCTCAGTTCCATCACCCAGAGTGCCATGGGGCTGGAGACCCGGCGCCCCCTCCTCGACAGCATTGACGAGGTTCTCACCGCCGAACCTCTGCCTGAGCCTGAACAGGCGGCCGAGCTGGACGATACGGGCTCGATTGAGCTGCGCGACGTCACTTTCGGCTACGGGGACACCCCGGTGCTCCGCGATATCTCGTTCACCGTGCCCTCGGGAACCATGGTCGCTCTGGTCGGTCCTTCAGGGTCAGGCAAGACTACGGTGGAGAAACTGATTTCACGGTTCTACGACACCGACGCCGGCGAGGTGCTTGTCGGTGGTGTCCCTGTCACCCGGCAGACCACCACCCAGCTCATGTCACAACTGTCCATGGTCTTCCAGGACGTCTATCTCTTCGACGACACCCTGGAGGCCAATATTGCCGTGGGACGTCCGGACGCCCCGGCCGCGGAGATCCGCCACGCTGCCGACCTGGCCGGGGTGACGGACATTGCAGAAAGGCTTCCCGACGGCTGGTCCACCAGAGTGGGTGAGGGTGGCAGGGCACTGTCCGGCGGTGAGAGGCAGCGCGTCGCCATTGCCCGGGCACTGCTGAAGAAGGCACCGACAGTTCTGCTCGACGAGGCCACCTCGGCCCTCGACGTGGAGAACGAGGCACACATCGTCGCCTCGGTCGAGCAGCTGCGCAGGGAGGCGACCGTACTTGTCGTCGCCCACCGGCTGGACACCATCTCCCGCGCGGACAAGATCGTCCTTCTCTCCGCGGACGGGACCATCGAGGCGGAGGGGACCCACGAGGAGCTCCTCGCCTCCGGGGGGACCTACACCAGGTTCTGGAGTCGGCTGCACGATGCCCGGGGATGGCGACTGGTCGAACGGTAGCCACGATAGGGTGTGCCCATGGGAACCGGCAGAACAGCAGGAAAGAAGACGGGACCGAAACCCTCATTCACCAGGGATGATGTCATTGATGCGGCGCTGGACGCCGGGATAGCTGATTTCACCCTTGCCGAGGTGGCGACGAAGATCGGGGTGGTCACCTCCGCCGTCTACCGCCGTTTCGACTCCCGTGACGACCTCCTCGACGCCTGCCTGTCCCGTGTGGCTTCCGCGGTCGCACTTCCCCGGCCGGGGATGAGTTGGCAGGAGATCTGCCGACTGTGGGCGGATGAATGCTGGCGGATCTGCGGAGTGTTTCCGGGGCTGGTGCAGGTCGTCTACTCGTATCCGGCGGCCTTCACCAGGATCGGCAGTGTCGCCGCAGCCTACGCTGACGCTCTCGCAGCCCACGGAAGGACGGTCGGGCAGGCTGGTTTCGCCCTCGACTTCATCGGGGACACGGTGTTCTCCTGCCGCCTCGGAGTGGAGGCGATGCGGTCCGTCGACGAGTCAGGGGAGTCGGGGCTCGAACGCGCGAAAGAGCGGACCGACGCCTCCCATCCGATCCAGCCGGAGGACTCCTGGGCCGACCGCGGTTTCGTCGACCTGAAGGTGGACTTCATCATCGACGGCCTGGAACGGAACTGGCCTGCGCTGTGACGCGGCGTCCCGGTCCGGCGGGCTCAGTGGTGAGGTTAACTGTCACACCTGTTCTCAATCGGGGACGGCAACGGTAACCTAATCAAGAACAGTGTTCGCTGTTCTGCTCTCACGGGAATATCCGTGGAGGAAGTGGTCCACCTCCTCCACGGACTTCACCGTCCACAACGTCGAAGGAGCCCACATGTCCGTTCCGTCAGCACCGTCAGCACCGTCAGTATCAGGTACCCGGCATTTCATACGGACTGCCGCCGGAGTCACCCTGTCCCTCGGACTTGTCGCCGGCATTGCCGGCTGCGGCTCCGACAGCGGCTCCGACAGCGGCTCCGACACTGACCGGGCCGAGACGGCGACCAGCACCGGGAGTGCGGCTGGCACCACCGTCAAGCTCCACAGCGCCTTCGGGGACGCCGACTACCCCGTCGCTCCTGAGCGCGTCGTCGTCACAGCGAGTGCCCTGGACAATGTCCTGGCACTCGGGATCACCCCCACCGCTGTGGTCATGACCCAACAGGACGAGAACGCGCCGTGGAGGGCAGGAAAGCTCGACGGGGTCGACAAGATCATGGTCGCCACCTACGGCGACATCGACGTCGAGAAAATCGCTGCGGCGGACCCCGACGTCATCATCGGAGACATCTACTGGATCGACTCCCAGGACGAGTACGACCGTCTCTCAGACATCGCCCCGACCCTGAACGGTCCCTCGCAGGACCCGACGCAGGCCACCTGGAAGGAGCGTCTCACCCAGCTCGGTGAACTGTACAACCGCAGTGACGACGCCCAGAAGATCATCGACGGGGACGCCGACCTCTTCGCCCGGGCACGCGAAGAGCTCTCCGGTCTGCAGGGGAAGACCGGGTGGATCGGAAGAGACCAGGGGGAGGGGAAGATCGGGACCTCTCCCGACCCGACCGAGGCGTCCAACTCCTTCCTGGGAGACCTCGGTATGACCCTGCCGTCCACCATCCTCGGAAAGGAGCCCAACGCGGCCAGCGGTGCCTACGTCGTCAGTCCGGAACAGTATGACGAGTTCGCCGCCGACTTCTCGGTGATCTACGCCCCCGAAGGAATCGCCGCACTGGAGAAGAACCCGACCTTCGCTGACCTGCCCCAGGTGAAGAACGGGACGATGATCGAGGGAGACTACGCGATGGTGCTCGGACTGGCACAGCCGAGCTCACTGCTGCGGGCCTGGGCACTCGACGAACTGCGCCCCACACTCGAGAAGGTGGCAGGCGAGAATTGATCGGTGAGAAGTGACCGGTGGGCGGTGACCGGCGAGCAGTGACTGAGGGGCCGGGGGCTGTGGCATAGTGGAACTGTGTCAGCGTCCCCCTCCCGGTCCACCCCGCAGTCAGCTCCGGGACCTGTACCGGAAACGGGGGAACGTGCGGCGACGGGTGCCGGGGATCTGCCGTTGCCGATCAGCGGCTCCACCGCCGCGGGAATCGTCGAAAGTATCCGCGATCTCGTTGACCGGGGCGTCCTCACCGGTGGGGACAGGCTGCCCCCGGTCCGGGGTCTGGCGGACACCCTGGGGGTGAACCGCAACACCGTCCAGTCCGCGTACCGTCAACTGGTCACCGCGGGCGTGGCAGTGAGCAGGCGGGGTGCGGGAACGACCGTCGCCGGCGTGCCCGGGACGGTTACCGAGGGGGCGGCCAGAGGTCCGGGCATCGGCTCACCGGGAACACTGGTGGACATCGGCCACGGCAATCCGGACGCCACTTTCCTCCCGGACCCCGCCACCGTGAGGTTGAGCCCCGCTCCGCCACCGTTGTACGGCACCTCCGCCACCCACCCTGAACTGGGTCGGGTCGCACTGCGCCTGCTCGGTCCCGATCTCGCCGACAGGGCGGAGGACGCCGTCATCAGTGTCACCGCCGGCGCCGTCGACGCCATTGAACGTCTGCTCGCCACGGTCACCGTCACCGGGGACGCCGTGGCACTGGAGGACCCCTGCTTCCTCAGCTCCGGGACGACGACCAGACTGGCGGGGTACCGTGTCTTTCCCGTCCCCGTCGACGGTGAGGGCATGCAGGTGCAGCCGTTGCGTGACGCACTCGCAGCGGGCGCCAGGGCGGTGGTGTGTACTCCGCGGGCGCACAATCCGACCGGTGTCAGCCTCACTCCCGGGCGTGCGTCTGCGCTGCGCGAGGTGCTGAAGGAGCATCCGGGCGTCCTGGTGGTCGAGGACGACCAGTTCGCGGGACTGTCCCGCTCGCGCTATGAGACCGTCATCCCGGCCGGGCACCCCCGCTGGGCTCTGGTGAGGTCCATGTCGAAGTCGCTCGGTCCGGACCTGAGGACAGCCCTCGTAGCATCGGATCCGGAGACCGCTGAGCGGTTGTCCCGACGGATCAACGGGGGGACTACCTGGGTCAGTCATCTTCTGCAGCGGACGGTCGCCGCCATGCTCTCTGACGGTGCCGTCCGAAGTCAGCTCTCCCGGGCGTCAGCGCACTATGCGTCGCGTAACCGGGTGTTCCTCGGGAAGTTGGCGGAGGCGGGGCTCAGTTCGCCCAGCGTGGACGGGCTGAACATCTGGGTGGACCTTGGAGTGCCTTCCACGGCGGCGACGCGGGAGCTCAGATCCGCGGGCTGGATAGTCCGCGACGGCGCCCTGTTCCGGGCGGGTGGCCCGTCGGCGGCCGGCCGTGGGGCAGGGGTGGCCGGTGCCGGCGGTGGCGGGGCGGAGGAGACCTGCGTGCGGCTGACCGTGCAGGAGCTGGATGACGCCGAGATGGGCCGCCTGGTCGCCGATCTGGCTGTCGTCGCGGGCCGGTGTCTGTGACGTCCACAGGCACCGCGTCACGCTGACCTGTACCGCGTTGTTCTGCGCCGCAACGTTCCTCCGTGGTGCACAGGAGTCACAGTCCGGTGAGCCGTTGCAGGAATCCGGGTCTCGCGCCGGGATCTGCGACCCGGACCTCGAGGTCGCCGAACACTGACCTGCCTGTGACTGTCACTGTGGGTGCTCCGGGCATGTTGCGGGTGTTCTGGTCCAGTTTCACGTCGCCCAGGATCAGGGTCATGCGGTTCTCCACGGCGACTCCCGGCGGCACGGTGATGCGGATGTCCCCGAACACGGAGTTGACCTCGATGACGGTGCCGGGGGTCGTCAAGGTGGCTTCCCGGAGGTCGAGGTCGAGGTCGCCGAACACCAGACGGTATCCCTGGTGCCCGGTGAGCTGCATGTCTCCCCTGCGGTGCAGGTCACCGAACCAGAGTGACTGCACGGGTGCCGGCGCGCCGGGGGACACCTGTCCGGTGTGCACGTTCCCCGGTCCCGTGGTGGTGGCGGCCTTCTCCGCGAGCCTGTCCAGGCCGGTGCCGTCGGTCGGGGAGGTTCTCCCGGAGATCATCTCCTCGAGTCGTCCGAACTGTGCAGGATCTGTGATCCCCCACACGGCGTCGCTGAGTTCGGAGAACTCCCCGAGGTCGATCCTGCCCTGCCCGACGGCGAGTGTGAGCCTGTCGTTGAGCGCGCTGCGCCGGGAGTCGTCGATCCGTTCCGGCAACGGGTCGACGGGTTCGTGCTGTTCCATGCGCCCGAGGATACCGGGGGACTGCCGGGCAGGTCGTGGGCCGCACCGCCGGGCGCACACCGTTCCGGACAGTTCCGGTGGCTGACCATGCTCCGGTGCAGGTGGGAAGCACTGTACCGATCAACTGTATCGGTAAACATGCAGGTCAGTCGGTTTGACTTGCTGCGCGCGGGAGCCTTGACTGACGATCTGTGACTCACGTGAAGACTTTCAGGACCGCCGCCGTCGCCACGGCGGCACTGCTTGCAGCGACGCTCACCGCCTGCTCGTCCACCGGCGGGGCACCACGCGGCGACGGCAGCGGGTCCGGTGGTGGAACCGTGGACACCCCCCGCTACGTCGTGAGCATGGTCAGCCACGGTGCCCCCGGGGACACCTTCTGGGACCTGGTGCGCAAAGGGGCGGAGGACGCCGCGCAGAAAGACAACATCGAACTGCGCTACAGTGCCGATCCGCAGGCACCCAACCAGGCACAGCTGGTCCAGACCGCCATCGACTCCCAGGTGGACGGGATCGCAGTGACCATGCCGAACCCGTCGGCGGTCGGCCCGGTGGCAGAGAAGGCGGTCGACGCCGGCATTCCTGTCGTCGGTCTCAACGCCGGAATGGAGCAGTACACGAAGTACGGGCTCACCGGCTTCTTCGGCCAGGAGGAGTCGGTCGCGGGAGAGAAGGCAGGGGAACGGCTCAGGACAGAGAAGGCGAAGAAGGTCCTGTGCGTCATCCATGAGCAGGGCAACCAGTCCCAGGAGGACAGGTGCGCCGGTGTGAAGAAGGGACTCGGCTCCGCGGGGGAGACGGAGACGCTCTACGTCAACGGTCAGGAACTCACCTCCGTGCAGTCCACCATCAGGGCGAAGCTGGCACAGGACCCTTCGGTGGACTGGATCATGAACCTCGTCGCCCCGGTCTCACTCGTGGCCGCCCAGGCAGCCACCGAGGCCGGTCGTACACCGGGAAAGGACATCAGGATCGCCACCTTCGACACGGACGCCGAACTGGTCAAGGCCATCCGGGACGGCAGGGTCGACTTCGCGATCGACCAGCAGCCCTACCTTCAGGGATACATGGCCGTCGACGCACTCTGGCTGGCGAAGCGCAACGGCACCACGGTCGGCGGCGGTCGTCCGGTGTACACGGGACCGAGTTTCGTCGACGCCACCAACGTCGACGTCATCGCCGACGCGGCGCAGGAGGGCCTGCGATGAGCCCGACAGACCGTGTGGACCGCACCGGGGACGCCACGGAAAAACTGTCCACCGGCAGCGGTGTCCCGCGGACCCGCAACGGGGTGACCGCGGTCCTCCGCCGGCCCGAACTGGCGAGCATCGTCGGCGCGGTGGGCGTCTTCGTCCTGTTCATGGTCGTGGCGCCCAGCTTCCGGTCGCTCGACTCCTTCGCGACGGTCCTGTACACCGCGTCAACGCTCGGCATCGTCGCTCTCGCCGTCGGCCTGCTCATGATCGCCGACGAGTTCGACCTGTCCACGGGTGTCGCCGTGACCACGACCGCACTTGCAGCGTCGATGATGAGCTACAACTGGCACCTCCAGACCTGGGTGGGTTCACTTCTGGCGCTGGAGGTGGCCCTGGCGGTCGGATTCTTCAACGGGTGGATGGTCACCAAGACCGGGGTACCGAGCTTCCTGATCACCCTGGCCACGTTCCTCATGCTCCAGGGGCTGAACCTTGCGGTGACCAAGATGATCACCAACGCGGTCGCCACCCCCACTATCTCCGACATGCAGGGATTTGAAATCTGCCGGAGGATCTTCGCCGGTTCCTTCTCCGTCTTCGGGGTCAGTGTGAAGATCACCGTGCTGTGGTGGGTGCTGTTCGTCCTGGTCGCCCACGTCGTCCTGTTCCGCACGAAGTTCGGCAACTGGGTGTTCGCCGTAGGGGGGAATCCGTCGGCCGCAAGGGCAGTCGGGGTGCCTGTCGACCGTGTGAAGATCATCCTGTTCATGGTGGTCGCGGCGTCCTGCTGGTTCGTCGGGCAGCACAACCTGTACAACTTCGACTCCATCCAGGCAGGTCAGGGAGTCGGCAACGAGTTCTTCTACATCATCGCCGCAGTTGTCGGAGGAGTGGCGATGACGGGAGGCAAGGGCACCGCCGTGGGCACCGCTGTCGGCGCCCTGATCTACGGGATGACCACACAGGGCATCGTCTACGCAGGGTGGAACCCGGACTGGCTGAAGTTCTTCGTCGGTGCGGTCCTGCTCCTCGCCGTCCTGTCCAACAACTCCTTCTCGAAGTTCACGGAGGCACGCAAATGACGTCAGTGACCCCAGTGACGCCGGTGTCAGGGCACATCATCGAACTCCGGGGTATCGGGAAAACCTACGGTGCCTTCCGGGCGTTGACGGACATCAGTCTCACCGTGGACGCCGGAACAGTGACATGCGTCCTCGGTGACAACGGGGCGGGAAAGTCGACGCTCATCAAGATCCTCGCCGGGCTCCACCGTCCGAGCGAGGGAGAGATGCTGGTCGACGACACCCCGGTCACCTTCGGTTCGCCCCGCGACGCCCTGGACCACGGTATCGCCACCGTCTACCAGGACCTCGCTGTGGTGGGGGAGATGCCCGTGTGGAGGAACTTCTTCCTCGGCCAGGAACTTACCGGGCGCTTCGGGATGCTGCGCGAGGCGGAGATGAGGGAGATCACCGCGGAAAGACTGCACCGCATGGGTGTGGACCTTCCCGACGTCGCGGTCCCGGTCTCCTCCCTGTCCGGGGGGCAGCGTCAGGTCGTCGCCATTGCCCGTGCCGTGTACTTCGGCGCCCGGGTGATCATTCTCGACGAACCGACCGCGGCTCTGGGTGTGAAGCAGTCGGGCATGGTGCTCAGGTTCATCGCCGCTGCCCGTGATGAGGGCGTCGGCGTCATCTTCATCACCCACAACCCCCACCACGCGTACATGGTGGGGGACCGGTTTGTCCTGCTGAACCTCGGACACCGAAAGATGGACGCCACCCGCGACGAGGTGACGCTCGACGAGCTGACCCTGGAGATGGCCGGGGGCGGCGAACTGTCCACCCTGGCCCATGAACTGGAGAGATGAGTCGCACGTTCCGACCGGTCAGCTAAGATGACCCTGTCAGAGGCAGCAGTACAGATAAGAATCACCTGATCAGGGAGAGGTGCGACGGTGCGACGTGGGATTCTTCCGGGCCAGCTGGTCGTCGACGACCTGGTCGGGCAGTGTGTCGTCCTCAACCCCGGCCAGCAGCTGACGACCGGAAGGGCGGTGGAGTTCGCTGTCGGGGACGACGACGAGTTCATGCACCGGAAGTTCCTCCAGTTCTGGTCGGACGGTCCCACGTGGACGGTCACCAACCACGGGTCACGGATCAGTGCGACAGTCCACCCCCGGGGACACAACTCCTTCGCACAGCTGCTGGTCGGCCCCGGTGCCAGCCACCCGCTTCCGCCGGGACTGTCCTCCGTCGTCTTCGCGACGTCGTTGTGCACCTACGAACTGCACCTCACGGTGGCGCGGACACTGCAGCCGCCCGACCCTGCCCCGGTGGCGTCCGACGACCTCACCGTGGGCCGGTTCACGCCCAACACCGAGCAGAGGCTGCTGCTGCGGGCACTGGCACAGCCGCTGGTGGACAGTCCGGGTGCCGGTATGGACAGGGTGCCCGCTGTCCGCGACCTCGAGAGGATTCTCGGCTGGTCCCAGAAGAAGGTCAACACGAAGATCGACTACCTGTGCCGCACACTGGAGGCCAACGGGGTCCCCGGGTTTACTGCACGTACCGGAAATGCACCGGCCCGTAGATTCGCTCTCGCCCGGTACGCGCAGGAGAACTACTGGTCGTTGAAGAGCCGTGGAACGTTCTAGGACAGGGGGACGGATGGACACCGGTACCGACCCCGGCGCCAGTGCCGGCACCGACACGTCGCCGGCACCCGGCGACCGGGCCTGGACAGGTTTCCTGGGTTACCTGCGCGAACGTCACGGACTGGACAGGCTGACCGAGATCGGGCGCGGCGGAATGGGCCGGGTGTACCGGGCCTGGGACGGCGACCTGGACAGGTGGGTGGCGGTGAAGGTGCTCGCCAGTTTCGCCGCCACTCCTTCCTCTCTCAACCGTTTCCGTCAGGAGAGCCGGATTCTCGGGCAGCTGAGGCATCCGGCGGTCGTCGGTGTCCACTCGGCGACCACGTCGCCGGACGGCGTGGCCTACTTCATCATGGACCATGTGCCGGGGGAGGACCTGGGCACCCGCATCGCACGGCGTCGTCAGGCGCAGAGGCCCTTCACAGTGGCTGAGGTGGTGGACCTGCTCACCCCGGTGGCGGACGCCCTGGACACGATTCACCGGATGCAGCCGCAGGTGATCCACCGGGACGTGAAGCCGGCGAACATTCTTGTCCCGGACCAGCCGTCACTGTGGCCGGCCGGAGTGCTCACCGACTTCGGTATCAGCCTGACCCAGGACGCCACCCGTGTGACCTCGGAGGGCATTCTCGTCGGTACCGACTCCTATCTTGCCCCGGAGCTGTTCCGTGAGGTCACCGGCGAGGGCCCGGTGGCGGGGGCGTCGGTCGACCTGTACGCGCTCTCCCTCATTGTCTTCGAGATGCTGTCCCTGCGGTCCATGCGTGAGCTGACGGGGAAGGACGCCTGGTACTACGCCCGTCGTTACCCCGGACTGCCCTCCACTGCCCTGGCTGTCCGGGACCGGCCCCGGGCGGTTGCGGTCGGAGCGGTCCTGGAGAGAGCTCTCGCGGACCGTCCTGACGACCGGTATCCGACTGCCACTGCCATGCTCGGCGCCTTGTCCGCCTCCGTCGGGGCGGTGGCCGGTGCCGGTGGAAGCAGCGGTGCCGCCCCGGTTCCCTCAGATCGTCCGGAGGCAGATCGTCCGGAGACGCTGCCGCATCCGGTGGGGAGGCGGGTCGGCGTTCCGGTGCAGGGTCCCTCCCGGGATGTGGTGCCGGGTCGGCTCAGGAGGGGCCACAGGCGGGGGAGGACGGCGGCGGTGCTTCTTGTCGTGGCGGTCCTGGTTCCGGCCGTCGCCTACCCGGTCAGTGGCCTGGTCCGGTATCCGGCCTGGTCAGGTAGCACACAGGGGGTCGCCTCGGCGTTCCCCGGGATCATCCCGGACCGGCAGAACCGGAAAGGATGGTCGGGTCTGTCCTGCGCGGAGGCCTCGCCGGGGCCCGGTGAATTCGGACGGATCCTGTGCTCGGGACCGTCGCGCAACCTTGTGGTCGCCGATTTCGGCAGTGCAGGAGACCGGGAGAAGTACGGTTCGGCGGCGGATCTGACGACGTTGCTGTCGGGAGACTGTGCAATCCGGACCGGGGCTGTGGACCAGGGCAGCGGTGCCGCGCGGGTGGTGCTGCCCCAGCAGGAGGGGAAGGACCGTTACTCACTTCTGCTGGCTTCGGCCACGGCAGAGTCCGACATCCGGAACATTCCGGTGTGCTGACAGTTCGCTGACACCCCTGTCTGGCACGGTGCCGGGTGTATTAGAGTTCACTGAGGGTAACTACCGGTGGGAACCGGACACTACCTCTGAGCACCGGAGAAACCCGGCGACAACCGGAGACGACGAAAGAAGTGAGCGGACACAGATGCCCAACTACAACCTGTACACCGAGCTGGCGTTGGACAAGGACATGCCACCGGCGGAGATCGGCCAGTTGCTGGACAGCAGGATAAACACTCTGCTGGGGCAGGGTTACCAGCAGAATTCCCCGGAGGTCGACCAGCTGGCCACTGCCCGGGCGATCCTCTCCGACCCAGTGAAGCGGGACACCTACGAGGCGGCTCTCGCAGGGCCGGACGGGGTGGTCGACGTCAGGTGGCTGCACGGTCTCGCTGACAGCGCACCCTCTGTACCCTCCGGTTCCTCCTCACATCCTGCCCCTGCTTCCCCGTCATCCCCCACGTTCCCGGAGTCTCTGTCCTCCCGGAACCCGGTCTCCGGGGCATCGGGCCAGGAGAGCTTCCCGACCTCGTCGGCATCTTCGTCTTTCTCCGAAGTGTCCTCTGATTCTGATTCCTCGTCCGCCTCTGCGGCCTCCCCGTACGGTTCCTCCTCTGCCGGTGCAGCGGATGCGAGCCAGTCTTACGGGGCGACGCCGTTCAGTCAGCCCGCGCAGGGCAGTTCCAGTTCCACCGATTTCAGCAGCCGCTTCGCCGCCGGCAGTTACGGGGGAGCTTCCGGGCCGCAGCCTGCCGCCGCACCCGCGTCGCAGACGAAGCAGTTCGGGTCTGCGGAGATCTCTGTGGAGGGGCGGTCCCGCAGCCAGTCGAAGGTGTATCTCGCCTGCCTCGCAGTCATCGCTCTCGGCATGCTCTACCCGCTGGTGATTCTGTTCACCGCGGGTGAGGATGACGTGGACGCCGTCTACAGCATCCTCAAGGCTCTTCTCTTCACCGTCGCCCACGCGGTGGCGTGGCTGGCTGTCGCGGAGGCTATCTGGAGTGCCCGCCGTATCCTGGCCCCTTCCGGGGCGGCCGGTTCTCAGGCCCGGCCGGTGGCGGGTGCTCCGGCGCAGTTCGGTACGACAACAGCTGCAGGGGAGTAGGGCTGCTGTATGCCGGATGAGAATCAGCCGGGGACCAGCCCCGGGCGGTGGTCGCGTCAGGCTTTCGGGGAGGACGCCGCCGGGAACGGGAATACCCCGGTAGCGGACGGGTTCGGCCCCGCGCCGGTAGCGGACGGGTTCGGCTCCGCGCCGGTAGCGGACGGGTTCGGCCCCGCGCCCTCGGGTGTGCCGTCACAGTCAGCGTTTCCCGTCCGTGCTTCTCTTCTCATCGGTGCTGCTGCGGTGGTGCTGGCGGCGGTGTCTGCGTTCGGCTATTTCACCCGGTGGATCCGGGTCTCTCTCGACCTGTCACAGGGCCGGTACGGGCCGCAGATAGAGGCCGTGATCAACGGTTTCGGCCAACTGACTCTGAGGGAGAATTTCACTGGGTCCAGTGAGACCGACCTTGAGACCAGGTACCTGGTCTTCGCTCTCGTACCTCTGACCCTGGTGGTCCTGGGAATCGTCGTCACTCTGTCACGACGGCTGCCGGTTGCCGGGGCTGTCCTGCTGTGCCTCGGTGGTGTCGGGGAGATCGCCAGCGCCGTGGTCGGCCTCCTGACCGACGACAGAGAAGCTGTCACAGGCTCAGCAGAGGGACTGTCCGACTACGAAAGGGATCTGGTCGACGAGTTGGTCCGGGCGCTCAGCACGTCGAAAGGTCCGGGCCAGTACATCGTCATCGCAGCGGGTCTCCTGCTTGTCGCGCTCGGAGTACTCCTGGTTTTCACGACCGTGACCGGGCGCCGGAGTGTTCCCGCCGTTCCGGCCGCCACTCCAGTCCCAGCTCCGGGTGTCCGGCAGCCGGGTCCACCGCAGATCCCGGGCCCGTCCGGACAGTTCACCTGGCCGGATTCCGCACCCGGTCCGCGTAACCCCGGTGGACAGGACGGACAGTCCGGGGGCCCGTCGCCGGCCCCCTGAGCGGCCCTCACCGACTGACTGTGTACGGGTCCGGTACCTGCCCCGGGGCCGGGACATCCGGTTGCCCCGTGCCCGGCGACCCTGTCGTCCGAGGTCACGGTGTCGACTGCTGCACGGACCCCTGTCCTCTGCCCGGGCTGTCCGTGTCCGTGGCGTCCCCGCCCATGTCCCGTACCTTTTCGGCGAGCCGGGTGACCTCGGTCGGGGACACGCTCCTGTCACCGGCGGTGGTGCAGAAGTCCAGCAGCTGGTATCCGACCCGTTGGACAGCCAGATGCCGGTACCAGTTTCCCTCGGCGAACGCGGGGGAGTCCAGTGCCACGGTCTGGGCCGAGTGTCGTTCACTGAGCAACTCGTACTGGAGGTCCCGCCGCTGCGGCAGGGCGTCCTTCACCGTAGGCGCGGTGAGAAGCTGACCGAGCAGGGCACCCATCGCGCCGGTGCACCGGTCGACCAGGCGTCCCTCGTGCCGGATCGCCGCGGACCGCGGGTAGAGCCACAGGGCAGCAAGAGAGAACACGGTCGCCAGCCCGATCTCCGACCACCTGGCCGCCACCACCTCGCCCAGCGGAAGGTCGACGGTACCGCCCATCAGCAGGGCCAGTGACGTGGAAGCCGTGACAGTCAGCGCATAGTTCCTCACCACGAAAACCTCGGCGAAGAACTGGCAGACCGCCAGCGCGACCAGCAGGGACCAGTCCTGGACCTGCAGCAGGTGCAGCAGCGCGAACACTCCGACCCCCGCCACGGAACCGATGACCCTGTGAAGCCCCCGGATGGTCCCCGACCGACGTTCCGGATTCCACTGCAGTACCAGGAGCGCGGAGAGCACCGCCCAGTCAGGCCTGTCGAAGCCGCACGCCGTGCCGGCTACCCCCGCCAGCAGACACGCCACCGTCACCTTGACAGACGCCATGGTCGCCCCGGAGTACCGGTGGAGGGAACGGTAGATCCTGTACCTGACCGAAGGCCGGGCCAAGGGGACGGTGTGACGGGACAGGTCGATGTAGTTCGGCATGTCAGAGAGGTCGTCGGAGGTCGTGCTGTCACGTTCGACCGCGGGATTGCAGCGGGCCAGGGTGATGTGGGCCGCCAGTGTCCTGCGGACCAGCTCATCTCCGGGTGCGGTGCCGGTGCCGTCGGTGTGGCGCGAACCGGTGACCTCCCCGCCCCGGGCATGACCGGCATCGAAGAGCATGTCCCATGTCGAGACGAGCAGTGACTCCACCCTGTGGCTCTGGGCGACGGTGTGCGCGGCGTCAGCAGCGTACACGGCCACGGCGTTCTCCAGCCGTTCCACCGCGGCAGTCTCCGGACGGTGGAACCCCCACAGTGCCGGCACCATTCCGATGACTGTGGCGGTAGCTGCACCGACGAGGGCCCAGGCGCCGACCTCGACGGGGTTCATCCCCTGTCTGGCGACCATCGTCGCACCGCCGGAGACCATGACGAGGAAGAACCCTCCGGGCGGAGGGAGCCGCAACGCATTCTGCATGAACACGACCACCGCTGACAGGGCGGTGGCGAAGACCGCGATGAACAGCAGCCACCAGCGTGAGCCACCGGCGTCGATCTGGGGCCAGACCAACGACCCGACGGATGCCCCCGCCATCTGGCCGAGGGACAGCAGGACGCCGGCAGTCACCATGATGCGCAGTCTGGAACGGTAGGGGTGGCCCTCGCCGTAGATCACGGCGAAACTCCCGCCGGTGATCAGCAGCATCTGTGTCTCGTAGCCGGCCAAAAGCGCCACCCCGGCGGGCAGCACCACCGCCAGGGCCGCGCGCAGTGCACCGGGCCAGGTGGGGCCCGGACTGTGCACGGCCGTGAGCATCGCCCACCACCCCGGAACGGGGGGCGGGGTCTCTCCCGGTTCGCAGGGACGGGACGGCGGGGTAGGGCTGGTCACCTGTCAACTATAGGACCGGCCGGACCACCTCTTCCTGCCGGGACGCAGGACCGTGGACTCCGTCCGCAGATGCGGGGCCGGCGCGGGGATCAGAACTTAGTGAACCGTTCCGTGAGCTTCTTCTCCAGCTCGCTCCAGCCCTCGACCTCTTCGTCGAACGGGGCGGTGGGGGTGCCGGAGGACGGGGATCCGAGCATGTAGGCGATGTAGTCCTGCAGTCTCGGATAAGCCAGCAGCACCTTGTTCACGGCGTCGTCCCCTGCCCAGTCGGCGGCGTCGGCCAGCAGTTCATAGGCACGTCCGAGCTGGTCGGTGTCCACGGCACGGGTGCCTTCGGCGATGTCCTCACGCAACCCGGTGAAACCGTAGTCGTTCGTGGGGTGGACGGTTGTCTCGAGTTCGCCGGCGTTGGCGAGTGACACCAGATCACCCCAGGTCTCCATCGCCGCGAGATCATGGTCCCTGGCATCGATGATCCACCGCACCAGTGACCGGCCGGAGGGGAAGGTGTTGATCATCCCGTCCTTGCCGAGGAAGACCGGCTCGCGGTCACCCACGTAACACCGCAGGGTGTACACAGTGGTGCCGTCGACGGTGATCCGGACGGGATCGATCCCGGCCTCCGACCATGGGGTGCTGTCGTACGGGTCCTCGTCCACTGTCTTCTTCGCGGAAGCGGACTCCTCCTCGACCTGTCGTCTGTCCTCCTCGGCGGCGGTGGCGGCCGCGGCGTCGGCGTCCTTCCTGGCCTTCTCCGCCGCGTCGATGTCCTCCTGTGCGGTGGAGACAGCGGTGTCGTCGACCTCAGGGGTGACGAACTGTTCGTCGACGAGGTCGAGCAGTTCCTTCCAGTTCGACAGGACCGTCCAGCCGACGTTCGACCATTCTCCGAGCCCGTTCTCACCGGCGTAGTGGTCGGCACCACGGGCGGTGTTGCCGAGGATCGAGTATGACCTGAACCAGGTGGTGATCCGGTCGATTCCGCAGACCTCCCCGATGGAACGCAGGACGTCGAACGCTGAGCTCACTGCCTTGACATTGTCGAATGAGGGCCGGCCGGCCAGACGGTCGGGAACTTCGATCAGGCTGATCTTCCCGCTCGCGCGCGGGGTGACCTTCGCCGCAGGATTATCGGTGAAGGAACGCCACCGCGGGTGGTCGCTGAGGTCGTGGTCGCCTGCTGAGGAGTGGGACCGGATCCACGCCAGCAGTGCTGCGGGGGAGGAGAAACCGAAGATACCCGTGTCGTCCCCGAGGAATGCCTGCCACTGCTCGCCCCGGGCGGTCCACCCCGGTGCCCAGAGCGTGTAGTAGGTGCCGGTGGTGGACTCGATTTCGAGGGGTACGATGCCGCGGTCTGTCATGGAGGGTCATTCTACCGGTGCCCCGGGCGGATTGTCCCCGACCGTGCCCCTGAAGCAGGTGTGAAGAGGCTGCGGTCCAGCACGGGGGGAACTGTGGGAGGAGGGGAACCGAGGAAGAGCCTGGCGTGGTAGTCCGGGACCGGCGGTACGGAGATGATCCTGGCCAGGCCGGCCCGGCGGCCGCTCATGCCGCCTGTCATGCTGTCGGACGGTAGAAGCCGTGGAAGGCCATACCGGAGTTCGTGGTTCGCACCGGCGAGAGCTGGACCGGGTCCCCCGCCTCGATCATCATCCCGTCGCCGGTGACCATGGCCACATGTCCGTCCCACACGGCGAGGTCTCCGGGGGCGATCTGGTCTGCGGGCACCGGTGATCCCACCGCCTGGGCTGAGGCGGTGCGGGGGATGTCCACCCCGGCCCGGGCGTAGGCCCACTGTGTCAGGCCGCTGCAGTCCATCCCCACTCCGGGGGTGGTACCGCCCCAGGCATAGGGGGTTCCCAGGGCGGACCTGGCGGCCTCGACTGCCGCGGCAGCTTCCGGCGAGGGGGCGCCCGGGCCCCCGTCAGCGTCCCCGTCCACTCCGGGGTCCGGTTCCCCGGTCGCGGTGGTACCGGTGTGTCCCGGGGAGGGCGCGGGATCGCCCTCCGGTGCTGCCCCTGACACCGGTGTGGAGGGTACCTCACCGGTGGACAGGGACCGGGGAGGTTGCGGGGTCGCGGCATCCACCACTGCGACCCTGTCGGCGAGGGCGTCGAGCTCCGACTCGAGAACGGCCATCCGACGGGCGGCGCGTTCGAGGTGGTGCCAGGCGGTCTGCGTCGCACATATGCCGGTCAACGGTCCGGGGGGACCGGATCCGAGGAGAACGGTCAACTGTCGGACGCAGTCAGAGGCGATACCGGTGACGTCCCCTGCCGCCCGGGTGACCGATTCGACGGCTCCGTCCCCGAGTGCCTCGAGGTCACCGGACAATCCGAGCAGGTCCCGTGCCCTGCCTGCGGCATCCGAGAGTGAGGCGACGACTGCACCACCGGCATCACCGGACAGCGCGGATTCCACGTCGGCGGGAACGGCGGCCAGAAGACCGGGGAGGCCGGTGTCCGCGAGCAGGGGGGCGAGAGGACTCTCGCCCGTGGTGACAGGGGCCGGGACGAGCCCTGCGACGGGGGAGACGAGTGCGGTGATGTCAGGGATCATGCGGCGTCACCGGGGGACCGGTCGAAGCGGCGGGCTGCGGCGTCCTCGTGAGAGGTGAGGGACCGGTTGAGGCCGGTGAGCGCGGCACCTGCGTCCGAGTAGTACCTGGACAGTCCGAGGGCGCAGCTGTGCTGCCGTTGTCTTGCTGTGGTGAAGGCGGTCAGGAAGCGGGCGGCCCCGGGTACAGGGAAGTGCGCGGGGGTGCCGCCTCCGGGGTCGGCCGTCAGGCGCCCGGCGGCCTCGTCGACGAGGGCGGATGTGCGTGCGAGCGAAGTCAGGTCAGCTGCTATTCCTGTCATGTCTGAGTAGGACTCCGGGAGTGGTGCAGTGGTTCCCGTCCCCGCCCAGTAGTTTGGAACCCATGGAGATTGTCGAGGTAAACCATCCGCTCGTAGCATCACGGCTGACGATCATGCGGGACGCACGAACCGACAACGCCGCCTTCCGCGCGGCTCTGGCGGATCTGGGGATGATGCTCATCTACGAGGCGTCCCGCAACCTGCCGGTCGAGCAGTTCGATGTCCGGACGCCGGTCGACGTCGCGACCGGGCACCGGCTGTCGGACCCGCCGATCATCGTCCCGATCATCCGGGCAGGGCTGGGTATGGTCGACCCGGCGTTGGCGATGATTCCCGATGCCCAGGTCGGATTCATCGGCATGGCGCGCGACGAGAAGACCCACCAGCCTGTCCCGTACCTGGAGGCACTGCCGGAGGACCTCACAGGGCGCACCGTGTTCCTCGTCGATCCGATGCTCGCCACCGGCGGGTCACTGCTGCACGCCCTGCGGCTGCTCGCCGACCGTGGCGCAGCCGACATCACCGTGGTGTGCATGGTGTCCGCGGTGCCCGGGGTGGAGGCGGTACGCGATTCAGGCCTGCCTGTCGGGCGGCTCTACACCGCGACTGTCGACCCCGAACTCAACGATGACGCCTACATCGTCCCCGGGCTCGGTGACGCCGGAGACCGGCTCTACGGACCCCGGAACATCGACCTCGACGGCCTCTGAACCGGCCTGTGAACCGCAGGTCAGTGTCCGCGTCCCTGCGGACCCGGGAAGGGGAAGGTCCGGGGCGTCCTGCTGCAGGTCACCGCGGCGACTCCTCCGGACCGCAGGTTGCCGTCATCGGCTCCAGGGCCGCGGTCACGGAGAACTGTCCCGTCAGGGTGTAGGTTCCGGGTTCGGTGAAGCGGGCTGTCGTCCAGTTGCCGTCGTCGGTGGGGGCCAGGCAGGCGGTACGCGTTCCGGCACTGTCACCGGTGGTGGCGGTGAGGTACCGGTTCGGCCGGATTCTGAGCAGATGGTCGGTGCCCACGGCGTCCCGGGGGACGTCCACCACCATCGTCGCCGCCCCGGACTCCTCCAGTGTCAACGGCGCGGGGACGATCACGGACGGCTGCGCGACCTTGTACAGGGTCCAGTCCCGGTTGGCCCAGACCTCGTGGAGGTACGGCAGTCCCGAACGGATGAGTTCGGCCTCCCCGGACTGCTGCCGTATCGGGGAGGACGAGACAGCGACCCAGGCCACGGCATTGTCCGTCAGCCAGTCACGGTAGGAGCTTCCGGTCAGCGCCCCAGGCTCATGGAAGACCGGGTTGTAGCGCATGTCGGACTGGTTCTCCCAGCCCCTGGCGAGGGGTACGGACCGGGTCAGCAGGTTACTGCCGGCGTGGGTGTCCGTGTCCACCAGTTCCACACGGTGGTTGGTGACCGCACCTTCGGCCACCAGGGTGTCGAGCTGTTCGGTCAACGGCGTGTAGAGGGCAGCTGAGTCACCGCCGTCGGCAACCGTGACCTGGTCGTACAGTGAGACGAACAGGGCGTACACCAGGGCCGGGGACAGCAGCAGGGCGAGAACCCGCGGCGACTTCAGGGACCAGTACATCACGATGCAGGGCAGGACGAGGTAGAAGAACCTGCTGATGTTGGACCCCACACCGGTGGGGATCACGAAAAGCACCACGGCTGCGGCCAGCGCCAGGGGGGCGATCCAGCGGACCGGGGGAGGTGGCGCCTCCCCGTCTGTCCGGTCGGGGCCACCGGTGAGCGCGACTGCGGCACCCGCACCGATGACCAGTGACCACACGAGGGTGGTCCACGGGAAAGGCTGTTGCCCGGGGGCTCCGAACAGGAGAGCCGGGACCGCCACGCCTGCGGCAGCTCCGGCCAGGGCGGACCAGGTCATGCGGTTCCGGTGGTCCGGGAAGAAGAGGAACGGCAGGATGACCATGCCGGCGAAGGCGGGTGCCAGCGGGCTGGCCAGGCCGGAGACAGTGAGCAGTACGGCTCCGGGGACCGGCCGCCGGTAGTGGAAGGCGAGCGCGGCGGCCGTCGCCAGCGTGGCGCCGACAGCGAAGGTCACCCGCCCGGAGAGCATGTTGAACACCGCGGCGAGGGAGACCGACCAGGTCATCAGGGCGGGATGCGTCGCACTCCGGGACAGCGGGAGGGCGAGGGCCGCGACGGCGAGGGTGCACAGGCACAGCAGTGTCAGGGAACCGGTGACCGAGGTCAGCGCGGGGACGATGAGGGAGTAACTGCCGGGGGCGACACCGCCGAACCAGTCGAACCAGTAGGTGACGCCGACGCCGGACCGGTTGGCCGATTCGCGTGCGAGGGACGCCTGGAGGTCTCTCATGGGAGGGTCGAGGACGCCGAGGGCGACCGTGGCGGCAAGTGTGAGGGCCAACGGGGCCCAGGTCACTGCGGGGCGTCCCTGGGCGGCGGGGACTCTCGGCATCGGACTCCTAGTCGGGGACGGGGGGACAGGGGATCTGAGGCGTCCTCAGCGGGCGGTCAGCCTGCGGACTGTCGCGGTGAGCCCGGCGAGGGCCTCGTCGACGACCTCGGCGTCCACCCGCCGGTCGGCGCCACCGTCAGGCACCGGCCCGGCGACCTGCAGGTAGAACTTGGCCTTGGGCTCGGTACCGGAGGGACGGACCACCACACGGTAGTCCAGGGTGGCGGTACCGGCTGCGTTGTCCCCCGGTGCTGTGCCACCTGTCGGTGCTGACCAGCGGACACGGAAACCCGCCTGTGTTCCGGCCCCGGGGTCCAGTGGCTCGACCGTGGCAGGACGCCCCGCGCTGAGCTCGGCAGGGGGAGATGCCGCCCACCCGGCGACGAGGGCGGCGGCGGCTGAGCGGCCTGACAGCCGCACGGAGACCTGGGAGGTGCGCACCACACCGAAGGTCTCGTCGAGGTCGGCAAGTTCATCGCGCAACGTCCGGCCCCGGGCCTTGAGTTCTGCGGCCCACACCGCGGTGACCAGTGCGGTGGCCACCCCGTCCTTGTCCGCGACAGTGCCCGGGGCAGGGCAGGTGCCGATGGCCTCCTCACAGGCGAAGACCAGGTCTCCCGGTGCGTCCCCGGCAGCGCGGGCCAGGTACTTGAAACCGGTGAGGGTCTCGCGGAAATCCCAGCCGGAGGCGTCGGCGATCCTGCGCAGCAGTCCCGAGGAGACCACCGTCGTGGCGACCACGGGTCGCGGGGTCGCGTCGTCCCGGTGCACGGGAACCAGGTGCCGGGCCAGCAGGGGACCGGTCTCGTCACCGCGCAGCATCCGGTAGCCGCGGGGTGCCTCAGGGTCGGGGATGCCCACCATGCACCTGTCGGCGTCCGGATCCAGGGCGATCAGGAGGTCCGGCCGCTCCTGCGGCGCGGCGGCGGCTGCGGTCTCAAGGAGCATGTCACAGCTGCCGGGCTCCTCCGGATTGGGGAAGGAGACCGTGGGAAACTCCGGGTCGGGCCACCGCTGGGCGGGGACTGCGGCAGGAGAGCGGAAACCCGACATCCGGAAGACGTCGTCGAGGACGGTGCCTCCGACCCCGTGGAGCGGGGTGAACAGAACCCGGAGGTTGCGGCGCGCGGTGAGAACTGCCCCGTCACCGGAACCCACCAGGCCGGCGATCGCGGTGAGGTACCCGTCGACCGCGTGGACGTCGAGATGCACGTCCGGGGAGCGGGGGATCTCCGGTGCGGGAGGGGTCTGGGCCACAGCCTCCTCGATCTCCCGGTCCGACGGGCTGACCAGCTGGGAACCGCCGGCCAGGTAGAGCTTGTAGCCGTTGT
Source organism: Corynebacterium neomassiliense (assembly GCF_900626215.1). Lineage (NCBI taxonomy): Bacteria > Bacillati > Actinomycetota > Actinomycetes > Mycobacteriales > Corynebacteriaceae > Corynebacterium > Corynebacterium neomassiliense. The sequence continues at coordinate 1,204,150 of NZ_LR131106.1, read as the reverse complement.
CCCCACGGGGGTTGTGACTGGCCGTGATCTGCACCCCGGCATCCAGCCCACGGTCGCGGACGAGCCATGCCAGGACAGGGGTGGGGGTCGGCAGGGGCAGGAGGGTCACCTCGCACCCGGCCCCGGCGAAGGTCTCCGCCGTGGCCCGGGCCATCGCATTGGAGCCGTACCGGGAGTCGAAACCGACGGCCACCCGTGGGGTGGTGACGCCCTGCCCGTGCAGCCACCGGGCGACACCGGCCGTGGTGCGCGTGGCGGTGGAGACGTTCATGTGGTCCTCGCCCCGGCCGACCGGGGCCCGCAGACCTGCGGTACCGAAGGTGATCACCGTGCACCCACCACCACGTCGCCGGCGACGAGCCGGCCGAGCAGTCCACCCATCGTGGTCGCGGCCTCAGCCCCTGCGGCGAGGACCTCGCGGTGGTCGAGCGGCTGTCCGGTGATTCCCGCGGCCAGGTTGGTGACCAGGGAGATCCCCAGCACCTCCATACCCGCGGCCCTGGCCGCAATTGTCTCGTGGACGGTCGACATACCCACCAGACCCGCGCCGAGGACGCCGAGCATCCTGATCTCCGCGGGAGTCTCGTACTGGGGGCCGGGCATCATCGCGTACACCGCCTCCCTGATCCCCGGACGAAGTCCGGCGACCAGCGCCCGCAGACGCGGGGAGTAGGCGTCGACCATGTCGACGAACTGTGCGCCCCGCAGGGGCGAGCGCATCGTCATGTTGAGGTGGTCGCTGATCAGCACCGGTTCACCGACCTGCATCCCCGGAGTCAGTCCACCCGCGGCATTGGTCAGGACCACCGTACGTACCCCGGCCGCGGCCGCGGTACGTACCGCGTGGGTCGTACGCCACAGTTCGTGCCCCTCATAGGCGTGGATCCGCCCCAGCAGGACCAGTACCCGGTTCCCCCCGATCTCCGCACTCCGCACCGTGCCCCCGTGGCCCTCGGCCGTCGGCGGAAGGAAGCCGGGCAGGTCGGACATGGGGAATTCCACGGTGCCCACGGCGTCCCCGCACAGGACGTCAGCTGCCGGACGCCACCCCGATCCGAGGACGACCGCCACGTCGTGGCGGGGTCGCCCGGTCTTCTCCGCGAGTGCGGCCGCCGCGCGGGCGGCGAGCCCGGCGGGAGAGTCGGGCGGGGTTTCCGGTGGTGTCTGCTGGTGCGGCACAGTCATGGCACCAGCATAGGACGCCCCGGGAATGGGAGGCCGGGCGGTCGGACGACTAAGGTGGAGAGGTCACTGTGCGGCGTCGCGACCCGCACCGTCATCGAGCGTGCATCTAGCGTGGAGGAGTCCTGCGATCCGTGAGTAGCACCGGCGCCGTTGAATCGGCCGTCACCACCTGGTTGGTCGACCACCACGACGAGATCATCGGCTGGCGCCGCCATCTCCACGCACATCCGGAACTGTCACACGACGAGGTCCGGACCACCGCATTCATCGCCGATGAACTACGGGTGGCGGGCCTGGAACCGGTCCTGCTGCCGGGCACGGGGCTGACCGTGGACATCGGTGGGGACGCCTCCGGCCCGGCGGTGGCGTTCCGCGCGGACATCGACGCCCTGCCGGTCACCGAGGAGACGGGTCTGGAGTTCTCCTCCCTCAACCCGGGTGTCATGCACGCCTGCGGCCACGACATCCACACCACGGTGGTGCTCGCCCTGGCCTGCGCCCTGGCGGAGTACGACCGCGACCACGGACTCGACCAGCGTGTCAGATGCATCTTCCAGCCCGCCGAGGAGGTTCTCGACGGGGGTGCCACCGACGTTATCCGGGCGGGCGCGTTGGACGGCGTCAGCCACATCTTCGCCGTCCACGCGGAACCGAAGCTCCGCGCCGGCCAGATCGGGGTGAGGGTCGGTGCCATCACCTCTGCCACCGATGTCGTGGAGATCGTCGTGAAAGGCCAGGGGGGTCACACCGCCCGCCCCCACCTCACCTCGGACGTCATCTACGCCGCCGGGCTGCTGATCACCGGGCTTCCCGGGCTCCTGTCGCGCCGGGTGGACCCCCGTACCGGTACGGTGCTGACCTTCGGCGCGGTCAACGGAGGGTCGGCATTCAACGCGATGCCGCAGGAGGTCACCCTGCTCGGTACCCTGCGGACCGGGAGTCCGCTGGTCTGGCGTCAGCTCGGCACACTGTTCCCCCTGCTGGTCGACCAGCTGCTGGCACCCACCGGCGCCACCGCGGAGATCCGCCACACCAAGGGCGTTCCGCCGGTGACCAACGACGACGCCTGCACCGCCCTGATGGCACAGGCGGTCAAGGACGTTGACCCGCATGCACTGCAGGAGGCACCGCAGTCGTCCGGGGGTGAGGACTTCAGCTGGTATCTCGAGCACGTCCCCGGTGCCATGGCACGCCTGGGTGCGTGGAACGGTCAGGGGGAGAAGGCCGACCTGCACCAGGCGGACATCATCTTCGACGAAGCGTGCATCCCTGTGGGGGTCCGCCTGTTCGCCGGGGTTCTCGAACAGTTCCGCAGACTGGACTGACGTGTCCGGGTCAACGTCCTTTCCGTGACCGGCCCTGCCCGCCGCCCGGTTTCCTGCCGACCCTGCCTATCGCTCTGTGCGCCAGGTCCATCGCATCTGTGGTGATCTCCGCCTGGATGAGGCGTCGGCGGGCCTTCTTCTCCTCGAGTTCGAGCTGGTGCGCCTGGCGCAACCTGCGCACCCTGGCCCGTTCCAGCGCCCCGGGGGAGGGCACGTACCAGGAGTCGGGACCAGGTTTGACCACGTAGAGCAGGACTGCGACGGCGGCGATCACGGCGACGGGGACGACTGCGGCCGTACCGCCGATGATGACGGCGGCAGCCACCCCGGCCACGGTGGTCAGCATCATGATTCCCGCCCGGGGGTTGGCTCCGCGCCGGTGCTGTTCGGCGATTTCGGTGGCGGAGTACACCGCGACCCCGTCCCCCACCGGGCCGGCCTGAGCCGCCGGCAGTGCAGGCAGGTCCGTGAACTGGGCGTCGATCTCTGCGCGGGTCAGGGCTCCGGCGACGGCCCGGCACCGTTCGTCGTACTCTGTGACGCTGAGACGGCCGTCCGAGAAATGGACGCCGAGGACCCCTATCGCACGGTCGCGGTCGGCGTCCCCCACACGGACACGGTTGTCCCGGGCGTCGTAGGGATCATTCATGGGACCGAGTCTAGTCGGACTGCACCCGGTCGGTCCGTGCCTCCCCGCCCTGTTCCCGGGCCCACCCGACGGCCTGCTCCACCGCCCGGTTCCACAGGGCATAGGCGTCGTCCCTGTCCTTTCGGGACGCGGTGGGAAGGTAGGTCGACTCCTCCTGCCACAGTGACCTGATCTCGGCGGTGTCGCTGAAGTAGCCCACGGCCAGGCCGGCAGCGTAGGCGGCGCCCAGGGCTGTCGTCTCCGTGACACGGGGGACGGTCACCGGCACCCCCAGCTGGTCGGCCTGGAACTGCATGAGCAGGGAGTTGCCCACCATGCCGCCGTCGGCACGCAGACCGGTGAGGGGTACCCCGGAGTCCGCGTTCATCGCCTCGACGACCTCCCGGGTCTGGAAGGCGGTGGCCTCCAGTGACGCCCGTGCGATGTGCGCCTTCGTCACGTACCGGGTCAGGCCCATGATGACACCCCTGGCGTCCGGTACCCACCGTGGGGCGAGAAGCCCGGAGAAGGCGGGGACGACCACACACCCGCCGTTGTCGCTGACGGTGCGGGCCAGCGGTTCCACCTGGTCGGCGGAGCTGAAGAACCCCAGATTGTCACGGAGCCACTGCACCAGGGCTCCGGTCACCGCCACCGACCCCTCCAACGCGTACACGGCGGGGGCGTCGCCGAGCTGGTAGGCGACCGTGGTGATGAGGCCGTTCCCGGAAGTTCTCGGCTCGGTACCTGTGTTGAGCAGCAGGAAGTTTCCCGTGCCGTAGGTGCACTTCGCTTCCCCGGGTTCGGTGCAGGCCTGCCCGAAGGTTGCCGCCTGCTGGTCGCCGAGGATGCCTGCCACGGGGACGCCGTGGACCGGGCCGGAGCGTCGGACGGTGCCGACGACCTCGGAGGAGCTGACGATCTCGGGGAGCAGTGACTCGGGTACACCCAGAAGACCGCACAGTTCCGGGTCCCACCGGCGGGTCCTGATGTCCATCAGCATGGTTCGGGAGGCGTTGGTCACGTCGGTGACGTGGCGGGCGGCATCGCCGTGGCCTCCCAGTCTTCCCCGCCCCGCCCGGCCTGAGCGGGGCGGGCGGGTGAGTTCCCAGATGAGCCAGGAGTCCATCGTCCCGGCGGCGAGCTCACCGCGTTCCGCCCGTTCCCGCACACCGGGCACATTGTCCAGGATCCACCGGATCTTGGGTCCGGCGAAGTAGGTGGACACCGGGAGCCCGGTACGCCGGCGGATCAGTTCCCCGGAGTTCTCCTCGAGCTGTGAGCAGAAGTCGGTCGTGCGGGTGTCCTGCCAGACGATGGCGTTGTACACGGGCTCACCGGTCTGACGGTCCCAGATGACCGTGGTCTCACGTTGGTTCGTGATACCCAGGGCGGCGATGTTCTCGGTACCGATGTCCGCCCGGGCGACGGCGTCGGCGATGGCGCGTCTGGCGTTGAGCCGGATCTCCTCCGGGTCGTGTTCGACCTGTCCCGGGCCGGGGAAGATCTGCCGGTGCTCGAGCTGACTGACGGAGACCACCTGCCCCCGTGGGTCGAAGACCATCGCCCGGGTGGAGGTCGTGCCCTGGTCGAGGGAGAGGATGAACCCCTTGTCACGACGGCTGTCGTACTTCGCGCCGGCATCCGGGCGGCGGAAGCGGGAGAACAGATCGGACATTTCCGGGGCCTCTCGTCAGTGCGGTCGGGGTGGGTACCGTCAGAGCAGCTGGAGCATCAGCTGCGACTTCTTCACTCCGTCGCCGGCACTGACCGACAGGCCGGAGACGGTCCCGTTCTTGTGCGCCCGCACAGCGTTCTCCATCTTCATCGCCTCAAGCAGCAGGACCGGTTCACCTTCGGTGACTTCCTGGCCTTCTTCGACGAGGACGCTGACCACGGTGCCCTGCATGGGGGCGAGGACGTCGTCGCCGGAGGCGGACGCCGCGGAACCTCCTGCGGACCGTCGGGCAGGACGCCGTACCGGAGCACCGGTGGCGAACAGGTCCCCGGGGACACTGACCTCGACCCGTCGGCCGTCGACCTCGACGGGGATGGTCCTGCGGGAGGGGACGTCCCCGTCGGCGGCAGGAGACTCGTCGGGTTCGACCGTGTTCCGCCACTCCTCCTCGATCCACCGGGTGTACACGTCGAAGTGGTCGACGGTGAGGGGGTCGGCAGCGGCGTCTGCGGCTGAATCCCCGGCGAGCTCCGGGGCGAATGCGGGGTCCCGGACGACCGCCCGGTGGAACGGAAGGACCGTGGGGATACCTTCGACGGTGTACTCGTCGAGGGCCCGGGCGGCCCGGCGCAGGGCGTGGGCACGGTCCTCGCCGGTGACGATGAGCTTGGCGAGCATGGAGTCGAACTGGTCACCGATGACGGATCCCTGCTCCACCCCCGAGTCCACCCTGACTCCGGGGCCGGCGGGCTCCCGGTAGGTGGTGAGGGTACCGGGGGAGGGCATGAAACCGGAGGCGGCGTCCTCACCGTTGATGCGGAACTCGAAGGCGTGCCCGCGGATCTCCGGGTCGGTTGTCCGCGACAGTTCCCGGCCCTCGGCGATACGGAACTGTTCCCGGACGAGGTCCCATCCGGTCACCTGTTCAGTGACAGGGTGTTCGACCTGCAGGCGGGTGTTGACCTCGAGGAACGAGATGAGCCCGTCGTCTCCGACAAGGTATTCCACGGTGCCGACACCCGTGTAGTCGGCGGCACGCATCACGGCCCTGGAGGCTTCCCGCAGCCTGGCGTCCTGCTCCGGGGTGAGGAAGGGTGCGGGTGCCTCCTCGATGAGCTTCTGGAAGCGGCGCTGGAGGGTGCAGTCACGGGTGGAGGCGACGACGACGTTACCGTGGGTGTCGGCGACGACCTGGCACTCCACATGCCGTGCCCGGTCGAGGTACCGTTCGACGAAGCACTCCCCGCGCCCGAAAGCTTTCTCCGCCTCCCTCGTCGCGGACTCGAACAGGGCCGGAATCTCCTCCAGGGTGCGCGCCACCTTCATGCCGCGCCCCCCGCCGCCGAAGGACGCCTTCACCGCGACCGGCAGACCGTACTCTGTGGCGAAGTCGATGATCTCCTGCGCGTCGGTGACAGGCTCCGGGGTTCCGGGCGCCATCGGGGCCGAGACCTGTTCGGCGTACCGACGGGCGGTGACCTTGTCTCCCAGTTCACCGATGGTGCGCGGTGAGGGGCCGATCCAGGTCAGGCCCGCGTCGATGACGGCGCGGGCGAAATCGGCGTTCTCGGACAGGAATCCGTAGCCGGGGTGGACGGCGTCCGCACCGGAGCGTACTGCGGCGTCGACGATCTTCACGATGTCGAGGTAGGACTCGGCGGAGGTCTGGCCGCCGAGTGCGAAAGCCTCGTCGGCGAGCCGGACGAACGGGGCGTCCGCGTCCGGCACGGCGTACACGGCAACAGAGGAGATACCCTCGTCGCGGGCGGCGCGTATCACGCGCACCGCGATCTCGCCACGGTTGGCGACCAGAACCTTCCTGATCTTCCGCGGGTCATTCCGGTGTTCTGCCGGCACGTGCTCTCCTCTTCTCCTGCTGACGACGTCTGGTGACAACCGCCTGACGTTACAACGGGAACCACCGCCGCTGCCAGCCCGGCTGTTACAACCGGGTCAGCTGACGTCAGCGACTGCTGTCAGACGGCCTCGACCGGCATTCTGACCATGTTGCCCCACTCGGCCCAGGAACCGTCGTAGCAGCGGACATCCTTCCTGCCGAGCAGGTGGTGGAGGACGAACCACAGGTGCGCGGCCCGCTCGCCGGTCCCGCAGTAGGTCACCACCGGATCGTCGGGGGAGAGGAAGGAGAAGGCAGCCTCGAGGTCCTGTCTGCTGCGGAACCGGCCGTTGGGGTGGACCATCGTCGACGGGTCGGTGTTGACCGCCCCGGGGATGTGACCGGCGGCGAAGTCCGCCGGGTCTCGGAGGTCGACCAGCTGCATGTTGCGCCGGTCGTTCCGGTCGGCGAGCACTTCGTTGACGAAGATCCGGTGGGTGCTGTCGTCGCGTTCGATGACGGGGTAGCCACGGGTCGGCCCGGGCGGGACATCGTAGGAGGTTTCGCGTTCCTCCTGCATCCAGGCCTCCCGTCCACCGTCGAGGAGGCGCACGTCGGGGTGGCCGAAAAGGTCGAACACCCAGAAGGCGTAGGACGCCCACAGGTTGGACTCGTCGCCGTAGATGACGACGGTGTCGTCCCGGGTGATGCCCTTGTCGTCCATGAGCCGGGCGAACGCGGCACCGTCGAGGAAGTCCCGGCACACCGGGGCGCCGAGGTCGTTGTGCAGGTCAATGCGGATGGCGGTCGGGAGATGTCCGATGTTGTAGAGGATGCTGTCGGAGTCCGACTCGACGACCTTGAGCCCCGCTCCGCCAAGTTTGGCGCCCAGCCAGGAGCTCGTCACGAGACGCTCGGGGTGGGCGTACTGCTGCAGCGCGGGGCTGGGGTCACTCTCGATTCCCATGGGTACGGGTACCGCCTTTCATGTCTGCTGATCAGTCTAACTGCGGGGGTCCCCCCACGTGACCTGTGGGGCTGCAGATCACACTGACAGGGCCCGGGACGGTGGTGCGGCCGGGTCACCGCGTCCAGAAATCGGACACGGACAGACCGAACTCCTCCAGTGCACGACGCAGGACCGGCAACGACAGTCCTATGACCCCGGACGGGTCCCCGTCGACGCGGTCGATGAACCACCCGCCGAGAGCCTCCAGGGTGAAGGCGCCGGCGCATTCCAGGGGTTCACCGGTGGCGGCGTAGGCTTCGATGTCCCTGTCGGAGACCCGGGCGAAATGCACCTGCGTCGAGGACGCCACGGAGATCCGTCGGCCCCGGTGCACGACCGCGTGTCCGGTGACGAGAGTGGCGGTGCGTCCCCGCTGGGCCTTCCACCGCTCGACGGTGCGTTCCACGGTGTGGGGTTTGCCCTGCAGTCGGCCGTCGAGCAGGAGCATGGAGTCTCCGGCGACGATCACGGCGTCGCTCAGGAGGTCAGGCCCGGGGTCACCGGTGAGGACGCCGGCGGTGGTGTCCCGGCCTCCGTCCGCTGCAAGGCGTCCGGCCACCGCATCTGCCTTGACCTCGGCGAGGTGGACGACGGTCTGTTCGGGTGTGGGTGCGACGCCCCGGTCGGCGAGGCGGTCGGTGAGTTCGGCGACGGCGGCGTCCTCGTCGACGTCGGGGACGACCACCAGTGGTTCGGTTCCGGCGGCACGCAGCACGGACAGCCTCGAGGGGGAGGAGGACGCCAGTACCAGGACCGGGCGGCCGGGCAGTGTGCCGGTGTTGTCGGGCACGGCGGGTTCAGGCACGGAACCCGGCCGGGGAGAAGGTACCGGAGTTTCGTCGTCCGACCCCGGGAACACCCCAGGCCCCACGCGGATCGCGGCGCAGTGCCTCGCGCGGGTCCTCGTAGCGTCCGGCGGACGACGACAGTTCACCGGCCAGCGAGGTCAGGGCGAGGGAGACGGCCCGGGCGACACGGTCCTGTTCATCAGGGTCTGCCCCCGGCAGGCCGCGGAGCACGGTCACCGGGACGGGCGGATTGTCGGTCATGTGGAGTTCTCTTTTCGGCTCTGGGGCTACTGTTCCGTGATTTCTGGCCCGTGACTTCTGGCCCGGGATTTCGGACCTGGGACGAATCCTCTACAGAGGAAGATTGCCGTGCTTACGGTCCGGGGCGGGGACGACCTTGCGTTCCAGCAGTGCCAGCCCGTCGATGAGCCGGCGGCGGGTCTCGGACGGGGCGATGACCGCGTCGACCAGCCCACGGGCCGCGGCAGCGTAGGGGGTGAGAAGCGTGTCCTCGATCTCCTCGGTGAGCTGGCGTCGCAGCGCCTCGACGTCCCTGCGCTTCCGGGCAGCCTTGGCGAGGGTGTCGTCGTGGACGACGGTGACGGTGTTCGCGGCGTCCGCGTGGGAGATCCGGGCGGTGGGCCAGGCCAGGACCAGGTCAGCGCCGAGTCCCTTGGATCCCATGGCCACGTACGCGGAGCCGAAGGCTTTCCGGACCACCACGGTGAGCACTCCGACGGATGCTTCGGCGACCGCGGCGAACAGTGGCGCGGAACGTCGCAGCAGTCCGGACCGCTCCTCGTTCACGCCGGGGAGGAAACCGGGGGAGTCGACGACGAACACCAGTGGAATGTTGAATGCGTCACACATCCTGATGAAGCGGGCGGCCTTCGCCGCGGAGGCGGCGTCCAGGGCACCTGCCAGTACCGCCGGCTGGTCGGCGACGATCCCGACCCCCCGGCCGTCGATGCGGGCGAAGGCGGTGAGGACGTTCCCGGCATGGTCGGCGGACAGTTCCAGCAGGCTGCCCGGGTCCACGGTCCCCGCGAGGACGTCGAGAATGTCGTAGCCGGCGAGCGGGGAGTCGGGGATGACCGTGTCGAGGGCCGCGGTGTCCGGGTCGGAGGGCTCGACGGCGGGAACCAGTGCACGGTTGTTGGAGGGCAGCTGTGCCAGCACATCGTGCACCAGGTCCAGGGCGGCGGTGTCGTCGGCCGCGGTGAGGTGGGAGGTCCCGTTCCCGGCGAGAACCGTCACCCCTCCCAGCTCGTCGGCGTCGACCTCCTCCCCGATGACTCTGCGGGTGATGTCCGGGTCGGTGAGGTAGAGGTGGGCACCCTCCACCGCGATGACGATGTCCGCCAGCACCGGTTGGTGGGCCTCCGTCCCCGCGGTGGGGCCGGCGATGACGGAGATCTGCGGCACAACGCCGGAGATCCTCGACCGCAGCCGGTACAGTTTCGCCGACATGCCCAGGGACGCCACCCCCTCCTTCACTCTGGCGCCGGAGGAGTCGTGGATCCCGATGAGCGGCACACCGGCACGTTCGGCGAGCTCCATGACCTTGATGAGCTTCTCCCCGTGGGTTTCACCGACGGTACCGTCGAAGACGGTGGCGTCCTGGGAGAACACGCACACCTGACGGCCGTCCACGGTGCCGTAACCGGTCACCACACCGTCCGTGACAGGGCGTTCGCGGTCGAGGTTGAAGCTGTTCGAGCGGTGCCGGGCGAGAGCGTCGATCTCCACGAAAGAACCGGGGTCGAGCAGGGTGGTGACCCTTTCACGGGCGGTGAGCCGACCGGCGTCGTGGACGGCGGTGACGGCGTCCTCTCCGGAAGGTGCGAGCGTCTCGGTGAGACGGTTGCGCAGATCCTGCAGCTTGCCGACTGTGGTCGACATGTCGGTTGAGGTATCGGCAGGGGTGGGAGCAGTCATGGGGGACAGTCTAAGAGAAGTTGCCGCGGCGTCGTTACTCTGTCCTGTCCGTCACCGTTATCCTCGACAGTCATGAGCACCCAGACACACGGTATTCCCGCCCGGCCTGACCGGGGCCCCGTCGACGCCGGCCGGATCAGTGACCTGCTGTCTGCGGCGGGCGTGCGTGACGTGACGGTGCGGCACGTGGTGTCGACGGGGTCGACGAACTCCGACCTGGCGGCCGAGGCCGCCCGGGGGTCGGCGGCAGACCGTACGGTGCTGCTCGCGGAAGTGCAGGAGACCGGACACGGGAGGATGGGCAGGCCGTGGTCCGCGCCCGCCGGCTCGCAGCTGATCTGCTCCGTTCTGCTCGCCCCGGAGTCAGTCGACCCCGAGCGGCTCGGTGAGCTGCCGCTGTTCATCGGCGTGGCCTGTGCGGAAGCGGTGCGCGAACTCGGCGTCCCCGCTGTCCTGAAATGGCCCAACGACCTGCAGGTCATCCGTTCCGGTCGGCCGCTCAAACTGGCCGGCATCCTCGTCGAGGCGGCCGGTTTCACCCCGCCCGCGATCGTGCCGGGCATCGGGCTGAACCTGTCGGTCACCAGGGAGGAGTTCGACCGGGCCGGACTGGCCGCGGCAACCTCCCTGACACTGGAGGGGGTCGGGATACCCGACGTCGCGGAGAGAGAAAGGGTCACCGCGGTCCTGCTGCGCCACCTCTTCGCCGTGGACGGGGCGTGGCGGGAGAACGGGGACGCCGCGGCGCAGGTCCGGGCCCGCTACCGTGAACTGTCCTCGACCCTCGGAACCCTGGTGAGGGCGGAACTTCCCGGAGGCGGGGAAGTCACGGGCACGGCCGTGGACCTGGGGCCGCACGGGGAGCTGGTCATCGGGACCACCGACGGTGGACGCCGTACCGTGACCGCCGGTGATGTGGTGCACCTGCGACCCGGGGAGGAGTGAGCGGGCGATGTCCAAGATCCGCTTCGCGCCGGAGGAGGTGATTCTCGCCGACCTCAGCCCCAGTCGGCGCAGTGTCGTTTTCCCGGTGCTGGAGCTCGTCCTCGTCACCGGGGTCGTATGGATGCTCGTCGGCCTGCTGGACGCGCACCTGGCGGGGGCGGCGGTCACTGCCGTGGGGTACTACCCCGGAAATCCGGCCCTCGTGCCCGGCCTGCCAGGGGTGTCCTCCACCGCGCTGCCGGCCCTGTGGTGCCGGCGGATACTCCTGGTCCTGTGGGTCTGGGTGGCCTGGCGCCGGAGTCTGCGCAGACTCGTGCACCGTCAACGCTGCCGGATCATCCTCACCGACCTGCGCCTGGTCACCGCGTCGGGGGACTGGCGCTCCCGGATCGGGGAGGTGCCGCTCGGCTCCGTCGTCGACGCCCGTCGCCGGGGACGGGCGGTGGAGGTGCTGACCAGGTTCGACAGGCGGCCGCTGAGACTGGTCGACGTGCCCTACGCCGCGGAGTTCGTGGCAATGCTCAGGGCACAGGCTGCGCGCCGGAACCGGCCGGTATACTTGCGGGAGTGAGTGACGAACCTGATCTGCACCTGTCCCGGCCGGAAGCCCACGCACCCGGTATGCCCCTGGTCACCGTCATCGGGGACGGTCAGCTGGCACGGATGATGCAGCAGTCCGGTATCGGCCTGGGGTTGACGGTACGGCTGCTGGCCGGCAGCGGGGGATCGTCGGCTGCCCAGGCGACCGGGGATGTCTGGCTCGGCGACTACACCGACGAGAATGTCGTCCGGGCGGTGAGTGACGGGGCGGACGCCGTGACCTTTGACCATGAACACGTCCCGAACCGTTTCCTCGAGGATCTCATCGCCGCCGGGGTCAACGTCCAGCCCCGGCCGTCCGCCCTGATCAATGCGCAGGACAAGCTGGTGATGAGGCGACGTCTGCGGGAACTGGGCGCCCCGGTTCCTCCGTTCGCCGAGATCCTGTCCGTCGCCGACGGGGAGGGGTTCTGGGACGCCACCGACGGAGCGGTGTGCCTGAAGACCAGGCGTGGCGGTTATGACGGCAAGGGCGTCTGGTTCCCCGCCACGAGGCGGGAGACGGCGTCCCTCGTCGCTGAACTGCTGGACCGGGGTGTTCCGCTGATGGCGGAGAAGAAGGTCAGACTGGTCAGGGAACTGTCGGCGATGGTGGCGCGCACACCCTCCGGGCAGACGGAGTCGTGGCCGGTCGTCGAGTCCGTGCAGAGGGACGGGGTCTGCAGTCTGGCCGTGGCTCCGGCGCCGGTGGCGACCGACGGCCAGGCGCGCGTCGTGGCGCAGGCGCACACACTCGCCCGTGACATTGCCGCGGAACTGGGGGTCACGGGCGTGCTCGCCGTCGAGCTGTTCGAGACCCTCGATGAGGCGGGGGAGCCGGAGATCATCGTCAACGAACTGGCGATGCGTCCGCACAACACGGGCCACTGGACCCAGGACGGTTGCGTGACCAGTCAGTTCGAGCAGCACCTGCGGGCAGTCCTCGACCGCCCGCTCGGGTCCACGGCCATGACCTCCACCACCACCGTGATGGCGAACATCCTCGGTGACCCTGACGGTGACCCGGAGATGCCGACTGCCCGGAGGATGGACGAGGTGTGGCGGCGTTATCCCACGGCGAAGATCCACCTCTACGGAAAACAGTGGCGTCCCGGACGCAAGATCGGCCACGTGAACATTTCGCTGCCCACCGGGACAGCGGCGACACCGGTGAACGTGGAGAACCTGCGCAGGGACGCCGAGCTCGCGGCAGGGTTCCTCGTCACCGCCACCTGGAAGGACAGGGGAGAATGACCGGTACAACCGACAGAGGGCCCGCTTTCGACGGTCCCGCGGCAGGGATCATCATGGGGTCCGACTCCGACTGGCCCACCGTGGAGCCGGCAGCCCGGGTCCTCGCAGATTTCGGCGTCCCGCACGAGGTCGGCGTGGTGTCCGCACACCGCACCCCGGAAAGGATGCTGGACTACGCCCGCGGGGCCCACACCCGGGGCCTGAAGGTGATCATCGCCTGCGCCGGGGGTGCCGCCCACCTGCCGGGCATGGTCGCGGCCGCGACCCCGCTGCCGGTGATCGGCATACCCCGTGCGCTGGGCAACCTTGACGGTCTCGACTCACTGCTGTCGATCGTGCAGATGCCCGGCGGGGTGCCCACAGCGACCGTCTCCATCGACGGTGCGAAGAACGCGGGACTGCTCGCGGTGCGGATCCTCGCCACCGCACACCCGGAACTCATGGAGCAGATGGTCGACTACCAGTCTACGATGCGTGACGAGGTGCTGGCCAAGGACCTGAAGCTCAGGCAGAAACTGATGGGCGGTTAGTCCACCCCGATGGCACCGTTGCTCCTGGTCAGTCTGCTGCTGGTCCTGCTCTTCCTCGTCACCGCGTGGAGTGTGAAATCCCGGTCCAGGTGGGGAGGTAACGGAATCCTGGTCTGGGCACTGGGCCTGCTGGCGTGGGTGTGGCTGCTCATCGCCGCGACAGGGGCCGGCTTCCCGGGCACCATGTGGTGCGCATTCGCTGTGGCCCATGCCGCCGTCGGTGCGGCCGGCTGGATCGTCGCCCGGTGGATGGGGGACACCCTGCCCGGAAGTGACGGCCGGGGCTGGTACCACCTGGCCACCGTCATCGCCGCAGCGGAACTGCTGAGCCTCGGGGCGGGTGCGCTGGTGCTGGTGGCTGTGCCGGTGGGCAGCCTCGGGGAAGGCGGAGACGACGGCAGGATCGCACTGGTCGTCATGGGTGCCGTCGGTCTGCTCCTGTGGGCCGGTGCCGTCTGGTCCATGCTGCACTACCTGAGGGATGTCGCACGCGGCCGGCGGCGTGCCGCCCCTGGACGGGCGGACGCCGTGATCGTGCTCGGGGCGGGACTGGTCGACGACAAGGTCAGTGACCTGCTTGCCTGCCGGTGTGACCGGGGTGCGCAGGCCTGGTACACGGTGACGGTCAGGCGCCCCGCACGGAGTACACCGTTGATCGTCTCCGGCGGCAGGGGAGAGGACGAACCCTGCACCGAGGCTGAGGCGATGCACCACTACCTCGCCTCCCGTGGATTCCCCCGGGCAGCGGTCATCGAGGAGGGGGACGCCACGGACACCACCGAGAACCTTCACTTCAGTCTCGACCTGCTGGAGGAGCGGGGCGTCCACGATCCGTCGGTGGTGGTGTGCACCTCGGACTTCCACGTCCTCAGGACGGAAAGGATCGTGGAGATGCTCGGACGGGAACGGGGTGACAACGGCCTGCCGTTCTCCGCGGTGGTGCTGGGTGCCCCGACTCCGAGGGCCGCGATCCCGGCGTCCTACCTGCGCGAGTACGTCGCACTGATGCTGCACCGGATTGTCGGACGGGCCTGACCCGGCCCCTGATCCCGGGGTCCTGACCCGGGGCGGGGCGGAAGGGCTCTCAGTCCCGGTAGCGGTTCCACTGACGCCAGGCACCCCAGGTCAGCAGGAGAAAGACGAGGAGGACCAGGGAGGGCCACACCGCGGCGTCCCCGGTCAGGTTCCACACCGCCTGGATGAGGGCGAGGACGTCGAACACGGCGAGGAACCCCAGCACGGACTCCCACACCGTGCGTCGTCGCCGGTACTCCGAGGCGGGCAGGTGCCTCGGGCCCGGGTCTGCAGAACCCCCGTCCCCGGCTCGGTTCCCGGACACTACTTCAGGCCGCCGGCGGTGAGGCCGGCGACGATCCGACGCTGGAAGACCAGGACCATGATCACCAGCGGGACGGTGACCAGGGCACCTGCGGCCATCACCGCCGCGTAGGGGTACTCGTAGGCGTTGGCGCCGGAGAAGCGGGCGATGGCCACCGTCACCGGCTCGGTCGATGTCGAGGACAGCTGCTTGGCCAGCATGAACTCGTTCCAGGTGTTGATGAAGGCCAGGATGGCGGTGGTGAACATCGCCGGTGCGGCCAGCGGGAGGATCACCTTCCGGAAGGCCAGACCTCGGGACGCACCGTCGACCCGGGCGGCCTCCTCCAGCTTCCACGGAAGTTCGCGGAAGAAGGAGGTCAGTGTGTACACGGTCAGAGGCAGGACGAAGGAGATGTTCGGGATGATCAGCGCCTGGTAGGAACCGATCCACCCCAGGTCGGTGAACAGCTGGAACAGGGGGGTGACCAGTGCGATACCGGGGAACATCGACGCAGCGAGGATGATGCCGGTGACGAACCCTTTGCCACGGAAGTCGACCCGGGCCAGCGCGTAGGCGGTGAACACGCCCACCGCCAGTGCGATGGCGGTGGTTCCCGCACCGATGAGGAGGGAGTTGCCGATGGCGCGCAGGAAGTTGTTCCCCTTGTCGGTGGCCAGTGCCTCACTGAAGTTCTCGAGTGTGAGGTGGCTGGGCAGGGGAGTGGTGTCGAAGGTGTGGCTCTTGTCCCTGAATGCTGTGACCAGCATCCAGTAGAACGGTGCGAGCGCCCAGACGACGATGACGATGACGCCGAGGTATCCGCCTACGGTGCGCAGCAGTGAACGGCCGTCGCGGTTCATCGGGTGATCTCCTCTCCTGTGGTGGCGGGCGTCGCGTCGGTGTCGCGGTGCCGTCGACGCTTCTTCTTCCCCTGGTCCTTCGGCATGTTCTGCGTGCCTGCGACATCAGCGCCGAGGAACTTCACCATGATGAATGCGACCGCGAAGATGAGCAGGAATATGAGTGTGGAGATCGCGGAGGCGGAATTGAAGTTGCCGCCCTGCATGTCAGAAATGACGAGCTGGCTGAGCACGGCGGTGGGGGAGTTCGCCGAGGAACTGATCATGATGACCGGCAGGTCGTACATGCGCAGTGCGTCGAGCGTGCGGAACAGGATGGCGACCATGAGCGCCGGCCGGATCAGCGGAAGGGTGATCCGCGTGAACTGGGCCCAGCGGGATGCACCGTCGACCCGCGCCGCCTCGTAGACCCCCTGTGGCACCATCTGCAGACCGGCGAGGATGAGCAGTGCCATGAACGGTGCGGTCTTCCACACGTCCGCGATGATGACCGCGAACCTCGCAGCCCAGGGGTCGGTCGTCCAGGCGATGTCCAGTCCGGTCAGCGAGTTCACGATGCCTTCCGGGGCGAAGATGAACTGCCAGAGTTTGGCGGTGACCGCGGTGGGGATGGCCCAGGGGATGAGCACTGCGGCGCGCAGCAGGCCACGGCCCAGGAAGCTGCGGTTCATCACCGTCGCCATCCACAGGCCCAGCACCGTCTCCAGGGCGACGGTGACGGCCACGAAGAACAGGGTGATCTTCAGCGCGGGCCAGAAGTCCACGGCCAGGTTGCCGGGGGCGCAGGTGGACACGGTCCCGTTGGGTGACATGCACCGTTGGGTCAGCCAGTACAGGTAGTGGTCGAATCCGGCGAAGCCGCCCTCGACGAACATTCCGGTGGACTTGTCCAGGTGTTTGTCTGCCTGGAAGGACAGCCATACCGCGCGGAGCACCGGGTATCCGATGACGACGGCCAGCAGGGCGAGGCTGGGTCCGACAAGCCAGACGGCCCGGAGGTCGCGTTTCTTGGTTCTCACGGGAGGACACCTTACAAAAGCGGGACGGGGTGGAGGACGTGTGCGGGGCACGCGGAGCACGTGTGGGCTCCGGGGTGGAACGGAAAGGGCCCCGCACCGGTGGCGGGGCCTTTCAGGAACTAGCCGGTGACGTTGCGGATCGCGGCATCCATGTCCGTCGTCGCCTTGTCGACGTCAGCGGTCCCGTTGACGGCGGCGTAGGCGTTGTCCTGGACAGCCTTGGACAGGGCATCGTAGCTGGGGGAGACAGGACGCGGTTTCGCGTTCTCCAGGGACTCCTTGAGCACCGGGAGGTACGGGAAGTCCGCGATGAGGGACTGGTCGTCGTAGATCGAGGCGAGAACGGGCGGGAAGGACGCCTCGGCGAAGGACTTCTGGTTCTCCGGGTCAACGATGAACTTCATGAAGTCCAGGGCGGTCGCCTTGTTCTTCGAATTGACGTTGATGCCGTTGTTGTACCCGCCGAGGGTCGACACACCCGTACCGTCCTTGCCGACCAGGGGCTGGACCTCCACCTTCCCGCGGGTGGCGTCCGCCTCCTGGGCGTTGGTCCACATGTACGGCCAGTTGATCGCCATCGCTGTGGAACCTTCGGTGAAGGCCAGGTTGGTCTCCTCCTCGGTCGCCGCGGTCGAACCCGGGGCGATGGTGCGGTCCTTGTATGCGTCGACGAGGGCCTGCAGGCCCTCACGGGAGGCGTCCGAGGTGACGGTCGGCTGTCCGTCGTCACCGAGGATGCCGCCACCCCATCCGTCCATGAAGTTCCCCGTGGCGATGGTGATGCCCTCGTACTGCTTGAGCTGGGTGGTCAGGCAGTCCTTGTTCTTCTCGAGCACGGCCCGGCAGGCGGCGACGACGTCATCCCACTTCTGGGGGGCTTCCGGCACGAGCTCGGTGTTCCGGTAGAGCAGCTGACCGTTGGTGTTCTGGGGCAGGGCGTAGAGGGTGTCGTTGTAGGTCGCGGACTGCACCGGGGCGTCGAGGATGCCGTCGGTGGAGACCTCCAGGTCCCCGGTCAGCGGCGCAAGCCACCCGTTGGCGGCGAACTGGGCGGTCCAGACCACGTCGAGGGCCATCACGTCGTAGTCCGAGGAGCCTGCCTGGAGGGACTGGACCAGGGTCTCACGCTGGGCGTCCGCTTCGCCCGCAAGTTCCTTCAGTGTGACCTGCTCGTCCGGGTGGGCGGCATTCCACTTGTCGATGACGGGGCGGAGCTTTCCGGTGTCGTTCTTGCCCATCGCGAAACTGATCGGTCCGCGGGAGGTGTTCGACGCCGTGTCTCCGCCGGAGCTGTCGTCGTCGGAGGAACAGGCGACCAGGCCGGCGGTGAGACCGGTGGCAGCGAGAATGGCGAGCAGCTTCGTCGGAAGCTGAGGAAGGTGAGCCATGGGCCTGACCTTTCAGTTGGGGTCCTCAGTGAAACGTCCCCGTCGGCGGTGTGCCGTCGGGTGCTCCGGACGAGTCTAGTATCTCCGGTGCCTCTGCGGGGGCATCCGTGGGACACGCTCACCGTGCCGCGCTTCCGTTTCAGGGGTGGGGAGGGGGGCCGGTCACTCCCCGTCGCCGTCACCACGGACGGTGGATGCGCCGTCAGTACCGGCTGTACCGGCTGTACCGACCGTGCTGACGCCGGCGCGTACCCTCTCGCCCGCAGAGTCGAAGAAGTACACCCGGGCATTGTCCGCCAGACCGAAGACCACGGTGTCCCCGATCGGGGGCAGGGCACCGGGTGAATCAGCTGTCCGTGCCGTCACCGGCCCGTACGCGGTGTCCGCGTACACGTTGGCGTCCGCCCCGAGCTCCTCGACGAGGGTGACGGTGCCGGTCAGACCGGCGCTGCCGGCGCCGTGGTGGCCGGGACCTCCGGTGTCGACGACCGTGAGATGCTCCGGACGCACCCCCACCTGAACAGCCCCGGCAGGCAGATCGACGCCCAGTTCCGGCAGAGAGGCACGTACCGACGGCAGGGTCCCGCCGACAGTCAGCAGGTTCATCGACGGGGAACCGATGAATCCCGCCACGAAGGCGTTGACCGGGTCGCGGTAGAGGTTCTGGGGGGTGTCCACCTGCTGGAGTTCACCGTCACGCAGCACGGCCACCCGGTGCCCCATCGTCATCGCCTCGACCTGGTCGTGGGTGACGTACACCGTGGTGACGCCGAGATTCTGCTGCAGTTTGACGATCTGGGCGCGGGTCTGGACCCGCAGCTTCGCATCCAGGTTCGACAACGGCTCATCCATGAGGAACACCTGGGGTTCACGGACGATGGCCCTGCCCATGGCCACCCGCTGACGCTGACCTCCCGACAGATCCTTCGGCTTGCGGTCCAGGTACTCCGTGAGGTCGAGGATACGGGCCGCGTCCTCGACCCGTCGGGCGATCTCCTCCTTCGGACGCTTCTTGATGGAGAGGGCGAAGCCCATGTTGTCCCGCACGGACATGTGCGGGTACAGGGCGTAGTCCTGGAACACCATCGCGATGTCCCGGTCCCCGGGTTCCTCACCGGTGACGTCTCTTCCGCCGATGGAGATGGTCCCGCTGCTGGTGGGCTCCAGTCCCGCCAGGGCCCGCAGGGTGGTGGACTTCCCGCACCCGGAAGGTCCGACGAGGACAAGGAACTCTCCGTCGGCGATCTCCAGGGTGAGGTCCCTGACGGTGGGGGAGTCCGCTCCGGGATACCGGATGTTCACATGATCGAAGACGACGTCAGCCATGCTGCCGGATCATACCGCAGGCTGACCCGTGAATCGGGCGGACGACGTAGAGTTACCCCTCGTGGAGGACACCGGTGGAGCAGCGGCCGTGCAGGCCCCTGCGGGCAGGTTCTGGCGGGACCGTGGATTCTGGCTGCAGTTCATCGTCCAGTCCGTGGTGTTCCTGTTCCTGGGGATGCTGGACGTCGTCAGTGCGGTCAACGCGGTCGAACCACTGGGGGAGTCCGCTACCCCCGGTCAGTCGGTCACCTCGGACGCGGGCACCGTCACCGGCGTGCTTCTGGCCGGCGGATACGGCATCTCCTTCATCGGACTGCTGCTGCAGCGTCGGCGCCCTGAGACGGGGCTCGCCGTCGTCGCCGCGGGATCCCTGACCGCCGCTGCGGCCATGTCGCCGGTGTACATGCTGGGTGCGGGCATCGTCGGCTACGAGGCCTGGTTCATCTCCGGGTATGTCCGCCGTCACCGTCGACGGTGGCTCGCCCTGCTCTCGGTCGGCGCGGTGGCCACGGCGTTGCTCGCGGTCCTGGCGTCCGTGTTCGGCTTCGGCTGGGGCGGTACCGGGGCCGCGGTCGGCGACGTCCCTGTGCGGGAACTGACTGTCACCCTGTCGGTCCTGGTCCTGCTGGTCATCGTGTCGGTGGCACTGTGCTGGCAGCTCGGCCTGGGGGTACGCCGGCAGCATGAACGCATGGAGAACCTCGCAGCCCGGGCCGAACTGTCCGCGGTGACCGAACGCAACCGGATCGCCCGTGAGATGCATGACATCGTCGCACATTCGTTGACCGCCGTCATCGCCCAGGCCGACGGTGGCAGATATGCGGGCAGGAAGGACCCGGACAAGGCGATCGAGGCCCTGGAGACCATCGGTTCCACAGGCAGGGAGGCACTGGCCCAGATGCGTCAGCTGCTCAGCGTGCTACGCGACGACGGTCTGCGTGGGACCTCCGCCGCCCCCGGCGTCGCCGGTGTGCCTGCTCTCGTCGAAGACGCCCGGCGGTCCGGACTGGAGGTCGACCTGCAGGTGCTCGGGCGCCCCCGGGAAGTTTCCCCGACTGTGGGACTGACCGTGTACCGCACGGTGCAGGAGTCGCTGACGAACATTCTCAAACACGCCGGGCGGGTCGGGGTGACGATCGTGATCGACTGGACCGCGCCGGGCCGTCTGACCATCACCGTGGACAATTCCCCGGGCACGCCGGGGGAGTGCCTCGTCGACCCGGAGTCCGCTGCAGGGGGAGCAGGAGGACAGGGGCTGCTCGGCCTCAAGGAGCGGGCCCGGGTCCACGGGGGTTCGGCGGGGTGGGGTCCCTCGGACATCTACCCCGGCGGGTGGAGGGTGACGGTTAAGCTGTCGACATGACCGGTACCACCACTGTCGGCCTCGCCGACGACCAGCAGCTGGTCCGCGCAGGTTTCGCCATGGTGCTCGACTCGCAGGACGACATCACCGTCGCCTGGCAGGCGGTGGACGGGCGGGACGCCGTCCGTGCGGCCCGCGAGCATCCGGTGGACATCCTGCTCATGGACGTGCAGATGCCTGACATGGACGGGATCACCGCGACCAGGCTGATCGTCGACGGGCGGGTGGCAGGCCCGTCAGGTGCCCCTACCCGTGTCGTGATGCTCACCACCTTCGACAACGACGAGTACGTCATGGACTCAGTCACCGCCGGTGCCAGTGGATTCCTCCTCAAGGACGCCGATCCCGAGGACCTCATCGCCGCGGTCCGTACAGTCGGGGAATCCTCCGCAGTGATCTCGCCTAAGGCGACCGCACGTCTGCTGCGCAGGGTCAGGGAGGACAGTGCCGGAGTTCCGGCGTCCCCGTCCCGGCAGGTTGTCCGTGTCCCGGACGAGGACGACTCCCTCGGGCTCGTCGACCCCCTGACCCCCCGGGAGCGGGAGATCCTGGTGCTCATGGCCAGGGGGGCATCGAATACGGAGGTCGCCGCCCAGCTGTTCGTCTCACTGCCGACGGTGAAGACCCATGTGGGGCGGATCCTGGCGAAGACCGGTTCACGGGACAGGGTGCACGCGGTACTGTTCGCCTTCCGGCACGGGCTGGTGGACCCGGTCAACCTGCTCGACGGGTAGGCGCGGGAGGGCGGTCCAACACTCCGGCCTCATACTCCGGTATGAGCCGGGAGGGGCTGTCGGCCTCAGGAGGATCAGACCGTGGACCGATGTGCGGGTCGGCCGGGCCGACGACCATGGTAGCCATGATCACAGTCACTGAACTGCACAAGAGATACGGAAGCCACGACGCCGTGGCCGGCCTGTCCTTCACCGTCCCCGACGCCACCGTCACAGGTTTCCTCGGCCCGAACGGGGCCGGTAAGTCAACCACCATGCGCTGCATCCTCGGACTGGACCGGCCCACGTCAGGAACCGTGACCTTCGACGGCCGGGACTTTCCCTCCCTCGCGGACAAGGCGTCCACCGCAGGCGCGCTGATCGAAGCGGACTGGTTCACCCCCGCCAGGTCGGGACGGTCCCACCTCAGGGTTCTCGCCCGTGGAGCAGGGGTGCCGGACCGGAGGGTCGAGGAGTGCCTCGAGATCGTCGGACTGACATCCGCGGCGAAGAAGAAGGTCGGGGGCTACTCCCTGGGCATGAAGCAGCGGCTCGGCCTGGCGGCCGCCCTTCTCGGCGACCCGAAGCACCTCATCCTCGACGAACCGGTGAACGGTCTCGACCCGGAAGGGGTCAGCTGGATGCGCCGCACCATCCGCAGCCTGGCGGATGAGGGGCGCAGCATCCTCGTCTCCTCGCACCTGCTGTCCGAGATGCAGCTGACGGCGGACCGGCTGGTGGTCATCGGCCGGGGGCGGATGATCGGCGAATACACGATGTCCGAATTCCTCGCCGGTGGATCCAGGGTCCTCGTCGAGACGCCGGAGCGGCACACCACCGCAGTTCTGGCGGACCGTCTCCGCGACGCCGGCTTCACCGCCGGATTCACGGTGGGGGACGCCACCTCCGACGGGCCCTCAACCGGGGGCGTCGAACTGCTCGTCGACGTCCCCGAGGGGGGAACCGACGCCGAAGTTCGCCGGGCCGTCGCCGAAATCGCTCTGGCGGCGTCAGTGCCGGTCACCGGGCTGCGGGTCGAGTCGGCCGACCTCGAGACCCGTTTCCTCGCCGCCACCTCCGGTGCCCAGGAGTACCGGACCGAATCCGCCGTAACCGGAAGGAACTGAACCATGTCACCGACGTCAACAGCAGCAGTGCAGGGAACCTCGACGGTCTCGGGGAGGTCTGCCGTGCCACGGGTGTCTCCCCTGAACCCGCTCCGGGCGGAGATCACGAAACTGTTCAGTGTCCGCTCCTCCGCCGTGTACGCGATCCTGCTCACCGGTTCGCTCTACGGTCCTGTCACCCTTGTGGCACTGCTCAGTGAGGGCAGTCCGGACCTGGACTGGTCCACCCTGCTCACCGGACTGCCGATCTTCCAGCTCATCGCCGTGATCTTCGCATCCTCGGGCACCGCGGGCGACATCCGTAACCACATGCACGCGCAGGCGTTCCTCACCCAGCACGGACGCTGGCAGTGGGTGATCGCGAAAGTGACGGTCACCGCCGTGTTCACCGCGGTGACGTACGCTGTCGGCACTGCGCTGGCGGTGGGGATCGGCGGCGTCCTCGGAGGGCATCTCGTGCTCGGCACCGGTGTGCACATGGTCACAGTCGGCCTGGTCACCTCCGTGCTCTTCGCCGCGATGTGTGTGGGACTGGCCTGCATCTTGCGAGGCCAGGTTGCCTCGGTGGCGGTACCTGTCGCCTGGATGCTCGTCATCGACGGCATGCTGGGGATGGCGGCCGGGTCCATCGACCTCTTCCGGCCCCTGGCGGCCGTCGCTCCTGTCC
The DNA here is from genome assembly GCF_900626215.1 of Corynebacterium neomassiliense. Taxonomy (NCBI): domain Bacteria; kingdom Bacillati; phylum Actinomycetota; class Actinomycetes; order Mycobacteriales; family Corynebacteriaceae; genus Corynebacterium; species Corynebacterium neomassiliense. The sequence goes on along the minus strand of NZ_LR131106.1, from coordinate 1,180,670 downwards.
AGCGAATGAACCAGTTGATGGGTGGATCAGATCCACTGGACCTCGGCCTGAGTACCGCGGTCTGCTACCTGGTCATTGTCGGTTGGTTCGTGGTACTCACCGGCGCGGGTCTGTGGCGTGACCGCAGGACGGACGTGAGGTAGCCGGGAGCCCGTACCGGCGGAGGAACCGCATCCGTTGCCCTGGTAGGGGCACTTCCGGTCGACCGCGGAGCTCTCCCGGGTGCGGTGCAGCGTCCGGAGGAGACCGCCGGGAAATCTCTGGCGGGGGTCGCACCACTTCCCGGCACCTTGCTGAGGCAGGCGGAGGCCCCGCGCCGCCGAACCTGTCGGCGTCGCGGGGCCGGGTGCGAGACAATCGGGCTCCGGCTGGTGCCCGGGGGCGTGTCGGTCAGTTACGCCCGTCGGTGGAGCCGACGGAGGTCAGACTGTCCTTGATGAACTCGGTGAGGATACCCCAGCCGTTCTCGATGGTGTCATGGGCGGTGTCGAGGAGCCACCACACGGGGTTTCCGGCATCGGAGACTGCGAGGGATCCGAGGATGTCAAACATGAGGAGAGCCTTTCAGGAGAGTGTCACCGGACACAGTGCCCGCTGACAGGGAAAAGGAATCTGGTTGTGACCACACCACAACGGAGCGGTCACGCGCACGATCCTAGCAGCGAATCGGTGACCGTCGCTCACGCCGGCTCACCCCCCCCGGACCGGCGAGCCGGTCACTCCGGGCGCCGGGCCGGGGCGTCCCCGGTACGCTCGGGACACATGGACATCAGCATCGGTGGGACAGACAGAACCCTTCACCTTGCGGACATCTGGTCACCGCTGGACACTCTCCCGGAGGATCCGCCCGGTACCGTGGCCACCGGATTCCGGACACGCGGATGCACCGCTGTGGTGACGGTGGCACCGCTGGATTCCCAGATGATGCCTGTCGACCGTGACGAAGTCGTCGCGGGCATCAGGCCGTCGCTGATGGAGTTTCACGCCGGACTCGTCGAAGCGGACGCGGGGGAGACCCCGGCGGGCGACATCGTCGTGTACACCCTCGTCAAGACCCTGCCTCCCACCGGTGCCGCGGAGGACCCGGGCGAGGTCCCGGAGGAGGACGCCGGGAACTCCCGCTACGGCATGCAATACAACCTCACGGTTCATCTGGCCGTCGACAACGGCGAGTACCTCGAACCATGGCAGATCCAGGGTTTCTTCACCGAGACGGGGGTGACAGGGATGCGTGACGCCGCGGTCATGGACCTCAGCCGTCGTGCCGGGCTGATCAGAATCGGGGACAACGGTCTTGAAGGCTGGTTCGTCGACCCCTACGATCCCACTCTCACTCCCGCGGACGGCTACCTCCTGTCCAACCTGGGCGAGGCCAGAGAGTACGACGACCGCTTCCCCGACCACCCCCTGTCCCGGGCCCGGGAGTTCCTCGACGCGGTCACGGCCCTGGACTGACCGTCGCCTTCTCCACCTGTGCCAGCTGTTCCAGCCGCTGGCGGTCGGCATCCGTGCTCAGCACAACAGAACCGCCGGTGAACAGGGGGAGCAGACGCCGGACGAGACCGTCGGCGTCCTCCCACCCCGTACTGACCAGTCGGACGCCCTGACCCGACCGGGCCGCCAGGTGCCTGAGATCGTCCCCGGTCAGCTCGTCACCGGTGACCGTCACGAGCGCCGCAACGGTGTCCCCGGTGACGGGCCCCGTGTAGCGGTCTGCCTGTACCCGCAGGTCCGGGATGAGATCTGTGACGCCGAAGGGGACGGTCCCGCCGGACTCCACCACACCACGTCCGAAAGGGTCCCCGGAGATCTGCAGGATCTCGGCGTCGAACCCGGTGGCGAAGGCGGAATCCGGGTCAGCGGTGAGGAGAGCGGCGGCATCCGACGCCGCGGGTGACGACGGGGAACACACCGCAGCCCCCGCCTGCCAGCAACCCGGCACCAGGACAGCGGGAAGCCAGTTCGTCGGACAGTCCACCACGACAACGTCTCCCGGGCCCAGCCCCAGTTCCCCGGAGAAGTAGTTGCCGGCCTTCGCCGCCCAGTTGGCGACCGTCGCCGCGGAAAGTTCCATCCTGCCCCGGGGGGTGTAGGTCGTTATCCGGGGGCAGGAGGGGTCGCTGGCGAGGAGCGGGGCCGTCAGATCCATGGGGCCAAGACTAACGTCCCGTCACCGAGTGCGCGGGGGCGGGGCCGGGCNGTCGCATTCCCCGGTCGAGAGGCTTGCGATCGTCACTGACGTCCGTTCCCGGGATTTCGTGGGGTCGCTCACCGAGGTGCTCGCCGGCCTGCACGATTCCGGCCGACGTCCGGTCGTCCTCTACCTCGACGCCGATGACGCCACGCTCGTACGCCGCTACGGCCAGCTGCGCCGTACCCACCCGCTGCAGGACGGGGAGACTCTCCAGGCAGGCATCAACCGCGAACGGGAGATGCTCGAGGGCATCAGGCAACGCGCGGACATCGTGATCGACACCACCGGCACCAGTGTCCATGACCTGCGCCGGCAACTGGAGGACTATTTCACCGCTCTGTCCGACCGCCGCGAGCACGTGACCGTGCAGTCGTTCGGCTTCAAGAACGGTGCCCCCCGGGACCTGGACCTGATGTTCGACGCACGGTTCCTGCCGAACCCCTACTGGGAGCCGGAGCTCAGGGAGCACAGCGGACTGGAGGCCGCAGTAGCCGACTACGTACTGGACCGGCCGGAGGCCAGGGACTACCTTGACGCGGTCCAGGGCGTGGTGTGCGGTCGTCCGGCCGTGCGTGGCGTCCGCGGCCGCCCTGGGACCCGGAAGGTCGGGACGGCCGGTCGGATTCGCTCATTCTTCACCTTTCGGACGCCGCGTCGGCGACGGGCGTCGACGCGTTGCAACGGGGGAGGACCGTGGAGAGCACAGTCAGGCGCAGATTGTACTAGCCCGACCTGCGATGTCCACGTGACGGCCGCCACCGTGTCTCCCCGGCGGAAGACCGGCCGGTACCCCTGCGTCGCTAAGATGGCACGACATGGACACATCCGGATCAGGGGTACCGGTCTTCCCCGCGCAGCAGGGTACGACCGTTGCCGTCGGAGCGGCAGGCCAGGTGGGCCGGGAACTCGTCGCCACCGGCGCAGTGCCGGTGACCAGGAGGGACATGGACCTGCTGGCGTCCCCCCGTGACCTGCGGGAGACGGCACTGCGGTTGTTCGCGTCTGCGGACACGGTGGTCAACGTCGCGGCCTGGACAGCTGTGGACGCCGCCGAAGATCCGGTCAACGCAGCCGCGGTGGAAGGTGTCAACGCGACAGCGCCCGGTATTCTCGCGGCCGCCGCCGCCGAGGTGGGTGCCCGTTTCCTCCATGTCTCGACCGACTACGTGTTCTCCGGCGTCCCGGTTCGGGCGGACAGGCCGTGGCAGGTGGACGACCCCGTGGACCCCGTGAACGTCTACGGTGCGACCAAGGCCGCAGGGGAGGACGCCGTGCGCGCCCACGGGGGAACCGTGGTGCGGACCGCATGGGTGTGGTCCGGGCCGCATGAGCCGGGCCGGGACTTCGTCTCGACGATGGCGGACCTCGCCGCATCGGGCCGGGACCCGCTCGTCGTCGACGACCAGACAGGCAGGCCGACCAGGGCAGGAGACCTGGCCGCCGGTCTGATGGAGCTGTCGCGCCTGGCCGGCGAACTGCCCCCCACCCTCCACTACACAGACTCCGGGGAGCCGGTCACCTGGTTCGGATTCGCCCGGGAGGTCTTCCGGCTGCTCGGCCACGATCCGGACCGGGTGGGGGCCTGCGCCAGCGGTGACCGACCGTCTCCGGCGCGCCGTCCGGCATGGTCGGTGCTCGACCTGTCCGACTGGTGCAGGCTCGCCACGGCACCGCCCCCGTGGAGGGATTCCCTGCGGGAGGGGCTGTCGGTCGCAGGGGGGTGACCACCGGCCACACCCGGCCGGGTTGGGCCGTGCCGTCGGCACCGTGGGATAGGGTGGTCGATCGTGGATACGCCGTCAGACAGCTCCCTGAACAAGAATTCGGGCGGGTCCCCGGAAAGTTCCCCGGGCCGGCCCGCCAGACCCCTTGCGGTGATCACCGTGACCTTTTCGCCAGGTGAGTACCTCGCCCGGTTCCTCGACTCCGTGCCCGGTGCGGTGTCTGCCGGAGCGGTCGTTGTCATGGCCGACAACGGATCGACCGACGGCGCCCCCGAGGCTGCCGCCGCCGCCCGAGAGGGTGTGGAGCTGCTGCGGACCGGGGGCAATATCGGCTACGGGGCCGCGATGAACCGGGGAGTCGAGGCGGTGAGGGCACGTCGGGACGCCGGGGAGGTCGACGACGAGTTCGTCCTCATTTCGAACCCGGACGTGGTTTTCACCCCGGGTGCGGTGGACCGGATGATCGAGGCGGCGCGCCGGCATCCGCGTGCCGGGGCCGTCGGGCCGTTGATCCGGGACCCCGACGGTTCGGTGTACCCGTCCGCGCGGGCGGTGCCGACCCTCTTCTCCGGTATCGGCCATGCGCTGCTGGCACCCCTGTGGCCGGGAAACCCGTTCAGCAGAAGGTACCGGGACGACTCCGACATGTCGCACGAGCGGACCTCCGGCTGGCTGTCCGGTTCCTGCCAGCTGCTGCGGTGGGAGGCTTTCGACGAGGTCGGGGGATTCGACGAACGCTACTTCATGTACATGGAGGACGTGGACCTCGGTGACCGTCTCAGCCGCGCCGGCTGGGAGAACATTTTCACCCCCGACGCCGAGATCACCCATGCCCGGGGGCACTCGGCGTCCTCCCATCCCGAGATCACCGTGCCCGCCCACCACGAGTCCGCCTACCGCTTCCAGGCCGACCGTCTGACGGCCCCGTGGCAGGCGCCGGTGCGGCTGGTGCTCCGGGTGGGGCTGAAGGTCCGCGGTGCGGTCATGCTCTTCCTCGCACGTCGTGCACTGCGTTCATCGCGGAGCCGGGGATCCAGCTGAGCGGAGGGTACGCTTTCTCTCATTTGCCCATCTTTCAAGACCGCCGGGGCGGCGGAGTCACCGGCCGTCCCCTCCAGTGAAAAGGACACGACTGTTCCCATGACCGACCGTAGTTCCGGCGCCGTCAGCGCCGGTGACCTCGCCGCGTCCACCGATGCCGTCATACTTGTGGGGGGAAAGGGGACCCGGCTGCGTCCGTTGACGACGTCGGTACCGAAACCCATGCTGCCGGTGGCAGGCTACCCGTTTCTCCAGCATCTCCTCGCCCGGATACGGGAGGCCGGGATGACCCACGTCGTCATGGGCACCTCCTACCGGGCGGAGGTGTTCGAGGAGTACTTCGGTGACGGCAGTGACCTCGGTCTCGACATCGAATACGTCGTCGAGAAGGACCCTCTGGGAACCGGAGGTGGTATCCGGAACGTCTGCGACCGGCTGCGCCATGACCGGGCGATGGTGTTCAACGGTGACGTGCTGGGGGGTACGGATCTCGGCGCGGTGCTGAGGACCCATGTCGACAATGACGCCGATGTGACACTGCATCTTCTCCGGGTGGCCGATCCCCGTGCCTTCGGCTGCGTACCCACCGACAGCGAGGGAAGGGTGACGGAGTTCCTCGAGAAGACGGAGGATCCGCCGACCGACCAGATCAATGCCGGGTGCTACGTGTTCCGGCGCAGCATCATCGAGGGGATCCCGGAGGGCCGGCCCGTTTCCGTGGAGAGGGAGGTGTTCCCGGCGCTGCTGGAACGGGGTGCCCGGGTGTACGGCCATGTCGACCAGGCCTACTGGCGTGATCTGGGTACCCCTTCGGACTTCATCCGCGGTTCCTCGGACCTGGTGCGCGGGATCGCGCCGTCTCCGCTGATCGAGGGCAGGCACGGTGAGGCACTGGTCGACCCGTCCGCAGCGGTCGCGGGCGGGGCGCTCCTGTTCGGCGGTACCGTGGTGGGTCGCGGGGCCGAGATCGGTGCCGGCGCCAGGGTGGACACCTCCGTGATTCTGGAGGGGGTGGTTGTCGAGGCGGGGGCGACACTGGAACGGTGCGTGATCGCCGCCGGTGCCCGGATCGGTGCCCGGGCCCATCTGGTGGACTCGGTCATCGGGGAGGGGGCTGTCATCGGCGCCCGCTGCGAGCTCGTCGGCGGGTCCGGGTTCGCCAGGGTCTGGCCGGGAGTGCAGATCCCCGACGGAGGGCTCCGGTTCTCCAGCGACATCTGACCCGGCGGTTGAAGGGGGCGGAGGCGGAAGGTTCCGAATATTGTGCCCTCCGAGCCGTATTGCGGCCCCCGTGTCCATATATTGTGGTGTGGCTACGCTACCTATTGCATATATCGGTACAATTCTGGACATATTTCCGCTGTCGCCTGTGAGGCGTGTGACAGATGTGGTCAGTGGTGCCGGTGGGCCGACCGTCGAGGCCTCCACCGGTTGAGACTTGTAATTCTGTATGTGTAATCTCTGGTGAGTAGACAACCGGCCGCCGGCCTGCCAACCTGCACCGGTGACCACGTAGACGGGGAATGAGCAGACGGAGAGGAGGCGGCGTGGACGACAGAGATGATGTCCGCCACGGCGCTGATCCGGGTGATTTCCCCGCATTCCCGGAGCCGGTGTCAGAAGGGGCCACGGCGGTGGATCCGTCGGCGTCGGCCGTCACGCCGGTGACGGCGTCGGGACGGGCCCGGCGCCGGCGCGATCTTCTGAGGGAAGCCGCCGAAATGTCGGGAGGTGTCGTCGACGGCGCCCCCGTCAACGGATCCGACCTCACCGACGACTTCGACGCCTACTACGACCGTGTCGTCCAGGAGTGGCAGGAGCAGGCGCTGTGCGCCCAGACGGACCCTGAGGCCTTCTTTCCGGAGAAAGGGGGGTCGACCCGGGAGGCGAAGAGAATCTGCCGTGCGTGCAGTGTGCGTGACGAATGTCTCGAATACGCTCTGGAGCATGACGAACGTTTCGGCATCTGGGGAGGGCTCTCCGAACGGGAGAGACGCCGGCTGAAGAAGCGTCTCGGGCAGCTGTAGGCGGAGTGCCGGCCGGAGCTCAGGACCCCGGTCCACCCGCCCCGGCCCGCACCTCCGCGGTGTCCGGCTCAGTCCCAGTCGAAACCCGGGTCAACCAGGTCAGGGGTGACGTTGAGGTAGGTCGCCACCAGACTGGCGATGATGAACCGCAGCCACTGCTCGAGTTCCGCACGGTCAGCCGACCTCTCCTCGACCGGCCGGCGGAAGACGATCAGCCGGGGGCGGGTCGGGTTACCGTCCTCGTCCACCCCCACCGGGACGAGACGGCCCAGGGGCACCGGTCCGTCCGAGGCGACCTCGTCGGACCACTGCGGCACCGAGGCGTCCATCCTCATCCGGGGGATCATGTCCACGGCGATGTCCAGCCCGTCGAGACGACTGCCGAAGCGTTCGAGCACGTCGGCGTACACGTCCAGGACCGCGGCGTCGAACTGCTGGGACCTTGTCCGGTGCCGGGGGAGGTCCGGCATCAGGATCCCGCGCAGGCCCCGGCCACGACGGTCACGACGGGCGGCGCGGACCTCACCGAAACCCCGTCCACCGTGCGGCCCGCCCTCTCTACGCGTGGATGCTGTCATGGTCCTGATCCTAACCCCGGGTACTGCGCCACCGGTGTTGCGACAGGCGGCAGGGTGCAGGGTCCGACGCCCCGTCCCGCCCGGGGGCTAAAATGTCGGCTGTGACTGACTACCGACAGTGCTCCCGGCCGGGATGCAGCGCCCCCGCCGTGGCCACGCTCCGCTACAACTACCGGGCCAGCAGGGCGACCGTCACTGTGCTGGGCCCGGCGGGAGACCCGCACAGCTGGGACCTCTGCAGCCGGCACGTGGCCCGGCTCACCGTGCCGGAGGGGTGGGAGCTGGTCCGGCAGGATGTCCCGGCGCCGGGACTTCCGGGGGACGCCGACCTCAGCGACTTCACCGACGAAGAGATGGAGGTCCTGGCTGCCGCCCTCGAGGCGGCCGCTGACGGGGGAGACCGGTTCGGTACCGCTGTCACCGCCCCGACGGATCTGCGCCCTGCGCAACCAGCGGCCCGGATCGTGCGCCGGGAGGACATTCCCCGGCCCACCGGTCACCACCCGTCGCGGGGCAACCTTCCCCGGCACACCCCTCCACGACACCTTCACGCGGTGAAAGACGGTGAGTGACACCCCGGTCCCTGCGCGGGCCCCTGCGAACCGCAGCGGACCCCGGACAGTACCGGTGCAGGCGCAGTCACCGCCCCCGCCAGTTTTCCCTCACCGAATCCCGAACCCCAAGGAGTTCACATGACGTCCTCAGCCCACAGCCCCCGAACCCGGGACGGACTCGCTTCCGTCGTCAAGGCCTATGACGTCCGAGGAGTGGTCGGTGAAGGCATTGACGCCGACCTGGTCCGGGACACCGGAGCAGCCTTCGGCAACCTCATGCGTGCCGAGGGGGCCTCGACCGTCGTCATCGGTCACGACATGCGCCCGAGTTCTCCGGACCTGGCTGACGCCTTCGCCGCCGGCGTGACATCCCAGGGACTGGACGCGGTCCAGCTGGGTCTCACCTCGACAGACGAGCTCTACTACGCGTCCGGTTCCCTTGACTGCCCGGGCGCGATGTTCACCGCCTCCCACAACCCGGCGAAGTACAACGGGATCAAGATGTGCCGTGCAGGTGCCAGGCCCGTGGGACAGGACACCGGTCTGACGGAAATCGTCGACATGCTCGTCGACGGCGTCCCCCCGTACCAGGGCGCTGCCGGTACAGTCACGCAGAAGGACGTCCTCGGCGACTACGCGTCCTACCTCAAGAAGCTCGTGCCCCTGGACGGTATCCGTCCGCTCACCGTCACAGTGGACGCGGGCAACGGCATGGGCGGACTGACGGCCCCCGCCGTTCTGGGGACGGAGCCGTCCCTCACCCTCCACGACCTGTACTTCGAACTCGACGGGACCTTCCCCAACCACGAGGCCAACCCCCTTGACCCGAAGAACCTCGTCGACCTCGAAAAGTACACCGTAGAGACCGGGTCCGACATCGGTGTCGCCTTCGACGGGGACGCCGACCGCTGCTTCATCGTCGACGAAAAAGGAGAGGCGGTCAGCCCGTCGGCGATCTGCGCGATGATCGCGGAACGCTACCTTGAGCAGAACCCGGGCGCCACCATCATCCACAACCTCATCACGTCGAAGGCTGTCCCGGAGATCATCCGGGAGCACGGGGGACACCCGGTGCGCACCAGGGTTGGGCACTCCTTCATCAAGGCACGCATGGCCGAGGAACACGCGGTGTTCGGTGGCGAGCATTCCGCCCACTACTACTTCTCGGACTTCTTCAACGCGGATTCGGGCATGATCGCCGCACTGCACGTGCTGGCCACCCTGGGAGCCGGGGACAGGCCGCTGTCGGAGCTGAAGAAGCAGTACTCCCGCTACGAGGCGTCAGGGGAGATCAACTCCCGGGTCGACGACCAGGCGGGCCGCACCGCAGCTGTGGTCCGGGCCTTCGCGGACGAGACCACGTCCACGGACGACCTTGACGGGGTGACGGTCGAGCTCGCCGACGGTTCCTGGTTCAACGTCCGTGCCTCGAACACCGAACCCCTCCTCAGGCTGAACGTGGAGGCGCCGACACGTGCCCGGATCGATGAGATCGTCGCCAAGGCACTCGGGGTGATCCGGGGCTGACATGTCCGACAACTCCGGTACAGCCCCGGCCACCGATTCCGTGATCCGGATCGACGGGACGATCCGCAACTACTCCTGGGGCTCCAGGACGGCACTGGCCGACCTCACCGGGCGACCCCTGCCGACCGAGCACCCCGAGGCGGAGATGTGGTTCGGAGCCCATCCCGCCGCACCCAGCCGCGTCACCGGCACGGACCGGTCACTGCTGGACGTCATCACCGCTGACCCTGACGGCCAGCTCGGTGGACACCGGCGCAGTGACCGTCTGCCGTTCCTTCTGAAACTGCTCGCAGCGGACCAGGCTCTCAGTCTTCAGGCGCATCCGACCCGGCAGCAGGCCCAGGAAGGGTTCGCGAGGGAGAACGCGGCAGGAATCGCGCTGACCGCGCCGAACCGCAACTACCGCGACGACAACCACAAGCCTGAGCTCCTCGTGGCGCTCACTCCCTTCGAGGCGCTGGCAGGATTCCGTCCTCTGCACCTGACCAGGGAACTGCTGGACCATCTGGCCGTGCCGGAGCTGGCGTGGACGACGTCGCTGCTCGGCTCCGGAAGTGACGACGAGGACCTCCGTGCACTGGTCACGACCTGGATCAGTCTCCCCTCCGCCACCAAGAAGCAGCTGGTGAAGGCAGTCGCCGAACGGTGCAGAGGCCTTCTCGCAGAGACCGGCGGGACCCCGGACCGGGACTGGATGCGGGGCCCGGCCTCGGTGGCGGTGGAGCTGGCGGATCAGTACCCGGGTGACTCCGGTGTCCTGATCTCGCTTCTGCTCAACCATGTGGTCCTGCAGCCGGGGCAGGCGATCTTCCTGTCTGCGGGCCAGTTGCACGCCTACGTCCGCGGAACCGGAGTGGAGATCATGGCGAACTCCGACAATGTTCTGCGCGGCGGGCTGACGACAAAACACATCGACGTTCCCGAACTGATGCGGGTGATGGACTTCAGCCCGGTGGCTGACCCCGTGTGTCCACGGGACAGTTCGGGCCGGTTCTCGGTACCGGTGTCAGATTTCGGTCTCCGTGAGATCAGGGGGACGACCCCGGTGACGGTCGACGGGCCCGCAGTGGTCCTGGGTGTCGCGGGTGACACCGACGTGTCGTGGCAGTCGCCGACGGGGGAGAGGTCCGAGGCGCTGCGGCCGGGTCAGGCGGTGTGGGTTCCCGCCGGAGCGGGAACTGTGCAGGTGGCCTCGTCCGGCCGGGGATTCGTCGCCACCGCCGGCTGATCCGTCCGGACCGGAGACAGGCCGGGGGTATCTCTGAGGTCAGGGTTCCCGGGACTGAGGTTCCTGCTGGTCCGTGGCAGTGCCCGTCTCTGCAGGTGCACCGGCGGTCGTGGAAGCGGCAGCACTGCCCGTGATTTCGGGGATACCGGTCTCAGGGGACTCAGACGGCTCGGCAGACTCAGTGGGCTGTGGAGAGGTACTGTTGTCCGACCCGCCTCCGGCCCCGTCGGTGGAGGTCGGCGTCCCGGAGCTTCCCGGGGTAGAGGGCAGAACCGGGAGGCCCGTCGGGAATCCGGGCAGGGAGGGCAGACCCGTGTCCGGGTCGGTCGGCCACAGGCCCGGGACACCGTCACCACCGTCGCCGTCGGGGTTGTCACGTCCGGTGTCGGCGTCGTCCCCACGGCCTCCGGTGCCGCCGTCCCCGCGTCCCGGAGCTGTACCTGTGCCACCGGGAGAGCTGCCGGAGTCTCCGGGGTAGGCCGGGGCCAGTGTCTGCCCGCCGTTCCAGGCGTTGGGCGGCAGGTAGGGGTCCTCGCTCAGCGGGACCACACCTCCTCCCGAGGGGCCGGGCAGGGCGATGACGGGATCAGGTGTGCCGCTGGGCCTGGGAGCGGTGGTGGTGCGCGACTCCCGGGTGGGCATTCCGGTTCCTGTGGACGCGTCCACGACTTCCCTGCGTTGGACGACCTCACTGCCGGACACGCTGTTGCGCCAGGTGACGACCCCGACGATGACGGCGGCCACGAGTCCCACGACGGCGAATCTCGCCACCAGTCGGTTGCCCCGCCGCGCGGCGAGGGCTTCTGTACGCAGCAGCTCCTCGTGGTGCGCGGTGGTGGCACCGGTGGCATCGCCGGTACCGTGACCGTCGGGGGTTTCGGGGGTCAGGGAGTACCTGCCGTCCGGGGACTGCGGATGATTCGACATGGTCCTCGGTCACGCTCCTTTCGGGGCCGCCACGGGGTTGTGTCCGTGTACAACTGTCCTGCGGTGAGTTGCAGGGGTGGTGGTGAGGGGTGCAGATTGTCCAGGTGGCGGTCCGGGGAGAGGCAGAGGACGCCGGGCACCGGGTGCCGGAACCTGTCAGGGAGTTGGGGAGGTGTTCAGTGGAGAGAAAGGTAACAGAATGGTCACGATATTGCCCACCGTACCACGACCGGCGCGGAACGCATGAACCCGTCCCACGGTTCTCACTGTGATGAAGGTGAATTATTCTGTTCCTGTACTGACAGGCATATGTTTCAGACAGATTCGCGGGACACCGGAGCGGTGTCCCGCGACGGGCAGGGTCCCCCCGCCGCCGCTGAGGTGTCCGGGCGACAGTGTCTGTGCGTCTGCGCGGTCGGTCGGGTGGTCCGGTTGTGCGGTCCGGTTGTACGGTCGCCTGCGCGGTAATGTGGGGCGGGCAAACCCCTCCGGGACACGCCACCGGGTCAGTGACAGCAGACCGGGGACCCGCCGGGACAGCATGAGCGGAAAGTACGAGCACAGGAAGGTGGGTGGCGATGAGCAGCTGGGACGAGGCCGTGTTCGCCGACGAGAACAGCGCGGAGTTCCTCGCCGAATGCGATGAACTGGACGGAGCTGACCTGGTCCGGGCGCTGGAGGACGCGTGCACTGTCGCGCTCAACCATGCCGAACCCGGGGACGCCGACCACATGACCGGGTTGTGCGCGGCGACCGTCGCCTCCATCTGGTGCGGGGCACCCTTCACCGCCGCCGAGGTCGCGGACGACCATCCACTGGTGCGCTCCTGGATCGGGGAATGCCCCGACGAACTCCGGGAAGTCGCGCTGCAGCTGCTCGACCGGCATCTCGAAACTCTTGGGGACGGTGCCCCCGACGGTCTCGAGACCTCGGTGGAGGCGTTGGGGTGACCGGTGCCTGAGTCCCCCGTCCGGGGCCGCGGTAGTCTTGACTGGGTTTCCCGGTAATTCTCCGGTTTCGATTCCTGACCACCCCCCGTACGGCAGTGGACACTGCCTGCCACGAGAAGGAGTACTCACCCATGGCCGATTCCTCCGTCGGAATTCCCGCCGACCTGACCTTCGATCCGGTAGCCGACCTCACTGTCGACAGTGCCGGAGATCTGCAGTACAAGGTCAGGGACCTCAGTCTCGCAGAGTTCGGCCGCCACCAGATCCGGCTCGCAGAGTACGAGATGCCGGGCCTGATGGAGCTGCGGCGCGAGTATGCGCAGGAACAGCCGCTCGCGGGGGCCCGCATCGCGGGTTCGATCCACATGACCGTGCAGACGGCGGTGCTCATCGAGACCCTCACCGCACTCGGTGCCGAGGTCCGCTGGGCGTCCTGCAACATCTTCTCCACCCAGGACGAGGCTGCCGCAGCTGTGGTGGTCGGTGCCGGGACCCCGGAGGATCCGCAGGGTGCACCGGTGTTCGCGTGGAAGGGCGAGACCCTCGACGAGTACTGGTGGTGCCTGGAGCAGGTCTTCGACTGGGGTGACCGTCTGCCCAACATGATCCTCGACGACGGAGGGGACGCCACCAACGCCGTGATCACCGGATCACAGTTCGAGGGCAACGGCCTGGTCCCGGAGCCCACCTCCGAGGATTCCGACGAGTACCAGGCCTTCCTGCGGATGCTCGCCAGGGTGTACGGCAGGGACGCCACCCGGTGGACCCGTGCGGCGGAGTCGGTGAAGGGGGTCACCGAAGAGACCACCACCGGCGTCCACCGCCTGTACCACTTTGCCGACCAGGGAACACTGCCGTTCCCGGCCATGAACGTGAATGACGCCGTGACAAAGTCCAAGTTCGACAACCGTTACGGCACCCGTCACTCCGTCATCGACGGCATCAACCGTGGTACGGACATGCTGATCGGTGGCAAAGCGGCTCTCGTGTGCGGCTACGGTGACGTCGGCAAGGGCGTCGCTGAGGCCCTCAAGGGCCAGGGGGCCCGGGTGAAGGTCACCGAGGCTGACCCGATCAACGCCCTTCAGGCGCTGATGGACGGTTTCCCCGTGGTCACCGTCGACGACGCCATCGGGGAGGCGGACATCGTCATCACCTCGACCGGCAACCTCGGGATCATCTCCTTCGAGCAGATGCAGCACATGAAGAACCACGCTGTCCTGGGCAATATCGGCCACTTCGACAATGAGATCGACATGGCCTCACTCAACCACCGTCCGGACGTGACCCGGGTCAACATCAAACCCCAGATTGACGAATTCACCTTCCCTGACGTCAACGGGGACCCGCTGAGCATTGTCGTGCTCTCCGAGGGCCGTCTGCTCAATCTCGGCAACGCGACCGGCCACCCGAGTTTCGTGATGTCCAACTCCTTCGCCGACCAGACCATCGCGCAGATCGAGCTGTTCACCAACGGTGACCGCTACGAGAACAAGGTGTACCGCCTGCCCAAGATCCTTGACGAGAAAGTCGCCCGGATCCATGTGGAGGCACTCGGCGGCAGGCTCACGAAGCTGACCAAGGAACAGGCCGAGTACATCGGTGTCGATGTCGAGGGCCCGTACAAGCCCGAGCACTACCGTTACTAGGCCGGGGTCCGGTCACCGTGATCATCGCCTTTGAAGGTATCGACGGCGCCGGCAAGAACACCGTCGTCACCGCCCTGGAAACAGAACTGATCGCCCGGGAGGTCCCCGTCGCCCGTCTCGCCTTCCCCCGTTACGAGACTTCGGTCCACGCCCGTCTCGCCTCTGCGGCGCTGCACGGTGGCATGGGGGACCTCGTCGACTCCGCCTACGGCATGGCGACACTGTTCGCACTCGACCGGGCGGAGGTCGCCGAGGAGCTCGCAGGATTCGACCGGGACGGTTACGTGGTCCTGCTGGACCGTTGGGTCGCCTCGAATGCGGCATATTCTGCGGCGCGCCTGTCGCAGGACGCCACATCCGGTGGCGCGAGTTCCGAGGTTGTCGCCTGGGTCGAGGACCTCGAATTCCGTGAGCTGGGCGTCCCCGTCCCCGACCTGCAGATCCTCGTCGATGTTCCGGACTCTGTGACAGCGGTCAGGGTCGCCGACCGTGCCTCCCGGGACGCCTCCAGGAGCATGGACGCCTATGAGGCCGACGGGGGGCTGCAGTCCCGGACACTCACCGCCTACCGTGACCTGGCCGCCGCAGAGTGGGGTTCCCCGTGGCTGGTGCTGGACAACAGCGGCGACCGGGCGTCCCTCGACGCCCGGATCGTCGAGCTCGCCGACGCGGTGGCGGAGGACTGAGACCGGTAGTCCGCCGTACGCGGGAGGTAGTGCCGGCATGTGACCTGGCAGTCCCCCGGAGACCTCGGGTGTGACAGACTGTTGACCATGGCTGCCAAGATTCTTGTCGTCGACGACGACCCCGCGATCTCCGAGATGCTGACCATGGTCCTTCAGGGGGAAGGGTTCGAGACGGTCACTGTCGGCGACGGAGCAGAGGCTGTCGAGGCCGCCCGTACCCGGCACCCGGACCTCATCCTGCTGGATCTCATGCTCCCCGGGATGAACGGTGTGGACGTGTGCCGTGCGGTCCGTGACTTCTCCGCTGTCCCGATCGTCATGCTGACCGCCAAGACTGACACGGTCGACGTGGTGCTCGGCCTGGAGTCCGGGGCGGACGACTATGTCCCGAAGCCTTTCAAGCCCAAGGAACTTGTCGCCAGGGTGCGGGCGAGGCTGCGCCGGTCCACCGAGGATGTCCCGGAGAGCGCCCGGGTGGGTGACGTGGTCATCGACTTCGGCGGCCACCAGGTGACACGTGACGGGGTGGTCATTCCCCTGACGCCCATCGAGTTCGAGCTTCTGGCGACGCTGGCCTCCCGCCCCCGTCAGGTGTTCTCCCGTGAGGAGCTGCTCGAGCGGGTGTGGGGCTACCGTAAGAACAGTGACACGCGGCTCGTGAACGTCCACATCCAGAGGCTGCGGTCCAAGGTGGAGAAGGACCCCGACAATCCCACGATCATC
Source organism: Corynebacterium neomassiliense (assembly GCF_900626215.1). Taxonomy (NCBI): domain Bacteria; kingdom Bacillati; phylum Actinomycetota; class Actinomycetes; order Mycobacteriales; family Corynebacteriaceae; genus Corynebacterium; species Corynebacterium neomassiliense. The sequence goes on along the minus strand of NZ_LR131106.1, from coordinate 1,164,862 downwards.
CAGACTGTGCGTGGTGTGGGCTACAAGACAGGTGAGTGAGGGCCGGGCGCCAGTGAGCAGTCTTCCCCCCGGCGCAGGTGAAGGTCGGGATGACAGGGGCACCGAGGGGGTCACGGACCCTCCGGTGCACCATGTCCGGCGTGCGCTCGGCCGCTCGATACTGCCGTTCTCCCGGGGCCGCGGCACCTCCCGTGCCGAACGTGGAACCACCGGTCACGGGGCGTCCCTCCCACCGGGAACCCCGCCCGTGCCTGAGGAGGACCCCCGGACGGTTCCGCGCGGTGAGCTCGAGGGGGTGGGCTACCGGGACATTGTCCGTCTGCTGCTGAGGCAGCCGAGGACCTTTCTCCACCGCAGCAGGCAGGTACTGGCACAGCGGTGGCGGACCTCCAGCCAGGTGCGCGTCATCGGCAGTGTGTTCCTGTCCTCCCTGGTGGTCATCATGACCCTGGGTTTCGTCCTGACCAGTTTCGTCAGCCAGCAGCTGCTGGACGAGAAGCATGACGTCGCCGTCGCCGCGATCGACAGCTCCCGGGCGACTGTGGAGGAGCAGATCCGTTCCTCGGACACCTCGAACTCCCTCCAGCTGAGGATCAATGCGGCCCGGGCGGCGCTGACCGAGAGGATCAGCGGCACCGACGAATCATCGGGAGGGTCGAGCACTGTCTTCGAGCCGGTGGTCATTGCCCCGGACATCAACGGCAGGGACGTCTCCAGTCCGGAGCAGCAGCAGATTCCCGAGAGTTTGCGCACATTCGTCAGGCAGGGGCGTGTAGCGGACCAGTACGCGACGGTGGAACGGGCGTCGGGGAAGTACAAGGCGCTGATCATCGGCAGTCCGGTCTCCTCGGACATCCAGGGGCTGGAGCTCTACCTGGTGCTTCCCCTCGACAACGAGGAGTCGACCCTGGGTCTGATGCGGGGTCTGCTGTTCGCCGGCGCGGTGGCGCTGATGGTGCTCCTGGTCGTCATAGCCTGGGTGTTCTCCCAGCAGCTCACCGTCCCTGTGCGCACCGCCTCACGTATCGCGGAGAGGTTCGCGGCGGGGCATCTGCGGGAGCGTATGGCCGTCGACGGTCAGGACGAGGTGGCGCGGCTGGCGATGAGTTTCAACGAGATGGCTGAGAATCTCTCCCACCAGATCCGACAGCTGGAGGATTTCGGCTCCCTGCAGCAGCAGTTCACCTCGGATGTGTCGCACGAGCTGAGGACTCCCCTGACCACGGTGAGGATGGCGGCGGACCTCATCCACGACAGTGCCGGGGACCTTGACCCGATGACCCGCCGGGCCTCGGAGCTGATGATCTCGGAGCTGGACCGGTTCGAGATGCTGCTCGGGGATCTGCTGGAGATTTCGCGTCATGACGCCGGGGTCGCCAATCTTTCCCTGGAGACCGTCGACGTCCGGGGGGTGGTGAAGTCCACCCTGGAACAGGTGCGCGCCATTGCCGAGGAAGTGGGCTGCACAATCAACCTGGATCTTCCTGAGGAGCCGGTGAATGTGCCGGTGGATTCCCGCCGGGTGGAGCGTATTCTGCGAAATCTGCTGGCCAATGCCATCGACCACAGCGAGGGCCGGCCGGTTGACGTGACCATGAGGACCGGTGACGGTTCCCTGGCGGTGACGGTGGTGGACCACGGGGTGGGGCTGAAGCCGGGGGAGGCGGAACTGGTGTTCAACCGGTTCTGGAGGGCGGATCCGTCGCGGGAGCGGCGGACCGGGGGAACGGGTCTGGGTCTGGCGATCGCCAAGGAGGACGCCCAGCTCCACGGAGGACGCCTGGAGGCTACCGGCGAGCCTGGTGTCGGAGCCTGTTTCCGGCTCACCCTGCCTCTGGTCCCCGGCGAGGAGGTGCGCACCTCTCCGCTGCCCCTGGAGGTCGACACCGTCCCGGTCTCCGCGGCGGTCCCGGCGGCAGCAGCTGGTCCGGCCCAGGGTGTCGAGGACGTTTCGGCAGGGTCAGACACCGTCGGAGCAGGTCCCGGTCCCGCGGACGATCTGGTCGACAGGGACGGCGGGGGAGTGCCCGACGGCCCGGCCGCCGCTGAGCCGGCTGCTGCTGAGCCGGCCGCTGCTGAGCCGGCCGAGGCAGGGGATAGCGGAGGCTCGACGGTGCACTCCGGACAGATTGACGACACAGTGCTGGAGGAGGCCATGGAATCACTGGAAGGGACGACCGACCTGCCGGGGTTCAACCTGGACGGGGCTCCGGGAGGCCACCCCGGTTTCGAGGGGTTCACCGAGGAAGAGGTGCGTCGGGCGCTTGAGGAGGCGGCGGACATGGACGACTACCGGCCGGAGGACGACGATGACCGACGTTAGCCGTCAGGTGCGGGCCGCGGATTCCGCAGGGCCGGCGCTGCAGGCCGGGGTCCCCGGGGCTGTCGACGAGCGGTACGTCCGGCGCGTACCGAGGTCCCGCAGAGCAGTGACGGGGGCTCTGGCGGCGGTGGCACTGTTCGCTGCGGCGGGGTGTGCGTCGATTCCGGGCAGTTCGACCCCTGAGGTGGTGAGCACCTATGCCGCGTCGCCGAGTCTGGACAACGTGCCGTCACCCCAGGCGGGACAGGCCCCCGACCTTCTGTTGCGGTCGTTCTTCTCGGCGTCCGCCCACCCACTGAACAACCACCAGGCAGCCCGTGCCTTCCTCACCTCTGAGGCGGACGGGCAGTGGCAGGACGCCACGGGCACCCTCGTCCTCGACAGGATCGACCTCAATGCCGACGGCACGGCCTCCGGCAACCGGCTGACGTACACGGTCCGGGGAACTGTGACGGGGACGCTCGGTACGGGCGGCACCTACCAGCCCGGGTACCGGTCCTACGAGAACACGATCGACATGGTGCTCGTCGACGGCAACTGGCGGATAGACAGACTTCCGTCCGGTGTGATCATGGACCGCAACGACTTCACGTCGACGTACCAGCCCCGGGACGTCTACTTCCTCGACCCGACCCGCCGCTATCTTGTCCCTGACCGTCGGTGGACCTATTCGAGGCAGGACAATGTGGGTACCTCGCTGATGTCCCTGCTGGCGGCGGGTCCCCGTGACAGTCTCGCGGACGGGGTGGTCAGCGCCTTGCCGTCGGATGTGGTCGTCCAGGCACGCTCCGAGGACAACGGCAGTTTCACCGTGGACCTTTCCGGGCTCGCGGGTACCTCCGCCGACGAACTGCGGGCCCTGTCCGCCCAGATCATCTGGACGCTCGCCAGTTCTGATGTGCGGGGACCCTACCGGATTCTCGCTGACGGGGCGCCGGTCTCCACCCGGGGGTCCGGTTCAGGGCCGGGCGCGGATCCCGGTGGCAGGGAGACGCCCCGGGAGTCCTGGACTGTCGACGACGTCAGAGAGTTCGACCCCCACGCCATGCCGGCGCAGCCTCTGCGCGCCCTGCGCGACGGTGCTCTGGTGGAGGTCGGTGACAGCGGTGCGTCGACCGTCGACGGCTGGACGTCGTCGGGGCAGCTCGAATCGGCGGCGTTCTCGTCCGAGGGGATGGTGGCTGCGGTGAGCGGTCGTGGTGACGAGGAACGTCGCCTGCTTGTCGGTGAGCCGACGGAGTCTCCGGTGACTGTCCACACCGCCGGTCAACTGTCCCGCCCGTCGTGGACGGCCGGTGGGCAGACACTGTTCGCGGTGGCTGACGGGACCCGCGTCCTGAGGTGGGCGAGAGCGGCGTCCGGCGGCATGACAGAGGTGAACGTGGATTCGCGGGAGCTGGGGTCACTGGGTCTGGACCGGCCGATGATCAGTGAGTTCACCGTGTCCAGGGACGGGACCAGGGCGGCGCTGATCGTCAACGGTCGTCTGTACGTCAGTGTCCTCGAGAACACGGGGGCGTCCCAGGACTCCTCCGGACCGCGCCTGGGAACCCCGGTTGCGGTGGCGCCGAATCTGGGGGACACCGCGGTTTCGGTGGGGTGGCGTCCTGACGGTGCCCTGCTGGTCGGAACCCGGACGAACGACACCCCGGTCTGGGTCGTCGCCGTCGACGGCTCCCAGCAGACCCAGCTGACCTCACGCAATGTCACCGCGCCGGTGGTGGCTGTGGCGTCGACGGGGGTGACCGAGTACATCCTTGACAGCCGTGCCCTGCTGCAGATCGACTACGGGTCGGCGGGGTTCGGGGAGAACGATTCGACGGACGACTTCTGGCGTGAGGTTCCCGCACTGCAGGGGGCACGGGCGGTACCGGTCACGGTACGGTGAGAGTGGACAGCTGGCGTGGGGACGCAGGGGAGGGGCCGGATGCGGTGGAGTGGACGGGCGGGACGCCGCGCTGCAGCGGTGACGGAGTTCGCCGACAAGGTGCTCAGGGACGCCGCCTCACTGGTGTGGCGGGTGGACTGTCCCGCCTGCGCCCGGACGGAGGTGACGGAGGTGTCCGGCGGGGCGGGCCTGTGCAGGGACTGTGCGGTGGAGCTGCGCCGACTCCCTGAGCGGACCGGTGCGGCCGGTGTGCTTCCCGTCGTCGCCGCCGGCCCCTACGGTGGCGCGCACCGGGCCGTGGTGCTGGCGGCCAAGGACCACCACCGTCCGGACGCTGTGACGGTGATGGGCGAGGTGTTCGCGGGGGTGGTGAGGCATCTGGCGGGTCTCGGGGAAGTTCCGGACCCGAGGCTGGCCCCGGTGGTGCTGTTGCCGGCACCGACACGCCCGTCGGCGGCGCGGGCCAGGGGAGGCTGCGTGGTCGAGCGGGCGGCGCAGGTGGCGGCGGCGGGTCTCGGGGGCGCGGCGGTGTGCTGCCCCGTCGCCTGTCTGGAGGAGGGCACTCCGGACTCGGTGGGGCTGGGGCGGGCGACACGGGCGGTCAACATGTCGCGGGCGGTGAGGCTCCGCCGGGAGGGGGTGACGGAGGTGCTGAGAATCCTGCGGACGCCGGGGGCGGTCGCCTGCGTCGTCGACGATGTCTGCACGACCGGTGCGACACTCACAACGTTCAGTCTGGCTCTGGCCACTTACGGGGTATTCCCCCGCGTGGGGGTGGTCGTGGCGCAGGCGTGAGGGCACTGTGACCGGGACGCGGGTGATGCAGGGGTGCCTGGTCAGCCGTTGAGCGGGTGTCGCAGGATGTTGAAGCGCGCTTTCCGGGTGTCACAGGGGTGTCGGCCGGGTGGAACCGGGCACCGCGGGACAGCCGGACGTGGGGGTCTCCAGGTATGGTGGCGGTACAGGAAGGTCACCACTTCACGGGACGCCAGGGCATCCGGCCGTGGCCCCGGTGACCTCGGAAATCGGGAGGTTGAGCATGGCTGTCAACGAGCAGACCACCGCAGACGAGGGCGTTGTCGCCCCGGAGACCCAGGTTGAGATCACCGGCCGCAACGTGGAGATTCCCGAGCATTTCGCGGACCGGGTGAACGCGAAGCTCGCGAAGGTCGAGAGGCTCGACCCGACCCTGACCTACTTCCATGTCGAGCTCCAGCATGAGCGGAACCCGCGCCGGTCGGACGAGTCCGACAGGATCCAGATCACCGCCACCGGTAAGGGTCACATCGCCCGTGCCGAGGCGAAGGAGGATTCCTTCTACGCTGCGCTGGAGGCGGCCGTCGCGAAGATGGAGCGGTCCCTGCGCAAGGTCAAGGCGCGGCGCCGCATCTCCCGGTCCGGTCACCGTGCACCCGTGTCTGTCGGGGAGGCGACCGCTGACCTGGTGAGGGAGACGGAAGCGCCGGAGGAGACCCCCGGGCCCTTCGACGTGGACCCGTACGCCGACCGTTTCCTTCCCGGTCAGGTGGTCCGCAAGAAGGAACACCCCGCTACCCCGATGAGCGTTGACGAGGCACTCAGCGAAATGGAACTGGTCGGTCACGACTTCTTCCTCTTCGTCAACGAGGAGACCGGGAGGCCTTCGGTGGTCTACCGTCGCCGTGCCTACGACTACGGCCTGATCGCACTGAAGGCTCCGGTGGTTCCGGGGGCTGAGTGACAGGTACGCGGCGGGGAGTCCCCGGAGACAGTTACGGGACGGCACCGTGCGGTGCCGGGCCTGTACGGTCGGCCGGGGTGCCTGCACCTCTGACGTGACCTCGGTTCTGCGTCGGGCCTGTGGCCGGCCGGCCACAGGCCCACGCGGGGGCGGTCCGCCTGTGAGGGCGGTGTGAAGGGGGACACGGTACGTCCGGGACGGGGTCCGGACCGGTATACTGGGGGTTCGATCACGCTCGACCATGCGCATCCATGCGCGACCGGCAACAGCAGAAGGACAGGCAGCACGTGCTAGGACTTTCGAAGATTCTCCGACTCGGTGAAGGACGGGCCGTCAAACGACTGGCAGCCGTCGCCGACCAGGTCATCGCCAAGGAGGAGGAGTACTCCTCTCTCAGTGATTCCGAGCTGCAGGCGAAGACGGGGGAACTCAAGGAGCGGCTCGAGTCCGGGGAGACCCTGGACGACATCCTGCTCGACGCCTTCGCCACTGCACGCGAGGCGTCCTGGCGTGTGCTCGGTCAGAAGCACTACAAGGTCCAGATCATGGGTGGCGCCGCGCTGCACTGGGGCTATGTCGCAGAGATGAAGACCGGTGAGGGCAAGACCCTGACCTGTGTCCTGCCGGCCTACCTCAACGCTCTGGCGGGCAAGGGCGTACATGTCGTCACCGTCAACGACTACCTTGCGAAGAGGGACTCTGAGTGGATGGGCCGTGTGCACCGGTTCCTCGGGCTGGGCACGGACGTCATCCTCGCGGGCAAGCGACCCGCTGAGCGGAGGGACGCCTACAACGCCGACATCACCTACGGGACGAACAACGAGTTCGGGTTCGACTACCTGCGTGACAACATGGCGCACTCCCTGGACGACCTGGTCCAGCGCGGTCACAACTACGCTGTCGTCGACGAGGTGGACTCCATCCTCATCGACGAGGCGCGTACCCCGCTGATCATCTCCGGACCCGTCGGAGGGTCCTCGCAGTGGTTCACCGCCTTCGCCCGCATCGTGCCGAAGATGCAGCTGGACATCCACTACGAGGTCGACCGGCGCAAGAAGACCATCGGCGTCCGCGAGGAGGGGGTGGAGTTCGTCGAGGACCAGCTCGGCATCGACAACCTCTACTCTCCGGAGCATTCGCAGCTCGTCAGCTACCTGAACAACGCCATCAAGGCCAAGGAACTGTTCACCCGGGACAAGGACTACATCGTCCGCAACGGTGAGGTGCTCATCGTCGACGAGTTCACCGGACGCATCCTGGAGGGGCGCCGATACAACGAGGGTATGCACCAGGCGATCGAGGCGAAAGAGAACGTCGAGATCAAGAACGAGAACCAGACTCTCGCGACGATCACCCTGCAGAACTACTTCCGCCTCTACGACAAGCTCTCCGGGATGACCGGCACCGCCGAAACCGAGGCGGCCGAGCTCAAGTCGATCTACAAGCTCGATGTCGCGCAGATCCCGACCAACAGGCCGAACCAGCGGACGGACGACGTCGACCTCGTCTACAAGACCCAGGAGGCGAAGTTCGCCGCAGTCGCTGAGGACATCGCCGAGCGGGTGGAGAAGGGCCAGCCTGTCCTGGTCGGCACCACCTCGGTGGAGCGGTCGGAGTACCTGTCCCAGCTGCTGCAGCGCCGTCACATCCGGCACAGCGTCCTCAACGCGAAGTTCCACTCCCAGGAGGCCGAGATCATCGCCCAGGCGGGTCGCCTCGGTGCGGTGACGGTGGCCACCAACATGGCAGGGCGCGGCACCGACATCGTCCTCGGCGGAAACCCGGACATCATCTGTGACATCACTCTCCGCGAGCGCGGGCTGGACCCGGTCGAGGACCCGGAGGCATATGAGGCCGCCTGGGACGAGGAGATTGTCAAGGCCCGTGCACGTTCCGAGGAGGAGGCGGAGAAGGTCCGCGAGGTCGGCGGGCTCTACGTCCTCGGTACGGAACGTCACGAATCCCGCCGCATCGACAACCAGCTCCGTGGCAGGTCCGCGCGCCAGGGCGACCCGGGGGAGACCCGGTTCTACCTGTCCATGCGTGACGACCTGATGACAAGGTTCGTCGGACAGACGATGGAGGCGCTGATGACCCGCCTCAACGTCCCCGACGACATGCCCATCGACTCGAAGATGGTCTCCAACGCCATCAAGGGGGCCCAGGCCCAGGTGGAGAACTCCAACTTCGAGATGCGCAAGAACGTGCTCAAGTACGACGAGGTCCTCAACGAACAGCGCAAGGTGATCTACGGCGAACGCCGGCAGATTCTTGAAGGTGAGAACGTCGAGCAGAACATCCGCAACATGCTCGACGACACCATCGCCGCCTACGTCGACGGTGCGACTGCCGAAGGCTATGTGGAGGAGTGGGATCTCGACGAGCTGTGGAAGGCTCTCGAGGCACTGTACGGGCCGGGGGTGGTCGCCCAGGACCTCATCGACGGCTCCGAGTACGGCAAGCCGGGAGAACTGTCCGCCTCACAGCTGCTCCAGGCACTCCAGGACGACGCCCACGCCCAGTACGACGAACTTGAGCAGGCGGTCGCAGCGATCGGCGGGGACGACCAGATGCGTCAGCTGGAACGCGGCGTCCTCCTCAACGTCGTCGACCAGAAGTGGCGCGAGCACCTCTATGAGATGGACTATCTCAAGGAGGGCATCGGACTGCGGGCAATGGCGCAGCGCGATCCGCTGGTCGAGTACCAGCGTGAAGGCGGGGACATGTTCCGCAGGATGAATGACGGCATCAAGGAGGAGACGGTGCGTCAGCTGTTCCTCATCCGTCGCCAGTACCAGGCGAACGCGGAGAAGAACAGTGCGGACGCCGCGACCTCCGGGGCCGCACCGGCCTGAGATTCCGGGACCGAGATAGGAACCGGGAATCCCGGATCCGGTTCTCTGCCTGTACTCCACCGGTCCACTGTGGGACAGGTCCGCCACCCTTCGCGGGTGTACGGGTTCATACCAGGGTGACGCCCTCCACCCGCCACTTTGACCGGTGACGGGCCAGGTGACCCACAACGGCACGGACACGGCCGTCCACTGCGGCACTCGCGGTGAACGACACCCTGCGCCGGTGTGAGGGGGGAAGACTCACACGCAGCAGCTGGGAGGCGACCCCCTGCCGGTGGTCGATGTCCAGTCTGATCCGGTTCCGGAGCTCGTCGATGACAGCCGGCGAGTAGGGTCCGCGCCGCAGTACACTGACCGGACGACGTCCGTCATAGGCCTCCAGCCAGCACTGCAGCAACCGTGCAATCTCCCTGGTGACGGCCTCACGGGCCTCGGGGCCGGGGCTGGACAGCACCCCGGTGACGTCCCTGCCGGGAGAGGGGGCGCTCGTGACAGCTTCCTGCCCGGGCGCTTCCTGCCCGGACACTGCCGCCGTCACGTCACCGGGTGTGCCGGAACTGTCGCCGGATCCCCTGTGTGCCGCCGCCCCTCCTGCAGGACGGCGCAGGTACACCTTGCCCGGAACCGGTGCGGTACAGGCACCCGACCCGTTGACGTCTCCGTAAAGCCCGTCGGCGTCCCCCGCGTCCGCCGTCCCCTGTCTGTCCCCCGTGCCGTACGTGACGGCAGCAGAGGTCCTCCCCGAAATCCCCATGCGCCACATCCTAGACCGCGGACGGCGGGAAGGGGAGGGGGCGTGGCACAATACGGGGTATGCGAGCACTGATTGTGGACTACTGTGGCGTCCTTGACGGCGCGGAGGAGGACCGCCGGCGATGGCGCAAGGTCCTCACCGCCGCGAAGGAGGCCGGCTACGGCACGGCAATTCTCTCCAATGATCCGGGAGGTCCGGCTGCGGACCCGATCCGCAGCTGGCAGGAGGCCGGATACGTGGACACCGTCGTCCTCTCCGGGGAGGTCGGGGTGGACAAGCCGGATCCCGGTATCTTCCGGATCACCGCGGACCGCCTCGACGTCCCGGTCAACGACTGCATCCTCATCGACGATTCCATCCTCAACATCAAGGGCGCCGTGGAGGCCGGACTCATCGGCGTCTACTACCAGCAGTTCGACCGCGCGATCGTGGAGATCACCGGTCTGCTCGGACTGGAAGGGAACTTCTGACCATGTCTGAGCAGCAGGGAACTGTCCGGGTGTATCTTCCCGCCACCTTCAGCATGCTCGGAGATCTCGCCCGGGACGGAAAGATCGCCGTTCCCTCCGGGGTGGGTTTCGCACTGACCCCGGCGCTGCGGGAGTTCTTCACCGCCGGCGATGACGAGGAGATCGAGTACCACGCTTTCCTCGAGGCTTCCCGGGCGTCCCTCCGGCTGCTCAGCGCGGGGGGTGAGGAGAAGTTCCCCCACCGGCGCGTGGTTGTGTCGGCGGACCTGCCCGCGGAGTCGGTCACGCCCGCGCCGGAGAAGGGGGATGCGGTTGTCGAGCTGTCACCCGCGGAACTGGAGGTCGGCCAGTTGGCGGCGGTCCATGTCGACGACAGCGGCAATGAGGCGGCGACCGCTGCTGCCGTGGAGGTCGTCGACGCAGCCGACCTGGGGGACGAGGACGCCGAGATCACGCTCGGCGACTGTGAGGACAACCTGATGAGCTGGTACGACGCCCGGGAACTCGGCGTCCTCGTCGAACTGCTCTAGAGCTCCCAGTCGTTGTTCGAACGCAGGGCCCCGAGCAGTGTCCTCACCGCGGTGACCCTTCTGGCACTGGCCCCGGTCAGACGGTCGAGCGCGCACTCCGGATCCGACGGGGGACCCAGGTGGGAACATCCGCGGGGACAGTCCGCGATGACGTCACGCAGGTCTTCGAATGCGTCGATGACCGTGTCCGGGTCGACGTGGGCCAGGCCGAAGCTCCGGATGCCGGGGGTGTCGACGATCCATCCGGGCTTTCCGGTGTCCGCGGGGTCGGGCAGGCGCAGAACCACGGACTGGGTCGAGGTGTGCCGGCCTTTCCCGACTCCGGAGACGGCCCCGGTGGCCCGGTCCGCGTCAGGTACGAGGCGGTTGACAAGCGTGGACTTTCCCACGCCGGAGTGCCCGATGAGAGCGGTGAGATGTCCACGGACCACCTCCTCCACGGGGTCGAGGGGGTCGTCGCGCCCGCAGACGATGACTTTCACGTCCAGGTCCGTGAACTCCGAGGCGAAGTCCGAGGGGTCGGCCAGATCCGATTTCGTCAGACACAGCACCGGGGTGAGGCCCCCGGCGTACGCTGCGATGAGAGCCCGTTCGACGAATCCGGAACGTGGCGGGGGATCTGCCACAGCAGTGACGATGAGAAGCTGGTCGGCGTTGGCGACCACGATCCGCTCGTAGGGGTCCGTGTCGTCGGCGGTACGGCGGAGGACGGTCCTGCGTTCCTCGAGGCGGACGATACGGGCAAGGGTCCCGTCACGGCCCGACGTGTCGCCGACGACGGCGACCCTGTCCCCGACGACGACGGGGGTGCGTCCCAGTTCGCGGGCACGCATACATATCGCGGGGGGAGTGTCCGGTGCAGCGCCGTCGAGTACCACCCCCCAACGTCCGCGGTCCTTCGTCACGACCATGCCTGTCTCGGCGTCCCGGTGGGTGGGCCTGTCTTTGGTCCTGGGCCGTGACCCGCGGCCCGGACGGACCTTGACGTCAGATTCGTCGTAACGCCGTCTCGCCATCAGGCGCTACACCCCCACCATCTGCGACCAACGCTGTTCGAAGTCCGGCAGTGTCTTGCTGGTGGTGGAGATGTCCTCGACCCTGACCCCCTCAGTGACCAGCCCGAGGATCGCCCCGGCGGTGGCCATCCTGTGGTCGGCGTAGGTGTGCCACAGTCCTCCGTGCAGCGGTGCAGGGTCGATGACCAGGCCGTCGTCGGTCTGGGTCACTCCGCATCCCAGGTTCGTCAGCTCGCTCTCCAGCGCAGTCAGACGGTCGGTCTCGTGTCCGCGCAGATGGGCGATCCCGTACAGGTGGCTGCGACCGTGTGCCAGCGCACAGAGAGCGGCCACGGTGGGCGTGAGCTCTCCGATGTCGTGCATGTCCCAGGTGATGCCGTTGAGGCGTCCACCTTCGTCACCGCGGACCACGAGACAGCCGGTGTGGGTCTCATGTTCCACGGACACCCCCATGTCGGCGAGGACAGTGCGGAACTGGTCACCGGCCTGGGTCGTGGTCACCGGCCAGTCGCGGACCCGCACCTCACCGCCTGTGACCGCCGCCGCGGCGAGGAACGGGGCAGCGTTGGACAGGTCCGGTTCCACCGACCAGTGACGTCCCCGGACGGGCCCGGGCCGGACAGTCCACCTGTTGAAGCTCACGTCCACCTCCACGCCGGCCTCCCGCAGCATCTCCACGGTCATCTCGATGTGCGGCTGACTCGGCACGGCCGGGCCGACATGGACGACGGTGACACCCTCGTCGAAGCGTGGGGCGGCGAGAAGAAGCCCTGAGACGAACTGTGACGATTCCGAGGCGTCGATCCGGACTTCACCGCCGTGGACCCTGCCTTCGCCCACGACCGCGAACGGCAGCGGTGAACTTCCGTCCCCGGATTCGATGATCTTGACCCCCAGAGCCCTCAGCGACGCCAGGGTGGTGCCCATGGGACGCGACCGTGCCTCACGGTCGCCCTGGAACCACACTTCTCCGTGCGCCAGGGCGGCGACCGCGGGGAGGAACCTGAGCACGGTACCGGCCAGCCCGCACCGGACCTCGCCGCCGTGCAGTTCGCCCGGGGTGACGATGACATTGTCCCCGTCGTTGACGACGGTGGCCCCCAGAGTGCGCAGGGCGTCCGCCATCAGCAGGGTGTCCCTGCTGCGCAGGGCGCCGGTGATCACCGAGGGTGCGTCCGCGAGTGCGGAAAGGAGCAGGGCACGGTTCGTGATCGACTTGGAACCGGGGACGGACACGGTGGCGGTGACGGGGGACGGGGCGAAAGGTGCGGCCCACGGTGTTGCACTCATGGTCTCCAGTGTTCCATGACCCCGCCCGTGGAGCCACGGCCGGGTGAGACACAGGCGGAGGCTCACGGCGGGAATGCCGGCAGGGACCGTGCGGGGCACAGGTCCGGTTCACAGGACAGACCGGGGCAGGACGCGTAGTTTGGCCGGTATGTGCGGCCGTTACGTCCTGTTCAGCTCCACCGAGACACTGGTCTCCGCCCTGACGACGCGACTGGGCGAACAGGTGCACCCGGTAGCGTCCGGCGGCGGCGGCGGGCATATCATCGGACCCAGCTGGAACACTGCCCCGACCCACCGGATCCTCGTCGTCCGCAGGTTCAGGGGAAAGCTCATGCTGGGACCCGCTGTCTGGGGCTACCGGGCGCCGTGGAGTCCGGGCAGGGTTCTGTTCAACGCCCGCGGTGAGACCGCCTTCGACAAGGCGTCCTTCCGCGGGTCCGAACCGGCCCTGGTCGTCATGGACGGATGGTACGAGTGGTACGTGGACGGAGCAGGGGCGAAGACCCCGTACCTGGTCGTCGGGGACGGCGTCCTCACGGTGGCGGGGCTCGTCCGGCCCGACGGGGAGGGGAACCTGCGGTCGACCGTGGTCACCTCACGGTCGGTCGAACCGGTGGCCTGGCTGCACGACCGGATGCCGCGGCTGCTCTCCGGGGGGCAGGACGGGGGCGAGGCACTGCACTGGCTCGACGGGGACGGGCCCTCACTGCGCGCGCTGGCGTCCTCCCCTCCGGGTGGTCCGGACACTGCCGCACTGCAGGCCAGGGAGGTCGACCGTCGGGTAGGTGATGTCTCGGTGAACGGCCCCGAGCTTCTCCGCGATGTCGCCGGAGGCCGGCCCGGGGATATCATGGGGGAATAAGGCCGTTCACGTGAACCGTTGACTCCGGTGGAACGGCACAGACCGCCGACGATGCAGAGGAGCCATGGGCAATACCGTGAAGCGCACGGACGACAGCGACGAGCAGCTGCTCGCCCGCTTTGAGGCGGACGCGCTGCCCCTGCTGGACCAGCTGTACGGTGCCGCACTCGGTATGACACGGAACCCTGCGGACGCCCAGGACCTGGTCCAGGACACCTACATGAAGGCCTACCAGGCCTTCGGGTCCTACCGTCCGGGGACGAACCTCAAGGCGTGGATGTACCGGATCCTGACGAACACCTACATCAACGAATACCGCAAGGCCCAGCGTCGTCCCAGGGAAACCTCCGACGAGGAGGTCACCGACTGGCAGCTGGCGGATGTGGCTTCCCACGATTCGACGGGACTGCGTTCCGCCGAGATCGAGGCACTGCAGCGCATCCCCGACAACAGGATCCGTGACGCCCTCATGGAACTCTCCGACGACTACCGCATGGTCGTGTACTACGCGGATGTCGAAGGCCTCCCGTACAAGGAGATCGCCGAAATCATGGGAACCCCCATCGGGACGGTGATGAGCCGGCTGCACCGCGGGCGCAGACAGCTGCGCACCCGCCTCAAGGATGTCGCCGCGGAGCAGGGTATCGGACTGGACTCGACGGAACCTGCGAAGAAGACCGCAGCGAAGACGAAAGCGTGAGATGACGATGACTGACAACCAGAGGAAGTTCCACTCCGACTGCGACGACCTCGTTGACGTTCTCTACGAGTACGTGGACGGCGGGTGCGACGAGAGCCTGCGGGCACGGTTGGCCGCACATGTCGAGAACTGTCCGACGTGTCTGGAACAGCTGGGTATAGAACAGCAGGTCCGTCAGCTGCTCCGTGCCAGGTGCTGCAACTCGGCCCCGGAGGATCTACGGGGCCGGATCGTCACCGCACTGCGGTCGACCACGGTCCGGAGGACAGTCGGTTCGGGGGACAGCGCCACGGTGACCGAGGTGACCGAGGTGACCGCGTCCGTCAGGCGGGTGCACTTCGACCGCGGCTGAGACTGGGCGGGAGTGGTCCGGAATGACGGGGGACCGGTGGAGCGGAGGTACCGCAGCCGGTGACGCCGGAGGCCCGTCCGGAGAATCTGAATTCTCCGGACGGGCCTCCGTCCTGTCTGTCGCCTCAGGCGTTCGGGCGCTTACCGTGGTTGGCGCCCTTCTTGCGACGGTCCTTACGCTTACGGCCACGCTTGCTCATGGTCACTCCTCAGATATGTCGACGGGTTTCCCCGAAAACAATCTCGGGGTTTGCAACTTCGCCAGTCTACCGAGGCGTGTCAGCGGAGTGGAAATCCCCCCGGTGCTGGCGCTGTTCCCCGGCAGTCCGTGCCTGTCAGACGGTGGCGCGGGTCCTGGTGCGGCCGCGGTTGTTACGGCGCTTGAGGGCGCGGCGCTCGTCCTCACTCATGCCGCCCCACACGCCGGCGTCCTGTCCGGACGAGATCGCCCAGGCCAGGCAGTCGTGGGTGACGGGGCACTTGTTGCAGACGAGCTTGGCTTTGGCGATCTGAGCGAGGGCAGGGCCGGAGTTGCCGACCGGGAAGAAAAGCTCGGGGTCTTCGCTGCGACAGATTGCCTGGTGACGCCAGTCCATGATGATCTTCTCCTTGAAAGGTAGTCGGTGTCTGCGGAAATGCAGGACAACTGCAGTCAGGACAGGGTGGTGGCCCCGGGCGCGGATGAACGCGCCCGGACCACACAGTGACCGGTCCGGGTCGTCGGGTGTGAACGGAAGAGAAGCGAAGCGGGGGCGGTTGTGGAAGTCACCCCGGCTGTCGCCGGATAGCGGAGGGAGCGTGACCCCGGTGATTAACCGGTGTGTAACCTGCAGGCCCTCTCGCTGTTACGAGATAGATAATGGCACGGAACCGACGGCTCCGCTAGGGGTGAGCGAAAAAGAGTGGGGCATGTCACAGTAGTTCGATTTGGTTCTTCGGGTAAGGCTCGACTAATAGACCGACCTGTTCGCGATTGCGGGCTCGTGGACTCCTGGACTCCTGTCCTACCGGCCGACGTGTCCGACAGGTCGACGTGTCCGTCGGGGGCGTGCTCCGTCCGGACCGGGGACGCGGACGCTAGGATCGGTGACCATGAGTGCCCGTGGCCGCCGAGAGCAGAACAGTGCCGGAGAATCCCGTCCCCTCGTCCTTCCGCCGAGCGTCCGCTACGCCGGATGGCTCGGAATCATCGAGGGGGCGGTCGGCCTGGCGGTGGCCGTTGTCATGATCGTCCGGGAACTCAACGGCTTCCACGACGAGGGAGCGAAGATCAGCGGCTACGGCACAGCGCTGTGGTTCATCATCTTCGGTGGGGTGGTCGCTGTCGCCGGTTGGTTCCTCAAGGACGGCAGACGGTGGGGCAGGGGGCCGGTGGCGATGGTCAGCATGATACTCGTGCTCGTGTCCTACTACATGTTCACCTCGGGGCGTCCTGAGCTCGGTGTTCCCACTGTCCTGGTGGGACTGGTGGGTCTCGCACTGTTGTTCAACCCGTCCGCCGTGGAGTGGGCGGCCCGCCGCTACGGCGACTGAGAGGCTGTGTCCGGCCCGGGTTCGCTCCGGCGGCCGTGACAGGAAAGGCGCGCGACAGAGGCGGCGTGGCCGGGGGTCAGCCGCGGTCGCTGAGCCCGACCACGGTGTCGCCGCGCTGTTCGACGACCGTCTCCCCCTGGACGCGTAACGTCACCGGACCGCTCCAGTCGCCACGGTCCACGGGTATCACCCGCTCGATGTGTCCGTCGCTCCAGTCCACCACGGCCACTCCTGCCCGGACAGGCAGGAGAAGACGTCCTCCCATCGCAGCCCCGGTGCCCAGGGCAGGCACCGAGAACTTCGGGGCCAGGTCGGAGGGGCCGAAAGCTGTGACCCGTTCTCCGTCGAACCAGGTCATGTGGTGGGGGAGATCCGCCGTCTGCGGGATGAACAGGGACGGTTCCGCGGTACCGGCGACAGCACCGCCGGAGGACGCCGCCCGCGCCTCCGGCGACAGTACCGGGGCAGGCTCCGTGGGATACTCCCGGTACGTCCCGTCGGTGCGCAGAACCTGGAAACGGTTGCCCGATCCGTCATCCGGGACGTAGATGACCACGGCGTCCTGACTGACGGCGACGAGCTCGGAACCTGCCGGCACCGTGAAGTCGTGGACCGTCTCCGGCTCGGAGGAGTCCTCCGGATCAGCGCCGAGAAGACTGACACGGCGCTCACCGTCGGCGTCGTCCGGACACTGCACCGCCACGGCCAGATTCTCCTTACGTGTCAGTGACGAGGTGAAGGTGCATCCGTCGGTCGGCTGGTCTCCGGGGTTGACCGGGATCTCCTGGTGTCCGACCTCCACGGTCCGTACAAGATCTGACCTCCACAGCTCCACACGGTCACTGCTGAGCACCCCGATGTGGTCCAGGGAGCGGAAGAGGCGGACGTCGGAGTCGGCGAGGGCTGAACGGGTGTCCTCGTAGACGCCCGTGCCTACGCTGAAACTCGTGGCCTCGCCGCACCCCTTGGGCCCACGGTAGACCGCGACCACCCGGGACCAGCCGCCGGAGACACCGCACAGTTCCCGGTCCCGTGAGTAGGACCACACCTCGTGTCCGTCAGCGGCGTCGACGACGGAGACTCTCCCGGCACCGGTGAGCACCACTGCGCCGTCCAACGTCAGCGGTTCCGGTGAGACACCGGAGTCGGTCGAGGCTCTCCACACCTCTGTCAGTGATGACGGAGGTGCAACGGTGCCGGAGGTCGAAGGGGCCACGGCGTCACCGGGTGCCGCGGTGGAGTGCGCGGTACCGCGGGCGTCGGACAGCATCCAGGTACCTACCACGACCAGCAGGACCACGACGACGATCAGCGCGGTGACGGTGAGATCGGTACGGCTGCGGCGCTCCGGAGAGGGGAGGACGGAACGGCGGCTCACCGGGGCGCCCCCGGTGAGCGGCGGGCAGGACGCCGGTCGTGACCGGTCCGCGGGCGCTCTCTGCGCGCGGGTGCGGTGGCCGCCCCTGAGCCGTGGACCCGCAGAGGCCGTCCGACCCGGTCGGTCACACTGTCCGGAAGGTTGAACTCCGCGAGAAACTCAGGGGAGGTGGAGAACCACCGCGGAGGATCGGGGAAGCCGAGGCCGAGGGTGTCGTCGATGGCCTGCCACCGGGTCAGGTCGTCCCAGTCAACCAGGGTCACCGCCACGCCGGAGTGGCCGGCCCGTCCGGTGCGGCCGATCCGGTGGACGTAGGTCTTGTCGTCCTCGGGTACCTGGTAGTTGATGACATGGGTGACATCCTCGACGTCGATGCCCCTGGCAGCCACGTCGGTGGCGACCATGATGTCGACCGAACCGTCCCGGAAAGCCTCCAGGGACCGCTCCCTGTCGTTCTGTCTCATGTCCCCGTGGACGGCCCCGACGCGGAAGCCGAGCCCCGCGAGATTCTCGGCGACAGTCGCGGCGGTGCGCTTGGTGCGGGTGAACACGATGGTCCGGCCGCGGCCCGGGGTCTGCAGGATCCTGGCGAGGACGCTGAGCCGGTCGAGACGGTGTGACTGGAGGACAATCTGCCTGGTCGTGGCATGGGTGGCACGGGTGGAGGAGTTGTCCGCCCTCACCCTGACGGGCCGGTTCATGAAACTCCTCGTGAGGGCGACGACCGGGCCGGGCATCGTGGCCGAGAAGAGCATGGTCTGGCGGCGAGGGGAGGTCTGTGCCATGATCGCCGTGACGTCGTCGAGAAAGCCCTGGTCCAGCATCTCGTCCGCCTCGTCGAGGACGAGTACCTCCACATGGGACAGGTCGAGAATCTTCTGCCGGGACAGGTCGAGAAGACGTCCCGGCGTCCCGACGACCACATCTGTGCCGGCGGCAAGGGCGGTGGCCTGCTTCTCGAAAGGGACGCCGCCGTAGACGGCGGTGACGCGGAACGGTCGTACGTCACCCCCGGTACCTCCCCCGTTGCCTTTGCCGTCACTCTTGCCGTCGCTCTTCAGGGGCGACGCCGGTGCGGTGAGGTGGACGGCGGCTGCGGAGAGATCCTCGGTGACCTGGAGACAGAGCTCCCTGGTGGGCACCACGACCAGTCCACGGACCGTGCCGTCGAGGTCGGTGACGTCAGCGTCGTCGAAGAGGCGGTCGAGCACCGGGATCCCGTACCCGAGGGTCTTTCCCATACCCGTCCTGGCCTGTCCGATCAGGTCCTTGCCCGTCAGTGCGAGGGGGAGGGTCCTCTCCTGGATGGCGAACGCCCGGTCGATGCCCTGTTCACCGAGGGCGTCCACGATCTCCGCGGCGACGCCGAGGCTCCGGAACGTCGGTCGGGTGCTGTCCACTGCCACCATCCTCAAGTTGTCGTTGGCGCTATGATGGTCAACGTTACAGCGCCGGTCGGCCCGGGAGGCCACCGGCGCTCACCAGAGCCCGTCGGTGTCCGTCACTGCGGGACCATTTCGTCGAAAGGTGTGGTCTGCCCACATGGATATCAAGGTCGGCTTCGTCGCCTCCCCGCGGGACATCGTCATCAACTCGAAGGAGGACCGGGAGGCGCTGATCGACAGGGTCGGGAAGTTCCTCGCCGGTGACTCCGGCACCCTCAGCCTCGAGGACAGCAAGGGCGCGGTCGTGATCCTCGTCCGCGACCAGGTGGCCTTCATCGAGGTGGGCGCCTCGACCGCCCGCGCCGTCGGCTTCATCTGACAGGTACGGAGAGTAACGAGGGGATGCGGGGCGCCTGCACACAGTGACGCACAGGAACGAAGGTGGCCGGACGAGGGTCACCGACCCTTCCGGAAGCCGTGACAGTCGTCCCGCCTACTCCGGTGGGTCCGCACGCCCCGGCGACGGGGAATTCCGGGGACAGGGTGGTCGGAGACCTCCGACTGCAGCGGTCTACCGTCGCCGACGCTGGATCGCGGTGGGGGCGCTCATCGTCGTCCTGGTCACTGTCGGGGTGCTCGTCGACGTGTTCACCGGTGGTTCCTCCCCGGACAGCGGTGACCGGCAGGATGTCGTGGCGTCCTCCCCTGCAGGTGAGGACGCCGCGCCCCGGGACGCGGCATCGGCGGGGCCGCTGGCCGGCGCACCTGTCTCGGACACGGTCGGCGAACTGCCGCCGGGCGGTGACTACACCCGCAGCGGAGCCGGAAGATGGCACGGTGTCGGGACCCCGGGCGCCGTCGCGGGGGACCCCGACAGGGCAGGTGTGCGGACAGTGACCTATGTCGTGGAGGTCGAGGACGGCACCGACACCTCCTCCTTCGGAGGAGGCGACGCCTTCGCCTCCATGGTCGACGCCACCCTCGCAGACCCACGGTCATGGACAGCGGAGACCGATGACCCTGTCGTCTTCCGGCATGTGAGCGTCTCCGACGCCGGTGCCCCCGACCTGAGGATCCGCCTGACCACCCCCGATACGACCAGAACCCTGTGCGGCGGAGAGATCAGGCTCGAGACCAGCTGTTTCGTCGGCGGTGGCGACGCTTCCGGAGAAACGTCCGGTGCCGCGGGGGAGGGAAGGGTGATCATCAATCTCGCGCGCTGGGTGCGGGGTGCTCTGCCGTTCCAGGGTGACGTCGGTTCCTACCGGCAGTATGTCGTCAACCACGAGGTGGGTCACGGACTCGGCCATGCGGCGCACCGGCCGTGCCCCGCCGACGGTGACCTGGCCCCGGTGATGATGCAGCAGACTCTGAGTCTGGCGAACCGCGACCTGGCGGAACTCGACGCCGGATCGGAGTACACCGATGACGCCGGCGACATCGACGCGGTGTGCCGGGCCAACCCGTGGCCCCGTCCCGACGGCGGCACCGCCTCCTCCCACTAGAGTGGTCCGCATGGCTGACACGACCCGCGACAGCGGCACCCGCGGTGGTGACCGCACCCCGGCAGGTGCGCCGACGGAGGGAGTCCGGGGTGCCTTTCAGGTGGGGTATTCGACTCCCGTCCGGCTCGGCCACGCCTGGGGGGATGGTTGGAGGTGCGACCACGTCGTCCTCACCCCGGTGTCCGACCCCGCACGGGCGACCTGGGTCGCACAGGTCATGGACAGGATCCGGCCGGCCGGGGTCAGTGTGCCCCGCCCGCTGAGGTCAACGGACGGACGCTATTCGGTGGGGGGCTGGACCGCCCGCTCTTTCGTCTCCGGACACCGCGCCCCCCGGTTCGACGAGGTGGCTGCGGCAGCTCTGAGCCTCAACGCGGCCCTGTCGGGGGAGCAGCGGCCGCCCTTCCTCGGCCCTGACAGGGTCACCCCGGAGCGGGGGGAGGAGCTCGTCGACGGTGACCTTTTCGCCGTCGCGGATGAGGCGGCCTGGTCCGACGATCCCGCCG
The DNA here is from genome assembly GCF_900626215.1 of Corynebacterium neomassiliense. Taxonomy (NCBI): domain Bacteria; kingdom Bacillati; phylum Actinomycetota; class Actinomycetes; order Mycobacteriales; family Corynebacteriaceae; genus Corynebacterium; species Corynebacterium neomassiliense. The sequence goes on along the minus strand of NZ_LR131106.1, from coordinate 1,143,796 downwards.
GGCTGCTCGCTCCGGTCATGGATCCGGAGGCGGTGCCACGCGACGATGTCGCCGCGGCGATGGAGAAAGCGGCCGGCCTGCTTCCCCTGCGCGCGGACGTGAGTTCCGCCGACCAGCTCGTCCACGGGGATGTGCTGGGATGCACCGTCTTCGACGGCTATGCGGATCCGGCGGTGGTGGACCTGGTTCCCGTGTGGCGTCCGGCGGCATGGTCCGTGGCCCTTCTGGTGGTGGACGCCGTGGCCTGGGCCAATGCCGAGGATGAGCTGTTCGACAGGTGGAGCCACCTGCCGGATTTCAATCAGCTGCTGCTCCGGGCGGTGATTTACCGTCTGTTTGTCCACGCGGTGCTTCCGGACAGTCGGCCGGAGGCCTGGCCCGGACTCGAACGTGTGAGCGATATTGTGGCGGTGCGGGTGACCGGCCGGTCCGGTCGTGAGGGCAGTATGGATGCCGGCAGCGAAGATACGGACGACGGTGCAGCCGGTCCCGCCGCCACCGGTGTCACCGGTGCCACCGGTGGCGGGGAACACCCGGACGACCCGTCGGTCACAGGAATCACGGCAGGTACGGCAGGTACGGCAGGCACGGCTGGTACGGACGGACAGGGCGGTTCGGAAGACACGCACACCGGACAGCAGACAGGGGCAGACAGTGACAGACGCGCGGGAAACATCGACTGGAAGGGATACCCGGATGCCGGGTCGTCCGAGTGACGCCCTTCCGTCAGGTGACGGACTGAACTCCGACCGGGCAGCCGCGATGGCGGACGCCAGCCTGCGCAGGAGAATCGGGTCAGCCGACAGCGTGCGGGTCAGGCTCGACCCCGGCGGCCCGGACGGGGCGGTGACTTCCGGTACCCGGGTGTGGAACGGGCTGGCGGGGGCACTGGTCGTCGACGACGACAGGGTGGACCGCGACCGGGCGTACGCGGTCCTCGGAGGACCGGGGACCGGCAAGACGTCACTGCTGCTCGACACCCTGGTGAACTACCTGCGTGGTGGAGGGGACCCGGAATCGGTCATGGTGGTGACCCCGTCGAAGGAATCGGCGACCGATCTGCGCGCCAGACTCACCGAGATGCTGCGGGACGATCCCGGGTACGCGGCCACCGGCACCCCGGTCCGCTCAGTGCACTCCTGGGCTTTCGCGCTGCTCCGCTCGGTCGCCGCCCGCCGTGGGGATCCTCTCCCCAGGTTGATGACGGGCGCCGACCATGACCTGATGGTGCGGGCCCTGCTCCGCGGCAACGCCGAGGACGGCAGCGGGTCCTGGCCGGAACGCATGCGTCCGGCACTCGGCCTGGTCGGATTCGCAAGGCAGCTGCGTGACCTGCTGCTGCGTGCGGAAGAGCGCGGTATAGGGCCCGACGAGCTGTCAGAACTGGGCCGGCGCCATGACATGGACATGTGGGTGGCGGCAGGAGACTTCCTGAGGGAGAGCCGTCAGGTGGGCAGGCTGTCGGGGTCCCGGGCACTCAACGCCTCGGAACTGCTGCACCGTGTCCTCGCGGAGTTCGACGGTTCCGCGGAAGGCCGGTCCGTGCTGGAGAAGCAGCGTTCCAGGATCCGTCTCCTGCTCGTCGATGACGCACACAACCTTGACCCGGCGTCCGCCAGGCTGCTCGACATGCTCACCGTCCCCGGCGCCCGTACCCTCGTCGCCGGTGACGCCGACCAGTGCGTCTTCCACTTCCGGGGCGCTGATGAGGAGTATCTCACCGGGATCGCCGCCGATCCGGACCACCGGGTGGTCCTGTCACGGTCCCGGCGACTCGGCCCGTCGGCTGTCACCGCGGTCAACCGGCTCACCCGGCTTCTGCCGCCGTCCGGAACCAGGATCCCGGTACGCGCCGCAGAGAACGGGGACGGGGATGCCGGGCAGGGAGGGCCGGTACCTGACCTGACCGTCTGCAGGGCGCCCTCGGCCACTGCGGAACGCCTCACCGTCGCCGATGCCGTCCGCCGTGCCCATGTGAGCGACAGGGTGGCCTGGGACCGTATCGCTGTGGTGGTCCGTACTGTCGGACAGATCCCCCCGCTGCGACGTACCCTGCTCAGCCACGGCGTGCCGGTGAAGGTCGACCCCACCAGTGTGGTGCTCGCCGAACAGCCTCTCGTGGCGTCCCTGCTCCTCGCCGTAGAGGCGCTGACTCGTCCCCTTACGGTGGCGGAACTCCGACAGCTGGTGGAGAGCCCGGTCGGGGGAGCAGACCCGGTGATGCTCCGCCGGCTGGAGAGGGCGGTGGCACCGATCGTCGCAGGCAGCGGCACCGGGGCGATGGAAGCCGTCGCACTGCTGGTCACGGGGCGTGCCACCGACAGTCAGCGTGAGACGTGGTCCCGTGTCCTGGGCCCGCGGGAAAGGGACCTGCTCGACCGTGTCACCGGGGTCATCACGGCCGGGAGGGAGGCTGTCGACGCCGGCGGGTCGGTCGAGGCGGTGCTCTGGGCGGTGTGGCAGGCCACCGGACTGTCCACGCGTCTGCAGACCAGGGCGTTGCGCGGGGGCACGCTCGGATCCCAGGCGGACCGGGACCTGGACGCCGTGATGAGCCTGTTCGACCTGGCCGGAGACCTTGTCGAACGGACACCTGCGGTGAGCCTGGAGACCTTCCTCGACGGCGTCCGGGCACAGGAGCTCCCCACCGGCACCCGTGACCGTCGCGGAGTCCGTCCGGACGCCGTGGAGATCCTCCCCGCCCACGCCGCCGCAGGAAGGGAATGGGAGGTGGTCGTGGTCAGCGGCGTCCAGGAAGACACCTGGCCGGCCGGCCCCACCGTAGGAGGACTGTTCGGACAGCAGGAACTCGTCGACCTGGTTGACCGGGGAATTGAGCCGGGGACCCTGGTGTCCCGGGCCGCGCCCGCCCTGGCGGAGGAGCGCCGGCTCTTCCTTCTCGCCGTGTCCCGGGCGACGCGGAGGACCCTCGTCACCGCGGTGGAGTCGACCGGCGACGATGCCTCCGTTCCCTCCCGCTTCCTCGACGAAGTCAGAAACCACATGCAGGTCGCGACCCCCGGCGTCGGGGAAGTGGAGGACGCCGACGACCCCTGTCAGCCGCAACCCCATCCCGCTGAAGCCGTGTCCGGCACCCTCCCCCGGGTGCTGGCGATGGAACCCCTCGTCGCCGAGCTGCGGGACGCCGTGTGTGACCCCTCCAGGGACCCGGAGGAACGCCGTGCCGCGGCACGCAATCTCGCTGTCCTGGCCGACGCCGGCGTCTACGGGGCGGCACCCGGTGAGTGGTGGGGGACAGCGGAACCCTCGTCGACCGGGCCGGCGGTCGCCTACCGCAGGGGCGATGCCGGACCGACCCTGAGGATCAGTCCCACGACCCTGGAGAGCCTGGGCGTCACCCGGGGCAGCGCCGTCGACGGGTCCACAGGATCTGCGGGGCAGACGACCTCCCCGACGTCGACAGGCTGCGACCTGGCGACCTTCTTCGACAGCCTGAGGAGGGTCCCCGCCACCCAGGCGATGAAAGTGGGCACCCTCATCCACGCCCTCGCCGAAGGTTTCGCACGGGGGCTGACAGAACAGGAGGCCCGGGACTTCGTCAGCCAGGTCGTCCCATGGATCATCGACGGTCCCGCATGGACCGCAGGACCACTCGTGGAGAGCTGCCTCGACGGTGTCGAACGGCTGCACCGGTGGCTTCTCGAGCGGGAAGGAAACGGACGGACAGTGGAAGTGGAGAAGAAGCTGGAGCAGATGATAGGTCACACTCCGGAAGGCCTGCCGGTGATCCTGACGGGCCGGGCAGACAGACTGGAGACAGCAGCCGACGGGGCGACCACCGTGGTGGACTTCAAGACAGGGAAGACGGCGAAAACTGCGCAGCAGGCCGAAGACAGTGCACAGCTGGCGTCCTACCAGCTCCTCGTGGACATGGAGGACGGACGCCGCACCGACGGTGCGATGCTCGTCTACCCGCGCGTGGAGACGGCGTCAGTGAAGACCCTGGGTCAGGGGATTCTCAGCGCCGACGACCTCGAGGCGTTTCGCAGGACCGCCCTGGCCACGGCGGCGAGAATCGCAGGACCGGGATTCCGGGCCACGGACAGTTGCGCGGGTACGGAGTACGCCTGCCTCTGCCCTGCCTGCCGGGCCGGGGAGCAGGTGGTCTGACATGGACACCATCGATCCCCTCGAACTGTCACAACGGTGGCTGCGGCAGGAGTTCCCGCCCACGGACCAGCAGGCCGCCGTCATCGGTGCCCCCGCCGGGCCCGTGCTCGTCGTCGCAGGAGCCGGCGCGGGCAAGACCGAGACCATGGCGGCCAGGGTCGTCTGGCTCGTGGCCAACGGGCTGGTACTGCCGGAACAGGTGCTCGGCCTGACCTTCACCCGCAAGGCCGCCCGGGAACTCGGGGTCCGGATCCGCTCCAGACTGCAGTCCCTGGCGTCATCAGGACTCGCGGACGCGCTCGACGTCGACGACCCGCGGCGCCGCGCACTGCAGACCGTCACTCCGACCGTGTCCACCTACGACTCCTACGCCGGTGACATCGTCCGGGAGTACGGACTGCTGCTGCCCACCGAACCGGGAGGCAGGATCATCTCGGACACCGAACGGTGGATGATCGCCCGGGACGTCGTCATGGAACGTCCGACCGGCTTCACCACGCACCGTTCCGTCCCCACCATCATCGACGACATGCTGGAGCTCAACGACGGCATGGACAATCACCTGGTGACCCGTGAGGAGGTCATCGAGGAGTGCCGGGCGACCGCCGCGGAGATCGACGGGCTGCCCCACCGTGACGGCAAAGTGCTCAAAGGGGTCGAGTCCACCCTGCAGTCCGTCGGTGACGCCCTGGCCTACCGGCTGGAACTCCTCGACGTCGTCGCCGACTACCGGGCCCGGCTCTCGGACCGTGACCTGATGACCTTCGGGCAGCAGATGTCCGTCGCCGCCGAGGTCGTCGCCGCCCACCCAGAGGTCGGTGCCGCCCAACGGCGACGGTTCCGCGTCATCATGCTCGACGAATACCAGGACACAGGCCACGCCCAGCGGATACTGCTGCGCGGACTGTTCGGAGGCGGGGTGGACCCGGAGCTCACCGTCACGGCCGTCGGAGACCCCATGCAGTCGATCTACGGGTTCAGGGGAGCGACGGCGGCGAACCTCACACACTTCCAGACGGACTTCCCGGCCAGACCCGCGGACCCGGAGACGGGGGCAGGGCCGGTACCGGCACCGCGACTGGAACTGACCACCTCGTGGCGTAACCCCGCCCGGGTCCTGGACCTGGCCAACACCGTGTCCCGGTGGTCCCTGTCGGCGGCAGGCCCGGCCGGAGCACGTACCGTCTCACCGCTGGAGTCCCGGCCCGGCGCCGGGACCGGTGACGTCGCGGCGGCATGGTTCGACACCCGCGAAGAGGAACTGGAGTGGCTCGCCGACCAACTGGCGGAGCGTTACCACCACCGGGATGCCGGGGAACCGTTCTCCGCAGCGGTACTGCTGCGCAAGAACGCCGAGGCACGACCGATCCACGACCTCCTCGTAGAACGTGGTGTGCCGGTGGACATGACCGCCGGACCGGGCCTGCTGGAGGTGCCCGAGGTCGCCGACGTGTACGCCACCCTCAGAGTGCTCGTCGACCCGTCCGACGACATCGCACTGCTCCGGCTTCTCACCGGGGTCCGGTGGAACATCGGTGCGGCCGACCTGCAGGCGCTGGCACGTCGGGTCGACCAACTGTCGCGTCGCGACCGGACGGCAGACGTGGACACCGGTTCCACCACCGGTGACGGTGACCTCACCGGGCTCAGCGCACTGGTCGCCGCCCGGCCGGACGATTCTGCGGCGGCAGCGGGTGTCCGCCGCAGACTCGCGGACATCGACCGGGACTCCGCCCGGGTCCCTGTGGGGCTTGCGGAGGCACTCGCGGACCTCCGCGGCCTCGAGAACTTCGGCATGTCCGCCGAGGGGATACGTCGACTCGGCGAGCTGGGCAGGGAACTGCGGTTCCTCCGCCTGCAGTCCCTCGGGAAACCGTTGACGGACCTGGTCGCGGACATCGAGCAGATGACCGGGGTCCGGACCGAGGTACTCACCCGTTACCACCGGGACCGGAGCAGCTCCATCGGGACCAGTCACCTCGACCGCTTCGCCGAGGTGGTCCGTTCCTTCTCGGAGCTCAGCGCGGCGTCCCCGGGTGCCCTGGTCGACTACCTCCGGTCGGCGGAGGAGAGGGAGAAAGGACTTGAGGCCGGTGAAGTGGAGAAGCGCAGCGACTGCGTACAACTCCTCACCGTCCACAAAGCGAAAGGACTTGAATGGGACATCGTGGCTGTCCCCCACGCCACCAGAGCCACCTACGCGGACGCGGTGAAGAGACCGACTGTCCACCTGTGGACCCGCAACGCCGAAATCCTGCCGTCCGGGCTGCGAGGTGACGCCACCGATGACCCGGACGACCTGACAGGGATGCCGGTCCTGGACCTGTCCGACGTGGTCGACCGCAGAGGTGTGGTAGAAGCCGAGGACAGGTTCAGGACAGCTCTCGGGACACATGCCGCAAGGGAGGACGACCGCCTCTTCTACGTGGCGGTGACCCGGGCCCAGAAGTGTCTGCTGGTCTCCGGCGCAGCCTTCAACAATGACGCGAAGAAACCGGTGGACCCGTCGGTGGCCCTCACCCTCATCCGTGACCGCCTGGCAGCCACCGCACCACAGTGCATCGTCACCTGGTCGCAGCTGGGGATGGTGTACTCGAAGACCGAGCTGAAGAGGCTTGCGAAGGCGGAGGAGGACGGCGCCCTGCGCCGTCGTGAGGACGCCGTGATGGTTCCGGCGGAACCTGCGGCCCGCAACGACCTGGTCGAGGCCTACACGCGGAGCATGCCGGAGCACCTTCCGACACCCTGGCCGCGCCCCACCCTCACCGAAAGGCTGCCCGGGGTGGCCGACGGTGCAGCCATGGTCCGCGACGCGTTGTCCCTCCTCCCGGGAAGAGGCGACAGTGACGCACGCGGAGCCGGTGCCGGAGGTGGTGACGGGGCCGGGGACCCCGCCACCGGCGCCCTCCGGGACACTGACCTGCAGGCGGCTCAGTGGGCCAGGGAGACCGCAGCACTCGTCCAGGAGTACCGGGCGACCACAGTCCCTGAAGTGGTGGTGCCGCTCGGGGCGAGGCTGACCGCCACTGAGGCGGTGGCCCTGGCCCGCGACCCCGGGGAGTTCGCCCGGCGTCGTCGTCGCCCGGTCCCGCTTGAACCACGGCCGTACACCAAGCGTGGAACCGCATTCCACAACTGGGTGGAGAACTACTACGGCGGGGCCGGACTGTTCGACGAGGACGAACTGCCGGGTGCGGCGGACGCCACACTGACAGACCCGGTACTGACGACGCTGAGGGAGAAGTTCCTCGACAGCATCTGGGCGGCCCGAACCCCGGTGACCGTGGAGGGTTCCTACTCCGTCACCCTCGCCGGCCACCTCTTCGAAGGCCGTATCGACGCGGTCTTCCACGACGGTGACGACCCTCTGACAGGCTGGACAGTGGTGGACTGGAAGACCGGTCGTAAGCCGGTCGGCAGAGATCTCCGGGACGCCTCACTGCAGCTTGCCGTGTACCGGCTAGCCTGGGCGAAACTGCTCAGCGTCCGCTACGGCCGTCACGTCGACCCGGCCGATGTCAGGGCGGCGTTCCACTACGTCCTTCCGAACGAGACCTGGGAACCGGGTACACTGCCGACTGCAGAAGATCTGGCACGATGGCTGGCCGGACCGGACGGAGGGCATGAGGATGCGTGACAGCCTGCACGACCGGCTGGACCGGAACGAGGAGGTGGACTCCCTCCCTCCCCACGCCCTGCTGAAGATCATCAGCATCCCGGAGGCGGAGCAGGCGAGTCCCTGGTGGCTGATCATCCGGCGTATGACCTACGCCCTCATCCTCATCGTCGTGTCCTCCGTGGTGGTCTACCTCGACCGTGACGGGTACAAGGGGGTCGAGACCTTCCTGGACTCCGTCTACTATTCCGCGGTGTCCCTGTCGACCACCGGTTACGGGGACATCACCCCGGTCACCCAGGAGGCCCGCCTCCTCAACGTCCTGCTCATCACCCCGATGCGCGTCATCTTCCTGGTCCTCCTCGTCGGTACGACACTGTCCGTGCTCACCGAGGAGTCCCGGAAGGCACTGCAGATCCGCCGCTGGAGGAAACGAATGCGTAACCACACCGTCGTCATCGGATACGGCACCAAAGGCCGCGCGGCGACGACCGCGCTGCTGGCCGACGGCGTGCCCGCGGACCGTATCGTCGTCGTCGACTCCGACCCCGACGCCCTGGCACACGCCTCCTCCCGGGGCCTGGTCACCGTGCGTGGTTCCGCGACGAAGTCGGACGTGCTCAAGCTCGCCGGGGTGACCCGGGCCAGGGCCGTCGTCGTTGCACCGAACATGGACGACACCGCCGTCCTGATCACCTTGTCCGTCAGGGAGATCGCCCCGTCGGCGACGATCGTGGCCAGCGTCCGGGAATCGGAGAACTCCCACCTGGTCAGGCAGTCCGGTGCGGACTCCGTCGTCATCTCCTCGGAGACCGCCGGCCGGATGCTGGGCCTGGCCACCGTCAGCCCCTCGGTCACCGGGATGATGGAGGACCTCCTCAGCCCGGACGAGGGTTTCTCCATCGCCGAGCGACTGGTGGGGGAGGACGAGGTCGGCGGAAATCCGCGGAACCTGGAGGACATCGTCCTCGGCGTCGTTCGGTCCGGTGAGCTCTACCGCATCGACTCCGTCGAGGCGGAGACCGTGGAACCGGGTGACAGGATCCTCTACATCCGGCGCATCACCGACGCCGACGGGAAGTGAGTGCGTGACCACGAGCAGACTCAACCAGCTCAGGCTCGATGCGCTGGACCCGGAGCAGTTGCGTGCCGCCACCGCCCCACGGGGCCCGGTCGCTATCATCGCCGGCGCCGGCACAGGAAAGACCCGTACCATCACCCACCGCATCGCCCACCTGGTGTCCGGAGGCTTCGTCAACCCGGATCATGTCCTCGCTGTCACATTCACGACCAGGGCGGCAGCGGAGCTGCGTGAGAGACTGACCATGATGGGGGTGGCGAGAGTACAGGCGAAGACCTTCCACGCCGCCGCCCGTGGACAACTGAGGTACTTCTGGCCCCGGATCGTCGGTGACACCCCGTGGCAGCTGCTGGACTCGAAGTTTCCCCTCGTCGCCCGCGCCTGCGGGGCCGTAGGCGTCGCCACGGACAAGACGACTCTTTCCGACCTGCTCGGAGAGATCGAGTGGGCGAAGTCCTCTCTCATCGCCCCGGAGGACTACCCGGCGCACATCGTCCCGGACCGGCGTGACTGCCCGGTTGATCCGGAACAGTTCGTCCGGATCTTCGAGGGCTACGAGAACTCGAAGGTCACCTCCGACGGGGTGTACCTCGACTTCGACGACCTGCTGCAGTCGATGGCGGGGGCCCTGGAGGCGGAGGCGGGGGTCGCCGACGAGTTCCGTTCCCGGTACCGGACCTTCGTCGTCGACGAGTACCAGGACGTCACCCCCCTGCAGCAGAGACTGCTGGACGCCTGGCTGGGGGACAGGGACGACATCACGGTCGTCGGGGACGCCAATCAGACGATCTACTCCTTCAACGGGGCGACCCCGGATCACCTGCTGGGATTCTCGACCCGCTACCCGGAGGCGACCACTGTCCGGCTGTTCCGTGACTACCGGTCCACACCCCAGGTCGTCGACCTGGCGAACAAGGTCATCGGGCGGGCGACGGGCCGGGCAGCGGGGTCGCGTCTGCAGCTCGAAGGTCAGCGTCCGGCCGGCCCCGCACCGGAATTCACCGAGTACACCGACGAGACAGCGGAAGCCACGGGAGTGGCGGAGAAGATTGCCGCCCTGGTCGCCGGGGGGACTCCACCGTCGGAGATCGCGGTTCTCTACCGGATCAACGCCCAGTCGGCGGTGATCGAGTACGCCCTGGATGCCGCAGGCATCAGCTACCAGGTCAAGGGCGGGGAGGGGTTCTTCCAGCGACCGGAGATCCGCCAGGGTGTCAACGCCCTGGCACAGGCGGCACGGCGGTTGCGGGGACGCGCCAGGGCCGACGGCACGGGTGCCGCTGACGAATCTGACGGTGGTGCCTGGTCCGGTGGAACAGCTGCCGGACGCCCCACTCCGGAGCAGCTCGTCAACCAGGTGCGTGCCGCCCTGGTCCCGGTGGGTCTGACCCCGACAGAGCCGACGGGAGCACAGGAGCGGGCACGTTGGCAGTCACTGGGGGCGCTCGTGGACCTGGCCGAGGAGCTTTCGACGGCCACCCCCGGCCTCGACATGACCGACCTGCTCGGACTGCTGAGGGAACGGGCCCAGTCGAAGAATCCTCCGAAGGTGGAGGGCGTTACCCTGGCCAGCATCCACGCCGCGAAAGGCCTGGAGTGGGACGCCGTGTTCCTCGTCGGCCTCGTCGACGGGACAGTCCCGATACGGCACGCTCTGAAAGGGTCACATGCCGGTGACGCGGTCGAGGAAGAGCGACGCCTGCTGTACGTGGGTCTGACCCGTGCCCGTGAGGTTCTGGAACTGTCCTGGTCGCAGGCCCGGCAGCCCGGTGGCAAAGCGACGCGCCGGCGGACCAGGTTCCTGGACGGGCTGGTGCCCTGGGAGGGGTCGGAGACCGACGCCGGTGGTTCCGGTGCGGGGAAGAAGGTCCGGGGTGCGCCGAAGAACGCCTGTGCGGTGTGTGGCGCCCGGTTGACGACCCCTGAGCAGCGCATTCTCGGCCGGTGTGACGCCCACGCCGATGACGGGGACCAGGTGCTGGTCACCGAGCTGCGGTCGTGGCGGACCGCCCTGGCCAGGGAGCGTGACGTGCCGGCCTATGTGGTGATGAGCGACGCCACGTTGAAGGCGGTGGCGCTGAAGGCACCGACCTCGGCACATGAACTGCTCCGGGTTCCGGGCATCGGGCCGGCGAAGGTCGAGCAGTTCGGCGAGGACATCCTCGGGATCGTGAAGAACTACAGCTGAACGACTACGCCGGGGCAGCGGTTGCATTAGGTATGTGCGAGCACCACCGGGAGTGGGGTCAGGCAGAGATACCCCCGAATTATGAAGATCGGAAGGTAAATTGATTTCTCCCATATTAGTTCACATTATATGAACATTGAGCTGGGAGCGGTCGCCGTAGCACTTCTGTTACCTGCATGTTTGCAATTTGTCGAAGCGTCGCGGTCTGGAAAGTGTCTCAAGTTACTGTTCTGAGCAGATGGTTCCCTGGCGGGTCGGAGTGCCCCTGTTGGGAAAGAGGCCCTTGCAGGGCCACGAAAGGGTCTTCTACTGTGAGTGGAGTATAAGTCAACGATAATAAGGTGAAGGAAAATGAAAACAAAGTCACTATTTACTGTTGCCGCATTTGTTGCGGCGACTACAGGTTGGGGGGTTTCTTCTCCGGCTGTCGCTCAGGAGGTGCCGGGCACGTACGGTGTAGATCACAGGCGCTGATAGATGCTGCAGAGACTCTTGGTGTCGAATTTGATCCTGAGACTCTGACTGTTCCAGTTGAGGGTTTTGAAGAAGGGGTCTCCGAGGGGCCGACGCCTCGTGCTTCTATCGTCAAGGTTCCGTCCAACTATATCTACAATTCGTCACGGGGTAGTCTCCATGACTACTGCACGAAGTCGCCTGATGAGTTCCCGAATCCATTTGGGAAGAATGCACCTTTCCATGGACCCTGTGCGATTCACGACATGTGTATCGAGCGGGCCGGTTACCACAATCGAGCGTGTGATGCGCCGCTCAAGAACAACATGAAGGCTAACTGTAGGGCAACTTACGGGGCCAGTTCGGTTCGGACATCATGTGAAGCAACCGCTAACGTGTACTATGCTGCGGTCACCGCCGCATCGTACTTTTAGGGGTAGCGCAGTATGAAGACGATGAGATCCCCTTCACGGGCTGCGGTGGCGACAGTGACCGCGGGGCTCGCAGCGATGTTCGTCGGAGCCGGGGTGGATACCGGATTCCTCGTTGTGGCCGGTGCCGTGGTGGGTGTGGTCGGTGCCGTTGTCGGCTTCCTCGTGGCGTTTACCGTGAGGAATCTGCCTGGTGTGTTCTTCAGCATTGCTTCAGTAATCGCTGGTGCGGGCTTCGGCTCCTGGTTCTTCCTGGACGACAGTGAGATCAACATCGCCGGCCTTACGGCCACCGTCGTCGGTGTTGTTGCTCTGTGGGTGCTGGCTGTCCCAGTCGGCCGTCGACGAGTTTGATGGGCGTCCCTCCGGCGGTCACAGTGAGGACGCCTCCTATGTCGGAGCTGCGACCGCCGCAGCCGGTACCACTTCTGCGTTCCGGTTCTCCGTGAAAGACCTCGTGGTGAACATGGAAGTTCTCCGGGGGCCGGCTGCTGGTCTGTTCGCCCTGCCCGGTCCACTGTTCATCTGACCGTCCGAAGAGAACTCATGGCGCAACGGCGCATGCCGCACACCCCGGATGCCGGGACAGTGCCGTCATGCCGACCTGAAGGGTGAGGGGATCGAAGTAGCTGCGACCGGTCAACGGTCCCGGCACGGTCCATTCGGTCTGCTGCGCACTGTTCTGACGGCGTGCGACGAGGACTTCGCGGACGAGTCCGGCGACCATGCCGGCGGTGAACTCGACGAGACGGTCGGCGGTGGGCGTCCTGCCGTCGATACACTGGTTACGCACGGTCCGCCACCGGCCGTCCTCTGTCAGTGCCGCGGCGTCCAGGCAGGCGAGGCACCCGGTCACCCCGGGCAGGACCAGTGGCCCCACGGACACCCGGGCGTCCACGACACCGCAGGTCAGATGGGGAACCCCGAGGTCCATGAGGCGGTAGCTGATGTCGGCCGGGGGAAAGAGCATTCCCGCCATCACCACCAGATCTGAGGGTGAGAGGCGGCCGAATGCGGGATTCGTCGGTGAAATCGGCGAAGACGGGATGTCGAGGGCGCGGAGATGCCGGAGCACCGCCCGGGCGTGGATCGCGGGTCCCAGTACATGGACGGTGGAGTGGAACCGGGCCGGCCGCCTGTGAAGGATTCCCGCGACCAGGAGTTCCTCCACGATCCCGCGGGCGTGCACGGCCGGGATACCGCAGTACCCGAGGAGACGGTGCACCGTCTTCTCGGACATTGGACGTCGCAGTTCACGCATGACCTGGTGAACCTGGTCGACACTGACCTCCTCCGGAAGTCCGAGGACGAGGGAATGTGCGGGCACGGTTCCGAACTGGAGATGACTCCGTGTCCTGAGTATCAGGTCGGTTCCCTCCCTGAGCTGAAGCAGCAGATGTGGCTGCCGCTGTTTACCCGGTCTCTGGCACCCGGTCATGTAGAGTCCCCCTCAGAACGCCCCCAGTACGTGCGCCCAGTGTAGAGGACGTGATGAGCACCCGACAGTCCCGGAACCGTCCCACGGCAGCACAGGAGGCCGTGATAGCGGAGTTCGCCCCGGACGTGGAGATACGGCTCTCCGCGCGGAGACGTCGGACCATTGCCGCGCGGATGGAGGCGGGGCATGTCGTGGTGCTGGCCCCGATGTCGATGGGCGCAGGGGAACTGCGCGCCAGCACACGGGAGCTCGTGGACAAGGTCAGGAGGAGACACACCGGGGCATCCCAGTCCGGTGACGACGAGTCCCTGATGCGGCGGGCGCGGACCCTCAACCAGAAGTTTCTCGAGGGCAGGGCGTCCTTCACCAGCGTGAAGTGGGTGACGAACATGAACCGACGGTGGGGGAGCTGTTCGGTGGATTCGGGACGGATCCGGATCTCGTCCCGGCTGAGGGACGTTCCCGAGTACGTCCTGGATTCGGTGCTCATCCACGAGCTGGTGCACACCTGGGTCCCGGACCACGGTCCGGAGTTCAGGAAGTGGGCGGCGAAAGCCCCTCTCGCGGACCGGGCCGCAGGCTATCTCGAGGCCTACAGCAGGTGGGCCCCCACCGGAAAGTGACTACCGTCCGTCTCCTTTGTCACCGTCGCTGTCGTCCTTGCCGCGCTCGCGTTCCAGCTTCTCGATCTCGCTGATCGGGTCGAAGTCGCGGCCCTCGTTCTCCGCCAGGATCGAGTCGATGAACTCCGCCGGAGCGTCGAGGTCGGAGTCCACCGGAAGGAAGTCCGGGTGGTTCCACACCTGGTCCCTGCGCTCCTTGCCGACGGCGAAGGTCAGGCGGGACCACAGGTCCGCGGCCTGGGTCGCCTTGGGGGCAGCAAGGTTGATCCCCACAGTCCTGGACAGCATCGCCATGCCCGGCTGCGTCGTGTCACGGAACACCGACCATGCGGCCTGGATCCCCGCCGTGGCGGGAAGCCTGGTGCCCAGGGCGTCACCGACGACAACGTCGACCCATCCTTCGACCAGGGAGAGGCTGGTCTCCAGGCGGATCCGGGCATGGTCGGTGGAGGAGACGATTTTGGGGGCGAGATCCTGGTTCTGCAGCCGCTCCATCATCTCCTGCATCTTGGCGGGGTCGCCCATCATCTCGGGGTTGAACTCGCGGGTGGCCTCCTCCAACGCGGAGTTGTCGAGGGAGAGCCCCGTGGCGAACTCCTCCACATCGAGGATCAGCCTCTCCACCAGCCACGGGACGTGCCGGAACAGACGCAGGTGGGCGGCCTCGCGGGCGGCGAGGTAGATGAGGGTCTCCCGGCGCTCTGCACCGAGTTTCTTCGACAGGTCGTCGAGGCGTCCCGTGGCGACGGCGGCGACGGTGCCTTCGGCCAGCGGGATTCCCCACTGGGTCGACATCGACACCTCCTTCGCGAGTTCACCGAGTGCGTGACCGAGCTGCATCCCGAAGTTCATGCCGTTGATCTGGCTGAGCATGCCTGCCATGGGGCCGAGCTGCGCGCGGGCCTCCTCCGGCAGGCCGGAGAGTGTGGCGTCCCCGAGCTGGGACGCCAGCGGGTCGATGATCCGCCGCCACCGTGGCATGGTCTCTTCCAGCCACTTCTCGGCGGAGAAGGCTGTGGATCCGGTCGCCCCGGCAGGCAGGACCGTGGCTTCGTCGAGCCACAGTTCGACCAGTCGGACGGACTCGGCGACGGCCTGGGAATCGTGGACGGAGGGGTTGCGGGCCGCGGGCCCGGTGATCTGCTGGCGGGCGATCCTGCCGGCCAGGGCGTAGTTCACCGGTCCCTGCGCGTCCGGTGAGTTCATGTCCCTGCCGAAACCGCTGAGCATCGCCCCGAACTGGCCGAGGATGTCGCCGATTCCGGGCCCCTGCTGACCGGGGCCGCCGGGGCCGCCCTGGCCGCCGAAGAGGAAGCCGAAAGGGTTGGCGCCGAAACCGAAGGGGTCGTCGTTCCCTCCGCTGTCCCGGCCGTTCCGGCCGTTCCCGCCGCCGTTCCTGCCGTTGCCGTTGTTCCGGTCGGCCCCGTCGTCGTTACCGTCGTTGTCGTCACTGGAGCCGTGGAAGCCGAATCCGTAATTGCTCATGTCCCGAGCCTACCTGCGCCGCGGACGGCGATGGTGCCGGCGGACGGCCAGGGGCGTGCGCTGACAGCGAACAGGTGGGGCCGGGACAGGTGACCCGCACACGGGCCTGCACCCCACCCCGCACGCGACCCGGGTGCGGCACGGTCACGGTCGGTACGGACCGCCACGGGAGGCACCCGTGGACCACGGTAGGATGGTACGGGTGAAGTTCCGAAGTACTGCGAGCACTGCACCGGTCCCCGGCTCCCGGCGTCGAACCAGGACCATCGTCGTCGGTGCACTGCCGGTGGTGGTCCTGTTCGCACTGACAGGGATGACGAGGATCCCCGGGACCGATGTCGACCTCACCGTCCCGTTCGCAGCGGAGGGGGAGGGGCCCACCTTCAACACGCTGGGGGAGGTCGACGGTGTGCCGGTCGTCGACATCACCGGGGTGGACGGGGACGAGCTCGACCAGACCTCGGGCAACCTCAACATGACCACCGTCGCGGTTCGCACGAAGATGACCCTGCCGCAGATGATGGGCAGGTGGCTCGCCAGCGATGACACCGTCGTCCCCCTGGAGACCGTCATTCCGGCGAACTCCTCGGCCGATGAGGTTGCGCGCCAGAATGCGGCGGCGTTCGCCTCGTCTGAGTCGAATGCCACGGTCGCGGCGATGAACCATCTCGGTCGCCCGCTTGAGACCGTGATCTACGACGTCAGTGACGGTGCCCCCGCCGACGGAACGGTGAAGACCAATGACGTGGTCACTTCGGTGGACGGCGACAAGGTGACACTTCCCTCCGACATCTCCGACGCCATCGGGGGTAAGAGGCCCGGGGACGAGGTCACGCTGGGCATCCGCAGGGACGGTCGTGACGTCACCGAGCAGGTCACCCTCGGGGAGATGCCCGAGGAACTGCAGGGGGACGCCGACGTCGAGGCCGCCAGCGGCGGCAACGGCAGGGCCTACCTGGGGGTGACGATGGTCGCCCAGCCGGCCGACGGCATCCGCGTCAGCTACAACCTCCGGGACATCGGGGGGCCCTCGGCCGGCCTGATGTTCTCGCTGGCGGTGGTGGACAAGCTGTCACCCGGGGAATTGTCCGGCGGTGAGTTCGTGGCAGGGACGGGCACGATCGACGCGGACGGGACAGTGGGGCCGATCGGAGGAATCACCCACAAGATCGCCGCCGCAGAGCACGCCGGAGCCACAGTTTTCCTGGTGCCCCGGGGCAACTGTGACGAGGCCACGTCGAAGAGCTACGACGGTGACATCACCCTGCTCGCCGTCGACTCGCTCGACGGTGCGGTGAAGGCACTGGACGCCCGTAACGCAGGTCAGGACGCCGAGACCTGCAGCTGACCCGGTGCGCTGGGGTCGGTCACGGTTCGCTCAGAGCAGGTGACCGGGACCGCCGTCGGAGTCTCCGGCGTCCTCGAAAGAGGTGCGGAGCGCGGCGATGACGCCGGGGGCGAGGTTCTCGCCGCCGAGCAGCTGCACCCGGTCCTGGGCGAAGGGGTCGGACTCGAGCTCCTCCGGGGTGGGCCGCAGCTGGACCAGTGTGCGCTCCGGGCCTCCGTCGATGATTCCGGAGAACAACCGGGCAGGGAGGGGTGAGGGGTCCGCGCCGGGAGCGGCATTGCTGAACATGATCTCCTGGGCGAGCACCGCCCCGACTACAGGGGAGGGCCACCGCGCCGAGGCGATGTAGTCACCGAGTTCCTCGGATCCGGGGAGAAGGTGGTCGGGCAGTTCGTCCTGGACGACGAGGGTGAGGGGGTGGTGGTCGGTGTCGAGGTCCTGTCCGCCTGCGGCGAGAGTGTCCTGGACGAGATGGGCCGGGACCAGTGCAAACAGTGTCGGTGGACGGTCCCATCCCTCGGCGTGGACGAAATCGACGGCCTCTCTCAGGGCGGCGTTGAGCGGGCGAATGTCGCTGCGGTAGTCGATTCCTGAGTGACTGTTGTTCATCTGATGTCCCTGCCTCGTTCGCCGCTGTCCGGTCGGTAGGTATTCTAGGCAATGACCCCCGGACGTCCACCGTCGCCCGACCGTCGCCCTGCGTTCTGCAGCGACCGCCGGTCGGCGCCAGGAGAAGAGCGCACCCTTGTCATTACCGTCAGTCCCGTCCCTCCAAGACCTCCCCGCACCCGGCCGTAGAGCCAGGATCCTGGGGATCATCGCGGTCGTCCTCGCGGCGCTCGTGTTCCTCGTCCCCGTTTTCGTCTCGAACTACACGGAACTCCGGTGGTTCCAGTCGGTCGACATGCCCAAGGTGTTCTGGGGGGTGATCCTCACCCGGGTGGCACTGTTCGCGGTGTTCGCTGTCCTGTCCGGCCTCATCGTCTGGGGCGCGGCCTTCGCGGCCTACCGGAGCTCGGACCGTAGTCCGGAGTCCCTTGCCGGACTGGAGGCGTCCTCCCCCCTCGCCGAGCACCGGCCCGCCATCAGAAGGTCCCTGCGACCGTTCCTGGTGATCATCCCCGTCATCGTCGCGGTGGTCGCGGGCATGGTCGCACAGGGCAACTGGAGGACGGTGCGGCTGTTCTTCTCCGGCGGAGACTTCGGAGTCAAGGACCCCCAGTTCAACAAGGACCTGGGCTTCTACGCATTTTCCCTGCCCCTGTACCAGTACGTGCTGTCGACACTGACGGTGCTCGTCATCGTCGCCTTCCTGGTCAACCTTGTGGCCCACTACCTCCTGGGGACCATCACCACAGGAAACCCCCGCACCGGGGAGAAGGCGAAGATCGGGGCCCCCGCTCTCCGGCAGCTGGCCGTGATCGCGGGCATCTTCATGCTGGTGAAGGCGGCCGACTACTGGTTCGACCGTTACGGGCTGCTGAACAAGGACCACTCCACGTTCACGGGTGGTTCCTACACGGACATCAACGCTGTCCTGCCGGCGAAGATTCTTCTGCTCATCGTGTCGATCTTCGTCGCCGTGATGTTCTTCGGCACCCTGGTCCTGAGGGATCTCCGGCTCCCGGCACTCGCCGTGGTGCTGATGGTGGTCTCCTCCCTGGCCATCGGAGTCGGCTGGCCTGCGGTGATGGAGCAGTTCTCGGTGACACCCAACCGTGCCGAGAAGGAACGCGAGTACATCGCCCGCAACATCGAGTCCACCCGCTACTCCTACGGTATCGGTGACGACAACGTGACCTATGAGCAGAACTGGGGTGGAGAGACCACCGGCTCTGCCAGTGAGCGTCGTTCCATCGCCGATGACGCCGCGACACTGTCGAACATCAGGTTGCTTGACCCGGAGATCCTGTCGCCCACGTTCACCCAGCAGCAGCAGCTGCGCAACTTCTACGGATTCCCGACGGAGCTGGCGGTTGACCGCTACAACGTCGACGGTGAGATGAGGGACTTCGTTGTCGCCGCCCGTGAGATCGACCCGAACTCACTGTCCGGCAACCAGACGGACTGGATCAACAGGCACACCGTCTACACCCACGGGAACGGGTTCATCGCAGCTCCGGCGAACAAGGTTGACGAGGTTGCCCGTGACGTCGGGTCCGCCCGCGGCGGCTACCCCGTGTACACCGTTGCCGACCTCCAGCACATGGAGGGGGACCAGGGCGGGGAACTCGACCTGGACCTCGAGCAGCCGAGAATCTACTTCGGTCCGGTGATCTCGGGTTCGGTGAATCCGAGTGAGGACTACGCCGTCGTCGGCGACGACGGTTCCGGCAATGACGGTGAGTATGACACTGACACCAGCAACTACACGTACTCGGGTTCCGGCGGCGTGGACGTGTCAAATATCTTCAACCGGGCGATGTACGCCGCGAAGTTCCAGTCGATGAACCTGATGCTCTCCGACGTCATCGGCTCAGACTCCAAGATCCTCTATGACCGCGACCCCCGCGAGCGTGTCCACAAGGTCGCCCCGTGGCTGACCACGGACTCGAAGACCTACCCGGTGGTCATCGACGGCAGGATCAAGTGGATCGTCGACGGGTACACGACGCTGAAGGATCTGCCGTACGCCGAACGGACGCAGCTGGACTCCGCGACGGAGGACGCCGTGAACAATGATCCGGCGGCACAGCAGAACGCGGTGTCCAATTCCGTGAGTTACATCCGGAACTCGGTGAAGGCCGTGGTGGACGCCTACGACGGATCCGTCGACCTCTACGAGTTCGACGAGTCCGACCCGGTCCTCAAGGCGTGGGAAGGGGTCTTCCCCGGTGTAGTCAAGGACAAGAGCGAGATCAGCGACGAGCTCAACGCCCACCTGCGGTACCCGGAAGACATGTTCAAGGTCCAGAGGGAACTCATCGCCCGCTACCATGTCGACGATCCCGGGGTGTTCTTCACCAATGACGCCTTCTGGTCGGTGCCTTCGGACCCGACGGCGCCTGAGGGACGCCAGGAGCTCGCGCAGCCCCCGTACCATGTGGTGGCGACCGACCCTGAGACCAACCGCCCCAGTTTCCAGCTGATCACCCCGTTCCGCGGGCTGCGTCGTGAGTACCTGGCGGCGCAGATGTCGGTGAGTTCCGATCCTGCGACGTACGGCCGGATCCATGTCCGGGTACTGCCGACCAACACCCAGACGCAGGGACCGCGACAGGCGCAGGACACCATGATGTCCTCCGACGAGATCGCCCGGGAGAGGACTCTGCTGCAGGGTTCCAACACGCTCACCAACGGTAATCTCCTGACACTGCCGGTCGGTGACGGCCAGATCCTGTACGTCGAGCCTGTCTACTCCCAGCGTAAGGACCAGGCCTCGGCGTTCCCGAAGCTCCTGCGCGTGCTCGTGAGCTACAACGGCTCGGTCGGATATGCACCGACTGTGGCCGAGGCACTGCAGCAGGTGGGAATCGATCCGGACGCCGTGACCGAGGTCGCCGAGTCGGGTGGAAGCTCCTCGGGATCTGGTTCCGGGGACAGTTCGTCGACCGGGCAGGATTCCGGTTCCACCGGATCGGGTTCCGGTGCATCCGGTTCCACAGGCTCGGGGTCGACCGGCGGAGGTTCCCAGGCCGGTGGCACGGCCACTCCGACGGCGGACCAGATGAAGCGGATCAACGATGCCATGGCAGCTGTGCAGCAGACCAGGGAGAGCGGAACATTCGAGGAGTTCGGCAAGGCACTCGATGAGCTCGACGCTGCTATTGCGGCAGTGCAGTAGAAGCTGTTGAGGATGACCGGTGAATTCGTCGGGGTCCGTGGGTGATGGCCCGGGTCGTACCGGGCCACCAGGGGCCCGGACTCTCCCGTGTAGCCGGCGTTGTCCGAGATTCTTCCCGCTGACCTGGTGATTTCACATTGATCCCCGGGTTCGCTACACTATGGGAGTCGCTGAGAGAGCGGGACGGAGAGTTCCGGTCATCATCAGTTACCCGTCGCGGGGTGGAGCAGCTCGGTAGCTCGCTGGGCTCATAACCCAGAGGTCGTAGGTTCGAATCCTGCCCCCGCTACAAAGTAAGAAAGTGCAGGTCACCGGATAAAACCGGTGGCCTGCACTTCTGTATGCGGACCATTCTTCGTGGACCCTTTATCCGGCGGAGAACGGTGGAGATAACCGTCGCAATCTCCGGGCACCGCAAGCGGTGTTCGCATCGCGGCATTCCTCGGGTCGGTACCGCGTGTCTGCCAGCCGGAGACAGCGCCAGGCTACGGTCACCGGCGCCGACAACCGGTGACTGATGCAGTGCCGTGCGTGTCCCAGGAGAGGCCCCTGTCCCGTCACCGGATACTTGTCCGGACTTGCCGAAGTTCTGGTACCGGGGCGGGGCTCTAAGCGGACGGTGTCAGACGCCGGGGTAGGGAAGGCTACGCCGTCTCAGGAGCATTTCCTTAGGAGAAAGCCTGTTCCACGGCGTCAAAAAACGACGGCAGTGAGGATACGGGCGTTGACCCCTCAGCTCCGCGGCCCGGGTTTGCCTGAAGGTACTCTGTCCGGGCAGCCGCGGCGTCCGTCCGGGCCTCGTCGACGTCCAGACCCAGTCCTGCGGCGATGACCGGCCAGGACTCCCACATATCGTCCTGCCAGTACGCCCACTGGTGAGTTCCGGTCTCCCGGATGTTGTACACCAGGTTGTTCGAGGCTTCGGTGATTCCGTGGGCGTCTGTCGCCGACTTGAGCAGATGGGTGCACACATTGCTCCCCGCTTCAATGGCGAAGCCGTCCGTCAACGGTGTGATCATCTCGTACGCTCTTCCGTCAAGGACATCACCTGAGGTCACGTCGTGTTCACCCAGCAGCCCGGTGGCAGAGGACACGTAGATGTTGTGCTGGTCGGCCAGCCTGTCCGCGTTGGCCAGTGCATCGTTCTCCAGTGCGACAGTCCCGTCGGGATCTCCCCACATCTGGTTGAATGTGGCGTCACCTCGGTTCAGGACGATCTGCGTGGCCCGGGAGAACTCACCCGATGTGGCTGCGCACCCCGAATATGCCCCGACCGCGCTGTAGAACCCCGGATACTTCTCGGCGTACACCAGTGAGGTCGACCCGGACATCGACAGTCCGATGATTCCACGCCTGTCACTGGTCGTGCCCAGGTGTTTCTCCACCGGTCCGGGAAGCTCCTGGGTGAGGAAGGTCTCCCACTTCTGTGTCGTGCCGACGCCGTGTGCGTCTGTGTCCAGGCTGGATGTCGGTTCCTGCCAGTCGGTGTAGTACGAGTAGGCGCCTGCCATCGGTATGACCACGTTCACGTCCCCGATGCGGTCGCCGTAGAAGTCGACGGCACTGGTCCGCTTGAGCCAGTTGGCCTCTCCTTCACCGCCGTCGGCACCGTTGAGCAGGTACAACGTCGGAGCAGACTCCGGGTTGTTCCTGGCTTTGATCGTGACCACAGGGATCTCCCTGCCGCCCATCGCCCGGGAAGTGACCTTCAGCTCCTCCATGCGGGAGTACCGGTCACCTGCCTCCCACGACGAACCCTCCCTGAGGTCGCTGCCGGCCTCAGCGTGGTAGACGAGGTCGCGCCACTCGGCTTTCGCCTCGTCGACATATCCGTCCGCCTCGGCGTCGGCCCGGGTTGCGAAGGGGCCGTCGATCTGCGCGGAACCGCTGAACCGGGAGCCGGGAACAGCTGATTTTGCGCTGTTGACTGTCATGGCGGGCTGCGGCTCACCGGCCACTGCGGATCCGGATCCGGCGCCGGTGACGACGCCGACGGACAGTGGCAGGGCGGTGGCGATGACAGCTGAAGCCACACGGGAGCAGACGTGACGGAGCATTGTTTCCTCAGGAGATATCAGGTGGAGGGCCGTGAACTCCGGGGATTCTCACGACCGTGCTGGGTTCCTCAGGAGAATATCAGACACGGAGACTGCGACGGCGTCTGGTGAAGAGCTGTCACCTCGCGGAACTCCGGACAGGTACGTCACCGCACGGTCCCCGTCACCCACAGGTGGTGACGGGGACGGTGCGGGCTGGGTCAGTCGGTCAGGTGGAGCAGGGTGCCGTTGCCAGGTTCCTGGATTCTTACGGAGGCATTGTTACCACCGTTACATGTGACTGCGTTTCCGGCAGATCCGATTCCGCAGGACATGGTGTAAGTCTGTCCGTTGGTCGGGCTTGACGCTGTCACATCGGCGATTCCGGCGTACCCCGTGACATCTGCCGGCGAAACAGTGTCCGGGCCGAACCGGGTCGACAGGGCGGCGCGTGCCACAGCCATGGCGAAGCCGCAGGAGGTGGAGTCTCCTGCCGTGACTGTCGCTCCGTCCGCGTAGCCGCAGGTGTCACCGATCTGCGTGCCGGGGGCGGTCGGATTCAGCGCGACGGCTGATCCGGATGTACCGGTCACTGCGGTCGGCTGCCCGACCGGTGCGGTGGGGCTGTCCGACCAGGTGACGGGCCTCATCATCGCCGCGAGTTCAGCAGGAGCGTTGGCGACCGGGCCGAGTGACGGGTCGGTCATCGTGTACGACCACGACCGGTCGGAGGTACGGAGAGTTCCGTTATTCAGCGTCCACAGCTCTGTGGTGGTCTCCGGATTCATCGACATCCACGAGGTCATCAGCAGTCCGGTGCCGTCTGAGGTGGCGGCGAGCTCATAACGGCCACCCCCGGCAGATGCGGCACCGTCGTAGAACGATCCGGTGTCAAGCTTTCTCCCCTGCGTGTCGAACACTTCGACGAGCGCGACGTCATTGCGGACACCGGTTATGTCCGGGGTCCGGAGCAGCAGTTCCGGCTTCCCGTCACCGCTGACGTCCTCGAGAGCGTAACGGGTCCCTGCCGGCGCACCCTTCAGCACCTCGGAGTACGAGGAGGACAGCGGTTCCCCTCCTGAATCCTGCTCAGGAGCAGGTGTGTGTGCTCCCGTGGTGGGGTGCGGCCCGGGGTCCTCCCGGCCGGGGGAGGAGGTCGTGTCCGACACAACGGATTCGTGGTGGTCGGGAGCTGGGAAGCTGCATGCTGCGAGGCTGACAGTGGTGAGAACGGCCGCGGCGAGAGTGATTGTCTTCAGCATTTTCTTTCCTGGTGGTCGGCGTCAGAAAAACAGAGGTCACGGATGGAAGATGAGGACGACAGATAGATCGTCAGGACAGGTCATCCGCCGAGCCTGACACGCCAGGCGGGCTTCTCCTGTGTGAAGCTCGGGTCGGCCCTGTTCTCCTTGCTCACATGAGGTTCAGTACCTTTTACCGCGAACTCCTGTCCCGGTCCGATGTCACCGAACAATCGGGAGTCGAAACAGGTGGCGACGGGGATGAAGTAGGTGTCCCCTTCCCTGACCGGCCTGGCTTCCTTGATCATTGTTCCGGCCTGATAGAGCTCACCTGCCCGTCTGAGGTCGTCTGCACTGGTCACCGTCAGCCCCAGATAGCCTGGTACAGGGAGGTTCTCGTTGTCGAAAGACTCGATGGCAGGTCTGCCGTCTTCCGTTCTTACCGGCTGCGGTGTTCCGGCCATGATTGACGGTGCGGTGACTGTTCTCCCGACAACGATCATCTTCAGCAGTTCTTCCACACCCCACCGGTCTTTCACCGGTGAGTCCTCTGGAATGAGCCGGGTGTCTGTCCAGGCCTCGTCCGTATCTGAACTGAAGGTGGTGGCATCGAAGTTCTGTACCAGCGGGCCCACCGGTGTCCGGTAGGCGGGAGTG
Source organism: Corynebacterium neomassiliense (assembly GCF_900626215.1). Taxonomy (NCBI): domain Bacteria; kingdom Bacillati; phylum Actinomycetota; class Actinomycetes; order Mycobacteriales; family Corynebacteriaceae; genus Corynebacterium; species Corynebacterium neomassiliense. The sequence continues at coordinate 1,119,284 of NZ_LR131106.1, read as the reverse complement.
TCAGGACCGCGCCCGTTGGTTCTGTCGCGGTATTCCACGTATCTGGTGACGTCGTACACCATGGAAGAATCGAAGACGAACCTGCCGTTGAAGCATGTGACGGATGACGCCGTGAACTTTTCAGAGAGGTCGATCTCTGTCACGGTTTCGTCAATGCTGGTGTACACCTCGGGCGCGGGGGACCTTCGGTGGTCTTCGTGGGGTGAATCGGGAACAGCGGCTTCCCCTGCGATCATCTCACCGGGGGCGACGAAGGTCAGTTCAGCGTAGTTCTCCTGGCGTCTGCGCACCTCAGGGCTGCTCGAGTATTCCTCTTCGTCAGCGACTGCCGGTGTCTTCACGGTTGACGGGGAGTTGTTGGCGGGTATTTCGGGGCCGTCAGAGCATGAAGTCAGTGCCAGCGTACTGACGGTGGTGACGGCACATAGTGCGGTGATTCGTCGGATAGGCATGAAAACTCTCCCTGGAGTGATCCCGGAACGTCTTGGCGTGTTCATCTTTGCCTGCCCGGCATCTGACGGGAAGCCCACACGGAGAGTTAACTTGACACGTATGGTAGGTTGGTCTCGTAAATATGGGTCATCCGTACTGGAGAGACCACAGAGAAGTCCCTGTGACAGATGTCACAGGGATAACTGCCTTTTTGGGGGTGCTCTTTCAGCGGGGTTTGGCGGAGGGCAGGGCGGCAGTAGGTGCACCCGCTGTCCGGGGAGCGGCGGTCATGCCGTCGGCCGGAGAGCTCGCGGGGTTGTGCCGGCCGACCTGCAGGCCGGCGCAGGAGGATGCGGGTGGCGCTGCAGGTCAGGCAGTGCGGGGCAGACCCGGGGGATTCACATTGACCTCGCTGACCGCTTCATTCGCGAGTCCCCAACGGTCCAGGATTTTCCGGTAGGGGTTCCCGTTCGCGTCGGACTGTGCTGCCCGGAGGACGGTGGCCACCGGCTCGATCAGTCCGTTGCCTTTCTTCGTCGCGGCTCCGATGTCGGCCGATCTGGGCCAACCTCCCGGCACGATGCCTGCCAGGACCGTCTCGCCGGTGTTGCTGGAGGAGTACGCACCCTGGGCATTGGGGCCGAAGGTGGCGTCGATGCGTCCTGACGCCAATGCCAGCTGAGCAGCAGCGGTGTCGTCGTAGTACACCAGGTGAGCCTCTGGTCTGCCGTCGGACTTCAGTTCCTCGTTCCAGCGGAGCAGTACCTCCTCCTGGTTGGTCCCTGAACCGACCGCTATGGTCAGGCCACTGATTCCTCCGGAGTCGGTGATCTGCCGGCCGTCGTCGAGCTCCGAGCCGGATTTCACGTAGAAGCCGAGGAGATCCTGCCGGTAGGTCGCGATGTCGAAGATGTCGAGTCGCTCCTCGGTGACGGTCACGTTGGAGGTGACCAGGTCGTACTTTCCCGAGGAAACCCCCAGAGGCCAGTCTGCCCAGCTGACCGGCACGAGATTGAGTTCCAGTCCGAGCCCGTCGGCGATGAGTTGGGCGAAGTCGACTTCACTGCCCAGGGGAGTGGTGTTGTCGTCCTCGGCGAGGATGCCCAGCGGGGCGGCGCCGAGGTTGGAGGCGACAGTGAGTTTGCCGGGGTTGACCGGGGTGAATCCGCTGGCGCGGAGCTGTTCGACGGCGTCGGGAACCGCATCCGTCCTGGGTCGCTCGGCGGCGTTACGGGAGCTGATGTCGAAGCCTGATGACCCGGCTGCCCCTGTGGAGCCGGAGGCGAGGGTCGGTTCGGCAGCGGTGGAGTCAACCCCACCGGAGTTGACGGCGACGGTGACTGCGCCGGCGACCAGGGCCGCGACGATGACGCCACCGCCTGCGAGTACTGCCCTCTGCCTTCCGCTGAACCTGCTCCTGCGCGTCCGGGGAGCCGGGTTCCCGCGCGGTGACTCCCGCCGGGAGTTCTGTGGGGACGCCGGGGACGCGGGAGGCGTGGCAGAAGAGCCCGTGGCTCCGGTGCTCGGGTCGGACGGATCAGGGGAGTTGTGTGGAGTGGTCATGGTGTCTCTTTTCACAGGATGCTGTCGATGAAGCGTCGGGTCCGCTGGTGGGTCGGGTGGGTGAGAACCTGCTCCGGGGGGCCGTCCTCGATGATCTCCCCGTCGCTGAGGAAGACGATCCGGTCGGACACCTCCCTGGCGAAGCCGATCTCATGGGTGACGATGATCAGTGTCGTGCCCGAGTCGGCGAGGCCACGGATCACGGCCAGTACGTCGCCGACGAGTTCCGGGTCGAGGGCACTGGTGGGCTCGTCGAACAACAGGACGTCGGGGTCAAGTGCGAGGGCGCGGGCGATGGCGACCCTCTGTTGCTGACCGCCTGAGAGCTGGCGGGGGTAGTGGTGTGCCTTGTCCGCCAGACCGACATCGGCGAGGAGCTGGGCCGCCCGGGCCAATGCGGCGTCCTTCGGGAGACGGTGGAGTGCCACGGGAGCCTCTGCGATGTTTTCTGCCGCAGTGAGGTGGGGAAAGAGGTTGAAGTTCTGGAAGACGATGCCTACACGTGTCCTCCGTCGAAGGACTTCGCGGGCGGGCAGCTCGTGGAGCCGGTCGCCGTGGCGCCGGTAGCCGATGTACTCTCCGTCGATCGTGACGGAGCCGGAGTCCACCGTCTCCAGGTGGTTGATGGTGCGCAGCAGGGTCGACTTCCCGGACCCGGAGGGCCCGATGAGCGTGACGACCTCGCCTGGTTCGACGGTGAGGGAGACGTCGGTGAGCACCCGGTGTCCCGCGAAGCTCCGGGAGACCTTGTCGATCACTATCCTCCCGGATTGAACCGGAGTTGTGGTGGTCATGGTCTCACCGTGCTTTCGGTGTGCTCGGTGTGCTCGGTGTTGCCGGTGCCCGCGTCCCGGTCGCTCCTGCCGTCCCTGTCGTCGAGCGAACGCCACCATGCGGTGACGGCCCTGCGGGTCCGTTGCCAGGGAGTAGGGGGAAGTGTTCTCTGCGTTCCGCGGGAGTAGCGGCGCTCGACGTAGAACTGGATGACGGACAGCACCGTGGTGAACACCGCGTACCAGGCCACGGCGACCATGAGCAGCGGTATCGGGGTTGAACTGCGGTTGTAGATGACCTGGACGGTGTAGAACAGCTCCGGCAGTGCCACGATGAAGACGACAGAAGTGCCCTTGATCTGTCCGATGATCTCGTTGAACGCATTGGGGACGATCGCCCGTGCGGCCTGCGGCAGGATGATGCGGAAGAAGCGGCGTCCTGCCGGGATGCCCAGTGCGGCCGCAGCCTCCCACTGGCCCTGGTCGACAGAGAGGATTCCGCCCCGGATGATCTCGCAGGAGTAGGCGGCCTGGTGGAGGGTGAGTCCCAGGGCGGCGGCGAACCAGGCGGAGATCAGCGAGGTGGTCTGGAACTCGACGAGCCAGTGGTCGCCGGTGAACGGTGTTCCGAGTCCGAGGGTGGGGTAGAGGTAGCCGAGGTTGTACCAGATGAGGATCTGCACGAGGATCGGTACCGACCGGAAGAACCAGATGTAGCCCGCGGCCGCGGCATTGAGCACCGCCGAATCCGAGAGCCGGAAGACCGCGAGGACGCCACCGAGTACGAATCCGCCGAGGATGGACACCGCAGTGAGTTCGAGCGTGAGGCGCAGTCCGGCGAGGATGGCGGGGTCGAAGATGTAGCGGGCGAAGACGTCCCACCGGTAGTTGGGGGTCGTCACGAGCGACCAGATGAACTGCGCCAGGAGGAACAGGACAAGGACTGAGACACCCCACCGCCACCAGTGCCGTTGCCGGACGACGGTGAGCGCCTGTGCGTGGTCAGCGGGGGCGGGTGGTGTGCCCGGTCTTGACTCCGTGCCGACTTCTGGGCCGACTTCTGGGCTGGCTTCTGGATTAGGTCCTGGGTTCCCGGGTGGGGCGGTTCCGGTGAGTGTCATGGGCGCTCACACTAAGGACAGGCCGTGCACAGGGGCAAGGAATCCACAGGTTATGAATCGTTCGGAGTGAAACTACGGAGTGGAACCGGGGACATGCCGGACCCCTCCGGGGTTAGGCTGTGCGCCATGACTGACACGATCATTGTCGCCGGGACAGATTCCCCCGAGGCCGCCCCGCTGGTCGCAGAGCTGGATCTCGAGTACGCCTCCCGGTACGAGGACTACGAGGGCTTCGCCCGCGACGAGGACGCCCCCGAAGAACTGGACCTGTTCCCTCCCCTGGTGTTCGAGCAACCCCTCGGTACCCTCCTGCTGGTCCGACGCGACGGTCAGACTGTCGCCGGTGGTGCCTTCATGTACCTCGACGAGGAGACTGCCGAGGTCAAGAGAGTGTGGACATCGTCGTCCCACCGGAGGGAAGGACTGTCGCGCCGGGTGATGGCCGCGTTGGAGGCGGCTGCGGCAGACCGGGGCTACCGGCGCATCTACCTCACCACCGGGCCACGGCAGCCGGAGGCGGTGGGCCTGTACCGGTCTCTGGGGTACACCCCGTTGTTCGACCTCGACGCGAACTGGGAGGACATCGCCCACCTGGCGTTCGAGAAGGAGCTGCAGGGCCGATCCCCGGGCCCCGGAGTGTCTGAGAGGGTGGGCCCGGAACTGGCGGACCGCGCCGCCCGCCAACGTGCCGCGGTAGCGGCGACCTACCGATGGCGTGAACGACCGGCCGTGCGGTTGGGTGGGGTGGACAGGCCGGAGCACCGTTCCCGGGGTACCGCGGTGCCGGCGGAGTGAGGCGTCCTCCGGGGACTGTGTGACCTTCCCGCGGGGAGCCGGGGTGCCCCGGGCACAGGGTGGTACCGACAGTCCCAGGACAGGCGGGCGTCCGCCGACACACACTGGACCTGTACCTGCCGGCATCGTGACCGGTCGGAACTGACACTGCGGGAAGAACGCCGTAAGAAGAACGCCGCAGTACGACGACCACAGGAAGAAGGACGCCATGGACGCTGCAGCCCAGACCTACCTCATCACCGGAGCGGGGAGCGGATTCGGTGCCGAGATCGCTCTCCGTCTCGCGGCAGAAGGGCATGACGTGATCGCGGGAGTTGAGATTGCCCCGCAGGTCACGGCCCTGAGAGCGGAGGCCCGGCGCCGGGGTGTGACACTGCGGGCGGAGAAACTCGACGTGACCGACAGTGCGGACCGCGAGAAGGCGCTCGGGTGGGATGTCGACGTCCTGTTCAACAACGCGGGCATCGCCGAGGGTGGCTCCACCGTCGACATCCCCGCCCATGTCCTCCGCCGTCAGTTCGAGGTGAACGTCTTCGGCCCGGTGCTGCTCACCCAGGGCATCGCCCGGCAGATGGTCGAGAAAGGAGCAGGCAGGATCGTGTTCATGTCCTCGGTCGCGGGACTGACGGTGGACCCGTTCACCGGCGCGTACGCCGGGTCGAAGCACGCCGTCGAGGCTTTCGCCGACGCACTCGACCAGGAGCTCGCCGAGTTCGGCGTCACAGTTGCGACGGTGAACCCGGGCCCGTACCTCACCGGATTCAACGACATGATGTTCGAGGGCTGGAAGTCCTGGGGGAGCGGCACGGCCCCAGAAAAGGCCCCGGAAAAGGCCCCGTCACTGTACGACTACACCAGACTCGCCTTCCCCCACGAACAGTACGATCCCGCCGAGGTGGTCGACGTCAGTGTCGAGGTCCTGACCGGCAGAGACACGATGTACCGGCACGTGCTTCCTGCGGACACGGTCGACAGTGTCCGCGACCAGGTCGATGCACAGTGGTCGCGGACCCTGAATGACGGGACCCGTCCGGAGCTGGTGGACACCGCCTTCGACATCGAGCCGTACACCCCGGTGCAGAACCACGGCTGACCGGGTACACAGGAAGGTGGACCGCCGGAAACCGGACCTCCGGGATCCGGGCCAGCAGAATCCGGGCTGCCGGGATCCGGGCCACCAGAATCGGGGCCACCGAACCGAACGTCACAGCAGAGGAGCTGAACATGACCGGAGTACTCATCATCTCCACCAACTACGGCACCGAAACCGACGAGATCCGACGTCCGATCGAAGCATTCAGGGAAGCGGACGTGCCTGTCACGGTAGCTTCCGTCGACGGCGGTGAGATCCGTACCGTGGTCGGCGACAGGGCTGAGGGGCCCGTGGTCGACAGTGACACCACCCTGGCCGAGGTCGCGGCGTCCGACTACGACCTGGTGGTCATTCCCGGCGGTACCGTCAACGCAGACACCCTGCGCACCGACCCGGACGCCCAGAGGATCGTCCGGGGGGCGGCGTCCGCGGGAATCCCCGTGGCAGCCATCTGCCACGGACCGTGGCTCCTGGTCAGCACAGACCTTGTCGTCGGTAAGACCCTGACCTCCTATCCCAGCCTCGCCGTCGACGTGACCAACGCGGGAGGAACCTGGGTCGACGAAGAGGTGTCGGTGGACCCCACCAACGGGTTCACCCTCGTGACCTCCCGTACCCCGGACGATCTGCCGGCGTTCATTCGGGCGGCCTCCGAGGCCAGGGACGCACGGGTGAAGGATGAATGACCGTCCCTGACACGGGGAACTACCGGAAGGACGCCGTCTCCGGTTTCCTCCGCGACCGCAGGGCTCGGCGTGACCCCGATCCTGCTTCGCCGGTCTTCGATCCGGTGAGTGACCGCAGGGTCGCCGGTATGCGTCGGGAGGAGGTCGCGTGGGCCGCCGGGATCAGCATGGACTACTACGTCAAACTGGAGCAGGGCAGGATGCTGAACCCGTCACCGGCGGTCCTGGAGAACATCATGGACGCCCTCCGGCTCAGTGACCTGGACCGACGCTACCTCGGACTGTTGTTCGGTGATGCTGTTGCGCCGGTCACCCGCACCACTGCGCAGGAGAGCGGGCGGGCAAGATCAACCCTCGACGAGGTTGCGGCACAGTTTCCGGACGCGACCATGCGGCATCTGCTCGACCGTGACCTCGGACTCGTGCTCGCCGACGCGCGCACCCGAGAGATCATGTTTCCCGGCTCGGGGGAGGCTCCGTCGCAGGTGTCACTGGTCGACTACATGTTCTCCCCGGCCTACCGGGGCTTCAGCCGCAGGGTGTACGTCGACTGGAGGGACAAGGCGGCGGAGGTGACCGGGCTGGTCCACATGAAGATGGCCACGGGTGTTGCGACGGAGAATCTGGTGTCCACTGTCGCGAGGCTGCTCGGGGACCCTGCATTCCGTCGGCTGTGGACCTGTTACGAACCGTACGAGAACACGTCGGGCAGCTGGCGGGTGAGCATCGACGGCAGGGTGCGGACGTGCCGCTACATCACTGTCACCGCCCCGGATGACCCGGAGCAGTCACTGGTGATCTATCGGTGACCTGCCGGCTCTCCCACCGTCCGTCCGGTGTGCGTCCACGCCGGGGGTGGGGGTTCAGGCGGGCACCGGGGACGTCGCGTCACCGGATTTCGTGGCGTCCTTCCTGGCCGTGACCTGTTTGACGACGAGCACCGTCACCGCGGAGACGAGAGTGCCCGCGATCACGGCGATGACGAAGCCCCAGGCGTTGTCCATCAGCGGTGCGACCCAGAATCCGCCGTGCGGGGCACGGCTCATTGCCCCGAACTGCATGCTGAGCGCACCGGTGACGGCTCCACCGACCATCATCGACGGGATGATGCGCAACGGGTCCGCCGCGGCGAAGGGGATTGCCCCCTCCGAGATGAAGGACGCCCCGAGCAGCCAGGAAGCTTTGCCGTTCTCGCGTTCCTCACGGGTCCACATGTGGGGCCGGACTGCAGTGGCCAGGGCCAGGGCGAGCGGAGGAACCATGCCGGCGGCGATGACGGCGGCCATGATCTTCAGTGCGGCGTCATCGCCGGTGGACAGTCCCGCCGTGGCGAAGAGGTATGCGGCCTTGTTCACCGGGCCCCCGAGGTCGAAGCACATCATCAGTCCGAGGACGATCCCGAGCAGCCACGGGGTGCCGTCGGACATGGAGGTCAGCCAGTTCTGGAGACCCTCCATCACCGCGGCGAGCGGCCGGCCGAGGACGAGGAACATCGACGCCGCAGTGATCAGTGTGGCGACCAGCGGGATGATCACCACGGGCATCATCGAGGCGAGCCAACGCGGTGCCTTGTACGACTGGATCCACAGTGCCGCCAGCCCGGCGATGACGCCGGTGATCAGGCCTCCGATGAAGCCGGCCCCGACGGTCACCGAGATTGCTCCGCCGACGAACCCGGGGACGATTCCGGGGCGGCCCGCCAGGGCGTACGCGGTGTAGCCGGACAGTGCGGGGACGAGGAATCCCATGGCGGTGGTTCCCCCGCCGAAGAGTACCGCCCCGAGGTACAGGAGCATTCCGGAGCGGTCGGACGTGAAGGCCTCGGTGCTGCCGTCCATCTCGTAGCTGAGGTGGCCGGGCAGGTTCCACAGGGAGTAGTCCTTGACGGCCGTCTCCCAGACATTGGAGACGTTGTAACCGCCCAGGAGGAACCCGAGAGCCATGAGCAGGCCGCCGGCGGCGACGAACGGGACCATGTAGGACACCCCGGTCATCACGGCCTGCTGGATACGGGTGCCCCAGCCGACCGGGCTCTGCTCCGTGTCATCGCCGGCCTCTTCGTCCCCGGACGCGGTGACCCGACTCGGGTTCTCGGCCGTGGAGGCGGCGACGGCCCTGTCGAGCAGCTCATCGGGGTCGGAGATCCCTTTCTTGACGGGCACGTCGACGACGGGTTTCCCGGCGAACCGGGCGATGTCGCGGACAGCGACCCCGTGGGCGAAGATGACCGCGTCGGCCTCGGCGATCTGTCGGGCGGTGAGTTTCTCGTTGCCGGAGGAGCCCTGGGTCTCGATGACGAGGTCGACGTCGTCCCGTTTGGCGGCGGCGTTGGTGAGTGCGTCGGCCGCCATGTAGGTGTGGGCGATCCCGGTCGGACAGGAGGTCACCCCGACGATCTTCGTGACCTTCTTCGTCGGGGCCTCTCCGGCGTCTGCGTCGTCCCCGGTTCTCCCGGTGCTGCCTGCGGCGGTGCCGGTGGAGGACGCCGCGGCCGACGGCCCGGCCTTCTTCTTCCTCGCGTTGAGCTTCTCGGTGACCAGCGCGACGATCTCCTCCTCGGAGGAGGCCGAGCGCAGTGCCTCGACGTAGTCCTTCTTCACCAGGGACCGGGCCAGGGTGGACAGGATCTTCAGGTGCTCTCTGCCTGCCCCGGCCGGTGCCAGGATCATGAACACCAGGTCGGCGGGCCCGTCATCCGCCCCGAAGTCGGTGGGGTTGGACAGTCGGGCGACTCCGAGTGACGGGGCGTCCACCGCGGTGGTGCGGCAGTGGGGGATTGCGATGCCGCCGGGAAGGCCCGTGGCGGCCTGTGCCTCGCGGGCGTGGATGTCGCCGAGCAGGACGGTGGCGTCCGATGCACGGCCGGCGGAGACCTGCAGGTCTGCCAGCGTGGTGAGGACGACGTCCTTGTCCGCCGGCAGTCCGGCGTCCAGGGAGACGAGTTCGGGGATGAGGAGGGGACGCCCGGCGTCCGGTCCACCGGTGTCGGGGGTGTTCGTCGGTGTGGTCATGATGTGCTCCTGGTGTGAAGTGTGGCGGGGGTGTGGTGGCTCAGCGGATCTGGCGGGGTTCCGGCAGAACCGTCGGCAGGTCCGTGGGGGAGGGGAGGGTGGTGCCGGGCAGGGTGACGGCGGCGGATCCGTGGGCGACGGCGAGCGCCAGGCGTTCCGACGGTTCCAGTCCACGGACTGTCCCGAGGAGATAGCCGGCGAGGGTGGAGTCCCCGGCACCGACAGTGGACACGGCGTCCACCGCAGGGCTCGGGCAGTACCAGGCGTGCCCGTCGGCCGCGAGGACCGCTCCGGCGGCTCCGAGACTCACCACGACCGTGGTGAAACCCCGTCCGGTGAGGCGGCAGGCTGCGTCAGCGACGACAGTGAGGTCACCGGCCTCGGCCGCTGCCTCCATGGCGTCGCCGTCGGAGGACTCTCCGCCGAGGATCTGGGCTAGTTCGTGGGAGTTGGGTTTGATCAGGTCAGGTGCCGCAGCAGGGTCTGTGCCGGCGACTCTGACGAGTTCGGTCAGGGGGGTGTCGGAGGTGTCCACGGCGACCTGCAGGCCGTGGGCGTGGGCGGTCGAGGTCACTGTCGCGTACCAGTCACCGGGGAATCCGGGGGGCAGTGAGCCTGCGAGGACCAGCCAGTCACCGGGTGCCGCCTCTTCTCCGAGACGTCCCAGTTCAGCCTGCAGCTGTGTTGCGGGGTCCGGCAGCCCGTCGCCGCCTGTGCCGCCGGGTTCGTTGATCTTGGTGGTGGTGCCGTCGGTGTCGACGACGGTGAGGTTGACCCTGGCGTCCGCACCCCCGGTGAACCGTGTGGGGACGCCCAGCGCGGCGACGAGCCCGGCGAACCGGCCGCTGGCCGGTGCGGGGACGACGGAGAGCACTGCTTCACCTGCCCGGTGCAGGACGGTGGCGACATTGACCCCTTTTCCTCCGGCCTGGTCGGTACCGGAGACAACCCGGTTGACACCTCCGACGGTCAGGGGGCCGGCGAGGACCCTGGTGCGGTCGATACTGGGGTTGGGGGTGACGGTGACGATCATGCGTGGATCACGTCCATTCCGAGACTGGTGAGGGACCGGATGACAGGGTGCTCGGCGGGAGCGTCGGTGACGAGGATGTCAACCTCCGCCGGCCGGGCGAAGGAGTACAGCAGTTCCTCGCCGAGTTTCGTGGCGTCCACCAGTGCGACTCTCGTGCGTGCGGAGTGCACCATGGCCGCTTTGGTCTGCCCCTCCGAGGGGTCGGGTGTGGACAGTCCGAACTCCACGGTGAGACCGTTGGCACCGAGGAAGGCGACGTCGGCGCGCAACCGGCTGAGGTCGGAGACGGCGTCCGCCCCGACGACGGCCTGGGTGACACCCCGGACCCGGCCTCCGACCGTGCGCAGGAGACGGTGGTCGGCGCTGGACAGGTTGTGTGCGAGGACCAGGGAGTTGGTGACCACGGCGAGTTCGGGGAGGGCGAGGATCGGTTCGGCCAGCAGTGCGGTGGTCGTCCCGGAGTCCACGATGACCGATCCTGTGGAGGGCAGAAGTTCGGCGGCGGCGGCGGCGATCCGGGACTTCGCACCGCGGGAGTGCTGTTCACGCTCGGTGACGGAGTTCTCCGTGTCGCTCCTGCCCCCGGACCTGCGGTAAGGGACCGCCCCGCCGTGCACCCTGGAGATCCGGCAGGCGTTCTCCAGTGCGACCAGGTCCCGGCGAACGGTTTCGACGGAGACGCCGTGGTGTGCGGCGAGGTCGGTGACGGACATACCGCCGCTGGAGAGGATCTCCTCGGCGATGGCGTCCTGCCTCAGCTCGGCGTACATCCGTGGTCACTTCCTTGCCTCGTGAAAAGCTCTCAGAAGTGATTATCTGTGGAAATGCGTGGATAGTCAAGGAAAATTTGGGACACTGCGGCCGAAAATGGTCATGGACAGTCACGACCGGTCAAGAACAGTCACGGTGAGGGTGTGTGGGGACCGGCTGTGGCCGGCTGTGGCCGGCTGGGAACCGGCCGGGACTATCTGCCGAGGTGACCCCGACCCAGCTGCAGCAGTGCATTGGCGATCGGCACACCCTCGGGCCCCAGCTCGTCACGGAACTGGTTGAGGATCGCCGTCTCGCGCGCGTAGACGAGTCTGGTCCCGCCGGAGGCTTTCCTGGTCTGTCCGATGCGCCGGGAGATCTCGGAACGCCGCTTCACCGCGTCTATGATCGACCGGTCGAGCCGGTTGATCTCCCGGCGGTACTCCTGGATCTCGGCGTCCGACAGCGGGTCATCGGTGCCGCTGCTCAGGGTCTCGTTGACGGAGGCGTTCGCCGCCTCGTTCCGGGGGTCCACGTTCCGGGGGTCGCTCATGACCGGTAATTCTAGCGTTGCCGCGACGTTGTCACTGACAGGGTGCTGACGATGCACTGATATTCACGAAAGGCCCCGTGCCTGCTGGCGTTCCTCACCCGGCTTGCCACCGGCCCCTCACCCGACCCCGTGACCAGCACGGGGAAATGACGTCCGGGCGGGTTGTAGGGTGGACAGAGCCTATGCACAGACCACTGTCGACAGACAGTCCCACAGAAGATCCCACAGACACTTTCGAGGAGCACCCCACCGTGAATCCGGGCACGTCCGACCACTCCGCTGACGGGCAGATCCCCGTGCCAGACGTACCGGAGGACCTCTTCGGCGGGGACGCCGGTTACGACGCCCCCCCACCGGAGGAGGACCTGCCCCCGGAGGACGCCGGAGCCCTGCTGGACAGCTTCGCGGAGGATTTCGTGGACTCGGTCGCGCATCTCGCCCCGCTGCCCGAGACCCCGGCGACGGACTTCCGGGCGTCTCCCTTCCACGTTTCGCCGTCGTCCCCGGACGTCGGTGCCGGCTCCCGGGACGCCGGCCACCGCACCCCGGAAAGTGCACCGGCAGGACGCCCCGGTGCGGCACGGGAGGAGCTGCTGCTCCGGGGCCTCAATCCCGCTCAGCGGTCGGCGGTCGTACACACCGGCTCTCCTCTGCTCATCGTCGCCGGGGCCGGTTCAGGGAAGACGAGTGTGCTGACCCGGCGCATCGCCTGGCTGCTGGCACACGGTGTCGCTCCGTGGCAGATCCTGGCGATCACCTTCACCAACAAGGCCGCCGCCGAGATGCGTGAGCGGGTCACAGACCTGGTGGGTCCGGTCGCCGAGCGCATGTGGATCTCCACCTTCCACTCCCTGTGCGTCCGGATTCTGCGGGCGAACGCCCAGCTGGTCGACGGGCTCAACTCGAACTTCACCATCTACGACTCCGACGACCAGAAGAGGCTCATCACGGTCGTGCTCAAGGAGCATGACTGTGACCTCAAGGAGTTCGCGCCCCGGGGCGTTCTGACCGTGATCTCCAACTGGAAGAACGAACTCCAGGGCCCGGCCGAGGCCCTGCGGGAGGCGCAGGAGGACAGCAACCGCCATCGGGAGCAGATAGCGCTGGTGTACCGCGACTACCAGTCGCGGCTGCGCGAATCGAATGCGGTGGACTTCGACGATCTCATCGGCGAGGTCGTCACCATACTGAGGACCCGTCCCGCCGTCGCCGAACACTACCGGCGGCGGTTCCGCCACATCCTCGTCGACGAGTACCAGGACACCAACCACGCCCAGTACGTGCTGGTGTCCACACTCGTCGGTGACGGACAGGACGCCGGGGAACTGTGTGTCGTCGGTGACGCCGACCAGTCGATCTACGCCTTCCGGGGTGCGACGATCCGCAACATCGAGGAGTTCGAGCGTGACTACCCGCACGCCGAGACGGTCATGCTCGAGCAGAACTACCGCTCCACGCAGAACATCCTCTCGGCGGCGAATGCGGTCATCGCGCGCAACCAGGGACGCCGGGAGAAGAAACTGTGGACCGATGCCGGCGACGGGCCGCTCATCGGCGGCTACGTCGCCGACAACGAACATGATGAGGCACGGTTCATCGCCAGGACCGTCGACCAGCTCGTCGACGACGGTGACGCTACCTACCGTGACATCGCGGTGATGTACCGGACGAACAGCGCCTCCCGCGTCATCGAGGACATGCTCATCCGGTCAGGAATTCCTTACCGGGTGGTGGGGGGTACCCGGTTCTACGAACGCCGGGAGATCCGGGATGTCGTCGCCTACCTGAAGGCCCTCGACAATCCGGAGGACGCCATGGCCCTCCGTCGAATCATCAACACACCGCGCAGGGGTATCGGAGACCGTGCGCTGTCCCGTGTCAGCGTCCACGCCGAGAACACGGGCGTCAGTTTCGCCGACGGTCTGCGTGCCGCCGCTGCCGGCGAGGTGCCCGGTCTCAGCGGCAGGGGGCGTAACGCGATCGCGGGATTCCTCGAACTCATGGACGGGCTGCGTGACGCCCTTCCCGGTCACCTCATGGAGGCCTCCGACGGGATGTCACTGGGAATACCGGATCTCGGAGCGGTGATCAGGGACGTGCTCGACCGGACGGGTTACACGGAGGAGCTTGAGAAGTCGAACGATCCGCAGGACGGTTCGCGGCTGGACAACCTCCACGAACTGGTCTCCGTGGGACATGAGTTCTCCCAGGAAGCGGCGAACCTCGCCGCATACGAGGCCATGCCCGACAGTGCCGGGGGCACCGCCGCAGGTGTCCCCGGCGCCGGCGACCGAACTGACGGTGACGGGGCTGCCGGTACCGCCGGCTCGGTGGACGCCGTGCTCGCCGAAGGAGAGGCGGAACCGGGCAGTCTGCAGGCCTTCCTCGAGAGGGTGAGCCTGGTGGCGGATGCGGACCAGATCCCGGGAGAGGAACAGGACCTGGTCACCCTGATGACGCTCCACACCGCGAAGGGACTGGAGTTCCCCGTCGTCTTCCTCACCGGGTGGGAGGACGGCCAGTTCCCCCACCAGCGTGCCCTCGGCGACCCGGAAGAACTGTCCGAGGAACGCAGACTCGCCTACGTGGGGATCACACGGGCCCGCAGACGTCTGTACCTGTCCAGGGCGATGACCAGGTCCGCCTGGGGGACACCCACGACCAATCCTCCCTCACGTTTCCTCTCCGAGATCCCAGGTGAGCTCATCGACTGGATCCGTGAGGAGCCGGTCCCCTCCTGGGGGTCGGATTTCTCCGGAGGAACAGGTTTCCGCGTCGGAGCGGCCTCTGCCGGAAACTGGGGAAGGGACGGGACCGGTCAGGGTTTCCGTGGTACCCCCTCATCACGGGGAACCGGTACGGAAAAAACGCGTCGGCGTCAGGGGACCTCACCGCTGGGTGGCGGCACTCCGCTGGAACTGGCTGTCGGCGACCGTGTCAACCACGACAAGTACGGTCTGGGGACTGTGAAGACCGTCGACGGCTCAGGGGTCCGTGCCACTGCCACGATCGACTTCGGGGCCAGCGGAACGGTCAGGCTGATGCTCATCGGCGGAGTACCGATGGAGAAGATCTGAGCGGGTCCGCACCGTTCCGGGGCACTCCCGGACGACGTCAGCGCCGCACCCCGCGAGAACGGGGTGCGGCGCTGAAACTCTGCGACACAACGTCCGTCGGTCACCGACGGCAACGGGGCTGACTGCAGAGGACGACCGCGGGTCCGGTGGTCAGACCTCCACGCCGCGCTCGGCCAGCCAGGTCTTCGGGTCCACAGCGTTGACACCGTCGGGGTAGACCTCGAAGTGGCAGTGGGGGCCGGTGGAGAAGCCGAGGTTCCCGACTCCGGCGATCTTCTGGCCGGCGACGACCTGCTGACCCACTGTCACATCGATGGTCTGCATGTGACCGTAGACGGTGATGGTGCCGTCGTCGTGACGGATGCGGACCCAGTTACCGAATCCGGATGCCGGGCCGGCGCTGATGACCTCACCGGCCTGGGCTGCGACGATCGGGGTACCCAGAGGGGCAGCGAGATCGATGCCCTTGTGCATCGTCCCCCACCGCACCTCGAAACCGGAGGTGAAGGTACCGTCGGTCGGCTTCACGGTCTGCGGGGTTCGGGAGAGAAGGTCGGAGGCGATTCTGGCGGCGTTGAAGTCGAGGGTGCTCGACAGCTGGGCGCTGAGATCCTGGATCTTCTGCACCGGGGGCACGGCCAGGATCTGGGCTGCGGACTCGCGGGAAGGCGTCGTGGAGGAACCCTGGGCCAGAACGCGGGAATCCGCGGCGAGGGTGACGGTGGCGTCCCCCTGCTCCGCGGACTGGACGGTGGCGGCGCCGGCTCCGGCAGCGCCGGCGGTGGCGACTCCGGTGACGGCGACAGCTGCGAAAGCCATCCGACGCTTGGCCGAGGTATCCATCTTCCGGTGGCCTGCGGGCCGCTGCGCTTCAGTCATCGTCTGCACTGTCTCCGTAACTGTTGATCCAGGGCCGTCCACCCTGCGTCCTGTGACATTCCGACCACCATTTCGTGACCGGATCGTTATCTGACGAAGATGAACTGTAACCGGACGGGGGCCCGGAGGCAACCCGTTCCAGGAAAAAAGTCACGTTTCGGTATCGGACCGGGGGTGCCGGGAACGGAACCTGCCAGGGGACACGCGGTACCCGGTGCAGACGTCCAGGACCGGTCAGCATGCACAATGGGACAGGTGAACAGTGAGAGCCACCGCCCCAGTCCCCGGTCCCGTCGAGCCGGGCGTGGGCCGGAGGACCGGCGCCGACGGGCCGGGTCGTCCGGCTCCGGCACGCCGGTCACGCCCGCCGGTTTCCGGAGACTGGAGCGTCACCAACCTCCGGAGCACAACAGTGGTGACAGTGGCAGGGGCAACGGCGGGGACCGTGCCAGGGAGAGTGCCAGGGACAGCGCGGCGGCCTTTGTCGACGGCGCACACGGCAGCGAACTGCGCGGCCGTGTCGGTTCGGCACAGGCGTCCCGTCCCGCCGCGTCACGCACCGGCAGGTGGAACACCTTCACCGAGGTCTGGGGTCCCCACATCCGTCGGTTCGCCCCCGGACTTCTCGCCAACCACGGCGTGACTGTCGCCCTGGCTGTCGCGGTGGCCGTCATCCTGGCCGTGGGCACGACGTTCAGGGCGGTCCCGGCGTACATCGGTTCACTGTGGCTGGTGGCCAACCTGGCGCCGTTGACGGTCAGCGGAGCTGATCTGGGGGTGGTGCCGCTGCTGCCCGCCGTGGTGGTCCTCTACGCTCACTCCCGTCGGATACGGTCCGCCTGCGGGTCGACGGTGACGGTGCGGGGCATACGGACGCTGGCAGCCCTGGGCGTGGGGATCCCCGCCGTGCTCACCGTCATCGCGTGGCTGATGGTCTGGGACGCTTCCCATGTATTCGATGTTGCCCCGCCCAACCTCTTCCACGCGCTGGTCACGACGGTGCTGGTCAATGCAGGAGCTGTCGGTGCAGGGCTGGGGCCGAAGATCTGGCGTGCACTTCTGCTGCGGCGCGGGCTGCCGACGTGGCCGGTCGAGTCCGCGATGCTGGCGGGTCGATTTGTCACGGTCATGGTCGCCGCCGGCGCCGTGGCTGTGGGCGTCGGGCTCCTCGTCAACCATACGGCGGTGGGGAGGGCCTACGACATTGCCGGCGGGTTCGGTGGCGTCCTCGGCCTCACCGTCCTGAGCATCCTCTACTTCCCTAACCTTGCAGTGGGGGGCGCGTCGGTGCTCATGGGCGGGGAAATGCACATCGGGGAGGGGAGTACCTCGCTGTTCGCGGTGACGAACACGACTCTGCCGCCGCTGCCGGTCCTCGCGGCGGTGCCCAACGACCCTGTCCCGCTGGGCCCGGTGCTTCTGATCGTGCCCGCTGTCCTCTCCGCCGTCACCGTCTACCGGTGGTTCGCCGGCCGTCGGTTCATCGAGTCTCCGCTGTTCACCGCCGTCGGTGCGGGGATCTGCGCTTCGGTCGCCGGAACTGTGCTGTCCTGGGTCGCGGGCGGCGACCTGGGGTACTACGGTTCGACCGGACCCCTGCTGTGGCTGGCACCTCTGCTGTTCCTGCTGTGGCTTCTGCTGCCGTCCCTGGTGGTGTTCGGGTGGGTGACCCTGAAAGGGAGGAAGGTCACGGAGTCTGCCGGGGACGTCTCGGACGGTGACGGGGAATCCGGCGAGGCCGGGGATTCCGGCGGGGCCGGCGAGGACGGCGGGGCCGGCGAGGACGGCGGGGCCGGCGGGGCCGCGACGGGCCGGTGAACCTGCTGTCAGTGTGCCCTGACGGTCCGGGGTACTGCTGCACGCCGTAGAGTAGGGGAACGTGAGTGAGTCCACACCCCCGGAGACGACGGAAGAGTCACAGACACACGTGCCGCCCGCCTCGGGCAGGGCCCTGCGGCTGGTCGTCCTGCCCTCCGGTGAGGGCACACTGCTCCAGTCGATGATCGACCGTCTCGACGACTCCGTCGAGATCGTCGCGGTCGGCGCAGACCGCCCCTGCCGGGCCCTCCGGCGGGCGGAACAGGCCGGTCTCGACACATTCCTGGTGGCTTTCGACCCGTCCGGACAGTCCGGACTGCGTGGCCGGAGCAGCCGGGCGGGTACCGCCACGGTCGACCGTGACGCCTGGAACCGGCGTCTCGCCGGGGAGACTGCGTCCCGCCGGCCTGACATCATCGTCAGCGCCGGTTTCATGCGCATTCTCGGGTCAGAGTTCATCGACCGGTTCCGGGGGAGGATCATCAACACCCACCCCGCACTGCTTCCGGCGTTCCCGGGGGCCCATGCCGTGGAAGAGGCACTCGCCTACGGGGTCACACTCACCGGATCCACCGTGCACCTCGTCGACGACGGGGTGGACACCGGACCGATCATCGCGCAGCAGCCCGTACCTGTGCTGCGTACCGACACTCGGGCGACCCTCCACGAACGGATCAAGACGGTGGAACGGCAGCTGATCGTTGACGTCCTGCACCGTACGGCCCGACACGGCTACACCATCGACGGACGAAAGGTCTGGATCAATGACTGACAACACCACCGACCCCGGGCAGGACGCCGGACGCCGACCGATCAGAAGGGCCCTGGTCAGCGTCTACGACAAGACAGGCCTGGAGGATCTCGCCAGAGGACTTCACGCAGCGGGGGTGCAGATCGTCTCCACCGGATCCACGGCCGCGCGCATCGCGGACGCCGGTGTGCCGGTGACCCCGGTCGAGGAGCTCACCGGATTCCCCGAGTGTCTGGAAGGCAGGGTCAAGACCCTCCACCCGCGCGTCCACGCGGGAATCCTCGCTGACACCCGCAAGCCCGAGCACCTCGCGCAGCTGAAGGAACTGGGTGTGGAGCCGTTCGATCTTGTCGTCGTCAACCTCTACCCGTTCACGGAGACGGTCGCCTCCGGTGCGGACTTCGACGCCTGTGTCGAGCAGATCGACATCGGAGGACCGTCGATGGTCCGCGCCGCGGCGAAGAACCACCCCTCGGTCGCGGTCGTGACCGACCCTGCGGAGTACGCCAACGTCCTTGCCGCGGCCGGGGCCGGCGGGTACACGCGTCGTGAGCGCACCCTGCTGGCCACCCAGGCGTTCCGGCACACGGCGTCCTACGATGTCGCCGTGGCCACCTGGCTGACCTCTCAGACCGCTGAGGGCGAGTTCGGGAAGTTCCCGGAGTGGATCGGTGAGGTCCATGAGCGGGCCCACACCCTGCGCTACGGCGAGAATCCCCACCAGGCCGCGGCGGTGTACACCACCCCGGGTGAGACCGGCGGGCTCGCGAACGCCGAGCAGTTCCACGGCAAGGCGATGAGCTACAACAACTACACGGACGCGGACGCCGCCTGGCGTGCCGCCTGGGACCACCGGGACCCCTGTGTGGCGATCATCAAGCACGCGAACCCCTGCGGGATCGCCGTCGCCGCGGATGTCGCCGCCGCCCACCGGGCAGCCCACGCCTGTGACCCCGTGTCCGCGTACGGCGGAGTCATCGCCGTCAACCGTCCGGTCTCCGTGGAGATGGCGGAGCAGGTCGCGGGAATCTTCACCGAGGTCATCGTGGCACCGGACTACGAGGACGGGGCTGTGGAGGTGCTGAGCAGGAAGAAGAACATCAGGATCCTGCGCACCGACGCCCCGGTGCGCGAAGGGTCTCTGGACCACAGGCAGGTGTCCGGAGGCCTGCTCGTCCAGGAGACCGACCTGGTCGACGCTGCCGGCGACGATCCGTCGAACTGGACCCTCGCCGCCGGTGAGGCCGCCGACGAGGCGACGTTGGCGGACCTGGAGTTCGCCTGGCGTACCGTGCGTGCGGTGAAGTCGAATGCGATCCTGCTCGCGAAGGACGGAGCCACTGTCGGGGTGGGCATGGGTCAGGTCAACCGGGTGGATTCCGCGAAGATCGCCGTCGAGCGGGCCAACACCCTGGCCGGGGACGAGAAGCGCTCCGAGGGCGCGGTCGCGGCGTCCGACGCCTTCTTCCCCTTCGCTGACGGTTTCGAGGCGCTCGCGCAGGCGGGTGTGAAGGCTGTCGTCCAGCCCGGCGGGTCGGTGCGTGACCAGGAGGTCATCGACGCCGCGGTCAAGGCCGGCGTCACCATGTACCTCACCGGTGAGCGGCACTTCGCCCACTGACGGGGCCGCGCAGTGCGCGTTCCGCGGCGTTCATGCCGCACATGAAGTGCACCCCACCGCCGGGGGCGGTCGAGGACGAGCAGAGGTACACCCCCGGCACGCCGGTGTCGTAGGGGTGCAGCAGCCGGGGGCGGGCGACCAGCTGAGGCAGGTGGGAGGCTCCGCCGGCGATGTCGCCGTCGGCGTTGTTGGGGTTGTGGGACGCGACCGCCGACGGGGGAGAGGCGGTCCAGGCGGTGACACGGTCACGGAATCCCGGCGCCGCCCGTTCGATCTGTTCGGTCACCAGGTCGAAAGTCTGCCGGGGAGTACCCTCCCATCCTGCGGGGACGTGGGAGTAGGCCCACACCGGGTGGAGCGCACGACCGTCGCGGACCACGCTTCGGGACGGGTCGGCCAGCCACGGCTGTCCGACGAGGGTGAACGGGTGTTCCGGCAGTCGACCTGACCAGCACTCGCGTTCGGCGACGGCGACCTGTTCCGCGGTCCCCCCGAGGTGGACGGTGACGGCCTGTCCGGCGGTTTCGGCCGGGTGGCCGCTCCACGGCACACCACCCTCGACGACACAGTTGACGACGGCGACGGCCGGGCCGCGCCGGAACCGCCGCCAGGTGCGGGCGACATGGCCGGGAAGCCGGTCGCCGAGGATCTTCGCCGCCGCCTCCGGGGAAGTGTCCAGCATGACGATGTCGGCGTCGGCCACCTGGCCGAGGTCGGTGACCGGGGTGTCCGTGACCACGGTTCCGCCCAGTGCCCGCAGCTGACGGACGAGGGCGTCTGCGACGGTCTGTGACCCTCCGACGGCGACCGGCCAGCCGGCCGAGTGTCCGGCGACGGTGAGCATCATGCCGCCGGCATGTCCAGCGGGGTGAAGGCGTGCGCGGCGACGCCGGTGAACAGGGCGCGGGCCTCGGGGGAGCGGAACCGGCGGGCGGACAGGGTCGCAGGGAGACCTGCCTGCACACCGAATCCGACGAAGACCGGGGGATGACGGGGCAGATGGACCACCGGTCGGAGGAACTCCCCGGTGACCGTGCCCGCTCTCTCCGCGAGCGGGCCGAAGGTGGCCTTCCAGACCGCCCCGTCGCGCCCCGGCAGTCCGGACGCCGTCTGCGTCACCGAGGTGTGCAGGGCGGCACTGCGTCGGTTGTCGAGGACATGGACGGCGTCGAGCGGTGCGGTGGCGAACCGGAGTCCCCGGCCGGTGAGGGAAGGACCGAAGAGCCGGAGGAACGGTGACGGCTGTGCCAGGGGGAATGTGGTGGCACACCGGTCGTGGAGGACGCCGGAACTGTCCGTGGTGCTGCGCAGGCCTCCTCCTGCACCGGAGGCGGCCTCGACGACGGTGACCTCCACTCCTGCCCGGGCGAGCACGAGTGCGGCGGCCAGTCCGTTGGGGCCGGAGCCGACGACGGTCGCGGTGCGGGGAGGACGACCGGGTCCACGGCCCGGGTTGCAGGGGTGCACGGTCATCCGTTCCTGGTGATTCCGGCGTCGAGGATCGCCGTCCAGGTGGCGGTGGTGGTCACACGGTGTTCGGTGTTGTCGACCAGTACGGCGCCGAGGCCCAGGCCGCGGGCGAGATCGATGGTGGTGCGCAGCAGTCGCCGGGTGTGGCGGTCGGTGAGGTCGGCGTCGAGGGTGATCGCCAGGAGCTGGTAGACCTCACGGGCGAAGCGGGTGTCGGCGGCGACGATGAGGTCGCGGAGTTCTCCTTCGGGGCCGGCGGCCGCGGACCAGACGTGGAGGGCGGCGCGGAAGGAGCCGCTGCTGAACGACTCCACGACCAGCGTCACGACGTCGCTGACCGGAGCGCCTCCGGGGCCGGGGGGAAGCTGTGCGACGGCGGTGCGCAGCTGCTGGGTGAGGTCGGCGTAGAACTGGGTGACCGTCGCCTCGATGAGGGCGTCCCGGGTGGGGAAGTGGTGCTGGGCTGCGCCGCGGGAAACCCCGGCTTCGGCCGCGACGGCACTCACACTGGTGCCGCGCAGCCCTTCGCGGGTGAGGATCGTCAGTGCTGCGTCGAGCAGGGAGCGCCGGGTTTCCCGGCTGCGTTGCTGCTGGGGGCTCGGGGTGGGGCTCACGGATTCTCCTCGGGGCGTCAGTCACCGGCAGTTCTGCTTGCTCAGACGAGTATAGAACGAACAGAAGCCACCCCCGAAAGTGGGGTACATCACCGACATCGGCGCAGTGTAATCCATTGAACACTGGTCAACTCAAAAACAATCAGTAGTGATTGCTTTACCGTGTGATCTACGCCATATACAGTCGTTCTCAATCTCAAAACAGTTAGCCCGCAAAAGTACGCGGGCCCGAGGAGAGGACGGCCGCAGTGACCGTGCTGACCACAGCCACGACAGGGCAGGACCGCAGGAAAAGTTTCCGGGAGCTCACCGCGGAACTCCACGCCCGACTCGCCCGGGCCAGGCTCGGCGGTGGAGAGAAGGCCCGCGAACGCCACCTCGCCCGCGGAAAAATGCTTCCCCGCGACCGGGTCAACGCCCTGCTCGACCCCGGCAGTCCCTTCCTCGAGATCGCCCCCCTGGCAGCCGAGGACATGTACGACGGTCGGGTCCCCGGAGCCGGAATCGTCGCAGGGGTCGGGCTGGTCCGGGGCCGTCTCTGCCTCATCGCCGCCAACGACGCCACCGTCTCCGGAGGGACCTACTACCCGATGACGGTGAAGAAGCACCTCCGTGCCCAGGAAATAGCCCTGGCCAACCGACTGCCCTGCATCTACCTGGTGGACTCCGGTGGAGCGATGCTCACCAGACAGGACGAGGTCTTCCCCGACCGGGACCACTTCGGCCGGATCTTCTTCAACCAGGCACGCATGTCCGCCTCCGGAATAGCGCAGATCTCCGCGGTGATGGGCTCCTGCACCGCCGGAGGCGCCTACGTCCCGGCCATCTCGGACGAGACCGTCATCGTCGAAGGTCAGGGAACCATCTTCCTCGCAGGACCGCCCCTGGTGAAGGCGGCGACCGGAGAAGACGTCAGCGCCGAGGAACTCGGGGGCGGGGCCATGCACTCCCGCATATCCGGTGTCACCGACCACCTCGCCGTCGATGACGCCGACGCCGTCGGCATCATCCGTGACATCGTCGGGACCCTGCCGGAGGACACACCCTCGACATCCGCCCACGCGACGGTCGCTCCGGGGCGTCCCCAGACAGACCTCTACGACATCGTCCCCACCGACCTGCGAACCCCCTGTGATCCACGGGAGGTCATCACCGTGGTCACCGACGCCGGTTCCGTCCACGAGTTCAAGGCGGAGTTCGGGACCTCGGTCGTCACCAGCTTCGCCGCCGTCGAAGGTCACCGCATCGGAATCATCGCGAACAACGGTGTGATCTTCGGTGACGGCGCCGTCAAGGCCGCCCACTTCATCGAACTGTGCGAACAACGCGGCGTCCCCCTCCTGTTCCTCCAGAACACCACCGGTTTCATGGTCGGCCGGGACTACGAACGGGCCGGGATCGCCCGGCACGGCGCAAAGATGGTCACCGCCGTAGCCACCGCGACCGTGCCGAAGCTCACCGTCATCACCGGCGGCGGATTCGGGGCCGGCAACTACGCCATGTGCGGCAGGGCGTTCTCCCCCAGGTTCCTGTGGACCTGGCCGAATGCGAAAGTCGCGGTCATGGGAGGACCCCAGGCGGCGATGACCCTGTCCACCGTGCGTGGCGCGAAAGTCACCCGGGAAGGAGGGGAGTGGACCCCGACCGACCGGGAGAGATACGAGGCCCCCGTCCGGGAGCTCTTCGAGGAGAAGTCGAGCTGCTGGTACGGCACCGCACGACTGTGGGACGACGGCGTCATCGACCCCGCCGACACACGCCGGGTCCTCGCCATGGCCCTTGAAATCTGTGCCCGCACCCCCCGTGACCCTGACCGGGACGCCGGCTTCGGCGTCTTCCGGATGTGAGAGGAGCAACCATGTTCGACACCGTTCTCGTCGCCAACCGGGGAGAGATCGCCTGCCGGGTCATCCGGACCCTGCGACACATGGGGCTGCGCTCGGTCGCCGTCTACTCCGACGCCGACCACGACGCCCCGCACGTCACCCTCGCCGATACCGCGGTACACCTCGGCCCGGCCGGGGCAGCCGCCTCCTACCTCGACATCGACCGCGTCATCTCCGCCGCCCGTGCCTCCGGCGCCGGAGCCGTCCACCCCGGCTACGGCTTCCTCTCCGAGAACGCGGACTTCGTCCGCGCCTGCGCCGACGCCGGGATCGTCTTCATCGGACCGCCCGCCACGGCCGTCGAGACCATGGGCGACAAGATCACCGCCCGGGCCACGGTGGAGGCACGCGGAGTGCCCACCGTCCCCGGTATATCCCGCCCGGGCCTGGGTGACGCGGAACTCATCGCAGGGGTCACCGGCACCGACGGAGGGCCGGGGGTGGAATTCCCCGTCCTCATCAAACCCTCCGCCGGAGGAGGGGGCAAGGGGATGCATGTCGTCGAGGACGCGTCGGACCTGCCCGAGGCACTGGCCACCGCACGCCGGGAGGCGGCGTCCGCCTTCGGTGACGACACCCTCTTCATCGAGCACTACGTCGACACCCCCCGCCACATCGAGGTCCAGGTGCTCGCCGACACCCACGGCACCGTGATCCACCTCGGTGAACGCGAATGCTCCCTGCAGCGACGGCACCAGAAGGTCATCGAGGAGGCCCCCTCGCCGTTGCTCGACGAAGCCACCAGGGAGAGGATCGGCCGGGCCGCCTGTGACGCAGCCCGGGCGTGCGGCTACCGTGGCGCCGGCACCGTGGAGTTCATCGTCCCGGCCGACCGACCTGACCACTTCTACTTCATGGAGATGAACACCCGCCTTCAGGTCGAACACCCCGTCACCGAGATGATCACCGGGACCGACCTGGTGGAACTGCAGATCCGGGTCGCCCGCGGCGAACCCCTGCCGCTCGACGCGGAGGACGTCCGTGTCACCGGGCACGCGGTGGAGGCGCGGATCTACGCCGAGGACGCCACCACCGGGTTCCTGCCGACCGGGGGAACCGTCACCGCCCTGAGGTGGCCGACCGGGCCGGGCATACGGGTGGACGCCGGAATCATCGTCGGCCAGGAGATCGGGACAGACTACGACCCGATGCTGGCCAAGATCATCGCCCACGGCACAGACCGCCGCCAGGCCCTCGAACGCCTCGACGCAGCCCTGGCCGCCACACTGCTCACAGGACCCGGGACCGGTGGGACCGGCACCAACATCAACTTCTGCCGCGCCCTGCTGGCCGACCCCCGGGTGCAGGACGGTGACCTGGACACCGGGCTCCTCGACCGCATCGCCGCGGAACTCACCGGCGGTGCCGGTACAGGTGGTGCCACGCACGCCCCGCCGGTGGAGGCGCTCACCGCCGTCGCCCTCGGGTTCCGTGAACTCAGTGCGGACACTGCCAGAGCCTCCGGATACAACGGGGCCTGGGCGGCCGCCGACGGCTGGCGCGCCGGTGTCGCCGGTGCGACCTACCGGGTGCCCCTCGACGTGCCCGGCACCGGTCCCGCGGACGTCACCCTGACCTGCGTCCCACCGTCGGAGCCCCCGTTCCCGACCCCGGATGCCCCCCGGTTCACCGGCACCGTCACAGTCGAGATCCTGCCCACCGACCCGGACGCCCGGACGCCCGGACCCCGCACCTTCACTGTCCGGGCCTCCCGGTCCGGCGAAGACACGGTGTGGTCACTCGCCGCATCGGACGCCCCGGCGCCGACAGTGCAGGAACGCTGGCTGACCAGGCCTGTCCCCGTGACCCGCGCGGGACCCGGTTCAACGGCGTCCTTCCCCCCTGCCCCTGGGCCGGCAGGAGTCGGCGTGGCGGTCTCCGGTCGCGCCGGGACCTGGGTGGTCCCGCTCGCGGAAAGGAGACGGGGAGCATCCGCCGCGACGCCGGACGACGACGAGGTCACCAGCCCGATGCCGGGAACCGTCGTCTCCGTCAGGGTCGTCGACGGAGAGGCGGTCACCGTCGGTCAGCCGCTCGTGGTCCTGGAGGCCATGAAGATGGAGCACTCCCTGACCGCCGCCCATGACGGTGTCGTCCGGATCCGGTGCGCCACCGGCGACAAAGTGCCGGCGGGACAGGTTCTCGCCTCGGTGACCACCTGAACAGGGCCGGCACAGCAGACCTACCCGTGAACGGCGGACCCGCCGTGCACACCACCAGATGAAAGGACCAGGACCAGTGACCACCTCCACCCGTCCCGCACACCCCACCCCCTCCCGCCGGCAGTGCCCGGCAGACGACGGGCTGAGCCCGGAACTCGTCGAACTCCGACGTACCGTCGAAGAGTTCGCCAACGAGGTCGTCGACCCGAAGACCTCCGACAACTACCGTGACCACGTCTTCGACTACGACATCCAGTCGCAGATGGCGGACCTCGGACTGTTCGGACTGCCCTTCCCCGAAGAGTACGGCGGCATGGGCGGGGACTATCTCGCCCTCGGAGTCGCCCTCGAAGAACTGGCCAGGGTCGACCAGTCGGTCGCCATAACCCTGGAAGCGGGTTGCTCGCTGGGCGCCATGCCGATCCACCGCTTCGGCACGGAGGAGCAGAAAATGCGCTACCTTCCCGACCTGACCACCGGACGCGCCCTGGCAGGGTTCGGGCTCACCGAACCGGAGGCAGGATCGGACGCCGGTGGCACGAAGACCACCGCCAGACTGACCGACGGCCACTGGGTGATCAACGGGTCCAAACAGTTCATCACGAACTCCGGAACCAGAATCACCTCCCTGGTCACCACCACAGCGGTGACCGGTACCAGACCGGACGGACGCCGGGAGATCTCGGCGATCATCGTGCCGACCGACACCCCCGGTTTCACCGCCGAACCCGCCTACGACAAAGTCGGATGGAACTGTTCCGACACCCACCCGCTGAGCTACGACGACGTACGCGTCCCCGAGGACAACCTGCTGGGGGAGCGGGGGAGAGGCTTCGCCCAGTTCCTCTCGATCCTCGCGGAGGGGCGCATCGCCATCGCCGCCCTGGCCACCGGCGCAGCACAGGGCTGTGTCGATGAGGCGGTGACCTATGCGCGGCAACGCAGGTCGTTCGGACGGCCCATCGCCGAGTACCAGGCGGTGTCGTTCACGATCGCGCGCATGGAGGCCCGGGCCTGGACCGCCCGCCAGGCATGGCGGGCGGCGGCGGCGAAGATGCTCACCGGTGCCGACTTCAGCAGGGAGGCGTCGATCGCCAAGATGACGGCGTCCGACGCTGCCATGGACAACGCCCGGGACGCCACCCAGATCTTCGGCGGAGCGGGTTTCATGAACGAGACCCGGGTCGCCAGGCACTACCGGGACTCGAAGATCCTCGAGATCGGGGAGGGGACCACCGAGGTCCAGCTCATGCTCATCGCCCGCTCCCTCGGACTGCCGGGGTGAGCACCGTGCCGACAGTGGAGCAGCGCGGCCTGTGGTTCGAGGAGTTCGAGGAAGGGACGACCTACCTTCACCGGCCCGGACGTACCGTCACCGAAGCGGACAACACGATGTTCACCACCCAGACGATGAACACCCAGCCGCTGCACCTCGACGCGGCCTGGGCGGCTGAGCAGCCCGGATTCCGGGGCGAACGACTGGTCAACTCCATGTTCACCCTCTCAACCGTCGTCGGACTGTCCGTGTCCCAGCTCACCCTCGGAACCATCGTCGCCAACCTCGGGTTCACCTCCGTCACCTTCCCCGCACCCATGTTCCACGGAGACACCCTCTACGCCGAAACCCTGTGCGTGTCGACACGTCTCTCCTCGTCCCGGCCGGGCCAGGGCATCGTCGAGCTCAGGCACACCGGCCGTAACCAGGACGGCACAGTCGTCTGTACCGCCGTGCGCTCCACGCTGGTGCAGTGCCGTCCCACCGGAGGTGGATCATGACCGCACCGCACTGGACCCCGCCGGGGCCCGCCATCCTGTTCACCCCCGCCGACCGTCCGGACCGCTTCGGCAAAGCCGCCGGCCGCGCGGACGCAGTCATCCTCGACCTCGAGGACGGCTGCAGGGCAGAGAACCGTGCCACGGCGCGGCGCAACATCATCGCGGCCGCAGACACACTCGACCCGCGACGCACCGTCGTCCGGGTCAACGCGCCGGGATCCCCCGACTTCCCCGACGACGTCCGTGCCCTCGCCGACTCCGGTTTCACCACCGTGATGCTGCCGAAGACCGGGGACGCCGCATGCGTCGACGCCCTGGCGGCGACACTCCCGGAGGCCTCCGGGTGGCGGGTCATCGCCCTGGTGGAGACCCCCCGTGGCGTCCTCAACCTAGCGACGGTCGCGGCCCACCGTCAGGTGGACGCCCTGTTCTGGGGGGCTGAGGACCTCACCGCAGCCCTCGGCGGAACGTCGTCACGTTACGGGGCGACGGAGTCGCCCACCCCGGGCGGGGGAATCTCCGGCCACCCGGGCGGCTACCGGGAGGTCCCCCGTCTGACCCGCTCACTGGTCCTGCTTCACGCCGCGGCGGCGGGGATACCTGCACTGGACTCGATCCACGCCGACACCGCGGACGTCGGGGGCGCGTCGGCGGAGGCTGTCGACGCCGCAGCCTCAGGCTTCGCGGCCACCGTGGCCGTGCACCCGGGCCTCGTCCCGTGCATCCGTGACGCCTACCGTCCCCGGCCGGAGCAGGTCGACTGGGCCCGGCGGGTCGTCGCCGCAGCAGCCGACAACTCCGGTGCCCTCAGCGTCGACGGACAGATGGTCGACGCCCCCCTCCGCCTCCAGGCCGAACTGATTCTCTCAAGGAGCTGATCCACCGTGACTTCCACCCTGCGGCACGCCCGCGACATCACCCTCACCGACCCCTCCGACACCGACCCCGCACTGTCCCACCTGGTCGGGCCGAGCGATGTACCGCTTCTCGAGGAGACCGTCGGTCAGGCCCTCGCCCGCACCGTCGCCGCCTACCCCGACCACGACGCCCTCGTCGACTTCTACGGTGACATCCACATGAGCTACCAGGAGTTCCACCGGAAGGTCCTGCGGCTCGCCTCCGGACTGCACAACGCGGGCTACCGCAGAGGTGACCGGATCGGGGTGTGGTCCCCGAACCGTTGGGAGTGGACGGTCCTCCAGTTCGCGACCGCGGAGATCGGGGCGATCCTCGTGTGCATCAACCCCACCTACCGGACCCGGGAACTCACCTATGTCATGAACCAGGCGGGTGTGCGTGCCCTGTTCTCGGCCGGACGCTTCAAGGACTCGAACTACCGGGCGATGATCGGCACCGTCGAGCACACCTTCGACCAGACCTACCGGGAGACGGTCTTCTTCGGCTCCGAACGGTGGGAGGAACTGTCGAATCACGCCATCGTCGACCTCGGCCCGGTCCGGGAGTCCCTCAGCCCCCACGATCCGATCAACATCCAGTACACCTCCGGCACCACAGGCATGGCGAAGGGGGCGACCCTGACCCACCACAACATCCTCAACAACGGCTTCCTCATCGGGGAACGGCTCAACTACACGGACTCCGACAGGGTCGTCATCCCCGTCCCCTTCTTCCACTGCTTCGGCATGGTCATCGGCGTCCTCGCCGCAGTCACCCACGGTGCAGCCTGCATCATCGCAGGCCCGGTGTTCACACCGGCGTCCACCCTGGAGGCCGTGCACCACGGCCAGGCCACCAGTCTGCTCGGAGTGCCGACAATGTTCATGGCGGAACTGCAGCTGCTCGAGCAGATGGAAAGCTCCGGACGCCGGCTCGATCTCTCCACCCTGCGGACCGGGGTGATGGCGGGGACCTCCTGCCCGACGAAGACCATGCGGGAGGTCATCGACATTCTCGGGATCACCGAGATCGGCATCTGTTACGGGATGACGGAGACTTCACCGGTCAACCACCAGACCCTGCCGGACGACCCGGTGGAGAAGAGGGTGGAGACCGTCGGCCGTGTGGGACCGCACCTCGAGGTGAAGATCGTCGACGCCTCAGGCGGTACCGTGCCCCGGGGAACCCAGGGGGAGCTGCTGGTCCGAGGCTACTCGGTGATGCAGGGATACTGGGACATGCCGGAGAAGACCGCCGAGGCCGTGGACTCCCGGGGGTGGATGCACACCGGGGACCTCGGGATGATGGACGAGGACGGATATGTGCGGATCACCGGCAGAATCAAGGACATGGTGATCAGGGGAGGGGAGAACATCTACCCCCGGGAGATCGAGGAGTACCTCCACGAGCATCCGGCCGTCGCTGATGTCCAGGTCATCGGCGTCCCCGACGAGAAGTACGGGGAAGAGCTCATGGCGTGGATCATCATGGCGGAGGACGCCGAGGGCAACCCTGCCGCACCGCTGACCGCCCGGGACATCCGTGAGTTCTGCGAGGGCACACTGGCCCGCTACAAGATCCCGAAGTACGTCCACGTCACCGACGAGTTCCCGATGACCATCTCCGGCAAGGTCCGTAAGGTCGAGATGAGGGAGAAGGCCATCGGTATCCTCGGTCTCTACGCGGACGGGGAGGGACGGTAGACGGTCCGGTCGGGGCGATTTCAGGTGCCGACGGTCACTGACGGGGCCTTCCGGCGCCCGGCTTTCGGGCACGGCTTTCGCGCACGTCCGTACCGATTCTGCGATCCGGCTGACCGGACAGGGGATCCGCATCATAATGAGGGGGTTGCACAGACGTGCCGGGGAAGGAAGACCCCGACCCGTGTCCGAACAGAGCGGCATACAGCTCTGCGACCCACACAGATTTCTACCACGTTCTCCTGCGAAAGTACACGAAAGTCCACGAAAGTACGAGGAACCGACATGAGCT
This sequence comes from Corynebacterium neomassiliense, assembly GCF_900626215.1. NCBI lineage: Bacteria > Bacillati > Actinomycetota > Actinomycetes > Mycobacteriales > Corynebacteriaceae > Corynebacterium > Corynebacterium neomassiliense. Next base: position 1,088,531 of record NZ_LR131106.1, on the reverse strand, counting down.
CCAACCCCGCCCAGAACCGCGTACCCACCCCGGTGCCCACCCCGGCGCCGGATGACATCGTCATAGTCGGGGCAGCCCGGACCGCGCAGGGGAAGATCCTCGGCGCACTGGCGACGAAGTCCGCCGTCGATCTCGGAGCCGCCGCCATCGTCGGGGCGCTTCACAGGGCAGGTCTCGACGGCGGTGACATCGACTACGTGTTCATGGGCCAGGTCGTCCAGGCAGGTGCGGGCCAGAACCCAGCCAGACAGGCGGCCGTTGCCGCCGGACTGCCGATGCAGACCCCTGCCGTCACAGTCAACAAGGTGTGCCTGTCAGGACTGGACGCCGTGATCTCCGCCTCCCGCATGCTGCGGGTCGGGGACGCCCGCATTGTCGTGGCTGGTGGACAGGAGTCCATGTCGGGTGCGCCCCACGTCGCCGCTGGTGTCCGCGCCGGGGTGAAGTTCGGCTCCCTTGCATTCCAGGACGCCCTGGAGCGGGACGGACTGACCGACCCGGTGCACGGTACAGCCATGGGTCTGGAGACGGAGGAGGGCAATGCGACCCGGGGAATCACCCGGGAGGAGCAGGACCACGTCGCCGCGCTGTCACATCAGCGGGCGGAGGCTGCGCGGGCTGACGGAACCTTCGCCGACGAGATCGTCCCCGTGGAGGTCACCTTCCGGCGGACGACAGTCAGCGTCGACACCGACGAGGGGATAAGACCCGGAACCACGGAGGAAGGACTCGCCGGACTGCGCCCTGCATTCCGTGCCGACGGCACGGTCACTGCGGCGTCCTCCTCGCAGATCTCCGACGGAGCCGCCGCACTCGTGCTGACCACCCGCGCCCACGCGGAAGAGCTCGGACTGCCGGTTCTGGCGGCACTGGGTGCCTACGGGGAGACAGCAGGGCCGGACACGTTCCTGCACTCCCAGCCCTCACAGGCGGTCACGTCAGCTTTGACCAGGGCAGGATGGACAGTCGACGACCTCGACTTCCTGGAGATCAACGAGGCCTTCGCCGCCGTGGTGGTCCAGTCCCTCAGGGACCTGGACTACCCCCTGGACAGGACCAACATCCACGGTGGAGGGCTCTCTCTGGGCCACCCGATCGGGGCGTCCGGGGCACGGCTGGTCGTCACTGCAGCACATGAACTTCTGCGCCGCGGAACGGGGAGGGCGGCAGTGTCTCTGTGCGGCGGCGGAGGACAGGGTGACGCCCTGCTGCTCTGGCGCTGACCTGCCGCCGGAGGCCGTCCCCAATTACCCCAGCAGCAGGGCGATGACCGTGACCGAAGGCACGGAGAGCAGGGTACTGACCACTCCGGCGTCCCTGGCCAGGACGGTGTTCGTCCCGAACCGTTGGGCGTAGGTGAACACATTCTGTGCGGTGGGCAGGGCCGCCACCACCACGAAAGCGAGCAGGGCAGGGCCGTCGGCGTCGAAGAGCACCCGGGCCAGTACCCAGGCGAGGGCAGGGTGGACGACCGTCTTCACCACCGCGGCGGCCCATACACTTCGGCCGGGACTGGACGGTCCGAGCACCCTGACCTGGGCCATGGACATTCCGAAGGCGACGAGAGCCACAGGGACGGCAGCGCCGGCCAGGGTCGCCACCGGCTCGGCGACCGGTGCGGGCAGGGCCCATCCGGTGCGGGCGTGCACGACCGCGAGAATCACCCCGGTCGCCGCCGCGATGATCAGCGGGTTACCGACAACCCCGGTGAGCAGCTCCCGCACCAGACGTGGCGCCGGTGACCTGACCTGCCCGGGCCCGTCTTCTCGGCGCCGTCTTCTCCGGGTGGAGACGTCGAGCATGAGGACAACCGCCGGACCGTAGACAGCCGTCTGGAAGATGATCACCGGAAGTGACGCGGTGGGATCCCCCAGGACGTGGGTGACCAGGGGGACGCCGAGATTGGAACCGTTGCAGTACGAGCAGGCGAGCAGTGTGGCGAGACTGTCGGGGACATCACGTCGTGCCAGAAAGTGCGCGCCGAAGAATCCCACTGCACCGGCGAGAACCGAGCTGAGGACCACGACGGCGAGGTTCTCCCCGAAAACGTCGGCGAGATCGGCGGTGGCGAGGAAGTTGACCAGCAGTGCCGGGGTGGCCAGCCAGAAGACGAACATGTTGAGCGCGTAGACGGCGTTCGGGCCGAGAAGCTGCTGACGTCCGACAACGAAACCGACGGCGATGACGGTGATGACGACCAGGAATCCGCTGAGAACGTCAAGCATGTGCCCGGTGAGAATCCTGCCGGGAATCCGCCCCCGCGACCTCTGTCGCCGTCCGGCCCACCGCCAGAGCTGACTGCACAGTGACTGTCATCGTGTGCTGACCACGTAAGTCTTACCCCACCTGTCAGCGAAGGACTGGTTGTACGGGCTGCGTGAGATGGTGGTCCCCAGGGCGATGTAGATGCCGAAGCTGACCAGGGTACCGAGCAGAGGAACGGTTCCCGCGAGAAAGTTGACGAGATACCAGCTGTTCCTCAGGAAGGAAGCCCCGAAGTCCGGAGTCCTGCCGTCAAAGTCGACGACCTTCATCTTCAGGGCCATTTTGCCGAGCGTCTGCCCCCGGGAAGTCTCCATGATGATCCGGTAGGCGAACCAGATCAGCAGTGTGACGGCGCTGAGAATGTACAGGTCGGACATGCCCGGCTCCGGGGCAGGAGAAGTCTCGGGGTTCCACGCCTCAATTTCGTCGAACCAACGGACGACGTCGTCACGGACGAGGAAGAAACCGACCACCGCACCCAGGAAGCCGACGACGAGCGAGTCGATCACGTAGGCGGCAAGCCGCGCGCCCGGTCCGGGGTACGGGGATACGACGGGGTAACCTGCCGGCGGCATCGGGGGGTACGGGTAGGACACGGTGACTCCTGACTGAGTGGTGGGGTGCGGTCTACCGGAGAACGGTCAGTGCACGTTGACGACGTAGGTCCTGGCCCACTGGTCGAAGGTGTGCTGCCCCTGCGAGCTGCGGGCGATGGTGAAACCGAGGATGGCCATCAGGATCAGGGACACGATCTGACCGATGAGACCGACGAAGGTGACCAGCAGAAAGACAACGATGTACCAGGAATTCCTCAGGAAGGACGCCTTGGCCCGGACCAGCTGCCCGTCGGCGTCAACCACCCGGATTCCCAGCAGCTTCTTGCCCAGTGTCTGACCCCAGCGGACCTCCGAGACCACACGGTAGATGTACCAGAGCACCAGTGTGATCAGGGAGGCGGTGAGCACTCCGGCCAGCTTCATGGTGGGGGTGTCACCTTCGGGGCTGCCGGCGTCCGCCCATGCCGTGAGCTGGTCGGAGTACTCCGAAATATCCTGGGAGGCGAAGATGTACAGCAGGATCACCCCCACCACTCCCAGCAGCACACTGTCGATGAGGTAGGCGCCCAGCCGCTTGCCGGCGCCGGCGTACATTCCTCCGGCGAGTACCGCTCCGCCACCGGCCGGCGCGAAACCGTCACCGGGCCCCGCGGCCGGCCCTCCGCCGGCGTAGTCGCCGTAGGAAGGCAGTTGGGATCCTGTGTTGTCGCGGCCGGCGGTGCGGTCCTCACCGTCGAACGGGTTGTCGGGAGGACCGTATGGGTTGGACATGAGGACGTGAGGCCTTTCGTCGATTATCTCGGAGGGTGTTTCTGTTCCCCAACGGTACCTGAGGGGGTGGTGGGGAGGGGAGGCGAGGGGACAGCCGGGGACGGGTAGGAACCGGCTGGTCCGGCAGCTGTCGGCTGAGACGTCACCGTGGGCGACGGGGATCGCAGGTGACGCCGGGAAATGACTGAACCCCGCTCCGGGGACGGCCGGGGCGGGGTTCAGGTGTCTGTGTAAACGCTCTGTCAGAGGAGAGCTGTGGTCCGGGTCTGTACGGACCACGGTGCTGCTGAAGTCACCGTGACGGTGCGCTCCCGACGCGGAGCCGGGGGTGCACTGCGGCGGATCAGCGGCTGTGGAACGGGAGAAGAGCCATCTCCCGTGCGTTCTTGATCGCTGTGGCGACCTGACGCTGCTGCTGGGGGGTCAGACCGGTGACGCGACGGCCACGGATCTTCCCACGGTCGGAAATGAACTTCCGCAGCAGGGCGTAATCCTTGTAGTCGACGGTCTCGATGCCCTCGGCCTTGAGCGGATTCTTCTTCGGGCGGCGGGACTGCTCGATCCGCGCCTTCTTGTGATTGGTGCGCTTCATGATGTGGGCTCCCCTTTACCAGCTGGACTTACGGACGCCCGGGAGCTCACCGCGGTGAGCCATTTCGCGGACGCGGACGCGGGACAGGCCGAACTTGCGGAGGTATCCGCGGGGGCGACCGTCGGCGGCGTCACGGTTACGGACGCGGACCGGGGAAGCGTCGCGCGGCTGACGGTTCAGTTCGAACTGTGCGTCCGTGCGCTCCTGGTCGGAGGAGTTCGGGTTCTTGATGATGGCCTTGAGCTCGTTGCGACGCTCTGCGTAGCGCGCGACGATCTCCTTGCGCTGCTCGTTCTTCGCGATCTTTGACTTTTTCGCCATGGATTAACGCTCCTCGCGGAACTCGACGTGCTTGCGAGCGATCGGATCGAACTTCTTCAGGGTGATCCGGTCGGGGTTGTTCCGCTTGTTCTTGCGGGTCACATAGGTGTAACCGGTGCCCGCGGTGGACTTCAGCTTGATGATGGGGCGGATGTCGTTACGTGCCATTAGATCTTCTCCCCACGAGCGCGGATCTTGGCGACGACAGACTCGATGCCGTCCCGGTCGATGGTCTTGAGGCCCTTGGTGGAGACGTTCAGGGTGATGGTCCGTCCCTCAGAGGGCAGGTAGAACGAGCGACGCTGGATGTTCGGGTTCCAGCGACGGTTCGTGCGGCGGTGCGAGTGCGAGACGGACTTGCCGAACCCCGGCTTCCGACCCGTGACCTGGCAATATGCCGACATGGGTATTTTCTCCTTCCGCCCGCTCCTCAGATCCGTGCGTCACACCGGCGGGAAAGATGCCCGCGACTAGACAGGAAGCGGGACGGCCGGGACGCTGTGCGGACATGGCGGTTCGGGCGATGACGTTTACTTAGACAACAGCGGTGCGGTACTTTACCCCACGCCGGCGTACGTACATAATCGCAGGTGGTCACGTCATGCGGTGACAGGCGATTTCCCTGGGCGGGGGGACTCGGGTTAGGGTGGTTGTCCGTGCTGCCTCCACGCGTAGTGGAGGGCCCACACTCCAAACCCGACCCAGGCACGACCTACGGCCCTCCGGACCACAGTTCCCAGCGTACTGTGCCGGCCGGCCCGCGGGACCGACCTGGTGCCCGACCCTGAGGGATTGAGAATGAAGAGCGATATCCACCCTGACTACCATCCGGTGGTCTTCAAGGACGCGAGTACGGGACATCAGTTCCTGACGCGTTCGACCGTCACATCCGACCGTAAGGTCGAATGGGAGGACGGAAACGAGTACCCGCTGATCGTCGTCGACGTCACCAGCGAGTCGCACCCGTTCTGGACCGGTGCCCAGCGTGTCATGGACACCGCCGGCCGGGTCGAGAAGTTCCAGCGCCGTTTCGGCACCCGTGTCCGTCCGTCCAAGAAGAACGCGTAGGGGAGGTAGAGAACAATGGCAGTTCCGAAGCGTCGCATGTCCCGTGCGAACACCCACGCGCGTCGTTCGCAGTGGAAGGCGGACAACACCGCTCTGCAGAGCGTGAGGATTCAGGGTCGCGAGGTCCAGATTCCGCGTCGGCTCGTCAAGGCCGCACAGCTCGGACTCGTCGACCTCGACTAGTCTGCTGCTTCCGGCGAAATCAGCCGGAAGTGCCCGGACATCACCGTCGGAACCCCGTTTAGCGGGTTCCGGCGGTGATGTCTTTTTACCGCCAGATAATTTACGTTGCGGAAATTCTCCTAATTACCAGCGATGACGGTGCGATAGCGCACGACAATCCTGTCGATTCCCTGAAAATAAGTCACCGGGGGAGGAGCTTCGGACGGTAGTGGTGCACAATGGGCATTATGAAAATACTTGTTGTCGACGAGGACCGTACCGTGCGGGACACACTCCGGCAGTCGCTCACCTTCAACGGCTATGACGTGGTCCAGGCTGCTGACGGGGAAGAGGCACTGTCCGCGATCCGCAAGGAGAACCCTGACCTGGTGATCATGGACGGCGTACTGCCGGGGGTGGACGGACTGGAGATCTGCCGCAACCTCCGCGGCAGCGGCAGCGATGTGCTCATTCTCCTGCTCTCACGGAAGGCGGAGGTCGCCGACCGGGTGGCGGGTCTCGATGCGGGTGCCGACGACTACCTCGCCAAGCCTTTTGCACTGGAGGAGCTTCTGGCCAGGGTGAGGTCGCTGTACCGTCGTTCACGGCGTACCGCTGCCGCCGCGGCGAAAGAATCGAAGCCGCTGAGTTTCCAGGATCTGACGTTGAATCCGGAGACGCGGGAAGTGACCCGGGGTGACCGGCGGATCAGTCTGACGCGAACTGAGTTCGCACTTCTCGAGCTGCTGCTGAGGAACGCCCGTAAAGTACTTTCCCGTAACACAATTCTCGAAGAGGTCTGGGGCTACGATTTCCCTACTTCGGGGAATGCGCTTGAGGTGTACATCGGCTACCTCCGTCGCAAGACCGAAGCCGACGGAGAGGACCGTCTTATCCACACCGTCCGCGGGGTCGGATACGCCCTGCGTGAGAACACTCCCTGACAGGTTTCCGGGTGCACCCACGCTCGGCATGTCGTGCGACACCGCGACCTGTTCTGCTGTGCCGGCCTGTGCCGGCCTGTGCCGGCCACGTCCGGTCGGGGGGGACCGTGGAACCGCAGAATCTGCTCTGCAGGACCCGCAACGGGGGCGGGGTCACCGCAGGAGACACAGACAGTCCCCGGAGGTTCCTCCCGTCGACTTCTCCGTGGTTTCACCGGGTTCTTGAAGCTTCGGTGCAGACAGGGCACAGTTCAAGGGGTGAGTATTGGTCCTGTACGGCGGGAAGGGCATCCCCACCGGGGCGGCGGTCCTTGTACAGGACAGGCCGGAAGTGCCCTACGGTCCGGCCCTGACATGACAACGATGAACGGAGGCCCTGATGACGGGCAGCAGTGGTGACGAGAACCGGAACAATGACGGGTGGGGTCAGCGTCCTCTCCCCGGACAGTCTCCCTATCAGGCTCAGCAGGGGTATCCGGGTCTTCCCGGGTATCCGTCAGGCCCCGAGGGGCAGGCCTCAGGGCCCGGTTACCCCGGGCAGCCGGACCAGCAGGGCCAACCCGGGCCCGCGGACCCTCAGACGACAGCTTCCACCCGTGGACCGCGGCGGTTCTCCACCGCATCGGTGGTCGGCATGGTCGTGGCGGTCGGACTCGTGTCCGGTCTGACGACCGGACTGGTTGTCCGGGGAACAGATTCAGGCAGCTCCGCTTCCCCGGCTTTCAGCACCACGGTCGTCGGAGACCGGCAGCAGGCGTCCGCTGCCCCGGCGGAGGGCACGGTCGAGGCTGTCGCGCAGAAGGTCCTGCCCAGTGTGGTGTCGATCCAGGTACTCAGCGGTCAGAGCGGCGCGGAGGGATCCGGGTCGGTGATCAGCTCGGACGGTCTCATTCTTACGAACAACCATGTGGTTTCCGGATCGGACTCCGGGCGTTCCCAGATCACCGTGGCCACGAACGACGGCAAGCAGTTCCCGGCGACCGTGGTGGCCACTGATCCGCAGACCGACATCGCCGTGATCAAGGCTGAGGGAGCTTCGGACCTCACCCCGATCACGGTCGGTGACCCGGATTCGCTCCAGGTCGGACAGTCGGTCGTGGCGGTCGGCTCGCCGCTGGGCCTGTCGTCGACTGTCACCTCCGGCATCGTCTCCGCCAAAGACCGTCCGGTCCAGGCCGGTGGAGAGTCCGGGGGTGAGGCGTCCCTCATCGACGCCATCCAGACGGACGCCGCGATCAACCCGGGCAACTCCGGTGGTGCCCTCGTCAACCTCGACGGCCAACTGGTTGGTATTCCCTCGGTCATCGCGACTCTGGGAGGTTCCCAGGGAGAGTCTGGCTCCATCGGCCTCGGCTTCGCCATTCCCGCTGATCAGGCGATGGACACCGCACAGCAGCTCATCGACAACGGCAAGGCCACCCACCCGATGATCGGCGCGCAGGTCGACACCAGGGAGACGACCGGCACCGGTGCCTCCATCGCCGACGTCACTCCCGGCGGACCTGCGGAGAAGGCGGGTCTGAAGTCCGGCGACGTGGTCACCCGTGTGGACGACAGGGTGGTCGACAGCGGAGTGAGTCTCATCGCCGCGATCCGGTCCCACAAGGTCGGGGACGAGGTGACTCTCACGGTCACGGATGCACAGGGACAAGGCAGTCACGAGATCAAGGTCACTCTTTCCGCCTCTGAATAGTATGGTCAGATATATCAAGTTCCATGAAAGGTCGCACGGTCGGTCGTTGGGCCGTTCCGGCGGCACCGGACATCGGCGAGGAAGGTCGAGATGACAGAGGGATTCCTGGGTACCTCAGCCCGGGCAGAGCACACCGACGAATCCGGGAAGCGGGTGGACGACATCCTGCGGGTCCGGGGGGTCGAGGACCTGGCGCCTGACGAGCAGGCGTCCTACGACAGGTTGGACGCCGAGGTCACCGAACCCGGGGACGAAGTCTTCCTCAGCCTGGACGAGCAGGAGGACCGGCGGGACGCCAGAGCAACCCGGCATTCCCTGCTGCATGCGTTGGTCGTCCTGGTCAGCGACCAGATCGCCCCGGGCGACCAGTCCGGTGAGCTGGTGGCGGAACTCCTCGCCGAAGAAGATTTCATGGTGGACGCGGTCCTGACTGTCGAGTCCTCGCAGGCCAGTGTGCGTCAGGCACTGGAGACCGCGGTCGTGGGGGGAGCAGACCTGGTGATCACGGTAGGGGGTACAGGTGCGGGTCCCCGGGACATGACGCCGGAGGCGACGAAGAAGGTCCTCGACAAGAGGATTCCGGGTCTTTCTCAGGCGCTGCGGGCCTCGGCCCTGGCATGTAACGCCATCGACGGTGGACTGTCCCGGGGGGTCGCGGGAGTGTCCGGGTCAACTGTGGTGGTGAACCTGGCCTCTTCCCGGTCTGCCATCCGTGACGGCATGGCCACTCTCTGTCCTCTCGCCCGGTACGTCATCGGCGAGCTGAACCAGGCGTGACCGGGGAGCGAGGGACAGGAACCCCGACGGATTCCGGGAGGCAGTTGTCCGTGGACAGGCTACGTGGCCGGCGTCGCAGGCGTGGAACCGGCGTCCTCGGGAAAGCCCATCACGACACACAGAACCCCCGGGCCTCCCTGAGGAGGGGTGCCGGGGGTGGCGTCGAGGACGGGCATTTCACTGACAGGTTCTGGCAGGAGCAGCGCCCGCCCCACTGGTGAAAGGAGCTTGCCGTGTCCACGGCCGTGGGTGCGGGAGCTCGGGGCGGGGAGTCAGTGACCTGAGCGTCGCTCCCGTGGTACCGCCTACTGCGCTGAGTGGCGTCCTGTCTCGGCGGTGCCGGATTCGCCGGTGCCGTCGACATCGTTGGAGCGGGTGGGAATGCCGTTCTGGGCGGCCAGAAGGTCGCGGATCTCGATGAGCAGATCGGCTTCGGAGAGGGTGGTGGCCTCCTCAGTGTCCTGGCCCTTACGCTTCGCCGAGAGCTCGGCCATGCGGTTGATCGGCATGACGATGATGAAGTACACGACGGCGGCGATGATGAGGAAGTTGATTACCGCGGTGATGATCGCGCCGAGATCGATCGTCGTCGAGGCGTCGCCGGCCTTCAGCCTCCAGGCGAGTCCCTCGACGTCTCCGCCACCGCCGAAGACGTTGATGATCGGCTGGATCAGGTTGTTCGTCAGCGCCGTGACGATCGCGGTGAACGCGGAACCGATGATGACACCGGTGGCAAGTTCGATGACGTTGCCACGCATGATGAAGTCTTTGAAACCTTTGAGCATGGGATCCTCCTCGGATCGGTGGAAATCAGGGGTGCCGGTGGTCGGCCGGTCGACCGGTGGGGAACACGCCCGTGTCGGTGACCACCGCGGGGACTGTGACGTCGAGGTCCGTCCCTGGGACGGGGATCCCGAACTCCTCATGGTCCACGCAGGCCAACAGTTTGCCATGTTCTGAGCCGTCCGGTGGGATTGAAACAAGAGAACGGTCATAGAATCCTCCACCCTGACCAAGGCGGACCCCGTCCGGTCCGACCGCAAGACAGGGAATGAGAAGGCATACCAGTCCGGGGAGCAGTGACCGGGCAGTGACATCGGCAGCTGCGGAGATGTCAGCTGCCCAGCCTCCTGCGGGGCCGGCGGCGTCGTCGCTGCCCGGGGCAGGCTCCCGGATACCGTACGCGCCGGTACGGCTGGCGGCGTCCCCCCGCCAGCGGGCCCACCTCAGCTCTTCTCCGGGTGCGTCGACGACAGGAAGCCACACTTCCCGCCCGGTACGGGCCAGCTGTTCCGGAAGGTCTGATCCCCCGGGCTCGCCGGGGAGGGGGGAGTACGCGCCCACGGCGCCGGTACGCGCCGGATCCCGACGGTCAAGCTCTTCAATGAGGTGCGAGACGATGGCGTCATCGCGGACCCTTCGAGGGACCGGCTCCCCCGGGTGCCCCCCGGAACGGACGCGGAGGTTCCGGAGCCGGCGTACACGGGTCCGCAGGGCCGACTTGGCTGCGGCGACCTCGGCGGTGTTCTCCATGTCTCCGACCATAGACGGTCAGGGATCGTCGGTGGCCTCTGCCGGCCTGTCCCCGGCGAATGCGGACGTCGCCCCCACCGGTGGGGGCGACGCGCGGATGAACCCCGGACGGGGGTGTCCCACCTGTTGAAAACGAAGCATGACGGTGGGAGAATCCTGGAAACAGGGGGTTCAGACAGTATCGGTCACACCCGTGGTCGTCCGGACCGGTACTCTTCAGACACATGACTGCTGATGAAACTCTCCAAGCTCCGACGGCGTCCGCTCCGGTCGGGGAAGCCCCGGCCGTGGCCCTGAGGACCGTCGTCGTTCCGGCGGCCGGCCTGGGTACCAGGTTCCTCCCCGCGACCAAGACCGTCCCCAAGGAGCTGCTCCCGGTGGTCGACACCCCCGGGATCGAACTGATCGCCCGTGAAGCCGCGCAGGCCGGAGCCACCCGTCTGGCAGTGGTCACCGCCCCCCGCAAACAGGGTGTGATGGCGTTCTTCGACAGGGACGAGCTCCTCGAGGAGACGCTGGAGGCCAGGGGGAAGACCGACCAGCTGGAGAAGGTCAGGGCGGTCAACGGGATGATCAACGCGGTGTCGGTGAACCAGGAACGTCCTCTGGGCCTGGGCCACGCCATCGCATGTGCCGAGAGCACCCTCGACGATGACGAGGACTGCTTCGCCGTGATGCTGCCCGACGACCTTGTCCTCCCGTTCGGTGTGATGAACGAGATGGCCCGGATCAGGCGACGTTACGGGGGCACGGTCCTGTGCGGGTTCGAGGTGCCTGAGGAGGACGTCTCCAACTACGGCGTGTTCGAGATCGCGGACGCCGGGGACGGGGACCCCACTGTCCGCAGGGTCACCGGAATGGTCGAGAAGCCGGACGTTGCCGACGCACCGTCGAACATTGTCGCCACCGGCCGTTACCTGCTGGACCGCTCGATCTTCGACGCCCTGAGGCGCACCGAGCCCGGTAAGGGCGGAGAGATCCAGATCACTGACGCCATCGCCCTGCTCATCGGGGAGGGGCATCCGGTGCACGTCTACATCCACCGGGGCGGCCGCCACGACCTCGGCAACCCGGGTGGGTTCATCAGGGCGTGTGTGGACTTCGCACTCAACGACCCGGCGTACGGACCGTCCCTGCAGGAGTGGCTGACCTCGCGACTGTCGGAGGACGCCGTGTCCTATGCCGGCGTCACGGACTGACGGGGCTTCTCTCTAGGATGGGTTCACAGGCGGACCCCGACGTCCGCTGACAGTCGGTGACGGCCGCGGATGACCCGGCCGGAGGCTTCCCCAGGGAGTTTCCGTCGGTGGCTCCCGGAGAAAGTTTGAGGACAGTGAAGACCGTTGAGGAGCAGTTGGCTGCGGTGACAGCCGCCGCGGTGACCCCGGAACCGGTTCGTACGGCGGTGTCCGAGGCTCTGGGTCTCCGTTGTGCCGAACGCGTCGAGTCGGAGACGAGTCTGCCCGGTTTCAACCAGGCGGCCGTCGACGGTTACGCGGTGCGCGCGGTTGACGTCCGTCACTCCCGTGCCGGTGGCGACTCAGTTCCCGGTGCAGGAGGTTCGGCCGCCGGGGAAGCGGAGGGCGGGGACGCCGGGCAGCCCGTGCCGGTGGCCCTGCCTGTCGTCGGTGAGGTGACCGCAGGGTCCCACCGTCCGGTGAGGCTGCAGCCGAGGCAGGCGGTACGGGTGCAGACGGGTGCCCCGCTGCCGACACTTGCGGATGCTGTGCTTCCCCTGGACTGGGCGGAGACCGTGGGGCGCAGGATCAGCCCTCTCGAGCCTCTGAGGCCCGGCCAGTTCGTCCACCGGGCAGGGTCCGATGTCCAGCCCGGTGACGTTGTCGTGGAGGAGGGGGCGGTGATCGGTGCCGCCCAGGTGGGACTGCTCGCCGGGATCGGTCGTGCGAAGGTGCTGGTGTACCCCCGCCCCCGGGTTTCCGTCCTGTCCTTCGGTCCTGAACTTGTTGACATCGACCGTGATCCGGGTCTCGGCCAGATCTATGACGTGAACTCCTATGCCCTGGCGGCCGCCGGCCGTGAAGCGGGGGCTGACGTCAACCGGGTCGGGATTCTCAGCGGTGAACCGCGGAGGTTGCGGGACACTGTCGAGGGCCAGCTCATCCGGTCTGAGATCGTGGTCATCGCCGGTGGTGTGGGGGGAGCCGCCAGCGACCGGCTGCGGGATGTCCTCGGCGAGCTGGGGGACCTGGAGATCTCCCGGGTCGCGATGCACCCCGGTTCGGTGCAGGGCTTCGGGACCCTGGGTGCGGACCGTATACCGACTTTCCTGTTGCCGGGGAACCCCAGTGCTGCTCTGGTCTCCTTCGAGGTTCTGGTCCGGCCTCTGATCCAGATTCTCCGCGGTCGTCGGGAGGTCTTCCGGCGCAAGGTGACCGCCAGAACAGTGGCTGCGATCGAGTCGGCGCCGGGACGCACCGGTTACCTGCGGGGACAGCTGATGCGGGACCGGGGGACACGGGAGTTCCTCGTCGATCCGCTCGGTGCCGGTGGCGGTGGAGAGCCGACACATCTGCTGGGCAGTCACGGGCAGGCGAACTGTCTGGTTGTTCTTCCGGGTGACCGAAGCTACGTTGAACCCGGTGAAGTGGTTGACGTCATGTTTCTTTCCAACCGTGCGTGACCGGCGATGATTGACCGTCATCCCGGTTGGCCGGCCCGCACCCCCCGGGCGGCGACGGCTGCGGGGGCTGTTCAGCTGCGCCCTCTGCACCGCAGGGACGGGGAACTCTGGTCACGGTACCGGGTCGCAGACGAGAGGCTGCTGCGTCCGGTGGAACCGACGGTGCCCGGCCAGTGGCGGGACTCCCACACGGACCAGGCCTGGCGGGCCACCGTACGGGGGCTGCTGAAGATGGCCCGCCAGGGCACGGTCCTGCCGTTCGCTGTCGACGTCGACGGGGAGTTCGCCGGACAGTTGACCCTCGGTAACGTCCAGCACGGTGTGGTGTGCAGCTGCTGGATCGGGTACTGGGTCTATTCGGGCTACTCCGGCAGGGGTGTGGCGACAGCGGCCGTGGCACTGGGCACCGACCACGCCATGAAGCATGTCGGTATGCACCGGGTGGAGGCCACGGTCATGGAGGACAACGCTGCCTCGCGTGCCGTCCTCGCGCGCACCGGCTACCGGGAGGAGGGGCGTCTCCGGCGCAACCTTCACATCAACGGGCAGTGGCGTGACCACATCCTCGTCGCGCAGACGGTCGAGGAGACTGCCGGGGGCGTTCTGGCGGGACTCCAGAGATCCGGAGTCCTGCCTGCACCGTGACAGTGTCCGGTGGTGTGGGCCCGGTGGTGCGCGCCCGGTGGTGGCAGCCTGCCCGCCGCCTTCCCCGGCCGCCTCTCCGGCACCGTCAGTCACACTGATCGGCAGATCTTCCGGCGCGCCTGACACGGTGCGTCGAAGATGCACGTACGCTCAGTGGCACCGCGTTGCCGCGCCGGGTCAGATCCGGTGCAGCATGCTGTCCCAGTGCCCCCGGTGAGAGGAATACGTCCCCCGTGTCCAGCTCCCTCAGTTCCGTGATCCTGATCGGCGTGGTGTGGCTCCTCATCGTCACCACGCTGTTCGTCCGTCGTCAGACCCCTGTGCGGCGAACTTCGAAGGCGTTGTCAGAGACGAGGGTGGTGCACGAGGGGGGCACGGGGATCACCCGTCCACGGCGACGGCCGTTGCCGGCGGAGAGCCTGTACCACTCCGACCAGGATGCCACGGTGGAGCTGGTCGAGGCTGAACCTGAGCAGGTCGTCATCGACGACACCCGCGATGAGGCGGTACCCGCAGTCATCGACGGTGACGTCGTCACCTACCGTTCCCTGGACGATCACGACACCGGGGAGTTCGCCCCGGTACGCGCGGGCTCTGTGCCGGACACCACAGTCGCGGAGGACCGTGAAGTCTCGTTCCGGGGTGAGGGTGAGGACGCCGTTGCCGGCGACAATGTCACGGCCGGGACTGAAGTCGACGGGGCCGCCCCCGACGAGACCGTCGTTGTCGCGGAACCGGACGGCGCTGACGTCCGGGACACCGACGGTGCCGCTGTCGTCGACGGTGACGTCGAAGGTGCCGACTACACCGTGGAAGTCCCGGAGGTGACGGACCGGGCCGCAGCATCCGCCGGCAGTGGCGCGAGGTTCAGCAGCATCGACGTCGCCTACATCCGCGGCGGCGACATCGACGTCTCCGTGGGTACGGACGACGATCCCCTGCCCGTCGGCAGCGACGGGGACCACCGGGATCGCACCGGGGTCGGCGGTGACTCCGGGGCCGCGGACACCGGTCGAGTCCACGGTTCAGGCGACGTCTCCGACGAAGAACTGTACGGCGGACCGGATGACGAACTCGGTGCCGAGGAACTCACGGAGGACGACCTCGACTTCGTGGCGTCCCGCCGTGGCAGGGGAATCTACGATCCTGTCGCCTCCCGCGAACTCGCGGAACAGCGGGGACGACGGCGCAGGGCGGTGCTCGTCGGACTGGCCGTGGTCACCCTCCTTTCCCTCGTCGGCGCTGTGGTTGTCAGTGGTGCCCTGTGGACGGTGGTTGTCGCGACGGTCACCTTGACCGGCGTGTACCTGTACTCGCTGCGCAGACAGACCGTCGCGGAACGCTCCCTCGAACGTCGCCGGCTCGCCCGTATGCGCCGTGCCCGGTTGGGCGTGCGCAACGCGGAGGACCCGGAGCTCGGGGTGCCGGACCGTCTGAGGCGTCCGGGCGCCGTCATCATCGAGACTGACGACAGTGACCCGGAGCTGGCCGAGCTCGGGTACGCCGACGTGACCTTCGCCAACACGTCCGAATGGGACGGCAGGGACGGAGCTGACAGTGCCGTGATCAGGACTGCAGGTGCCGGGACAGACGGGTTGTTGTCCGTGCGTGTCGTCTAGGAGCGTGCATCCGGTCGTGCGCTCGCCCGCTCACGGCACCACAGTCCTGCGCTCCGGTCTGTCGGCCGCCGCTGACGGGGAGGCGTCGGGTAGTCTGACACCATCATGAACAACCCCGCTCTCCGAGACGCCGCCCTGTTCCTGCTGCGGCTGGTGGTCGGTGTCATATTCGTCGCACACGGCTGGGACAAGGCCTTCGGCACAGGAATCGACGCCACCGCCGCGCAGTGGGAGGGACTCCACATACCGCAGCCCACCCTGTCAGCGTGGGTCGTGTCGGTCGTCGAGATACTCGGTGGAATCATGCTCGTCCTCGGCCTGCTCACCCCGGCTGCGGCCGGCGTGCTGGCTCTCGACATGGTCGCCGCATTCTACTTCGTCCACCTCGACAACGGTCTCTTCGTCTCCGAGGGAGGCAGCGAGCTGGTCCTCGTCCTCTGCGCGGCGTGCGTGACCCTCGTGGTGTTCGGTTCAGGCAGGGCCAGCCTGGACCGGGCCCTGTCACGGTTCGCCTGAGGGACGCCCCGTGGAACACGATGAGGCGCGGGCCGCACTGTCGGCCCGGCTGGACGGGGAACCGGAACCGGCGGGCACCGACCCGGACGCCGTGGACGCACACCTTGACGCCTGCCAGGAATGCCGGGAATGGTTCGCCGAAGCCGCCGAGCTGAACCGGCGTCTGCGGTTGAGCGTGGCCGTGGACCCCGCCACGGCAGATTCCACCGGCCCCGGTGACGCCGCGGCACTGGCCCGCCAGATGGCGGACCTGGCCGAGCAGTCTCCGGGTCTGTCGCACCAGCTGCGCAGCAGGTCCCTGCCGTTGGTGCTCTGCAGGGTCGCGATGGTGGTTCTGGCACTGGCGTACATCACCTGGTCCGTGATCCTGCTCGTGCAGGCCACGGGAGTTCCGGACGCGCCGGAATTCACAGCACCAGGGGACGGTGCAGGAGGAGAGGTCGCGAACTCGGGTGACCCGGAGCTCGCGAGACTGTCGGTGGACGCCGCGACAGTGCGTCTCGCGCTGGCCGCCGGGCTCATCTGGGGCGCCTGGAGACCTCGCGCGGCCCCGGGTCTGTTGCCCGTGTTCCTCGCACTCTGGGGGTTCGGGGCGGGGTTCTCCACCCGCGACCTGGTGCTCGGCTACCTTGAGCCGCCGACCGTCGTCGGGCTGCTGCTGCACCTGGCGTCCTGCGCTGCGGTCGGAGGGGTGTGGCTGGCCAGGCACCACGCGGTCTCGCCGCTCCGCGACTCACTGCGGGCGCTGGGGGCCAGACCGGTGGCGTACAGTCCCCGGGACGCCGAACGCAACTCCACCTGGCGCCCCGGGGACAGTGGCTGACGGTGACTGACGGAGCCTGTCAGGTCCAGCCCGGCAGCCACATCCTCCACCGCCACTGGGTCTCGGTGAGCGGCAGCCCGGAGAACACCGGGAGGAAGAACAGGAACATCCACACCACGATGACGAGGTAGACCACCCCGACCATCAGCCCGGTCCTGGTGAGGAAGAGATGACGGATCCCCGCCACCATCCCCGCCTGCGGTGCAGCGTCCCGGTCCTTCACCAGTGACCGGCCGGCGAGCTGCCCCAGTGCCAGAGCCAGCCCGATGATGAGGAAAGGGGCGAGGTTTGTCGCGTAGAACAGGTACATCTGCCGGTCGGTGTTGACCAGCCAGGGCAGGAAGCCCGCCAGATATCCCACCACCGGAACCAGCCACCGCATGTCACGGCGGCGCAGGAGGGACCACAGTCCCCACAGCATCACCGGTACAGCGAGGAACCACACCGCCGGGGTGCCGGTCAGCAGCACGACATGTTTCATCCCGCCGGTGTCTGTCTCACTGAAGTACAGGAGCCCGCGGGTACTGGCCAACCAGTCCCAGGGTTTCGACTCCCACGGGTGGTGGTGACCGTTGGAGTTGGTGAGTTCCTCGTGGAAGTCCAGCACGGACACGTGGTAGTAGATGAAGTTCAGCCAGGAGTCGGGCAGCCATCCGAGGCCCCAGGACGCGATGCGCTCATTACCGGACTCCGCCTCGTGGCGGAAGACACCGGTCTCGGAGGCGAACCAGGCACGCCAGTCCAGCACGTAGACCACTGCGGGCAGCAGGACAAGGGAGGCGAAGGCCGGTACACAGTCCAGGGCGAACACACCCGCCAGTGGACGCTGCACCCCGAAACGGCGGCGTCTCCACCAGTCGACCCCGACAACGGCGAGGCCGAAGAATGCCATGTAGTACAGGCCGGACCACTTCACGGCCAGCGCGCACCCCAGTGAGACCCCTGCAGCGAAACGCCACCACCGGTACCCGGCGCGTGGGCCCAGGGGACTGTCGGAGACGCGGCCTTCGGTGAAGACCCGTCGGAACAGGCCCTCCATCTGTTCGTGGTCCCGGACCAGCAGATAGGCGGCGAGAATGACGAAGAAGGTCTGGAACTGGTCGAGCATCGCAGAGCGTCCGGTGACGAACAGGATGCCGTCGCACAGGGCGATCAGCCCCGCCGACAGTCCGACCCAGTCCCCGTGACCCGTGGAGCGGGCGATACGCCGCGCTGTGGACGCCGTGAGCAGGATCACTCCGATGCCCAGCAGAGCGGCGACGACGCGCCATCCGAATGCGGTGTCTCCGAAGACCGCCATGCCCAGTGCCTCGAGCTGCTTGGCCAGCGGGGGGTGGACGACCAGTCCATAGGCCGGGTTGTCCTCGATACCTCCGACGACGGGATTGTCGGCGCCCCGCAGAATCTGCCATGCCTGCGGGACGTAGTGCTTCTCGTCGAAGACGGGTGTGCCGTCATCTGTGGGGTAGCCCAGCTCCGTCAGTCGCGTGACTGCTCCGAGCAGGGCCAGGACGCACAGGATGATGTTCCAGCGGGTGACGGCCCGGAGGGCGGCGCCCCGGAAAGGGGAGGCCCGCCGGGTCGTTCCGGTGCCCGGCCGGTGGGCTACGGTGGCAGATTGCTTCACAGGGCGTCATAGTATCGCGTCAGGGAAGGGCAGGGTCAGAAGGACAGGACGCGACAGGGCAGGACTGGGCAGGGCAGGACTGGGCAGGGCAGAACTGGGCAGGGCAGGGGAGAGCACGAGTGGGCAGGATAGAGTCGGCAGTTATGGAACCTGCCGTGCCCGCCGAGCCGACCGAACCTTCTGAGCACTCTGAGAGCCCTGCGCCCACCGGACCTGCCGGACCCACCGGACCTGCCGCGTCCGCCGGGATCACGGCGTCCTCACCTGCGGGGTCCCTGGGGCTGCGTGCCGCCGTCGACCGGCCCTGTCCCCACGGGGGCGTGATTCTGGCCGCCACCCCCCTGGGGACGGCACTGGACGCCTCGGTCCGCCTCATCGACGCACTGGGCAGTGCGGACATCGTCGCAGCGGAGGACACCCGGCGTACCCGTGCTCTGGCGGACGCCCTGGGTGTGGAGATCACGGGCCGGATGGTGTCCAACTTCGACCACAACGAATCCGACCGTGCCGCAGGCCTCGTCACCGCCGCGGCGTCAGGAGCGAGGGTCCTGGTGGTCACCGACGCGGGAATGCCGGCCGTCTCGGACCCCGGTTTTCCGCTGGTCCGGGCGGCGCAGGAGGCGGGTGTACCGGTGACGTGTCTGCCCGGCCCGTCCGCGGTGCCCACCGCCCTGGCCCTGTCGGGCGTCGGGGTGGGGCACTTCGCGTTCGACGGATTTGCACCGCGACGTGACGGTGACCGCCGCCGGTGGCTGGAGACCCTCCGCGACGAACGTCGGGCTGTGGCGTTCTTCGAGTCGCCGCACCGGCTGAGGAAGACCCTGGATGTCGCCGTGGAGATCCTCGGGGCGGACCGGGAGGCGGCCGTGTGCCGGGAACTGACGAAAACCCACGAGGAAGTCCTCCGCGCCCCCCTCGGTGAGCTGGCGGGCCGCGTCGCCGCCGTCGACGACGCCGCCTCCGACGGTCATGGGCCCGGGGTGCGGGGGGAGATCACCGTCGTGATCTCCGGGGCACCGGAACGGGGACCCGTGGACCCTGCCTCACTGGTGACGGTCGTGGAACAGAAGGTGGCGTCCGGGATGCGGCTGAAGGATGCCTGCCGGGAGGTGGCCGCCGGGCACGGGGCGTCCCGGCGGGAACTCTATGAGGCGGTGCTGGCCGCCCGGAGGTGATGTCTTATGCTGGGGAGCATGTCGAAACATGTCCTCACCTCCGTCGCCTGGCCGTACGCCAACGGACCCCGCCACATCGGACACGTCGCAGGCTTCGGCGTCCCCTCGGACGTGTTCGCCCGCTACCAGCGGATGCGTGGCAGTGACGTGCTGATGGTCTCAGGCACCGACGAGCACGGGACGCCCCTGCTGGTGCAGGCGGAGAAGGAAGGAGTGCCGGTCCAGGAGCTGGCAGACCGGTATAACCGCATCATCGTCGAGGATCTCGCCGGACTGGGCCTGTCCTACGACCTGTTCACCAGGACGACGACCAGGAACCACTACGCGGTCGTCCAGGAACTGTTCCGCGGGCTGAACGACAACGGGTACATGGTCAGGCAGACCACCACCGGGGCGATCGACCCCCGCACCGGCAGGACCCTTCCCGACCGTTTCATCGAGGGAACCTGTCCGATCTGCGGGGCACCCGACGCCCGCGGGGACCAGTGCGACAACTGCGGTAACCAGCTTGACCCGGTGGACCTGATCGACCCGCGCTCCAAGATCGACGGTGCGACCCCGGAATTTGTGGAGACCGAGCACTTCATGCTGGACCTTCCGGCGTTCGCCGGAGCCCTGGAAGAGTGGCTGAAGACGAGGACAGGTTGGCGTCCCAACGTCCTGAAGTTCTCCCTCAACCTGCTCAAGGACATGCGTCCCCGGGCGATGAGCCGAGACATTGACTGGGGAGTGCCGGTGCCGATCGAGGGCTGGCAGGACAACAGTGCCAAGAAGTTGTACGTGTGGTTCGACGCCGTCGTCGGCTACCTGTCCGCTTCGATCGAGTGGGCGTGGCGCACCGGAGACCCGGAGGCGTGGAAGAAGTGGTGGAGCGATCCCGAGGCCCTGTCCTACTACTTCATGGGCAAGGACAACATCACCTTCCACTCCCAGATCTGGCCTGCCGAGCTGCTCGGATATGCGGGCAAGGGTGACAAGGGCGGCGAGCCCGGTGAACTGGGGGTGCTCAACCTCCCCACCGAAGTCGTCTCCTCCGAGTTCCTGACCATGTCGGGGTCGAAGTTCTCCTCCTCCAAGGGAGTGGTGATCTACGTCCGTGACTTCCTCCGGGAGTTCGGACCGGACGCGCTGCGCTATTTCATCGCCGTCGCCGGGCCGGAGAACATGGACACCGACTTCACCTGGGACGAGTTCGTCCGCAGGGTGAACACCGAGCTGGCAAACGAGTGGGGCAACCTGGTCAGCCGTACCGTGTCGATGGCGGTGAAGAACTTCGGGGAGATCCCGACCCCGGGCGAGTTCACTGACGCGGACCGCGACCTGCTCGACGACGCGGCAGCGGCCTTCGACGTGGTCGGCGACAACATCGCCCATTCGCGGTTCAAGGCGGGCATTGCCGAGGCCATGCGCATAGTAGGCCGGGCCAACGGCTACCTTGCCGCGCAGGAGCCCTGGAAGCTGGCGAAGGATGACGACAGTCGCGAGCGGCTGGCCACGGTCCTGTACACGGCCCTTCAGGTTATCGCTGACGCCAATACACTGCTCACCCCCTACCTCCCCTTCTCCGCACAGCAGGTCTTCGAGACCCTGGGCGGTACCGGGGTCTGGGCGGCGCAGCCGAAGGTGGTCGAGGTCACCGACGATTCACCTCTCACCCCTGTGGGGGTCGGACTGCCCGAGGCAGGACGCGCCTACCCGGTGATCATGGGTGACTACACCGACCAGCAGGCCACCTGGGCACGCACGGACCTCACCCCGGGTACACCACTGGTGAAGCCGGTCCCGCTGTTCACCCGCCTCGACCCCGAGCTGGGGGTCACAGGCCCGGAGTGGGCGCGCATCAGCCCCGACGAGACCGCGGAAGAGGTCGCTGAAGGGGCCCCTGAGCAGGACACCGACAAGTAGACCGGGCCGACCGGGGTAGTCGCCGGTGACCGCACCGGTGACGCTGAAGGGGTAGGGGACGGCGGGGGTGCCCCGGGCCCGGGTGCCACCGGCATGACGGTATCCTCGACCGGTGACACGGGGTGTCCGGGACAGGCCCGGGCTGAGATGAGACCCGTCGAACCTGACCGGGTTCACACCCGCGGAGGAATTGTCATGGCAGATCACAGACCAGTTCATGCTGCAGAAGACACGTCGGCCGGGCGGGCCGCCACACCGGAACCGGACAGGCCGGGCAGCGGTGTCGGGGGAGGCACCAGGTTCAGCGACGTACTGAGGGCGGAGAACCGAACTACCTGGGAGACCGCGGTCACCCATCCGTTCGTGACCTCCCTGTTCGCCGGAACACTGCCGGACCGGGACCTGGCCGCCTATCTTGTCCAGGACTACCGTTTCGCTGACGGGTTCATGGCCCTGATCGGCGCGGCAGTAGCCACGGCGGACAACTACCCGTCCCGTCACCGTTTCGCCCGTTTCATCGGGGAGGTCGCGGGGGACGAGGACACGTACTTCCGGGAGGCGGTCGAGGAGCTCTCAGAGAGCTCGGCAGAGAGTTCGGCAGAGAGCTGGGCAGAGAACTCGGCAGGGTACTCTGCAGGTTCCGCGGACGGTGACGGTGTCCCGGACACGGAGGCCACCACCGGATTCAGGCAGCTCTTCGCGGACGCCGCGGCCTCAGGCAGCTACCCGGCCGTCATCGCGGTGATCCTGGTGTGCGAATGGCTGTACCTCGACTGGGCGACGCGCCCGGAGAACCGCGCGTACGGGACCGGTCCGGACGGATACCCTGCCAGGCCCGTCCACGCGGAATGGGTACGGCTGCACGACTACCCGGACTTCCATGAACTGGTCGCTTTCCTGCGCTCGGAGATGGACCGTGTCGGTGACCGGACACCGGAGGACGCCCGCAGTGCCAGAGAGTTCTTCGCCCGCACAGTGGACCTGGAGCTGCAGTTCTTCGACGGGCATGCGGACCGGGACCCCGGGCACGGGGGACACACCCGGGGGACGGGGAGGCCGCCCCGGTAGTCTGGGCCGCATGTCGAAGAAGCGTCCTTCCCCGGTCCCTCCTCAGCCGCTTCCCGAGCTCTTTGACGCGCACACGCACCTGGCGTCCTGCGGTGCGGTGACGGCGGCGCAGGTCAGGGAATTCATGGACAGGGCGTCGGCGGTCGGCGTCGGGCAGGTGTGCACGGTCGGCGACGACCTGGCGGAATCGGTCCTCGCACTGGAGGCGGCACACTCAGATGACAGGGTCTTCGCCGCCTGCGCGATCCACCCGACCCGGGCCCGGGAGCTTTTCACTGACGGAGTGCAGGAGAAGCTGAGGGAGCTGGTGTCGGACCCGCGGTGTGTCGCGGTGGGGGAGACGGGACTGGACACGTACTGGATCCGGCATGAACCGGAGCGCACCGCACCTCTGGACGTGCAGGTGGAGGCACTGCGCTGGCACATGGATCTGGCGGTGCAGAGCGGCCGGCCGCTGATGGTCCACAACCGGGAGGCTGACAGAGAACTCATGGACGTGCTCTCCGATGCTCCGGAAGGCCTGAAGGTCATGCTGCACTGCTTCTCCTCTCCGCTGGACATGGCACGGCGGGCGCTGGACCGTGGCTGCTGGCTCAGCTTCAGCGGCAACGTGACCTTCCGGAGAAACAGTGAACTGCGGGAGGTGGCGGCGTACTGTCCGGACGACCGCCTGCTCGTGGAGACCGATGCACCGTTCATGACACCCGAACCGTTCAGGGGTGCGCGTAACGAACCGGCGTACGTCGGCTACACCGCCAGATGTGTCGCCGAGGTGAGAAATGTGACTCCTGAGGCGCTCGGGGCGCAGGTGACGTCCAACGCCCGGGAACTGTACGACCTGGTGTGACCTGCGCTTCAGAAATCGGAAAAACACGTCCGAAAACTTTGCCGGATCGGGATTGTTACCGTATCGTGATCTGAGTCCAACATCACCGACGGAGGAAGATCACCGAGTGTCCCCGAAGAACAAGTCGACGCTGCACCGCATCAACCACACCAGTTCCGTCCCGTTGCGCGTCGCCACCGGCGGTATGCTCGCCACCCTCGTGGTCGGCGGTGCCGTCGTCGCCACCAACCACAAGGATGTCACCCTCGACGTCAACGGCCGGATCATCAAGGCCAGCACCGTCTCCGGTGACGTCCGGGAGATCCTGGACTCCGAGAAGGTCCGGTACTCCGACGCAGACCTCATCACCCCCGGGCTCGGGGAGTCCGTCTCCGACGGCTCGCGTGTCACCGTCCGCTCCGCACGGCAGGTCGCCCTTGTCGTCGACGGCCAGTCTAAGACCGTCGCGACAACCTCCACCACAGTCTCCGACCTGCTCAACGAGCTCGGCTATTCCGGAACGGCGACCACCGCCGGAGCGTCAGGAATTCCGCTCGACGGCATGGAACTGACCATCACCTCCCCGAAGAGCTTCACCCTCAACGACGGCAATCCCTGGGAGGCTCCCGCCCGCCTCACCATGGCCGCCCGCACCGTGGCCGACGTTCTCGAGATGAGGGGAACCCCGCTCGGCAAGGACGACGTTGTCACCCCGTCCGCGGACACTCCGGTGACCGAGGGAATGCACATCGACGTATCCCGGTTCACCTCCGAAGAGGTCACCGAGGAACAGCCGGTCGAACCTGCCGTGAGGGTCGAGGAGGACCCGGAGCTCGACCAGGGCACCGAACAGGTCATCTCCGAGGGCACCGTCGGCTCCGCCCGGGTCACCGTCAGAATCCAGAAGCTCAACGGTGTCGAGACGGCCCGGGATGTCCTCAGGAGTGAGGAGATCACCCCGGCTTCCGAGCGGGTCGTCCGTCGCGGTACCCGCGTCGCGCCCGTGGCGTCCTCGGCCTCCGCCCCGTCCGTCGCCGGTGGTTCAGTCTGGGACAGCCTGGCCCAGTGCGAGGCGGGCGGGAACTGGGCCACCAACACCGGCAACGGCTTCTCCGGCGGACTGCAGTTCACCCCGTCCACCTGGGCTGCCTACGGTGGAACCGCGTACGCCCCCGAAGCGCACATGGCCACCCGGGAGCAGCAGATCGCTGTGGCTGAGAAGGTCCAGGCGTCCCAGGGCTGGGGAGCATGGCCCGCCTGCACCTCCAAGCTCGGAATCGGATAGCATCCCGCGGGGCCGGGGCCGGAAGCCCCGGGATCGCGGGGGGAAGGACGCGACAGCGCAACAGCGCAGCACCGCCGGTGGCCGGGGAACTGCCGCGGGGCTGTATCCTCGAGCTGTGACGGACAGTGAAGACAAGAGCACGGCCGGCCCCGGGGGCGTCCGGCTGCTGGGCCCCGGCGAAATCAGGAGCCTGGCCGCAGAACTCGGCATCACCCCGACGAAGAAGCTGGGCCAGAACTTCGTCCTTGACCCGAACACCGTGCGTCGGATCGTCTCGGCGGCTGAACTGGGACCCGGAGATCACGTCATCGAGGTCGGCCCGGGGCTCGGGTCACTCACCCTGGCACTGCTCGACCGGGTCGGAGACGTCACTGCCGTGGAAATCGACCGGCGCCTGGCGGACAGGCTCCCGCGCACTGTCTCTGAGCACGCCCCGCACCGGGAGACCGACGTGACCGTACTCAGCGCCGACGCTCTGACCCTCACCGCCCCGGACCTCGACCGTGCCGGTGTCCACCCTCCGACCGCCCTGGTCGCCAACCTGCCCTACAACGTCTCCGTACCTGTTCTGCTCCACCTGCTGTCCGAGTTCCCCTCGATCCGCAGAGTCCTCGTGATGGTCCAGGCTGAGGTCGCCGAGAGACTGGCCGCCGCCCCCGGGTCGAAGATCTACGGCGTCCCCAGTGTCAAGGCAGGTTTCCACGGGGCGGTCACCCGGGCGGGCACCGTCGGCAGGAACGTCTTCTGGCCCGCCCCGAAAATCGACTCGGGACTGGTCAGGATCGACCGGTGGACCGACGGTGACCGACCCTGGCAGAACGTCCTCACCACACTGTCACCTCCGGACCGGCAGGCACTCCAGGGTGAGGTCTTCGCTCTCACGGACGCAGCCTTCCTGCAGCGGCGCAAGACGCTCCGCGCGGCTCTGGCCGGCTATTTCGGATCACCGCAGTCGGCAGAGGAAGTCCTCACCGCCGCCGGAATCGACCCACGTCAGCGCGGTGAGAAACTCGGGACAGTCGATTTCGTGACCCTGGCGGTCGCCTCGCTGGCGGCACGGTCAGGTGGCGACGGCGACACCCCGACGACCCTGCGGGACCGGCAGTGAACACGGCAGCCGGCGGGCCCGCAGACACCTCACCGTGGCAGGCGTCCGCCACCGCGCAGGGAGCAGTGTGCCTGTTCACCAGCATCGGGGAACCGCAGAGCTCCGGCACCAGGGAAATAGTCACGGTCACCCAGTCGCTCGACCTGACTGAGACCGTCACAGTCACCGCGACCGGGACAGTCCCCCCGGACCGGACCGGCCGGTCCACCGGTCCGGTCATCTCGGTCACCGTGGTCGACCGGGCGCGGGGCACGGTCCGGTCCCACGATCCGGAGCAGCCGGACGACCCTTCTGTCGGCCCCGTGGTCCGGGCGGTGACCGTCATTGTCGACCGCTACCGGAAGCTCGCACCGGACTCTCTGCTGCCGCAGTTGGAGATCCGGATCGGCCGGGAGATACCCGCAGGCGTTCTGGCCTGCGCCGACGCTGATGCCGCGGCCACACTGGCGGCGATGCGTGACATCCTCCACGGCAGGGACGCCGTCGACCACGGACTCGCCCCGGTCCCCGGGCCCGACGACAGTGAGCTCAGAAGCCTGGCGTCCCTGGTCGGCCCCGGCGTCCCTGCACGTTTCATCGGTGGGACGGTACTGGACAAGGGAAGCGGCCCGGTTCCGGTGATGACCCGGGGCGTACGTCACTGGGCATTCGCCACCGACGACAGGTCCCTGGCCGCGGAGCCCCTGTCCGTGGAGAAGCTCGTCGCCGGACTGGACAGCCTGAGGGAGGCTGCGAACCGGGGCGAGCGCGTGTACTACATCCTGGCAGGCAGCGTCACACATATCCAGCGCGCTCTGCTGGACGAGGACCCCACCGTCGTGGGAGGGTTCCTGGACAACGACCTGCACGCACTGGTGTGCAGTTTCCGGCCCGGTCTACGCCTGTCCATGAACGTCGCCGTGGAGGCGGAAGCTCTGGGGGTGGTGGTGTCCGGGGCCGAACCGACCCTCGCGGTTCTCTGCGCCGACCGTGACCACGCGGTCGAGGTGGCCGCCGCTGTCGCGGGGTCGGGGCACGCCGGTCCCACCCTGGTCGCCTCGTCCAGCCCCCACGGCGTCCGCTCCGTCCCCTGACACCACTTTCCCGTACCCCACCCCGAACCGCACCCACCTCTGACACGAGACACGAAGCAGGAACACGACATGA
Organism: Corynebacterium neomassiliense; assembly: GCF_900626215.1. Classification (NCBI taxonomy): domain Bacteria; kingdom Bacillati; phylum Actinomycetota; class Actinomycetes; order Mycobacteriales; family Corynebacteriaceae; genus Corynebacterium; species Corynebacterium neomassiliense. Next base: position 1,061,464 of record NZ_LR131106.1, on the reverse strand, counting down.
GCAGCAGCACCAGCACCGCGACCGGCACCAGGGCGGCAGACAACCTCATCAACCTGGAGAACGTCGAGAAGTCCTACGGACTGCGTACACTTCTCGACGGTGTCAGCCTCGGGGTCAACAGCGGTGACCGGATCGGAGTTGTCGGGCTCAACGGCGGTGGGAAGTCGACACTGGTCCGCATTCTCGCGGGAACGGACACCCCGGACTCCGGTCGGGTGTCCCGGAACAACGGCCTGCGCATGGCGGTGGTCTCCCAGGACAGTGGTCTGACAGGGGACACGGTCGGTGAAGCGGTTCTGTCCGGACTCACCGGGGACAACGACGGCACCCTGGAGACCCACGAGTGGGCGTCCGTGCCGAGGATCAGGGATGTCCTCGAAGGAATCGGTGTCAACAGTCTCGGCGACGGCGCGGGAATGGACACCCCGCTGGAGGGACTGTCCGGCGGTGAACGCCGGCGGGTCGGCATTGCCGCGGCGCTGGTGCGTGACGTCGACCTGGTCATCCTCGACGAGCCGACGAACCACCTCGACGTCGAAGGTGTCGAATGGCTCGCCGCACACCTGCTGGCCCGACGGTGCGCGCTCGTCGTCGTCACCCACGACCGGTGGTTCCTCGACACCGTCGCCACCACGACATGGGAGGTCCACGACGGTACCGTGGACGTCTACGAGGGCGGATACAACGACTGGGTCTTCGCCCGCGCGGAGCGCAGCCGCCAGGCGGACGCCGAGGAACAGCGCCGGGCGAATCTCGCACGCCGGGAACTCGCCTGGCTCCGTCGGGGGGCCCCGGCCCGCACCTCCAAGCCCCGCTACCGCATCGAAGCCGCCGAAGCCCTGATCAGGGATGTGCCCGCCCCCCGGGACCAGGTGGAGCTGATGCGGTTCGCCGCGAAGCGGCTCGGCAGGAAGGTGATCGAACTGGAGGACGCCACGGTCACCACCCCACCACCCGAGTCCAGGGTCCTGGTCGAGGACCTCACCTGGCGTCTCGCCCCGGGTGAGCGCATCGGCCTGGTCGGCGTCAACGGATCCGGCAAGACCACACTGCTGCGCGCCCTCGCCGGCGAGTATCCCCTGGCTGCGGGACGTAGGACACAGGGCCGCACCGTGGAGATCGGCTGGCTGCGACAGGAACTTGAGGACCTTGACGGTGACCTGCGCCTGATCGAGGCCGTGGAGGATGTCGCCACCAGGGTCGAGATCGGCGGTAAGGAACTCACGGCGTCCCAGCTGGCGGAACGCCTCGGATTCTCCGCCCGACGTCAGAGGACCCCGGTCCGGGACCTCTCCGGCGGTGAACGTCGCCGCCTGCAGCTGACGCGCGTGCTCATGGCGGAGCCGAATGTGCTGCTGCTCGACGAACCGACCAACGACCTCGACATCGACACCCTGCAGGAGCTGGAGAATCTGCTCGACGGTTGGGCGGGGACGCTGGTGGTCATCTCCCACGACCGGTACCTCATCGAGCGGATATGTGACTCGACCTGGGCACTGTTCGGTGACGGCACGTTGACCAACCTGCCCGGCGGTATCGCCCAGTACCTGGAACGGCGCCGGGAGCTTCTCGCCGGCATCTCCGGAACCGGCCGGCGGTCCACGACAGCGGCAGGGAAGGGCGGGGCGGCGTCATCCGCCGGGAACCCCGGGGACGCCGGGGACGCCGGAACGTCCGGGCTGTCCGCACGCGAGGACAGGGAACTGAAGAAGACCCTCAATTCACTCGAACGCCGTATGGAGAAGCTCAGCCGGAAGATCGACGACCTCACCGCGAAACTCGCTGCTGCGGCTTCCCCCGCCGACGGACAGATCGACACCGGGCTTCTCAGTTCACTGGACAGGGAACTGCAGGAGGTCAGGGCGGAGCACGGGGACTGCGAGATGCAGTGGCTGGAAGTGGCGGAGACCCGGGAGCAGGGGCATGTCTGAGAACACCGGTGCAGCAGTCACCGGCACGGCGGACAGGACCGGCGCGCCCCGTCGGTTCGTCCACTTCTTCGGGTTCCGGCGTCCCACCCCTCCCAACGTCTGGGGACTGATCTGCGGCGGGGTGATGTTCGCCCTGTCCCTCACCCCGTCGCTGATCCCCAGGACCTGGCTCTACCAGGGACTGTCCTGCGGATTGTCCGCTGCCACCGGCCACCTCATCGGGCTGATGCTGATGTGGAACTGGCGGATGTGGCTGCGCGACACCGTGGAACCCGTGTGGCGCAGTGCCGTCCGGGGACGCAGGGTTCCTGAACTGTGGGTGACCCGGGGCCGTCGTGCCCTGGTCGTCCTCATCCCGGTGGCCCTGCTGCTGTGGGTGCTGGTGGCGGTGAGGTGGCAGCGTGAACTCGCCGACCTCATGGGGGCCAGGTCCTATACGGCGGCCCAGTTCCTCCTCGTGCTGCCCACCGGACTGGCGGTGTGGGTGCTGCTCGACACGGTCGGTCGGGCGGTGTCCGCGATCGCCGGGCTGCTGGCTGACGCCGTTCCCGGCAGAAGTACAAGGTACGGGCTGCGGCTGATGGTGTCCTGGGGTGCGGTAGCGGTGGTCACGGTGCTCCTCGTCGACTTCGTCCTGCCCGGTACCGTACGCAGGGCGACCGAGCAGTTCTTCTCGGTGAGCAGGGAACCGATCAGGCCCGACCTGGTACGCCCCCATGTCAGTGAACGATCCGGGGGACCGGGGTCACCGACCAGGTGGGAGGACCTCGGTGCATACGGGACCCGGTTCACCGCACTGGGCCTGTACCGGGAGGACCTGGAGAAACTCACCGGACGCCCCGCGAAGGAACCTATCCGGGCCTACGCGGGAATCGACGACGGTGCCGACGATGTGGAGCGCGCCCGCCATGTCGTCAGTGAGCTCGAAAGGACCGGGGCGTCCGAACGGAAGGCACTCCTGGTGACCCCGGCGACCGGGACGGGCTGGGTCAACCCCACCACCGCCCAGGCCTTCGAGCTGATGTTCGACGGCGACACCGCCATCGCCTCCGCCCAGTACTCGGACGTCCCCAGTGCCGTGCAGTTCGTCACAGACCGGGACCGTGTCGCAGAGTACGGTCGTGCGCTGGTGTCCACCGTGGTCGACTGGTGGCACACCCTGCCCGCCGACCACCGGCCGAAACTGTACATCTACGGGGAGTCCCTGGGGACAACCGCCGCCGAGGGCGCGTTCTCCGGGGTCCGGGACATTGCCGGCGCCGTGGACGGGATGCTGCTCGTCGGGCCGCCGAACAGCAATGAACTCCACCGGGACCTTGTCACGCGCCGAGACCCGGGGACCACCGAGGTGAGCCCGGAGTACTCCGGGGGAATGATGGTGCGCTTCGCCGAAAATGCGGATGACATCACCCGGTGGAGGCACGAACTGTCCGACCCGGACTCCGCCGACGAGTGGCGCAGTCCCCGGGTGCTCTATGTCCAGCATCCCTCTGACCCGGTGGTGTGGTGGTCACCGGACCTGATCTTCCGCAGACCGGACTGGCTCAGGGAGCCCCCGGGATTCGACCGGACACCGGCGATGAACTGGATGCCGTTCGTCACCTTCTGGCAGGTCACTCTCGATCTCCCCCGAGCGGCGAAGGTCCCTGACGGCCACGGGCACAACTACGGTGCGTCGGTCGTCGACGGTCTCGCGGCGGTTGTGGGGGCGAACTACTCGGACGCCGAAGTTGACCGGTTGCGTGATGAACTGGCCGCGGCCATGCAGAACCAGGGGCCGGAGAAGGAGATCGGCGGCAACGACAGCAGGGGGTGACGGGGCGACGGAATCGGCGGGGTCAGGGGGGTCAGCACTCCGGGATGTTGACGGCGACGGTGGTCGCCAGTCCGCCACCGGCGGTCTCCTTGTACCTGTCCGACATGTCGGCACCGGTCCGGCGCATCGTCTCGATGACCTCGTCGAGGCTCACCCGGTGGTTCCCGTCCCCGCGCATGGCCATCTTGGCGGCGTTGATGGCCTTGCCTGCCGAAATGGCGTTGCGTTCGATGCAGGGGACCTGGACGAGTCCGGCCACCGGGTCGCAGGTGAGGCCGAGTGAATGCTCCATGGCGATCTCTGCGGCATTGCACACCTGGGCGGGGGTGCCGCCGAGGACCTCGGCGAGCCCTGCGGCGGCCATGGAGGCGGCGGACCCGACCTCGCCCTGGCATCCGACCTCGGCCCCCGAGATCGACGCCCGTTCCTTGTAGAGCGAACCGACAGCGCCGGCAGCGAGGAGGAAGCGGCGCCAGGTGTCGCGCTGGTCGGTCCGTCCGGCGCGGGTCCAGGTCCGGGCGTAGAAGAGGACCGCGGGGATGATCCCTGCGGCACCGTTGGTGGGTGCGGTCACGACGCGGCCGCCGGCGGCGTTCTCCTCGTTGACCGCCAGTGCGACGAGATTCACCCAGTCTTCGGAGAATTCGGCGGTACAGTCAGGGTCCTCGCGGGACAGCTGGTTGTACCACCGGTGTGCCCTTCGCCGGACGAGCAGTCCACCCGGCAGGACGCCTTCAGTGCCCGTACCCCGTTCCGCGCAGGCGTCCATGGCCTGGACGAGGGAGTCCAGCCGGATATCTATCTCCCTGTCTGTCCTGCGAAGACGCTCGCATCTGCGTTGGGCGGCGGCAATCCCGCCCGCGGACTCCGCCAGGGCCGTCAGCTCGGCGGCGGAGGTGAAGGTCCCCTCTCCGGTGAGGCGGCTGTCTCCCACGGTCTCGTCGGCGGTCCTGATGAACCCGCCGCCGACCGAGTAGTAGGTCTCGGAGAAGGTCTCGCCGGAGTTGTCGAGGAAACTGAAGGTCACGGCGTTGGTGTGGATGGTGCGCACCACGGACGGGCGGAGGATGATGTCCTCGAAGCCACAGGTCACCGGGAAATCCGCGTCGCCGGCCAGAGAGATGGTGCGGGAGCTGCGGATCTCCCGGAGCCGGGAGACCATGTGGTCCGGGCTGACAGTCGCAGGATCGCAGCCGTCGAGTCCGAGCAGGCAGGCGCCGAGGGTACCGTGGCCGGCGCCGGTGGCGGCCAGGGAACCGTAGAGGATGACGGTGATGCCCGGGCCACGTGACACGGCGCCGCCGGCGATACCGGCGGTGTCCTCGCCGCCGGCAGCGACTGTGGTGTCCGCTGTCACGCCGGAGTCGGTCTGCACGCCGGGCTGCACGCCGGCAGGTACGGCGGTCTGCACTCCGGCAGGTACGGCGACCGGTAAGGAGGCGGAGAGGCGCCGTTCACGCAGGGCCCTGGCGAACCGCAGGCCCGCCAGCATCGGTCCTACGGTGTGGGAGCTCGACGGTCCCACACCGATACGGAACAGGTCGAAGACACTGACGGTCACGGTTCACACCTCATGTTCTTTCGGGGGTCAGTCGGTGGCGGGCACCTGGAACTCCGCCATCCGGTCCCACCCGGTCTTGCCGGGGAGACTGTGGTTGATGATCTGCGGGGTCTCCCGGAGAACTGTGGGGAAGAGCTCGCAGGACGCCTTGAAATGGTCGGACTGGACGTGGGCGACGTCGGCACCGTCGGCAAAAGCTTCGACCAGCAGGTACTCGGAGGGATCGTCGGTGTTGCGGTACCACTCGAACAGGAGGTTGCCTTCCTCTGCGCGGGTGGCGTCGGTGAACTCGCGGACAACTTCCCGGAAGTTCTCGAGGTATTCGGGGAGGGGACGGAATCGGACGTTGATGAGAATCATGGTGACGAGGGTACCCGGTGGATCCGGTGCTCTCAGCAGTCGAGTTCCACCGGGTCTCCGGCGGGCCGTGAACAGCACAGAAGGATCCTGCCGGCGTCGATGTCCCGCTGCCGGAGGCCCCCGTTGTCGGACATGTCGACGGTGCCGGAGATTTTCCGTACCGCGCACGACCCGCAGAACCCGGCACCGCAGTTGGAGCGCAGGGGTACCCCGGCACGGCGTCCGGCGTCGAGCAGGGTTTCCCCGGGGGCGACGGAGATGACACTGCCTGAGCGGAGGAAGGTCACCGTCGTCGTCCCGGGGGCCGCAGTGGCGGCGGTGGCAGTGGCAGTGGCGGCGGTGGTGCCGGCCGGGGGCTCCCGGTCCGGGGCGGTGCAGTCCGGTACGACAGTCACAGTCGGGGTGACGGCAGGCGGGGTGACGGAAGAGAGGCAGGGGCGGGTGTCCACCGAGGTCGTGGTCTCGTCGAAGGACTCCTCGCGGTAGGCGTTGAGAGGGACGCCGACTGCGGCGGAGACCTCCCGGGCTGTCTGCAGGTAACCGGGCGGGCCGCAGGCGAAGACGCGGCGTCCGCAGGCGTTGTCGACGATGGCCGCGACAGCTTCGGGGCAGAGGCGTCCGGTGGCTCCCCTCCATCCCGGGGTGCCGGAGGTCAGGGAACCGAGTGACAGGCAGACTGTGAGACCCGGGGTGCGGGCGTCGAGGTCGAGGAGCTCTTCGGCGAAGGCGAACTCCCGGGGGTGCCTGCAGTGGTAGATGACCACGGTGTCCACCGGTCCGGGCAGTGCGGCGAGGGTGCGGACCATCGACAGCACAGGGGTGATCCCGGCGCCGCCGGCGAGCAGGAGGTAGCGGGCCCGCCGGTCGACGTCAGGCAGGTGGAAGTTACCCAGCGGCCCCTGTGCCTCCAGGACCGTGCCGGTGGTCAGGGAATCATGGATCCAGGTCGACACCCTCCCTCCGGGGACCTTCTTCACGCAGACGGTGAAGGTCGCCGGGTCGCCGTAGACCGACAGCACCGGTGACGAGGACACCGAGTAGCACCGGGCCACCGGGTCGGTGCCGGGACCGTCGACGGGGACGCTGAGGCGGACGAACTGGCCGGCCCTGTGGGTGAACGGCAGTCCGTCCGTGCGACGCAGGACGAGGGTGTGCATGGTGAGGGTCTCGTCACGGATGCCGGTGACTTCGACGGTGAACTCGGAGTGCCGGGCCGGCGGCGCGATGCCGGAGAAGTCACGGTCGAGGATTTCGGCGCGGTGTCCGGTGGCGGCGTCGCGGGCCCAGGGCATGACCAGACCGGTGGCGTCGAGCCTGCGTCGGGGCCTCCGGGGTGCGGCGGTGGGTTCCGGGGTGAACTGTTCGACGATGACGCTGCTCAACTCTGCCTCCTGCTCTCTGCTCCGGCGAGGTGGTCGACCATGTGGGCGGTGTACCAGGTGACGAAGGCCTCGACCTGGTCCTCGCTGCGCATGTAGGGGCCGGGGACGTACCCGGGTGAGGAGACCCCCTGCTGGGCGAGCTGGACGAAGTCGGCGTCCTGCGCGTTGGTGTGACGCCAGACGTAGGTGAGCTCGTCGACGTCGTAGTCTTCTCCTGCCACGGCATCCTCGGCGACGAGCCAGGTGGTGCGCACCAGGGTCCGTTCCGCGCTGACGGGGAAGGCGGCGAAGGTGATGACGTGGTCCGACAGGCCGTGGAACCAGGCGTTCGGCTGGACGTGCAGTGAGGTGCGGCCCAGCCGGAAGTCGGGGAGGTCGCCCATGAGCTTCTGGGACAGTCGCTGCCCGGTGACGGAGAAGGATTCCCCGGCTTTGTCGAGGGCCTCCCTGGAGATGCGGTAGCCGACGTCACGGTCGGTGAGGTGTTCGACGATCTGCCAGGGCAGTCCGTAGCGGTCGCACCGCTGCTGGAGGGTGGCGTCGGCGACCAGGGACCGGTCCCAGTCCGCCGAGAGTTCCGGTGGGACGGTGTCCTCGGTGAGACCCCATGTCGCGAAGAGGGAGCAGGCGAGCTCGGGGTGACCGCCGCAGTGGTAGCACTCCCGGTTGTTCTCCATCGTGAGTTTCCAGTTGCCCTCCTCCATGAGGTCGATGCGGGTGGCCACCTTGGCCGAGGCGATGTCGAAGCCGGCGAGGTACGGCTTCACCGTGTCCTCGAGGTCGTCGATGTCGGTGGGGGGCTCGGCGGCGGCGCAGACGAAGATGAGGCCGCAGACTGACCGGGTGTGTACCCTGCGCAGTGCGAAACAGGTGCGGTCGAAGGTTTCGCCGGGGGAGGACGCGTGGATGAGTGTGCCGTCGGTGGCATAGGTCCATGAGTGGTATGCGCAGGTCAGGCGGGCAGTACTGCCGTGACGGTCGGTGAGGAACCTGGCGCCGCGGTGCCGGCAGACGTTGTGCATCGCGTTGATCTGCCCGTCATCGCCACGGACGATGATCAGGGAGACCGGTCCGAAGTCGACGGTGACGTAGTCGCCGGGGTCGGGGATCTCGGCTTCGGTGGTGGCGAAGAGCCACTGGGTGGTGAAGATCCCCTCGATGTCGAGGCTGAACATTGCGGGGTCGGTGTACAGGGGGGCTTCCAGGGAGGTCCGGGGAGGACGTTGCCGGAGCAGTTCGAGCATGTTCTGCCGCACGTCGGCGGTGGATGAGCGTGAGGTACGGGGTGCGGTCGTGGACGTGCCGCCGGGGCCCGGAGCGGACTGTGCGAGTGTCATGGCGCAAATGTATATCGCCGGGTGATGAAAATAAATCGCAGATAATCAGACAATATCGTGTATGATTTCCGCATGATCGATCACCGCCTCACCGTGCTCAGGACTTTCGCCACCTGCGGTACCGTCACCGAGGCCGCGTCGGCGCTCGGGTACTCCCCCTCGGCCGTCTCCTCCCAGATCCGGGAGTACCAGCGGGCGGTGGGAATTGCCCTGGTCGAGAGGGACGGCAGGGGACTGCGGCTCACCGCGGCCGGCCGGATCCTGGTGGAGAAATCGGATGAACTGGTGACCCTGTGGGAACGTATCCACGGCGAAGCTGAGGACGCCGCCCCGGGCAGGGAGCCTGCGGCACTCAGGCTCGGCGGATTCTCCTCGGCGACAGGTGCACTGCTGTCCTCCGTCGCCGCCAGTCTCCACGGCAGCCACCCCGGGCTGGACGTGTCCATCACGGAGGCGGAACCTGACCGGTGCATCGACCTGTTGACCGCCGAAAGGCTCGACGTCGCGGTCACTGTGGCGATGCAGGCGGCACCGGACGCCGACAACCGACGCATCGAACAGTTCCCGCTGCTCGACGACCCTCTCGACGTCCTGCTGCCCGTCGATCATCCTCTGGCTGACAGGAGTTCGGTACGCCTGGAGGAACTGGCGGACGACCCCTGGGTCGCGGACCACCCCGGTACCACGTACAGAGCGTTGTTCACGACGGCGTTCACCGCGGCAGGGGCGACACCACGGGTGGTGCACGAGGTCGCTGACTGGGTCTCCAGCGTCGAGATCGTCTCACGGGGGCTGGGTGTCGGACTGGTGCCGAGACTCGTCCAGCTCAGCTCCGACAGTCCGGTCGTGCGCAAACCTCTCGACGGACCCTCGGCCCCGCGCCGCCGGGTGCTGGTCATGCTGCGGCGCGGATCCGGATCCCATCCTGTGATCCGTGAGACGGTGCAGCTTCTCAGGGAGGCCGCAGACGAGAGCGCAGGACTGTGAGCGTGACCGTGGCTCCGGCGGGCGGGCCTGCTCCGGATCCCTGGGGCGGGTCCGGACCGGGAAGGTGACGGAGCGGCCCCTCAGCGACTGCCCCTCAGCGACGGATCCTCAGCCCACCGGGATCGTAGACCGGTGCCTCGACGACGACTGCGCTGACGCCCCTGCCGAATCTGCCGACCGTCAGAACAGTCCCCGGTTCCGAATACTGCGTGGGAACCCAGGCGGTACCGACCGTCTGACCGGTGACGTACCCGGAGTCAGCTCCGGTCACCCGGCCGATCGCGGCTTCTCCCGCACCTGCGTCCGGAACCTCACCCGCCCACACCGGTGCCCCGGCCTCCGGGACACCGGCGTCGAGCCTCGAGACGAAGGTGACGAGGCGTCGTCCCCGGGTCGGACGTTCCAGGAGCGCGTCACGACCCGTGAACCCGTCCGGCTTCACCTCGGGGGAGGTCTTCACCGCGAAGCCGAGCCCGGCGTCCCCGGGAGTGTCCTCCCTGGTCATGTCGCTTCCCCAGGACAGGTAACCTTTCTCCGTCCGCAGACTGTTGAACGCCAGCCGGCCCGCCGGCACCAGGCCGTACTCTGCGCCCGCCGCGACGATCTCGTCCCACAGACGCAGGCCGTGGGCGGCCGCCGTGTAGATCTCCCAGCCGAGTTCGCCGACATAGCTCACCCTCTGGACCAGCACCGGTACCCCGGCGACGAACATCCGGGAGGCCCTGAAGTAGCGGAGGCCGTCATTGCTGACGTCCCCCTCGGCGAGCGGGGTGAGGATGTCACGGGCACGCGGACCCCACAGTCCCAGGCAGCAGGACGCCGTGGTGATGTCGTCCACCGTGACTGCGCCGCCGGTCTCCGAGGCCGCTGACAGGGAGAGGCGGACCACGTCCAACGGGCCGTTCACCCCGAGCATGTACTCTTCCTCACCGAGGCGTGTCACGGTGACGTCCGACAGGATGCCCCCGGTCCCGTCGAGCATCAGCGTGTAGACCACGGGAAGTGTCCTGCCCACAGGGCGGTCCGTGACGCCGGTGCACCGGGCCCCCAGCCAGGTTGTCGCGCCGGGCCCTCGGACCAAGACGCGGGTCAGCGAGGTCATGTCGTAGACCGCGGCCCTGTTGCGCGTCGCCCAGGCCTCGGCGGCAGCGACAGGGGACCAGTTCAACCGGTCCCAGGCGTCCCTGCGCGGCACGGTCACGGCGACCGGGGCGTCCGGGTCCACCGGAGCCTCAGCCACCGGACTGTTCACCGGATCGACCACGGCGTCCCGGGTGAGGAACCCGGGGTCCTCGAGAATCTTCAGGTTGGACTCGTGCCACAGGGGTCGTTCCCAGCCGTTGTGCTCGGTGAAGACACCGCCGGCCTGTTCCGTCCGCAGGTGGAAGGGACTGGTCTTCAGTCCCCTGTTGACTGCGGTGGACTGGTGCGGGAAGTGGATGTCATAGACCTCGTCGTAGTTCTCGACGGCCCGGCCGCGGATCCACGAGTCCGAGAGCAGGGCTGGGTCGAACCGGTTCAGGTCCAGTTCATGGGTGTCGATGCCGGGGTCACCCTTCAGCATCCAGTCCGCGACCACTTGCGCAACGCCCGCCGACTGGGTGACCCACACGGCCTGCGCGCACCAGAATCCGGCGACTTCCGGTGACGGGCCGAGCAGCGGACCACCGTCAGGGGTGAAGGAGAAGACGCCGTTGAACTCGTCCTCGAGGGGAAGGTCTTTCACGGCGGGGAAGACCCTGCCCAGTTCCTGCCGGGTGAACTCGAAGTCCTCCGCGGTGAACCGGCGCATGGCGGGATGTCGGCCGGTGGTCAGCAGATGGGCGGTGTCCGTGAGATCCTCGGGTGCGACGGGGATGGGCCGGTGCTCATAGGCCCCGATACCGAGCCTGCCGCCGAACTCGCGGAAGTACATTCCCGCTCCCTGGTGGCGGACGATGGGCCGGGAAGGTTCGTCGTCGCGCAGCGGAGTGCCGTCCGGGCGGACCCCGGGCAGGACGTCCGTGGGAACCGTCCAGGCGAAACCGTGCTCCATGGGGTGCATCGGGACACGCAGTCCTCCGGCCCTGGCCAGTGGGTGGCCCCAGATTCCGCCGCAGGCCACCACCACGTCGGCGGGCAGGACGCGGGGGGCTTCCCTGGCGTCGCCACGGTCTCCGGTGTCCTCGACAACTACGCCGGTGACCTGGCCGTCCTCGGTGAGAACCTCGGTCACCCTGGTCAGTCCGAGTATCTCCGCCCCTCCCTCCCCGGCCCGGCGCGCCTGGAACTCCACGGCGCGGGGAGCGTAGACCGCGGCGTCCGTGGGGGAGTACAGCGCCCCGAGGATCAGGGTGGTGTCCAGGCCGGGCCACAGTTCGGCGACCCGGTCAGGCCCCACCAGTTCGGCGGGGACCCCCGCGGCCCCGGCGAAACCCCGGCGCCGGTTCAGTTCGTTGAGCTGGGCGTCGGGGGTTGCGATCTCGAGCCCGCCGACCCTGTCGAGAAGCGGGGCGCCGTCGAGGTCCAGGCCGTCGAGCTTGTCGAGGGTGCGTTGGGCCAGCAGGCTCATGACCCGCGAGGGGTTGGTCTGGAACACGAAGCCGGGGGCGTGGGAGGACGATCCGCCGGGTGAGTACAGCGGGCCCTGGTCGACCAGGGTGACATCGGTTGCCCCGCGGAGGACGAGCTCGTCCGCCAGAGCGGCGCCGACGACGCCGGCTCCGATGATGACGATGCGTGCGGAGGGGGAGACTGTGTCGGACATCGGTGACTCCTGAGGTGGTCGTGTCGGTGGTACCGGGACGGTGTGGTCGGGACGGTGTGGTCGGATCGGTGTGGTCGTGGAGCTGCAGTCACTGGAGTGTGACCGGAACCACTGTTCTGGAGTTGCGTAGTGCGCAACAGCGGACGTACAGTTCGAAAATGACAAGTCAGTCGGTGCAGTCAGTGGACAGGGCCGTCGCGGCACTCGACATCCTGGCGGAGCTGGGGGAGGCCGGGACGGTCGAGATCGCCGACCGCCTGGGTGTGCACAAGTCCAGTGCCACCCGCCTGCTCACCACGCTCGCCGACCACGGACTGGTTGACCGGGACCGGGTGGGTGGCCAGTGGCGGCTCGGATTCGGCCTGGTCCGGCTCGCGGGTGCGGTCACCGACCGCGCCGGGTTCTCGGGTGCTGCCCAGCACCTGTGCGACATGGTCGCCGACGAGACCGGGCAGACCGCCAATGTCGCCGTGCTCGACGAGATCTCGGCGGTGAACATCGCCCAGGCCGCCGGTTCCGGGCTCATGTCCCCGCACCACTACCTCGGTCGCCGCACCCCCGGACATGCGACCAGTTCCGGAAAGCTCCTTCTCGCCTACAGCCCGGACGCCGCCGCCGCGGCCGCGGCTCGTGGCCTGGAACGCTTCACCCCCCGGACGATCGTCGACCCGGAGAAACTCGACGCGGAACTGGCGGCGGTCCGCCGACGCGGTTGGGCGGGGTCCGACGAAGAGTGGGAGGACCACATCACCGCCGTCGCCGTGCCGCTGCGTCGCCCCGGTGGGGAACTGGAGGCTGCGCTGACCGTGACAGGTCCTGTGCACAGTCTGCCCCCCGGAGAGTTCGCGGAGATCGCCGCACAGCTCGGCGTCCTCGCCTCGGCGTCGGGGCGTTGGGTCTGAACGGAGTATCACGGCCGGAACCTCCCGGGATCGAACAGCGAGATCTCGTGCCGGGTTGTCCCGTCGAGTGTGAGGTCGGCGAGAATCTCGCCGATGACCGGTACGAACTTGAACCCGTGTCCGCTGAAGCCGCAGGCGAGGATGACCTGGGGATGGTCCGGGTGCGGTCCGACGATGAAGTGCTCGTCCGGGGTCACCGAGTACAGGCAGGTCTTTGCCTGGACCAGGGGCCCGGTGAGCCCGGGGAACAGCTGGACTGCACGGTCGCGCATGTCGCTGATCTCGGAGTCGTACACGGTGCGGTCGATGGTGTCGGCGGTGGTGGGAGTTCCCCGGCGGAAGAACCCGAGTTTGAACCCTCCGTCGGGGCCGTCTGTGGCGGGGAATCCGTAGATCTGTCCGTTGCCGTGGGTCTCCTCGATGTAGACGGGGTGGTTCTCCTCGCTCCACGCGGAGAACGGGACCGCGGGGGTGGTCTGCGGGGAGAACCAGTAGAAGATCATGCGGTCTATCTGCAGGGGCAGCCGGAGTTCCGGAAGCATCACCGGTGCCCACGCGCCAGGGGAGACGATGAGGCGGTCGGCCCCGTAGGTGGCGGCGTCGGTGGTGACCTCCACTCCTCCACCGGGGGTGGTGGTCCATGAGGTCACCTTCTCATGGAAGTGGAGGGTGGCACCTTTGCCGGCCGCGACCTCGGCGTTGGCGATGGTGGTCTCCTCCGGGCGGACGTAACCTGCGTTGGCCTCGTAGAGTCCGAGGGCGTCGTCGGCGGGGTCCATGGTGGGGAAACGGGCGCGGATCTGGTCGGCGGTGAGAATCTCGTGGTCGAGTCCGTGCTGTTCGGCGGCGATCTTCGAGCCGGAGAAGGTGATGCTGGCGGGGTCACCGATGTAGATGCCGCCGCACAGCTGCATGAGGCTGCGGCCGGACTCTTCCTCGAGCTCCCGGAAGAGCTCGTAGGAGCGTCGCAGCAGGGGTACGTAGTCGGGGCTCTCGAAGTAGGACTGGCGGATGATGCGGGTGCCTCCGTGGGCGGAGCCCTGGTCGTGGCCGGGTTCGTAGGCTTCCAGACCCAGAACCCGGGCACCGCGTCCGGCGAGTGCGTTGGCTGCGGCCCCTCCCATGGAGCCGGTTCCCAGGATGATGACGTCGAAATGCTGCACGGGCTCTCCTCATGACGGAGTGTTGCGTATGATGCAACCTGATCTGTTATACGCAACAGGCTATGGGCAGCAGGAACGGCCCGCAAGAACAGGGGCGGGACTCCGGCGACATTTCACACAGCCGTTACCTCGGCCGCCGTCCGTCGACCTTTTCCCGGGGTCGGCGCGGGAACGGGAACCTTCACCCGCAGACCGGGGAGGCCGGGTCCTGTACCCGTGGAACGGGGGGAGGCGGGGCGGGCGTCGCGGTAGACTCCCCGACATGTCCTCGAACAGCGAAGAGATCACCGCGCCCCCGAAACTGGACAAGGCGGCCTACGAGAAGCGGCTCGTCGAGCTCCAGGCCCAGCTCGTCGAGATGCAGCAGTGGGTCCGGGAAACCGGCAGCCGTGTCGTCATCATCATGGAGGGGAGGGACGCCGCGGGCAAGGGCTCGGCCATCAAGCGGATCACCCAGTACCTCAATCCCAGGTACTGCCGGGTGGAGGCTCTGCCCACCCCCACCTCCCGGGAGCAGGGGCAGTGGTACTTCCAGCGTTACATCGAGAAGCTCCCCACTGCCGGAGAGATCGTCATCTTCGACCGGTCCTGGTACAACCGTGCCGGAGTGGAGCGGGTGATGGGCTTCTGCACGACACAGCAGTACCGTCGTTTCCTCCACCAGGCTCCGGTGTTCGAGCGACTGCTCGTCGAGGACGGGATCATGCTGCGAAAGTACTGGTTCTCGGTCTCTGACGACGAGCAGATCCGGCGGTTCACCTCCCGCCGTGAGGACCCGCTGCGGCAGTGGAAGCTCTCACCGATGGACCTCCAGTCCATCACCAGGTGGGAGGACTACTCCCGGGCCAAGGACGAGATGTTCGCGCACACCGACACCGCCACAGCCCCCTGGTACACGGTGGAGAGCGAGGACAAGAAGAGGTCGAGGATCAACGTCATCAACCACATCCTCACCTCGATCCCGTGGGAGAAGGTGGAGAACAACCCGCCCACGATCCCGTCCCGGCCCGAGGGGGACTCCCACTACCAGCGTCCGCCGAGGACGGAGTTCCGGTACGTCCCTGACGTCGCCGGTGACCTGGAGAAGGACAAGGTCGCCTCAAAAAAGGCGGGAAAGCCCGGAAAGTCGGGAAAGCCCGGAAAGTCGGGAAAGCCCGGAAAGTCCGGGAAGGCCGGTAAAGGGAGCTCCCGGAAGAAGTGATCCGGGGGCGGGTGCCCGCCTCGGTGTGTCTGCTCCTGACCGTTCACCCTGCCGGCTGACCCGCCCGGCGGACGATCAGTTGGGCGGGTACATCGCCTCGATCTCCCGGGCGAAATGCTCGACGACGACCTTCCTCCGCAGCTTCAGTGACGGGGTGATCTCCTGGTGTCCGACCGTCAGATCCCGGGGGAGGATGGTGAAGGTCTTGATCTGTTCCCACCGGTTGAGTCCCTCGTTGAGTTCGTCGACGTAGCCCTGGACAAGGCCCTGTGCCTGCGGTGAGGAGACGATGTCACGGTAGTCGCCGGATACTCCGGCTCGGGCGGCCCAGGCGGTCACGGCGTCCTCGTCGAGGGTGACCAGGGCACTGACGTACTTGCGGCCGTTGCCGATGACCACGAACTGGCTGACCACCGGGCACAGGCCCTTGAAAGTCGACTCGATGAGGCCGGGGGCGACGTACTTGCCGTTCGAGGTCTTGAACAGCTCTTTCTTCCGGTCGGTGATGCGGACCCTGTCGTCGGCGTCGATCTCACCTATGTCGCCTGTCCTGAACCACCCGTCGGGGGTGAACGCTTCGGCGTCTGCCACAGGATTGTCGTGGTACCCGTCCATGATCCCCGGTCCGCGGAGCAGGATCTCCCCGTCCTCGGCGACGGCTGCCTGCATTCCGTTGAGCGGTCGGCCGACATAGCCGCTGCGGTAGCTGGAGGGCAGGGTCAGACAGCTGCCCGCACCCGTCTCGGTCAGACCGTAACCTTCCAGTACGGGGACGCTGACGGCACCGAACCAGCGGCTCACCTCAGGATTGAGGGCAGCTGACCCGGAGATGAACCAGCGGGCGCGGCCGCCGAACCTCTCACGGATCTTCGACATCACCAGACGGTCACCGATCCTGGCCTGCAGTCGGGTCAGCGCACCGGCCGTGCCCGCCCCGTGGTCGGCCTCGAACACCTCCCCGCAGTTCTTCAGTGCCCAGCGGTAGAGCTTCTCGGTGAGGCCGCCGCGGGCGGCCATCATCTGTTCGACCCCGTTGTGGACCTTCTCGTACACGCGGGGTGCGGAGGCCATGAACGTGGGCCGTACGGCCGGAAGATTCTCGACGATCTTCTCGATCCTGCCGTCCACGGCGGTCTCGAAGCCGAAGTGGAGGGGAAGGACCATGAACAGGGTGCCCATGACATGGGCCAGTGGAAGCCAGAGGAACTGTCTGTCGTCGATGGTGAGCAGCGGCTGGCCGGAGTCCCTGGCGGTGGCCTCCGCGGAGAAGGCCTCGAAGATCCACACACGGTGGGGCAGCCGCACCCCTTTGGGCCGTCCGGTCGTCCCGGAGGTGTAGATCAGGGTCGCCAGGTCTTCCGGACCGGTGGCGTCCACCCGGTCGTCGACGAGGGAGGGGGTGTCCCTCAGGGCGGTGACACCACGGTGACGAAGTTCGGCGAAGGTGAGGACCAGACCGGGGTCGGCGCCGGACGGGCGGTCACCGGTGAGCATGACGACGTGGGTCAGGGCGGGCAGCTCGCCCAGCAGGCCGGTGATTTTGGCCAGCTGTTCGGCGTCTTCCACGAAGACGACCCGGGTACCGGAGTCGCCGAGTATGAACCGGACGTCGTCGGCGATGGTGGTCGGGTAGACGGTGACGGTGGTGGCCGCGGCGTCCATGATGCCGTAGTTGGCCAGCACCCACTCGAAGCGTGTGGTGGCCGCGACGGCGACCCTGTCGCCGGGGTTCACTCCCAGGGAGACGAGTCCGGCTGCCACCTCTGCCGCGCGCACACCCAGCTGTTCCCAGGTGACGTGGTCCCATCCGTCGCCGTCGGTCGGGAAGCTGAATGCCCGCCGGTCCGGGGTGAGACTGACCCGGCGTCGGAGCATGTGCCCCACGGAGCGGATGTCCGGGTCCACGGTGACCGTGGTGGGTTCAGTGACGGCGAGGGTGGGGGTGACGGAAGCATGTCCGCTACCGGCGGGGGGAGGGGCTGGCGGGGCCGGTCCTGTCTTTTTTACACAACCGGCGCCGCCGGCGAAGGGGGGGGTGGGGAGCCTCGCGGGGGCGCCTGCCTCGCACAAAAAAAAGAGGCGTGCGACGCCTGTATGCGCAGTCTACACATCCTCACATCACCGCCAGTAGCAGCGCTGGTCACGGCGGNGTTTCGGGAGGGGAGGATGAGGGATAGGCGGGGGAAGGGACTGGGGAGGAGGTCGGCGTGGCCATTTCAGTGGTCCTTCGGCAGAGTGGCGGCGGAGTGGAGAACCCACCCCGAAAGGTGATGAGGATCACTCTATCAAATAGTGGGTGATGTGCGACACTATTTTTGCGAATCGAAGTAGGGCGCCGAGTTTCCCTTCGTGCCGGCGGGCCGTTGTGTCACCATGGACACATGGACCCCAAGTCACCGGCACAGTCACCGGCACAGAAACCGGCACAGAAACCGCCCCTCTCTCCCTCGGCCGCACCCTCGGCCGCCTCACCGTCCGGCGGCGAATCCGTGGGGGTCACTGCAGGAGTCACAGGCAGCGGCCCCGGGCGCACAGGGGTCGTCACTCTCGACCGGCCGAAAGCACTCAACGCGCTGAACCGCGGAATGGTCGGTGCAGTCGCCGCAGCGCTCGACACCTTCGCCGCCGATGACACCGTCCGTCAGGTGCTCATCCGCTCTTCATCACCGAAGGCCTTCTGTGCGGGGGGAGACGTCCGGTCCGTACGTGACAGCGACCTTGCCGGAGACAATGCGGGCGGAGACTCCTTCTTCACCGCGGAGTACGACCTGAACCACCGGATCGCGACCTTCCCGAAGCCGGTCGTTTCCCTCGTTGACGGGCTCACCATGGGAGGAGGTCTGGGACTGTCCCTTCACGCGTCCCACCGCATCATCACCGACAGGGCGTGGGCATCGATGCCGGAGGCCGCGATCGGGTTCGTCACGGACGTCGGCATCTCCCACGTGTTCACTCATCTTCCGGCCCTGGAGGCACCGCAGCAGCCCACACGGTCGCTGGGACTGTGGCTGGCCGCGACGGCCTACCGGCTGACACCCGGGGACCTGCTGTGGACCGGGCTGGCCACCGGCCTGGTCGCCGACGTGGACGCCTTCACCACCCGGCTGTTCACCGACGGGGTGGACCGTGCTGTCGCAGTGGAGACGGTCCAGGGCCGGAACCTGCCCTCCTCCCGGCTCCGGGAGATGGAGGGGGACATCCGGGACCTGGTGGTTCCCGACGGCGGGTGGGCCGCCAGTGACTCCCGGATACAAGCGGCGGACGGGCAGACGGCGGAGCTGACCCGCAAGCTGCTGGAACCGGCGAATCCGCTGTCTCTCGAGGCGACGGCGAGACTGCTGGACCACTCTTCCCGGCACACGCTGCGTGAGGCTCTGGACGCGGAGTTCTCTGTGGGATGTTGGGCAAGGTCCCGGCCGAATTTCGCTGAAGGGGTGCGGGCTGTGCTGGTCGACAAGACCCGTGACGCCGTTTTCACACCGGCGGATGTCGCGGGGATCACCGACGCCGACCGTGCGGAAATCGAGGATGCCCTTGACCGGGCGCGTAAGCGTTCCGCCTCCCGCTGACATCTCTGCCGCACACGGAGAGCCGGCTCTCAGAAGGCCGGCGCAGAGGACGGGAACTGCGGGACTCCCCGTCAGGACATACGGCTCAGGCCGCGCCCCGGGTGGTCAGCTGGTCGACGATCCGGCCGTCTAGGTGGCGGGCCAGATATCCGCGCCACGCGCGGCGCAGCAGCCAGGCCAGGCAGTAGGCGAGGGCGAGAGTGACGAGCCCGCCGACGACGTCCAGGAGGTAGTGGTTCGCTGTTCCCATCACCACGAAGAAGGTGAGCAGAGGATAGAGGACGCCGAGGATCCGGGCCATGTGGTTTCCGGTGTAGAGCACGACCGCTATCCCGCAGAAAGCTGCCCACGCACAGTGCAGTGACGGCATGGCGGCGAACTGGTTGGAGATGGCGTCGGAGGCGGGGGTGCCGGACTCGGGCCACCAGCCCCAGGAGCCTGTCTTGGCCATGATGTCCACGAAGCCTTCCCCGGAATACATTCGTGGCGGGGCGGTGGGCAGGAGGTAGAACCCGATCAGTGCCAGACAGGTCGTCAGCACGATGACGGTGCTGGCGAAGCGGTACCGGTTCTGGTGGCGCATGTACAGCCACACGAGTGTTCCGGGTGTCACCACGAAGTGGAGGGACGCGTAGACCACGGCAGACACTGCAGCCACTGACGGGGCACTGTCGACGAAAGCGTTGAGCCCCCGTTCCCACGCCAGTCCGAGCTTGTCCTCGACGGCGAGAATACGGGCACCGTTGGCGAACGCGGCCGCCTCCACGTCGTGGACCCCGTTGCGGATCAGGGAGTACACGAGGTAGATGCCGTAGATCACCACGATCTCGACCCACCAGCGGGGCTGCACGAGGTAGTTGAGGATCCGCACCGGAAGACCGGTGAGCCGGACCGTGGAGGTCACCGGTGAGGACAGGTCCGCCGCTTCCCCGCGTGCCGTGGTCACGTCGACCGTCGCAGTGGGGGACGCCCCGGAGAGTTTTCTCCCCGGGGCCGCGTCGGTGTTCCTCATGGTCGTCACTGCGGTGCGTCCTCCTCCACGTCACGGTCCGACCGGGGGTGGTACCGCGGTGAACTCCTGAACTGACCGTTTACCGGTCATTCTTCTCCATGCACCCTACGGTAGTCTGCCGTACATATCCAGTACACGAAAGCGTTTCCCGGCAGGTCAGTGCCCGTGGCCGGGGGTAGCAAGCCGGGACGCGGGGAGGGGAGGGGCCGGTCTGTCGGTGCCGGTCTACGAAGAGGCGCCGACTGTCGTCCCCGTCCGCCCTGTCCGGGCGGGGTCGGGCTGCGCGGATCTCTGGACCTTCAGCCAGACGGCGAAACCCCAGATGACAAAGGCGGCGTAGACGATGTATAGGACGGCACTGGGGTAGTAGCCGGCGGAGAACAGCAGGGGGACGCCGACAATGTCGACGGCTATCCAGATCAGCCAGAACTCTGTCCACCCGCGGGCCATGCCGAGCGTCGCCAGCAGTGAGCCGGTGAAGATCCAGGCGTCCGACCACGGACCCCAGGACCCCAGAGAAGAGAAGACCCAGGCGAATCCGCAGGTACCCACGACGGCGACGACGACCATGAACAACCGTTCCCTGGCGGAGGCCCAGTGCGGCTGGACCGCTTCGTAGTTGTCCGCGGGTTCTGTCACAATCGAGCGGGACGGGTCGGTCCGGGAAGGTTCCCTGACGCCTGCTCTCCGGGCGCGGGACCACTGCCACCATCCGTAGGTGCTGACGATGAGGAACATGACCTGACGGCCGGCCTGACCGTAGAGGTCCAGGTCCTGGGGGGTGTGGAAGACGCCGCCGAGGAAGACGGTGAACAGAAGGATGTTGCCGACCATGCCGACCGGCCAGGCCCAGACGACCCGGCGCATGCCGCCGACTGCGGAGGCGATGCCGAAACCGTTGCCGATGATCTCGCGCCAGAGGATGGCGGTGTCGCCGATCGTCAACTGGGCGTCAAGAAGTGATGTGAGTACTGATCCGGACATGAGGTGTCCAGCCTTTCTCTCCCGTCCGGACTGTGACCGTCGGCTCCGGAATCACACCGGATCTGCTGGACCCACCTGGTGGAGGTGGCGCTCGCGGGCTTTCACCGCCGGTGGGGACTTCCACCCCGCCCTGAGAATGCTTACACGGCAGAGATTACACCGCAGCGCAACCCCCGTCGCAGTTTCCGCTCAGGAGGAAACTGCCACCCGGGTACCCTGTGAATCATGGAAGAGGAATCCACAGTTCCAGAGGTGCCGGAGGAGGAGGTCACGCCCGGAGGCCGCCCTCCCGTGTCTGTACCCGGTCGCCTGTACCTGCTGGTCCTGCTGCCTCCCACGGTGGCCGCACTGTTGCTGTGGGCCACATGGAATTCGCTTCCCGACCATCTGCCCACCCACTGGAACCTCGCCGGAGACGCCGACACCTGGCAGCCGAAGTCACCCGTCACGGTATTGGCACAGCTGTTCACGGTGCCGGTGGTTCTGCTGCTCGGTCTGGCGGTCGCCTCGTCGATCCTCTGGATGCGCTCGGGGAATGTCTTCGAGCCCGGTGGTGCGGGGACCACCACGGAAGCCCTGAACATCTGGCACGGGGCGAAGGAGACGGCGCCCGTGGTCGGGCGTTACTTCGTTCTGCTGAGCCTGGCTGCTACCGTGACGGCGGCAGGGGGATACCTGATCCTGCGGGGGGTCACGGAGCGGGGGGATTGACGGCAGTGGCGGGAATCCTGGGGATTGTGGCGTCCACGGTGTACCTGCTGCTCGCCGTGGACAGGATCGACCGTGCCGTCACCGGCAGATTCCCGCTTCCGGACGGCAGGCGGAGGAAGTGGCTGCTGTTCCTGGAGGCACCCGGCAGCGCGTCCGTGATGCTCAGCTCCGGTGACGGCTGGAACTGGACCTTCAATGTCGCTACGCGTGCCGGACGGATGCTTGCCCTGCTCACACTGGTGGTGCTGACCGGGGTCAGCGCTGTACTGGTGGTGTCGGCGGTGGTCGGCGTACAGCGGCGCACCCCGGGGCGGGCGGAGTTCCTCCGGAGACCGCCCCAGGCCTGCCGGATGTCACCTGCCGAAGCCGTCGCGGAGCATGTGGAAGCACTCGTCGAGGATCTCCGCGGCGCTGCGTGCCGGGCCGTGGCCTCCACAGTCGGTGCCGGTTGGACCTGACCTGCAGTCCTGGTCCGGTCGGTGCCGGGTGGCCTCCACCGCGATGGCTGCGGACGCCAGACTGGACACGATCAGCAGGGTCATGGCGTCCCAGGACAGGCCGTGGTCACGACGCCGGTACATCGCACTGACGATCCCGTCGAGCAGTCTGAGTACCCGTTCCTTGTCCTGTGGTCCCGAGACGTAGCTGAGGTGGTCGCCGATGGACATGAGGTTGAACAGGTTCCCCGGATCGTTGACCGGGTCCCCGTCGCCGCCGTCGACCATCTTCCCGGAGACGAGCCTGTACATCACCTCGAGGGGAGTTTCGTCTGCCGGAGCGGCCTCCACCTGGTCACTCCAGCTGTGGAGGGTGTCCGCGATGAAGTCGAACAGGGCGTCCTCGCGGCGCGCGAAGTAGTTATGGAAAGTCCGGGGGGACACTCCGGCACGGCGTGCGACCGCCGCAACGGTCATTCCTTCACTGCCCTCCGTGAGGAGGAGTTCGGCGGCCGCCCGGGAAAGGGCCCTGCGGGTCTCCTCCTTCTTCCTGGCTCTCAGTGAAGGACAGCTGGTGTTCGTGACCGTATGTGACCGGTCCCCGGGGTCGACGTGGTCGGCCCTGTCCACACAGTCAGGCACGGACCTTCCCCGCCTCGTCGCTGCCGTCGCTGCCGTCGCTGCCGTCGCTGCCACCGTGGCCGTCGGCGTCCTCACTGTCGGACCCGACGTTTTTCATGCCGGTGAGAACCTCGCCCTCGACATCCACCTTCGGAATGATGCGGTCCAGCCAACCGGGCAGGGACCATGCACGATCGCCGAGAAGGAACAGTACCGCCGGGACGATGGTCATCCTGACCACGAAAGCGTCGATGAGAACAGCGATGGCCAGGGCCGAGCCCATCACCGCGATGAACGGCTCGTCCATGAGAATGAAGGCGGCGAACACCGAAATCATGATCAGCGCCGCAGCAGTGACGACACGGGCCCCGTGCTTGAAACCGTTGGAGACCGCGTTACCGGCGGTCTTGCCGTGGACATACCCCTCCCGCATCCGGGTGACGAGGAAGACCTGGTAGTCCATCGCAAGGCCGAAGACGATACCGATGAGCATGATGGGCAGGAAGGAGATGATCGCCTGCGGATCGTCGGTGATGCCGAGCCAGCCCCACTGCCAGACTGCGACGGTCACTCCGAAGGTGGCGGCGACGGACAGTGCGAAACCGAGTGCGGCGATGAGCGGCACCCAGAGAGACCGGAAGACGATCATCAGCAGGACGAACGCCAGAACCACGACGATGGCCACATACGGGACGAGGACATCGGAGAGCCGGTCGGAGATGTCCTCGAAGATCGGGGTCACGCCGGTGACTGCGTAGCTGCCACCGGTGCTGTCGGCGAAGGAGGCTTCGGCGTCACGGATGGCCTGGAGCGTGCTGTTCGTCGCCTCGTCGGTGGCACCGGTGGTGGGCGTGATGAGGACCTGGGCGGCGGTACCGGCCTCGTTCACCTGGGTGATCTGGGCGTTGGACACGCCTTCCACTGCACTGATGTCGGCGACAGCGGTGCCGAAAGCCTGCTGTGCCTGCTGCGGGTCATCGGCCTTCACCACGGCGATCATGGGGGCGTTACGGCCGGGGCCGAACCCCTCGTTGATCCATTCAGCCGCTGTGCGCTGGGGACTGCCGAGCTTGGCAGAATCGTCGGTGGGCATCGCCAGCTGCAGTCCCAGTGCAGGAATGGCGAGGACCACGAGAAGAAGGATCGAGCTCAGCGAGAAGACGACCGGGCGCTTCCGGATCTGCCGGACCCACCTCAGACCCATGGTCGGCTTGTCGTCCTCGGGATCCGGCGCCTTGACCACCGGAACCTTTCCGGCGAAGGCTTTGGTTCCGAATGCGCCCAGGATGGCGGGGAGGAGGGTGACCGCAACAGTGACGGCGATGAACACTGTCAGGGCAGCAGCCAGGGCCATGGCGGTGAGGAAGGGGATGTTGATGATGGAGAGTGCCGCCAGGGCGATGATCACGGTCAGGCCGGCGAAGCACACTGCCGACCCCGCCTTGCCCACGGCGAGCCCCGCCAGGTGCGCCCGCTGCCGGTGGGAGGTCTTCCGCACCACCTCCGCCAGCTCCTTGGGGGTGAGATTGTTGCCCCCCGCGAATGCCACAAGTTCGTTGCGGTACCTCGAGACAATGAACAGAGCGTAGTCGATGCCCACGGCCAGCCCGATCATGGAGGCCAGGGTCGGAGTGATGTTGTTGATCGAGTCGGTCAGTGATGTCGCCGCGAACACCAGCATGATGCCGGTGCCCACTCCCACCACCGCGGTGATGAGCGGGAGCCCGGCGGCCACGAAGGAACCGAAGGTGATGATCAGGACGATTGCCGCGACTGCGAGGCCGACCAGCTCTGCTGTGGCACCGATCTCGGTCATCTGGAAGACATTGCCGTTGTAGGAGACCTCGAGGTTGTCTGTCGAGGCATTCTCGAGAATGTCGGTGACCTTGGAAACCTCCTCGGCGGGGACATCAGTCGAGGTGGCTGCGTCGAAGGTCACCGTGAAGGTGCCGGTGCGTCCGTCCTCGCTGAGCGGGGAGAGTGCCTGGAAGTCCGAGCTGATCTGCTCGGGCGACAGGCCCTGTCCTGCCTTGGCTGCGGTGACCTGCTGCTCCATACCGGCAGCTGCAGCAACCGGGCTTACGATCGCGTCCCGGTCGACGAGCGAATCCTGGGCCCTCAGCTCAGAGATCAGCTTGTCGAGATCGGCAGCCGGTGCGGGGTCGGAGAGAGTCTCCCCCTCCGGGGCACGGACGACAATGGTGCCGGTGGGTGCCTCCATGGAGTCACCTTCAGACGGGAAGAGGTCGGACATCTCTTCCTGGGTCTGAACCGATTCGAGCCCGGGGATGGTGAAGGTCATGGTTGTCGGTTTCATCATCGTCGCGGCCGCTGTGCCGGCTCCGATGAGCACGAGCAGCCAGACGGCGATGAACCGCCACCTGTAGGTGTATGCGGATCGTCCGATCCGGTAGAGGAGTTTAGCCATGGCGGAGATTATTGCACTGCATGTGCAACATTGCACATTGGCTGCATGTTTCGGGAGGGACTGCGGGACGGATCGGTCACCCCGGTCTGTCCCTGAACGACCCATGTAGGCTGTCGGACGTGCTGCACGTCATGTCCTACGCCCTCGTAGACACCCTCAATGTCCTGTTGATCGGTGTGATTGTGGCGGTCGGTGTGATGCTGCCCACCTCGTCGGCAGGCGGACGGCGGGGAACCTATGCGCGTGTCGCCACCCTACTTGTCTTCGGCGACTGGCTCGGGGTGCTGGCGCTGGCACTGCTCAGTCTCCTTGTCTTCGACGGTATCGGCGACGCCGTCGGCACTTTCGTCGATTCCCCGCTCTTCGGTATTCTTCTGGTCCTCACCGGCTGGTTCGTGGGCATGATGGCCTTGCGCAGCGGCGGCAGCGCAGGCAGTGACGGCAGTTCAGCACTGGTCTCCAGATTTCTCGGGCCTCTGCGCACCCCGTCCCCGGCGACCCTGCTGACGGGGGTCGTCCTCGGTCTGGTCCAGTCGGCGACCTCCGGACCGTTCTTCGCCGGGATTCTCGTCATGAGCGCCGGGGACTTCAGTACGTCGACCCGTTACTTCGGCATGGTGGTCTACGCTGCCGTGGCGCTGAGCCTCCCGTTCCTCACCGCCTGCGCCGTCGGCTACGTCAGACTCAGACCACAGTCGCGGATCGGCGAGATCTTCGCCGGGATGCGGGAGAACAGTGGCGTCGTGGCTCGTCGCGCAGGCCTCACTGCCGCGGTGATGCTGATGGTCCTCGGTGCGGGACATTTCCTGTGAGATCGTTCACGGGGGTTGGTCAGCCCCCCACCGGTAAGTTAGCCTAGCCTCCCGTGAATGATGTTGCTGTCATAACCGGCGCTGCCGGCGGCATGGGCGCCGCCGTGGCCCGCCTGCTCCTGACCCGACCTGACCGTCCCTCTGTCCTGGTCCTCTCCGACCGCGACCCTGCAGCACTGGCTGCAGTTGTCGAATCCCTGGCCGGCACCACTTCTCCCGGCCCGGAGGAACACGACACCGTAGTCACCGGGGTGGTGTGCGATGTGTCCCGGGAATCCTCGGTGAAGGATCTCTTCTGCGAGGCAGGACGCCGAGGTCCGCTCACCCGGGTCATCCACGCCGCCGGCGTGCTCGGCTCCGGTGCCACGGTCACCGACACCCCGGTGGACGACTTCGACAGAGTCTTCGCCGTGAACGCCCGGGGCACTTTCCTCGTGGTGAGGGAAGCGGCCGGGACGATGCTCGCCCAGGACGGTGCAACGGACAGGACGGCGCCGGGCTCCGACCCGGCTGACCGTGCCGACCATGCCGACCGTGCCGTGACGGTCATCGCCTCCAATGCCGCGGGAGTGCCCCGCCACGGAATGGGCGTGTACGCGGCATCCAAGGCCGCGGCGTCCTCTCTCACCCGCAGTCTCGGTCTCGAGGTCGCAGGGGCGGGGATACGCTGCAACGTGGTCAACCCCGGTTCCACCGACACCGCCATGCAACGGGACTACTGGGGCGACGACCCCGGGGCAGGACGCCGGCGGGTACTCGCCGGCGACCTGTCCACCGCCCGGCTGGGAATACCCCTGGGAAGGATCGCCAGCCCCGCCGACGTCGCGGAGGTCGTCGTGTTCCTCTCCTCCCCACAGGCCAGGCACGTCATCCTGCAGGAAATCTACGTTGACGGAGGCGCTACTCTCCATGCCTGACAACAGCAGGTCCGACCTCACCGGGCCTGACCCCCGCACAGCCGGTCACCACACGTCCGGACCGGGCGGGACCCTCACTGACACACAACTGCCGGCGGCACAACTGCCGGCCGCACACCGGGCAGACTTCACTTTCCGCCGAGGTGTCTCCGGCATCAGCGTGCAGGCCCGGGACCTCACACCCGTGGACGACTGGGAACCCGGCCTCGACGTGGTCGGGGCACTGCCCTTCGACCACCGCGACGGAACACCCGAACGCCTCTACACCGCCGGTGTCCCTCTGACCCCTGGGAGCCTCACCGCCGGGGCCGCCGGCGACCGGACCGCGTCCGGAGTGCACGCGACCACGGTCGACACCGGCCGCGGGGACTTCTTCACCGCAGGGGTGCGTACCCTGCTGAAATCTCTGGAATCCGACGGCGACCTCCGCAAAGTCGTCCTCGCCCGCAGTGTGCGGGCGGAACTGGACCGGGTCCCTGACTGGGAGTCCCTGCTGCGCCGGCTGTCCTCCCGCAACCGCAGCGCCTGGGTCTTCTCTGTCCCCCTTGACCCGACGTCCGGCGACCGGGCGTTCCTCGGGGCGAGCCCGGAACTCCTGGTTTCCAGGAGGGGGGACAGAATCGTCAGCCACCCGTTGGCGGGATCGGTGCCGCACAGCCCCGACCCGGACGAGGACCGGCGCCGCGCGGAGAGCCTCACCCGGTCGTCGAAGGACCACACCGAACACGCCTATGTCGTCGACATGATCGCCTCGGTCCTGGCACCCCTGTGCACCCGGCTCGATGTCCCACGCCACCCGGAGCTGCTGGCCACCGACAAAATGTGGCACCTGGGGACACGGATCACCGGGAAACTTGCCGGAGACGGTACTGACGCTCTCTCCCTCGCCCGCCTGCTCCACCCCACCCCGGCGGTCGGCGGAGTGCCCACCGGTCCCGCGGTCGACCGGATCCGGGAACTCGAACCTGTGGGACGTGGGTACTTCGCGGGAACCGCCGGCTGGTGCGACGCCCGCGGTGACGGCGACTGGGTCGTGTCGATCCGTTCCGCGGAGTTCACCGGCAACCGGGTCACCGCATGGGCCGGCGCCGGAATCGTCGAGGGCTCCGACCCGGACTCCGAGTACACCGAGACCGGGGCGAAACTGCGTACGGTTCTGGAGGGTCTCGGCATCCTCCCGGCGGAGCCGGAGGTACCGCAGGCGTCCACCATCACCGGTACAGCCCGAACCGCAGGAACCGCCGGGACAGGGGAGGACGCCGGTGGCCACTGATCTTCCCGGGCTGATCTCCTACCCTCTCCCCACGGACCTGCCCGACCCGGTCGTCGACTGGACCCCCGACCCCGGTCGCTGTGCCTTGCTCGTCCACGACATGCAACGGCATTTCCTCCGGCCGTTCGACCCGTCCACGCAGCCGCTGACCAGTCTGGTGCCCAACACCGTCACCCTGGCGGAGCAGGCACGGCGGTGCGGCGTCCCGGTGTTCTACACCGCCCAGCCGGCCGACCAGCCGCCGGAGAAACGGGGCCTGCTCAACGACTACTGGGGCCCCGGTCTGACCGGCAGTCCGGAGGGCGCGCGGATCATCGACGACCTCACTCCGCAGGACGGCGACCGGGTCCTCACGAAGTGGAGGTACTCGGCCTACGCCTACACGGACTTCGCCGACCAGCTGGCTGAACTGGGTCGGGACCAGCTCGTCATCACCGGCGTCTATGCGTCCATAGGATGCTCGGTCACCGCGGTCGAGTCATTCATGGCCGGGGTCCAGCCCTTCCTCGTCGCCGATGCCCTGGGGGACTTCTCCCGGAGGGAACACGAACTCGCCCTGCAGTGGACCGGCCACCGGGCCGGGGTGGTGACGGACACGGCAGCCGTCACCGCACACTGGGCCGGGCCGGGGAAGGACGCCGGGATCAGTCCGCGACCAGCGGATCCATCGTAAGGTCAGGGTGCTCCTTCTCGACGAAGGCGAGCTTCCACCGGTCACCGAACAGGGCGATGAGCTCCCCGTCGGACCGTGTGAAGATCTCGACGCCCCGCTGACGTCCCAGCTCCGGTGCACTGGCGGCGTCTGTACGCCTGGCGACCTGGTAGGGGACCGCCTCGGTCACCGTCTCCACGTTGTACTCGGTGAGCATCCGGGCCTGCATCACCTCGAACTGCATCGGGCCGACCGCCGCCATCACCGGGTTGGCGTCGCCTCTGGCGTCGTTGCGCAGGATCTGCACGACGCCCTCGGAGTCCAGCTGGTCCAGGGCCTTGCGGAACTGCTTGTACTTGCCCAGGGACTTCGCGCGCAGGGTGCGGAAGTACTCCGGGGCGAACTGCGGCATCGGGGGGAACTGCACCCGTCGCCCGGAATAGACCGTGTCACCGGGGGCGAGGGAACCGGCGTTGACGAGACCGACGATGTCGCCGGGGTAGGCGTCCTCGACGGTGCTGCGGTCCCGGCCGAAGACGGTCAACGCGTACTTGGTGGAGAAGGAACGCCCGGACTGGGCGTGGGTGACCTGCATGCCCCGCTCGAAACGTCCGGAGACGATGCGCATGAAGGCGAGCTTGTCCCGGTGGTGGGTGTCCATACCCGCCTGCACCTTGAAGACGACCCCCGCGAACGGGTCGGTGACCTGCCGGACCTTGTCGACGGTCCCGGCGGATGCGCCCGACGCAGCTTCCACGACCTCAGGATCCGAGGCACGCGGCCCGGGGGAGGGGGCCAGGGCACAGAGGGTGTCGAGGATCTGGTGGACACCGAAGTTCAGCATCGCCGAGGCAAAGATCAGCGGGGAGGTCGTGCAGTCGAGGAAGAGCTCCCGGTCGTGGACCGCGCCGTCGGCGGCGAGCAGCTCCGCCTCCTCGGCGGCGGTCGCCCAGGTGCCGTCCTCGCGCTCCAGGGCCTCATCGGGGGAGTAGTGCTCCTCCGGGGCGATCGACGACCCGCCTGCCGTGCGCAGGAAGTGGATGTACTCGACCGGCTCGCCCTCGTCGGACAGTTTCGCCAGTCCACGGAAGTCGCCGGCCTCGCCGACCGGCCAGTACAGGGGGGTGGGCTGCAGGCCGATCTCCGTGACGATCTCGTCGACGAGTTCGAGCGGCTCCTTTCCCGGTCGGTCCCACTTGTTGACCACGGTGATGATCGGCAGACCGCGGGCCTTGCACACCCGGAAGAGCTTCAGGGTCTGCGGTTCCAGGCCCTTGGCACCGTCGATGAGCATCACTGCGGCGTCCACCGCGGTGAGGACCCGGTAGGTGTCCTCGGAGAAGTCGGCGTGACCGGGGGTGTCGACAAGGTTGATGACATAGGGGGCACCCGAGTGGCCTTCGGGGGCGTACTCGAACTGCAGTGCGGAGGACGCCACGGAGATCCCGCGGTCCTTCTCCATCTCCATCCAGTCCGAGACGGTCGCCTTGCGCCCGGCCTTGCCGTGGACCGCCCCGGCCTCGTTGATGACGTGGGCGTGGAGTGCCAGTGCCTCGGTCAGAGTCGACTTACCGGCGTCCGGGTGGGCGATGACGGCGAACGTGCGGCGGCGGTGCGCCTCAGTGAGGACGGGGGCGGGACTGGCGGAGGCGGCAGTATCAGACACGGGGGTACATGCTACCCGTGGGCGTGTGGTCCGCCCATCTCACCGCACCGGAGGGGCGGTAGGCTAGGAGTCATGGCCGTACCAGCAACGAAAGTCGAGCTTCTTGCCGCGGTCGACAGGACCTTCGATCTACTTGACAGGGACCTTGACCGGGTTCCCTCGGAGCTGGCCCGGGAGAAGGTCCTTCCGGGGCATGTGAAGGATACGTTGATGAGCCCGGCGGACCTGCTGGCGTACCTCATCGGGTGGAATGAGCAGGTGTTGACCTGGCACCGGCGCCGGGCAGCGGGACTGCCGGACGAGTTCCCTGCCGCAGGTATTGCCTGGAATGACCTGGGGGCACTGGCTCAGCGGTTCTACGCCGAGCGCGCGAGTGTGTCCTGGGAGGATCTCCGTGTTGAGTTCCGTGAGGTCAAGGACAGGATTCTGTCTCTGATCGAGGGGTTCCAGGATGAAGATCTCTACGGTGAGCCCTGGTACGGAAAGTGGACCATGGGGCGGATGATCTCATTGAACACGTCCTCCCCGTACGCCAATGCCAGACGCCGGCTCAGGGCGTGGTTGAAGACACTGCCTCAGGCGTGACGCGGCGGGACACCGCTGATCGGGCAGCGGTGATCTGTCATCGTCGGGTCCCTCAGCCGCGCCGCGGCGTCGCTCCCGACATGAACCGCCGCACCCAGGCGTCACCCCTGAACTGGGCGGGCACCCCGCCGCCGAGCAGTTCGCGCACCGGAGGCTCAGCGATCGCCACGTCGGAGCCCAGCAGGATGATGTTGCCGTAGCGGCGGCCCTTGAGCATCGGGGGATCGGCGATGACCGCGAGGTGACGCCACACTTCCGCCATCCCCGCCAGTTCCGCCTTCGCCCCCCGCAGGTCGGAGTGGTCACCGCAGTTTGCGACGTAGAGTCCGTCGGAGGCCAGTCCACGGCGGCAGTCGGTGAAGAACTCCACCGTCGTGAAGGTCTCCGGTGTCACCGCACCGGCGAAGACGTCCCGGATGACCACGTCGCGGCTGGCCGGGGTGAAGGACGCGGCGACGGTGCGGGCGTCCCCCACCCGGATCTTCACCCGTGGGGCGCGTGGGATGTCGAACTGCTCGCGCACCAGCTCCGCGAGCTTCCCGTCGAGCTCTACCACGGTGTTCCGTGAGTCCGGGTACACGTCGGCGACGTAGCGGGCCATGGTGCACGCCCCACCTCCGAGGTGGGTGACCCGCAGGGACGCCGGGTCCAGCGGCACCGCCGCGACCTGCGCCTGCACCGCCGAGGCGATCCACCGCATGTACTCGAACGCCAGCTCACGTGGTTCGCCGATCACGATGTGGGAGCTGGGCACACCGTTGACGTAGATCACCCAGCCGTCGGCGGTGTACGGGTCCGGCTCCAGGGTCAACGGCCCCGAGGCACCCTCGTACTCGCCGGCGACAGGGCCGGAGGCCTTGGCGGACTTCCGTCCCACGGCTCAGTCCATCTTTCCGGCGCCGCCGAAGAGCCACGCGACGACGAGCGCGCCGGGATCGATGACGCCCCGGGCACGCTCACCCAGGTAGGACGCCCGGCCCTTCGACGCGGTGATCTTCGCGGTCGACCGGGCCCCGGCGATGGCGGCGGTGTGCACCGCGGCCAGGTCAGGGGCGGCGTCCGGGTCGGCGGCAGCGACGGCACGGGCGGCCTCGGCGGCGGGGACGAGGGCGTCCACCATCGTCCGGTCACCGGGCTTCGCACCGCCGAGTTCAGTGACGGCGTCCGCGGCACGGGTGAGGGCCTCGGCGAGCTCCCCGGCGGTCAGCGCGGCCGAGGCGCCCTGGGCGGCCGTCGTCGCCATCTCACGGAACATGGTGCCGAAGACCGCGCCGGAGGTGCCGCCCGCGCGGATGAACAGTCGGCTGCCGAGGGCGGCGAGGACCTCCCCGTCGGTGCCCTTCACCGGGGTCGGCAGGTCGCCGAAAGCGGCCTCCATGTTGGTGCCGAAGTCACCGTCACCGGCGAGTCGGTCCAGCTCGGTGAGGTCGTCGACGGCCGCTGTCACGCCGGCGACGAAGTCGGTCAGCCACTGGTTGACCGCGGAGTCCGCGGTGCCCGGCACATCCTCGGGGACGACCATGGTGGCGTCCGCCGGCGTCGGGTCCACCCCGAGGGTCACCGGCCAGGCGGGTGCGGCGGGCGGGGCGTCCATCAGCTCCACCAGGGTGTCGCCGTCGGCGTCGTCGAGACGGGTGAGGGTGACCGAGACACCGGCCATGTTCACCGAGGTGACGTAGCTGCCGACGATACTGCGGGCCACGGAGATTCTACGGTCGGCGAGGTGGCGCAGCACCTCGTCGAAGACCAGGTCCAGCTCCAGGTTCGTCGTCGCGCCCAGGCCGTTGACCAGGCAGAGGACACGGTCACCTTCACCTAGCCCGAGGTCGTCGACGACCGCGCCGGCCAGCCGGGCGACGGTCTCGTGGGCGGAGGTCACCCCGGTGCGCTCCACCCCGGCCTCGCCGTGGATACCGACGCCCACCTCCATCTCTCCTTCACCGAGGTCGAAGGTGTACCGGCCGGAGGTCGGCAGGTGGCCGGGCGTCAGGGCGGCGGCCATGGAGCGTGAGTTTTCCGCGGCGACGCGGGCGAGCCGGGTGACCTCGTCGACGTCATCGCCCCGGTACGCGGACGCCCCGGCGATCTTCTCGATGAGAATGGTCGCACCGGTGCCGCGGCGTCCCGGGCCGGAGTCTGAGGTGGTGGCGACATCGTCGGCGACGATGACCTCCCGGGTCTCCACCTCCGGCAGCCCTTGCCGGGCGACGCGGAAGTTGATGACGTCGCCGGTGTAGTTCTTCACGACGTGCACCACGCCCCGGCCGGCGTCGGCGGCGCGGGTGGCTTCGGTGACCTGCACCGCGTTCGGTGAGGTGAACATGAGACCGGGGACCGCCGCGGCGAGCATGCCTGCGCCGAGGAAGCCGGCGTGCATGGGCTCGTGGCCGGACCCGCCGCCGGAGATCACGGCGACGGCGGGCCTCCCGTTGACGTCGACCACCGGGGTACGACGGGAAATGTAGCCCGCGGGGTTCCAGACCGCGTCCGGGTGGGACGCGACGAAGCCGGCGAGGGCCTGCGGGAGGAAACCGTGGGGGTCGTTACGGAAGGAACGCGGGGAGACTGAGGTCATGCCCCGGACTCTACCGACCGTGGATCTCGTTTTGGGCGGCGGGCACGCCCCGTCGCGCGATGATCTCCACGGCGTCGGCGGCGGTGCGCACGGCGTCTTCCAGGAGCTCCCCGGTCAGTGAGCCCTGGGACGGGGCGCTGAGCACGTGCTCCACCACATTCTGTCCCGGGTCAGGACGTCCGATGCCGACCCGGACCCGCACATAGTCGCGAGTGCCGAGCTGCTCCGAGATCGACCTGAGCCCGTTGTGCCCGTTCTCGTTGCCGCCGATCTTGATCTTCACCTTGCCGGCGGGCAGGTCGAGCTCGTCATGGATCGCGATGACGTGGTCCGCCGGGATCGCGTAGGACGTCGCCAGCGGAGCGACGGCCAGGCCGGACTCGTTCATGAAGGTCGTGGACCGCACCAGCAGGACGCCATGCTCGTCGACCCCGGTGCGTGCCACCTTCGCCCGCACACCGGGGACGCCGATGAAGTGCTCACCGTACCGGCGCATCAGCTCATCGACGACCCGGTAACCGATGTTGTGCCGGGTGGCCGTGTACGTCGCCCCGGGGTTGCCCAGTCCGATGACCAGCCACTGTGCGGCGGGCAACGCGTCCCACACGGACTCCTTCTTCGGCTTCTCCGGCACGGACCGGCGGAGGACGCGGCTGATGACCGCCCGGATGCTCATGCCGTCACCGTCCCGGCTGCGAAACCGGTGACGAGGTCCGCGGCGTCCGCGCAGATGATCGGCACCTCTGCCTGTTCTGCCTTCGAGAACCGCTTGAGGACGAAGGACGCGGGGGCCATGCGTCCCGGCGGACGCCCGATGCCCACCTGGATGCGCACGAAGTCCTGCGTCCCCAGGGATTTCGCGATGTCCTTGAGCCCGTTGTGTCCGTTGAGCCCGCCGCCCTTCTTCAGCTTCACGGCGCCGAGGTCGAGGTCGAGCTCGTCGTGCACCACGACGATGTGCGCCGGCGTCACCTTGAAGTACCCGGCCAGGGCCTTCACCGGGCCACCGGAGAGGTTCATGAAGCTGCGCGGCCTGGCGAGGATGACCTTCCGGTCACCGACCCGGATCTCGGCGACCCGGGCATTCACCTTCTTGTTCACGCTGAAGTGGCCACCCAGTTCCCCGAGGACCGCCGCGCCGATGTTGTGCCGGGTGCCCTCGTACTCGGCGCCCGGGTTCCCGAGACCCACGACCAGCAGTGGGGAGGCTCCGTTGGTGTTCACGGGCACTATCTTGGCACGACCCCGCCCGAGGATATGAGCCACCCCTCAGGTCGGTGCACGGGGTGTGCGGTGACCTGAGGGGTGGCGGATTCCCGGGAAATGCCCGGGAGGGGGGAGTGTGACTACTCTGCGTTCTCGGCGGAGGCCTCGTCGGCAGCGTCCTCGGCGGCGGGCTCGGTGCCGGCCTCGGCGTCGGCCTCGGCCTCGTTGTCCTCGGGGGCGACGAAGTTGACCACGAGCACGTCAGCCTCGGACACGAGGGTGACGCCCTCCGGCAGGGCGATGTCGCCGGCCAGGATCTGGTCGCCGATCTCCCTGCCCTCGACGGAGACGGTGAGCTCCTCGGGGATAGACAGCACGTTCGCGGAGACGGAGATGGTGTCAGCGTCGTGCATGACCTCGACACCGGGGGTGGCGTCGCCGACGAGGACGACCGGGACGTCGACGTCGACGGTCTCGTTGCGGTTCACTGCGAGAAGGTCGATGTGGTCGATGTTCAGGGTCAGGACGTTCTGGTCGATGGTCTTGATCAGGACGAGGTGGTCGTCACCCTCGACATCGACGGAAAGCAGGGCGTTGGACCCGTGCCGGCGCACAGCGGCGGTCAGCTCGAGACGGTCGAGGCTGACGTGGACCGGCTCCTGGTGGGAGGCGTAGATGACGCCCGGCACGCGGCCCGCGGCACGCAGGCGGCGGGACGCACCCTTACCGAACTCATTGCGGGGCTGTGCGGGCAGGGTGGTGATTTCAGTGGCCATGTGATTCTCCGTTCCGGGGCACTGCCGGCAGGTGCCGGGTGCCGCCGTTTTCATCAGGGACGGGCGGACAGGTGTCGACTCAGCTGCGGCAGGATGACGGCCCCTGACATGACAGAAGCCGCGGACTCTGCCGCGGCGGCCCGCCCCGCCGACCGTTTCCCGGGCACTGCCGGGAAGGGGGACAGAACGGATTCGCGCCGATTACGGCCGGTGTTCCCACCGGCCCTCGCCGAGACCGCAAAAGTGTATCACTCGAACAGCGTGGTGACCGAACCGTTCTCGAAGATCTCATGGATCGTCTTGGCCACCAGCGGCGCAATCGGGAGCACCGTGAGGTTGTCCCAGCCTTCGGTGTTCTGCGGGAGAGTGTCGGTCGTGATGACCTCACGTGCACCGCAGCTGTTCAACCTTTCACGCGCCGGGTCGGAGAACACGCCGTGGGTGGTGGCGATGATGACGTCGGCGGCACCTGCCTTGCGCAGGACATCGACAGCTCCCGCGATGGTTCCGCCGGTGTCGATCATGTCGTCGATGAGTATGCAGGTACGACCTTCGACATCACCGATGACACGGTTGGAGGTGACCTTGTTGGCGACGTCGATGTCCCTGGTCTTGTGCACGAAAGCCAGGGGAGCACCGTCAAGGATGTTCGACCACTTTTCCGCGGTCTTCACCCGTCCGGCGTCAGGGGAGACGATCACGATGTTGTCGGTCCCGTAGTTCTTCCGAACGTAGTCGGTGAGCAGTGGCATGGCGTGCATGTGGTCCACCGGACCGTCGAAGAAGCCCTGGATCTGGTCGGTGTGGAGGTCCACCGAGACCAGCCGGTCCGCGCCGGCCGTCTTCATGAGGTCCGCGATGAGGCGGGCGGAGATGGGCTCGCGGCCGCGGTGCTTCTTGTCCTGCCGGGCGTAGGGGTAGAACGGCAGGACCGCGGTGATGCGCTTGGCGGAACCGCGCTTGAGGGCGTCGATCATGATCAGCTGCTCCATGATCGCCTTGTTGAGCGGCTGGGGGTAGGACTGCAGGACGAAGGCGTCCGACCCACGGACGGACTCTTCGAACCGGACGAAGATCTCCCCGTTGGCGAAGTCGCGGGCGGTGGTCGGGGTCAGGGCGACCCCCAGCTCGCGGGCCACGGCCTCACCCAGCTCGGGGTGGGCGCGACCGGAGAACAGCATCAGGTTCTTCTGGTTGTCGATCCAGTGGGACACGGCTTCTACAGACCTTTCGGTGGGGTGGTCGCGCCTGTGTGCGCAGGCGGTATGACAGGCATCATGTTAAAGCGCGCGACGCCGGGGACAAACCGGGCCCCTGGTAACCACCCCGTCTGTGCCGATCTGTGACGGTCTGTGCCCGTATGTATCCCCCGGTCTGTGTCCCTCGGTCAGAAAGTCACCTCCGGCCGGTTGACCCCGGACCGGCATCGCGACCGGCACTGTCACCGGCACCGTGACCGGCACTGTCGTTTTCTGGCCCGGATCCCGGGGAAGAGTCGTCTGCCGCCCCGTTCTCCCTCTCCCTGGCAGCCTTCGCGGCCTCGGCGGCCGGGGTCCCGGGACGTCGGCGTTCCACCCAGCCCTCGATGTTGCGCTGGTGTCCGCCTGAGACGACGAGCGCGCCGGCAGGCACATCGTCTCTGATCACCGTACCGGCACCCGAGTAGGCGCCGTCGCCCACGTTCACCGGGGCGATGAACATGGTGTCCGAACCGGTTCGGACATGGGAGCCGACGGTGGTGTGGTGCTTGGTCACGCCGTCGTAGTTGACGAACACAGAGGACGCCCCGATGTTGGAGTATTCGCCGATCGTGGCGTCCCCCACGTAGGTCAGGTGCGGCACCTTGGAGCCCCGCCCGATGGTGGCGTTCTTCGACTCGACGAAACCACCGAGCTTGCCGTCCTCGCCGAGGACCGTCCCCGGACGAAGGTATGTGAACGGTCCGACGTCGGCCCGTGCCCCGATCGTCGAGTCCGTCGCATGCGTGCGCACCACCGACGCGCCCTCGCCGACGGTCACGTTGTCCAGGGTGGAGTCGGGGCCTACGACGGCGTCGTCGGCGATGACGGTCCGACCCTTCAACTGGACACCGGGCAGCACCGTCACATCCCGGCCGATCTCGACCTCGACGTCGATCCAGGTGGAGGAGGGGTCGACGACGGTCGCACCACCACGCATCGCGGCCTCGACGGTCCGACGGTTCAGCTCGGCGCCGGCGGCGGCGAGCTGGACACGGTCGTTGACGCCGGCCAGTTCACGCGGGTCGTCGGCGATGTGCGCCCGTACCGGACGGCCGGCGTCCCTGGCGATCCCCAGAACGTCGGTGATGTAGAGCTCCCCCTGCTGGTTGTCCGTGTCCAGGCGGGTCAGGGCGTCCCTCAGGACGTCGGAGTCGAAGGCGAAGACCCCGGAGTTCACCTCGTCGACCTCGAGTTCGGCGGCGGTGGCGTCCTTCTGTTCGGCGATGTGGGTGACCTCACCGGCCTCGTTGCGGATGATGCGGCCGTATCCGAAGGGTTCGGGCAGCCTCATGGTCAGCACAGTCACGGCCGTGGGAACCTCGGTGTGGGCGGCGAGCAGGTCGCTGAGGGTGCGCCCGGTCAGCAGAGGTACATCGGCGTTGGTGACGATGACGGTGCCCCGGAAACCCTCGAGCTCGGTCATGCCCACGGCCACGGCGTCCCCTGTGCCGTTCTGGTGCTCCTGTACGGCGACGCGCAGTTCGGCCCCGAGTTCGTCACCGACCGTCCGGGCGGCAGGCTCCACCTGGTCGCGACCGTGACCGACCACCGCGACGATCCGGTCGGGGTGCAGGGCGTCCGCGGCGTGGAGACTGTGGGACAGCAGGGTGCGGCCACCGATGGTGTGCAGGGTCTTCTGGGTCTTCGACTTCATGCGGGTACCGGCGCCGGCGGCAAGGACGACGACGGCGACCGGACCGGTGGCGGCATGGGGGGATTCAGTCATGACGCCACAGTCTAGTGCCGGACGTCGGCGCCGGACGGGGGAGGGAGGCCGACCGGGTGTTGCGCAGCTCCCCCACCAGGACTCGAACCTGGAATGACGGTACCAAAAACCGCAGTGTTGCCATTACACCATGGGGGAAGGGTCTCGGCGGACACTGTACCGCACCGGCGTACCGCACCCGGTGACCCACCGCCACAACGCGTCCGGACCCGACACTACGATGGACAGCCATGAGCCGAACCCAGAGTTCCCCCCCGGCCCCGCCCCTCNCGTCCCGTGGCCGCGGGGATGTGAGTAAGGGCCGGCCCCCGCCCCTCTCCGGAGTCCTGCGCGCCCTGGCCGGGGACCCGAAACTCCGTGGCCTGGTCACCCATGTCGGTGATCCCCGGCTCCACATCCAGGGGCCCGAGGCGTCCTGGCCCCTCGCCGTCGCCACCCTCGCCGGGCACGCCCCGGTCCTCGTCATCACCGCCACCGGGCGGCAGGCGGAGGACCTCACCCTCGAACTCACCGCCATGCTCGGTGACGTCGTCGCACTGTTTCCCGCCTGGGAGACCCTGCCCCATGAGCGACTCTCCCCGGGGACGGAGACCATGGCCACCAGGATGCAGGTCCTCCACCAGCTCGCCCACGGCAGACTGCGGGTCGTGGTCGCGCCGACCCGGGCGGCCGTGCAGCCGGTCATGGACGGACTCGGTGACATCGAACCGGTCCGCATCGTCGAGGGGGCGGAACTCGACTTCGGTGAGGTGCAGGAACGGCTCGTCGAACTCGGGTACACCCGGTCGGACATTGTCGGCCGCAGGGGAGAGTTCGCCACCCGTGGAGGCATCCTCGACATCTTCCCGGGAACCGCTGACATGCCCGTCCGTGCCGAGTTCTGGGGCGACGAGGTCAGCGAGGTCAAGGTCTTCTCCGTCGGTGACCAGCGCACCGTCCCCGGCACCGATCCCGGTGAGGTACTCGTCCACCCGGTCCGCGAACTGCTGATCACCCCGGCGGTGGCACGCCGGGCGGGGGAGCTGGCACCGGAGAACGCCGGCAACCCTGAACTTGCCGAGGCCCTGGACCGCATCAGCAGGAATATTCCGGTGCAGGGCATGGAGTCCCTGATCCCCGTGCTCTTCGACGGGCCGATGCGGACGCTGCCGGAGCTCATGCCGGAAGGCACCCACACCGTGGAGTTCACCCCCGGTGCCGTGGCGCGTCGCGCCGAGGACCTCATCGCGACCGGCCGGGAGTTCCTCGCCGCCGGGTGGGAGGTCGCGGCGATGGGCGCCGCCGCCCCCGTCGACATCTCGGCCATCGACCCGGAGGCGGTGGACCGTGCGGGCTACCGCAGTGTGCGCAGCCTGGAGAAGACCCAGGACAGGTTGGGACGACCCTGGTGGACGGTGTCACCCACCGGCGTCGCGGACTGGGAGACCGACGGGCCGGAGGAGAGCACCGACAGCGGGGAACCGCTGCTGCTCGACTTCGCCCCGGGGCCGGCCCCCCGCGGCGACGTCGAGGCCGTCGGACGGATGACGGCGATGATCCGTGAGCGGGTCGAGGCGGGCGGCAGGGTCGCCTACGCCGCCCCCAACGCCACCGTGGTCGCCCGCATGCTGCGCAGATTCCGCGAGGCCGGGATCGCGGCGGAGGCCGTGGGCGTCGACCTCGACGGGATCACCGGCCAGGGGCGCATGCGCCGGTCGAAACGGAGCACGGCGGACATCCCGGGCGAAGGCACCGTCAGCATCTACTGCGCCCCGGCGCACGGTGGGCTGGACTCCAGGGAACTGCTGTTCATCACGGAGTCCGATGTCACCGGCAACCGGGTCGACGCGCGTGCCACCGGCCGGAGGAAGACGGCGAGGAAGCGCAACCGGGTGGATCCTCTCGCCCTGGAACCCGGCGACCTCGTCGTCCATGACCAGCACGGCATCGGCCGGTTCGTGGAGATGACCGAGCGCACCGTCGGCCGCGGCAGTGAGGCTTCGCGCCGGGAGTACCTCGTCCTCGAGTACGCGCCGAGTAAGCGCGGAGGCCCGGGTGACCGCCTCTACGTGCCGATGGACCAGCTGGACATGCTCTCCCGCTACGTCGGCGGCGAAAATCCCTCCCTGTCGAAGATGGGCGGGTCAGACTGGAAGAACGCGAAGAAGAAGGCCCGTGGTGCCGTCCGCGAGATCGCCGCCGAACTTGTGCAGCTCTATGCGACACGTCAGGCCGCCCCGGGTTTCGCCTTCGAGCCCGACAACCAGTGGACCCGGCAGCTGGAGGAGGCGTTCCCGTTCACCGAGACCGAGGACCAGTACAACGCCATCGAAGC
Source organism: Corynebacterium neomassiliense (assembly GCF_900626215.1). NCBI lineage: Bacteria > Bacillati > Actinomycetota > Actinomycetes > Mycobacteriales > Corynebacteriaceae > Corynebacterium > Corynebacterium neomassiliense. The sequence continues at coordinate 1,020,573 of NZ_LR131106.1, read as the reverse complement.
TGTGAAGGCGGACATGGAGAAACCGGTTCCGATGGACCGGGTGATTGTCGGGGACGTCGGCTACGGCAAGACGGAGGTGGCGGTCCGTGCGGCGTTCAAGGCCGTCCAGTCCGGCAAGCAGGTGGCCGTCCTGGTTCCCACGACTCTCCTCGCGCAACAGCATTACCGGACGTTCGTCGAGAGAATGCAGGACTTCCCGACGGTGGTCCGGGAGCTGTCCCGGTTCACCACCCCGAAGCAGTCGAAGGAGGTTCTCGCCGGGATGGCTGACGGCACCGTGGACATTGTCATCGGCACCCACCGTCTGCTGGCCACCGGGGTGCGGTGGAAGGATCTCGGCCTGGTGATCGTCGACGAGGAACAGCGATTCGGTGTCGAGCACAAGGAGCACATCAAGGCGCTGCGCACCCATGTCGACGTGCTCACCATGTCTGCCACGCCCATACCGCGGACCCTTGAGATGTCGATGACGGGCATCCGGGAGATGTCGACGATCCTCACTCCGCCCGAGGACCGGCACCCTGTGCTGACCTATGTCGGTGCGCAGGACGACCGCCAGGTCGCCGCAGCGATCCGCCGGGAACTGCTCCGGGACGGCCAGGTTTTCTACGTGCACAACCGGGTGAAGTCCATCGAGGACGCCGCGGCGCACATCCGCGACCTCGTCCCGGAGGCACGGGTCGTGGTCGCCCACGGTCAGATGAGTGAGGAGCAGCTGGAGACGACGGTCGAGGGGTTCTGGAACCGCGAGTTCGATGTCCTGGTGTGCACCACGATCGTGGAGACCGGTCTCGACATCGCCAACGCCAACACCCTCATCGTGGAGAACGCGCACCACATGGGACTGTCCCAGCTGCACCAGCTGCGTGGCAGGGTGGGCCGCTCGCGCGAGCGGGCCTACGCCTACTTCCTGTACCCGAAGGGGGAGATGCTCACCGAAACCTCCTACGACAGGCTCCGGACCATCGCCGAGAACAATGACCTGGGTGCGGGGATGGCGGTGGCGATGAAGGACCTGGAGATGCGCGGTGCCGGCAATGTGCTCGGCGCCGAGCAGTCGGGGCATATCGCCGGTGTCGGTTTCGACCTCTATGTCCGTCTGGTCGGAGAGGCTGTGGAGGCGTACCGGGCGATGGCGGACGGGGAGGTGGTCGACGGTTCTGACCGGGAGAAGAAGGAGATCCGGATCGATCTGCCGGTGGACGCCCACATTCCTGTCACCTACATCGCCAGTGAACGGCTGCGGCTCGAGGCGTACCGGAAGTTCGCCGAGGCCGCCGACGACGGGGCACTCTCCGGCGTCCTCGACGAACTGGTGGACCGGTACGGTGCGTACCCGGACGAGGTCGCACTGCTCACCGTGGTCGCCAGGCTGCGGATGCTGTGCCGGGACCTTGACATCACCGAGGTGATCCAGACCGGGACGAAGATCAGTTTCGCGCCGGTCAACCTGCCCGATTCCGGGCAGGTCCGGCTGAAGCGGCTCTTCCCCGCCGCGGTGTACCGGGCGACGCCGAAGACGGTGCTCGTACCCGCGCCGAAGACGGGGTCGGGGATGCGGGCGGTCCCACTGCGCGACGGTGACCTCCTGCAGTGGTGTGCCGACGTCCTCACCGACCTGGCGGGCATTCCGCGCCGGAACCTGCGAGAGGGGGAGCCTGTCACCAGGTAGAGTTACCGCTAGACTTACCTCCATGTCAGTCGTACTCCTGGATCCACGGTTTCCCGCGATGCTCCCCGTCGAGGCCGTCCCGCTGCTCGGTGGGGACGTGGCCTACACCGAGGAGGTACCGGTGAGGGTCCGGTGGGTGATCGCCGACCTCGGTGGCCACACCGTCGACGAGTCTGATGTCCTGGTGACCACGGATCCCGACAACAGCGCCGTCCTCGCCCGGTTGAAACGGGGTGACGACCTGGTACGGTCCCCGAGCCTCCTGGTCGAGTTCTCCCCTGACCGTGAGCTGGAGGCTCCCGGGGCGACGGCGTCCCTGCCGGGTGTGCGGGACAGTCCCGGGCAGGTGCAGGCGGAGTCCGGTCCGGAGTACACGGTGTCCGGTGGCGGGTACGTCGACGGTGAGGTGGTCGGTTCCGATGAGCACACTGTCGCGGTGGCGGGGATGCGCCGCACCACCCGCACCGAGGTTCCCGGTTCGGTCATGGACGAGATCGAGGACGCCGTGGCCCTGATGACCCGTGCCCTGCGGCAGGGCGAATGGGAGCAGTCACAGACCCACCACAGTCTCCTGGCCTACCTCCGGGAGGAGACCGAGGAACTCGCCGAGGTCGTGGAGAGTGCGGACGCCTCCCACGAGGAGGACATCGACCAGCAGGAGCTGTGCACGGAACTGTCCGACATCCTGCTGCAGGTGCTCTTCCACGCGGAGATCGCGAACCGTCGCGGATCCTTCGACATCGGTCACGTCGCCGGGGCTTTCGTGGCGAAGATGCGTAACCGTGCCCCGTACCTGTTCGAGGAGGCGGAGCGGCCGGTCTCCGCGGAGGAGCAGGACCGGCTGTGGGCCGAGGGGCGTGCCAGGGAGGGCAAGGAACCGTACAAGGAGGCCCCGGGCGCCCACGGCAGGGCGTCCTCGTCCGGCCAGGTCGACAGTGCCGACAGTGGCGTCAGTGTCGACAGTGCCGACAGCGCCCTCAGTGTCGACAGTGCCGACAGTGGGGTGGAGGGGGAGCAGGTGGAGACCGCAGCCCCGGATCCGGGTCAGGGGCCAGGCCGTCTGTCCGACGGTGAGGGCGGTGACGGGGTGACCGACAGTCAGGCCGGCGACGAGGCTCACCCGGTGGCGGAGACTTTTCCGGCGGTGGCGCCGGCTCCGGCCGGTGTCCGTGCCGCGGCGTCCCCGTTGGCGGCTGCGGAGGAGATCATCTCGGTCGCGCGGGCCGCGGGGCTGAAGGACGTGGAGATTCCCACATCCATCCGTTATCCGATGGTGGGCCTGGAGAGTGACGCCCCGGGGGACGCCGAGAACCGGCTGATGGCTGAGGTCAACGCGTTCCGTCGGGTGCTGGAACAGCGACTGTCAGCGCCCGGGCGGCCCGCCGACGCTGAAGCAGGGGAGCGGTGACCAGCCCTTCCCGGGGCGCGAACACGTACACCAGCATGAACACGCCCGCCTGGAAGAGAATGATCGTTCCACCGGCGGAGACGTCGAAGTGGTAGCTCAGCCAGATTCCCGCCACTGAGCTGACCCAGGCGACCAGCGGCGATATCACGAGCATCCGGCTGATCCTCCGGGTCAGCAGGTACGCGGTGGCTCCGGGGGTGATGAGTAGGGCGACGACGAGGATGACGCCGACGGCCTGCATGGATGCGACGACCACGAGTGCGAGGCAGATCATGACGGCCCACCGGATCCGCCCGGTGTGCAGTCCGACGGCGCGCGCGTGGGCGGGGTCGAATGCCCAGGCGGTGATGTCGCGGCGCAGCGTGACCATGACGGCGAAGGCGACGACCCCGAAGATGATGACCTGGACCAGGGCGTCCTGCGAGATGCCGAGGAGGTTGCCGAAGAGGATCTCCTGGAGGTTGGTGCCGGCCGGAGTGACGGATATGAGGACAAGGCCGAGAGCAAACAGTGCGGTGAACACGACTCCGATGGCGGTGTCACCCTTGAGGGTGGTTTTCTCGCGGACGGTTCCGACCAAGCTCACCGCGAGCAGGGCCGCGATGAGTGCTCCGACGGCGAAGGGCCAGCCGAGGATGTAGGAGATGACGACGCCGGGGAGGACAGCGTGGGAGACGGCGTCGCCCATGAGGGACCAGCCGATCAGGACGAGCCAGCACGACAGCACCCCGGCGATGACCGCAGTGACCGTGGATGCGAGCAGTGCCCGCTGGATGAATTCGTAGGTGAGCATCTCAGGCCGCCATTCCGAAGGTCTTGAGCAGATTGTCGGTGGTCATGACGTCGGCGGGGGAGCCGTGCGCGACAACACTGCCGCGCAGCATGGTCACGGTGTCGCACAGGTGCTCCACCGATGCGAGGTCGTGGGTGGATATGAGGATGCAGGCGCCGTCGGCGGCGAGTTCGTGGAGGAGGCGGACAATGGTGTCCTGGCTGACCGCGTCCACTCCGGCGAAAGGTTCGTCGAGCAGGAGGGTCCTGGCCTGTTGGGCGAGCCCCCGGGCAACGAAGGCCCGCTTCTTCTGACCGCCGGAGAGTTGTCCGATCTGCCGGTCCGCCAGGTCGGTCAGGTCGGTGCGCTCCAGTGCCCCGGTGACCGCGTCCCGGTCAGCTGCGGAGGGGTGGCGCAGCATTCCCATGTGGCCGTAACGTCCCGTCATGACCACTTCGTGCACACTGAGGGGGAAGTTCCAGTCGACATGCTCCGACTGGGGTACGTAGGCGACCCGCCGTTCGCGGCGGTCGCTGAGCACCACGGTTCCGGAGGTCGGTGAGGTCTCTCCCATCAGGGTGTTGAACAGGGTGGATTTTCCTGAACCGTTGGTGCCGATGAGGCCGTGGACCTTGCCGTGGTCGAGGCTGAGGTTCACGTTGTCGAGAGCGTGGACGGTGCCGTAGTGCACCGACAGGCCGGAGACGGAGATCGCACAGGTGGTCTCACCGGTCACTGCCGACCACCCCGGCTGAGACCGGAGATGATGGTCTCCGTGTCGTACCTGATCAGGTCGAGGTAGGTCGGGGCGTCGCCGCCTTCCTCGGTGAGGGAGTCCACGTAGAGTGTTCCGCCGTCGGCGGCGCCGGTCTCGCGGATCAGCTGCTCCTTGGGGCCGGGTTCCACGGTGGACTCACAGAAGACAGCGGGGACGTCGTTGTCCTTGACGAAGGTCGCGGCGTCACGGATCTGGGTGGGGGTGATCTCCTGGTCGGAGTTCACCGGCCAGATGTAGCTCTCCGACATCCCCGCCTCGCGGGTGAGATAACTGAAAGCGCCCTCGCAGGTCTGAAGGGCACGCTGGTTGGCGGGCAGCCGTGACAGGCCGTCCTGCATGGTCCGGTCGACCTCGTCGAGCTGGTCCTTGTAAGAGGACGCGTTGGTGCGGAAGGTGTCGGCGTCACCGGGGAAACGCTCGGTGAGGGCCGTGGTGATGTTGTCGACGTACACCTTGGCGAGCCCCGGGCTCATCCAGGCGTGGGGGTTGGGGTCGTCGGTGCCCTCGATGTTGACGGGCGTGATTCCGTCGGTGGCGGTGACGCGGGTCGCGTCGGAGTCCGCCACCAGCTTGTCGAGCCATTTCTCCAGTCCGAAGCCGTTGGCTATCACCAGGTCTGCCTCGGCTGCCGCCCGGATGTCCCCCGGAGTCGGGTCATAGCCGTGGACCTCCGCGCCGGGCCGGGTCAGGGAGGTGACGGTGACGGCGTCCCCGGCGACGGCACGGGTCATGTCCGCGAGAATCGTGAACGTGGCCAGTACATCGGTGGAGTCTTCGGAACCGGAACCGCAGGCGGTGAGGCCGGCGACGACGGAGGCGGAAAGGCCGAGGCCCGCAAGGGCACGTCGGAGGGGCAGTGACATTAATTCATCCTTCTGACTTCTGAAGTTCGGTGAGCGGAACTTTAATATACAGTACGTTCCGCTTCCTGGACGACGGCAGGATCACACAGAGAAACAGGGCAGGGCTCGGGTAAACTGCCCGCCATGCATGTCTCCGAACTCCCCGACCGGTCCCAGGACTACCTGAAGAAGATCTACGATCTTCAGGAGTGGGGCCGCGCCGGAACCGGGAACTACGGTGGAGCCACCCTGTCGACCCTGGCCGCTGAACTGGGACAACGCAGATCCACGGCATCCGAGGCGGTCAAACGTCTCGTCGCTGAGGGGCTGGTGGTGCACGCGCCCTACGGCGACATCACCCTGTCGGAGGAGGGGCGTCGCCTCGCACTGCAGATGGTCCGGCGCCACCGGCTCATCGAGACCTATCTCCAGCGGGAGCTCGGCTACGCCCGTGACGAGGTCCACAACGAGGCAGAGGTGCTCGAACACGCGGTCTCGGACCTGTTCATACCCCGTATTGACGCGGCGATGGGCCACCCCGACCGCGACCCGCACGGCGACCCGATCCCCGATCCCGAGGGCAGGGTGGAGGAGTCCGCCACGGTCCCGCTCTCCGGTGCGCAGGTGGGTGACCGCCTGTACGTCGACAGGGTCAGTGACCGTGACGGGGCCCTGCTGCGCTACCTGGAGGACCACGGCGTCCTCCCCGGGGCGGTGATTGAGGTGGGGGAGCGGCCGTACCCGGACATGGCCACGGTCCGTGTCCTCACCGCGGGAGGCGCGGCAGAGGTCCAGTTGTCCCGCGCGTCCCTGGACGCCGTGCTGTGCAGGGAGGCGGAGTGAACAGAGCGGCAGGAGTACTGTTCGCACTGCTGCTCGTCGTGGTTGTCGGCGGTGTCGTGGTCGGGGCGCGCAGCACCCCGGCACCGGAGCGTTCCGCCGTTCCGGAGTCCGTACCCCCCGCTGCCGCGGCACCCCTGGACCCGGATGATCCTGCGGCAGTGTCCGACACCGCGGACAGACTGGGCATCCCTGAAGAATTCCTGCTCGCGTACCTCACCGGGGCAGCCAGGGCGGTCGAGGAGCACCCGGGCTGCAATCTCCGGTGGAACACCCTCGCAGGACTGGGGTACAACGAGAGTCACCACGGAACCTACGGTGTCGTCGACGGTGCCATCATCGGTCCCCGGCTCGACGGTACGGGCGGTTTCATGCGCATCCCTGACACGGACAGAGGAAGGCTCGACGGCGACCGGCACTTCGACCGGGCGGTCGGACCGCTGCAGTTCCTCCCGGACTCCTGGCGCATGTTCGGCGACGGCGGTGACCCCCAGAACATCCGGGATGCGGCAGTTGCCGCAGGTAGACTACTGTGCTCGGGGGACCGGGACCTCGACACCCCCGAAGGGTGGAGTGAGGCGGTCTACGCCTACAACCGGTCGGAGGAGTACCTGACAGGGGTCCGGGACGCCGCGGCGAACTACGCGGTGGGACAGGCCCCTGCCTAGCCCCTGCCCGGTCCCTGGCATGGCACCCGGGCGGCTGTGGAACAATGGTTCCCGAACTATCTCCCGCTCCTTCATCCAGCCGAGGAGGCTGACCACACATGGCAGAAATCATGCAGATCAACGCCCGCGAGATCCTTGACTCCCGTGGCAACCCGACCGTCGAGGTCGAGGTCTTCCTCGAGGACGGCAGCATCGGACGCGCCGATGTCCCCTCCGGGGCCTCGACAGGAGTCCACGAGGCACATGAACTGCGCGACGGCGGCGAACGCTACCAGGGTAAAGGGGTCCGGAAGGCCGTCGACTTCGTCAACGGTGAAATCGACGAGGCCCTCGCCGGCTTCGAAGCTGACGACCAGCGGCTCATCGACACCCGGCTCATCGAACTCGACGGGACCGACAACAAGTCCCGCCTGGGCGCCAACGCCATCCTCGGCGTGTCCCTCGCTGTCGCCAAGGCCGCCGCAGAGTCAGCTGACCTGCACCTGTTCCGCTACGTGGGCGGGCCGAACGCGCACGTGCTCCCCGTGCCGATGATGAACATCCTCAACGGTGGCGCCCACGCGGACTCCGGGGTCGACGTCCAGGAGTTCATGATCGCCCCGATCGGCGCGTCCTCGTTCTCAGAGGCCCTGCGTACCGGCGCGGAGGTCTACCACTCCCTCAAGAAGGTCATCAAGGGCAAGGGACTGTCCACCGGACTGGGTGACGAGGGTGGATTCGCCCCCTCCGTCGGGTCGACCAGGGAAGCCCTCGATCTCATCGACGAAGCCGTCACCGCCGCCGGGTACTCACTCGGCAAGGATGTGGCGCTCGCCCTGGACGTCGCAGCCTCGGAGTTCTACTCTGACGGGGTCTACCACTTCGAGGGCGGCGAGCACACCGCCGCGGAGATGGCGAAGGTCTACAGGGAGCTCGTCGACGAGTACGCACTGGTCTCCATCGAGGACCCGCTGCACGAGGACGACTGGGACGGGTGGGCCAGCCTCACCGCGGAGATCGGTGACCGCGTGCAGCTCGTCGGCGACGACCTCTTCGTCACCAACCCCGCACGCCTCCGGGAGGGCATCGACCGTCATGTGGCCAACGCCCTGCTGGTCAAGGTCAACCAGATAGGCACCCTTTCCGAGACCCTCGACGCGGTCTCCCTTGCACACAACAACGGGTACCGGACGATGATGTCCCACCGGTCGGGGGAGACCGAGGACACCACCATCGCCGACCTTGCCGTCGCCCTCAACTGCGGTCAGATCAAGACCGGCGCCCCGGCCCGGTCCGAGCGCGTGGCCAAGTACAACCAGCTGCTGCGGATCGAGAGCTACCTGGAGGGGGCAGCCACCTACGCCGGGGCGTCCGCCTTCCCGCGGTTCGCGGCGGGGAAGTAGTCCGGGGACAGGCTAGTATTCCGCGGTATGGAAGAAACCCCGGACCGGTCAGACCACCTGCCCGCCCCGAAGTCCACTGAGGAGCGGACCCGTCGGGTACGGGCGGCGAAGGACGCCCCGCGTAAGGTCGCACGGTCGTTCGTCCAGCTGAAAAGCTCGGTGAACCCGGTGGTTGTCGCTGTCTCGGTCCTCGTCCTGGCGGCGGTTGTCGTGTCAGTTGCCACCCCGCTGCGCAACTTCTTCGAACAGCGGGCGGCGATCGCGGAGGTCAACGCCACGATCGAGAGGCAGGAAGCCGAGAAGCAGGCGTTGACCGAGGAGATCGCCAGGTACGGCAGCGAGGCCTATGTCAGGGAGCAGGCGCGTACCCGTCTCGGTCTTGTCGAGCCCGGGGAGACCGCATACCGTCTCATGGACCCTGACATCAGTTCCGGGGCGGACTACGTCCCGGGTGAGGTCGAAGAAACCCCTGAACCGGAGAAGCCGTGGTACAGCCGCCTGTGGGGCGCTGTCGCCACTCCGCCGGAGCCGGCCGCGGGGGGCGGGGAGGATTCCACCCCGCCGCCGTCAGGTGAATCCCCCAACCTGCCCGTCGACCCCGGTGCGGATCCGCAGCAGTGACAGTCTGACAGTGACAGTCCGAGTATGAACCGAGAGAAGAGCAGCAGATGAGCGTGTCCGACAAGGACCTCGAGACCATGTCCCGGCAGCTGGGCCGGGAACCCCGCGGAGCCCTCGAGGTCTCCTACCGGACCCCTGACGGCCAGCCCGCCGTGGTGAAGACCGCTCCGAGACTCCCCGACGGAACCCCGTTCCCCACCCTCTACTACCTCACGGATCCGCGTCTGACCGCCGAAGCCTCACGACTGGAGGTCGCGGGGGTGATGCGCACCATGCAGGACAGGTTGGGAAGGGACACTGCGTTGGCGGCAGACTACCTCGCCGCCCACGAGCACTACCTCGCCGAACGCAATGCCATCGAGGACCTGGGGACCGGTTTCTCCGGAGGAGGCATGCCGGACAGGGTGAAGTGCCTGCACGTGCTCATCGCCTATGCGCTGGCGGAGGGGCCTGACCGGTTCCGTCTAGGCACGGAGGCCGTGGCACTGGCCGCGGCGAACAACCCGAAACTGTCGGGGACGGCGATACCCCGGGACTGGCCCACCCCGGAGGACCTGGGTACCTCCGTTGCAGAGGCCTTCGACGAGGAAGGTGCACTGAGGTGAGCGCATTCGCCGCCGTCGACTGCGGAACAAATTCGATACGCCTGCTCATCTCGGACGTCGGAACTGACGGCACCCTCACCGAGCTGGACCGGGAGAACATCATTGTCCGCCTGGGGCAGGGGGTCGACGCCACCGGCCGGTTCGCGGACGAGGCACTTCAGAGAGTGGACGCCGCGCTCGCGCACTACACCGACAGGATGGTCGAGGCCGGCGTCACCGACGTGATCATGGGCGCCACCTCAGCGACCAGGGACGCCGGCAACCGTGGGCAGTTCTTCGACATGACCGCACGGCATCTCGGCCGAATCCGCCCCGGTGCACGGGCAGAGGTCATCTCCGGGGTCCGGGAGGCGGAACTGTCCTTCGCAGGGGCGGTACTGGACCTCGACAGGGGTGGAATCTCCGGACGCGACAGCGGTGTCCTCGTCATGGATCTGGGCGGAGGCTCCACAGAGTTTGTCGTGGACGCCGGGAGCGGGGGAGTCTGTTCGACCCGCATGGGCTGTGTGAGACTGACCGAGAGGTTCCTCCACTCTGATCCACCGACCGCCCAGGAGATCGGGGAGGCGGGCCGGTACGTCGCCGACCAGCTGGTGCAGGCGTCCGCCGACGTGGACTTCACCCGGGTCACCCGGGTGGTCGGCGTCGCCGGAACAATGACCACACTGGCCGCGCTGCACCTGGGGCTGGAGTCCTACGACCCGGACCGTACCCACATGGCGGTCATCCCCCTGGAGGGTCTGAGAGCGACCGCACGCCGTGTGCTGGCGGACTCCGTCGCAGCGCGCAACACCAGCCCCGTGGTCGACCCCGGCAGGGCGGACGTAATCGGTGGCGGCTGCGTCATCGTCGACGCTGTGGCCACCAGGTTCCTGGAACAGGGGATCAGGACGATCACCGTCAGCGAGAAGGACATCCTGGACGGACTGCTCGCAGAGGTCGTGGAACGTAACAGGTAGACTTCAGCCGTCGGAAACTCCGACGGCTGCGCCCCCTTAGCCCAACTGGCAGAGGCAGCCGACTTAAAATCGGCACAGTGTCGGTTCGAATCCGACAGGGGGCACCGCACCGACCCGAGACAACTGAGGCAATACAGTGGTCGGATGAGCTCCTCTCCTTCAGACATCGGATTCGGTCCGCGGTTCGCGGTTCCCGTTCTCCTGGGCCCGGCCCTCAATCCGGTGAACACGACGATGATCGCGGTCGCCCTGGTTCCGATCTCTCAGGCGACGGGGACCCCGGCGTCCCTGGCGATCTGGCTGGTCGCGGGGCTGTATGTCGTCAGTGCTGTCGCACAGCCGGCCATGGGGCGCATCGCCGACCTCTTCGGACCGAAGAAGGTCTACGCCGCCGGTCTCGTCCTGGTGATGGTGGGGGGACTAGTGCCGGCGGTGTGGGAGAGCTTCGCCGGTGCCCTGCTGGCCCGGGTGATCATCGGACTGGGGACCTCCACCGCGTATCCGGCGGCGATGGCCCTGATCAGTGATCAGGCACGTCGACTCGGACGGTCGACTCCCCGGGGTATTCTCACCGGACTGTCGGTGTCGAGTCTGGCGACCACCGCGGTCGGACCGGTTGCGGGTGGACTGCTTGTCCACCATTTCGGATGGCAGTGGATCTTCCTGGTCAATACTCCGGCGGCGGCGGTGATCCTGCTGCTGGTCCTGGTGTGGCTGCCCTCCGACAGTTCACGGGAGTCCGGTGCCCGTGTCTCTCCCGATCTGCCGGGTATGGCGGTCTTCACCGTGATGCTCGTCTCCGCACTGGTTTTCGTCCTCGACCTTGACGCCGGCCTGTACTGGCTCATTCCTGTCGCAGTTCTCGCCCTGGCGCTTTTCGTCGCATGGGAACTGCGGACCACCGCCCCGTTCATCGACCTGAGGATGCTGGCGCACAACGGTGCACTGACCCGGACCTATCTCAGGTTGTTCCTCACGTACACGGGCATGTACCTCATGGTCTACGGCTTCACCCAGTGGCTCCAGGACGCGGCGGGCTATTCCGCCGACCATGCGGGTCTCATCCAGTTGTCGACCACTGCCATGGCGGTGATCTGTTCGGTCCTGGCGTCCGCCGCCCCGTCGGTGAGGTTGCCCCTCACCGCCGCCGCAGCGGCGCTCATCCCAGGAGGACTGCTCATGCTCGGTGCCGACACGTCCAGTTCTCTGGCCTATCTGGTGGTGCTCGTCGGAGTGTTCGGGGTCACGCAGGGTTTCGCTTCGGTGTGCAACCAGGAGGTGATCTACAGTGCTGCGCCGAAGGGACAGACCGGGTCGGCGTCGGGGCTGTCGCGCACCGCGATCATGGTCGGGGCGATTGTCGCCTCGAGCATCATCGGACCGGTGTTCGGGCAGTCGGCCACGGACGCCGGGATGCATGTGCTGGCGTGGACGGTCCTTGTGCTCGGATGTCTGTCTCTCGCGCTCACGGTGACCGATCCGGCGTTGAAGGTGGTCAGGTCCCGGCGGTGACCGGACCCGCCGGCAGGGAACTGTGATCCGCAGGCATATTGTGGACCCCTGTGATGATGATCGCCTGTGTCCTTCTTGCCGCTGTCCTTGTCGGTGCCGCTCTCCAACGGATCACCGGGATGGGCCTCGGTCTGGTCGCCGGCCCCGTACTGTCGGTCGTCCTCGGCCCCGCGGCAGGGGTGACGGTGGTCAACGGCCTGTCCGTGGTCAACGGTGCCAACAATGCCTGGTCCGTGCGGTCGCGGACGGACTGGAGGAGGTTCCGGTTCCTCGCCGGTGGGCTCCTGATCGGTTCGGTGCCGGCGGCGTTCGTGGTCTCGGCGATCGACGGTCCGTGGCTCCTGGTGACGGTGGGGTCACTGGTGATGGTCGCTCTCGCGGCGACGACGGTCCGTCCGGAACGCTGGCATGTCAGTGAGCACGCCCGGCTGCCGATGATCGTCGCCGGTGCGGCCGGTGGCTTCATGAGCACTGTGGTGGGCATCGCGGCACCGGCGTTCACCGTCTACTCCCGGGTGACCAGGTGGGACTACCGTGATTTCGTCGCCACCCTGCACCCGGTGATCTTCGTCGCCAACTCGGTGTCCTTCATTCTGAAGATGATCTTCTTCGGCGGGGTGGATGTCGGAGGACTGCCGGCGTGGATATGGATCGTCGCCCTGGTGGCGATATTCGTGGGGGCGTGGTTCGGCGACCGTCTCAACGACAGGATGTCGAGTACGGGGATGCGCCGGCTCGCCACGTTCCTCGCATTCGTCGGTGCTGCGACTCTGCTGGTGGAGGGTATTGTCCAGCTCGCGGGGTGAGAGGGGAGCCGGCCTCAGAACACCGGCCAGGGCACCGCGGGCATTGTCCCGGAGGGGCCGGGGAACACCGGATTGTCCAGCAGCCGGTCGCACCGGGTACGAAGTGCCCGGATCTCGGCGTCGGTGAGGTGTTCTGTCAGAGCTGCGCCGAGGTCCGAGTCGAGGCCTGACCGCACGGCCGCCACTCCCGCCGTCTCACTGTCGGTGAGCCTCCGGCCGACCCAGCCCCACAGCACGGTGCGCAGCCGGGGGGCAGTGTGGAAAGTCAGACCGTGGTCCACACCGAACCGGTGACCGCCGGTGACCGGGAGGACATGTGCTCCCTTTCGGTCGGCGTTGTTGACGATGATGTCGAAGACGGCGGTGCGCCGCAGCGGGGTGGTGTCCTCGTGGACCACGCTGACCTCGTTGTCTTCCTCGTCGACGCCGTCGAGGATGTGAAGCCACCCGTCCGGGACCTGTCCGGAGGGCACCAGGTCCACGGGGTGCTGTCCGGGGTCGGTGTCCTGCCAGAGCTGCAGCATTCCGGTGCCGAAGGGGCCTTCGCCGAGCCAGGTCCGTGGGACGATGTTCCAGCCTGTCGCCTCGGAGACGAGGTAGGCGGCCACTTCACGGTGGGCGAGAGTGTGGTCGGGGAAGTCCCACAGCGGTTTCTCCCCGAGGACCGGCTTGTACACCACTGCCGTCCCTGTCCCTGTGTCTGTCCCTGTGGCGTCCAGGTCCGGGTCACCAGGGGGTCGGGCACCGGGGGAGTCCGGCCTGTGGCCGCTGCCGGGGTCGCTGACGGGTCCGCTGAAGCGCCCGCGGAAGGTTGCGTTGGAGGCGTCGGTGAGGCGTCCCTCCAGTATCAGGTCACCTGTCGGAGAGGTCACAGACGTGGGTCTCCGGGTCATCCATCGGTTCGTGGCAGATCGGGCACTCGGGACGCCCTGCCCTGACCACCGCGAAAGTCCTGTCGACGAAAGCTCTGGCGGCTCCGACGGGGATACGCACGACAAGCAGCTGTTCAGGTTCGATGTCGCTGAGCGACCCGATGTCCCGGAGGTCGTCAAGGTCCTCGACCTCGACCTCGACCTCGGGCGCGGGGGCGGCCTCGATGACCACCTGTGAGGTTCCGGGGTCCCAGCCGAGGGTGAGGACGCCGACCCTGAACTCCTCGTCGAGCGGGAGGTCGAGCGGGTCATCGTCGACGAGCAGGTCCGGGGTCTCGTCCGGGACGCTGACGGGGTTGCCCTCCAGTTGCCGGAGTTTGGCGAGCAGTTCGCTGACCCCTTCCGCCAGGGCCGCCGACTGCTGCTTTTCCAGGGACACGCTGACGGTCCGGTCCCGGTCCCTGGCCTGCAGGTAGAACGTGCGGTCACCGGGCAGCCCGACGGTGCCGACGACGAAGCGGTCCGGCCAGTCGAATCCGTGTGTGATGGTGGACATGTCTCCCAGCCTAGTGCCCGGCGCCGCCGCCCACCCGGGTGGCGGTCGAGGAATCCCCGGACAACCAGGACAGGTCACCGGCGGTGGTGTTCACACACAGGACCTGCGGGGTGGAGCGGGTGTAGCGGATGACGGTGACGGACGCGGGGTCGACATGGACGCGCTGGAAGTTGTCGAAGGGCATGCCGTAGGCGTCCGCGATGACGGCCTTGATGATGTCTCCGTGACTGACCACCGCCCATACGACACTGTCGCCGGACTCCTCTTCGACTGCCGCATGGTGCCGCGCCACCGCGTCGACGGCCCGGGCCCTCATGTCGATCATGGACTCTCCGCCGGGGAATGCGGCGGCGGAGGGGCGGGAGGTCACGACCTTCCAGAGGTCCTCCTCCGCCAGTTCCCGGAGAGTCCGGTTCTGCCAGGTTCCGTAGTCGCATTCTGTCAGGGCACTGTCGGTGGTCAGCGGGGTGTCCCGGTTCTCCAGGATCGCCTCGGCTGTCTGACGGGTGCGCTCCAGCGGGCTGGACACGACCCGTGCCAGCGGTACCTGTTCGAGACGGTGCGCGGTGTCGCGGACCTGCCTGCGACCGATGTCGTCGAGGAGGACGCCGGGGGTGCGACCCGCGAGAACTCCGGCGGTGTTCGCGGTACTGCGTCCGTGGCGGACGAGGACGAGGGTTGACATGTCCCGAGGATAGGTCAGGATGTGCCGGCTCTGCCCGGCCTGCCGGGAGCGCTGGTTCCGGTGGCCCCGGGAACCTTGTCGGGGCAGGTGGTGCCGGTCACGTGACCGGCAGGAGCTCACTGTCGGAGTTGACCTCGGACAGGGGCCGGTCGGCCTGTTCACGGAAAAGGAACAGCATCGGGACTCCGGCCACCAGGATCACGCCGACTGCATACCAGGCCGGGGCGTAGACGGAGCCGGTGACGTCCATCAGCCAGGTGGCGACGAACGGTGACAGGCCACCGAAGAGGACGGTGGCGGTGTTGTACCCGACGGCCATACCGGAGAACCGTCCCACGGCTGTGAACTGTTCGGGGACCGCCGAGGCGGCTACTGCGCTCCAGCCGGCCGCAGGAACCGCCAGGAATGCTGCTCCGAGAAGAGCGGTTGTCCCGGCGTCCCCGCTGAGCATCATGTAGGCGGGCAGGGTGGTGACGAGGATGACCACCGCGAGGACGGCGAAGAGGGGCCTGCGGCCGAACCTGTCCGAGGCCGCCCCGATGAACGGGGTCACAATGATCGCGGCGACGGCGGCGACCGTCCCCAGCCACAGGGAGGTGGAGCCGGTGATCTCGGTCGTCTGCCCGAGGTAGGTCGGGACGTTCGTGATGTTGAGGAAGTAGGCCGCCGACCCGACGGCGGAGACCAGGAAGGAGACGAGGACGGCCCGGGGGTGGTGACGCAGCACCGTGATCAGCGGGGACGTGCCGGTGTCGGCAGGGGAGTCACGGACGCGGGTGAACGTCTCCGTCTCGTCCATGAACCTGCGCAGCGGGACCATGGCTGCGGCGAGGAGCGCTCCGACGAGGAAGAGGATCCGCCACCCCCAGGTGTCCATGTCTTCAGTGGTCAGCAGCCGACTCAACAGGTAGCTTCCACCGACGGCGAGCAGTGAGCCGACCTCCGAGTTCGCGGCCGCCCAGCTTGCGGCCAGCCCCCGCCGGCCGTCTCTGGCGGACTCCACGAGATAGACCATGATCCCCGTGTACTCCGCCCCCACCGCGAAACCTGCGAGACAGCGCAGGACCAGCACCCCGACCCCTCCCCAGATGCCGACGGTGTCTGATCCGGGCATGACGGCGATGCCCAGCAGCGCCACCGCCATGAGTGACGCCGAGACGACCAGGGAAGACCTGCGCCCGATACGGTCTCCGAGATGGCCGAAGACCATCGCCCCCACCGGACGGAAGACGAATCCTGCGGCTCCCAGCGCCAGGGTGAGCAGCAGGGCACTGTCGTCACCGTCGAAGAATGTCGCGGCGAGACTCGCGGAGACGTAGAAGAAGATGGAGAAGTCGTACCATTCCACGACTGTGCCGAAGGCGGCGACGACCATGGAACGACGACGGCTGTCGGGTGTGGGCCCCGGTGTCGGGGGTGTGGTCACGGTCCGGGTCTCCTCCCGGTCGGCAGAGGGGTTGTGGCGACAGTACCCCTTTCACCCCTGTCCCCGGACGTGCCGTGAGAGATTCACGGATGCCGGGTGGGGGCCTGTGCCGAGTGGAGGCTGTGGACGCCGTGGAACTCCGCAGTCTCGCCGAAGTGCCGCGCCGGCCGTCCCCGGTCAAATATTCTTGTTCCATGCTGAAACCGTCCCCGCGCCAGCTGAAGTTCCTGCTGGGCCTGTTCCCGCCCTACATCGGTTCCGGGATCCGTCTCAGGCACATAGCCCCGGACGGTTCGCGGGTGGTGACGACGCACCGTCCGCGGAGGATCAACGCGAATCTGGTGGGTACGGCGTTCGGGGGAACCATCCAGACCATGACGGACGGCTTCTACCTGTACATGGGTCTGGTCCGGCTCGGCGCCAGCTACAACGTGTGGGACGTCGAGTCCCACGTGACCTATCTCAAACCCGGGCGGGGGACGATCACCGCGGACATGCGTACCGATGACGCCACCTTCGAGCTCATCCGTGAGAAGACCGCGGACGGGTCGAAGTACCTCCACTGGTTCACCACCGACATCACCGATGTGGACGGTGACGTGGTCGCCACCGTGCGCAGCCGCGTGTACTTCAGGCTGAAGCAGAGGTACCGGACGGGCACGTCCCCGTCCCGACCCGACAGCAGTGGGCCGGGTTCCGGGTGGTGTGCTCAGCAGGTTTCATAGCGGCGGGCCCGGCCTGTGACCCCGGCGAAACGGAACGGTCCGGAGGTGACGCGGGGAGTGACCTGGTCTTCGCTGGTGCCGTGGGGTGCCGTGTGCAGTGAACGGTAGGTGGGGATGTCGACCGGTTCGCGGGCATCCAGCAGATTCTCGGAGCGGTGCGGGTTTCGCCGTTCAAGGTAACCGGATTTCACGATGCCGGTGAGGAACTCGGAGACACATCCCGACCCGTAGCTGAAGATGCCGATGCGGCGTCCTTCCAGCCCGGGATCGTAGTCGAGCAGGGACACCAGTGCCGAGTACACGGACGCGGTGTAGCTGTTGCCCAGCCTGCGGTTGTACCGGGAGCTGGTCTCCAGACCCGTGTCTCGCCCGTCGGGCTCGTCCCCGGGATTCAGGGCGGTGCTGATCTGTCCGCCGGTGATCTCCCGGAGCCGCTGCTGGGCTTTCTTCGCCATCTTCGTGTACGGCTGGTGGTACAGGATACGGTCGATGTCCTCGACAGATGGACCGCCGTGGGCCTGCAGGTCGTTCCAGGCGTCCGTGAGGGCGTCAAGGTAGGCGCCCACCGACAGGTGACCGTCGACGACGGCGGTGGTGGAGTCATTGGGACGCCAGAAGTCGTCCACGTCGGTGGTGGAGATGCCGGACGCGGGTTCGATCTCCAGGACGGCGGGATCGGCGGAGACCAGGAAGGCGACCGCCCCGGCCCCCTGGGTGGGCTCACCCGGGGAGTCGAGCTCGTAGCGGGCATTGTCACTGGTGATCACCAGTACCCGCTCCTGCGGCGAGCGGGCGACGATGCCCACCGCTGCCTGCAGTGCGGCGGTGCCGCCGTAACAGGCCTGCTTCATCTCGACGACACGGATGTTCGACGGCAGTCCGAGCAGGTCGAGCACCGCCACTCCGGCGGCCTTGGACTGGTCGACACCGCTTTCGGTGGCGAAGAGGAGAGTGCGCAGCCCCTCGGTTCCGTTGCGTTCCAGCAGGGGCTTCGCCGCAGCGGCGCCCATGGTGACGATGTCCTCGTCCGGGGCGAGGACGCTCATCTGGGACTGGCCCAGGCCGAGGATGTACTTCCCCGGGGCGACACCGGTGGACTCCGCCAGTTCTGCCAGATCGACGACGTGGTGGCCGGTCGCCATCTCCAGGTCGTGGATGCCGATTGCAGTCATTGATTCCTCGTCTCTCTCGGTGGGCTCTCGGTGAGCTTTTTCTCGGTGAAGTTCTTTCTACCCGGCGCGGCAGGGCAGGCGCGAATGCTCCGGGCGGTGCGGGGTGTCAACGTTCCATGCGCAGGTGGGTCGACATCAGTTCACCGGGATTGGTCTGGGCGGCGAGCAGGGACAGTTCCCCGCACAGCACGGTGGCGGCGATGAGGGAGGCGAGACGCCGTGAGTTCGCCCCGACCTCCCGGTCCTCCCGGCACCCCAGCCGCTCCAGCGCCGCCGTGACATCCGGAAGATGTTTGCCGCTGCCGACAGTTCCGACGATGAGGTTGGGCAGGGTGCAGGAGAAGTAGAGCCCCTCCGGCCGGGTTTCTGCGTAGGTGACGCCCTGCGACCCTTCGACAATGTTCGCGGCGTCCTGCCCGGTCGCCAGGTAGAAGCCGAGGAGCATGTTCGCGTAGTGCGCGTTCGCGGAGCGGAGTGCCCCGGCGATGGTGGATCCGACCAGGTCCTTGCGGACGACCAGGTCGGTCAGGGAGGACGCCGTGGTCCGCAACCGTCTCTCCACGACCTCGTGGGGCAGCAGGATGTCGGCGACGACATTCCTGCCACGTCCGAGAATGCCGTTGACGGCCGTGGCCTTCTTGTCACTGCAGTAGTTTCCCGACACTGATCCGTAGGACAGGCCGAGGTCCCAGGACAGGATGCGTTCCATGAGGGCGTCGGCGGCCTTGGTGACCATGTTGTGTCCGGAGGCGTCCCCGGGGTTGAGTTCGAACCGGACGAAGAGCAGGTTACCGACGACCTCGTTGTGCAGGTCGACCAGACGACCGTGACTGGTGGTCGTGGAAACCACCTGCTGCAGTTCGGGGAGTCTGTCGGAGACGGTACGTGAGGCGGCGACGGCGACGACGCTGTTGTCCGCGGTGAACAGGACGGAACGGGTCATGCACTCCGAGACCACGGTCGTCCGGATGCCCCCCGGTATCTCGCGGGAGATGCTCGCACCCCGTCCCACGGAAGGCCACAACGGGGTCTCGAAGGTCGCCAGCGGGACCTCGACCTCCTCGTGTCCTGCCTCTGTGGGGAAGGCGTCACCGCTGATGCGCAGCGGACCCACCCACTGGGTGGGGACAGCGGTCGTGGTCGGCTCAGGTCTGTTCAAGGCACGCCTTTCTGCGCCTGACTGTGCAGGGCTGGGATCTACTTCACAGTAGGTTACCTTCCGGCACGACCCGCACGGCGGGGTTCCCCGCCGGGGAGACGACTGAATGTCCCGGCACTTGCCCTGAGCTGTGACTCTCGAGTTCCAGCAGGGCGCTTTTCACGTCCTGTCCTCCCCGGTAGCCGCCGGTGCCGCCGTCACTGCGCACCACTCGGTGGCACGGGACGATGACCGGCAGAGGATTGGTGGCGCACGCCGTCCCCACGGCGCGGACCGCCCCCGGGCTTCCGGCCGCCTCAGCGGTCTCCCGGTAGCTGCGGGTCATGCCGTAGCGGATCTGCAGCAGACTCCGTTGGACTTTCTGACGGAAGGAACCCGACCTGCCTGACCGTGGTGCGGACAGGGTGAAGTCCAGGGGGAGGTCGAACACCTGCCTGGATCCCACGAAGTACTCGTCGACCCGGGTGGCCGCGACGTCAGTGATGTCACCTGGTGTGGATGGGACCCGGGGGCCGAAGTGGTGTTCCAGGGTGTGCAGGACTGTGTCGAAGTTCTCGAGTTCGAAGGCGACCCGGACCAGTCCTGCCGGCGTGGCGGCGAGCAGCAGTCTTCCGACGGGCGTTTCAACTGTGCGGGAGGAGAATCCGGGCATGCTGTCGGCGGTGGTGGCGTCCGGTCGTCGGGTCACGGGCAATCTCCTGTTCAGTCGTCACCCGGGCCGTATCCGCAGGGCACCCCGTCGGACACGGAGATGTCACGGCCGCGGCGTCCCACGGTCCCGGACGGTCGGGGTGTGCCCCATGATCGGCGGGGGACCGGCCGCTGTCAACCTGCCGCGGCGGCCGCATCTGCTGGCGGCGCCTCCGGTCGGTGACCGGCCCGGCCCCGGCTCTCCTACCGCGGGTTGTCCTCGACGAGACGGGCGAACCTCTCGACGTAGTCGCGCAGGAAGGCGACAGTCTTCTCGACGGTGATCTTCCCGGACTCGTCGAACAGGGTCGGGGACTGACCGAGGAACACCTCGGGCTGTCCGGGAAGCGGCATGTCGAAGTAGGACAGGGCCAGCCGCAGGTTCTTCTGGGAACTGTATCCGCCCATACGTCCCACCGAGTGGCTGATGATTCCTGCGGGGAGCTTCTTCCAGGCCACGTCGCTGTTCGGCTTGGAGCCGATGTCGACGGCGTTCTTGAGACAGGCGGGGATCGTACGGTTGTTCTCCGGTGTCACGAACAGGACGCCGTCAGAGGACTTGATCGTGTTCCGGAACTCCACGTACTCCGCGGGAGTCGGCTTGTCGGTGACAGTGGGGTCGTCGTAGTCGAAGTCGTAGAGCGGCAGATCACGGATTTCCACGATGTGGGCGTCAAAGCCGTCGGGGAACAGTCCGATCGCCTCCTCCGCGATCTTCCGGGCGTACGAACCCCGCCGCAGGCTTCCGACGATGACGGAGATGTTCTTGGCCATGATTGGTCGTTCCTCTCTGGATGAATTCTTGTCGGTGCGTTTCAGGGCCGCATCCGGATCCGGCGACCCCTGCAGCGGAGTCTGTCAGTCCCTCGGGGTGCGGCCACGGCACTGCCAGAGATTATACGACATTACGAACTTAGAAACTACGTACCAACGAACATTGGTGGGCCGGTGCGGTCCCGTGAGACGTGCGGGAACGGAACCACTTCAGCTGTCGGCGTGCGAGACGTAGATCCTGTCTGTCGCCTGTCCGCCCAGCGACACGGTGCCCGGCAGGTCGTCCACCTGCACCTCGACCGTGTCGGAGAAGGGTGCGGTGTCCCCGACATGCAGAACGGTGCCGACCGTGATCCCCTTCTCCGCGAGAAACTGCAGGAGTGAGGGATCCTCGTCGGAGATTCTCTCTACGGTGAGGGTCTCGCCCGGGGTTGCGCCGGTCAACCTGGCTGCACGGGGAATCTCCACGGTTCCCCTGGTGTCCGGGATCGGGTCCCCGTGGGGGTCGCGGGTGGGGGACCCCAGGTACCGGTCGATCTTGTCGACAAGGAAGTCGGAGACCGCGTGCTCGAGATTCTCTGCCTCGTTGTGGACCTGGTCCCAGGTGCAGTCGAGGACCTCCACGAGAAAAGTCTCGATGAGGCGGTGGCGTCGAACCATCTCCAGGGCATGTGTGCGACCGCAGTCGGTGAGCTCGACCGCGCCGTACGGGTCGTGGGTGAGGAACCCCTGCTCGGTGAGTCTGCGGACGGCGTCGGAGACGGACGACAGTCGGAGTCCGGTCTTTCTGGCGATGAGCGTCGGAGTCACCGGGTCGGTCGACCACTCGGACAGCCCCCAGATCACCTTCAGATAGTCCTGGGTACTCCGTGAAAGATCAGAGACTGACATGGGCCCAGGCTAGTACGGACGAGGGCCGCTGCGCCGGCGGTACGGCCCGGGTGACGACTGAACAGGAGATTGCCCGTGACCCGACGACCGGACGCCACCACCGCCGACAGCATGCCCGGATTCTCCTCCCGCACAGTTGAAACGCCCGTCGGAAGACTGCNGGTCGGGGAGGGTCCGGGGCGGGTGCTAGCCTCAGACGTCGATGACCAACCCACGTGCAGCAGCCGCCTACCTCAGGGCGTCCGAAGCTTTCCGGAATCCCACGCTTGACCTGCTGCACGGCAGGTTCGCCCCTTTCGTGGTGACCGCGTTGTCCCTTGTCTTCACCCCGGACCGGCCCGCCGTCACGGTCACTGACGCCCATGTGGAGGTCGGCGACATCGCCCGCGAACTCCGTGACAGCGGCTTCGAGGGGGTTCCGGCGGGGAACGGCCGTGAGATCTGCCGGTACTGGGTCCGGGTGGGGTGGATCGTCCCCCGGATCCGGCACGCAGGATCCGGCACGGTGGCCGCCGCACCTGCGGGTGCAGGCGGGGTCCACGGCACCGGAGGGGGCCGAGAAGTGCCGGACACGCTGACGACGCCGGGTTCCGGACAGGCGGGACGGATCGCGGCAGCAGCCGACGCCTCTGAGGGCGTCGAGGAGTACCGGTTGTCCGCCCAGGCGGTCGGAGCCCTGGAGATCGCCGGCAGGGCAGGAGGGGGCAGGGCCCGGGTGACGCGTTCCCGGGTACGGACCCTGCTTGACTCTGTCGAACGGCTGGTGGCAGACGCAGAGACCGACCCGCAGAAACGCATCGGGAACCTCCGACGGCAGCGCGACCAGATCGACGCCGAGATCAGGGCTCTACGCGAGGGTGGCGGGGACCCGGTGGACGACGACCAGCTCCTCGAGGAGGTGGAGAATGTCCTGCACCAGGCACGGGAACTGCCCGCAGATTTCGTCCGGGTCGCCGAGTCCATCACGGCGATGCAGCGTGACGTCGTCACCGACCTGCGAAGGGATGTCAGGCCCACTGGGGAGGTCCTGCGCGGCTACCTGCACCGGGGACAGCATGTCATGGAGGGCACGCCTGAGGGCCGTGCCTTCGCCGGGGCGCTGAAACTCATCGGTGACCCTGAGCAGATCGACCTGCTCACTGACCAGCTGCATTCCCTGCTCTCCGCCCCTTTCGCCCGTGCCCTGAGCCCGGAGCAGCGTCGGGATCTCGCTGCTGTGGCGGGCCGTGTGGAGCAGGGTGTCTCCGAGGTGCTCGCCGCCCAGCGTCAGGCGTCGCACGTCATCACCGCCCAGGTCCGTGTCCACGACCCTCTGCGTGACAGGGAGGTCGACGATCTGCTGCGCAGTGTCATGTCCGGTCTCCAGTCGTGGATGCGGGATGACCCCTCCGCCGGAGGTCACGTCGATCCTCTGCGGCGTTTCCCGGCCACGGCGGTGGGGAATCTTCGGCGGACTCTCGGTGACCCGGGTCCGTCGGCAGGTCCTGCCCCGCTGCGCAGCGCGGAGGATGTCCCGGACCTGGACGTGGATTCGGTGGCGGAGGACGCCAGGGCGTGGGGCGGGCCGCGGTACGACGAGCTGGAGGAGACCGTCTCCGGGCTGGGCAGGGACGGTGAGACGCATTTCGACCTGGCTTCACTGTTCTCCGGGTGGCCGGGGGACGCCCGGCGTCCCGTCGATCTTCTCGGCCTGCTGGAGATCGCCCACCGCAACGGCATGGTCGAGACCGGCGAGGTCAGCGTCGTCGAGGCGCGGCGCCCGGACGGGACGGTCCGACGTTTCGCCTTCGGTGGCGTCACCGGGTCGACGTCCCCGGACGAGCAGGAGAGCTCTGACCGGAATCAGGACCGGAATCAGGACCCGAAACAGGAAGGCCAGCACCAGTGAGTGAACCCAGCGGTCCCTTTGTCCCGCAGGTACCCGTCGAGGAGTACGTGGAGGAGTGTTTCGCCGGCGACCGTGGCGTCCTCGACCCCGAGGTCCGCCGCGTCCTCGTGCGCGTCCTTCAGCGCCGGTTCCTGCTCGCCGAGCGACACCGGGAGGACTGGCGCGTCCTCGTCGACAACCGCGGGATCATCGAGTCCCGGCTCCACGACCTCTTCGTCCGGTTGGTGGTGGACACGGACCGGGGCGTGGCCTACAAGGAACAGGTGCGTCCTGACGACTGTGTCGTCACCGATGTTCCCATCCTGCTCCGCGATGAGGCGTACACGCGCACTGAAACTCTTGTCCTGGTGTACCTGCGCACCGTCTGGCAGCGCGAGTCCACCGCGGGCGAGACCGCGGCGCGTGTCGACGTCGAGGAGGTCGAACAGACCGTTCTGACGTACTTCACCGACGGTGACGGCGACATCGCCCGCCGTCAGCGGTCGGTGCGCAAGGCCCTGGAGCGCCTGCGCCAGGAGGGGCTCGTCGACGAGGAGTCCGAGGGGCGCTACCGCGTCAGCCCGCTCGTGGAGATCGTGCTCAGCGCAGAGAAACTGCGCGAACTGGATGACTGGCTGAAGAGCCGGAACGGAGCCGCACAATGACCGCAACGACAGGACCGTCCATGCTCGACACCCTGTTCGGCCTCATCCCGGCGGAGTCCCGGGGCCAGCAGTGGCTCGCCGAAGACCTCCAGGTGGTCAACTGGGGAGGATACGACGGGGCCCACCGGATACGGTTCGCCTCCACGGCGACGTTGCTCTGCGGTGGCTCAGGTTCGGGGAAGTCGACCCTGATGGACGCCTACATCGCACTGATGATGCCCCACACCACGCCGTTCAACGGGGCGTCGAACGGTGGCGTCACCGGGCGTCCCCGCGGTGGTGACCAGCGCAACATCCTGTCCTACGGGAGGGGCAAGCTCGACGAGTCCAGGACCGGTGAGGGCACCCGGGTCCGGGTGCTCCGGGGCGACGGTGCCGACACCTGGACAGCGGTGGCGGTGACCTGGGTCGACAATGCGGCGGCATCCGGGGCAGGGGAGAGGTTCACGGCGGTGCGGGCCTGGTACATCCCGGCGTCCGCGCGTCTTGTCGAGGACACGGTGAAGGTCAGGGGGGTGACCCGGGGACCTTTCGACCTGGCGGATCTTGAGCAGGCCGCCTCACACCGGTTCGGCGAACACGCGGTGAGGGCCACCGGTCTGGAGACGACGGCCACCGACCGTGAGTTCCTCGCCCGCGTGCAGTCGGTGCTGGGGATCGGGGCGGCAGGAGCCGGGTCGAAGGCGATGAACCTGCTGGCACGGATCCAGGCCGGTCAGCAGATCACCACCGTCGACGAGCTCTACAAGCGGATGGTTCTCGAGGAGCCGGAGACGATGGCGACCGCGGACGCCGTCGTCGAGCACTTCGACGAGCTCGAGGGCACGCGTATGCGCATGGTGAACGCCCGCCGGCAGGTCAGGGCGCTGGAACCGGTGAGGGAGGCGGGAAGGAAGATCGCGGACGCCGCGGAGAGGCTCCGCCTCATCGAGTCGGTGGGCAGGTTCCGGGACCCCTCTTCACCGGCTTCGCAGTGGTTGTCGCGTCGGCGACTGGAACTGCTGCACTCGGCGGAGGAGTCGCTGCGCAGCCGGGTCGTGGAGGCCGAGGCTGCCGCGGCCGCCGGCGAGGCGTCGGTGGATGCGGCGGAGTCCGAACGCGACGGTCTCGTCGAGGTGCTGCGCAGTTCGGGAGGCGACCGGCTCGATTCGGCGCAGCGGGAGCTCCTGGCGGCGCAACGTCGCCTCGTCGAGGTCCGTCGCACCAGGGAACGGGTCTCGGGCCCCGGCCCTGACGGTGTTCTCGACGGGGTCACCGATGCCGGGTCGTTCGCGCGGCTGGTTGCCCGTGCCAGGTCGGTCCTGGAGGATTCCGGGCACAAGACCGCCGCCCGTGCGGAGTACGCGGAGGCCCGCGCATCGGCGACGGCCCTGGCGGACCGGCTCCGTGATCTTGAGGCGGAACACCGGGCGGCCCTGCAGAGTGCGGACAGTATTCCGGCGGAACTGCACGAGGCCCGTGCCGTTCTGGCCGAGGCGGCCGGTGCCGATGTCGCGGACCTGCCTTTCGTCGGTGAGCTGGTGGAGGTGAAGGCGGAGTTCGAGCCCTGGAGGGAGGCGTTCAACCTGGCGCTCGGCGGTTTCGCCACGACGATGCTCATCGACGGGTCGCAGCTGGACAGTTTCCGTACCGCCGTCAACGGTGTCCGGACGCGCGTGCGCGTGCGTTTCGAGGGGGCGCGGCCGGGGATGACACCGCGTACCTGTGATCCCGGGGTACTGCCGGGGCGCCTGGACTACCGTGGCGGCCGGTTCACCGGTTGGCTGCAGGACCGCCTCGAGCGCAGTTTCGGTTTCGTGTGCGTGGACGACCCCGGCCGGCTCGGTGAGTACGGTGCCGCGCTGACGGTCACCGGTCAGTTGTCCCGGTCCGGCGGTGGTGCCCACGGTGGCCACGGGCGCCGGAACGTGCTGGGCTTCTCGGGTCAGGGCCGCGCCGGGGAACTGGCGCAGCAGGTCGCGGCGGTGCGCGGTGAACTGGAGGACGCCGCGGAACGGGTCCGTACGGCGGAGGAGGCGTTGGACGCTGTTGACGCAGGGGTGGACGCCTACCGCCGTGTCGTCGACCTGACCTGGGAGCAGCTCGACGTCGCCGCCGCGCAGGCGGAGGTGGACCGTTGGCAGGGGATTGTCACGGGCATCGCCGGGGGGAGTCCCGAGATCGCGGCGCTGCAGGAGAGGATCGCCGAACTGAAGTCCCGCACGGCGGAGCTTCGGGAGGAGACGGGCCGTGCCCGTGGTGAGTACCGTCGACTGCTCGACCGGTGGGACCGGGTGAACGGGGAGATCGACCGTGCGGAGGAGGAGCTGGCGGCTGCGGATGACGCCGGGGACGGATCTGATGAACCGGCGGGGGGGGGCGGGGGGGGGGTGGCGCTTTTACACATCTGG